>NZ_CP071867.1:0-1299656 GCF_028751545.1 Gilliamella sp. B3022
TGATTTGAATTGATCAAAACAATAGGTCATATTATTAATAATTTGAGGTAGTTGTCTAATAATTTCAGGATTTGAAGATGATTTAACTGTTAACAAATCCCAATTCACACTTTTGACTTTTTTTGCTAATAATTCTTTAATTACCGATTGGATAACTTGTTTCGATTGGAAAGTATCAAATTCTTTTGACTTTCCACAACCAACAAATAAAAGCTCTTGGTTTAATTCAGATGAACAGGAATATAAAAAAGTAGTTTTACCGAGTTCAGCACTTATATCACCTGATTTGATCAGTTGACTCACTAGTCCTTTAGTCGCCGCATCAACTTCTTTTAATGTATCCAACTGATTTTTATCTGAATTTACGGCAATGACTAAACATGCTGATTTTGGTTTTGTAATTGAATTACTATTTTTGATGATAATTTCCATAGATTTTCTCTTTTATGAAATTTACGATGATGAGTAACATTCTATCCGTTCATTGAGCGATAGCAACAAAAAGATAACTAAACAAAGCAATTCCTATTATAATAGTCCAATTTATAAAAACTGAAGATAGGTAAAATGTGATAATTCGTCGATATTTAGTCAAAGAAACATTAAAAACACAAGGTGCAATATTATTTATATTATTGCTAATTTTCTTTTCTCAAAAGTTAATTAGAATTTTATCTAGTGCTATAGAAGGAAATGTTCCACGTGATTTAATCATGCCTTTGCTGGTATTAGGCGTATCAAATATGGCAGATTTAATTTTGCCATTAAGCTTATTTTTAGGCGTTTTAGTGACCTTTGGACGTTTATATTCAGATAGCGAGATGGTCGCTATGCATGCCTGTGGCGTAAAAAAGAATTTGAACTACCAAGTGGTATTTTTTCTTTGTATTCTCACTTGCACATTAACCACAATCAATTGTCTTTGGTTTGGACCTTGGTCAAGCTTAAAACAAGACCAATTAGTTGAAAATGCTAAAATCAATCCGAGTTTAGCTGGTTTATTATCGGGCCAGTTTCAGCAAACCCCTGATGGAAATTCGGTGATCTATATTGGTAATGTCGATAAAAATAATTTGGAAAATATCTTTATTGCTCAAATTAATCCGAAAAACAATCAGCGACCTTCAATCATTATCGCCAATAAGGGGAGAACAGCAAATGATGCAGAAGGCAATCAAGTTATCACTCTTGATGATGCTAATCGCTATGAAGGTACGGCGCAACTAAAAGATTTTCGTATATCGAACTTTCACAATTATATGGGTATTATTAAACCTAAAGAACTCGATTCTAATAATGATGAAATCAGCAATGTTCAACAATTTGGTTTAACTGACTTATACAAAACAAAAACACAAAAAGCTCAAGCTGAGTTTTATTGGCGGCTAACCCTTATTATTTCTGTTCCGCTCATGGCATTTTTGGTGATTCCTCTTAGTGTATCAAATCCAAGACAAGGGCGATTAACACAAATTCTTCCTGCATTATTGCTCTATTTGGTCTATTTTTTATTAGCCAGTTCGATTAAAGCCAATGCAGGTAAGGGACGTTTAGATCCAGCCTTATGGTTTTATATTATCAATCTAGGGTATTTTGTTCTTGCCATAATGTTAAATTGTTGGGATAACTTATTTATGCGTAAACTTCGTTTAAAATATATTGCATCATAAAGGAGAAAAGGATGTTTTCGATTTTAGATCGCTATATTGGTAAAACCATTATCAGTACTATCGGCATTAGCCTGTTTTTATTAATTAGCCTATCAGGCATTATCCGTTTTATTGATCAGTTAAGAAAGATAAAAGTTGATTACGATGCTTTTGCTGTAGGTATTTATTCTCTATTGATGGTACCGAAAGATTTAGAAGTTTTTTTTCCAATGGCTGCATTGCTTGGTGCTTTAATTGGATTAGGAATGTTAGCTTCTCGTAGTGAATTGATAGTTATGGAAACGGCAGGATTCAGTCGTTTCAAAATTGCCCTAGCAGTCATGAAGACAGCGTTACCACTAGTACTTCTCACTATGGCTATTGGAGAATGGGTTGCACCTATTAGTGAGCAAACAGCACGAAATATGCGTTCAGAAAAACTCTATGGCAGTTCATTAATGGCACAACAAGGTAGCTTATGGACTAAAGATGGCAATGATTATATCTATATAGGTCATGTCAATGGCGACAGTTCAATATCCAACATTGATATCTATTCGGTAGATAATAATAAATTATTATCAATAACTCATGCCGATAATGGTGTATTCAAAAATAATGTTTGGATATTATCCCAAATTGAAAAAAGCGATTTAACTCAACAGAATAAAATTCAAACAAGCAACATTCTTTCCATGGAATGGAAAACCAATATTACCCCTGACAAGTTAAGCATTGTGGCATTTGATCCCGATTCTCTTTCTGCTTCTGGGCTATACCAATATTCACAATATTTAAAAAGCTCAGGTCAAGATACTAAAAATTATGATTTACTTTTTTGGAAGAAAATAATTAAACCGCTTTCGGTTGCTGTTATGATGTTGCTTGCACTGTCCTTTATTTTTGGGCCTTTGCGTAGCGTTTCGATGGGAGTAAGAGTGATCATTGGTATAAGTTGTGGCTTTATCTTTTATATTGCTGATAATCTTTTTGCCCAAGCTAGCATTGTAATAGGCATCTACCCTATTATCGGCTCAATGTTAACTAGCTTAGTCTTTCTTTTGATCAGCTATATTTTGTTTAAAAGAAAAAATTGAGCATATCATTAAATACTAGGGTATTTTATATAAACAGATAATTAAATATCTAAAATTTTATATGGGCTTTCTTGATTGAATGATTAACAATGCCGAATTGATAATCACAATAGCACTCAATATCAATGATATAGCTATGTTCCGTTTATTTAATCAACAAATATTCAGATAACAAATATTTAATGCATCCTAAACAATCTGTAGTACTGAGTGGATGCATTAAGTATTTTCAAAAAGCTCTAAATATTGACCATAACCGGCAGACTCGAGTTCTTCTTTAGGTATAAAACGTAAAGCCGCTGAGTTAATACAGTAACGCAAACCACCCAAAGCTTTTGGACCATCATTAAATACATGACCAAGATGAGAGTCACCTTTTGCTGAACGTACTTCAATGCGATTCATTCCGTGACTGTAGTCATGTTTTTCAATAATATTTCTGTTATTTATCGATTTAGAAAAACTTGGCCAACCACATCCAGAATCGAATTTATCAAAAGAAGTAAATAAAGGTTCGCCCGATACAACATCCACATACAACCCTTCCCGATGATTATCATTGAATTCATTATCATGGGGCGGTTCGGTTCCATTTTGTTGAGTAACATAGTATTGCATTGGTGTTAATTGTGATATCGCTTTTTCTTTTAATGTATTATTCATAAATCACCTTACCTATTTAATTAAGAATTTTTCAACAATAACTAATTTACTTTTAGCATGGATTGAAGAACTTTATCTTTAATCCAAAAGTAATGATATAAAGCACTTACAATATGTAAAATAAGTAAAACAATTAATAGATATGAACTCACTTTATGCAAAATATGAAACAATTGATACATTGCATTTGACATATCAATAGCTGGAATTGAGATAATCCCAAAAAAATTGAGCGATCGGCTGCTCATTAAGTAGCCTGATAAAGGTATCATTATCAATAAAATATAGATAAATCCTTGTGTTGATTTGGACAAAATACGCTGTAATTTTTGTTTTTTTGGTAAAACTTCGGGTACCCCATCTTCCTTGATAACAATGAAGCGCAAGATGGTTAACATAAATATCACCACTCCAAAGGATTTATGAAAGAGATAAACCATAAACATCCCGCCCAAATATTGTGACATCGTCACCTTGAATATTAACAAGATGAATTCCAAAAACACGAGTATAAAAGTTAACCAGTGGATCCATTTTAGTTTGCTATTATATTCTGGGTAGTTTTCCATAAAGTATGTATCCTTTTATTTATTTTTGGGCCAATGTTGAGCAATAAACTGGCTTCGCCCTGATCGTTGATAATACTGATTATAGTGCATAGGTTCTTTTGTGTAATAATTTTGGTGATAATCTTCTGCAGGATAAAAAGTTACCGCAGGTTCAATTGCCACTTCTATCTTTTTGCTAAATCGTCCACTGTCTTGCAGCGCTTGTTTTGATGCTAAGGCTTGTTTATGTTGAAATTCGTTGTGATAAAATATGGCAGGTCGATAAGAATCGCCCCGATCAGCAAATTGCCCTTGAGCATCAGTAGGATCGATTTGCTGCCAAAAAATATCAAGCAATTTTTTATAACTGATAACTTTAGGGTCAAATGTTATCTGTACAGCCTCGGTGTGACCTGTTTTGCCCGAACAAACTTGTTGATAGGTTGGATTTTCAACATGTCCGCCTGTATAGCCTGATATTACGTTTATTACTCCTTCGTACTGATCAAAGGGTTTTACCATACACCAAAAACAGCCACCGGCAAATGTTGCTTGTTCGTATTGTTGCATAATAACCTCCTGATTAAATTATTTTTGGCAAATTTATTCACTTTTATTCTGTTTCAACACGTTGGATCATGCATTTTTTATTATTTATTACTCATATTACTTGAAATAGATTAAAAAAACACCATATTTTCACTGTATCGTAACAGTTTTAGGGGGTCTATTTTATGGCAAGTGGATGGGCATCAGACGATGCTGTTAATCAACAAATCGAAGGTACTATTGCAGATGCCATCGAAATTGCAAGACGGCAATTAAAACATGGCACAATTAGTGCTCATTTTTGTAGTGAGTGTGGCGAGCCGATTGTGCAAGCAAGACGAGAAGCATTACCAGGTGTACAATTTTGTCTGTCTTGCCAACAAGAGATTGACAAGCAATTAGCTAAAACGGCTAGTCTGTATAACCGCCGTGGCAGCAAAGATAGCCAACTTCGATAATCTTAATTTGAGGGAAATTTCCGTTCCCTCTCATTGCATTTTACTGAATAATGATTTATGACTTTCGAGTTTTATTATTTTTACGAACATCATCATAAGGATAAACCAGCAATTTATTATCAAACCATTCCGCACAAAAAATATCCTCGATATTATCATATCCCTGCTTTTTGATTTCATGCTTAACCCATGTCTCGCTTTTATGTAACTGTTCAAGATTATCCTCACTAATCGCACCATTTTCTATAATTAGCACAGCGATATCTTTATCCCCTTTTTTGATAATTGTTAATGAACCATTCAATTCATACCATACTTGCTTTAACTGGCTAAAAGCACATATACCTTGAATATTGATCAGCGTTTCAAAATCTCTGACAGGCAAATTCGCCTTAGCAAAATTGTCAGTAATTAAGTCACCATTTTTAACGAGTTGAATCGGCTCACCGTCTATGGCATCTCGTAATCGTGAGTTTTTGGATTTGATGAATCGAACCAATATGAGTAGCCCAGCCCAAATAGCAACTAACCCCGCGGATTGCCATGCAGAAACATTAGAATTAAGAAGTGCCCCGCCCACTAATGCACCAATCACCATACTACCAACTTGATCCAATTGCGACATAGGGGCTATTTGGCTTTTGCCCGATAACTTAACATAAATAAGTAAAATGATAAGAGCGACTAAAAATTTTGGGGCCATTTCGAGTAAATACATGTCCAACCTCCAAGAATCTATCCGATTAAAACAACCAAAAGTTTTGTAAAATGAAATAAGCAGATAAATGACAGTTAAAAAATGAGTATCACGAACTAACTAAATTTTATTGAGTTGAAATCAATTTTAAAAATAACTTGAAGTGTAATTGAAACCATAATAGTTTACTCTAAAATGCATTTTAAAAAAATGTTAATTGAAAATTAAAAAAACTGTCTGATTAATAAAATTTTTTTATTAATCAGATTACTGATAAAATTAAGTCCATAAAATCCATTATTTACGCATATCAAGCGAAAGTTATTTTCTTATCAATCAAAATGATTTGATCAATATCGATTTTTGCCCTTCAATCTTACTGCTAACATCATTTAGCAACTATTAATAAAATGATAAAAAAGAAAGATGTTTTTTTATGTTTCTTCTATTAAACATTTAAAACTTATTATTATGCTCATTTAAAGGCCATTTTCCGAGATAATCAACAAATAACAAACTGACTGATAATAAGAAAGATGCCGATGCATACAACACTTTACCAGACCTTTTGTTAACCGCTTCGTCTTTGATGATTGAAGGTAAGAACAAAATTGAGATGGTATACACTCCTAAATATTTTTTACAAATTAAATGATCATTTACTTATAAAACTCAATTTTCAAACAATCCATTAATCACACTAAAATTTTATTTATTGGCTTATCTTATTGGTCGGTAAAACCCATTTTTTATCACTTTGCCGTCCGTTATTTTGTCAAAAAGTTTGAGGAAAAGGGTATGTTTCAGTAAAAATGATGATTCAGTTTTTAAAACTGAATCAACGTTACGTGCAAAATGTTCAAAAACAATCGGTAAAATTTCAATTCGGTTTCTCCTTTTTTTGATCATGCTCAGGCAACAAATCACAAGAGAATTTTATTGATTTATTAATGATATCAGTAAGTTATACTCCTAATTCAGAATTAAAGAATTTTAAAAAAAAAGATTGCAAAATATGCGAAACAGGGTATGTTATATTCTTTTTTAGATTATTTATTAACGTGAATTCAACTCAGGTATGACTCACGTTTATACATAAAACAAGCCATCATATTTTGTCAAAATAAAGTTAAATGAGTATTGATAACGATAAAGTATTATTAGCAAGCATGAAACCTATCTGGAATAATATGAATAAAGGATCCCCTCATCGGATAAATTTTTTAACGAATGGTTTAGCGCCCCATATTACCGTACGACCCGATAGTCACAAGCAGCAGGGTGTAACCGATAAAAACGGCCAAACCAAAGTCTTTTATGCAAATTCACCTAACTCAATTTATCTACAATTAACCCAACTGGTATAAGGAAATTTTTATGGACAATAACCAACCAGGCCCATTTACCACCGCCAGGACAAAAAAAATTGGTCCTAATGGGGAAGTTGCTGTACATCAACTAATCATTAAACGACCAGTTGAAGTCATATTGACCATTGGAATATTTTTTGACGGTACCGCCAATAACTCATTTAACATTAGCATGCGTGAAGAATATCAACAGGCGCTTGCCCGAGGCGAAACACCTGAAATCGCTTTTCCTGTATTCAGCACCAGTTACACCAATGACCATTCGAATGTCTACAAATTATATCAAATGTATGATACTGATGAGGATAAGGATTTTTCATTATTATCAAAAGATAAAAATGGTACGGTACATTATCAACTAAAAATCTATATTGAAGGTGTCGGTAGCCAAACCGGTAAAAGTGATAGCAATATTGGTTTTGGTACGGGATTAGGCTCGACTGGGATCAAGGGCAAAATTAATCGGGCAATCACCGAAATTGAAAAACAATTAGAGATTTTTTTTGATAAAGTCCAGAAAATACGGATTCAGCAAATTCGCTACGACGTATTTGGTTTTAGCCGGGGGGCAGCCACCGCCCGTTATTTTACTAACTTTGTTGCCGATACACTCAACGATGGCAATAAACAAGGTCACAATAACCCGTTAACCCAAATGTTAAATCAAGCCTTAAACGGAAAAAAAAGCAACCATTGGCAAGGGACAGCGAATGGTCGAGTCCATTTTTTAGGGATTTTTGATACCGTAGCGGGGATTGCCCGTCCTGAAAATTTATTTGATGCGGGTGATGCCAACACTTTTGATATTGATATCCATATTCACCCCGATTCGACCGATGCCGGTTTACACATTCAAGCGGCACACGAATATCGGCATAATTTCTCGATGAACGATGTGCCTGATGATTTTAAAAAAATCAGCATGCCCGGTGCCCATTCGGATATTGGTGGTGGTTACCCCAATAACGATATTGAAGAAAACCTTTATATTACCGATGTGTATCAACATACTGACCTTCATTTAGGGCAACCAACTCATATTCAGCAAAAACTGCAAAAATCCTTGGTGAAAATTCAGCAACATCCTGATTTACACTATCTATTTTATGGCTTGAACGAAGAAAACTTTTACCAATGGACCACCGCCGTGAAATACGATAACAGTAACTATACCAATGCTTATGGGGCGATTCGTGTCAAACGGCAAATTAAATTTGGTCTTGATCGCATCGCTTTAAAGGTAATGTATAACGAAGCGGTCAAACAAAATTGTAAATTTATGCCCTTTTCAGATGATTATGCTATACCAAACGAACTGCAAAGTGTGGCAACGAAAATTATTAACGCCGCCGACCGTTATCAAACTTACCCATTAACCGATGCTGAAAAGCATTTAGTGTTAAATCACTATACCCACTGCTCGGCCGAATACGAACGCTTTTTTTACAGTAAACCGGCCGAAAAAGAACTGATTGAAAAAAATACTGGTCAAATAGTGAAAATTAGCTGGCCGGCAAAAAGTGAAAAAGAGTTCGTCAAAACACGTTTACTGCAAGTGCACCAACCGCACCTTAACCAACAGGGTGATTGGCAACGGCTCATTCACCCCGAACATTAACATAGAAGGACTGCTTATGTTGAAACACATTATTACCGTCGTCAGTTTGGTAATGCTTATCACCGGTTGCCATACCTCACGTAACACTAACCGAGTTGACCCCAATTTACCCAAAAAACCTTACGCTGAATGGCGTATTGGTGGTCGTTATCCACTCTATTTTCAATCAAAGGTTTTTTCAACCATGGTAAAAACCCAATCCAATAAATATAAAATTATTAATATCGCTGCTGGAGGTAATTACAGTCGGGATCCGGGTAAATGGAACACACGTTTTGGTATCAATGACCTGCCTGTGTATTCTGATTTACCGGAAGAATTTTATATTTGCTGGTCCTCTTTTGCCGATCAAACTTTTTATCGCACTAAATTAGTGGTGCCATTGTGGGCACGGCAAGAAATGGTAACGCCACATCATTACTATTCTGAAGCCTATAATAAAAATAAGATTGGTTATAATAACACGGTTATTATTGGTTTTGCCCCGGGTGGCAGTGTGACCGGTTGGCTCATAGGCGTTGCTCACCCTGACGCACCATCAATAGAGTTTGGTAAAGGGATCACCGAACGGATACCGCAAGGATCTGATGTGTGTCCCAATCCTTACCCGAACGGAAAAATAACTGAAATCACTCCCAAAGCTAAAGCCTGGTTAAAAAAACACGGCATGCCTAAAGCATGGCAAGAAAAGTACAATAACGTCACCATGGGACAATACCTGAAACTGAAAAATCCACCCAATTTTTAGGCTATGAGCAACCAGTCAGGGAAAACAATGGCTGATTTGCTGATCAATTGGGCATAAACTCGTTGCCAACTAAAGCGATTGGCAACGGCTCATTCACCCCGATCATTAACATAGAAGGACTGCTTATGTTGAAACACATTATTACCGTCGTCAGTTTGGTAATGCTTATCACCGGTTGCCATACCTCACGTAACACTAACCGAGTTGACCCCAATTTACCCAAAAAACCTTACGCTGAATGGCGTATTGGTGGTCGTTATCCACTCTATTTTCAATCAGAGGTTTTTTCAACCATGGTAAAAACCCAATCCAATAAATATAAAATTATTAATATCGCTCCGGGTGGTAATTACAGTCGGGATCCGGGTAAATGGAACACACGTTTTGGTATCAATGACCTGCCTGTGTATTCTGATTTACCGGAAGAATTTTATATTTGCTGGTCCTCTTTTGCCGATCAAACTTTTTATCGCACTAAATTAGTGGTGCCATTGTGGGCACGGCAAGAAATGGTAACGCCACATCATTACTATTCTGAAGCCTACAATAAAAATAAGATTGGTTATAATGACACGGTTATTATTGGTTTTGCCCCGGGTGGCAGTGTGACCGGTTGGCTCATAGGCGTTGCTCACCCTGACGCACCGTCAATAGAGTTTGGTAAAGGGATCACCGAACGGATACCGCAAGGATCTGATGTGTGTCCCAATCCTTACCCGAACGGAAAAATAACTGACATCACTCCCGAAGCTAAAGCCTGGTTAAAAAAACACGGCATGCCTAAAGCGTGGCAAGAAAAGTACAATAACGTCACCATGGGACAATACCTGAAACTGAAAAATCCACCCAATTTTTAGGCTATTCTTGCATATGAACATAATGATTTCTCAGGGTCATCTTATACAATTAGGTAAGTGAGTTTGAAGGTTTTAATTAAAAAAATCATATATAGCGTATACGTAAGAAATCATAATGCACTTGATAATATGGAATCTCTACAATACGCTAAAAAGTACAATCTATTTAACCTAAGTCGTTTGTTTGTTATTGAGTAGTATATGTCAGTTGCTTGCTTTTTTTTCAGTTCAAAACTCAAATGTGCCAATGGCAGTCAATGATTATTTTTATATTAATTAAATTGATTTATATCACCAAATACCATTTTAATACCTTCACTAATATCACATATATCATCCAGATATAAAATATGTAGATTCTTCTTCGCACGAGAACAAGCCACGTAAATTAGATTCTGAGTATTTTCTATTTGTCCTTTATAGTTGATATTCCCCAATTTTTTATTTTGTTCCTCTGGAGTAGATTGAATATGTGAAAAATAATTTTTAAACTTATCTTTTCCAGGACCAGTACTGCCGAAATTATGTTCCATAATAATAGCCACATTATCATATTCGGATCCTTTAGTTCCATGATAGGTATGATAAATGACCTTCGTGTTAGTATCTCTATCTTCATTAATAAATGAAACCCATTTTAACCATTCAGTTAAATTTACATTGAGAATTGTCTGAATTTTTTGATCATTTTCGTGTTTTAGCTCTTCAACTTCGTTAGATTCTTCAAACATTGTTTTATAAATCATATCTCTGATATATGTATAAAATGAATTATATTTTTTGATTTCGGAATAAAGTTTTGAAAAAATGTTATTGAGACAATATTTAATTGCCAAATTAGTATCATCAACGTGATGACTTTGAATAATTTCCGATATATTTTTTAGTAACTCTTCCAAAGTATTCACTTTCATACCAGAAAATAAATCAATTACTGTTTTAGCATTATCAAATGTAATATCATTATTAGTCTTTCCAAACAGATCATAATATGTTGTATTCTCATCATTTAACTTTTTATAAAACATTACTAAATGATAAAAAATAAGCACAGCAGGATGAAGTTTTTCTAGTTGATGTGACAGAAGTTGAGAATTAATATCTTTATAGTAAATAATTTTAGAATCACTAATTGATTTATAAACATTTTCAAATCCTCCAAGACTGGCTAATGAACGATTTAGAGGAATCAAACAGTCAATTTTTTCATCTTGCGGAATTGTTCTATGATATTGGTCTATGAATTCTCGTATTTTACTAGTTTTATTTTCTTCATCCGTTTTCTTTAAATAGAAAAACTGGATGTCCCCCTTGTTACGGCTGGGATCTATCGGTTTTTGTTGGATACTGTCATTTCTAATTTTATTAATAATATCAATTACTTGAATATGGGATCGTCGATTAAATATCTTATCAATATTTTCTATTTCTGAATGAATTTCCTGAATATTACTACCGACGCCATCATCATAGATATTTTGTTTTGTATCTCCAAAGTAACCAACTAGCCATCTTTTCTTGTTTTTGAGCACATAATAGTGCAATATTTGAACTAACTTTATCACATTCTCGTGAGAATCTTGATACTCATCAATAAAAATAAAAGGGTATTTATCCACAAGAATTCTTGTTAGCATTGGATGTTTATTAATCAACGACAGGCTATATTCCAATAATGTATCATGACTAAACCTCATAGAGGCTAATTGATCTGAATTAAATTTACTGTCATAAAGGATTGTAATCTTTTTTCGTTCTAGAGGATCATTAATTCTATCTAACGCATTTGTGTAACGCTCTTTTTTATAAAAAAGCTCTACAAGTTTTTTAAAGTTACTTACATTGTTTAAAGCTGAGGAGAGATAAGCGTGTTTAGATTGATAGCTTGTATAACATTGCTTAAATTTATCTGCAGAATAATCTCTATTTACATAAAAGCAATGTTTTGTTTCTTGAATTAGGGATAAAAATAACTCTAAGTTGTCATTAAAAATGGCTGATAGATTTTTATCCTTTTTATATTCTTCTATTTTTTTTTGAATATTAGTTAATTCAATTTCTAGCTTTTCCTTATGTAAGTCGATTAATTCGCTCTTTTGATATAATTTTATCTGTTCCCATAACATTTCATGAATAGTTGAAACTAAAACAAATTGTGTATTGCCAAGACGTTCTTTAATCTCATTAACGGCTACATTGGTATACGTTATACATAGGATTTTTTGATTATTCTTTTTCAGTTCTAATTGTTTTGTATTTAGAATATATTTTATAGATTCGATTAGGGCATAAGTCTTTCCCGCACCTGCGCCGGCATTGAATCGAAAACTTTTAAACTTTTCAATTGCATCAAAAATTTTATCTTGTATTTCACGCTCTTGTTTAAGATTTTGCTCTAATGTCATAACTTATACCTTATACCTTATACCTTATTGCTTAATTTATTTTCCAACCATATAAAACCATCCTTAATATATTTAGGTAATTCGCGTTTTATACAGTTATCAGATGTACAGTTATCAGATGTAATGAGTTTATAAAGTAACTGACTCGCAAATTCAGATTTGCCATCATTATTGCTAAGACTTCGCTGTAATCTAAATGAATTCTGTATTAAGTTTTCCATTTTTTTTCCGTCTTCAGTTATGTCGTTATAAATATTTGGTCTAATATTAGATATTACTTTATGCAAAAGAGCATTTTTGTAATGAGTTAATATGATGGCTTCTTCAAAACTTGTTGCAAATTGCCCCTCGATGGGATCTTTTTGATAGACAGCATAGAGCAAACCTTCTTCAAAATAATCTTTTAAATCGATGAGGCAAATGGTTTTATCTGATGTATCTGATGTATCTGAGTTAATTAAATTTTTTAATAAATAAATTAATGTTGGATTAGTGGTATGTCTATTTTCTAGAGACGTTATTTGTGCATAATTTATTTGATCAGAATCTTGGTTAAAACAAATAGGGCATTGTTGATCTTTTTCTTTGTGTTTTTTATTTTTCTCGCAGCTATATCTTTTGATATCTAAATCAGTAATGATTAGGCAAGGAATATTTAATTTTCGAATTAAAGGCAAATAGACTTTACTATGAGCACCATCGATTCTAAATATTGAGATATAGTAATTATTTAATATCTTATTTTGTTCTAAATAATAATATAACAATGTTTCTTCTGTTACTCCTTCCACAAGGATAACCGCATCTGAAAAGAACAATTCAGATACTTTGTATTTAATATGTTTTTTTAAGAATAAAATATCATTCTCTCTCGTTGGGCTATCTTCTTCAAAAATATTCGTGTCATCTAAAGGTATCGAAACTGAATATTGATTTTTAATTGTTAAATAATTAATATTATTGAAAGAATTTGAACCATGAATTTTACTATTTACAATATGAGAGGAGTGCGTTGTTACTATGATTTGACATTGAAGTGTTTTCTTACTTTCTGACTCCTTATAAGCTAATTCTAAAGCTTTTTGAACGGCATTATCAATTCGAGAAATAAAAAACTCTTGCATTTGCGGATGCATGAATACTTCTGGTTCTTCAATAAATAATAAATTTATTCGACTTTGATGGCAATTTTCTTCATAAGTATCAATATAATGAATTATTTCACCGATGATATTGAGTAAGTTTATATAACCTAAACCAAATTGATCTTCGGGTATGAAATCATCACCATCAGTAAAGCTATATTTAATTAAATTTTTTAGAATACTTTTTTGTGTAACATTTCCTCTTAATTGCATGCCAACGTGATTTTCATGTTCAATCTTCTGTAAAATTGTAGAAACAGATTCATTTTTGCCTTGAACTCTTTCTGTAATGGTATCATTGATGGTTTTAATATCATTCTTAAATAAATCTTTATATCTCTCATCGTCGAATTGAGAAGAGACAATTCGTTGAAAAACACTTGTAAGTACATTTTCATTTAGATGACGATTCGCTCTGATATATCTAATTGAAAATAGGTTATGCAATGAAAAAGAATTAATATCAGTATCATTTTTATTTTTGTATGTAACTTTATATTCAATAACCGATTTATCATCAAGCAGCTCACATAGTTTTTCTAACAGTATATTATTTTTTGAATTAGTATTAATTTGATCTTCTTCGGTTTCGGTTTCTTTAATTATTTTTTTAATATGATCATGAAAAAGTTGGGTATCTTTTAATTCATATATAACTTTTATTTCAATTGCTTCTGCTATTCCATTATGACTTAATGTGATAAATTGGGAAAGGTTTGTAATAAGATCTTGACATCCATTAAAGTCGATTTTTACCCTAAGTATGAACTCTAACTCAGGAGTAGGAAGGTTTTCGAATGGTTTATCTGCTTTATAAATTTCTAGATACCTATTAAGTAATTTTTTTAAATAATAGATATTGAAATCAGACGATTTAAGAGATTTGTTTCTTTCTTCAGTAATGAAAGCTAACGCATTAGTAATTGTTGATTTTCCAGCATTGTTTTTACCAATAATTAATGTACTTGATGGAGAAATTAAAGGTTCTGATTTTCTATCTTCATCTTGATGATTGGATGAATGAGCGATCTGACTGGGATTGACAAAATATACTGTATTATCCTCTTCGCCAAACTTTCGATAATTTTTTATCGTAAAGCTCTCTAAATACATTATTTATCTCCTTATATACACTTATAAAATCAGTATGGGAATCCAATCTATCTTCACATGAAATATTTTTGTTTTAATTACGTAAAAAATTAGTTAACAAAAGGTAGATAGAGATTCTTTTAAATGAACAGATATTTTGCAGCTAGACCATGTAATCATTGGTTCATTCATTATTAAAACTCTTCCTTCCTATTTAAGAGTGTTATCTTATTAAATAATATCAGAAAATTTTCTAATTTGAAATTGATTATTTATCTTCACATTCTATTATTTTTTTAAAACGCTCCAAATATCTGCTGTTCGGTCAGTAGAGTCGAAACGAATTTTTGCTCGAGGCAGAATTCTTTATTTGCTCATATTTTGCAACAAAAATAATTGGAAAAAAAAAATAATATTCGACCTACTCTTTTTTCTTGCTCGTCCAATCTAGTTGCCTTAAATATCCCCGTTGAGCTTACTGAACTATCCTACACATATTCCCCAACAGTATCATGATGTGTAGTAATAATGCCTTACTTGCAATTCATTGAGTGCTATAGATGACATAAGATAGAATACCATGCTCAAATCCCTAGAAACCTGTGCCAAAACTTTCTGGTTTGTAAAACTTTGATTTTGATAATATGCTATAGCTTCTTGATCAAAATTATACCCGAGACTATGCGGTGAACGTTGAACTTTAGGATCAATGGTTTAAGAAGGATTGCACAGTAGTGCATTCCTACTGTCGATGAATAGGTTGGTATTAGTCAACATCATTCTTAAAATAAGGATTAACTTTGCCTTGCTGCCTATATCAATTTAAAGTAGTCGTTTGTAACTAGGTTTTTAACTTACAGATGAGTAATTAATCACTTTTTTATTAGGAACGATTAACCACATATTAACGCAGATGATTATTTTTAATTAATAAAGCACGTTGATTTGAAGAAGCACAATGCGTTTCATAATGTTCTGATACTATTAATAAAAAAGGGAAAGTTGGTTAAAGATAATCTCCTTCCAAAAGACGGTTATTGTTGACGCAAGAAACAGATCCGTATCATCAGCAAATAATAGGAAAGTCAATGTCGAAGCGAATTTTACGTCGTTGAAGATATTTTTTTAATTTCTATTTACTCTTACTGTAATAGGATTATGACAGTATCCCCCCGCTAGAGCGATAACTTATGTGGATTGTCTGTCTAACTGAATAGAGACGAAAACCTACCTCAGAATTAAAGAAGACCGGTCTAAATGTGGCACATTTTATTATGTAATAATGGATGATAGTCTTGTTGAATCAAACTACCTCAGGTTATGCTTAACAAGTCAGCGAATCATGCCTTGTTTATCCCGTCATCTTAAATAAAATCAACCTTTATTTTTGCTACCATTATCTGTTAACAAGGAAATAGGATATCAAGGAAGATATCTATAAATTTCTTTATTTTTAATGGAGATATTCGAAAGCATGATGACTTATTTTTATTAATTGGCAAGACTGTTGATTAATTAGAATAGTTTAAGTATTTATAGCATCAATATTGTTGATCAAGTCGAAAATGTATTTTTTATCATGTGCAAAATTGTGATTTTCTGTACCAAATAAGGAAGTGTAAGAAATCATCCCCTCTAATGCCAACATGATAAAATGAGAAACTTCTTCGCATGATTGTGTTTTGCCTAAACATTCTTGAATCGTAGTTTGAATCCAATATTTATGTTCTCGTGCAATTGTACAAATTTCTTCATTTTTATTTTGATATTCAGCTTGAGCACGAACAAACATGCAACCATGAAAATTATCACTATGAAACCATCGAATATACCATGAAATAATGGCATTTATCTTGTCAATTTTATCCGAAAAGACAGCCACCACATTGGTAAGAGACTCTCTAAAGAAAGCATCTCTTCTCAATAGCACTTTACATACTAACCCATTTTTATCACTAAAATATTTATAAAGTGTTCTTTTAGAGACACCTGCACGGTTTGCCACTAAATCTAAACTTATAGCACGATAGCCTTGTTCATTAAATAATAATTCAGCAGAATCCAATATATTATCTACAATCTCGGGTTTAAGTTTCATTACTCTACTCATTTCAAATTGGTTCGAAAACGACCTCAATTATATCACGATTATGATTATAGAATATTTTAAGAATAACATTTGATCATTTCTGACTAAATAACTACACTATGTAAACGATACAGTTTACATAGTGTAGTTATTTATCTTTTTTTATATAAATATAAGGAGCAGGCATGTTTAAAAAAATCGTTGGTGGGGAAGTTTTACAATCTAGACCCGATGTAAAAACAATACTGAGAGGTTTTGCAGGTGGATTTTTGGGGATTATCGTGTTACTTTTAATTACCCGTTTATATGGTGTTGTTTCAATTATGGCGCCATTAGGAGCGACGTGTGTTTTGTTATTCGCTGTCCCTAAATCTCCATTAGCTCAACCTAGAAATATTATTGGAGGGCATTTAATTTCTACATTAATAGGATTATTAACAATGAATCTATTTGGTGATGGAATGCTCCCTATCGCATTCGCTGTTGGTGCTTCAATTGCATTAATGCAACTACTGCGTGTTGTTCACGCACCTGCTGGAGCTAATCCACTCCTTATTATAATGTCAGGAACGACTAATTATTCATTTTTACTTACACCTGTACTTATTGGATCAGTATTGCTAGTTATTATTGCATTAGTGATCAATAATATTGGTATTGGTACTCGCTGGCCTTGTTACTGGTTTGGATATCAGCTAAGTATAAGTAAAAGGAAGATAAAATCAAAAAAGGAATAATCCACCCATTTTATTTCTAACCATTTCAACCGTTTGAGAATTAATTTCAGTACAACAAAGAGTTAAATTAATTAATCGATTCATACTCATATTATCTTGATAAGAAATAAAATAAAAAACAAAAGGAATATAAAATTGAAAGCATAAAAAGGTCTACCTACTCAAAACAAGATAGCATCAAACTGAATCAGAAATGAATGTATCAATGTTCAAATTGCAAAGTAAGATACTTAAAAGTGTAAGTATAAGCCGTGTATTTTAAATTCTCATCAATAGTTTGGCTTAGAAAGATAAGTACGTAACGCTTTGATTACTTAGTATCCACTGGCATTATACGATGTTAGTAAATAAATAATTAGAATTGGAGCGGGAAACGAGGTTCGAACTCGCGACCTCAACCTTGGCAAGGTTGCGCTCTACCAACTGAGCTATTCCCGCATGAGAAGTGTTTTAAATGGTGCCCGGGGCGAGACTTGAACTCGCACGGCCAAAAAGGCCGAGGGATTTTAAATCCCTTGTGTCTACCGATTTCACCACCCGGGCTCAAAACTAATTACTAAATGTAATTGCGTTTTGGATGCTGTGCATTTTACTCATTTGAGAAATATCGTCAACTAAAAAATAAAAATAATTGTTCGATTGCTCAATGTTTATCACATTTGCGAGTTTATTAACCTTTTTTACTATTAACGATGTTTTTTAGATCCATAATCGGTAAAATTCAAATAGGCATAAATTTTCTTGAGCTAAATTAGAATATAGTTTTTAACGTCAAATTTTTCACGCTTGAAGATCAGAACATAAAAATATTTAGGTTTATTGTACATAAATTTATGTTCTGAATAGTGGCATTAGCAAAACGCTAGTTAACAATACGACGATTTTGCTACTACGAATGGATGATAAAAAAACGGTAGTTTAATTAAACACTAAAAGATGAACCACAACCACATGTGGATGTTGCATTAGGATTATCTACTACAAAACGTGAACCCTGTAAGCCTTCAACATAATCAATAGTGCCTCCAACTAGATACTGTAAACTCATTGGATCTACAACAAGTGATACACCATTTTTTTCGATAGCAAGATCGTCTTCATTTACATTTTCATCAAAAGTGAAACCATATTGAAAACCACTACAACCACCACCAGTTATGTAAACTCGTAATTTTAGGTTTGGATTTTCTTCTTCTGTGACTAATAATTTAACTTTATTAGCGGCAGCATCCGTAAAGTTAATCGGAAAAGCATTACTCATTTTTTTCTCCCAATATTTGATAGCGATATTATATACCGTTGCTGATTGAAAATACAAAACGAAAACTTCTATTAAATAAATTTTTAATCGCTAACTTGAATTTATTTTGATTTTATGAATAAATACAACAAATTTTTTTACAGAGGTTACCTCAATGAAGCTAAATAAATTTAAGTCAGAAAAGTTGTATCATCAAGCATTATCTGTAATGCCTGGTGGTGTAAACTCTCCTGTGCGGGCTTTTAATGGTGTAGGTGGTACACCATTATTTATTGAACGCGCAAATGGCGCTTATATTTATGATGTTGATGGGAAAGCATATATTGATTATGTTGGTTCTTGGGGGCCAATGATCTTAGGGCATAACGATCCCGATGTAGCTAGTGCAGTTATTGATGCCATTCACAATGGATTAAGTTATGGTGCGCCAACAGAAATAGAAACCAAAGTAGCTAATCTTGTTACACAGTTAATGCCTTCAATTGAAATGCTACGTATGGTAAATTCAGGCACAGAAGCAACCATGAGTGCGATACGTGTTGCTCGTGGATTTACTGGACGAGATAAAATTATTAAATTTGAAGGTTGTTATCATGGGCATGCGGATTACTTATTAGTTAAAGCAGGGTCTGGTGCCCTCACCTTTGGTCATCCTACTTCACCGGGCGTCCCTAATGATTTTGTAAAACATACTTTAGTGTGTGATTATAATAATTTGGCATCCGTTAAACAACAATTTGAGCAATATCCTAACGACATTGCTGCGATTATTGTTGAGCCTGTAGCAGGAAATATGAATTGTGTTCCTGCGAGAAAAGAGTTTCTGCATGGATTACGGACATTATGTGATGAATATGGAGCACTCTTAATTATCGATGAAGTGATGACTGGATTTAGAGTCGCTTTGGGCGGAGCTCAAGATTATTATGATGTAGTGCCGGATTTAACATGTTTAGGAAAAATTATTGGCGGTGGCATGCCTGTCGGTGCGTTTGGTGGACGAGCTGACATTATGCAACAATTGGCTCCAACTGGACCTATTTATCAAGCAGGCACATTATCCGGCAATCCAGTTGCCATGGCTGCGGGATATACAACTTTGACTAAACTGATGGAAGTAGGTATCTATCAAGAATTAATGGATAAAACAGCAGTATTAGCTAATGGTCTAAAAAAAGCAGCCAAAACACATAATGTCCCCTTAGTAGTCAATCACGCAGGTGCCATGTTTGGACTATTTTTCACAACCGCTGATGAAGTAAGCAGCTATCAGGATGTTATGCAGTGTAATATTGAATTATTCAAAAAATTCTATCATTATATGCTCGCTGAAGGTGTTTATCTTGCGCCATCTGCATTTGAAGCAGGCTTCATGTCGATTAAACATACCGACAGGGAGATCAATCACACAATTGATGCAGCAAATCGTTTTTTTAGTAACTTAAACTTTTAGTTTATAAATTCTCTATTTTTAAACAAAAGGCATGACACTATTTTTTAATACACTACAGAGATAAAAAATTAAATTATTAAAATAGGTAAATATTATATGGTTAATCCTCTAAAAGAAGGTGAAAAAGCACCTGAGTTTTCATTACCTGACCAAGATGGAGAGTACATCAGCTTGAAAGATTTTAAAGGTCAACGTGTTTTAATCTATTTTTATCCCAAAGCCATGACACCCGGTTGTACAGTGCAAGCTTGTAATTTACGAGATAGTTCTGATGATTTCAACCAATACGATGTGGTGATCCTTGGCATTAGTACAGATAAACCTGAAAAGTTATCTCGATTTGTTGAAAAAGAGTTGTTAAATTTTACTTTGCTTTCTGATGAAAATCATGAAGTTGCCCAAGCATTTGGGACTTGGGGCGAAAAAGAATTCATGGGTAAAACCTATGAAGGTATTCATCGAATTAGTTTTTTAATTAGCAAAGACGGGAATATTGAAAAAGTTTTTGATAATTTTAAAACAAGCGATCATCATGAAATCGTTTTAGACTATTTAGAAAATCAATCTAACTAATTTTTCAAGCAGATTAAATTGTTTAATCTGCTTTAATTTCTTTTATTCCATTATTATTAATATCTTCAGGTGTTGGCCAAGCGTTAATAATAGCTTTAACTAATGTAGCCAATGGTATAGCAAAAAATATTCCCCAAAATCCCCATAATCCCCCATACACAATCACAGAAATAATAATCACTAACGGATGAAGATTTAATTTCTCTGAAAATAAACAAGGTACCAATAAATTGCCATCCAACGCTTGGATTAAAACATAACAGATCATTAAATAGGTAAATTCAGGACTTATTCCCCACTGGAAGATGGCAATTAGCACTACAGGGATCGTTGAAATAATAATGCCAATATATGGAATCAATACTGATAGACCGACAATCACTGCAAGCAACAAACCATAATCCAATCCAAAATACCAAAATGGAATATACACACAAACAGCTAAAATGATTATGTGTAACACATTGCCAACGATATAGTTTGAGATTTGCATATCCATTTCAGCGGCTACCTTATTTAAAATCGTACGATTTTTAGGTAAAATTTTAGAACAATAGGCTAATATCTTGGTTTTGTCCTTTAATAAAAAAAACATCATTATGGGTACCAAAACAGCGTTAATTGCAACGGATACAAACCCTAACAAAGAGACAATTGAAAATTGTAATAATGAGTTTCCTGTTTGCACAACTTTGCTCGTAATGCCTTGAATTATTGAGTCAAATAACCTAACATCAATTAATTCAGGATAATGTTGAGGTAAAGTTGTTAAGAAATTATTAGCAAAATTAAGCATGTTAGGAATATTAGTGATCAAGCTAATACTTTGCTGCCAAATCAATGGTAGTAAAATCATGATTCCGACAAGAACTACCATCATAAACAGTAATAAAACAATAATAACTGCTAATGTTCTTGGCAAACCTTTTCTATGTAAAAAATTAACAGGACTATCGAGTAAATAGGAAAGCACTATGGCAATTAATATAGGTAGCAGAATTTTATTGAAAAAATAGATGATAATAAATAAGCCGATAATCACCGCCATTAATGACACTACATGCGGATCACTAAAACGCTTTTTATACCATTCCATAAACATTTTTAACATCAAAATTCTCCTATCGTACGGGTTACTTGAATTATAAACTCTTTAATTGATTATTTTTTAAAACCACCTAATATACCACGGGTGATTTTTCGACTAATTTGATTCACTACTTGTCTAGTTGCACTTTTAGCTAGCTGTTGGGCAATACCATCATGTTGTCCACCTTTTGGTCCTGTGGAACCAAAGAATATTGAGCGGAAAAAATCAAGTAATCCACCACCGTTTTTATTTTGTTGATTAATCGGGTTGTTATTTACGCTTTGATCATTCTTATCAGACAGAGAGTTAGATAAGTTATTTAATGAAAATCCATTTTTTAATATCTCATAAGCAGATTGACGATCAATAGTCGATTGATATTTGTTATAATACTGGGAATGTTGGATAATTGCTGATTGGTTTTCTGGAGACATTGCCCCCATTTTCGATCCTGGTGCAATAACAAAACCACGTTCGACCATATTCGGACGACCTTTTTCATCTAAAAAAGAAATCAATGCTTCACCAACACCTAATTCCATTATCGCTTTCTCAGTATCAAAACTTGGATTAGCACGCATTGTTTGTGCAGCGGTTTTGACGGCCTTTTGATCTTTTGGTGTAAAAGCTCGTAAAGCATGTTGAACACGATTACCTAATTGCCCTAATACGGTATCCGGAATATCTGTCGGGTTTTGCGAAGCAAAATAAATACCCACCCCTTTGGAGCGAATTAAACGTACTACTTGTTCAATTTTTTCTAGTAAAGCTGGCGAAATATCATTAAATAACAAATGGGCTTCATCAAAAAAGAACACCAGTTTAGGTTTGTCTGGATCACCAATTTCGGGTAAATGTTCAAATAGTTCAGATAAGAGCCATAAAAGGAAAACAGAATACAATTTAGGTGAATTATATAATTTTTGTGCAGACAAAATATTGATAATTCCTTTTCCTTCTGCATTTACTTGTATTAAGTCTTGAATATCAAGCATGGGTTCGCCAAGAAAAAATTCAGCACCTTGTTGTTCAAGCGTCAGTAGTCCACGTTGAATTGCTCCTATTGACGAAAGTGAAATATTACCGTATTGAGTTATAAATTGTTTGGCATTCTCACCAACAAATTGAATTAAAGAACGAAGATCCTTGAAATCAAGTAACAATAAACCATTATCATCAGCGATTTTAAAAACCAATTGCAATACACCGGATTGAATATCATTTAGATTGAGTAATCGTGCTAATAAAATCGGACCTATATCAGATACGGTACTACGAACAGGTATCCCTTTTTCAGCAAAAACATCCCAGAGTTCAATGGGTGATGCATCAGGTTGCCAATTATTAACTTGTATATTATCTAAACGAGCCTTCAATTTCTCCGTTAAAATAGCCTTTTCCCCAAGACCAGTTAAATCGCCTTTAACATCAGCAAGAAAAACTGGTACGCCTATTTGTGAAAAACCTTCGGCCATTTTTTGTAATGTAACTGTTTTACCCGTACCTGTTGCGCCAGTAATTAAACCATGACGATTAGCTAATGCTGCTATAATGGATAAATCTTTGCCATGGCTTTTGGCGATTATGATCGATTCACTCATGGATTAACCTCTTGAAAAATGTTGTTTAATATTTGATGGATAAAAACAATTTACCTATTTTGTCAATTAAATGCTTTTTACTGTTAAAGTTTTAAAGAATATTGTATGCTGAATTAGCAGTAACCGCTATTTTTATTATCCATCTAGCCAATATAAGGAGCCGTTATGTTTCCAGAATATCGCGAATTAATCTCTAAATTGAAAAATAACGATTTACGTTTTCAAAAACTGTTTGATTTACACAATGAACTTGATCAAAAAATTAAAAATATTGAGTCTGGAATTACTGTTGATACGAGCGAAACGATAGATGAGTTGAAAAAACAAAAACTAAAACTGAAAGATGAAATTTATGATATTTTAAGAAAAACCAATGATAACCATTTAAAGTTATAGTTAATTAAATAGTTATTTTTAGACAGATAATAGATTCAAAAAATTAATGAATAAATAAAAAACCCCAATTAATGGGGTTTTTTATTGTATATTAACTTACCTAATTACACCAACGATTTTATTATAATATTGGTGATTATGCTTTTTATTACTTAATCAAGTGTCCTCGAGCCTTTTTTTGTTTGCGACTTTTGATTAGTACAATTAGATTTTTATGTGGTGTTTTCATGTGTTATTTCCTTTTAGTTGTAATTGTATGATTCACAAGATGTTTTATTAGATATAATTTTTAAGATATAAATTAACTATATAAATGAAATTTACATCATTTATATAGTTTTTAATCAAGCTAGAACCATTGGCCGAAACGTTTGATATAGATACGTTTCATTAATTGAGCAACACAGCAATAGCTGAATAATGTTGCTAATAGCCATGGGAAATATGACCAAGGTAATGGTTGCAATCCAATTAATCCACCTAAAGGTGAAAACGGAATATAAATACCCACAGCCATAATTAACAGTGTCATTACAATAACTGGGAATGCAGCTGTACTTTGCACAAATGGAATTTTTTGTGTTCTAAGCATGTGCACAACCAGCGTTTGTGATAACAAACCTTCAATAAACCAACCAGAATGGAACAGTGATTGGGCTTCAATATTATTAGCACTAAATACAAACCACATTAGTGCATAGGTTGTGATATCAAAAATGGACGATGTTGGTCCTATCCAAATCATAAAACGCCCAATATTACGAGCATCCCATTTACGTGGTTTTTGTAAAAACTCGTCATCCATCTTATCCCATGGTAATGAGAGTTGTGAAATATCATACAGCAAGTTTTGAATAAGTAAATGTATCGCTAGCATCGGTAAAAACGGTAAAAACGCACTAGCAACTAATACTGAAAATATATTACCAAAGTTAGAACTAGCCGTCATGTTCAGATATTTCATGATATTACCGAAAGTTTCACGACCACAAATAACGCCTTCTTCTAATACCATCAAGCTTTTTTCTAATAAAATGATATCTGCAGATTCTTTAGCGATATCCGTGGCGGTATCAACAGAGATCCCCACATCAGCATCACGTAAAGCCGGTGCATCATTAATACCATCGCCAAGAAAACCAACAGTATGACCATTATCTTGCAATAAACGAATTATGCGTGATTTTTGCAATGGAGTTAATTTTGCAAAAATAGTACGTTGTTCAATTTGCACTTTTAGCTGTTCATCGTCCATTGTTTCAATTTCAGTACCCAGTAAAGGAATACCAGGTTCTAAACCTACTTCGCGGCATACTTTAATGGTGATTATTTCATTATCACCTGTTAACACTTTAACCCCAACCCCATGTTCGTTTAACGCGGAAATAGCTTCATAAGCGCTCTCTTTTGGCGGATCTAAAAAAGTTAAAAAACCACGAATCGCTAAAGCTTTTTCATCTTGAACATTATATTGAGTTTTAGTTTGGTTAAAGGGTATCTCTTTTATACCAACCGCTAATACTCTAAAACCATCTCTATTATAGTTATGAGCCAATTCAATCAATGCTTGTTTACGGTTTTCATCTAATGGTAAATATTCTCCGTTTTCATAAACAAAATCCGAAATTGATAGCATTTCTTCAACGGCACCTTTACAGATCATCAAATGATTATCATCATTACCTTGAACAACAACAGATAAACGACGACGAACAAAATCAAATGGTAATTCATCAATTTTTTTATAAAAACCAATACCTACTTTTTTGACACTGGTTTTTTCTTCGGCAAAACGGATGATAGCTTTATCCATCAAGTTTTTCATTCCACTTTGATAATAACTATTGAGCCAAGCTAGTTGTAGAACAGATGGATCAATTTGCCCGTTTATATCTAAATGATGTTCTAAAATGATTTTATCTTGAGTCAATGTGCCAGTTTTATCAGTACATAAAATGTCCATCGCACCAAAATTTTGAATAGCGTTTAAACGTTTCACAACAACTTTACGTTTTGCCATCCCAACGGCACCTTTGGCAAGGTTTGCACTAACGATCATTGGCAACATTTCAGGCGTTAAACCAACCGCAACAGCTAAAGCAAATAACGTTGCTTCCCCCCAATCCCCTTTTGTAAATCCATTTATTAATAGAACAATAGGAACCATCACTAACATAAAGCGAATCAATAACCAACTTACACTATTTACGCCGCGATCGAATGAGGTTTCGGCTCTTGATCCAACTATTGATTTAGCTAATGAACCAAAATGTGTATCAGCACCGGTTGCAACCACTATAGCTGTTGCCGTTCCGCTCACTACATTTGTACCCATAAAACAAATATTATTAACATCAAGCACATTATCTTTATCAAGATCAGAAGCTTCAACATTATCGCTGGTTTTTTGAGTTACCGCGCCTAATGTGTCGTATTTTTCAACAGGAATGGATTCGCCTGTTAATACAGCTTGGCTAACAAATAAATCACGTGATTCAATCAAACGAATATCGGCGGGGATCATATCGCCTGCTGATAAATAAACAATATCGCCTGGAACAATTTCACTTAATGGAATTTCAATGCGTTCGGGGCTCATATCTTTATGTGCTCGGCGCAATACCGTTGCGGTGGTTCGGATCATGGATTTTAAAGCTTCGGCAGCCTTGTTTGATCTAAATTCCTGCCAAAAACGTAATATTCCACTTAGTGTTACCATAGTTAAAATAATGATAACGCCAGTCAGATCGGTTTCTTCACCACTTTGTAGTGGTAACCAGTAATCAGTGACAAAACTAACTATTGCTAATATCAATAGCACAAATATAAACGGATTGTTAAAAGCTAATAGTAATTGAGCAAAAGCAGAAGGTACTTTTTCACGAGCGACTTCATTTTTTCCATACTGTTCCAATCGAGATTTAGCATTTTCTTGAGTTAATCCAGATAGGCTTGATTGGAAATTAGATAAAATATTATCAAGACTGTTCTGAGCTTCTTCAAGAGCCTTTATGTTTGAAGTATTTTCTGTCTTTACTTTAGATGTTTTTTTGATCATAGTTTGTACCTATCCATACTTTTTAGACAAAAGAAACCTACACTTTGTTAAATCATAACTAAGCATTTAAGTCCTAATTGCTAAAATCTAAACGCAAAGCAATAACTAGCCATTTAAGCTGATGCTTAGCATAAAATAAAAATTTAGAAAAAAATAAAATGAGTTAAGAGTTAGATACAACTTGGTGGTTCTAGGTGCTTATCTGTAAGATATAACACTCTTAGAAGCACTTTTAGGGCGCAATGATGTTTTGAATTTGAGTGATAGCATTTAAAAAACTGCATATCGTTCACCGTTACCGTTTTTATCAATTTCGGCTCGTGAACTGAAAAAATAACTATTTAGACAGGTTCATTAACCGATAATGATGCGTTTGAATTTATCTCCCCACTGTTTGGGGTGACCCGATTGAGTGTCCATATTTCTCCTGTAAATTGAACTCTAACCTTTGGATTTCAACTTTTCTTTACCCTCATTTTTAAACCATTTTTATAGTTAAAAAAGAAAGAAAAGCTCCAAGGTGGGCAAGTTATACGCTTTTCACAAAAAGAAGTCAACCTGTAAACAGAAAAATATGTCGAGTTCGCTTAAAAACAACACTTAAAAATGCATAAAGTTGCAATTCAGCATAGAATTAATACTTCTTATGTCCGAGATCAGCTATTATTAAAATATGATTAATTAACCTAGATGATTAAGATGGAAATATCACAACCTACTCCATAATAACTGCTCCAATCGATAATCATCTTCACACTTGGTTATTTTGTTTATAAAAAGCAAAGTTCCAGTAAACACTTATAAATTTCGTTAAATATGCCGAGATTTTATAAAGAATGGCACTACCAAATTACAATGTGATTATGAATACAATATCAAAGAAATCACGTTAGAATAAGATCTGTTTTTATAAATTTGGTGACATAGAAAAAGAAAATATTTTTTATTCCATCAGTGAGTGTTAAGCTGAATAATATTATTGTTCTGACATAACAAAATTTATTAACCCAATATTTTACTATTTAACAAAATCGCTTAATATCAGTTAAACTCAACTCAATTAAACAAGTTGGGCTTAGGATAGGATATTAACATTTGCACTTATTGGGTTAATGATTGATTTTTAACTCATCTTGTATTGTCAATGTCGTCATTTCGATTCTAACTCTTTTTTGATTTTGCTCACTACATATCGTTTTGCACTCGATCCAGTCAATTGATTGAAAACCTATTTAGTCGTTTTAAAAAACCAATCTTTGTTACAAAGAGCGAAAAACCACTATTTAAAATTATAACGACACGCAAACAATCATACATTATGATTAACCGATTGAATAACAATAAACCAATAAACATTTACATTAATACGTTTTATGCTGTTTTTTTAAATATGGGGTTTATGCACAAATCTTCAATCGTGTATTTTTCATTTGATCAATTAAATCTGATAATGATAAACTCAGTTCTTGCATAAATTGCTGATACGAAAATGATTTTTTACTGATTTCCTCTAATTGTAATTCCCAATGTGCTGTCATGTCGGGCATAGACATAATATCAGGCAGTGATAAAATCAAATTTTTACCAACTTCAGTAGAATAAATTGATTTGCCTTTTCGAATTAGAAATTGCCTTTTAAATAGCAGCTCAATAATACTGGCACGCGTTGCTTCAGTGCCTAGACCATCTGTTTCACGTAGAATCTTTTTAATTTCAGGATCTTTTACGAAGCGAGCTATGCCTGTCATTGCTGCTAATAATGTAGCATCCGTAAATGGTCTTGGTGGTTGAGTTTCTTTACTAAGCAATTCGGTATCGATACATTGGACATGTTCGCCTTTTTGGATGAGATTAATTAAGAAATCCTTGCCAACATTATCCTCCGTATTGCTATCAAGTTGAGCGTTTTTGCTTCTAAATAAAGCCTTCCAACCTTCATCAATCATTTGATTATTTTTTGATATAAATTTCCCTCCTTGAATCTCGACATCAATTTGTAATTCAGCATATTGATAGGCGGGATAAAACTGAGCTAAATATTGAGTTGCAACAACTTGATAAACAACTTGCTCATTATTGGATAAACTGCCCATGTTGACTTTACGTAAGGTAGGAATAATGGCATGATGCGCTTCAACTTTTTTATCATTCCATACTTTAGAACGCAATGAAAAATTAGCATTGTCAATTGCTGTTTGCAGATCGGGACAATTGTTTTCAATGGCTGATTTAACTCCATGAATTTGCTTTAAATGATCTTCAGGCAAAAAACGACAATCCGAACGGGGATAAGTGATTAATTTATGCTTTTCGTATAATGATTGACAAATATCAAGCACTTCTTGTGCACTCAAACCTGTTTTTTTCGCCATTTCAATTTGTAAAGCAGATAAATTAAACAACATTGGTGGAGCAAGTTCCTTCTTTTTATTGCTTACTTTATCAATTATTCCTGACTTATCTTTAATGCGCTGGCAAACATTCTCAGCTAATGCTTTAACCAGTACTCGACCTTCTTCATCTTGATAAGGTTCGCAAGCTTCACTTGGTTGCCACTTAGCTTTAAACGTTTCGTTATCCTTAGTTTGCAAAATAGCAATTACTTCATAGAACGGTTTAGGCACAAACTGGGCTATCTCTAAATCGCGTCTCACCACTAATCCTAAAATAGGCGTTTGCACACGACCAATTGATAATACGCCACGATAGCCATTTTTTTGTCCTACCAAGGTACAAACTCGGCTCATATTCATACCATAAAGCCAGTCAGCCCGAGCTCTGGCTAATGCAGAAGTCGATAAAGGTACAAAATCTTGGTTACTACGTAGCTGTTCAAGAGATTTTTCAACTGCACTAGCATTCAAATCACTAATTAAGCAGCGCTTAATAGTTTTGCGTTTTTCTGGGGATAGCTGACAATAGTTTAATACTTCGTCCACCAACAGTTGCCCTTCTCTATCGGGATCACCTGCATGCACAATTTGCTTAGCAGATTTAATTAAATCGACTAAAATATTAAATTGCTTTTCGGTACTTCTTTTTGGAATTAATATCCATTTCTCAGGCATAATAGGTAAATCATCTAAAGACCATTTTTTAAAACGTTCATCATAGATCTCTGGTGTTGCTTGTTCCAATAGATGCCCAATACACCAACTAACCACGTCTCCATTGCTGGCTCGAATAAAACCATTACCTTTTTGATGAGGTTTAGGCAATACATCAGCGATAGCCCTAGCTAAGCTCGGTTTTTCAGCAATAAATAAACGAAAATATTGATTAGATTGCATAATAAGTATTAATCATAAATTTCAAACGACATAATCGCTTTAGGGTTCATTTAAGATAGAGCCTAATTTGGTAGCGATTTTCATAGAGGACTGATTATGCGCATCAAAATTGACCGATATATTACGATCCAAATAGGCTAAAATTAACTTTGTAGAAAAAAACAATGCAAATCCTTTTTGTCTTTCATGAATTACAGTATCAACTTCAATTTCAGTACACTCATTATACGTTAAATAAGATGATGCAACAAAACAATAACATTATCTTTTAAATTAATAAATCCTAATCCTGATTTTTCTAACTCTTAATATAAATGATAGTTTTTATAAAATCTTTAGCTCATTTGAGATTGATAATTTGCTGATAATTTTTTCATCAATGGCTTTTAATAAGTTGTTTCAGGTTATTTTAAGATAATTAATTGTAGTTTATGGATATTATAAATTGTAGCCAGATAGAAACTAAAATATATCATTTTCTCATCATTATTGCGAAGGTCATTTCCAATCAAATTTTGCAGGTTTTATCACAGGGAATCAGGATTGCATAATTATCACTGTATCCTTTTGGAATATGGTGAGGCATATCCTGATTTGGTTGACCTGCAAAAAAGAAACCACCAATATTAATTACAACTGAACTTAGTTGCAATAGATTAGCTTTACAAGCAGATCGAATATTTCCTTCCCAATAAACATGAATTAATGTTTGAGGTGTAATCTCAAAAAATGATTTAAGGCCGTTTAGATTCATAACCTCATTAAGGTGAATCATAGCTTATCGGTAATTAAAAAATCCATCAGCTACCACCATTTTTTGAGTTTGAGCCATAATACTGAAGCAATACTAATAACAATAAGCAGTAAAATTAAACCGATAAAAGACCATTCTTTTTCATTGAAAGGGATGCCCGCCAAATTAACCCCAAGTAAGCTGGTTATAAAAGTAATTGGTGTAAATATGATGGTGAACAGCGACATTAAATAGATACGTTTATTCGTCGATTCAGCCAAAATGCTGTTAATTTGCTCCATCACTGAACCAATTCTAATTAGGCAGCTGTCAATCTCAGAAACATAATGATTTTGTTGATTTGAAATATCATGCAATCGTTGGCGATCATTATCATCAATCCAAGATATTCGTTCTGTTGAAATTTTTACAAAAATATCTCGTTGTGGTGAAAGTAAACGACGTAATATGAAAAGTTGTTTACGAACTCTTCCTATTTCTTTATGAGAAAAAACTCGCTGATTTAAAAGTAGATCTTCTAATTTGATAATTTTATTATGAACTCCATCGAATGATAAATTAGCTTGTTCACAGATTAATTCAGATAGTTGAATCAACCAATCGGCAACATCTACAGGACCAATTCCTTTCTCTAAATTTTCCTTTAATTTAATAATAGCGTCTATTTTTTGGTGTCGGGTTGAGATAACTAAATTATCCGTAATATAAAATCGAAAAGTGACGATGGGATCGGGAAGTTCGTTGGGTGTGAAATTAACGCCTTTCAGTACGACTAAAATCCCAGAATCGCAGCGAATTTCTTTTGGAAATTGATTTGGCTTTATCAACTCATTTTTGACAAGATCAGGAATGAGTTTTGTTTGATTGATCCAATTGATTGTTTTGCTGTTAGCAAAATCAAGATGTATCCAATAAGGTTGGGTCTTTGAAGCTTGAGTTTTATCACTCAAAGCATTAGCCTTGCCTTTTCCATCCAATTGGCAACTAAAAACAGGTTGTGCTGCAAGGAGATCGGAAACCAGAATAGAACAATCACTATTTTCGTTAATCATTACTAGCCCCATTTATTAAGTTTCCTTAATTATATACTGATTTTGATTCAAAATGCAGCGAATGATTGAGTATCGAGATTAAATGGTTAAAGGTTTAAATATATTTGAGGTACCGACGAATGATTAGGATGATTAAAAATTCCTAATTCAACACCATACCATTGATGAATTTTTTTAACCGTTAACACCTCCGCGGGCGCCCCTTGCTCAACAATTTTTCCTTGATGAATTAATATAATTTTATCCGCATATAATGCGGCGAGATTAAGATCATGCAAAATACAACAAACTGCTAATTTTTGTTTGCAAACTAATTGTTTCAATAATCTTAACGTATGTTGTTGATGATATAAATCAAGAGCAGATGTCGGTTCATCCAAAAATAGTAATTTTTCTGTAGGTTCAGGTTGCCATAACTGCGCTAATACACGCGCCAATTGTACTCGTTGCTGTTCCCCCCCTGACAAACTACGATAGTCACGATCAGCCAGTTTTAAACAATCTGTTTGTTGCATACATTCTTGTATTGCTTCCTCAAAATTAGCCTTACCATGAGGAGTGCGTCCCATTGCCACTACTTCTTTCACCTTAAATGGAAAAGTTAATTGGCTTTGTTGCAACATAACAGTTCTAATTTTAGATAATTGTGTTTCAGACCATTGTGATAATGGTTTATTGAATAAGTAACACTCACCTGAAACTGGCTTTTGATAACCTGTTAACAATCGTAATAGTGTTGATTTACCGGCACCATTAGGACCGATGATAATGACCATTTCACTGGATTTTATATTTAAAGACACATTATTAATTAAAGTGCGATTAGCATAACCAAAAGTCAAATTTTCAGCAGTTAACATCATTAAATACCATCTATTATTTATGTCTTAAAATTAGCCAAATAAAATAAGGGCCACCAATTAGACTCGTGAAAAGTCCGACTGGAATTTCGGTAGGCGCAATTAAAGTACGCGCAAGGGTATCTGCTAGTAGTAATAAACAAGCACCACCCAGTGCTGATCCCGGCAATAACCAGCGATGATTGGCACCGACTCGTAATCGAATCATATGTGGTACAACTAGACCGACAAACGCAATCATGCCACTAACTGCGACGGATGTACCTATCAGTACAGCAGAAAGTAATAATAAATACTGCTTAATTCTTCGCACTTTAATACCTAGATAATGAGCATCTTCGTCACCTAGTTGGAGAATATTTAGTTGATGAGAAAGCTTCAATAAACAAAGTAAAGCAGGAACGATAAGTGATAAGGCAACCAAAACTAACTCCCAAGATCCCTTACCTAAATGCCCCATGGACCATAAAGAGAGTTGTCGCAATTGCGCTTCATCACTAATATAACTCAAACAACCCATAATCGCACCAATGACAGCATTTATTGCAACACCTAGTAATACCATTTTAGCCAAATTACATTGCGAATTTATGCTATAAAGATAAATTAACAAACAGATAAAAAAGCTACCAACAAATGCTGCTACCATTTTGCCATACATGATCATAATCGGTGGAAAAACAGCAGGAAACAAAATGGAGAAACCAACCATTAAAGCCGCACCACTACTAATGCCAAGTAAGCCTGGATCAGCTAAAGGATTACGAAATAATCCTTGCATCACTGCGCCAGAGGCCGCTAATGCCATTCCTACAATAATAGCTAACATTATTCGTGGCATACGTATATTTAACCAAATATTCCATAACGGATCATCCACCGACATATCCACTAATTCATCAAGGGTTAGTTTTAACGCGCCAGAATTTGCAGAAAATAGAATTAGCGCCAATAGAATGGCAAATAATCCCCACAACAAAGAACGATGACTATACTTGCGCACCCATTATCCTCTTATCTGTTCTAATGTATTCTCCTAATGGAGTCAATTAATAGGTTATGTTCAAGCTAGGATCAACTACACTGTAAGCTCGATTGTCAATCTGTTGATTGACAATTTTGTCAATAACCATTTTCGCTAAATCTGTACGATAAATAAAACCATGTACTTCTTGCTGATAATAACACTCAGCTTTTAGCGTCATTTCACCATTACGTAATCCGCCTGGTCTTAAAATCAAAAAGTTTAACTGGCTAGTTTGCAACCAAACCTCTGCTAATGATTTTTCACGTACTGCATTACCAAAGGCTTGTTTAGCACGTTCTGACAACGTAGACCATGAATCACCACACCCTAATGAAGTGACTAGAACCATCTGTTTAATAGAAGATTGTTCAGCACAGTCGATAATCACTCGTTGAGCTAAATAATTACCCGTTTCACCGCCCAAAGTTGATATAATTGTGGCTTCACTACCAGCTAATTTGCATAGATTTTTAACCAATGTATAATCGGTTGCATCTCCAACATGAGCCTCAAAACCTTGCTTAGTCAATTGGTTAGCAAAATCAGCATCACGAACTAATACAATGCAACGCCAATTCGCGTGATATTGCTTAACTAAATGAGCAATTTGAAAACCTGTACCTTGTTTAGGGCTTACACCAAAAATTAATAATGTCTGCATTTTGTGAGTAACTTATAGTTAATTAATTTTTTTTGCTAAAGTACGGAATTTGTCTAATTGATCGGTTTTTAATTGATGCTTTTCGTCACGACCAACAAAAATTTTAAACATTGCTTGTCCTGTATGATTTAAGAATATTATTGAAGCTGTGGACATCTTCATAAATTTACGTTCAATAAAAGCAATATATTGACAATGTTCAGCTTTGATATGACCACTTAATCCTTTTTGATGACGAAGGTTAAAGTATTTTTGGCTATGAGTTCCTGATGGTAATTCGCCAGAAATTTCAGCGATTACATCTCCAGTATGAACTAAAAATAGCACATCTCCCCATGTTGAAACTTCTTCCCAAATGGTATCAAAATTACTTCCATCAACAATTTTCGCTTCAGGTAAAGCTTGAATAACTTGTGTTAATGTAACATGATAATCTTGAGCAATTTTTTCTAATAGCTCCTCTGGATCAGTTTTCATATAAGCGGTTAAATTATCTAAAAGGCTTAGTTTATCTGTCATAATAGTATCCTATAATTATGAAATTTGATGTGAATGTTTCGTTCTTTCAGTATTTGATCTAGCCATTGCTGGATGACTATTCATAGCTTGTCTCGCTTGAGCCATTTGTTTCTGTATTTCAATATATTCGGGATTATTAAGCTGTAGCAATAACTGTTGCAGTGCTTGAACTATATTGCTTGACCAAAAACGTCCAGATAAAGTTAGTTGCATACAATAATCTTCGCTTTCCAAGAGCCCAACTTGTTGCCATTGCTTAATTAGCGGTTTCAAGAGATCATATTGCTCAGTGAGTTGAGTTAAATCAATGCGCCCTTTTTCAATCCCTGCTTGTAATCGATAAAGCCATTCGCCTATCACTGGTTTACCAGTGAGCATCATAATTGGTTTTTTACCCTCATCAAGTTGAGCATAATATTGATTTAAATCACGATGAATCATAAATGACTGACCGCCTAATCGCCCACCAGCACAAGACCCAAATGCAAAAAAATGAGAACCTTGCTTAATTAAAAAGTTATACAAATTTCGTTCACGACTATTTTTAGCCCAGTGTGCATTGGTCAAATGTACCCAACCTTGTTTAGCTAAAAATTCTGCACCTTGATGATAAAAATTACATTTATCGGTAATTGACGGGATTTTAATACGCTTATTTTCAACACCTTTAGCCAAGGGGGTAGTTGGTAGAAGATTAAGTGAATACAAATCTACACCATCTAATGACAATTCATTGACAATTTCTAAATCACGTTGCCAAGTCTCAGTAGTTTGATTTGGTAAACCGAACATTAAATCACAAACTAAAGCCACACTATCACGAGCAGCAATACGTTCAAAGCTTCTAATAATTTGTTGCTCATTGGATTCACGACCTAACCGTTGTCGAATATCAGTATTAAAGGTTTGGATACCGATTGAAAATCGATTCGCTCCCGCTTCAATATAACTATCAACACGTTCATCATCAAAGTCAGAAATACGGCCTTCAACCGTAATTTCACAATCAGGTGCTAAAGGTGCATGTTGTTTTATATAGCGAATAACGCGCCCTATTTGTCCCGCTGCCAAAGCTGAGGGCGTTCCTCCTCCAATATAAATAGCATGAATAGGTGCAGATTGCATTGCGGTTTTACTGATTTCTAGCGATATTTCTTTAATTAAATAATTAATATAAGTTTCAGTATTAAATTTTCTTAATGGATTTTGGTAAAAACCACAAAATTGGCAATGGATATCACAAAAAGGAATATGAATATAAATTAACCTTTTTTTTCCCTTTAGAGGGGTTGATTGAATCGCGTTCCACTGAGAGTCAACTTCATGAGGTGATAATGGAATACTTGCTTGCAAAGGCATAACAGCCCAGCGGTCTTTAAAAGGCAAAGTAGCGTTTTGAGCAAAAAAAGTGCTGACATCTAATGATTTCATAACAACCGTTCTTAAATAAATAAACCGTAAAATTAAATAATAATTATTTTCATTTAGCAATATCTTTTATTAACCATTTTTATAATTCTTTGATATTTATATTATTATTTTTTTACAAAAAAATGCTTTTTAATTTATTTTCTTTGTAATTCGTTTACTTTTTAATCTTCTTACTAAATCCTCACCATTCGTATTAACCAATTATTTATATTGATATTGTTAAAAAAACATCACTAAGCAAAAACATTTTTCTTAAAAAATTTAGGAATAAAAAACAATTTTGTTGATAATAGTTATCATTTTCACTATATTAACGCAGCTATTAAAGTCTACACACAGGAAGTAAATAATGAAGAATTTTGTAACAAAATTAAGTCTATTTTTGTTAATTTTTACCTTTAATGGGATCATAAATACATGCTCAGCTCAGAATAGAATTGTTATTGCAGGTGGATCTTTGACCGAAATTGTTTTTGCGCTTGGTGAAGGTGATCAAGTGATCGGCGTCGATAAATCGAGCACTTATCCACAAACCGTCACCCAACTACCCCAAATTGGCTATTGGAAATTATTAAATATCGAAGGCATTTTATCTTTAAAACCAACGTTATTTATCACTTTAAGTGACGCAGAGCCCAACAATGTCATTAATCAAGTCGCTCAAGCCAAAGTTGATGTTTTATCCTTACAACGTGTTCCTGGAACCCTTGAAGTACTGTATGAAAATATTGAAAAAATAGCCACCAAATTACATAAAACCGATCAAGGACAAAAGCTCATAGAACATATTAAAAGCAATCTTTCACAAATCCAACATAAGATCGCTATGCACCCCAATAAAACCAAAGTACTTTTTTTAATGAGCATGGGAGGAACCAATTCAGTAGCGGGTAAAAACACCACAGCTGATGCTTTAATCACTATTGCTGGCGGTGAAAATCTCGCTAAACACAACAGTTATAAAAGCTACACAGCGGAATCAATCATTGCAATGAATCCTGATGTTATCATTTTAAATAACCACTCAATATTGCAACTTGGCGGGATGGATAAAATTGACACTATTCCTGGGATTACTGAAACATCAGCATTCAAAAATCATCGAATCGTTACTATCGATGATGGATACCTATTCGGTATTGGGCCTCGAGTCGATGAGGTTGCAAAAATTCTTTATGACAGCTTTTATTCTCAATAAAGATTTAGAAAAAATCGAAATAAAAAATTGTTTAGCAACTTGATTGAATTAAAAAATAATTCACTGAATTGTTATTTAATCTAATTGATTTTATTTAGTTTATTATATTTAAAAGGATTAAAATGATTAATTGTACTAAATTAAAGGTGACCAGCACTTTAGCTCTAGGTTTGACGATTACCATGCCGGTAATGGCTACGGATAGAAATGATGATGAAAGTTACGATGTCATGACAGTCACCGCACACGAAACGACCCAAAAACCAGGTACAATTACTGAAATATCAGAACAAGATATCCGCCGTGACGGTGGTACTAATTTTGGTACTATCATGCGTTACCAACCTCTCATTTCAGCACCAGGTAATATCTCCGGTTCTGGCAGTGGTAAAAGTAGTTGGGACCGAGGGGGCTTTACTGGCTATAATATTCGTGGTTTAGATGCTAACCGTGTATCAATCGACATTGACGGTATGCCATTACCTATCGCTCAAGGTCGAGTTAATTCTGTAGGTCGAGCAGGATTCGGCTCTTATGGTATTGGACGTGATTACATTGATACCTACATGTACAACAAAATTGATATTCAATCTGGCGCCACATCGGTAAGTAATGCCAATAATGCCTTGGGTGGTTCAGTATCTTTCCAAACTAAAACGGCTAGCTATTATTTATATCCAGGTAAAACCCGTTATTTTGGATTCCAGAATAATTATGACAGTGCAGATAGAAGCTATCATCAAGGACTTACGATGGCTGGTGGTGATGATCACCTTAATGGCATTATTGTAGTAAGTCGTCGAGATGGCCAACAAACAAGAAACTATGGTGATTCAATAAGTAGTTATCCCGAAAATTGGCACTCTAACTCAATTTTAGCAGGCTTAGGCTGGCAAATGACGGAAGAACATTTACTTAATACGACGATCGATTACAATAATAAAACCAAAAACTCACATTATGATACTTGGGACAAAGACGGTAAAAAAATAGAATCGTTCGACCATCAACGCAGTAAAAATAACCGCTTTAATTTAGCCATTAAAGATTTATGGCAACCCACCAATATGAGTTGGATTGACTCATTAACTACGCAGTTAAATTACCAGCGTACCAATGTCTTTGATGACACACAATTACAGCACAAATCCAAAGGAAACTTTTATACTCAAACCAACTATAATACCAAAGCGTATAATTTAATCACTACTTTGATAAAAAACATTGATAATCAAAAAATAAGTGCTGGTCTGAATGCAAAATGGAGTGAAGATGAATCCCCCTTCTTTTCATCCGCTAAATCACAATATGGAGAGATTTTTCCTGACGGTGATTATACTAAACCACAAGCAGACAGTAGAAGTTATCAGCTTGGTGGATTTTTTGAAGATCGCATCAGCTTTAGTACCGACAATGGTAATAACTTTTATTTAGTACCAGGAGTTAGAGCAATCTATCAAAATACTAAGCCACGCAATCTTGAAAACATGTCCGTATCAAATATTGATTCCCATCAATTAGGTAAACAGTATAGTAGTAACAGTGATTTCAAAGTTTTACCATCAATGGCATTTATGTATGATATCAATCCAAATTTTACTGCTTATCTACAATATAAACGTAGCGCGCAAATGCCAAATCAAAATCAATTATATGGTACTTATTTAGCACATAGCACTATGTATGTACTCGTTGGCAACTCCAATTTGAAAACGGAAACGGGTGATAATTTTGAACTAGGTTTAAAAGGTCAACCAATATCAGGAATTACGTTATCGTCTTCTGCTTTTTATAACAAGTACAAAAACTTTATTGCTTTCACTCGTTATAGGAAAGATTTTGTTGGCATAGGTAATCGTATCGTTTATCAATCAGAAAACCGTGACAAAGCCTATACTTATGGTGCTGAATTAAGCAGTGAATTTAATATTGGTACTTGGATAGAATCACTAAATGGCTTAAGCACACGATTCGCTATTGGTTATAACCAAGGGAAATCAAAATCAAGTTACTTGGGCGATAAATACATTGAAATGGATACGATTGCTCCATTAAAAAGTACTATTGGTTTATCTTGGGATGATCCAAACAAGTTCTATGGTGTTTCATTAATAGCAACATTCCAAAAAGGTAAAAAAGCGGATGCAACTTCTCGAGAATCATATAATAACGAAGGTCAGCCAATCAAAGATTCATCAGTAGATTATTTTCGAATCGCAGGTCATGGTATTGTTGATTTAACAGGTTATATTAATATTACCGATAATATTAAATTGAGTGGAGGTATCTACAACCTCACGGATCAAAAATACTGGGATTACTTGAGCAATAATAAATTATACAGTACATCAGATCATAAATATCTAAACCTGTTTACCGCACCAGGTAGAACATTCCAGTTAGGTTTAAATATTGATTTCTAAATAAATATCTTAATGTATATTTATGATTATTTTTCACCCGCTTATGCGGGTTTTTTTTTGATAAAAATATCACATGTAATATTTACATGTGATATTTTTGTGTTAATATTGTTTACATAAATTTAACAAATACCGAACAAACTTGATGAAAAAAACTAAAGAGACTAAAAATTCAGCTTTTTATCAGCAACAATATCGACAACGGTTACGTGAACAAGGTTTGATCAAAAAAGAAGTTTGGATTTTACCTGAGAATACAACGAAATTGATAGAAATTGAAAAACAATTTCGTCACTCATTAGTCAAAAACAATAATATTAATAATAATAAGGAAGTGAACAAAATGGAAAGAAATCAAATTTGGTCAATTGAAGAGCTCTTTAACAAATTAATGCAATCAGAATTAGTTAAACAAAATCATGCAAGTGTTGAAATTATTGATGGTATAGATGCTTGCTTACATATTATCATGCATGAATACGGTGATTTGCCTCTATTTTTAAGCATATCAAATCAACAAATTGTTGTTGAATGTTTACTTTGGCCAATCAATATGGTCAAAAATAAAATTCAATTTAATGAGGAAATTTTATGTACTCGCAAACTATTTCCGTTATCAACTATAGCAATTGAAAAAGCTGGAGACGGTTCAGTCAACTACATTATGTATGGTGCGTTAAGTTCATCTTCACTCTTAAGTAACATCATTTATGAATTAGAAACTCTATCTGACAATGTTATTAAAGCGACAGAAGCTTATGAACATCACATCACTCTTAACTAATAAATCGATATAAATAATAAGGAGATTAAAATATGGCTATCTTCAAAAAACTAGTTACAGCTCTTCGGGGTGGTATTAATGAAGCAGGAGAAGCAATCATTGACACTCAAGCTCTTAGAATACTCGATCAAGAAATTCGCGATGCAGACAGTGAATTAAAACAAGCTAAAGAATCACTAGCTAATATAATTGCACAACAGAAATTAGCCGCTAAAGTTATTAAAGAAACACAATCTAAAATAGATGAATATGAAAGTTATGCAATTAAAGCTCTTGAAAGTGGCAATGAAGAACTAGCAGTTGAAATAGCAGAAAAACTTGGGATTCTTGAAAATGAACTCGAAAATAATAAACAACAAGAAAATTACTATGATGAAACTGTAAAGAGTTTACGTCAATCCATTTCACAAACAGAAATTAATATTCGAAATTTAAAACAGCAAGTAGATATTGTAAAAGCAACAGAAAGCGTTCAAAAAGCGCAATCAGCAGTTGCACAGCGCTATGGTGGCTCAACTGCAAAATTACAAACTGCTTTAGATTCTTTAGATAGAATAAAAAAACGTCAAGATAAAAACAGTGCGCTTATCGAAGCTAAAAATGAATTGGCTAAATTTGATAATCAAAATGTGCTTGATAGTAAACTTGAAGCCGCAGGAATCAAATCAGGTAATAAAAATGCGGCTGCAATATTAGCAAGATTAAAAGAAAAGCATGATAATCAATCTATTTAATAAAACATACGTTCAAGTGAAAATCGTTAAAGCAATAAATTGATTAACTGATTAAGTTTAGTTAGTTCAAGAGAATGATATAAGGGAAAATAATGGAACTTTTCTGGGGAATATTTTTTTCTTTTCCAGTAATTATATTTAGTGGGTTACTAACACTTTGTGTATTATATTGGTTAGTTGCGGCGTTTGGTATTTTAAGCATTGATTGTTTAGATTTACAACTCAATGTCGATATTGATGATATACCATTAGACATTCCAAATACTCCATCCGGCTTTACGGGTCTATTGATGAAATTAGGTTTTAATAAAGTTCCAATGACACTTATTATTACTTTGATTTCATTAATAGGATGGTCGATCTGTTATTTCTTATTTCGTTTCTTTATGTTACCTCTGTGTGATTTATTGCTAATTTATTACATAGCTGGTTTTTTCATTTTCATAATTGCCTTTATTGCTGCAGTATACCTTACCGCATTTATCATAAAACCTCTTAGACCACTGTTTAGTAAATTAGAAAGCACCAATAGTCATAAATCATTTTTAGGGCAAACTGTTGAAATTCGTTCGAGTTTTGTGAATGAAAATAAAGGAGAAGCTATTTACGATGATGGTGCAGCTGGTTTAATTCTACAAGTTAGATGCACTAACTCATATCAATTCAAACGTGGGGATACAGCTGTTCTACTACGTTACGACACAACATATAACAGCTATGAAATTATAAGCGTTGAAGAATTTAATGGATAAAAGTAAATATTTTTTTGGAGAATAATAAATTATGTCAATCAATACTGATACTATCATGTTTTTTTTAGTGATTATTGGAATAGTCTCTCTAATAATTGTTGGTTTTTTCTTATTGTTTAAAGCCTTTTATATTAAGGTTCCGCAAGGTACAGCACTCATTGTTAATGACATGACGTCAAAACCTAAAGTGCATTTTACTGGTGCTTTAGTCTACCCTATCATCTACAAAAAAGAGTTCATGAAAATATCATTAATTACTTTCGATGTAGAACGACGTGGTAAAGATGGTTTAATTTGTAAAGATAATTTACGTGCAGATATTTGTGTCGCTTTTTATCTTCGAGTTAATGAAACGACAGAAGATGTTTTAAAAGTTGCTAAATCAATTGGAGTAGATAGAGCATCCGATCAAAAAGCGGTAAGTTCATTATTCAGCGCAAAATTTTCAGAAGCGTTAAAAACAGTCGGTAAACAATTTGAATTAGCTAAACTATTTGAAGATCGTATAAATTTTCGTGAACGTATTATCGATGTCATTGGTAAAGATCTTAATGGCTATGCACTAGAAGATGTGGCTATCGACTATTTAGAACAAACTCCAATTAAATCACTTGATCCTGATAATATTTTTGATGCCGAAGGTATTAACAAGATCACCTCAATCACTGCTGTTCATAAGGATGAAACCAATAAACGTGAAAGAGATCTTGAATTAGCATTAAAGAAAAAAGATACCGAAACGATTGAAGCCAAATTAGAGCTTGAACGTCAGCAAGCGGATGCCGAAGCTCGCCAAAAACGTGAAATAGAAACGATTCGAGCTCGCGAACAAGCTGAAACATTAAAAGTACAAGAAGAAGAACGCCTAAAATCGGAACAAGCAAGAATCCAATCTCAACAAGAGATTGAAGTACGTGAGGAAAATCGCTTGCGTGAAGTTGAAGTTGCTCAGCAAAATCGCCTTAGAGCTATTGCTATCGAAGAAGAACGAGTCGAACGTGCACGTTCTTTAGAAATTGTTGCTCGTGAGCGAGAAGTAGAATTACAACGCATTGAAAAAGACAAAGTGATTGAAGAAGAGAAAAAACATATTGCTAATGTGATTCGTGAACGAGTTGCTGTCGAAAAAACGGTAGCCGTTGAAGAAGAAAATATCAAAGAAGTACGAGAAATCTCTAAAGCTGATCGAGAAAAACAAGCAACCATTATTGAAGCGGAAGCTAGAGCTGAGCAAGAATTAGTTAAACAAGTTAAGCAAGCTGAAGCAGATGAACAATCATCTAAACACCGTGCAATTGAAATTAGTACACTAGCACAAGCTGAACTTGAGGTCGCGGCTAAACAAGCTGAAGCAAAAAAACAACTTGCTCAAGGTATTGAAGCAGAAGAAGCCGCTATTGGTTTAGCTGAAGCCAAAGTTCGCAAAGCCCGAGCTGAAGCAGAAGAGAAAGAAGGTTTAGTAAAAGCAAATATTACCGCTGAACTTTTACTTGCAGAAGCAAAAGGTAATCAAGAAAAAGGCTTATCAGAAGCTAAAGTTATTGAAGCAAAAGCATTAGCAACAGAAAAACAAGGTTTAACCGAAGCTAAAGTCCTTGAAGAAAAACTTTCTGCTCAAGCGCGCGGCGATGAAAGAATCGGTTTTGCCAAAGCTTCAGCAACCAAAGAACAAGGTTTCGCTGAAGCACTTGTTATTCGTGAACGCTTAACAGCTGAAGCTAATGGTTTGGTTGAGAAATTTCAAGCAATGGGTACGATGAATGAACAATCTAAAAATCATGAAGAGTTCCGCTTGGCACTTGAAAAAGGTTTTGAACAAGCTATGGCTGCCATTGCTGCTAACAAAGAAATTGCCAGAGAACAAGCTGAGGTTCTTGCTGCTGCATTCAGCAAAGCAAACATTGAAATTGTTGGAGGAAATGATAACTTCTTCAATAGCTTCTCGAAAGCTATCAGTGTCGGTAAAGCCATTGAAGGAACGGTAAATCAAAGCCCTGTACTACAATCTGCTTTACAATCAGTACTATCACGTCTATCCGGTAATAAAAATATGGATTTAAACGAAACATTAAAAAACACTGATTTAAAAGCACTAGCGGAACAATTTTTACCATCAAATAGTGATGAAAAAAGCGAATAAGAAATGATGATTTGAAACATTAGACATTACTTAATTATCGTTAAATAATTATTCAGTTAACATTATCACTATTATCTTCCTTCGGTAGAATATTAAATTTTACCGAAGGTAATAGATTTTCTGTAAAAAGATCAAGAGTAAAAAATGGCAGAAATAAAACAAGAAAACGAGCAACAAAATTCACTCGATAAAGCGGTTGCAGAAGGTGGAGCCTATGAGATCCTTCGTAAACGTTTAACCTCTTTGGGGCAAGAACTTAATCAGAAAACGGAAGCCTTGAATCAACAACGACTTTCGGAATTTGGTAAAAGTGATATGTCAATCATTGGGCGAATTCGCATTAGAACCGAAAATAACTGTATCGCTCGAGATATCGTTAGATTTGGTGATTGGTTATTATTTGGTTATAACGTCTTTTTAGGATTAAAAAAAGAAACAAAAATTGAAGATGTGTTTTCTCTTTACCATCTTGTTGAACGTGATGACAATTACGAGGCAGATCCGGTTGATCTGTCAAATACTTTTCTAAATATCAATCGTTTTGTTCAAGACTTTAATGAACTTTATACCTATTATAAAAATGCTCAATTATTGCAACTGGTTGAACGAGACGGTAAGCTTCTTGCCAGTTTTCAGATTGGTGAAAGAGTTAGTGACATTCGAGTTTTTCGCTGGTCAATATCCAGCGATAAAAAAACGATTGACTATATTGATAATCGCGGAGAGCGTGATATTGCTTTACCTCCTGCTTATGATTTTGAATGGACTGAAACTACCCGAGAAAATATCGTTAATGGTCGATTCTCCCATGTGAATATTCTTGATACCGTTTTTGTTGAAACCATTGGTGGTGACCTTACCATAAAATGTGAAAACAATACTAACGATGGATTAGGTATTTATCGTGAAGAGGTATTAGATAAAAATCAATCAATAAACGATGCAAAAATTGAATACGCAAAAGTAGGCGCCTTAATTCTTTTAAAAGTCTTACCCTACCGAGAAGATAATTGGCGATACCTAATTTATAATACCCTTACCCAAAAAGCACAACGAATTGACTTTATTGGTCAAGCATGTATTCAATTGCCAGAAGATCATGGAGTGATATTCCCTGGTGGTTACTACTTACAAAATGGAGAATACAAAACATTTGATCAATCAATGGCTGGAATGCGTTTTAGACGCATTCGTCGTTCACCCAATGGTGAAGATGTCTTATACATTTTTTATGAACCAAATTCTGGTCGTCTAGCTCTATTCAATTACAATATGATTGAGCGAAAATTAGATAACCCAATTCTAGGTCATGGTTATGCCGTATTTGAAGATGGGCGAATGGTTGTATTTGAAGGAGAAAACAATGAACCAACTCGCGTTCATCCAATGCAAATTTGGCAAACGCCCTTTTATAGTGCCGAATTTGCAGCAACACAGCCAACCCACAATACGTTTTTAGGCAAAATCGGCAACGCTGAATTAGTACGTGGAATTTCTGATCTCTATTTTATTTCTCGCGAAATTGATAATCAATCCATCTCTTCACAACTCTATAGCAAATTAAGTGAAGATACTAAAAAATTATTTGATGGCTATTTTTGGCTTGCTGATGAAAAAAATCTATCTTTCTCACCAATACTTCGTAATATTACCCAAACCAGTGAATTAGTACTTGATGAATACGAAAAAGTAGAAAGCATTCGACGCCAATCAGAAAGTGCGATGCGTGAGGCTATTACTCATCAGCAAGATTTACTAACCAAATTATATCCTGATAGCTGGCAAGACACACAAGAATTCGTCGATGCGCTTAATGCCATAAAACTGCAATTAGGTCGCCTTGTGACATTGAGAACTTATCGTTATATCAATTTAGAGCAAATTGATAAAATGGAAATTGAGCTAAAAGAACGTCAATCTTTAGTTTCACTTGCTACTGCCGGATTTTTAGGTAGCGAAAAAGCTCTCGAACCATTTATGTCAAAAATAGATAACATTGAAAAATATTTAGAGGAAGCTGATACTGTAGTCAAACTCGTTGAGCCAATAAAAATCACGGACGAAATGTCCAATGATTTGGATATGCTTTCGCAACTTATGGCATCTTTAAAATTTGATGATGTGACACTTCAAACTAAGATTATTGAATCAATTGCCGAGGTTTATGCCAAACTAAATCAAACTAAAGCAAGAATCAATCAAAAACGAAAAAATCTATCAAGTATTGAAATGATTGCACAATTTGGTGCTCAATTCAAACTATTTAGTCAAAGCATCGCTAGCGCTTTAAGCATCGCAACTACTCCAGAAAAATGTGACGATGAATTATCAAGACTACTTGTTCAACTTGAAGAACTCGAAAACCAATTTAGCGAAAGCGAAGAATTCCTTAATGACATACTGACTAAACGTGAAGAAATATTAGAATCTTTTGAAACTCACAAACAAGCACTACTAGAAGACCGTACAAGACGCACTGAATCCTTGCTTACCGCAGCTGTTCGCATCTTAGATAGCATTCCGAGACGTACGGCTAAATTTTCGGATCAAAATGAACTTAACGCTTTTTTCGTGGCAGACCCACTAGCTTTAAAAATTCGTGAAATTATTGAAAAATTAAGGGATTTATTCGATAACGTTAAAGCCGATGATATTGAATCACGGTTTAAAAGTGCACGTGATCAGGCCATACGAGCATTACGCGATAAATCAGAAATATTTGAATCTGGCGGCAATGTCATAAAATTAGGTCCGAAACATAAATTCAGTGTCAATACTCAAGAACTTGATTTAACTATAGTTCCGAAAGAAACGCACCTATATTTACAATTAACTGGTACGGATTATCAAGAAAAAATCGAGAATAGTCGCTTAGAAAGTTATAAGCCTTTCTGGACCATAACGATTGAATCTGAGTCACCGACACTTTATCGTGGTGAATACCTAGCTTACTCCATAATCAATGCGACGTTAAAAAAAGAGATTGATCTCAGTTATGAAGAATTAGTCACTCAATTAAGTCAACCAGATAACTTGGTTAAAACTGTACGTGATTACGCAGCCATGCGATATCGAGAAGGCTATGAAAAAGGTATTCATGACCATGATGCTGTAAAAATCTTATCCAAACTTATTCCATTAGGAGAAGCAGCTGGTTTATTACGTTACAATCCATTGGCACGGAGTTTAGCTATACTATTTTGGCAATATAATCAAAAGAGTGATGTCGCAAAATTATGGCCCGAAAGAGCCAAGACCTGCAAAGATATTCTAGCTCTTTTTGGTCATGATGAAGGATTAATTAATCTACAAATTGAAATGGCTTCAGAGTTGAATCAATTTTTGCAAAACTTTTCAATACATCATGAAGATTACCATATCAAACAAGCGACTGAATATCTAAGCTACGCATTGACTAAAATACCACAGGAATTTAATTTAAGCAAATACAGTACTTACATGTATGAAGGACTAAAAGCTAAGTTAGAAGAACTTCATATGTGGGGGGATTTTAATCAATCACAACTTAATTTACAAACTCGTTTGACGGATCGATGGAATCTTATTGAAAGTTGGTATAAAGGACTTTGTACTCTACCTCAATATCAAAAATTCGTTGACTACATACCCGAAGCAATTTTGCTGTGCATGCTAGATAAAGAAAATAATATAAATATTCAAATCAGTGAAGTTGAACTGGATATCACCGTTAATGACTTATTAGGTGAACATCCAACAATCAAACAAGGGATTTTAAATATTAACCTCGATGATTTCTTTAGTCGTATGCGTAAACATGCAAGAGTGGTCATTCCTGAATTTCGACATTATCAGACTTTGCGTCAAGAAGTTCTTGAGGAACAGCGATACTTTTTGCGCATCGATGAGTTTAAAGCAAAACCATTAAGTTCTTTTGTTCGCAATAAACTGATTAATCAAATCTATCTACCTATTATTGGTGATAACCTAGCCAAACAGATGGGTACCATTGGAGAAAGCAGAAGAACAGACTTAATGGGATTATTATTACTTATCTCCCCTCCTGGTTATGGTAAAACGACATTAATGGAATATATCGCCAATCGTTTGGGTTTAATTTTTATGAAAATTAATGGACCAGCATTAGGACATAGTGTTTTATCTTTTGATCCCCAACAAGCGCCCAATGCAACGGCACGTCAAGAACTTGAAAAGTTAAATTTAGCATTGGAAATGGGCAACAACGTTATGCTTTATGTAGATGATATTCAACACACCAATCCAGAATTTTTACAAAAATTTATCTCACTTTGTGATGGATCTCGCCGTATTGAAGGTGTTTGGAAAGGTAAAACAAAAACTTATGATTTAAGAGGTAAAAAATTCTGCGTTATTATGGCGGGTAACCCATATACTGAGTCAGGTGAAGTATTTAAGATACCTGATATGTTAGCTAACCGTGCTGATATATATAACTTAGGTGAAGTTCTCGGTGGTATGGATGAGGTTTTTGCTTCAAGTTATATTGAAAACTGTTTAACCTCTAATTCAATTCTGTCCCCTTTGGCATTACGTGACCTTAATGATCTCTATCATCTCATCGATCATGCCCAAGGCAAACCACTTAATACCAATGAGCTAAGTTATGACTATAGTCAAGCTGAAATAAGTGAAATTGTTGCAGTTCTACGCCATTTATTAAAAATTCGTGAAGTAGTATTTAAAGTGAATCAGCAATACATCATTAGTGCAGCACAATCGGATAAATACCGTACTGAACCTCCATTTAAGTTACAAGGCAGTTATCGAAATATGAATAAACTTGCTGAAAAAATTTCGTCAGTAATGAATGATGAAGAACTCAATCAAGTTATCGAAGATCATTACTTAGGAGAAGCACAATTACTAACAAACGGCGCAGAAGAAAATCTTCTTAAATTAGCCGAAATTCGAGGAGTATTAACAAAAGAACAAACTGAACGATGGCAACAAATCAAACATGATTTTATGCGAAATAAAACACTGGGTGGTGATGAAACCAATACAGGTAACCAAATAGTTACTCAACTCGCTGATCTAGTACAAAGCGTACAAGCGTTAAAGTTATAAAACTAGTGGGGTAATGATCGTTCTCGATAGTTTTAAAAGTAAAAATAAGGATAAAGTCTGAGAAAAATTTAAATTTCATCAAAACTATCCATCATTTCGAACTATGTTACTTATAATTTTAAAAATTATAAGTAACATAGCTTTGAAAATAATTTCCATTTATTATTATCAACTATTTGACAAAATAATGTTTTTATCACATACCAATTAATATATACAGCATAGTTCGTCTAGATTCAAAAATCTACCCAACCCTGTATTATTTCTTTATTCGAATGTAACAACCGACTTAAATCGGTTTAATTACATTGTTGGGTAATGAACTTATTATCGTTACCCTGAATTTGCTTTATCAAGGTATTTCGTTCACATTCCCAAGCATTAGGTGGATACATCTTATCCCAAGCTTGCATTAACTTATATTCTGAACTTGATAAATTAATATTGTATTTATCTGACATGTAGAAATAAGTGCGAGCGATAGTGCCTCGTATTTCATCTCGTGGTTGAAATTTTCGATCTTTAAAATCTACTGCGCTTTTACATTTTCCGTACTGAGTAAATTCTTTTGTAAACTGCGAGTATCGATAATTAGAACGGTCACCGTTAACTTCACCAATTGATGGCTGTAAGTTATGTAGATCTCCTTCCATTTCATTAAAGTTAGGGTCTTTCTTACATTTGCTACGCCCACCATCTCGCCAACATTGAAGATGACGTCCAAAGTTCTCTGCTGGCATAACATGCTCCCATTCAATGCGTTTAGCCCGCACTTGATTTTTTCTAGGTACATATCCACATTTATCGAAATCAACTACCCCCTTTTTATTATTGAATGTAAATTCACAGTCGCAATAAAAAGTAGTCTGTTCCGAATTTGATTTGTACAATCGAATGAGTTTTGTTTTTGCTGTACTAAAATTTTGGGCTGAGTGAACAAAATGAGGAATAAATAAAAGAGTAACAAATAGCTTTTTCATAATTCAATTAACATAATAAAAAGCCCAACTATTGAGTGGGCTTAAACTTTGTGCGCTAAAAAACGCATTTTTACATTACTGTTTTTAAACCTTAAAAAAAATTAAAGGGTTAATTAGTTTAATAGGTTAAGTGGTAAAATTAATTATTTCTTATTATCGGCAAAACTTTATGCCAATTATCTACAATTCTTTTAGTTTTAATGTGTGCTGTTTCCCGTTCGATTATTGTTCTAGCATCATTTAAAGTCCGCTTATATTCAACAGCCATTGAGTAAAAAGCGCCTCTAAATTTCGAATCCATCAAGCGTAATGCCGGCTCTATTAATTCTATCTGATAACGCATTTTATCGGCAGCTTTGTATAACCAGGCTAATTTATACAAATCTTCATCAGACAATGCATTTCTAGAATGCATACCGCCAAGCCACTTCATCGCTTCATCAAATTTGCAAGATGGCAAATCCAGATAGCTCGTAATTTTAAATTGCTGATGAAATTTTGAGTAAACAGCTTGAAGCCGTTCACCTGTTCGATAAACCCGCTCATTAATGGCTTGTTGGATTTGCTGTTGTTGTTCTGCATTAATTGTTAATGAATATGATCCAGTTTTTCTAATTGTGGGTAATACTTCTTCTAATACCCAATTTTGAAACTCTATGGCTTCCTTTTTATTGCTTCTAAAAATGATACGATATAAATTTGGTTCGTTAATAAATAACAGTTCTTGATTACCACCATTTGTAGGGAGGTACATTTTATGTACTCCCTTGATTGATATATTAAAACGACTTACTTTAGCATTGCTAATATTTAAAATACCAGCAATATCCTTTAAACAGAAAATCGGCTGATTTTCTAAAAATTGAATACGAACTTGTGATTGATGAAAATTAAAAATTGATAAGTTTGACATGATTAAATCCTCGTAAATAAGTTATTTAATCACCACCAACACGCCAATATTGGAGGTGAACTGAATAAGGTTGGCGTACCGTCTTTACGAGAAACGGTGCTTCTTTCGAAGCCCTCACTCAGCCCACCATAAAAATATAACTAAGCATGCATAAAAATACCGCTTATAGCGGCTATATTCTCGTAAAAGTTCAGGACGCCAATCCCGACGTTAGATTGTGCTAACGTTTTTTATAATATATAACTTATTTACAATCATTGTCAACCACGCTACTTTCGTGAAAAATTCGATGATATGACCTTTAAAAAATCACTTTTTGGTAAGTAAAATTTCATTTATTTTAGAAGTTTTCTTGCCAAACTTTACGCCTATTTTTTACATGATATTTTGTAAAGAGCATCGCATTTTAATTGATGAATTTCCAAACCATTGTGTGATAGTGATGTCGTTATTTTTAAAAAAATTTTTGCAATATTAGTGAGACGTATGAGCGAAGTAGAAAAAGTAAAAATGATGACATCATCGGCTATAAAATATAGGCAGCTAATAGTACGTTTTCTATATCAATGTATACCATTTTAGCAAAAGAGTTTGTATAAAAAATAGAATGCTCGAAAACTTGTTTATGGAGAGATATCAAACAAAATCGATTCAATAGATAGTCGGAAATAATTATGACTGAACAATTAAAACACTGTCAATTCTGTTGTAGTGAGTATTTTTCTTTCAATGATATCGATTATCCTATGATAAGCATGTCCAAATCGAATGCCAAGCGACACAAGAATTAGACGATCTATTGAGGTGAGTGATAAAAACTCGCCCATGAGTATCACGAGAAAGTAAAACATGAACTGTCGACTATAAGTAGACTGGACAAACGATTGGAGCGGACCTTTGATAAGGCTCTGCTATTATGATTGAATGATGGAAAAGATCAAAAGGATTATGCAACGAAGGTCCGACATGCAAAATATTGGCGACCGGTTTTCGGCGGTAAACCTTTATCATGCATTACTGGTGAAATGATAGATAATAATTTACCGACACATAATGCAAAAAATAAAGCGCCGTTGGCTCCAGCTACAAAAAATAAATATCACAAGACCATACTCAGGGCGTTGAGTTTAGCCCAAAAGAACAACTGGATTGTATCTGTTCCGTATGTCGGAAAACAGAAAGAGCCTAAAATTAGGGTTAGGTAGGTAACAAAACCACAAGTTCAAAAGCTATGAAAAGCTCTTTCCCTAAAATGGTTGAAAGATGTTTGTTTATTTGCCCTATTAACAGTTGCAAGAGGTACCAAAATTTTAACCATGACATGGGTTAAAATAGATTTTAACAATAAAATAACAATAGTCAGTAATAATATTGCAAAAAACGAAACCGCTCGACCACTATTATTAAATGACGAGGCAATAGCGTTATTAAAAAGCCGACGATTGATCAATAAAAACTGTGTGTTTGTAAATTCGAAAAACAATCATATCAATAATATTGATCGCCGTGCGTTTAATCGTGCTACTGAAAAATGCAATATCAAAGATTTTCATTTTCATGATTTACGGCATACATGGGCGAGCTGCCATCTTCAAAGTAGAACACCTCTATTTACTCTAAAAGAGTTAGGAGGTTGGAGGTTGGAAAACGCTGGAAATGGTGAAAAAATACGCTTATTTGAATGCTGACCATTTAAGTCAATTTTCAAATGCAGTCACAATTTGGTCACAAAACATTAATAAAGATAATCAAGGCGTAAACTTGGCGGTATAACTCGTTGATTATCTTATATTTAATGGCGTCCCCTACAGGATTAAAAGAAAAAGAATATATATTTGATTTATATGAATTTTTATATAAAATAAAAATAATATACCGTTTAAAATACCGTAGAGGTTCATTAAAATAATATTTAAAGATATATTTTATGTTTTTTGATTATTCTAACACTTTCTGCGATCCACTTTCCAACTTTTTACTTCAATTCACACTCCCAAAAAATATTAGTTTATGATGAATAAAACTAACTAACCTTTCATAACATGATCACAATAAACTACACAAAAACGATTTATATACTAACCGACCCAGATAACGATTCAATTTACAATTGCAAAAATGATTCGTACCTGATTTTTCCGTCACTTGATGTCAATAAAGAATGGTGGTGTTTTTATCGAAACAATGGATTAAATAAAGTTGGTATTTTTAAATCGTATCAATCTGCCGTTGAACATTGTAAGTTAAAGATTGATTAATAGTCATGTAACTATTGGTAAATTTTGTTCAATAGCTTGTGATGTGATAATTGCTCCAGATCCTCACCCTCTAAACTGGCTATCAACACATCCCTTCCAATGCGATCCTCAATGGGCTAATTCGATTGGTGTAACTGGGGAACATTTCATTGCATCCAACAACTATACAATAATAAAAAATGATGTTTGGATTGGCGCTAAAGCTGTAATTAAGCGTGGAATAACAATAGGGAATGGAGCAATCATAGGATCATGTGCCATGGTAACAAAAGATGTTCCTGATTATGCTATTGTTGCCGGCAATCCTGCTAAAATAATTAGATACCGATTTAGCCAAGATATAATAGAAAAACTTAGTAAATTGGAATGGTGGAACCTCCCAGTTGAAGCATTGAGGGAGGTTAAATTTAATGATATCGATACCGCCATAGTTCAACTATCTGAATTAAATAATAGCGGCTAATTATTTAACCGTTATTATCATTAGTGACAATCGGATTTAACACAGACGGGATTAATTCATCCTGTTCAGTTCTTTCTGGCATGTCAAGACGCAAATCAATCCAACGCCCATCAGGAATATCAATAGGCTCCCCTGCCACAATCTTACACAATTTAGTGCTAAATTTTCTAGTATAGGTTTTGACCGTAATTACATTATCGTCAACTGAATATTCGGCAAATATTTTTTTATTACCGTTTGCATCTTCAGGTAGTGTGATGTACCAACCATCCTTTGCAAATCCTAAACTACCATGAATCTCATAATGCCCCACATCAATGCGTATAGCTTTGACACCATGAGCCATACTATTAACTAAACCACACCCTGACTGAGTAAAACCATCAACAGCATCAATATCATCATTGGCAAACAACTGCACTATTGGCGATGCTTTTTTTAAGGTTCCGTTACTATCAACCGTTGAGTTAGCTGTTGTAATGACTTCATACAATGGCTGTGCCCCTTTGGCTGTTTTACAGCGGTAATAAATATTTGGTTTTTCACCATTAACTACCGCTATTTGCTCTACGCGATATGCAGAACTGTTACTAGGATATACAATCAGCGTCAATGTGTTATTCCCCGATAATTCTGGAAATGATGTACTACGCCCCTGATAAAATCCTCCTACCAAATGGTCGTTAAAATTAGTAGCAACTGCACCCATTAATGCCCCAAGACCAAAATCCCCCATTTTTAGAACGGTCTTATTATTGATGGTAACATTGTCAGTATTTTCAAAATCCCACTGGTTTTGTTTGCATTTGAATTGCAGCAATGTATGTTTTTGCCCTGTTTCGACATCATGATACTGAAACAAAAATCCATCATCATTAGCACTAATTACAACGGACGCTTTATTATCAATAGGGAATTTTATCCCTGACGTATCGGCAATAAGTTGCCCGTACATTGCATCTCCCGATTTATTAATAAATTTGGATAGATCAATTGTATCAGCGTATTTTTTAGTTTGATCTCGCAATTCGCTAACCTGTTGTAAGATTTCTGGCGTTATAATCTCTGCATTAGTCGGATTGATCAGTAAATCATTTAATGAACCATCTGGAGTATCGGCTAATATCTGAATTGTGCCCAAAGTATTTTTATTATATCCCTCTATTACCAACCATGTATCATATTCACATGGTTGTAAATTTAGGTGATATTGTCCGTTTGTTATATTGGTCTGAATATAGGTATTTTCTATAACATTAGAGGTAGTGCGCATTGCTCGCAGCAACAGCAAACCATTAATCGGCTCGCCTAGCCCATTTTGTAAAACTCCTGAAATAATTGTCATTTTCTCTCCAATTTTAGATATAAAAAACCACCATTAAGGTGGTTATTATTTTTTTACTGTCATGATTGTTATAAAATCGGGTATACCATCAACGCGACTCTTACTCGGCAATTCCGTGGTAACGAAAAACGTCACATTAGACGGTACAGTAACTGAAAGGGTTGTGCTTACTGTGAGATTTTCTGTTGATGTCATAAGATTTCTTTCAATAAATTCCGAATTTGCATTATTTTTAATGATAATTCTCAGCCATCCATATCTCCAATAAAATTGTTCCTCTTTGTCACCACCCGAACCTTTTCTCCCGATCGCATTTAATGTTAGTGGCAAAATAACCATATCTCGATCGAATGGCTCTGGATTAATCGTGATTGATCTACCTTTATGACAGAGGTGCATTTTTACAAGGTCTCCTACAATTTGCATCGCAGTAAGTTTTCCTTGTATTTTGCAGTTTTCGTTGATAACTACGTTATCTAACTGCCCATAATTTGCGTAGATACTTCCTGAAATATTAGCTTTTCTTGCGGTTAATGTGCCATCAGGTTGCAACTCAAATGCCGGAGGTGTGCCGGCACTAATAACACTGCCAGCTACTACGCTCCCGCCCCGAATTAACGGTGCTGTCATTTCAGTACCCGCAATGATCCTGTCGCCCCGAATAGTTCCTGTTGCAATTAAATGTCCATCCAAAAACATTGCCGGCATAATCCAGTGTGCGCCATCGTATATCATAGCCTCTGTATGATAAACTTTTCCATTTGAATCTAGTGAATAGAACATCAACGTCGTATCACGGGCAGGATAAAACCCAAATTGTTGATAAAACATTAATGTAGCAGTATCATTGTCAGGAAATTTACCGTCGTCGGTTTGGATTCTGAATAACCCCCCTGCGCCATTTTCAGCAATTAATGTCTTGGTGCTGGATATGTACATTTCAGAACGACCTACAACGTTAACTGCGCAGACACCGTACCAATATTTTGTATCTGGAGTACAATCAACGTCAGTAAGTGACATCGCGCGTCCCATATAATGGGTTTTAGCCTCGACTTCCGCCTCTGTTGTGCCTTTGTAAAACTCAAATTGAGTACCTAAACTGGACACGGCAGTCATTACGGGGCGAATTGCAATATTAAATGCACTAGGTGTCAGGACTAATCCCGACGGTGCTGCAGGTGGTAATATTGAAAATGCTACCGTACTTTCATCACCTAATCGCCCATTTTCACCAACACCACGAACAATGGCACTAAATTTACCCTGCTGCAACTCGGATATATAATACTCATTTTCAGCAACAACCTCACGACTAACCAATTTTTCATCACGATAAATTTTTACCTCAAATTTCAGATTCTGAATTGTGCGAGGTGTTGACCACAATAAACGAGCCTGATATAAATCAGACTCTGGCGTAACTTCTACCTGTAATTGTTCAACAGGAGGGATTGCCCAGTTGAATATTGTATTGCTTTCTTTTTCAAACACCGTGCCTTTGTCAACAATTGCTTCTTTATTAGGATCATGCTGTAAAGCTGTAATTGAATATGTACCATCATCATTTTCAGTAATAGTAATAGCTTTGAATAATCGTGGTTTTATTTTTCCGTCGTATAAACTCCAAACAGAATACTGGTCAACATCAACCAATTCTGTTAACACGATTTGATTAGGTTTAGTTTGTGCTTGTATTTTAATTTTGCGTAAATCACTGTTGATATCCGTAACACTGAAATATGCATCATTGATTTTTTTAATATCAATATCTCTATCTAATGTAATAGTGACGCCATCTACCGACTTGACTCTCCCGCCAATTGTCGTACCAGTATAGTCATTGTCAGCAATGCCAATAATGTCACCTGGCAAATGTCGAATACCCTCACGACCAACAGAAAATGTTACGGTTTGAGATTCTAATTTCTCAGTCTGGATTAACCATTTACCAACCCGATGAGCCTGACCTCTGGATGTGCAGCCAAACGCGTCAACCTGCGCCACATTTAACCCGAATCGCTTAATTAGGTCATCATCTGCAACGTATTCTATTGCTGTTTCCCAATTGTTATCAGGATCAATGTAGCGCACATGTACGGCCGTATGCCTTTCCTTTAATGCTGCTGAAGTATATGTAAATTGTCCGTTAACAACATTCGCGTTGGAATATATCGCAACAACATCATTTGGTCTGTCAATTACCGCTGAGTATTGTGTACCGTTCCATATAGGCATGCCGCGAAATGCTGAACATAATTCATTAATAACATTTAAAGCATGTCGTTGCTCTGTAATATAACAATTACAGGTGAAACGCGGCTCTTTACCACCAAAGCCATCATCGACTAACTGATCACAATATTGCGCAATAGAGTACAAAGTAAATTTATCTACTCCAAATGAACTTAATCGATCACCCATACCGTAACGCTTATTTGTCAACAATTCATAAAGTATCCATGCGGGGTTATCTGTCCAAGCAAGCTTAAAATCTCCCGACCAAAAACCTTTATACTCTCGTGTTTCTGGATCGTAATTATCTGGCACCCTGATAATTAGACCGTCAAGGAGATAATTGCGCCTCGGTGTACCACTAAACTGCTCAGAATTAAATTTTAAACCGATTAACGCAGTATTAGGGTATGAAAATTTAGCATCGTAGATTTCAGTGTATGAACTCCATAGCGTATCATTTACCAGTGTTTGAGATTTACTATCAGGTGTATTTCGTATAACACGAATATTAAACGGTGTTGAGGGTAATTCATCCAAAATGACGGATGTTAAATATTGAGAGTTTGTTTTTTTATTAATTAAGTTAACATTTTTAATCGTTTTCCATGCATCACCCTTACCAATTTGCACCGACATTGATACGTCTGTTCTGTTCGTATTCCCTTTATTATCGATGGATTTTAGCGCCGACACGCCAACGGTAACCCTAACCCGATCAATATTCGGATCTGTGATTGTCCTTGTAATTGGGGCGGTGGTTTTGATCTGGAGATTAACTGGAATTTCGTTTTCGGTATAAGAAAAACCTTTCAAAGGTGATTGTGATTGTGTTCCGTTTACCCAATCAATTTCAACACCCTTAAAATTAAAATTACCTTCAGGCGTTTGAACTGGTGTATCGTTTAAAAAAACACCCTTTAGCCCACCTACTATGCCTCGAATCTGTCCCTCGCCCAACATATCAATAATGCGCAGCTCCTGATTTGATTGAAGATTGTCCGGAGCTTCATACGGGGATTTGCTTTTCCCCGAACTTTTACCCATTTGAACGCTCCTTTATTGGGCGAAGTATAGGCTTATCGCCAATGTTTTCTTTTACCTCATCCTTAGTTTCCAGTCCTCGCGAAATGGTCTTTGAACCAGTTTTTACTCTACCAAATATCACTGGCACCGCTGTTCCCTGAGCCATCGTATTATCAAGGTTTGAGAAATACGTATTTTTATTGCTGTCACTTGAAGTTTTCTCTGTTTTCGGAAGTCGTGTTAACATTTGTGAAAAACCGCCGATCCCTAAACCTGCTCCGGCGGCAACCATCGCGAAACCCACTCCCGTTGAAATTCCTACTGCTATACCTGCAACAACTAACGCTGTACCTGCAATAAATCCAAATAAACCTCCGGTTTTTGCTCCAACTACATGTGGGACTATATGAATAACGGCTTTTTTAGGTAAACGACTATGTAACCCAATCTGTAAAGTGTCATGCGTCAAATTAACGCCATTGATACGAACATGAAACCAACCCTCCATAATTCGTTTCCTTAACCCATTAATTTGAGAGTAAAGTCCATTCAATCCCTCTGCTGCTGTGTCAACATTCATATGGAATCTATTGCCATATTGTTTAAGATCGCCGTAAAGGCATATTTTTGCCATTTTTTGTGTCTCCATACTGAGTGTGTATAACTGAACCAAAAACCGTCATATAAATCCCGTTTGGACATTCGGTTAGGACAATGATGTAAAATTTGTTGATCGCCAATGTAGAGAGCTGCATGATTGGGAATTTCTGAGCCAAGGCAAACGAGAATAACATCTCCCGCCTGAAGCCTTTCTAACTCAACGCGCTCAAAATTATTTTTAGGTAGTAAATCTAAATAGAGATTTTGACCTGTATGCCACCAATCATCCTTACGTTCATAATTAGGTAAATCAATGCCAGTCAGCATGTAGGCATCTCTAATTATTGATAGGCAATCGGTTTTACCATGTTGAAACTCGCGACCTAATAACGGTTTTATGTACCTAAACTTATGAATTTGGTTATCACATACCAGCCACCAATCAACAGCCGTACGGATTTGGGAAATTTGGTCCGCTTCACTGAGAATCGGAACCCCGTTAAGGTGAGAATGTACAACCGCTGTGATCTCGCCTTTTTCTTCAGCTCTTATCCAGTCGTCCGGTGATATTTCGAATGTTTCTGTTGGTGTGGCTGAGATGTTATTGCATGGCATGTAGGTTTTATTACCAATAACAAGACCACAGCACTCCGCCTCACCGCAAGAATTTGCGTGATTAAGTATTTCTGTTTTCATTGTTTATCTAATTTTTGAGTGGTTTGTAAAACTGGAAAGAGGGGATTAGGATAATTTGGCTGCTGTTGGAAATCCCCCAAAGGGAAGAATACCGTTTTGGCCAAACCTTAGTTTGCACCCAGCCACACATCTACTGCATTTGTCCCGTGTGATATCATCCGTTGGTTGATCAAACTCATCAGCAACTGCGCCCCCTGTATATCCGCATTCAGTACTGCGATAAATCCAACCGCATGTATTGGCAATAATGATGCGTTTAGGCAACATGGCGCCGTCAGATTCACAAGGCAGCGCTAATTCAAATACAACTACCCGTGATGTTTGTTGTTTGACTTGCTCCAATATATAATTAGAGACAATTTCACAATGCGGGTCCGCATGTTTATTACCATTTGCAAAATTGATAGCGTCTAAATATTTAACTAATACCTCATGTCTTGTTACCACGGCACCAATCATGCCTTCATAACTCTCAATTAGACCATTTAAAATGCCATAAGCATTACTGGCTGTAAGCGTTGGGCGGTTACTTGTTCCTTGTCCGCTACGTTCAAAACCTTGCGCTTTAATTGGGTATGGCTCGTACTCTTTGCCCTGCCATATAATAGCCCGTCTTAGTTCATTTAATCCGTTATGAACTCGCAAAACTGCTTTATGTCCAACGATTTCACTTAAGTCGATATCGAATAATTCGATAATTGCGCCAGCTTCAAGTTTTGTAATATCGCATAGCATATTTTTTGGGATCATGCGACCACCTCTTCAAACGTTGCAGAAATTGTTTTAACCGTACCATTAGGGGTTGGCGTCCAAGTTCTACAAACCACCTTGATGGTTTTGTGAGTATTAGGCTCTGTCCACAAAAACGATTTAACTGCATTATGCCTTGTTAAAAAATCTTCGATTAAATCGATATCTTCAGTTAAACCAACAAACAAAACACTATATGACCGCAAGTCATTGTTAATACCATCCGGAAAACGTTGCGCATAGCTGTCACCGAACCGAATATCTCTTACTTTAGGTGCTACCGACACAGTAGAGCCGTTTTGAGGTCTCCAATGAAATGTCTCCATAATTTTCTCCAAGTATAAAAAAACCACCCGAAGGTGGTTTGATTAAATTGCGTTGATAGTCAATAATTAAATTCCATATTCATTAGCATTTTTATTTTATCCATTAATGAATATTCAGGCGTATATTTTTTTAAGGTTGACTCAGCAAACATATAATCCAAACTGTCTTTACTAAAAACGTGCCCATCTATATCTATACCTCCTACATCAACAATGATTGGCTTGTAGGTATTAGCAATAAAATATTCACAAGAAGAATATCCTACTAAATCAACCCCCATTTTATTTTTGGAGGAAAATTTAACTATAGCTGTTATATCATAAAAATTCTGAGGATCATTGTAATCATCTTTCAAAGCTCTTATCGCTTCACTTCCTGAAAAATATTGTTCAATCCTGTCGTTGCTCCAATAATTTCTACTGGATAAAGACGAATCTAAAATTTTATAAGAAGACGGCGATACCATTCTTTGTTTTGTTGCAAATGAGCAACGCTGTTTCAGGTCATACAAAAAAACATCATTATCACTAATAGTGGCAGCCACATAAATTAAAAATGCTGATATTAATATCAAAATAAATAAAATAAAAATAACTAACTTTTTCATACTATCTCCTTAATTTTTTGTTAATAGTATGAAAATTCACCCATTAAATCAACGACGATTTAGTAGTCCGCCTGGTCTTTGTTCTTTCATAATCTGCGCTCGTACTGCTTGCTCCATGTTTTTAGCTAGCTGCCGTCCTTCTTGCTCGGACATTCCGCCATTATCACCAATATTTAACGGCATATTTATAGTAAGATTGACGTTTGAACCAACTCTACCTGATGTTATTTGCCGATTGCTGAGCACTTGTCCGTTTTCGCCCGGTATTAAATATTGTTTACCCCCCTGCATTAATATTTCAGGCTTGCCACCCTCACCTACTCGATACATTGAGTTAGCATCTACTGGACCACCATTTTTACGTGCACCCGCAATGGCTGCTGCTTTCATGGTGCCCATAGCTGTCATATATGAGGTAGTGCCAATTGTTGCTGCTGCGCCTTGCGTTGCAATCGAGGCTTGGATAGCTGCTGGCGTATATGCGGCAGTCAATGCCGCCGCTTCTACCACTTGTGTAGCTGTAGTTGCTGCTGATGTTGTTTTTGCTACAATAGCATTTTTAACGTATTGCATACCCATTTGAACAAGTGACCCGATGGCTTCATTTAGAATAACATTAGCAAAGTTCTGCATTGCCTGCGTTGCTGTCATTGTACCTGACATCAGCCCTGATATCGTATTTGTTGCGCTACTTGCTAGTCCCTCTAATGATGATGCCAAAAACTCGTTAGCATCGCTTTGATTGCGCCATATTTCCCACTGAGCATTGATGCGGTTTTGTTCATACTGACGATTAGCTGCCTCACGAAGCGCAATAGCATTTTCTTCTATCATCCACCCTTGTTGTGCAAATTCTTGGATAAGAGCTAGCTTTTTATCTTTCTCATTTTTCAATGCTTGAACGGGGTCAACTTGTGCTACAGCGTCGTCAACTTTAGATACAACGGCTTCAGACTTAATTTTAGCCATGTTTATTTGATGTTGTTGCTCTAATTGCTCAAGCTTAGAGTTATATTCTTCTTGAGTTTTTATTTCACCAAGTTTTTGAAGTTTATCTAATGAATTCTTAGACTTTTTAAACGAGTCGTTTTCAACTTCAATCGGGCTTTTTAATGAGCCAAGCTCTTTATAGGCTTGTGAGGTTTCAATTAGCTCTTTGAGTTTTGCTGTTTGCTCAGCCGTAACCTTGCTACCCATTTTTTGAGTGATTGATAAAAGTTCAGCTTCAACGGTCATGCCTTTTGCTTCGAGCTTGGCGACTTCTAACTTATCGCTAAGCTCTTTAACTTCTTCGGCGTATGACTTGGTTGAACTGCTTCCTCTTTTTTTGCTTGCATTAAGTTTTTCATTGACATCAAAGGCTTTACCTAGCGCATTAAGTAAAGGCTCTAACACTTTTCTTACTTCTTCGGACATGTCAGCCCATTCCGCAGTGCCGTTTATCAATCCCAGTAAAGCAACTTTATAATTATCAGATTCACTGCCTAACTCACTTAAGGCATTTTCATAAATATAAGCTGCTTTTTCAGCTCCTTTAAGCTTCATTTTTGAAATTTCAAGCTCAGTAGAAAGAGATTTTATTTTTTCATCAATTTTAGTTTTAGTTGTCTTATCCAAGCTTTTTGATAGATTTTTGTTTGCCTCGGTCGCCTCATTTGTTTTTTCGATTGTTCCAGATTCGATATCACTTCGAGCTTTTTCTGCTTTTGCTAAATTTTCTTGAGATTTTTTTAGTTTATCACTTGCTTCTAGATATTTATTTTGAGCTTCATTTAAACCCTCTTGTGATGTAAATATGCTACTCAAACTACCCTTAGCTCTGCGCTTGTATTGTTCATATTCTTTTTTGAGAAATTCAACAGCTATAGTTTGCTCGTCAATGCTTTCTTTTGTTTTATCAATATCAACTTTTAATCTTGATAGCTCAAGCTTTTTTTGTTCGTGATTTAAAGATTTGTATTTTTCTCGTAACTGATCAACTTTATCGCCGAGTTCCAATGATTTTTGCTTAGCTTCATCAATTTTACTTGACCACATTGTCAATGCACCTGCCGCGAGGAACAACATACCCGCTGGACCACCTAATAACGACATTGCCCCTTTCAAACCATTGGCAGCAAGAGTAGATAATTTCGTTGCAGATGCTAATCTTGTTTGCGCTAAAGCTTCTTTGTCTATTAATACAGTTCGCTGTTTATCGATATTATTAAGTTGTTTTTCAATTGCTGCTAATTGAATCTTTGACGTTGTGACAGCTTTTAAAGCAACTAGTTCATTGCGTCTAGCTGTTAATTTTTTGCCTTCTATCTCAAGCGATCTAAGCTCTTCTTTTGCTAGATTTCGTTCAGATGTTGCTAGTTTGATATTTTCAATCACTTTCTCAGCACTTTGCTTAGTCGCATTAGCTAGTGATGTGATGTATTTTCCTGCATAAACAGCAGCAAGTGCGCCGACTCCAGTCATCAAAATATCGACATGCTGAGACATTAGAATCAACGAATCTACGAGTAATTTAGTCGCACCTGTGGAGTTGTTAAGCTCACCAAAATATTTTTTGAGGTTGTTGGTTACACGATTAATACCGTCAGTGACAGTATTTCGCATGTTATCGGCAAGTGCAGCCGTTTCTTCCTGCGCAGCGATCATGGCTTCAGTAAATTCAGACATAGATAGCTTACCGTCGCTAGCCATTTTACGCACTTCCGCTTCAGTCTTATTTAACTGTTTCCCAAGCGTTTTAAGGATACTAGGCATTGCATTAAAGACAGTCATTGCTTCAACACCAGCAAGTTTTCCTTTCATCTGCGCTTTGGTTAATGCGTTGGTGGCTGATTCTGCGCTCAATGAATTTGTCTTATTGATAGTCATCAAATTTGATAGAGTATCAATATAAGATATTGTACTTTGTGTGCTATAACCCAGCTCACCCATAGAGTTAGAAAGACGGATATACAGCTCGGCCGACTCTTCGATAGTACGACCGTTACGATCTGAAGTAACTAAAAGTTGATCTAAAATATCTTTAGTTTGTGACGCCGTTGCGCCAGTATTTTGTATGCGGTCTTCTAGCTCATTCCAGCTTTGAGCGTAGGCGATAACTGTACTTGATACTAGCGCAGCAGATACAGCCTTAGCAATATTTGTCAATTTACCCAGAGAATTTCCAGCACTTTGAGCGGAAGATTCAAGCTTGTCAAGACCTTTAGAAGCTTTAGAACCACTGTTATTTAATTCTTTCATTTCCTGCATGATTTTTCTAGAATTTTCCAGTAACTCTTTCATTTCAAGTGAAACGGTGTAAGTGATATCCCCTTCTGTATATTGAGCCATTTTATGTCCTCTATAGAATGAGCCTAAGTCACACAGAATAGACAGCCCCAAGAGTTCGACATTAACTGTCATTCTCATAGGCTCATTCTGTAAAGCTCTTGGTTAAAAAATTGCCTTGTGATAGGCATTGTTATGAATTGAATTTAAATATTGAATGGACTTGTAAAACAGATCTTTACAAGCATAAAAAAACCACCCGAAGGCGGCTTAAATAAATTTTTGTAGTGTTCAGCAAACTATTAGCAATTCATTCTTGGCAATTCACCACGAACAAAATTCATTGATAAACTCAGATTAACTTGTATCTTATTAAGTGCTGTTGAAAAATTGTAGTGAAGATGTGGGCTGTTTTTCTCTAAAAAATCAGCTAAACAATCATTATATAAATCAAATATTCTGTAATAATATTCCTGAATTGTTCCTATATAATTGTATTGTCGTTTTAAATTATCAATATTAACTGACTTATAATCCCTCAGTGTTATACCACCCAGCCACTTAATCGCTTCCTCAAATTTATTCGCTAGTAAATCCTGATAACGTGGTATTTTGAATTGCTGATGAAACTTTGAATAAACCGCTTGATGTCTTTCTCCTGTTCTATAAACTCTTTCATTAACAGCTTGTTGGATTGCTTGTTGTTGTTCGAGTGAAATAGTCTCACTTATACCGATTTCTTTATCTGCTAAATCAAGTAACCATTTTCTTACTTCTTTGGCTATTTCTGTATTAGCAAACATTGCGACTAAATGTGCACCTCTAAGAGAGAAAATACGGACAGATTTTTCACGTAAGCTATTGTTTATTCCATTGGTAGTCAATTTGACCACCATTGTCATTTTATTGGTAAACTCGTCAGAATTTCGGCTATAAATCTTTGTTACAGATTTACTATCGGAATATTTTAACAGTTTTGAAAGCTCGGTAGATGTGATCCAAATTTGATTATTGTGATTGACTGACTGCACAGTCGTGCTGTGAAACATTAATTGATTTGTCATAGCTATATCCTTGTTGATTTTTATTATTAACCCTATTTTGAGTAGGGCGATCAGGAGCTCAAAACTGCAACAAGTCAGCGGACGTATTCCCCCGAGGGTGTTTTATTAGTCGCACTCCCGATCATAAAATCTGGATATAAAAAAGCCGCATTTCTATCGGGCGCGGTTTCCGCTTGTCGCTTGGTGTTTTGAGCACCTTTTTAGAATATATATTAATTTAACAAATAAAGTCAACTAATATTAATTTATTGCTATGTTAATTTAACGGTTGATAGTATTGATTTATTTATGGAAATAAAATAGTATCAATTTACTGGAAACTATTTAGGAAATAATTTATGAAAAAACTATTATTTACAGCTATATTTTTGGGCGTTTTTGCTTTAACCGGATGTACTACCTCAAAACAAGAAACTTATTATACCTTAACTCAAGAAGAAATTGACAATTCACATCCTGAAAAGTTGCCAGTTAATTATAAATCACTAATACGCAATTTTTTTGCTACCTCACTAAAAGATCCTGATTCAGCAAAATTTGTTTTTTATAAACCAGTAAGAGCATATAGTGCATCAACAAAAACTGTCTTTTGGATGGTTCAGGTCGATGTAAACGCTAAAAATTCTTATGGCGGATATACTGGTTATAAACCTTTTATATTTGCAAGAAAAACTGATGGTGGAATTATGGAAATAACACCTCTTTTTTCAATGACTAAAGTTGTTGTAGTAGACAGCGCGGTACAAGATAAATAACAACAAAGCCCTTTTGGGCTTTATTCTACCAACCACAAACAGCCCTTAACGGCTTTATAGCTTCATCGATACCAGTTAAGTCAAACGTAGCATCCACTGGTTTTTCACTATATGGAGTAACACGAATAAAAAATTTATTTTTATCTAGTAATTTCTTTATAAATTTTATTGATGCTTCTCCCTCGCCTAATAAGCTATCATAAAAAATGGCTTTATGGTCAGTTGACGTCCCCCAATACACATCAGAAACAGCCTTTTCAGAATCAAGTCTAGTTAAAGGCTTAATTGGTTTATTACCTAAAAAAATATCATAATTAATAAAAACTGATGTCGCATTCTCCCTGCATCTAATAATAAGACTAGGTTTAAATTTTTTATAACCAACATTTATATAATCATTAGCATCTAAGCTTAAATATATAGATAAACTATCATCTACTGGCGATTTATCTTTAAAGATTCCCCATTGCCCTATACCTTGTATGGGTATTACTATAGTTTCAACATTAGACAAACTATCATAACATTTCAAGCGTTCATCTTTATTCAGCATTGATTTACATGAATCAATTTTTGACTGCAACTTATCATCAGCAAAAACAAAAAACGGTAACATTAATATACAGAATAAGATCTTTTTCATACTATCTCCTTAATTTTTCGTTAATAGTATGTTATTTAAAGGGTTGGAGCAATAAAAACCATCATTCAGCGGCTTTAGCAAGTCTTTCTCGACGTCGTTTTTCATAATCCGCTAAGGTTTTGTCGTATTCTTCTCTTGTGAAGCCATCTTTATCAGGATATTTGTTTGCCATTAACATGATGTATTCGGTCATTGTTAGTTTTTTTGCATCATCTAATGACAATCCAAGATGAACCCTTGCGTTATTGATATAATCGGTAATTTTAAATTCTGATGAGTACGATTTATTTTCGTTTCGCTGCGATATTCTAACTTTTGCCCTTCCAGCCACGCCATATTCAAGTAAACTCCTAGCTATTAATAAAATATCGTGAATTGGGATGAGCCCTTTTTTGTTTTTACTTCCTAACAATTGAGTAACGTCAGCTGAACAACAACAGGTCAAAACCTTTCTAGCAACATTGAGTTGAAGTGTTAATTTTTCATTAATGTAATTAGTTACGTAATGATTTAGCTCTTTGAACCGTGTTATCGCTTCGTAGGCTTGATTAGAAAGCAGAACAGTATAGGCGTTAATTATCTCAAATGGTTCGCCAAGCTGTGATAAATTTTCGAATGAGGGAGTGAATACATAGTTAATTTTTTTTTCGCTCAATGACCCATTTTTTTTAATTGAAATAACCATTTCGCCTATGTCTGTTCTAATCATATATAGCCTTATTTAGTTGATTGAGTCGTAGGAATTTTACCAGTAATTTTAACTGATTTAGATGAAGCGACTTTAAATTCAAGTGAAGCTGATACAATATCATTTGATCCGCCATTCCAACTCAGTGAAGTTATATTCATATATGCAACAAAAGTATTTTCGCCATACATCAATCGCACCCACAAACTAGGTTGACGTTTATTAGCTAACTCAGTGGTAAAATAACGCTCTAATTTGAAGAAACCATACTGATCCAACTTGTCATTAACTCTGACTTCACCCTCAAATGACAAAGCAATATCAGCATTGATGACGATAGACTCAGCAAATCCGCCCTGATCATCTGCATCACTAGTCGCCGTATTAGGACCATAATCAATACCTTTGGATTTCCCAGCCATTAAAGCTTTCCAATCAGCCTCTTTTGGGGTTTTGTCTGGGCATCCGTCACAAACCTCAAGAACTACAGCAGCGCCAAATAATTGGCTGTTTTGTTCTGAACATTCTGCCATTTTTTAACTCCTATAAAATAAAAAATCCCGCTCAAGGCGGGATATAAATTGTTTTCTAAATTACTAACCAAATCTGCATGAAACCATTAATCGATAAACAAGCCTGTCCTCTTCAGTTGCCACCGGTGAGGGGATTGCTCCTACTATCTGAATAAGCCCTGTGCTATTGGTGTAAGGATTGTTTTTGATGTAATCAGCTATTATCGATGTGTCATTATCTATTGTTTCAATGTCATTTACTGCGCCGATTAAATCTATTAACGTGTAATACTCATTACCTAAATCGGTTTTAAGTATTGAACCGCCATTGGGTCGAAATACAATGAACTTGCTGCTTTTATTTTTCGTATCACGCCATTTTAGATACTGAACCTCAAAGCCACCTAATAATCCGGCATTTTTGAGATATTCAGCTACTCGCTTGTACATTTTCACAATTTCATCTCCCTGCGGACAGCTTGGTCGATAGTTGCCTTTTCATCCTCAAACCCTTTATACAAGAATTCTTTTTTAGCAGTTGATCGCTTAAATTTCATTGAGCGATTCGGATCATGAACATATGCTGCATAATTAGCCGAATAACCAACGCGACCCGTTAAGCGATTACCATTTATGAACATTTCACGATATTGGCTATTGAGTAGTGTTGAGGTATCAATCGGCGTATATAATGCAGCACGGGTACCACCGATCAATAAGGCAGACTGTATGGCTCTTACTGATTTTCTAGCTTGAACATCACCAACTATGGTATTTAATCGATTTATACAATCTCTAACACCACTAACCTTAATGCCCATATCAAACTCCTGTTATCAATGTATAATCATCCGCTAGTCGCTCGAATGTGTCTGCATATCGAGCAATGTGCTTAATTTCATCTGCGCCAGCTCTGATTGGATCAAGTTCCGTGAATTTACCAATCAAGATAAAATCACCCTCATTGGCTAAAGCGTATTCAGTCCAGAATGTGTTTTTAATAACAAACCCTGTTCCGATATCGCCTAACCTAGTTGCAGACTCAAGACCATAATCGCAATAAATTAGCTCTGGAGGATGAAAGACCTTAGCGCCATACTCATTTACGCCAGAAGCGCGCCAAATCGTAGCTATAGCTGTATATGCCCAATTAGCTGCGCTACTCATTACAACCTCCAACAACTGCAAAGAAGCCCACGCGTCCACTATCTAACGGTAAATCCGACAGGCAATTATTTTTATCCCATGCCCGAATCTGAGTTAGTAAATAGTCCGTGCCATTGTTATCGTATGTAAATGAACGACTAGCGCCACTTGGCGAACCCTGCGATGATATTTTCCTTGCACCAGACAATGAAGCCAATCTAGCAACAGCATATAACGACAATAGCTTTGCCGTGACATTACCGTATTGAGATAAGCAAGCATCATGTTTGCCAACTTGTTCAATTAATAGTTCTAATACTGAATCAGGAATAGAAAAGCCCAACTCAGAGATAAAGGATTTTGCTTCTGATTTATCTATAAGTTGAGACATTTATTTACTCCTTTGTTAGACTGGCTTCGTATTCAGCCTTAAGACGCTCAGCAAACTCTTGCACTGTCTCTTCTTTGCGTTGACCCTCTAATTTATACTGCGTTGCAAATTCGGCGAGGTTTTTTCCTGTTTTATTAGCTAAATTGAACTCTTTTCCATCGACAATCACAATAAGTGGTTCAACTTTTTCCTTTGTGGTCTCAACAATAGATTCAACTAGTTCTGCTTTAATAAATCGTTCTGCGATGTCTTTTGACAGGTCAATAACCCGCCCCTTTTCAACTTTCTTATAGTCAACCATAATATTGGCTGTTAGTACTTTAACTTTCATTATTACTCCTTAACTTGATGCGAAAATAACAGAATGATTGCCGTTAATATCGGTTTTAACCATTATTCCAGCAGCACCCCATGTGCGCCAAACATAGTCAGAGTTATAATAAAGTCGAGGATCGGCAACAGTACCAAACGCTTGCCCAACAATTGGAGCAATAATGCCAGCTCCTAAAGGAATAATAAGAATTTGATTACCTGTTAACTTGCTATCTTCTTTGATATCTTCGATGCCTGAAAGTTTTTTAATTTCTTCTAAAACGGTGCGAATTTGGTTGCTGTCAAAGTATTGCTCCCAATTCGACATGATCTCCGCAGAAACGTACCAAGTTTGTTTAGCGTATTGCTTATTAGAAACCTTTAAAGCATCGCGAAGTTTGATGGCTTCAGCACGAATTTTGGCTGGGTCTTTGCTATTGGCGAAATCAAAAGCTAAGGTAACTTGTTGAACTCGTTCATCGTATTTAAAACCTTTCCAAGTTTTTTTATCAAACACGATAAAATTACCATCTTCATCTTTAAAACCGTCAAAGATATAATCAACATATTTACGACGAACAATTTTTACTGAGTTTTCTTGCGCATCCGCTAAGGATTGCAATGCTGAGCCTTTACCAAAAATAGGGTCACGCCATGGGAATTTGAAACCTGTATCATGAATTGGAACAATAGTTCCATCGAAAGCATAGATAGTTGCATTTAATAACGCACCGACTTGACCTGACATAGAAGTATGCGCACTACCGCCACCGCCTGTTTTAGCATATTCATAGACAGATTCATCAATACGAACAGAACGAGAGAAGCCCATTAAATCATTCAACACGGTAAATTCAGTGTTTGGCTCAAACTCCTTTAACACAACAGCGTCTTGAGCTTTATATAGGCGTCTAATATCATCAATTGCATTAGTTACATTCAGGTAATCATTAGCGTTATTATTACCTCGGCTTTGATTGATAAAGTCGGCAACCGATTGCATCCCCGCCCGCCTTGCTTCGGCTAATGCTGCAAATTGAGCATTTTGAGAATCTACAAAACCCCGTTTTTCAGCTTCTTTTTTAGAAAAATAAAACATTGATTAATTATCCTTACTTCACTACAACACGCAGTAAATCACCAGCTGTTGTGATAGTGATTGTTTCTTCTGCAAAAAATTGAGATGACGCATCGCCGCCCATCGTTACTTGTCCTTCGATAATTTGTAATGGGTCACCTTTTTTATAAACACCAGCATTAGCGGTAACATTGTAAAACGTGCCTTGAGTTGGATGCATACAAACAACCCAATCTCCTAATTTAATTGCGCTTTTTACGTCTTTACCACGTAGATAATCATAGTTAGCAACATACTTAATGCCTTCTTCTGTATCATCTAAAGCTGGTTTAACTTTACCGTTCTCAAAGATACATATCGTACCAGGCATAAAACTAACAGCAGCTTTACCTTCGCGGTTTAACGTTGGGTTAGGGAATACACCACCCGCATGAATAACTCTTTTAGTCATTAAAATTCTCCTTATTCTGGCATTTCGCAGATTGATTGATTGCTGTTAGATGCACTGTAGGCGCTATTAACTGGTACTGATTTCTGACATTTCGCATATAACGCACTCAGAGCATCGCCTTTAATCTCATTGACGGCTGTTTCTGGTATACCAAACGCAGCTTTTACGGCTTCACGCATGGTTTTTTCTTCAGCTGCTGCATTTACACTTACTATCTGCTCTAGGATATTAACTTTATCAATTAGCGTCTTAGCCCATTTCGGCGTCTGTTCGCTATTTTGTTCTTCATCCTTCTTTTTCTTTTTTTCTTCATCTTCATCAGTTTTCTTTTTATCGATAGCCTCTTTAGCGACTTGCTCGTTAAGTGCAGTTAATAACTGCTCATCATCTAAGCCGTCGGTTTTAATCCCTTTGGCGCTTAACACCTGTAAGATCTTCTCTTTCATTGGGTCTATTTCCTCTTTTTTGTTAAATTTGAATTTTTTTAGCGCTTCAGATAATGTATTCTGAATTGTTAATAATAAGTTGGAGGGTGTTGCTTCTAAATCATCTAGATTGGCATTCTCAATCTGATATTCACCATCTGAGTTCACGAACATGCCCACTCCCTCGCTTGGAGTAGCCGCGCCTTGTTCGTTCAGAAGGATAGCCACATGGTCAAAATGCATATTAGTAGCCACCCAATCATAAGCTTTGCCCTTTGATTTTCCAGACTGATATACCTTGTTTAGAATTAATCCAGTAGATACATGAATAGGATTAGCATCCTCACCATTCATCATGCTTTCTAACCTATTTAGAAGTTGCTTGCCTTTCTCGTGATTTTTTGCAAATTCAATATCCACATAACAATCAAGTAACACTTTGTCATTATCTTTGTGGACATTTTCAGCCCATGCACCACCGTAATATTCGTTAATAGCTTTAGCATTGCTTGCCGACACAAATTGACCATTGACTTTAGGGTGTCCAATTGGCATCAAGTTGCCGTTTATTGACATATAACTTTTGTCTATTTCATCTTTCGGATATAAACCATTATTCATCACAACATCATCAACAACTGGGACGACATCGCGAATGATAAAATGCTCTTTATTGTTGATTGATTCTTTCGTGATTTTTGATGATTTATTAATAACCGAAAGCACATTAACCGTAACTTTATTCATCAGTTTTTGCCCTCTCTTTGAGCCATTCTTCACGCTCCTTACTAAGTTTCTCTATTACAAATTTATTAAAAGGCTCACCTTTTTCATTGAGCAATATCGGTATTTGCGAGCAATGGCAATTAAAGGCGTTGCCGCCCTCCTCATACCAATTCCTCACCTCTTCAACCGTTCTTATTCTTCCGTCCCAATAAACATGAGTTAATCGGCTGGTTATAAGTTTTGCAGACATATGCAACAAGCCGACCCTCAAACCTAATCTTTCAGTAGTCCATTCAGTTTCATTCCAAATGGATTGACGATACCCTCTTAATTGTTCGGTTTGAGCTAAAGCTTTAGCTTTAGACATTGAAACATCAAGTCGTTTACTGATAATTTGAGCGGTTTCTCTTGGATTGATACATCTTGCTATAGCGCTAGCTAAAACATGGCATAAATCTGCTTTTGCAGCTTCGGTTAATCCCTTCCAGTCGCTGAAAGTTAATAAAAAGGCTTGTTTAATTTGATTTAGGTATGCAGGTCTTGACAATAAAGTTACAAAGGCTGTTTGCTCTGCATAATAAGCGGATTGCTGCGCTAAATTAGTATAGGCGGAGTGAGTGCCCCGCTGGTATTCGTTCTCAATTGTCGATAACATCCAAAATTCATCGCGCCCACCCTCAAGCAAGTATTCGTCTAATATGTCCTGAACCATTGCCAATAACGCTTCTAAGTCGTTTGGCAAAATGTCATAGATATAGTTTGAATTGGCTTGATAAATCACACCTTCACGGAAGATGTAACCTTGATTCGATGAGGGTCAGTGGTTCGAGTCCACCCGGGCGTACCATCCTAAAGCCTTATGCGAAAAGGCTTCAAAAGAATTAATCTTCATCACAATTTTAATAAAGGGGAAAAACTGAGGTGAAATAAATAATAATTTGCCTTTATTCAAATCAATTATTGTTAAAACCTATTTTTCAAAAACTTAATCACCTAATCCATATGAATAGCATCCTTTATCATATATGAATATTATTATAAATCTATACTTCTAATTGACTTTAAAAAATATCCGATAATTGTTATACATTTAACAACTACGATCCTGCTATCGATTCCTCTGAATTCCAATTTAATGGAAGTGATACTTTATATCTTAAGCGGTTATGGATTTGAGCTATACCTCTATATTTATCATAGATACAGCTATCTGTGTGAGCTATTATTCCACTGTTACCTTGCTAGGTTGAAACTGACGTAAAATAAAATCGAGAGTAGACTAGTTTTGGCTATCTTATTTAATTTTTTGATTAAATAGAGAATAGACCTGTAAGTATTGGGAAGATTACAAGAATGGAAAAAATTGACCTTAGGATTTAATTTATAGTAATAAAATCCATTTTTAACGAAGTTTTAATCAATATTTTCAAGTTATTCTCATCACGAGTTAACACAAAAAATTTATTTGTAAACGAATAAAACTGCGCTAATTAATAAAATTACTAGTTTTATTTAAAAATGGATTTCGAACTCTTTTGTGTTTTTACCATAAATTCAGCACTTAACCATTTAATACTATTGTAATTATGAACTCATATTTACATCAATGAAAACAATATTATTGTATACCCTGTTATCTACTAATCAATTTTTTAATTAGAGCTTTCATAAAAGAGGTCTTATTACACCCTTCTACATTTATTCAACCATTGTTTCTATCTGCTTGATTTAGTTAATCTCACTGACATCAGTACTTTTTTTAACTTATTCATGTAAACTGGAAACATTAAGAGGAAGAATGGCATATGCAGAGGACCCCTCATCGATTTATCCATTTTAGTACAGGGAACACTTGTTATCGTCAACAGAATACTCAGCCAAAAACGGTTTATCCCTGTGTATAAAAAAGCACTAATAAAATTTGAATAACAGATTTCCCCGAACACGGTTTATCCCTGCTTACACAGGGAACATTCAAGTTATAACATTTTGTTTTATATTTAAATATTAACTATAAAATTTCCACCATTTTTCTAATTAATTTTTAGAATCAAGATATTTATAGCACTTATTAGCTATTTAAGTAATTAAAAATAGCTGAGTTAAACATTATAGCTATGACGATTTTAATAAATAACTTAAGTTTTTACCGTTCAAAAACAAATTATAAAATTTATAATACTGATTTAAATTAATATGTTAGAATTAGTTTTAAATTACCCTTTAAAACTTTGCTATACCATATTATAAATTATTGAACATAAATTCTATTCTTTATTAAAAGAATAAATAGAATGGAATTTAGCACAAGTAATAAAGATGACTTTTTGAATAGTCATCTTTGTATTATAGTAAATAATTATGAATTCAATTCACTTAGAAATTAATCTCGGTACCCACGAAGTAACGTCGACCTTCTAGAGATTTACCAAAGTCATCGTTAGAAACATCTTTGTCAAATAAGTTATAAACACCACCATAAACCTTAGTATTCTTATTTATTTGAAAAGATGCACCTACATCCCAGAAAGTATAACCTGGATATTCAATTTTCTTGCCACTTCGATCCGTTGTATTTTCTGCTCCATAATATGCAACCTTAGTCCATAAATCCCAATGTTGTGTTATGTTCCAATCAATCTGAGTATTAAATTTTTGTTTAGGTGTACGGTTCAAAGGTTTACCCTTATTTTTACCGGTTTTTTGTTCAGTTTTGATCCAAGAGTAATTGGAACTTAATAAGAAATTAGTAAACAATGGTGTTTTAAATGAAAATTCAAGACCTTTAAGATCGGCCTTATCGACATTTTCTCGTCCTTGTACAAAATCGAATTTTTCTTTATATCCAGGAATTTGACAATTTTTTGAACCAGCTGTACCACGGCAAATATAATAGGATTGGATTTTATCTTTATATTTGGTATAGAAGGCTGTTGCAGAGGCATCAATACCGTATTCATTGGTATAACCAATACCCATTTCGAATTCATTCGTTTTTTCAGGTTTCAGATCTGGATTACCCATTATCATCCCTTTATTACCTGTTCCTGAACCTCCGGTAACTTGTCCCCAGTCTGAGACAACTTGACGCAGTTGAGGTGGTGCAAATCCTGTTGAATAGCCACCTTTTATAGTAAAGTTATCATCAATATTCCAGACACTATAAACCCTTGGATTCCAGTTATGACCATAGTTTTCATCTTTATTATAGCGAAGGCCCAATGTTAAATTCCAATTGTCTAAAATACGTAACTCATCCTCAGCAAACAAGGCATAATTCCAACGATCGATTTTTGTTAAAGTTTTCTTTAACTGATTGCCATTATCATGAAGCTCTTGATAAGTATATGTACCGCCAATGGTTAACATATTGATTGAAAATGGGATTGTCATACGTGAGTCAACATCAGTATTACGAATTTTCATTTTTCTTTCTGGGTTATTATTCCCTTCATGAGCAATAAAAGATGTCGTAGATACATCACCAAATAGACCATTATGAGTTAAAGCAAAAGAGTTTCGACGATTATCTCGATCGAAATTACCACGACTAATAGGTCTTGTTTTTCCTGCTGATGCATTACTATTTTGTAGGGTACGACCAAAATCTAAATCAAATTTTTGTGAGTCAGAAGCATTAAGCGATAATTTCCCATTTATACTTCGTAGTTTTTGTTCTGAATGACCATTTAAAAATTCATCTTCATGACGTTTGCTATATTGACCATATAATTGTATACCCAAAATATCATCTATAATAGGTCCCATGGTGGAAAAACTTCCAGTATAGGTATTTTTTTCATCTGCACGGTAAGGAATTATTGATTCAATTCGTAAACCATTATGCCATTCTTTTGAGACTTTCTTTGTAATAATGTTAATTACTCCACCCATAGCATCCGAACCATATAATGATGACATTGGTCCCCTTACAACTTCAATACGCTCTATAGCGGTTAAAGGAGGTAACCAACCTTGTTCAAAACCTGAATTATCACTATTGGGTCTTGTTTCACGAGTGCTAACTTTCTTACCATCAATTAATAATAAAGTGTACTTGGCATCCATACCTCGAATACTAATATCGGTCGAATCACCGCCACCAGTAATTGTAACACCAGGAATATCTTTAAGTGCATCAGTCACATCACGATAAGGTTTTTTGCTAATTTCTTCTGGCGTGATTACTGAGATTGTTGCTGGTGCTTCTTTGATTTGTTGTGAAAATCCTGATGCTGTCACCACCATGGTATCAGTGTCTTTATTGCTTACTGCCATAGCTATGTCTGACAATGACAATAAAAGACCGGTGTTAATGACATGTATTGCCAATTTGAATTTAGTATTCATTTATATAACCCTATTATTTATATTGATATTTTCAACCTCAATCCAAATGTACAATATACCATATGAGAATAGTTATCAATATCTTTTCAAAAAATTATTTATTGCTAGACAAATTATACGCTTTAAATAATAATAGTTATCATTTGCATCATAATCAAAGGAACCAACATGAATACCAAGAAAAAATTATTATTGAGCACATTAGCTGCACTTGTCTTAGGATTAACGGGTTGCCAATCTTCAATGACGGTAACTACAGATAATAATCAAACTGTTGTAGTACCTAAGTCGCCCAGTAAAGTTGTCGTAATGAACTATGGTGCGCTAGACACTTTAGATGCTTTAGGTCAAGGTTCAATTGTTGTAGGAGCCCCTCTCTCTGTTTTACCTTCTTATCTTGAGCAGTATAAAAATGCAAACATTGCTGACACAGGTAATATGAAAGAACCAAGTATAGATGCAATTAAACAAGCTAAACCACAACTGATTATTATAGATGGTCGTCAAGCTAGTCGAACTAAAGAATTATCAAAAATTGCCCCTGTAATTAATTTAAGTGTAGATGCAAAAAACTACCTTGAATCAACCAAAAATCACATTAATGTATTAGCTGAGATTACCGACACCAAACAAAACGCCAGTAATCTAATTCAAGCTCTTAATATAAAAATAACCAACGCTCAATCTGTTGCTCAATCAAATCCCAAAAAAGCAATTGTTGCAATCCATAACGATGGTAAAATGATTTTGATTAATGCAAGTTCAAGTGCAGCATTAATTCATGATGTTTTAAAAGTAAAACGCGCTGTTCCATTTTTTATTCAATCAATGAATGCTGGTGATAAACCAAAACCAATTTTTATTGATAATAATTACGTTAGTACTATTAAACCCGATATTATTTATGTCGTTGACCGTAGCAAAGCAATTGGTCAGACAGCGATGAAAGATGATTTCTTTGATGCAAAAGTATTAGCTACAAGCAAAACTGAAGTGGTTTATCTTACACCAGATCTTTGGTATTTATCTGGTGGCGGTGCGGAAAGTTTAAATCGCCAAATTGATGAAGTAATTAACGGTCTAAATTAAAATTGTTAAGTTAGTTGTTTAACTTCATATTGCCCTTATGCAGTTATTAAGGGCTTTTTTATTATGTGACTATCTTGATTAATTCTGTAATTGTTCTTCACATTCATTCTAAAATTTTGGTATCATACGCAATATTATCATAACTGCTTTTTATTTTGTTAATTAAAAACAATATCAAAAAATATTCATTAATAATAAAATGTTTGGTACAAAAATGACGGTTTGATATAACTTTAGTTCGTTTGACCAACCTAATAATCAATCCATTATAGTAACCTATTTTTATCATAAATTAATTTTCTATTTCCAACTAATTTTTTTTACTCATATAAACACATTAATCATCCAATAGTTTATTTTATAATCTTAAAATAGGATTTTAATAGAATAATTTTATATTTTAGTTTATTAACTTATTGATAATTTTAATTTAATGTATACAATTAAAACAGATAGGATGTTTATGGGATAAAATTTAATGAAAAAACTGTTTCTAATTTCAATATTCTTTTCTTTTATAGCTTATGCAAAGATTGATGCACCGATAGGTTTAACATGGGGTGAATCAGACGCTGATGTTGTCTCAAAGTATAAAGCAAAAAAAGTATATGTCTCAGATGATATAATATTTTATGAATTAACTGAACCACCAATGACTCTACCAAATTTTGATTCTTATATGGTACTTGTCCATAAAGATTTAGGTCTTATGAAAGTAGTATTAAGAGAAAAAATAAAAGACGATCCTTATGGCACTAAGGGTAAAGAAGAATATTTTAAATATAAAAAAGTATTAACAAAAAAATATGGCAAACCGGAATCTATTGAAAAAATAGGATTAAAATTATATAAAGAAATTGATGAGTTTTATCAGTGTTTAAAATATACAGGTTGTGGTAGTTATTCTTCCTATTTTGCCCAATTCCAAATTGGATTAGAAATCGAAGGATCTAGTCGCGGACAAGGTGAATTACAAATTATTTATGAATCGGATCTCCACTCTAAATATAGAGAAATAGAAACAAAGCAAAATCAAATGAAAATAGAAAAAGGACTTTAAATGAACATGTTTAATAAAACTAAAATAGGTATTGTTATAATTGCAATTTTTTCTTTATTTTTATTCAGTTGTAAAAAAGAGTTAAGTGAAAATGAAAAACAAAAACTTATTGAATTGAATGAAGAATTATCCAAAATTTCAGACGAAATCGATAATTCACAAAAAGAGCTTGAAAACTATTCCGGTGGTTTAATTAAAACACTAATTGAAGTTAAAGTTGAAACGTTAAAAATAAATCAAGCTTTGATTACACAAAGAATATCAGCCATTGAATCAGATTCACCGATTAAAGTCGAGACAATCATAACTCAACCCAACGCAGAATTAGCCCAAGATATTTTCAATGATATGAATGAGTTAAAAAAAGAAATTAAATTTCATCAAGATGAGGCTGATCAATATGAAGATGGTCTTATTAAGATTACTCATTTATTAAATGTAGTTCAAAAAGAACAAGCTTATACTGCTTTACAATTACAATATTATACCGTTAAATATGGTTTATCAACATTACCCACTGTAGAGTATCAATCCAAAACGAAAATCAAGGAGAGCGATCCTTCAGTCCCTATTGAAGATAAATTATAATTTACTTTATATGATTAATGACATGTTAGACTCATGTCTTTAATCATCTTTTATCATATAAATCATAACAATCTAAAAATTTTTATTAGCATCAGTTTAAATATGTTAAAATGATTACCTATTGTCAAAATCTAAATTGACAGACTTTTAAATTCTCTAAAACCTCTATAAATTTTAAAATTATTACAAATACTATGAATATATCATCACCAACAATTGGATTTGTGAGCCTCGGTTGTCCTAAAAATTTGGTTGACTCAGAGCGAATATTAACAGAATTACGTACCCAAGGTTATCAAGTGGTTTCTACTTATGAAAATGCTGATCTGGTGATTGTTAACACCTGCGGATTTATTGACAGCGCAGTTCAAGAATCGCTTGAAGCTATTGGTGAGGCGCTGGATGAAAACGGTAAAGTGATTGTTACCGGTTGCCTTGGAGCTAAAGAAGATCAGATCCGAAGCGTACACCCAAAAGTACTTGAAATTTCTGGTCCCCATAGCTACGAAACAGTGCTTGACCATGTCAATAAATATGCCCCAAAACCCGAATATAACCCATTCACCAGCTTAGTTCCTGAGCAAGGCGTTAAATTAACACCTAAACATTATGCTTATTTAAAAATTTCAGAAGGTTGTAACCATAGCTGTACATTTTGCATTATCCCTTCTTTACGAGGAGAGATGGTCAGTCGCCCTATCGGAAATGTACTTGATGAAGCAAAACGATTAGTTGATAGCGGAGTAAAAGAACTTTTAGTTATCGCACAAGATACCTCGGCTTATGGAATTGATATCAAAAATCGTACCAGCTTTTGGAATGGTACGCCTTTAAAAACCAATATTCAAACACTCTGTGAACAATTATCAAGCCTTGGTATATGGGTAAGATTACATTATATGTATCCATATCCAAGTGTAGATGATTTGATTCCTTTAATGGCAGAAGGAAAAATCTTACCTTATTTAGATGTCCCTTTACAGCATGCCAGTCCAACGATTTTAAAATCAATGAAACGACCTGGAACAATTGAAAGAACACTTGAACGAATTCATCACTGGCGTGAAATTTGTCCAGAAATTACTCTTCGTTCAACCTTTATTGTTGGTTATCCTGGTGAGACTGAACAAGATTTTGAATTGTTGCTCGACTTTTTAGAAAAAGCGCAATTAGATCGAGTTGGTTGTTTTCCTTACAGCCCCGTTGAAGGTGCAGTAGCAAATGAATTAGCTAATCAAATTCCAGACGAAATCAAGCAACAACGATTTGATCGATTTATGCAGTTACAGCAAAAAATATCTACGCAAAAATTACAGGCTAAAATAGGTAAAACCTTAGCAGTGATTATTGATGAAGTCGATGAAGAAGGCGCAATAGGTCGAAGTATGGCGGATGCACCTGAAATTGATGGTGTTGTTTATTTAAATGAGGAAAAAGATGTCAAAGTAGGTGATATTGTTCAAGTCATCATTGAGCACTCTGATGAATATGATTTGTGGGGAACGGTTAAACGGTAATAACATCATGAAACAACATTATAAACATGAAATAAAAAATCTTGGTAAATTAGCTGTACCAGTACTTATTGCACAAGTATCACAAACAGCCATCACATTCGTTGATACCATTATGGCAGGACATTATAGTAAAACAGCCTTGTCAGGTGTAGCCATAGCAGTATCAATATGGTTACCAACAGTCTTGTTTGGGCAAGGTCTGTTAACTGTTTTAACCCCAATCATTGCAAATTTAAATGGTGCAGCTAAACGAAACCAAGTTGCAAATCACACACGCCAAGGTGTTGTGATCGCCCTATTTTTATCTGTGTTAATAATGTTGATTTTATATCATTCAGACCAAATAATTGGTCTACGAAGTTCAGTTGATCATCCTATTGATCCCGAAATGATGGACGTAGCCGTTAAATTTTTACGAGCAATTATGTGGGGAGTACCAGCATTTTTATTATTTTTAGTGTACCGCAATCAGTGTGAAGGGTTATCCAATACTAAACCAGCGATGGTGATCATATTTATAGCATTACTTGCTAATATTCCTATTAATTATGTTCTAATATATGGCAAGTTAGGATTACCTGCGTTTGGCGGGGTTGGTTGTGGAATTACAGCTGCTATAATTTTTTGGCTCATGTTTGGCTTAATTCGCTTATATACATTAACTACTTCAAGTCAACGTGATATTCGCAAAACAGAATTGACGAAACTGGTTGATTTTAAAGTAATTAAAAATATTGTTATGCTGGGTATACCGCTTGCTCTAGCCTATTTTTTCGAAATGAGCTTATTTGCTGTAGTAGCTTTGCTTATTGCCCCACTAGGTCAAATTACGGTTGCTGCACACCAGATTATCTTTACAATTAGTAGTTTAACGTTTGCAATACCGTTATCTTTAGGTGTGGCATCAAGTATCCGTGTTGGTTATTTGCTAGGTAATATAAAACCATCATTAGCTAAGCAAACTGCATATATTAGTTTAGCCATATCGCTAATAATTGCAGTCGTAGTAGCATTAGTTTTGGTTGTTTTTAGAACACCAATTATTCACATATTCACTGAAGAAGTGGATGTTATTACTATTTGCTTGCAACTTATAATTTTACTTGCTATTTATCAAGCTTCTGACTATCTACAAGTTGTAGCAAGTAACGTATTACGTGGTTATAAAGATACGAAAAGTATTTTTTTCATCACCCTTATCTCTTATTGGGGCGTTGGACTCCCTGTTGGATACATTTTAGGATTAACCGATTTAATCGTGCAGCCAATTGGTGCTGCCGGTTTTTGGATAGGGATTATATTGGGACTAGCAGTTGCTGCTTTCTTACTTATTGCCAGAATGATTTACATTCAAAAGCAACCCACAAATATTATTCTAGAACAAGCATCCAGATAAATTGGATCGAAAAAATAAAATTAATTTTCACATAATAAAAACGCCATTAACAATCTTAGCTAATGGCGTTTGTTATTGAATTTATAAATTGATTATTTTAATAAACTATTGGCTTTTTCAAGCACGTTTTCAATAGTGAATCCAAATTCTTTAAATAGTTGATCGGCTGGACCTGATTCACCGAATGTTGTCATACCTATAACTTCACCATTAAGACCAACATATTTATACCAATAATCGCTAATACCTGCTTCAATAGCTAGACGAGCAGTAACTGATGATGGTAAAACAGACTCTTTGTAAGCACTATCTTGCTTATCAAAAGCATCCGTTGATGGCATTGAAACAACACGTACTTTTTTTCCAATTTGAGTTAATTGGAGATAAGCTTCCACAGCAAGTTCGACTTCTGAACCAGTGGCAATGATAATTAATTCTGGTGTGCCAGTACAATCATTAAGAATATAACCACCACGGTAAACATTAGCTAGTTGCTCAGTACTACGATCTTGTTGTTTAAGATTTTGTCTTGAGAAAATTAGTGCTGTTGGACCATCTTTGCGCTCTATCGCATACTGCCAAGCAATAGCTGATTCAACTTGGTCACATGGACGCCAAGTGCTGACATTTGGTGTAACACGTAAACTTGCCATTTGTTCAACTGGTTGATGCGTTGGTCCGTCTTCACCTAGACCAATAGAATCGTGAGTGTAAACGAATAATGAACGAATCTTCATTAACGCTGCCATACGGACAGCATTACGTGCGTATTCCATAAACATTAGGAAAGTAGCACCATAAGGAATAAATCCGCCATGCAGCGTAATACCATTCATAATCGCTGACATACCAAATTCACGCACTCCATAATGGATATAATTACCATTTGGATTGGCTAAAATTTCTTTTGAGCCTGACCACATAGTTAAGTTACTTGGTGCTAAATCAGCCGATCCCCCTAAAAATTCAGGTAAGGAAGGAGCAAATGCTTCAATAGCATTTTGTGATGCTTTACGAGTTGCAATAGTTGCAGGATTTTCTTGTAGTTTATTAATAAAATCTTTTGTAACTTGTTGCCAATTCACAGGTAGATCGCCATTCATACGACGTTTAAATTCTTTAGCTAAGTCAGGAAAAGCTTTAGCATAAGCGTCAAAACGTGTATTCCACCCATCTTCAATTTGTTTACCTTTTGCTTTTGCATCCCAAGCATCGTAATAATCTTTCGGAATTTCAAAGGCAGGATAATTCCAACCAAGTTCTTTACGCGTTGCTTCGATTTCAGCATCACCTAAAGGTGCGCCATGACTTTCGTGACTACCCGCTTTATTTGGCGATCCAAAACCAATAACAGTTTTGCACATTAACAAAGACGGTTTATCCGTTACTGCTTGCGCTTGTTCAATGGCTTCTTTCAAAGCATGAGCATCATGACCATCAATTGCGCGAATTACATGCCAACCATAAGCTTCAAAACGTTTTGCGGTATCATCAGTAAACCAACCATCAATTTCACCATCGATAGAAATGCCATTTTCATCATAAAACGCAATGAGTTTTCCTAGTTTAAGGGTCCCCGCTAATGAACATACTTCGTGTGAAATGCCTTCCATCATGCAACCATCACCCATAAATACATAAGTATGATGGTCAACAATGGTATGACCAGATTTATTAAATTGTGCGGCTAATGTTTTTTCAGCAATAGCCATACCTACAGCATTAGCAATACCTTGTCCTAATGGACCTGTCGTTGTTTCAACACCAGGTACATAGCCATATTCGGGGTGACCTGCTGTTTTTGAATGCAATTGACGAAAGTTTCTAAGGTCCTCGATTGTTACATTATAGCCTGTTAAATGCAGTAAGCTATATATCAACATAGATGCATGACCATTTGATAAAACAAAACGATCGCGATCGGCCCAATTAGGATTAGTAGGATTATGTTTCAAAAATCCACGCCAAAGCACTTCTGCCATATCGGCCATACCCATAGGTGCACCTGGGTGACCAGATTTAGCTTTTTGCACACCATCCATACTTAATGCTCTTATCGCATTCGCTAGTTCGCGGTGAGATAAAGTCGTTGCATTCATGTTGTAATCTCCAAAAAAATTTTTAATTAAAAATTCCTAATCAAGCAAGTTACTATATCAGCTATAAGTGCTGTTACCTGCCAAATTCGTTATTAAAAAACGAATAAAATAGTGTAAAAATGGGGGGAGCTTACTCCCCCTTTTGTATTCAATATGATTAAAGTAATGCACTGATCATATTTTCTAATTTGCCTTGGTCAACAGCAAAAGCACGGATACCTTCAGCAAGTTTTTCAACTGCCATGGCATCGCTATTGTGTTGCCATCTAAATTCGGCCTCAGTCATAGGTGCCGGTCGAGAGACTATAGTTTGATTTGGATTAAGTTTTTGTGTAACAGAGGCGGTTGATTGTTGCATTTCAGCAAGCAAATTAGGTGAAATGGTTAAACGGTCACAACCTGCAAGGGCTAATATTTGATCGACTTTACGGAAGCTAGCACCCATCACAATCGTTTTATAACCATGCTGTTTATAATAGTTAAAGATATTACGAACCGAAACGACACCTGGATCTTCGTCTGGAACATAAGGATCGATGGGTTTTTTTGCTTGATACCAATCATAGATACGCCCAACAAATGGGGAAATTAAAAAGGCATTGACTTCAGCGCATGCTCTTGCTTGGGCAAACGAGAAAAGTAATGTCAAATTACAGTTAATACCTTCTTTTTCTAATACTTCTGCAGCTTTAATTCCTTCCCACGTAGAGGCGATTTTAATTAAGATACGTGATTTATCAATACCTTTTGATTGGTAAAGTTCAATAATACGACGTGCTTTATCAATACAACCTTGTGTATCAAATGATAAACGTGCATCTACTTCAGTCGAAATACGTCCAGGAACGGATTTTAAAATTTCAGCACCAATATTAACAGCAACTTGATCACAGGCATTAACTAATTGTTGTTCTTTACTCATGCCCAATTTTTTAGAGGATTTTATAGCAGAATCAATCAGATAACGATATTGAGGCAGTTGAGCTGCTTTCAATATCAGGGATGGATTAGTTGTGGCATCTTCAGGTGAAAATTGTTTTATTGAATCGATATCTCCCGTATCGGCAACAACTACAGTTAATTTTTTAAATTCATCTAATTGACTCATACTTCTATATCCTCTACAGCATTTAGTTTAATAAAAATATAATAGCATTTATTCAAAAATAAAACGACAGTGCCATATTACAATTTTGTACACATAATAGATTAAAAAAACAATCAAATAAAAAAGTGAAATTAAATGTTAAAAAGTTCTCTTTGTTCACAAATTTAATCCAATTAACCAAAAATATTCTGATAAATCATTATTTTTTACTGTACAGCTGATCATAATGGTTGATACGATCAACTTTAGCCATCGACCTTCCACCCTCGAATTCAGAATTTAACCATGTTTGTACAAGTTTTTTAGCTAGCTCCACACCAATCACTCTAGCCCCCATTGTCATAATTTGTGCGTTATTACTCTTTCTGGCACGCTCAGCTGAAAACACATCATGGCATTGTGCGGCACGTATACCAGGTACCTTGTTAGCTGTTATTGCCACACCTATACCGGTACCACAGATCAAGATCCCTCGTTCGTGTATACCTGATTTTATTGAACAAGCCACTGCGTTGGCAACATCAGGATACAAAGAGTTTTTTATCTGTTTGTCACTGCTATAATCAATAATTTCAATCCCTTGTTCTGTCAAATAATCAACTAAGCTATTTCTAAATTCAAATGCGGCATCATCAGCGCCAATGGCTATTGGTTTCATATTATTTTACCTCAATTTAATTTAAAAAATGAACATAAGTTCATATTAATATCATTTGATATTTTGAAGCAAAAATTAATTCAATTATGTGATGAAAGTCGCGAAAATAAAATATTTTATAAGAAAATATAGCAATAATTTATGCGATCAATTACAAATAGGACTCCATAAACACCGTACCTCTAATAAATTCTTTTAGATAATTTAATCAAAAGTTAAATATGAATACATTTGAACAGAATAATTTTAAAACGATATGAATTATTGATTTAACCAGATATAAACTATTTGCTGACTGATATTACAACCCGCACACGTTTTGCAATGATTAGGTGTGCATAGGGTTTGATTATCTGCCATGCTGATCTTTTTAATACTTCCTTTTTTAATCCAAAAATCCAGTATTTGAGCTGTGGCGCTGCCAGGAATACGAAAATGTCGTGCAATGTCTTGTAGCTCTATACGACCTTTTAATTGCACATAATCTCGAATTGAAGTAATTAGCATAATAATTACAGATGCAGAGTTATGCTCTGCATCTTCTCCTAAATTTATTGATGAATGATTAAGAAATATGCCTTTTTAATAGACTAATATTTAATAACAGCAAGATGATTTTTTAGGGTTAGATGAGCTTACTGTTGATTGATTAAAAATGGAATATCGACCTAATATACGCATAGTGATAACAATAATTAGAATAAATGCCCCACACCCCAAAAGCCACCAAACTGCCGATTGTGAATGACCTAGCAAAGTCGTTTGATAGTAAATTGTTGCGGATAACCAACCAATTATAAAAGTCCAAACTCCAACAAATATCATCCATCTTAAACCAGCCTCACGATATACTGCTCCTAAAGCCGCAGCACAAGGAGTATAAAGTAAAATAAAAATTAAATAAGCTATGGCGACTGATGGCGTCATAAAGGAATTTTTTATTTGTGATACTGCTGTCGAATCCACTGCCAAATCGGATTGCAACGAATCAATATCATCATTTACTGTAGATAGACCCAAAGGATCTAAAACAGCATCAGACAAATTAACGAGATTTTTAGGAATAGTTTTGATCGCATCTAAAATCCCTTGCGACAGATTAAATGATTCAGCCTCTTGTGTTGTATCCGTTTCATCCATAGAATAAAGCGAATTTAAAGTAGCAATAACCGATTCTTTTGCAAAAATACCGGTAAAGATCCCTACAGTAGCAGGCCAATTTTGTTGATTAATCCCCATTGGAGCAAATGCTGGTGTGATCTTCTGGCTAACAATTGATAGCATAGAATCTTGTGAATCTTCATGTCCAAATGTTCCATCACGACCCCAGGAATTAAGCACACTCAATATAGTCACCATTATCACAATGGCCTTTCCAGCCTTAAAAATGAAATTTTTCAGACGTTGCCAAGTTAAACTGATCAAACTGCTTAAAGTAGGAATTCGATACACTGGCATTTCCATAATAAATGGCGTAATCGAGCCCTTTAACAAAGTGTACTTAAGCACAAACCCTGTGATAATTGCCACCGCTACACCCAACATATATAAACTAAAAACGATAAATGAAGCATGTTTAGGTGAAAAGATGACTGCAAATAATGCATACACTGGCAATCTTGCTCCGCAAGACATAAATGGAATCATACAAATTGACATGATGCGGTCACGCGTGCTTTCTAATGTACGAGTTCCCATAATGGCTGGTACACTACAACCAAAACCGACTAACATGGGCACAAATGCTTTGCCAGGTAAACCAATACAACGCATACCACGATCGACAACCATTGCTGCCCTTGCCAAGTAACCAGAGTCTTCCAAAAAAGACATACAGAAAAACATAGCACCAATGACAGGAATAAAGGTTGAAACAGTTTGGATACCACGCCCTATACCATTAGATATAATGGCAATAAGCCAACCGGGTGCGTTCAGGATTTGCAATAAATGTGCTGTACCATCCACAAACAGTGTGCTACATAATTCATCAAAAAAATCAACAAAAACCGAACCAAAATTAATCGACAACATAAACATGACATACATTGTTAACAAAAACAATGGAATCCCTGTAATACGTCCTAAGGATATTTTATCAAGCATATCTGAAAAGCGAACATTTAACTCACGAGGTTTGTCAATGACGGTTTTACAAATTGTATCAATCATATCATAACGAGCTGAAGCTAACGCCACATCAATTTCGTTATCGCACCATGCTGAAAGCAACAGACGACAGGCTTTTAGCTTTTCACTCTCAAGTTGGGTCAAAGTGTAATGTGAATCATCCAATAACGCATCTTGCAATTGCCAAGGATTAAATCGGCGCACTACACTGTCTTTTGGTAATTCATTAACATATCTATCAATAATAGCTTGTTGCTCATCTCCTAACAAATTTATTGAAGAATTTGCTATTTTGGAAGATGATGCCATCATTTCTATTTGCTGATACAGTGCCTGCAATCCTATTTTTTTACTTGATGATACAGCCACCACCGGACAACCAAACAATTCGCTCAACTTTTCTACATTAATCTGTTCTCCCATTGCTTTAACGGCATCCATCATATTGAGCACGACAATCATAGGCAATTGCAGATCAACTAATTGACAAGTCAGATATAAACTACGTTGCAAATTTGTTGCATCAATGATATTTACAATCACACTATCATCCTCACTCAAGACAAACTGCCTTGCAATCAATTCATCTTGCGATACACATAAAGGATCGGATTCAATTGAATAGGTTCCTGGCAAATCGACAATATCGTACTGTTTATGATTATAGGAGAAAAGACCTGTTTTACGCTCAACAGTAACTCCTGGCCAATTACCCACTCGTTGTTTAGCTCCAGTCAATAAATTAAATAATGTTGTTTTACCACAATTTGGATTACCAATTAGCGCGATCTTCATGCTCTGACCTCTAACACTTCTATAAAAGAAGCTTCTTGGCGACGTAAACATAATAAAAAACCACGCATATTAATCTCAATGGGATCACCCAGTGGCGCAGTACGTACTACTTCGACTTTACAACCAGGTGTAATGCCCATAGCCAATAATTTACGACGATAAGGTAACGATTTAGGTAAAAATCTAGAAATAACCGCCTCGCGCCCTATTGGCAAGTGGTTAAGGGTTAAAGTTGACATCATACTTCCTACGTAAAGTTAGATTATTTGATTTAATCATGCAAATTAAAATGCGAACAATTCGCAATATTAATACACATTGCTTTAGAAAAAAACAAATTTTCATGAAAAAAATGGAAAGATTGGTCAAATAATGGGGGCAAGTAAAAAATTTTCAATTGTTTTTGAATAAATGTGCAGTCCAACCTCAGAAAAAAGAATTTTTAACTTTTTTAAAAGACCCATAAGATCATCACCGGTTAATATTGTCGAGTATAATAAAACAAAATCAGAATAGATATTTTCATTAATCATCTTAATTGCTGATAATAACTTATAACTGATATAATCTTTTGTATATATCAAATAATGGAACCTCCAATTATGTATATCATCTATGGTATTAAAAACTGCAACACAATGAAAAAAGCGTTTAGTTGGCTTGATGATCACCATGTCCAATATCAGTTTCATAACTATAAAACCGATGGTTTGTCGGCAGAACTGCTCGACACTTTTTTGCAATTAGTTGATTGGCAAAGTTTACTGAATACACGTGGCACTACATGGCGTAAATTAGATGAACAGGTTCGTACCCAAATCGATAATGAACAAGCCGCAAAAAAAATTATGTTAGACAATCCATCAATTTTAAAGCGTCCTTTGCTGATCAATGGTAAACGTGTATTGTTGGGATTTTCTGACGATAGTTATTTACAATTCATTTCGCAACCAAAATAAGATAGAGACTATGATAACTGAACCTGTTATTGCGCTAACTTCAGAGCTTATTGCTGAAAAATCAATAAGTCCTGATGATAAAAACTGTCAAAAGATAATTATCGAACGTTTAAAAAAACTTGGATTTACCATTGAAAAAATTAATATCGGGCAAACCAAAAATTTGTGGGCTTTTCATGGTGATCGTAATAGTAAAACCCTGATGTTTGCAGGTCATACGGATGTAGTGCCCGCAGGTGATGAGAATAAATGGCTTTATCCGCCTTTTACACCGACCATCGATGAACAAGGTGTGCTGTATGGTCGTGGAGCAGCTGACATGAAGAGTGGTGTGGCGGCCATGGTATGTGCGGCAGAGGAATTTATTAAAAACACTCCCCAACATGGTGGCTGTGTGGCTTTTTTATTAACGTCTGATGAAGAAGCAGATGCAATCGACGGTACAGCTAAAGTAGTGGATTTCTTAATGAATCGTCATGAGCGTATTGATTATTGTATTGTTGGTGAGCCTTCAAGCGACACCCTACTTGGCGATCAAATCAAAAATGGACGCCGTGGTTCACTAACAGCTCATTTAGTTGTGCACGGCGTGCAAGGACATGTTGCTTATCCACATCTTGCAGATAACCCTGTGCATCGCTTTGCTCCCGCATTAAATGAACTGGTAAACACAAGTTGGGATGAAGGTAATCAACATTTTCCAAAAACCACTATGCAAATTGCTAATATTAATGGGGGAACGGGTGCAGAAAATGTCATACCTGGCGATCTTAGCATCCAATTTAACTTTCGCTATAGCAGCGAACTAACCGACAAACAAATTAAAGAACGTGTTGAACAAATTTTAAAAAAATATGATCTAAAATATACCCTAAATTGGCGTCTTTCAGGTCATCCTTTTTTAACCCCGCAAGGTGAGCTAACTAATGCTGCCGCAAATGCCATTAAAGAAATTACAGGAATAACTACTACCCTTTCTACCAGTGGTGGCACATCAGACGGTCGTTTTATCGCTAAAATGGGTTGCCAAGTCATTGAGCTCGGCGTACTCAATAAAACTATCCATAAGGTCAACGAAAATGCCAATTGCCAAGACATCATCAACTTAAGCACAATCTATAGACGTATTTTAGAGATTTTATTACTGACATAATTGAGCCCAATTTACATTATCAATAAGGGGATAACATGGCATGGCTTAAAGATTATTGGTGGATTATTTTAATCATCTTAATTGGAATTTTTATTAATACCATTAAAGCACTAAATCGGCTAAATTATAAAAATTATTTAGAAAAAAAGAAAGGAATTAAACCTATACCCTATAGTGACGACGACGATGATTGGCCGTCATCAAAACATTCGAACAAATAAATATTAACGAAAATCTTGTTGGGTACTTTCGAATACAGCTTGATGACGATAACGGTCTACCCACATTGCTGTTGCACCGCATACGGCAATTGGCATCACAATTAGATTTAGGACTGGAACCATAGTAAAAAAGCTAACTAAAATACCAAATACCAGATTGTCAGCCTTGTTTTGCATTAATAGTCTCCGCATACGGTGAAATTTTATTTTGTGGTTATCAAATGGATAGTCCGCATACTGAATATTAATTTGCCAAGCGGTAAATAAAAACCACACCACTGGTGTAACCGTTTGTCCAATGACGGGGATAAAATAAGTCAGTAGAATCAGAACAGCCCATAATAAATAATGACCTAATTTTTGTAGCTCACGATTTAAAATTCGCGGTAGATCTTTAAGCAAACTGATCCACGATGTTTCTGGCGCAGGCATACCAGTTAATTGAGCTTCAACTTGTTCAGCTAATATTCCATTAAATGGTGCAGCGATAAAGTTAGTAACCGTACTGAAAAAATAACAAAACAAAATTACAAGCGTTAAAATTAGAATAACCACAATGAGGTATCCTAACCAATGTAACCAGCTTGGCACATAAGATAGTCCCCAATCAACCATACCATCAAGAACAGTAAAGAACCAATAAAAAAGTGCCGACATTAATACAGTATTAGCAAGTAGAGGTAGAAAAACAAATCGCTTAATCCCAGGACTGAAAGCTAATGACCAACCTTTAATGAAATATTCTAAACCACTTCGAGCTTGATGATTTTTTAGATGTGATTGTGTGTGGGAATGTTGATGTAGGGCATTATGATCGATTTGATTAGACGTCACATTGGGTTCCTTTTTAATTAACTTGTCAGCCAATACCTTAGCTAGGTATAAATATGTAATACAGTAATAGATATGTTAGATAAACTGTGCAATATTTTAAATATACCTTTTACTAACCTCAATAACGTTTAATTATCTTTACTGGCATTTTTTTAGTTTTGCATTAAGTTGATTATTCACCAACCAAGTTTTAACTTCTTGTTTAATGGCTTGCATTAATGCATTTTTTCCCGTCAAGTGATAACGATTAATAATTTCAATTTGATTATTCTTGCTATTAATTAATGCAGATAATATCGGCAATGTTAAACATTGCTGATGTTTTAGTGTATAAAGATTTAATCGACAAAGTGCAGGATAGCTCGCTTCAAAAGGACGATAATAATCACAAAAACCGGATAATTCACAACAATCTTGTGTGGATAATTGTTGAACCTTGTCAAAGGCAATCATATCTTCAAAAGGTACTTTAATGATATCTTTAAGCCAGTAAGCATTGCGGGCAAGTTTTTGGCGTAATTGATCAACCAATCGCTGTCCTGAATGAGTTAAGGGTTTAATTGCCATAACTGAATAGCTACCACTTCGGGTTTCTTTATGGCTACTAACGTGCACTAAATTAAAACCACATGCCATCCAAAATTGATAATTAGGCTGACTGTATGCAAAGCTCACCGATAAATAATCGATATGTTGGTGATTCGCTTCATCGCTAATGGCTTGTACAAGTTTCTTAGCAATATGTTGTCGTCGATAAAGCTCAGTTACCGCAATACGATTGATCCGTACCGAACATAATTGAGCTGCCAGTTTTTCACCTGCATGGGCGACCAGTGATTGTGCTACCAAATTGCCTTTAGGGCGGCGCATACCTAGCCATACTTGCTCAATAAGTGAATCAGGCAAATTTCCTTCTTTTAGCGTAATTGCCGCAGCGATCTCTTTAGTTGTTATTGGATGCGTTTTGGATAAGATATGATTGACTGTTGCTTGCCAAACCGATAAATTTTGTGCATCAAAGAGGCGTCGTAAATCAACTAGTGTGGTTTGATAGTGGGCGCTTTTTAAAAGATAAAAGATGGATATCAACGTTTTAAGATTATGCCGATCAAGTTTACTGTATCTTATGTATGAATTACTCGTTCTTGGGTTTTCTTTTTCTTCTGATATCCCATTTAACAATAAACGATCGCAAAATAGCTCTAGCTTATCACCCGTTTGCCATCGAATGGGGGTGTCAAGAGAATGAAATTGGCACGATTTTTTTTTCAACAATTTTAATAAAAATCCTTGCCCTGTACCTTCATATCCTTCTGTAGTGGTAATAAGTAATACTTGACTATTTTTAGTCTTGGCTAATTTCAGTAATTGTTCAAGCATTGGAAGCGGTATCATGGCGGCTTCATCAATAATTAAATGATCCGCAAAATTGTTTTGTTGCCAAGCTAGTAATTCATCTGGTGCAAAAAAAGGGGTGTGTGGGTTAGCAAAAGCAAAAAAGCTATTCAGTGCCGCTTTATTCGGTGCTGTCACAATACAGCTATTATGCTGACTAAATAATCCTGCCAAAGCCGATTTACCACGACCTCGTTTACCGATAAGTACATTAATATCTTGCTTACTGTTTAAAATTTTTTGTAACGTCGTTTGCTGCTGACTTAAATCATCAGGTTGATTGTCATCATCTAACAATTTTGGTAATGGCGAATGTTCATATACTGATAAGCCAGTTTTCTCAATAGTTATATCAAATTCAGCAAGTGTATTTAACAAGTGATTTACAAAATTTGGCACAATAATGGGCATTTCTGCTTCATTCCAGCGTAAACTATCTTGATCTTGCCAAGTTTCAAGTTGATCCGGTAATAATAAAATCAGTAAACTTCCTTTAACCAGTGTACCAGTTAACATGGCAAACGCATCCAGATTAAATCCTAATGTTGCATCAAATATAGCATGCAGATACTGTTGTCCTAATAGCTTTTTGGTTTTATGAGGTAACAGGATATTTGGCAAAAAGTCAGGGGCATTTGGCTGATCAGTAATGGTTATCCAATCGCCAATATTTGTGGTTACAGTATGATTCAGTTGCTGAAATAATTGTGTCGCTTCACCCTGTAACACCCACAATGTTCTTGTGCTTTTGAGGCATGACATTGCTTAATTTTTTCCAATCAACAATGACAATATGCCAGCAGCGATGAGTGGTCCAACAGGAATGCCTTTAAAGAACGCCACACCAATAAGAGTGCCAATAATTAATCCATTAACAATGGTAGGGTGTGCACCAATTAACGATATGCCGCGAGTACCTAACCATGAAACTAGAATTCCCACAGCGATAGCAACGATTGATTGCCAAGTCGTGAATGATTTCACAATATCAGCAACTTTTAATGATCCATCGGCTAACGGTACCATCATAGCAGCAGTTAAAATGACAACACCAATAGTTAAACCATATTTATTCAAAAATGGAAAATAAACTGCTAACGGTGTGAGTTTAAACATTAGCAGTAATAGTATGGCAAAAGTCACCGTGTTATTGTGTGTTAAATAACACAGTGCTGCGAGACCTAAAAGAAGAAAAAAAGAAATATCAAACTGTGCAAACATTATAACGAAACACCTATTCGTGCTGCCACTTCTTCATATGCTTCAATAACGCCACCTAAACCTTGTCGGAAACGATCTTTATCCATTTTTTTCAATGTCTCTTTTTCCCATAGACGGCAACCGTCAGGTGAAAATTCGTCACCTAACGTAATTTCATTTTTGAAGAGTCCAAATTCAAGTTTGTAATCAACTAAAATTAAACCTGCTTTATCAAACAGTTCTATCAAAACCGAATTAACTTTAAAACTAAGATCTTTCATCGTAGCTAATTGCTCATCTGTTGCCCAGCCAAAAGCCCTACAGTGAGATTCGTTGACCATTGGATCATGCAGAGCATCGTTTTTGAGAAATAATTCAAACGTTGGAGGATTAAGTACTTTACCTTCTTCGACACCCAAGCGTTTAACTAAAGAACCTGCCGCACGATTACGAACGACACATTCAACAGGTATCATATCAAGTTTTTTTACTAAGACTTCATTGTCTGATAACAAGGCAGCAACTTGAGTTGGCACCCCTGCGTCACGTAGTTTAGTCATAATAAAATAATTAAATTTATTATTGACCATTCCTTTACGATCGAGCTGCTCAATGCGTAAACCATCAAAAGCAGAAGTATCATTACGAAATTCCAATATTAATAGCTCAGGGTTGTCTGTTGCGTAAACAGTTTTTGCTTTACCGCGATAAAGCTCATCCAACTTTTTCATGCTTATAACCTTATTTCAATTTGCCAACAAATAATTAAGGAGCTAATGCTCCTTAAATTCAAACTCACTGCTGCTATTTTTACTATGAATCTTTTAAGCATAGATAGCAACTGGATATCAGTTTATAGCTGAGTTCAACTCAAAGCACCGACAAATTTCATGCCCACTATTAATTAAAAATTATTATTAATTAATAGATTATTAATCATCATCTCCACAATATAAAAATCGTTATCATTTTTGCGGTTAAGCTGATATTTAAGATCTTCTTTGTGTCTTTTGAGAGATTGAGCATCTTTATCAGCTTATTTTTTAGCTTCATTTTCGTTCGAATCTTTTACTGGTAATTCTCTAAAAGACTGCGGAGCAACATCATCCATTAACGAATTAAATAAACCGACAACATAACGCTGAACTTCAATCGGTTGTGAAGAAATATCTTCTGTACCACGAGTTAACGAATCCAAGCTAACTGTAATAGTTTCGGTATCACCTACTATTTGACGCTTGAAAATAAAGGATGCTTCTGCTGTTTGAGTTTCATCTGCTCGAATAATAAAAGCTTTACCTGTTTTAATTGTAAAATTATCACTACTACTAATTGGAATATTTTTATTGTTTAAAGTATTAGGAATTTTATTCCATACATCAGCGTTGAGCGGTGAATTAAATGTAACAACACCATTATTATAAATAACAAAAGCATCAGAAACAGTTGGAATTGGTACAACAGGCGGTCGAATATCAACTTGTTTACCCAAGTTACCTTTGGAATCAAGTTTATAAATAAAAAAATCAGCTATTTCTGCCGGAATTGTCATACCTTTTGGAATAATTAAAGGCTTTAAAGCAGGTGAGTTTAAATAATCTTCATTACCATCAATTTCACGCTTATAATTCTGATCGCTACCACACCCTACAAGGAGTAGAGAGACAATAGCCGTCAAAATAACGGTTTTTATTAAGACATAATTATGCAATATGGTTTTATTAAACATAGATATCTGCTTTTAAATTAGTAGTTGTAAGAAAGTAAATTACAGTAAATTAGCATCTTTCAATGCTCGCTCTAACGCTGGAATAGATGATTCGGACAGCGATATCATTGGTAAACGGATTGTACCATTGGCTATTAAACCTAATCGAGTACACGCCCATTTTGCGGGTGTTGGATTTGGTTCAATAAACAAATTGTTGTGTAATGCTAATAGACTGTCATTTACCACACGTGCTTCTTGAATTTGATTGTTTGCCGCTAATTTACAAACCGTAGCAACCTGTTTTGCTGCAACATTAGCAGTAACCGAAATGACACCATCTCCTCCTAAAATCATAAAATCTAAGAAAGTTGCATCATCACCACTTAAAAGTTTGAACTCATCTCCGACTAATCTTCGCGTTTTATAAACACGAGAGAGATCACCTGTAGCATCTTTTAAAGCAACAATATTTTTAATTTTTGATAAACGTCCAACAGTCTCTGGTTTTATGTCACTACAAGTACGACCAGGTACATTATATAAAATTTGAGGTAATGCAGTATTTTCAGCGATGGATTTAAAATGTTGATACATACCTTCTTGAGTGGGTTTATTATAATAAGGAGCCACAGTTAAACAACCAATTACACCGATATTTTCAACTTTATTAGTTAATTCAATCGCTTCTTTAGTTGCATTTGCACCTGTCCCTGCAATGATATTAATGCGGCCATCAGCATAATCAATGGTTCGCTTAATGACATCAATATGCTCACTATGATCAAGCGTTGCTGATTCACCAGTTGTTCCAACTGAAACAATACCTGATGTGCCATTAGCAATATGATATTCGACCAATTTTTTTAAGCTTACGTGGTCTACATTTCCTTTTATATCCATCGGTGTAATAAGGGCGACCAGACTTCCTGTAAACATAAAATGACCTCTCATATTATCTGTTTATAAAACAGCTTTAAAGATTATAAAAACTGCGAATAAGTATGCGTTATTTCTAAGTTAAATTCAACTTTTGTTATGCCGGATTATCAATATCAACAAAAATACTTTGCAACCCGTAGTAACTTGCCAACCACTCTCCTAACTTTTTTATTCCATAACGTTCGGTGGCATGATGGCCTGCTGCATAAAAATTAATACCATATTCTCGAGCGATATGAATAGTACGTTCGGAAACTTCACCAGTAAAAAAAGCATCGCAGCCAAGTTGAACAGCGTGTTCAATAAAATCTTGTCCACCTCCACTGCACCAGCCAATACGATTAATGATTTTTGGCGCGTTATCACCACAAAACAACACTTGCGACTTGCTATTATGTAATGCTTTTTCAAGCTGTTGCTTAAACTGTAAGGCTGTAAGCGGATTGTTTAATGAACCTGTAAACATTAAATCGGTAATATCATCGTGTTTATCAACCTTAATATCTAGCAAATTCGCCAGTGCAATATTATTACCCAATTCAAGATGCCCATCTAATGGCAAATGATAACTGTACAAATTAATATCATGCGATAAAAGCGTTTTTATACGTCGATATTTTATACCGGTAATGGTTTGTGGTTCACTTTTCCAAAAAAAACCATGATGCACTAGCACTGCATCAGCTTGTAATTCCACTGCTTTATCTAACAATAACTGACAAGCTGTAACGCCTGTAACAATTTTTTTGACTTCACTTCGACCTTGTACCTGCAATCCATTAGGTGCATAGTCTCGGTATCGATTTATTTGCAATTCAATATTTATTATTTGTTCAAGTTCAGCTCGATGCATTTTGTATATTTTATTTAAAGGGTTGTGGTTGATAATTATAATCACTTTTACCAATTATCTCACCTACATATTTTATTCTGTGTCAGTAGACTATCGGATCTAGGGTTATTTACAAAAATACTAACCATTTGTTTATTGTTAATATTGATAAATTGTAAAAGTTTATTTAGACTTAATATCGTGTTTAATTATGCTGTTTTATATATATGTTCACTAAAAGGATATTATTGTGCCGATTTTAGGAATTGGATTAAGTAGTGCCATTGCATTATTTTTTGCACTTCATGCAATTCGTACTCAACAAGATAGATATTGGATTTATATATTATTCATAGTCCCTATTTTAGGCAGTTTAATTTATTTTGCTGTCATTTTGTTACCTAAGTTGCGGGCAACGCCTGTTGGTTTCAAAATTAAATCAAAACTACGTAAAACACTGGATCCTGAGCGTGAACTGCGCGAAGCACAAAAACAATATGAATTATCACAAACAACCAGTACACGAATCGCTTTAGGTAAAGCTTTGGTTCTCAATAATCGAGCTGATGAAGCTTTGATCTACTATCAACAAGCATTAACTGACATTTACGCAACTTCTCCAGATATTTTACTACAATATGCTTATGCGCTTTTTAGAGATCATCAGTATACTAAAGCGAAAGAGACGTTAAATTTTTTACGTGAAAAAAATCCTGATCATCAATCTGATGAAGGCCATTTACTCTACACTAAAATTTTAGTTTCCCTTAATGAAAGGGAACACGCTAAAGAAGAATTTGAAGCGTTAATTACTTATTTCCCTAATTTAGAAGCAATTTCATTTTATTTAAAAACCTTAATTGGTTGGAACCAAATTGATCATGCAATCCAAGTGTTACACATCATAGAGCAACGTTTTAATCAACTATCCAAACATTCCAAACGTTTAAATGCCAAATGGATTGAAGAGATTCAACAATCAAAACAAAAATTAAGTCAATTAGGCAAAGAAGTGAATTGATTTATATAATGCCAACCATTTGTTTGACTTTGTAAAGAGGTACAATAAAGGTAAAACTAGGCGAATACATTAAAAACTGGCATAATAATTTCCATTTTTAAACAAATAAGATAACTATTGTGCCAAACGCAAAATTATGTGAACGTTTTCGGGGTTTTTATCCTGTTGTGATTGATATCGAAACATCAGGCTTCGATCCAAAGCTAAATGCAATTTTAGAAATTGCCGCCATTACGTTAAAAATGAACCAAGATGGCTGGCTTGAGCCTGATCAAACTTTACAATTCAATGTCAATCCATTTGCAGATGCAATTTTAGAGCCAACAGCACTGGCATTTAATGGGATTGATCCTAATAATCCTTTACGTGGAGCAGTGGATGAAAAAATTGCAATTGAAGCCATTTTCAAAGTGGTAAGATCGGGTATTAAAGCAAATGATTGTAACCGAGCCGTAATTATTGCCCACAATGCTCACTTTGATCATAGTTTTTTAATGACTGCTGCAGAGCGTGCTGGTATTAAACGTAATCCATTTCATCCATTTGCAACTTTTGATACTGCATCCCTTTGTGGTTTAATTTTTGGACAAACGGTTCTGGCTAAAGCTTGTGAAGTGGCAAAAATTCCATTTGACCATAAACTAGCCCATTCAGCGCTCTATGATACCCAAAAAACAGCGATTTTATTTTGTGAAATTGTCAATCGTTATAAACGGTTAGGAGGGTGGCCACTTGCTGATTTACCAACACAAATGGAGAATGAGTCAGATGGTCAACAATCGAATATAGAATCAGATCAACAAACAGAGTAATAAAAAGAGCGCAATTATGCGCTCTTAAATGAACTTTGAACATAAAACCTGCTCAGTGATTATCATTATATGGATGTTTTTCCGCTGTTTCTTTAATTAGAGTTTGCAGTTCGCCAGTTTGGAACATTTCAATCATAATATCGCATCCTCCTACTAATTCACCTTCAACCCATAATTGTGGAAAGGTAGGCCAGTTAGCAAATTTCGGCAATTCGGCACGAATATCAGGATTTTGTAAAATGTCCACATAAGCAAAAGGCACACCACATTGAGATAAAACCTGGACTGCTTGAGCCGAAAAACCACAACTTGGCAATTTTGGCGAACCTTTCATATATAAAAGAATGGGATTTTGAGCAATCTGTTTTTTAATTTTATCAAGTGTCGTCATTTCTTCAGTTGTCATACAAGTTATTCCTTGGTAATTAATTGCTTGCCTAATATTTTAACTTAGATTATCCGCGCTTGATACCGTTAAGATGCATTTTTTTTGATTTATAACAAAATTTCTAATAAATATAAATAATTATCAGTTATCGCCAATGATTATACGGCTATTTTTTGCAATCAAAGTTTAAAAAATTTCAAGAATGATTAATAAAAAAACAGTTTTGATAAAAATAATTCAGAAGTCTATACCACTCGAATTTTTTTAATCAATTCAATATTTAATTTTCCATTATGATTTGGGAATAATCCTAAGAAAATTAATCTAAATTTTGAATAAATAAATTATTTAATCATTGGAGAAAACATTTGAAACACAGAAGGTACAATAATAAATGATAAGTTGTTTTGATTGTTACTTATTATAATTTCTAACCAAAAAATTCAGCCCTCTTTAATAACTCGCAACAATATAGTATCCTAGCCCATCCTATTAACTCAACGAAAACCAACATTTGTGCATCCTTTAATATTGACCTTGCGTAAAGTCTTTTACAGCAGTAACCTTCTATTTAGCATCCGTATGCTTATAAGTTTAACTGGCTCAACGTTGGTGCCTTGGTATTTTGGCCATACATCACTGGTTATTCCGCTTACTCTAGGTGTGGTCGCTGCTGGGCTAACCGAGATTGATACTCGTCTATTTAGTCGTTGCATCAATTTAATATTAACATTGTTCTGTTTTACACTGGGCTCGTTTTCAGTTGAGTTATTATTTGATTACCCTACTCTGTTTATGATTGGGCTAGTATCTTCTACCTTTATTTTTATTATGCTGGGATCACTCGGACAGCGTTATGGTGTGATTGCATTTGGCTCGTTATTAATTGCTGCTTATACTATGCTTGGGCATAATTTATTTGACGATAAACTCACTTTGCCATGTTTTTTGTTGCTTGGTGCGCTTTGGTACAATGTGGTATCGCTCATTGAATCAATCATACAACCTATTCGCACTACGCAACAGTCACTTTCTCTCTGCTTTATGAAATTAGCACAGTATTTAGATGCTAAAGCCTCAATGTTCGATCCTGATGAAACTGACGGATTTAAAAAGCAAACTTTGCAATTAACTGAAAGTAATAATCAGTTAATTAGTGCCTTTAACAATACAAAACGATCGCTCTTTAATCGCTTAAAAAGTTATCGTGGACAATCTTATATTCGTAAACTATTAAGCTACTATTTTGTAGCGCAAGATATTCACGAGCGCGCAAGTTCAGCACATGGACAATATCAGGCGTTGAGTGAGCAGTTTAAACATAGCGATATTCTATTTCGTTTTGCGCGAATTTTAAATTTACAAGCGAAGGCATGCACGCAGTTAGCAGTATCAATTAAGTTAAACCAAGCCTATCAACATGACCCATTGTTTGCTCACTATTTTATGTATCTTGAGGAAGCCATCGAACAATATCAATTAAGCAATAAAGCTGACATGCTTTTGATTAAAGCCTTAAAAAATTTACATCAGAATTTACTCTCTATCGATCTGCTGCTGACGAATATTGATACTGAACAGCACCTTTCAAAAGAACAGGAAGATAACCAGTTGATCGATGAAGAGCTAACTAGCTTTCACGACCTGTTTGCTAAAATTAAACATAATTTGACAGTTAAATCCCCACTATTTCGACATGCTGTGCGAATGAGTTTAGTGTTTTTTGTAGGATATATGGCAATCCTCTGTTCAGGTTTATCACATGGATATTGGATCATCTTAACCAGTTTATTTGTATGTCAACCTAACTATTCAACCACAAAACATCGATTAAAATTGCGTGTTATTGGGACTATTTTAGGGATTGTTGTCGGTATTCCTTTAACTTTTCTTTTTCCTAGCGTACCTGATCAGTTGGTACTGATTATTATAACTGGCTGGTTATTTTTCTTATTCAAAAATTCCCAATATGCTTATGCCACCGCTTTTATTACGTTATTAGTATTTTTTAGTTTCAGTTTGCTTGGTGAAAGTAGCATTTCAGTGGCTATTTCAAGAATTATAGCAACATTAATTGGTTGTTTTATTGCATGGTTTGCGGTGAGTTTCATTTGGCCAGACTGGAAATTTAGAAACTTACCTAAATTAGTTGATCGTGTTTGTCATGACGACAGTCACTATTTAGCTTCCATTGGACATCAATATTTATCAGGTAAAACCAATGATCCACAATATCGCGTGGCACGCCGTGCCGCACACGATAGCAGTGCCGATTTATCATCATTAATTAGTTTAATGACTAAAGAACCCCACATGAACCAAGTGATCATTGACAAAGGCTTCCGTTTGCTCACCTTGAATCATACATTTATCAGCTATTTATCAACATTAGGAGCACATCGAGATAAAAGTATCTCCTCAAATACTCTTAATCTATTTGATGATTTGACTGTTTATATCATTAATCTTCTCAGTGATAAAAAATTAGATAATAAATATCAAGTAATTAAAGAAACGGTGACTGATTATATTGAATCACTCTCCATCAATGACGATCAAAGCAATAACGATCTACTGGTAGTACAACAACTAGCCTTAATATTAGATATTCTGCCCGAAATCGTGACGCTTGTCAGTGAATTGGATAAATCAATGTAAGTTCTAAAAAATATAGTGTTGATAAAAACTTAACAAAAAAATTGATATTTAAGATATTTCCTTGCCCGTTTTCTCAAGCGCGACCAATATCACCGCTTTCAGGGTTTGGCGTTTTGTTTGTTTGGAGCATGATTAAGTGCTTTGTGGCGTTTGTTAACCTCAACGCCACAACTTAATAACAGCGATAAACAAAGCGAGATAATTAACTGTTTTTCTTACTACTTTGTTTGCTCTTTTAACCAAGCAATTTCCTGCGCCCAAATATCTGGATTGATGGTCTCAAGAATGAGTGGAATTTCATCAATTCGTGAATCTTGCATGATGAACTTAAATGCTGTTTCGCCAATGTTACCTTTACCTAAACTATCATGGCGATCAACATGGCTTGCAAACTCACTTTTGGCATCATTCAAATGCATGGCTCGTAAATATCTGAATCCTACAATCTTTTCAAATTCATCAAACGTTTCTTTGCATGCTTTTTCAGTCCGTAAATCATAACCAGCAGCAAAAGCATGGCAGGTATCAATGCAAACGCCCACGCGATTTTTATCTTCAATTTTGTCAATAATTTGAGCTAAATGTTCAAATTTATAACCTAAATTAGATCCTTGTCCAGCCGTATTCTCAATCACTGCAACAACATTTTTCGTTTTATCTAGAGTGATATTTATAGATTCAGCAATACGCGCTAGACATTCATCAACCGATATTTTTTGTAGGTGACTACCTGGATGAAAGTTTAGCAAGGTTAGTCCTAATTGTTCGCAACGTTGCATTTCGTCTAAAAAAGCGGTTCGTGATTTATCGAGTTGCTCACTGTCAGGACTACCTAAATTAATGAGATAACTATCATGGGGTAAAATTTGTTTGCTGGTAAAACCATACCGTTCACAGCGTTTTTTAAAACTATCTATAATGGCTGATTCAAGTGGCCTAGCATGCCATTGCCTTTGATTTTTAGTAAATAAAGCGAAGGCAGTTGCGCCAATTTGATAAGCATTGATAGGAGCATTATCAACTCCTCCTGCTGCGCTAACGTGTGCACCAATGTATTTCATCTTGTTTATGTTCCTAATAATTGGATGTGATAATCAGTTTGAACCGCTATTACGTTGTAATTGGTCGCGTAAATTAGGTGGAACACCTTTGATCACAATTGTATCAGTCTGTGGATCCCATTTAATTCGTTCGCCTAATAGGTCAGAATCAAAACTCAAGCTTAATCCACCACCACTACCTGAGAATTTTTTGAGTTGACGCAGTGCACTGCGATCAACAGGAAAGGTCTCTTCTAAATCGTAATCGCTATTTTTTACAAATTCAGTAAAATTATTTTCACCATTTGACGGCAATTCATTAGCTAGATTTCTGAGTTCGATCTCTTCTCCTGCTTGTAATTGAGCTTGGCAATAATTATAGACATTTTCTCGGGCGCTGGTTTTGTCTTGCTTGTCAAACTGCATCTCTTGACAATAATCATCAACCGCTTTCACTAAAGTTTTATTTTGCGCTTTAGCATCTAATCCTTCACTGGCACCTAAATAGTCCATAAAAAAGTCAGATACTTTACGCCCAACTCGGCCTTTTAAAAAGGTTAAATAGCGTTTTGAATTTGGTGCGGTTTCCCATTCAGTGATATCGATTCGTGCAATAATATCAGCATGATCAATATCCAGATATTGCGTTTCAGTTATATCAAGCTGTTCATTAACTAACATACTAGAGCAGCTATTTAATACTGCAATAATTAAATATTCAACGGCTAAATATCGATAGTGACAAAAGACAACTGTACCCCCTTCAGCAAATGGGTACTTAGCAAGTTCATTACGCAGTTGTTTGGTTGACTCTTGACTAAAATGCAAAAAATCTTGATTACCTAAACGCAACTCTTTAAGCGATTGTTCAAACAGGCTTTCACTATTAAACAGCCCGTAAGCTTTGCTTTTATTATTGTATATGCGGTTAATATCCTCAATTAAATTGACAACAGCTTGTTGATTGCTTAGCATTGAATCACGAAGTTGCAGTTCAATTTCAGTGTCATTTTTTCTGATTAATTTATGTAAAATAACTTTTTCTATTTGTACACTCATTTAGAATTCCTGTTTGGGTGGCAAAAGTAAGACTACCCTATTTTATCAAAGCACTAAAAAAGTGCTATCCACAATTTATTAGTCTGATTAGATAACAATTGATAAATAGTTAGATTTTATACTAAAACGTATAGTTAACCTGAAACTTCTTTACAATATCTAATGGTATTCAATAAATATCAATAACAAAAACTGGAGTTTTAACGGTTAAAATAACCGACCAAACTCTTTTGTTGATAAGACAACTGCGTAATTGCCATTAGCATGATGATAAATAATATAAGTAACAATAATATTTTTACTGAATCGTATCGTTAACCTAAAACTTTTTTTACAACCTGTTATAGCTGGAATAAATAATATGGCAAATCCTCAAGATATTTATAATGATTTTAAAAATAAAAAAATTAGCTTATTATTTTGGCAATATGCTCTACCTTCGATTATTGGAACAACCGTTAATACTCTTTATAACATTATTGATGGGGTTTTTATTGGCCATTGGATTGGACGTGAAGCTTTGAGTGGCGCGGGCATTATTTTACCAGTTATGAATCTCGCTGCGGGCATTGGTATGCTGGTAGGTATTGGTTCGGCTAGTCGTATTTCGATATTTTTAGGTCGTGGTGAAATCGATAAAGCCGAAAGAGTTGCTGGCACTTCGTTTATGTTAACTGCGGTACTAAGTGGTATTACTTTAGCGTTATTGCTTTATTTTATCGATCCTGTTTTACATTTTATTGGTTCAAGCCCAAGCAACCATATTTATGCTCGTGAATTTTTAGAAGTGTTTTTACCAGGTAGTATTTTTATCACATTGACTTTCAATTACAACAATATGATGCGAGCAAGTGGTTACCCTTTCAAAGCTATGGTAACTATGTTTATTAGTGTAATTGCCAATATTATTCTTGCACCAATTTTTATTATTGTTTTAGATTGGGGCATGCGGGGAGCAGCTTTTGCAACCACACTATCTATGTTCATTAGCTTTTTATTTGTGATGCAGCATTTTATTAGTAAAAATAGTAATATTAAACTATACCGTCGTAATTTTAAGCTTGATTTTACCTATATTAAATCTATTTTATCTATTGGTATGTCGCCATTTGCAATGCAAGTTGCCGCGTCCGTGGTTGTAATATTCATTAACTGGCAATTAACTTACTATGCACCGATTTCTCATGTTTCAAGTGATGATGCGATTGCGGGTTATTCCAATGCAAATCGATTAATAACGCTGATTATTATGATTGTCATTGGCGTTAATCAAGGCATGCAACCAATCATTGGCTATAATTATGGTTCAAAAAATTATAAACGTGTAAAAGAAACTTTTATTTACGCGGTAAAAATCGCTACCGTGATTACTAGTACAGGGTTTATTTTAGGTTACTTTATGCCTGATGTGCTGGTTAGAGCATTCAGTTCTGAAACTGATTTAATTGCTATATCCGCGATTGCACTTCGTTACACAACATTTTCATTTGTATTTGTTGGTTTTCAAATGGTCACTACAAGCTTTTTCCAATGTATTGGTATGGCTAGAGTTTCTATTTTACTCAGTCTTTCAAGGCAAATTTTGATTTTATTGCCAACACTATATATTTTACCACAATTTTTTGATTTAGATGGTGTTTGGGCCTCGTCACCAACCGCTGATCTTTTATCAACCGGTATCGCTTATACTGCACTTTATTGGTATTTTAGATCGATAAAAAGCCGACATTATCCAAAATAAGTCAAATAGTGACGTTTTAATCTTAAAAAGGGGATAGCGTCCCCTTTGAATTGAAAACCGTTTTCTTAATTTTTATTAAATTAAGTGATCACAAATAATAGAACTATAATAAACAAATAGACAAATTTGCTGCTCTAGACCACCTTCACATCTTTTTTATCAAATTTTTTATGTATTCCTTTTTAAGTTTAAAAGACTATTTTCATATAAGGCATCGAAATTTAACTCAACTTACGCCTGACCTTAGTCGGTGGCTTTTGAAAGCAATATCAAGATTTACAGCAGATTTACACCAATATCTATAGAAAATAGCTGATAAATAAAGGAAATAAAACTGGGGCAAAAGCAGCTACTGTGCCTATGATGCCCCATAATATTGACACCAAAATAACGGATAATATACTTAAAGATTTATTCAATATTTTGTACTTGTTCTCGAATTTGCTCAATTAAAACTTTAAGTTCAATAGCACTAGCGGTCACATCAGCATTAATTGATTTTGATGCAATGGTATTTGATTCGCGGTTAAATTCTTGCATCATAAAATCAAGTCGACGCCCAATAGCTTCGTTTTTCTTTAAGATAGCATATGTTTCTTTAACATGTGTCATTAGGCGGTCAAGTTCTTCAGCTACGTCAATACGTTGAGCCATCAATACAATTTCTTGCTCTAATCTTGATTTATCGAGCTCAAGATTCGCTTCAGCCAATTTATTGTGCAAGCGCTCTTTTTGCCATTCAAGTATTTGGGGCATCCATTGTCGAATTTTTTCAACTTCTACAGTAATGCTTTCTAAACGTTGAATAATAAGATCGCGTAAGACTTCCCCTTCTCGTTCACGTACTGCAATTAATTCATCAATAGCTGTATCCAATAATGCTACAATTTCTTGTGATATGGTATCGAGATTTTGTTCTTTAGCTGATAGTACTCCTGGCCAACGTAATACATCAATAGGATTGACATCACCTGATTTATATTCAGTTTGAATCCAATGAACAGCATTGAGAACCTGTTTAGCTAAATCTTGATTTAAAGATAATTCTTGATGTTGCGAAGCAGGATCAAGTTCGAAACGTAAATTACATTCTATTTTACCACGCGTTAATCGACTTCTAAGTCGTTCTCGAATAATTGGCTCAAGTGATCGGAACTGCTCAGGCATACGAATATAGGTTTCTAAGTAGCGTTGATTAACCGAACGCAACTCCCAAGAGGCAGTCCCCCATGATTGATTCATCTCTTTTCTGGCGTAGGCGGTCATACTTGAAATCATAATTGCTTCCTAAATTTATAAAAACTTGCTGGGCATTGTATCATAAATTCTGTATAATGCGCTCTTAGCTTAGGCTAAACATCAATCCTTTCTAATTGATGTCCTCCTAAATGATAAATTCAAACAATTTTTTTAATATAACAGCTGGAGAATTGCATGCGCCCGTCTGGTCGAGCTGCGGAACAAGTCCGCCCAATCAAAATAATCCGTCATTATACTAAGCATGCAGAAGGTTCTGTATTAGTTGAGTTTGGTGAAACTAAAGTACTGTGTAACGCAACTGTTGAGGAAAGTGTACCACGCTTTTTAAAAGGCCAAAATCAAGGTTGGGTTACCGCAGAGTATGGTATGTTGCCACGGGCAACCAACTCAAGAACTCAGCGTGAAGCGGCAAAAGGTAAACAAACAGGTCGTACAATGGAAATTCAACGACTCATTGCTCGTTCATTAAGAGCGATGATTGATCTTAAATTACTTGGCGAATACACCATTACCCTAGACTGCGATGTCATACAAGCCGATGGTGGAACACGAACAGCATCAATTACTGGTGCATGTGTTGCCCTTAACGATGCAATCAATAAAATGATTGCGGAGGGTAAATTAAAACAGAATCCTATTAAATCGTTGGTTGCAGCTGTATCTGTTGGTATTGTCGATGGTCAAGCAGTATGTGATTTAGAATACATTGAAGATTCTAATGCTGATACAGATATGAATGTCATTATGACGGATGATGGACGCATCATCGAAGTACAAGGTACTGCTGAAGGTGAACCATTTAGTCATGATGAATTATTAGAATTGCTAGAACTAGCAAAAAATGGCATTGCCACAATTATTGATGCACAAAGACAAGCCTTAAAAGATTAATTGGAGAGGATCGATGAAATCATATAAAAGTGAGTTTATTGAATTTGCTTTAGATAGGCAAGCACTAAAGTTTGGTGAATTCACCTTAAAATCAGGACGAAAAAGCCCTTACTTTTTTAACGCAGGATTATTTAATACAGGTAAAGATTTGGCTTTATTAGGTCGCTTTTATGCTGCTGCGTTGATGGATGCAAATTTAAACTATGATGTCATCTTCGGTCCTGCCTATAAAGGGATTCCGATTGTTTCATCAACTGTGGTGGCCTTATCTGAACACCATAATGTTGATGTTCCTTATTGTTTTAATCGCAAAGAAGCTAAAGACCACGGTGAGGGTGGTAATCTGGTTGGTAGCACTATTTATCAACAACGCGTTATGTTAGTTGATGATGTAATTACTGCCGGTACTGCAATTCGTGAATCAATGCGAATTTTAGAAGATAATCAATCTAAACTTGCTGGTGTATTAATTTGCCTTGACCGTCAAGAAAAAGGTCGTGGTGAGTTATCTGCCATCCAAGAAATAAAGCAAACTTATCATTGCGATGTTATTTCAATCATCACATTAGATGATTTGATTCACTATCTTTACCAAGATCCCTCACGTCAAAATCAAGTTAAACAGGTTGAGGACTATCGAAATCATTATGGAATATAAAAGGCGTCTTACGGCGCTTTTTTTACATCATTTTACAATTTGATGTGTTTTTCTTACTTATCTTAAATTGAACTATTTATAATTTTTCGCCCGTAACGAGTTTCTTAAATCACTTAAAACCACCAATTCGAAATTAATTAAATAATGGGATATAAAATGAAAAAAACATTAATGCTTATTATCTTACTCAATATTGGTATAACTTTTAACTGCTATTCAGCAAATCTTAGGAATATCAATAATAATGAATCTCAAGTTGAACAATTGATCTATGGTAAAAATTTAATTCCCGTTGGAGAAATTGAAGCAAGCATCACTGAATCAATAAAATTAAAACCCAATACTGTTGAGTTCTCGGTGACTTTAAATACTAATGGCTCAACGCCGAGCGAAGCATCAAAACTCAATGCTAAATATATGAAAGAACTAAAAGAATATTTAGTTACACTTAATATCAAAGATAATAATTTAGAAACCATTGATTACAAAAACTATGAACAAAATGATTATAAACAAGTCAATGAGGAAAATGCACAATATAGTGCCAAACTCAATCTTGTTATAAACATTGAAGATAACGAGAAATTTTTAGAGTTAAATAAATTACTTGATAAATACAATATTAATGACGTTCGGAAATTTAAAGATTCCGAAATGGATAAAAAATTTACTTTTACTATTTTAGAATCTGCTAATAGTGCAAGCATGGCAAAAAATAAGGTATATCAGAAATATACAACCATAACTAATGAATTAAAAAAACGGCAACTCGATAATTTCACTATTACTGCGTCAGACATAGAACGAATTTCACCTGAAAAAATAAATGAAAAGCATTATTACGTATCTAATACAGTATTAATCAAAATTAACAACCTTGATGTCATTAATAAAATCATTGCTAAAGTACAAGAACTAAAAATGAAAGTTAACGATGATATTTTTTATAGTGTTTCACCTGATTTTATTGAGCAATCAATGAATGATCATGAAAAAACGTTATTAAATCAGTTAAGTAATAAAGTTGAACGCTTGCTCACTAAACAATATTTGGTGGGTGATCCAAAGTATCTCGAAATGAAAAAAGCTGATTACCAACAGCAATCACCAAAAAGACAAGCAAGACTTTATGGAACATTGGGCATGGCCATGGCATCTGTACCTGATGAGGACGCAGCCAATAAAATAAATATCTACGCCCCCTCCGATTTTGAAATACAACTCACTTTAACTGGCAAATTTGAAATACTAAAAAAGATTGAACAATAACTCATTAAAAAAATGATTTGGTAATAGAGAACGTCCCTCCTTAGTTAACCTATATACTTAACCATATGATTAATTAAGGAGAACTCAGATCAGCAAATTTATTAATCATCAAGTTTTAAAAGTTACCTAATGACTAATTTGCTCCCCCAATTCGACTTTGTAATTTAACAAGGTATCATTTAGAGTTACTTTGTACGTAAAACTTAGCATTGTCGTAATGATATATGATGGTTGAAAAGTCAAATGGTTCACCAGCACTGGTATAAAAAATTTCTTCAACACATAGGGCGGGATCCCCTGCGTTTAATCCTAAATAAACTGCGGTCTGCTTGTCTAATTTAATCGCTTTGAAATATTTGTCAGAAAAACCGATATTGATTTTGAAGATATCTTTTATGTAACTGAATATGGAGTGTTCGGCAATCTCTTTATTTAAATAACCAATCATTTTTTTTCGATAGTATGATTGTTCAAGCGCATAAACTTTGTCATCAAACTTACGTAAACGTTTTATAAAATAAACTTCTTCACCATCATCACATTGGAGGTTTTGTTTCACTTTAGAACTTGGTTGAACAATATCTACATTAAATACTTGCGAGGAATTCGGTGAACCATTTAAATCAACACTAAAACCATGACTTTCCAAAAAATTAAGATAACCACGTTTCTGCGGTTGCCTAACAAAAATACCGCTGCCTTGAATTTGATATATAACGCCATGCCTTTCTAAGCAGTTTAGTGCTTTGATAATGGTCGTACGACTAACTTGATATTGATTAATTAAACCTTCGATATTAGGCAGTTGGGTATCTTTAGGCAAATTTTGTTGATAAATTGCTTGCTGAATTTTCTTCGCCACATCTCGGTATTTTAGCATTCGTGTTCTTTATTGTTATTGTAATATATGCATCTTATTGTATACCTTCAAATAAGTTAATAAATGAAAATCGTTTTAAAACGCGATCTAGATCACAAACAATAAAATTGGTCATTAACAATTTTTTATTTAGGGATAAGATAGTTTCTCCTACTTGATGAAAGGAGTTTTATGAATGTCATCTAAAATTAGAGATTATAATAAATTGGCAGTTGATATTTTAAATGAGCTAGGCGGGGAAGATAATATCGTCTCTGTTGCTCGTTGTACTACCCGTTTGCGTATTGTTACGCAAAAAACACCCGACCATGCCAAGCAAGCCATTGCAAAATTACCAGGAGTAATTACTGTCGTTGAAAAAGGCGGTCAAATACAGATTGTTATCGGTACGAATGTTGAAAAAGTTTATAATGCTTTTATACAACTTATTAATACCGATAATAAAATTGCCAAAAATTCACAAAGTGGCATTCTAAATCGAGTCATTGCAACTATGTCAGCCGTTTTTGCGCCATTTGTTTATGTATTAGCAGCATCGGGGATTTTACAAGGGATCTTGATTTTAATTAAGTTAGCCTATCCTGAATTTGGAGCTACAGGTACTTACCAAGTTTTTAACTTTATTTCTTGGGCACCGTTTGCTTTTTTACCTATTTTTATTGCTATTACTGCCTCACAACATTTTCGATGCAACATTTATATTGCAGTGGCTTGTTGTGCAGCATTACTTTCACCAACGTGGGCAGAACTTGCTGCGATGATAAAAACAGGACAAGAAATTAATCTATTTGGATTAGCATTATCTGAAACTACCTATGCATCAACAGTATTACCACCTCTTTTTCTAGTTTGGTTGCTATCATATTTGGAGCATTTTTTAGAGCCTCGTTTACATAGCATCATAAAACCATTATTAATGCCATTGATCTGCTTAGTAATTATGGTACCACTTACTTTAGTTGCTATTGGACCAATTACTGCTGGTGCTGCACATTACATTGCTAATGGATATAATTGGATTGTTGACCTTGCACCATCAGTAGCAGGTGGTTTGATTGGTGCTGTTTGGCAGGTATTTGTTATATTTGGCGTACATTGGGGTATTACACCAGTTATTATTGAGAATATCAATCAATATGGGCAAGATTCTTTCCAAGCTTATCAAACCATCGCGGTTATTGGTCAAGTTGGCGCTGCGTTAGGTTTCTATATAAAAACTCGAAGCAAAGAAATGAAAGGCGTATCATTATCAGCTTTTGTGACAGGGATATTTGGTATTACTGAACCCGCTATCTATGGCGTGAACTTACGTTTTAAAAGACCATTTGTTTATGGCTGTATTTGTGGTGCACTTGGAGGCATTGCGGCAGGATTATTTACACCTTATTACTATACGTATGCTGCCTTGCCAGGGCCTTTGACTATTGTCAATGCCATTAATTCAGACCATTCAGGTTCTTTCATTGGTGTTTTAATTGGTTCGGTAATCGCATTATTTGGACCAGTTATTCTTATTCAAATTTTTGGCACAAATGAAACTCAACTAGGTAATGCAACAAGAGAAAATAAAACATCCAAAATTGAGAACGAAACACCTAAAATTATAATTGGTGAAATAAATGTGAGCAGCCCTATGATTGGTAAAGCATTACCACTCAGTGAAGTACCTGACCCTGTTTTTTCGCAAAAACTTATGGGCGAAGGTATTGCTATTGAACCAACCGATAATCATGTTTATGCACCTTATGATGGTGAAGTAACGGCTGTGTTTGAAGCATCAAAACATGCTATTGGTTTGGTTTTAGATAATGGTGTTGAATTATTAATTCACGTAGGTATTGACACGGTCAATTTAACCAATAATGAGTTTGAATACCATGTGAAATTGAATCAAAAAGTGAAAAAAGGTGATCGATTGATCAGCTTTGATCCTCAAGCAATTAAACAAGCCGGTTACCCATTAATTACTCCAATTATTATTGTTAATACTGATCAATACCAAGTAATCACATTAACTGAAAAAGCGGAAGTAAATCTAGATGATAACCTTTTTGAAATAAAGCAATAATAAGGAACCAAAAAATGACTAAAAATCCATTTTTATGGGGCGGAGCATTAGCCGCTCATCAATTCGAAGGTGGTTGGAATGAAGGTGGCAAAGGACCAAGCGTGGTTGATGTCATGACTGCGGGAGCACATAACGTTCCAAGACAAATCACACAAGAAATTGAAGCAGATAAATTTTATCCAAATCATACTGCCATCGATTTTTATCATCATTATAAAGAAGATATTAAACTGTTTTCTGAATTAGGTTTGAAATGCTTGCGTACTTCTATTGCTTGGACTCGTATCTTTCCAAAGGGTGATGAATTAGAGCCAAACGAAGAAGGTTTACGTTTTTATGATAATGTATTTGATGAGTTAATTGCTAATGGTATTGAACCTGTTATAACTTTATCTCATTTTGAAATGCCTTTACATATTGCTCGTCAATACGGTGGCTTTAGAAATCGTAAAACAGTTGAATTTTTTGAACGTTTTGCAACAGCTTGTTTTGAACGTTATAAAAACAAAGTGAAATATTGGATGACGTTTAACGAAATTAACAACCAAATGGATACCAGTAATCCGATATTTTTCTGGACTAATTCAGGTGTGAAGGTTCAACCCGATGAAAATCCGCAAGAAGTACTTTATCAAGTTGCTCATTATGAATTGTTAGCAAGCGCCAAAGCAGTTATCGCCGGTAAAAAAATTAATCCTAATTTTGAAATTGGCTGTATGATTTCTCATGTACCAATTTATCCATATTCTTGTAATCCACAAGATATGATGGCATCTGAAATTGCGATGCACCAACGCTTCTTCTTCCCTGATGTGCATGTTCGTGGTTATTATCCATCTTATGCCTTAAAAGAGTTTGAACGAGAAGGTTATAAACTTGATATCACCGATGAAGATTTAACGATTTTAAAACAAGGTACCGTTGATTACATCGGCTTTAGTTATTACATGTCAACTGTGGTTAAAGCTGATGCTAAAAATGATCATCGTGACAATATTGTCAATGGCGCTTTACCTAACGCGGTTGAAAATCCTTACATTAAAAGCAGCGATTGGGGTTGGCCAATTGATCCTGAAGGTCTACGTTATACTCTTAATCGTTTATACGATCGCTATCAATTACCACTATTTATTGTTGAAAATGGTTTTGGTGCTATCGACGAATTAGAAAACAGCAATAAAATTCATGATAAACCACGCATCGAATATCTTGGCGCCCACATTAAAGCAATGCTAAAAGCCATAGATTATGATGGAGTTGATGTCATGGGTTATACCGCATGGGGTATTATTGATGTCGTATCATTTACAACTGGCGAAATGAAAAAACGTTATGGTGTGATTTATGTAGACCGTGATAATGAAGGAAACGGTACTATGAAACGCTATAAAAAAGATTCATTTGATTGGTATAAACAAGTCATTAGCAGTAATGGCGCTAATTTAAAATAATACTAATAAGCAAGTTGTAATTTTTGGGGATGTTGTGTTCTTACATACATCCTCTTTTTTTATCTGTCAAAATCATTAAAAATTAAAGAGCAATTGCTTATCAAGCTGCGGATCAATTAAAGTAACATGGAAACCAATTAAACGTACTCCACGATCATTTCGACGTTCATGCCAAACTTTATAGGCTTGTTCGATTAAATCTTGTTTATCAAGTTTAGACCAAACATGTTCTTGCGTAGTAAGTTGAAAATCATCAAATTTAAACTTGACACCTTGGCGAGCTATCGACAAATCAGAACGAACTTTACTTAGCCGATTTTTGATTTCTTCAAATAACGGTTCAAACAGTAATAAACATTCATCCCAAGTATGAATGTCGTTAACTAACGTACGCTCAACCCCAACGGATTTACGTTGCCTATCATTACAGACCTCCCGCTCATCGATACCTTGACATCTTTCATATAACACTCGCCCAAATTTACCAAATTGATTAAGCAATTTACTCACATCATAATTAATCACATCATTACAGGTGACTAACCCTAATTCCGTTAATTTTTTTTCAGTCACTTTACCCACGCCAGGAATTTTTTTAAGGGGTAATTGAGCAATAAAGTTAGCAACATTATCTGGCGTAATTACATATTGTCCATTAGGTTTGTTCATATCTGAAGCGATTTTAGCTAAAAATTTTAGTGGGGCAACACCAGCCGAAGCAGTCAATTCTAGCTCTTTGTATATCGTCTGGCGGATATCTTGAGCAATTAAAGTAGCTGAGCCATGACAAAGTTTACAATCGGTCACATCTAAATACGCTTCATCTAATGACAAAGTTTCAATCGATTTAGTATAACGTTGAAATATTTGATGGATTTGCTTGGAGATTTCTTTATAAACAGCATGTCGACTTGGGATAACTTTAAGATTAGGACATAATTTCAGTGCTTGTGACATAGACATTGCACTATGTATCCCATATTGACGAGCTAAATAATTTGCAGTAGCAACAACGCCGCGTTTACGTGGATCCCCCCCTACAGCTATCGGCAAATTACGATAACGGGGATTATCTCTCATTTCAACTGCGGCATAAAAACAATCCATATCAACATGAATAATTTTTCGCATAGATTACTGTTTCACTGCATTTAAAATATAACTGTATAAATATACAATAGCATACCTTAAATGCTGGTGTAAACACTCTATAGACTTACTTTGTCAATTTATCAAAATCAATTAATCCATTTTTATCATAAGGATCACCAATCCAGCGTTTTCCCTCATAATAATTAGGATTTACTAAACTTTTTTCTGGTAGATATAAATTATAGCTCAGTCCAGCTAAATCAGACCATGTATGGATCAAATTCTGAGTACTAAATTTACGATTCACATAAGCATGATAGTTGTTAGGATGAGAAGCGATCCAACTAGGTGATTGCCATAACATAAATGGTATCGTATACATGGTACGTGTTGGTGCCTTTTCGTTACGGCCTAAAATATCATGTGGCGGAGTTTGGTAAACATCTTCACCATGATCAGAGAAATACAACATAAAGCCATTATCATGACTATTTTTGAATAGATTAAATAAAGTAGTTGTCACAAAATCATTATAACTTATAGCATTATCATAAGAATTGTATACATCCACATTCTCATCATGAATCTTAAATGGAATACTCGCTTTATCTTTAAATCGATCATATACCCCATCTTTTGGATAGCGGAATTCATATTTCATATGTGTGCCAAGAAGATGAATAATAATAAATTTCTTTTCTTCAGGTTCAGCAAGCACTTTCTTAAATGGTTCAAAGACCGACTCATCATATTGTCTTGAACTTTGATTTCGATCGTTATTCATATAAAACTGTTCATCTGTTTGTTTAGAAAACATCGTCAACATCGTATTGCGTTTAGTGATAGTTTGTTGATTGGTTATCCAATAGGTTTTATACCCTGCTTGTTTCATTAAGTCAATTAATGAGGGTTGGCTTAGGTAAAGGTCAGGATGTTGTTCATCCGCAAAAGTTAAGGCTTGTTGTAAAACCTCTATGGTATATGGCCTTGAAGACACAACATCATTAAACACTAAAAATTCTGGATTATCTTTTTTAAATTGCTCAATTTGTGGCGTCGTGTTACGGGGATATCCATAAATATTCATGCGATTGCGTGTGGTTGATTCACCGATGACTAAAACCAGTGTTCTTGGCGTATTTCCATTAGCATCATGTAAATCCTTAACAGGAGGTAAAGTACTCAAATGATGCATTATATCTTCCATATTCGAAAGTTGAGATCGATAAGCAATATAACTATTAATTAGTTGCCAAGGTACAGTGGTTTCCATTCGAGTTAACAAATGTGTTGCCGCTTTTTGCAAAGATGTTTTTTTTATTGTGACACTAATAACGAGTGGCATAATGGCATAAATAACAATTAATAATGACACAATCCATTTGGTTGGATTTTTGACATAAACAGGTCTTACTATGCTCCAAAGATAGATTCCAATTAAACAATATATAATCACGATAGCGATAAGTTTGAAACTAAAATACTGCTGAATAAATTCATTCGACTCAGTTAGATTTGATTCGGCCATGACAAAAAACACACTTTGAGAAAATTCCTGACGATAAATTATAAAATAACTTATTGAAATCAATGATAAAAATCCTACAATCAAACCATAGACAGTGGCAATTTTTCGAGTCTGATTTGGAAATAGTAATACTGGAATCAACCAAATTAAACTATAGATGATTGAATCACGTAAGCCAATAACATTAGCATGCCCAGAAGCAAAAATATAAAGTTGTAAACTACTGGAAAAATAGGTAAAAAATAAAACAACAACGATAAGTGCTGACCAATTAAACTTTTGGTTTTCTTGTATATTTGTCATGAAAATTTATTCGACATCAATAGTTATAGATGCGCATAAAATACACATACTAGATTAAAAAAACCTTAAGTAATACCAGGCTGATATTTAGAAAAAATTAATAGATCATCTCGTTAAGTAAATCTTTGAAAAAACCGTCTATTTTTTATTTAATGACAAACCTAATAATTTAGCAATTTCCGCATTTTCGAATTTGTTAAGTTGCCAAGGAGAATTATTAAAAATGATCTTCCCACTATCAACGACTATACAGCGTGAAAAGTTGTTCAAAGAATCATCCAGATAATGGGATACCATGAGTAACGTTAATGCCAATTCTTCACAAATATGATTAACCAACTCTAGCATTTCAAACCGCAATGCTTGGTCTAATGCCGAGAATGGTTCATCCAACAATAAAATAGGACGATGTTGAATTAAACAGCGTGCCAAAGCAACCCGTTGGCGCTGTCCTCCTGAAAGTTGATTGGGGTAGCGCGCATTAAAACCGGCTAAACCAACTTTAGCCAGCATATCAGCGACATTTTGCTTCTCAAAATTTGTTATCTTTAATGACGGTTTGATACCTAAAGCAATATTTTGCTCGACGGTTAAATGATCAAATAAGTTATTATTTTGAAACATCATTGAAACTGGGCGCTTACCGGGTAAAGTATGAGTCATGTTTTGATGGTTAAGGATGATTTTCCCTGAACTTGGAAAAATAAATCCTGCAATCAAACTTAAAAAGGTACTTTTACCTGCACCACTGGGACCAACAATGACCACTTTTTCTTGGGCATCAATTTGCACATTAAAATGCATCTTAAAATCATCATATTGATAATTAATTTGATTAAGTTCGATCATAATCCATCACAAATAATAAACTAAAAGATAAGATTAACAAAAATGCAGCCGTCACTGCGCTTTCTTGATAATGATAATGCGCTATTTGTTGATATAAATAAAAAGGCAATGTGGAGACTGCCTGTCCGCCAAATAATGCAATAATCCCAAAATCACCCATCGACAATAATGCCGAAAAAGCCACAGTCAAAGTAATGAGTTTTTTTAATGATTTATATTCGATTAAATAAAAATGATTAATGCCTACAATGTTTAATGTCTGACTTAATTGCCAATAACGTGATGTGACATCATACATGGGTGTCTCAAGATTTTTTAAGACAAAGGGTAATGCCATTAAACCATTACAAAGCATCATTAATCCACAAACGAACACTGCATTATCTGCCCATTGAAATGACACAATAAACAATCCAGATGCAAGCACCATGCTTGGAATGGCTAAAATTAATGACCCAACTAACATTAAACGATTGCTCCATTGTTGCTGTTTATTAATCAGTAGGCGGCTATTGGTCCAAAGCAATAATAAGGCAAGTAATACAGCAATCATGGCTGAACCAAAGGCAATTATTAACGAATACATAACCGATTGTTGAAAATCTGAACTTAACAGCGACCATTGGAAATAACTTATACCTTCAATTAATAACATAATCATTGGCAACAAAATATACATTCCGCCAAAAACAACAATAACAGCACTAACGATGCCCATCGTCACAGTAATTGGCAAACAATAATGAGGACGGATATACTGCACACTCAAATCGCGATAATGATTTATTTTTCTCATAAGCCAAACAAAACTAATACAGCAAATAAGTTGAATCAACGCCAATATGATGGCTTGTATCAAATCAAAGTCCCGAATCGATTGATAGATCGCCACTTCAATCGTAGTATATTTAGGTCCTCCTCCTAATGCCAATACAATGGCAAAACTGGTAAAACAAAGCAAAAAAACCAGTCCGGACATAGGTAAAAGCTGCCGGCGCAATAATGGCCATTCGACTAATTTAAAATAAGTAAAATGAGAAAAATTCAGCTGTGCAGCCAGTTGCTTTTGCTCAACAGGAACACTACTTAATGTTTGATAAAATAGACCACTTGCATAAGGAAAATTCAAAAAAACATGTGCTAATAAAATGCTCGATAATCCATAAATTGAAGTTGAAAAAGATAATCCTAAATAAGCAAAGCAAGAAGCGAATAAACCATGTTGACCATAAACGGATAATAGACCTGTTACTACAACTAATGTTGGTAGAATAAAGGCAACGGGCATAATCCGTATTAAAAAGCTTTTTCCCCAAAAATTAATCATTGTTAACGATTTAGCCATAACAACGGCCGCAAATATCGACAATGATGTCGATAATATAGCTTGTATGAAAGTAATCCAAATAATATGCAACAAATAGTTATCAAAATAGACTGTTAGATTATCGTATTTCATAGCTGTATAGCAAAGTGCAAATAGAGCTGTACCTAAAACCAATATTATTAAGCTGGCAGCGCTAATACCTGGCAGTAACGTTCTAAAATTCAACATTGCACTATATAAACAGATTAATCGTTTACTTTTCATTACTGACTAATGGCTGATTGCCATTCACGTACCCAAGCTTTTTGATTATCAGCCACTTTCTGTGCATCAAATTCAAGAGCTTTATTGATTTTATTAATCTGGTCAAATGCAGGTGGTAAAAAAGTGCTTATAATAGGATACATAACATTTTTTTCAGCAAATTGCTGTTGCACCTCAGGCGTTAATAAATATTGTAAAAAGCGACGTGCTAATTGCGGTTGCTGACTGTATTTAGTCATGCCCGCTATTTCAACTTGACGATAATGCCCCTCATCAAAAACAGCAGAATTATAACGAAAATCTTGATCGTTAATGATATGTGCAACAGGGGAAGTACTGTAACTAAGCACAAAATCAGCTTCACCTTTTAAAAACATACCGTATGCCTCACTCCAACCTTTGGTAACCGTTACGGTATTTTTAGCAATCTTTTGCCAGGCAAATACCGCATCATTACCGTAAATGCTTTTTACCCAAAAAAGTAAACCTAATCCAGGCGTACTGGTTCTTGGATCTTGATAAATAATCTTCCAATTCGCTTTATTTTCAACTAATTCATGCAATGAGTGAGGAGGACTTTTTATTTTTTCTTTATTATAAATAAAAGCAAAATAACCGAAATCATACGGAATAAAATCCTCATCCCACCAATCAGTGTTAAGATTATTAGGTTTAGTTATTTGGTGGGGAGTAACTATATCAGCCTGTTTGGCTTGCCCTAAAAGATTGTTGTCTAACCCTAAAATAACATCGGCGCTCGTTTTATTACCCTCTAGGCGAAGGCGATTTAAAATTGACACACCATCCCCCAGAGTAACAATATTAAGTTGGCAATCACATTGAGCTTCAAAACCCTGTTTAATAACTTCGCCAGGTCCCCACTTAGAAATGAAAGAGTTGTAACTATAAATGGTCAAAGTAGGTTTATCATAAAGATTAGCATTGGCTGAAGTTGCCACGAAAAACACAGAAAATAAAAATGACTGTAAAAATTTATTACAAAACATTTTGCCTCCAAAAAAGCGAATAAAAGACAAAAGGTTTGAGCAGAAACAATAACTCAAATCCCTCCGCTGGCATGACCCAGTTCAGGTTCGACGAGTTGCATTAGCAAATAATACTCTCAGTCCTTAGGACACCCCGTTGAGAACGATGTTAGTTTAGTAGTTAGTTGAATGATTGTAAATAAAGAAAGTCGTTTGTTTTTTTGTAATCATTTTTAAGTAAGAAAATCCATTGATTTCAAATAAATTTCAATTATATCAATAATTATCAACCTAAGATCCTCATCTAAGTATAAAAAATGGATATGCTAAATGAAAAATAGCGATATTTATAAAAAATATTTAGGAGTCTATACCGTCTCGTTTTTCTGTTTTTATATTATTATTGTATATTTATCATTTATTCTTCTATTCATTTGAAAATTTTTTCTGGAAAGGATCCTATGGTAATTGATGAATATGCCTTGCATTCATTAATTACCAGAAGTAACTTTTTGGTATTAGATGCAAAAGATCCATTTTTGAAAGCCTTACCATTTGAAATGGGCAATCAGATTGCATATCATTATTAAACCAAACAATATCGTTTTATCCGATATCTTTCAATAAATTATGGAGCTCTCTTCAAAAAACACACCTAATCAGATTCAAAAGTGCTATCGCGCTTTCGAATACAGCTGTTGATTTGACGCCAAATGAACATCAATTGCTCTTCAGTATGTGCCTGTGTTTCATTAAAAGGAATTTTGTAATACATTCTGATACCCTATAGGGGGGATTTAAAAGTTGGATCTGTCATATGAATTCCTAACATAAATACATACCCTCTGCCATCGGTACCCTTCTAAAAGATTGAAATATCGGATGTACTCGTATCCTCCATACGTTCAAAAATGACACCTTGGTGCTCTATCAGGATCTTTTAAGGGATAAAGGATATAATTGCTTTCAAATAACTTCCATCAATCAAATGATCAGGCTTAGTTTCTCTCAACTCTTACTCACGCAGGGTTATCATTTGTTTAAAAGAGAGCAAATATTGTCGTTGAGTAGCAATGTTGTTATTATCACTCTGATAATAACAACATCCTCCGTGACTTGCTTCAAATTGAACTGGTAAATTAATTAGATAAGTGCCTAAGCAACGGATTGAGGAATTTTCTAAGCTTTGCGTCACTTGTTGTTTTTTTGATAAATCAGCCATACGCACTCGAGATAAGAGTTCGTATCTCCTTTAACTCAGAAAGATCAAGACGATTTTTAGCACCAATATGATCTGTTGCAGTTTTTTTCATTGATGTTGTTAACCTTCAACAACCCAACAGCTGACATGCTATTTTCTAAACGCCAAACTTTTTCTGAATTTATATCTCTGCTATCTTTATGTTTAACTTTTAAATTACTGCCCATCATTCCCGGAATAAAATATTTGGCACAATAATTCTTTCTTTTTTATTTAACATAGTATGTAGCTTATTGTCTGTGGTTGGAACAGTATTATATTAGAACGACTGCTGTTGTTTTCTATTCCACATATTTTCCTACTTATCCAAGATTAATTTTCTAGGACTAAAGACTCATATATCGATTAACCATTGATTTTTTTTTGATCCGTGACTCTTAAAAAATTTTTTTATCGGCAATGAATGCATTGTTGCTAAATAGAGAGGTTCGCATACATAAATTGGTTTGGATCATTTGCGGTTCAATCCACCATTCGTCTAACACTTCTATGACTTTTGATGATCCATTTATATCACATAAGCAAACCCTATTTGCAATTAATACAGGATTTCGTCTAAGGTTGAGGATGAAAATCATCTATTTCATCTCTCCATTCATTATAATCCCAAGTTACTATTTTGGTTTTCAGCTCTTCCAAGTAGTCTAGTGCCGCTTGTTTTTCGGTTGGGCTAAGTTGCTGTTCTAATCGATGTTGAATTTGCTTATTATATTCCCAAACAGGCGGTAGTTGATAAGCATACCATGCTAAATTATTGCCTATCTTGATGATTTTTTGTTTTGCATAATCACTTAACAGCGACCAGGCATAGGCTTTCATCGGATCTTGATCCCGTCCTAAACCATATAAATACGCTTCAGTCACGCGTAATATTCCTATAATTGAGCTATGTTCCGCCATTAGCTGCGCATAATCTATGGCCTGTTTTAAATCGTCTAATTTTAATATTTTTCGGTATTCGATTAATTTATTCAGTTTCTCGTATTCTTTATCCTTGTAATGGTCTCCTTGTTGAAATAATATTCGGGCTGTTAAATCTTCGTAACAGTGATAGCCACCTTCAATTGCAAAATTTAAATACTCAATACTTTTTTCTAATTGCTCATCTGGACAAGAGCGCGCCATTCCTTGTTCATCATACCAACAAAAACCCATTCCCAAGCCCTTTTCATACGCAAAATAGGGATATTTTAAATCGGCAAACTTATCCCACAAATAACTTCTCATTTTAGTACTTTTAAACACCTCTGGTTCTACTAACGGTTTACCTGCACTATCCACTAACTGATCCCGATACTTATCCATAAATTCTGTAAATGAGATCATCCCTTCTTCTTTGTAATCTTCATTAAAATGTTTCTGCCAAGTAAGGAGAGAATAATAATACGGCATGGCATTTTTATCCCATTGCCAGGCATGTTTTAAAAATTTGACTAAGTTGTCCGGACTAACTACCGCATGAAATACTTGATCGTCAAAGGCTGATTCATACAGCTTTTTAGCTTCGTCAATACGTAATAATTGATTTTCAGGAATGGTTGAAGGGTAAATGGTAAAGTCCATAGGTAGATTTTCCAGTTGATTAAGCTTGTGGTTTCGTTTTTTTGAATGATCAGTATTTAAATAAATCAGACTAATCACAACACAAAAACCAATTACACATATGATTAACTTTTTTAGTAAAGATTGAATTGTTCTTGTAGGATAATTCATTAAAGATATTCCAAATCATTCTGATTAAAGACATCCACTTTGACAATGCGACCTTCTAATTTGCCTTTGTTAAAAACCCGGCAAGGTAAAATTTGATTTTTGGGTGCAAGTTTTTTTATTTCTTCATATATGGGATAAATGGGATTTAGTACACCTCTTTTAATCATTTCTTCCTTATAAACATTCATATTTATCAATGTTTTTTTGTATGTTTCTCCAGTGGATAAAGCATATCCCCATAGGGCACAAGAAGTAAATGGCATGATCATTTTATTGATCTCTCTTTTTGGTCGATATTTATAAGAAGCATTATCTAATGTGGAATTGGATGCTGTAATCTGTCCATAACCCATGATACTAACTGCAAGATTACTAAACTCGTCAACATTGCCCGCAAAATTTGCATAAGTCACTTGTCCTAAACAACGAGTTTCTTGTAATTCTGATATGGTTTTCGCTAAACAAATTTGATTCTTTATTTTTGTTATATCTAGCGTATCTTCATACGCACTACCCCGACAAGAGTGTAAAACAAAAATGCCCTCATTTGGGTGCCAAGGTAAACGCTTTATGTTATCTTCTTTGTCAAAACAAATTTTTTTATTATTTCTAAAAATTAAAGATTCATGGCTACCATGACCGAAATAATGAACTTGCCACAATGCGTATTTTGCTGCCGTTTTAGCGTTGGTAAGTTCATTATACAACTTTGTCCATTCTGCTTTAAATTGTGGTGGATGTTCAAAACCTTTAATAATTCTTACTTCTGCATTTGGATATTTTTTCAATATTCTCGATCGTTTATGTTCTGCTGCTCTTTTAAAGTCTGATGCTCCCGTACCACCATAAGCAAATAACACAAATAAAGGAATTTGCACATTTTTTAGTTTGATGTTATGAAAGACTATGTTTCCACGTTCAATTTTTTTTGTTTGGGCCGTAAATACAGGGCGATTTTTTTGATTTCCATTGTTATTGGGCATAATTAACTTACCTGCTTATCATTTCTATGGTTATTGTTTCGTTTTCATTGACAGTATGAAAGGCTTTTGTATGTCCATTTTCATCCGTTTTACCCTGCACTTTTTTTCCATCAGGTAGTGTGGCAATATAAGGCTCGTTGGCATAGATTTTTCCGGTTTCATCATTGCAAATAAATTTCACCGCATAATCACCTATCATATCAGGCAACGTTAACGAGTCACTATTTATCGTTGCCGGTCCCATTTTTTGCAGAGCATTGCTTTTTATATACACATTATCCGCTGTGCCCAGCTCAATGCCCTCACGGCTGATTTTGATAAAAGAGCCACCACACATTAACGTCAGCTCTTCGCTTGCTGTGAGGGTGAGTTCACCGTCCACACTGTCGATTTTGATATCTTGTTGAGCCGCCATATTCAAGTTGGCATTTTGCGCTTGCAGGTTGATTTCCCCCTGATTGGCCAACAGTTTCATGCCCGATTTATGGGCAAATAAGCCTATGGCTTCGCCGGATGTGACTGTGATGTTTTTCAGGGCATGGATGTCGGTTTGGTGTTCACTGGTTAAGGAAATACTGTTACTCGAGGACAGTTGGATATTTTCCGGACTGGTTAACGCAATGCCTGCCTGTGCATAAGCTAAGATGCCACTTTCAGTGAGCGTCGTTAACGCTGCTTTAAGCTGGTCCTGACTGGCGGTGTCAGCACCGTGTGCGTCGCATTGATTGGCAGCCTGTTGCAGCGCTTTGGCTATCGATAAGGCATTTTCCAGCTGGGTAATGGCGCCTTGCATATCCAGTTGCTGACCTTGCGCTTTGGGCTCGGTTTGTGTCGTCAGGTATAAGCCTTTTTCAGCCGCTATCGACCCCCATTCATCGGTGCGCAGTTCAAACCCTTCACCCCGTAACGCTTTTTTTTGGTTGACTAAGTGTCCCAGATTGAGTTGCGTTTTGCCGTATTCGGTCGCCAGCTTGATGTGCTCCTGCCCCCGTTTGTCTTCCATGCGCAGTTTGTTATTGGTGGGGGTGCGAATCACATTGCGGTGTTTGTTTATCGTGGTCACCAGGTCAGGGTGCACACTGTCGTGCAGGGCATGGGCGATATACGGTCGGTCCGGATTGCCGTTGGTGAAGGCGACCGCCACTTGCGTGCCGTCAATGAGCGGAAAGTGAATGCCATAGGTGCTGCCGGCATACGGTCTGGCCAGTCTTAACCATAGGCTCTCTTCCCCGTTTTTCCACGCTTTTAAGTCAAAGTTAAATTTAACCCGATAACGACCCTGTGTATCAATGTAACCGTAAGTGTCATTATCCGGACTGCTTACCCGTGCCGGCAGGGTGCCGTGCACCGTCGGCGCCGGCAGCGGTGCCGGTCGGTAAGGTTTTAAGGCGTGATACGGTATGGCGGTAAAACGCAGTTCGTAAGCTTCGGTGCGGTTGCCTTGCCCTTCCACACTTAATATTAGGACGCCCTCATCAATGTCCATCCATGGACTACCGTTAATCTGTATGCGTTGACCCGGTGTCAGATTGGCATGATTGCTTTTCCCGTGGATGATAGTTTGTTGACTGATGGCGTGTTCATGACGTATTCGCGCATACCAGTTACCACTTTCCACCGCATTGTCGTAAGGATTGTCGCTGTTATGATGGCTCTTGTCATTGTCATTGTCATTGCTATTGTGATAATTGTTGTTATTGTCGTTATTGTTGTTGCTATCTTCCTCTTCCCCGTCTTTCTCTGCCTGACCGTGTGTGGTCAGACCTTTGTAATGCTCATCATAACGGTAATCGGTGCCATAAGTGGTGGTGTCTTTCGGTTGGCTGTTGACTTCACCAACGAAACTGGCGTTGGCATCGCGGTAGTTATAATCCTGCACCTTAACCGAGGATTCGACGACCTGACTGCGCAAGGTGATGTCCCAGACACTTTCCCGTCCACCATCCAGGGTGCCACTGGGCGGTTGGTAACGGATATCCGACGCCTGCCCATACCCCTGCTCGTTATCACTGATGACCATCACATCACAATGATGCTCGCCATGCGTTTCAAACCGGAAATACACCCCCACATCCGCCAGCAGTCGTTGAATGAATGCCAGGTCACTTTCCTGCCATTGCGTGATGAATTCTCGCTCCGGATAGTGATGGTTTAATTCCAGACGATAATCCACCCCCGTATAGCCATGACTGCGCAGGACTTCTTCAACCACACTTATCACGCTTTGTTTCTGAAAAATGGCATAATTGTGACTTAACCCCAGTCTTGCCAATGGTGAGGATAAGACCACCTGATAGCGGACCTCGTCGTGACTGACCGATAACTGTCCAAATGTGGTTATCACGCCATAGAGCGTACGTGATGCACCTTGTGAGAATAAGGCGTTCAATGAATTGAGTGGCGTGTTTTGCTTTAACCCGTTTAAGGGCGCTGTCGCGCTTTGAGGATTGACCGACGACTCGGAGGGTTTTAATTCGTGCAATGCATCAAATGGGGTGCTGGCGTTCAGTAAGTCTGAGGCACCCAATGCCAAAGAGGTCAAATCGGCATGAACAGGATTGAAACGAAACCAGGCTTTTTGATTGAGAAACGATTCCGCATCCAGATGTGGATGTGGGCTGGTAAAGGTGATGGTGTAATGCCAGGGCTGGTTAAGTTGTTCATTGCCGGCAACCTGTAAAACCGAAATCGGCGCGCTTTGACCATCGACAGTTAAGGTATAGCGATTATGGGCGGTGCCTTTCTTCAGACTGCGCTTTAATCCATGTTTTAAACCATGACTTAAACCATTTTCCAATGGATTGATCAGATGGGTTAATCCTTTATCCATGTTATCCTCTTTTAGTATTTCATGCTTACGAAATATAGATTATTGTTATTATTGTTGTTGCTATTGTTATGAACAATTATTTAACTTTACTTTGACAACAAAAGGTTGATTTTTTTATTGAGAAACATCATTCAAATCTGAAGCGAATTCGTGTTAAAAAATAACCTAAAAAAGAATATAAAATACCCTGTTTCGTGTATTTTGCAACCTTTTTTTGAAAAATACTTTAATTTTAATTTAAGAAGATAACTTACAGATATAATTAATAAATAATCAAAAAAAATAACGATTTGTCATTTAAACATTGTAAGAAAAGAATTTACATCAACGATCCATACGTGAATGAAATTTTTTATAAAAACATCTCAATTTTTATTGTTCAATGAAAAATCAGATAATTAACTTTTGTTTTTTATTTTCGAATTATTTACATTTATTGCCATATTTTTTACTAAATAGACACTTAATTACCCTGTAAATTATATAAACATTGGTATTAACGGTTTAGCTATCAATTTCAATATTTTGAAATTTTTTTTACGATTTCTTTTCAGATCAAATTTGACAAAATAAGATTAAAAATTCTATTATTTAACAACTTTCTCGTTATATGCGTCATCCCTTGCATATGATCCTCTGGTGTTGATCACCGGAGGAATTTTTTCTTCTTAACCCCTTATTTTTTAATTTTATATTCTTTTTTCATAACTTTTTACTACACAATAAGTTCCATTTTCCCGTACAGTTTTTTATTAACGTTTTAAAAATTAATTATAAAATAAGAAAGAAAGTTAGATTTTAAATTCTTTTAATGATAATTAATCCACCATAATTTGTGTGCTTTTAGTGTAAAAAAATTAACTAAAGCAAATTGAAGTTGCTAATCAGCTTTAATAGCTATATTTGCTTTATCATACTAGTTTTTAATTAAATAATTTTATTTAATATTAATCGGATATTATACAAATTTATGGTTATTACTAATCATTGTTTAGCCGAGACTTCTAATATTTAGTAAATGGATTTTTATGTAAAAATGATTTTTAATAATTGATAGGTTTTATTTTAACCTATATTGTGACGTTAACTCTATAGCAATTAAGACATAATCCTTTTATTTTTTTCAAAAAAAACAATAAATAATTTTGTCTATAAGCTCATTTGGGCTTAAAATGGAGAAGGTAAAGTAGATTACTAAAAAATTTCAACTATTCAAAATGTTAATCTTTATTTTTAATGCTATTTTTCATAAAATGCGATTATTTAGCTTACTTCTTCCTTTAAGGAACAATGATAATTTGCACTTAATGAGTTTAAACCTTTTTTAAAGATCTTTTTACGTCATGCAATTATTTACTTTATAAATATTCTTAAAATTGCACATTATTTATAGACCAATCTATTAAATTGAAGAATCTAATAAAGTAATAAATCCTCAGTAGGTTAAATAAATAGCGTTTTATTTTTGAATGAGATAAAAATACTATTTATAAAATATCTATTATTTGATTGATAGAAATAAAAAATGATTTAAATAAAATGGATACGATATTAAACACTTCGACCCCAGCAGGAATCGAACCTGCAATTAGCCCTTAGGAGGGGCTCGTTATATCCATTTAACTATGAGGTCATAGAAGCATGCATTTTAATAAATTTTAACAAACATTGCTATTCAAATCATGAAAAATTTTCTATTTTGAGTAAACATGATACAATCATGTTCATTCAATACTTTACCATTTTTATTCGATAATTCGGTAACATTATGAAAAAAAAAATAATAGGTATGATGTTTACGGTTTTGGCACTGACAAGTTGTGCAACTTATCAGCCTGAGACAAATAGTTATTCTGATCCGTTATCTGGGTTCAATAGAACTATGTTTAATGTTAATTATTATGCACTCGATCCTTACATTTTGCGACCTGCCGCAGTTGTTTGGAAAGATTATGTACCCACACCGATACGTAAAGGAGTCGTTAATTTTTCATCTAACCTTTCAGAACCCGCATCAATGGTCAATAGTGCTCTACAAGGTGAAGGTCATGAAGCAGGTAAACATTTAGCTCGATTCTTTTTAAATACCATTTTTGGTGTAGCCGGTTTATTTGATGTTGCAGGTATGGCTGATCCACAATTACAAAAAGGTTCTAAACGTAGTTTTGGTGATGTATTAGGTCATTATGATACACCTTATGGTCCCTATGTTGTGTTACCTTTCTATGGTTCTGCAACAATCCGCCAAGAAGGTGGTGATATTGTCGATACTTTATATCCGCCACTTGTTTGGTTAGATTGGGAATGGGCATTAGTCCGAAGCGTATTTGATGGTATTGAAGCTCGCGCTATGGCAATTGAGTATGAAGATTTGCTTAAAAATAGTGATGATCCTTATAACTTTATGCGTAATGCTTACTTCCAACGTAATGATTTTAATGCGTCTGGTGGTAAAGTTGATGAGCAAAAACAGCAGCAACGGCAAGAAAGCATTAATAGCATAATTAATGACATAGATTCTCAATAAGCTCAATTAATTATATTTTTAAAAGCCGCCTTGTTTGGCGGTTTTTTATGTATTTTATAAAATTTTTTTCTAATTATCATTGCAATCTTTTACTGCGAGTTTCATTTCGGGTAAATATCGCCAAAACCGACTTGGCATATGTTGGCGTTGTAATTTGAGATTCATACGTTCTTTTATAGTTATCGCATTGCAATACTTTAGCCACATTGTTTGAAACAGCACCTCATCTTCGGTGAGATAATTTTGATTAACTTGACTATTAATAATTAAATCATCTTTATCTACCAATGATACCTGTTCAATGCTATTCAAATCATAGACATAACCATATTGGCGCTTTTCATCATATATTGCCCATTTTTGATCTGCAAAACGATCTTTAAAAAAAGTGAGTACTAGAGGTAGTACATTATAAATAGGACCAATCACAGAAAAATAGATTTTTTCGCATACTTCATTTTCGTCGTCATCTGATGCTTGCTTATGCATTTTTTTCAGTGGATTTTTTATGGCATTAAAACGAATAAACTCAAGCATACGATGACGTTCGTTACTCACTTTTTTCGCAATTTCGCGCACCGTTAGTACATCGGGATCGGCAAAATCAGTTTCGATAGATTTTGTGGCTTTAAACACTTTGCAAATATATCGAAAGATAATTAAGTCACTATCTGGTAATTCAGATAACCATACATACATTAATTGTCGTAAAGCAGTTTTACTCAATTTATTGATTAATGCTACGCGCACACGTTCATACTTAAATTCTCGAAATTCGACATGATGTCTATCGGTCACCAGTAATGGTTCCACCTGTCCTGCTGCTAATAAACATTCGGGCATTTTTTTGAGTTTAAAAGCATCAAATACCGCACATAGCACACCTTCAAACGTCTTTTCGTAATAAAATGCTAACATACTCTACCACCCCATTACGAGTTGATGCGGTTGATGAATTATTTGATCTTCCAACAAAGGGGGATCTTGCAAAGACAATTTAATATATTCTGCTGATGAGCCGAGTATTTTAAATTTTTTCATATCATGACAAATAATAAAAAACTGCGCACGCTTTAACACTACACCAATCCGTTTGAGTGCATCAAATGTTAAACGGCGATGACGCCTTGCCATGACAATTAATTTGGCTGATTTAACGCCGATACCAGGTACTCTCAATATTTTTTGGTAACTATCACGATTTATATCAATTGGGAAAAACTGCGGATTACGGATCGCCCAAGACAGTTTGGGATCAATGGTTAAATCAAGGTCAGGATATCTATCGTTAACAATTTCATCAACATTGAAGTCATAAAACCGTAATAACCAATCGGCTTGATAAAGTCTATTTTCACGCACGCGTGGTACATCTTGCACAACAGGCAAACGTTTATCATAACCATTTACAGGAACAAATCCTGAATAATAAACTCGTTTCATGCTCGGTCGCTTATAAAGCTTGGCAGTGAGTTGTAATATTTGTTTGTCAGATTCATCCGTTGCACCAATAATCATTTGTGTGCTCTGCCCTGCTGGTACAAATTTAGGCGTAGATCTAAATTTTTTACGATCTTCTATATTCTCAAGCAAATTTTGATGAATTTGGCGCATAGGTTGGTAAATGCTTTTATGATCTTTATCTGGCGCAAGTAATTTGAGATTTTCTTCGGTTGGAATTTCCAAATTAACGCTCATTCTATCAACCAACAATCCAGCTTGATTAATCAGTTCATCACTGGCACCAGGGATCGCTTTCATATGAATATAGCCATTAAAATGGTGCTCACTACGTAAAATTTTCACTACGCGGATCATGCGCTCCATAGTATGATCAGGACTGCGTACAATGCCCGAACTTATAAATAACCCTTCAATATAGTTTCGGCGATAAAATTCAATGGTCAGCTCAGCCAGTTCGCGCGGAGTAAAACCTGCTCTAGGAATATCGTTACTTTGCCGGTTAATACAATAAGCACAATCAAACATGCAGTAGTTAGTTAACATAATTTTAAGTAACGATACACATCGCCCGTCGGCAGTAAATGTGTGGCAAATACCACTCTTGCTTGCACTACCAATACCCTTATTTTTATTGCGACGCGTTGATCCACTCGATGAACACGAGACATCATATTTTGCCGATTCGGCTAATATCTCAAGTTTCGCAATCATTTTTTCATTCATTTAGCATCACCATAAAACTGTATTTATATACAGTATATCGTAACTGCATCACACTCTGCAAGTGTGTGGCTATTTAATCGGTATTAATTTGCCAAACTGAAGCCATCACTCTATCAATAACTTGAAGATTCTTAATCAATTCAATGTCGCATTCTTTTAATTAATATATTAATAATCAATTTATTAACAAAAAAATAAAGATAAAAGAATTACTCAGGTATTGTTGAGCTTACAAGTGTACGCTATAATCACATCAATTTTTGTTAGAAGCAGATAATTTAGGAGCAGAATATTGTATGAAACGCGTTGTTATAACAGGATTAGGAATTCTTTCAAGTATTGGAAATAATACCAAAGAAGTTTTAGAATCTTTAAAAATTGGCCGTAGTGGTATTACTTTTTCACAAGAAATGAAAGATAGCGGAATGCGTAGTCATATCTGCGGAAATGTTAAATTAGATACTAAAGGTCTCATTGACCGTAAAATAGTTCGCTTTATGAACGATGCTTCTATTTATGGTTATCTCGCTTTACAACAAGCTATTGAAGACGCTAAGTTAACTCCAGAACAAGTTTCTAATCCACGTACTGGTTTAATTGCAGGTTACGGTGGTTCAACTAAAACTCAATATAATGTTGTAGCTGGTATGAAAGAGAAAGGATTACGTGGCGTTGGTCCTTATGCAGTGACGAAATCAATGTCATCTGCAATTTCAGCTTGTTTAGCTACACCATTTAAAATTAAAGGTGTGAGTTATTCTATGACATCAGCTTGTGCTACGTCTGTGCACTGTATTGGTCACGCTGCTGAACTTATTCAGCTGGGCAAACAGGATATCGTTTTTGCTGGTGGTGGTGAAGAGCTTTGTTGGGAAATGTCTTGTGAATTTGACGCAATGGGTGCGTTATCAACGAAATATAACGACTGTCCAGAAAAAGCATCACGAGCTTATGATGCCAATCGTGATGGTTTTGTTATTGCTGGCGGAGCTGGTATGGTTGTTGTAGAAGAGTTAGAACATGCATTAGCGCGTGGCGCTCATATTTATGGTGAATTAGTCGGTTATGGTGCAACATCAGATGGTTATGATATGGTTGCTCCATCAGGTGAAGGTGCAATGCGTTGTATGCAACTTGCTATTCAAGATTTAGATGTGCCAGTTGATTATATCAACACTCATGGTACATCAACACCAGTAGGTGATGTAAAAGAGTTATGGGCAATCAAACAAGTATTTGGTGACAATATTCCAGCAATCTCATCAACTAAGTCTATGACGGGCCATTCATTAAGTGCAACAGGTGCGCAAGAGCTTATCTATTCATTATTGATGCTTGAACATGGCTTTATTACACCAAGTATTAATATCGATGAATTAGACGAAGCAGCAGTTGGCATGAATATTATTACAAAACCAACCGAACGTGAATTAACAACCGTTATGTCAAATAGCTTTGGCTTTGGTGGTACGAATGCCTCAATTGTGATGAAAAAATACAAAGCTTAATTGAACAATTTTTTTATCTGTAAATAAAAACCGTTCTATTAAGAACGGTTTTTTTCAAATCATTAACTAAATGAATAACTAGAGCACTTTACTTAAAAATAACTGTGTCCGTTCATTTTGTGGATTTTTGAAAATCTGATCTGGTGATCCTTGTTCTTGAATAATTCCTTGATCAATAAAAATCACTCGACTTGACATCTCTCTGGCAAAGCCCATTTCATGAGTTACAACCACCATTGTCATACCTTCTTGAGCTAATGATTTCATGACAGCTAGAACTTCACCAACCAATTCGGGATCGAGTGCAGAAGTTGGTTCATCAAATAACATTACTTTAGGATCCATCATTAAAGCTCTAGCAATGGCAACACGCTGTTGTTGACCACCTGAAAGCTGACTTGGGTAAGCATCAATCTTATCAATTAATCCGACTTTAATTAATAAACTTTCTGCTTTGGTAATAGCTTCGGATTTAGCCATTTTTTTGACATCACGAGGTGCTAAAATCAAATTATCTAACACTGTCATATGCGGAAATAGATTAAAGCGTTGAAACACCATACCCACAGATTCTCGCAAGCGATTAATAGGAATTCTTGGATCATGTACTTTAAAGCCATTCACTTCAATTTCACCTGCGGTGATATCCTCTAACCCATTAATGCAACGCAAAAAAGTACTTTTACCTGATCCTGAAGGACCGATAATGGAAATAACTTCTTTTTCCTGAAAATCGCATGTTATACCTCTTAATACATGGATATCGCCAAATTGCTTTTGTAGATTATTAATGTGAATCACTTTTGCCTAACCTTTTTTCCATATATTTAACCAGTAGGGATAATAAAAATGTCATAGACCAGTAAACTAAAGAAATGACTAGATAAGGTTCAGTATAAACTGCATTGGCCGCACCAGCCGTTCTTGCTGCATAAGCTAAATCAACCAATCCGATTGCCGAACCTAAGGAAGAATCCTTTAAAATCGCAATCGCATTATTACCCAAAGGAGGAAGCATTCGTCGAAAAGCTTGAGGTAAAATTACTTTACGCATAGTACTACTATAACTCATACCTAAAGATCGTGCAGCTTCCATTTGTCCTTTATCAATAGATTGAATGCCAGCTCTAAAGATTTCTGAAATATAGGCACCTGCATTTAAAGTTATCGCTAAAACACAAGAAATAAATGCACCATATTGCACTCGTAAATAACGCGCGGTTTCAGGCGATATTAAATAATCTGAGACCAAAACACCCTCTCGAGGGTGTAACAAAAATGGCATGATAACAAAATACATAACCATAATTTGAACAAATAAAGGGGTACCGCGAAAGGCGCTTACATAAATTTTAATTGGCCATTTCACTAATATTGATAAAGTGTATTTATAAATACCGTGCTTTACTTGAGCGACTCGACCAAGACCTAAAATTAATCCCCAAAACGTACCAAACACTACACAAACTAGAGTACAGGTAATGGTCATTATTGCGCCATCAATAAACAGAGGCAAATAATCACGAATCACTTCCCAATTAAACTGCATAAATCAAATATCCTATTGCTGTAGATTAATTAATAGGCAAAGTTGGTACATTTTCATCAAACCATTTTGCATAAATGGTAGCATAAGTACCATTAACAATAATTTTTTTAAGTCCTTCATTAATACTATTTAGTAATTTATCATTTCCTTTGGCAACAGCTATACCAAAATATTGAGCTTCGAAATTTTGATCAGCAATTAGATTGAAATCTTTTCCTGGATGCATTTTAATATAAAACTTAACTACCCCAACGTCACTAACCGCAGCATCAATCCCTTCTTCATAAAGATCTTGCAACAAAAGAGGAGTATTATCAAAACGTTTGATCGCTTTGCTATTCATTCCTAAAACTTTTGAAACAACCACATCCCCCGTACTGCCATTTACAACGCCAACCGTTTTTGTTTTTAAATCTTCCAATGAAGTAATACTAGAGTTTGCTTGGGTCACAACTACTTGTTCAGCGGGAAAGTAAGGAAACGAAAAATCGACCGATTTTTTTCGTTTATCGGTAATAGTAATACCTGAAATAATAATATCACGTTCACCATTGTTCAAACTTGCAAAAATACTATCCCAAGGTGTATTAATTAATTTGATGTTAAAATTCTCAACATCAGCAATCGCTTGAATAATATCAATATCGAAGCCTTCTAACTGACGCTGATTATTTTCATATTCAAAAGGTCGGTACGTACCACCGGCGCCTACTACATAAGTTGTTGCCTTATCTGCGTAACTTAAATAACTAGAAACTAATAAAAAAGCAGATAAAATTAACGAAAAACAAGACTTAATCATGGTAATTCCTATCTATAAATAAATATGAAAAACATAATAGCTTTTAAGGGAAATAATGCAAATTAATATTTAGATTTCATTATATTATTTACTTTTTTGAGAAGTATTAAAGGATTAACGAGTAAGACAAAATTGAAAAAAGAATTCAATTTTCAATTGAAATAGAGAATTTTGTCATCTTAATAACAAAAAGCAGAGTATTGCTCTGCTTTTTTAAAAAGCATTATTTTTTGATTTTTATGGTTAAACTATAATTGAGTGTTTGTTATAAAAATATGATTTATTGTTGATAAATATTCCAAGCCGCCTGTAATCCAGCGCCTTGAATGGTTTTGAAACCAACACGATTTAATACTGCTTCAAAGGCAGTTAATGTTTGTAAAACACACTGTTTTCTAGCGTTATAACCCATAGTACCAATACGCCAAACATTACCTTTTAGAGGACCAAAAGATGCACCAATTTCAATACCAAAATCATTGAGCATTAAACTACGTACTTCTAGGTCGTTAATATTTTCTGGACGTATAACCCCAACCACATTGTTCATTTTATGTTTAATATCACCAAACAAATCAAGTCCCATTGCTTGTAAACCTGCGACCATAGCCGAACCATTAATGCGATGACGTTCAATGACATTATCCAATCCTTCTTGCAATACTATACGAGCACACTCTCTGGCTGCATAAAGCATAGAGGTAGCTTCAGTATGATGGTTAATCCGTTCAGATCCCCAATAACGAATAATCATATCAAGATCAAAATAGTTCGAATATATCATTTCATCACTACCACTGCTATCCCCTTGATCTCGGATACCAAGTTCAACACATTTGCGTGCTTGAATGATTTCAACCATTTTTGGACTTAATGTTAAAGGAGCCACGCCTGGAGGTCCACTCAAGCACTTTTGCAAACTCACTGACACACCATCAAGTTGCCACTTATCGACTTCTAAATCGTTACCAACAATTGAAGCGGTTGCATCAACGTAAGAAAGCACACCATATCTACGACAAATTTCACCAATTTTATTTAATGGTTGAAGTAAAGTAGTTGAAGTATCACCTTGCACACAAAGTAACAAGCGTGGCTTAATTTTTTTTATGGCATCTTCAATTACATTAGGATCGAATACTTCTCCCCATGGCACTTCAATAGTATGCACATCTGCTCTACAACGATGAGCAATTTCACAAAGTAATAAACCAAATCGTCCAAATATTGGCACTAACACTTTATCCCTTGGACGAAGGGTTGACACAAGAACAGCTTCAATGCCAGCTCTGGCGGTGCCATCAATAACAAAAGTTTGTTCATTTTTGGTTTTAAATATGTCACGATAAAGCGCCATCGTTTGATTCATATAATCAGTCATAACAGGATCGAATTGACCAATTAAAGGCGCAGCCATTGCTCGCGTTACACGTGGATCAGCATTAATTGGACCGGGTCCCATCAGTAATCGTGCTGGTGGATTAATTTGATCATAGTTATCTAAATCTAACATGTGATTTTCCTTGAGTTAAGTCTTGTTTATTTGTTAACAATCACGTTTAGTTGTGATGAATTGTTTATCTTTTTACATCGATATTTTTTAAAAAACTACTGGCTAATGGATGGTGGAACTTAAATAAATTAACAATTTCGCTCATCACTCTTCCCATATGCGACTTTTTCCATGCTAAAGATAATGGTGAAGGTTTACGTTCATTAATCACTTGGCATTGAATTAAATCACCCGAATCCAAATACTTTTGACAAACCGAACGTGGTAAAAATCCAATCCCTAGCCCTTTTAAATGACAGGATAATTTGGTTGTAATATTAGGCACAATAATTTCAGATTGACTTGGCAATAGCCACGCAACTCGTTTATTCATATGAATTGATGTATCTTCAATATTTATAGCGGGATATTTACGTAATGTTTCATTTGATAACGGACCTTCTAGATGAGTGATCGGATGATTTTTTGCTGCAACAAAAACCCAATTAATTTCACCTAATGGAAAAATATTAATCATATTATCTAATGATTCAGTTCCTGTTGCCCCAATAGCAAGATGATATTCACCGTATAATAACGAATCCCAAACGCCCATATATACTTGTCGATTAAAGGTAAAATTAGTAAATGGAAATTTTTTTTGCAAATGGCTTAATAGCTCCGTGACCGCATCAACATCATAGAGTAAATTATTAATGGTCAGATTAATTTTGCGTTCGACGCCATTGCGTATTTGATGTAGCTCTTCAGGCATAGTAGTCAACCAAAGTAGCCATTGGCTGCAATGCTCATAGAGATGTTGACCTGCAAGAGTTAATGATACTGTTCGTGTTGTGCGTTCAAACAATTGAGTATTAAGATCCGTTTCCAATGATTTGATACGATAACTAATGGCAGCTGGAGTTTTAAATAACAATTTGGCTGCTTTGGAAAAGCTTTTACACTCAACTACTTTTGTGAAGGTTCGCATAGTTTCTGTATCTAACATTATTCAATCCTTTATAACAAAACGATCAATACCCAACCAGATCCCTAATAAAAGATCGGCTCCTGATGTGTGTCCATAATTTAAAAGATTATGAATTGCACAATGGTTATACCTATGTTGATTCAGGCGTTCAATAACATTTAAAACAGGTAATGAAAATTTACCTTGTAATGCATATTTTAAAAATGTAGCACTAATTGTTGTTGTCAATACCTCTAATGGCAAATTCTGCAATGTCGTTTTTATTCGTTGTATTTTGGGTTTAAAACGATGATCACAGAAAAGTATTGCAATTATTCCGACTATAATATCATCAAAGCTAGGAGTTAAACCCGGACCTAATCCAATAAATTGAGTAATATTTACTCTTTCCCCCAACATTAAACTATTCAACCTATTACATAAACTTATTAGTTCTGGTGCGGGGTTGTTGACAATATTTTCTCGAAGTAACCCAAATAAGCCTGTTGGATAATTTATCAGCATGAATAATTGTCTAATCGCGGTTTTATCTAATTCGGTGTGTGTTCTACTCTTTAATGTCATATTGCAGATATGAGTATTATAACTTAACAAAATATCGCCGAGTAATAAATCACCATTACTCTGTTGTCTTAGAGTTAAATGATCATTAGCTAGCATAGTTTGAATTACATTAAAATCATCGGTTTTAACAACCCAACCCATAGGTGATAAACCACTACCATATTGATGTAATGTGACTAATTGTTGCTGGTGATTGATTAAATTCACTGTATGTTCATGTAAACTAAATAGAGATAATTTTCCCTCTACATTTGGTGCATGGGCACTGATGATTAATGGTTTAAATTGCTGTAAGTGATTTTGGGTTGATGACATGAAAAACTGCCGATTTGCATCGGCAGCAAATGATGTTGCCGTAAGTGAAGTACTTATCGCTTTTGTTTGTAATTTATTCTCTGCATATTTACATTTCATAAATTAAACTTTAAGTTTTTTGGCTAATGCCTCGAGTGCTTTTTCAAAACAGGCTAATGGAGCACGTACCGTTCCTGCACCAATTTGACCCACACCGGCCTTTTTGTGGGCAATGCCAGTATTGATTAAAGGCGTGATACCCGTTTCAACAATGCGGCGAAGATCAAGACCTAAACAGCATCCTTGGAAGTTCCAAGATGGAATTTGTAACAACATATTATGGTCAAGATAGATTTCACTCATCTCTTCTGATACTTCATATGCAATATCTACGCCACCTGCGCCAACGAATCGGGTTACTCCTGGCGCAGCTACCATAGCCGCACCACCAATACCAAAAGTTTCAGTAATAGCGCTATCACCAATATCTGGATTGGCTTCATTTTGTGAATAGCCAGTGAAAAATAGACCTTGCGGAGTATTAACAGGTGCAGTAAACCACTCATCACCTAAACCACTGACCTTGATGCCAAAATCTTTACCATTACGCGTCATAGCTGTAACAATAGTCCCTTTTTGAAGATATGCTGCACTGTCCATGACCGATTTACAAAATGCCATCGCTAGATTTAAAAAGAACTGATCCGTTACACTTAAAAATTCAAATATTTTAGCCAGTTCTGTTTTATTGCGATCAAGCATAATTAATTTAGGTGACAATGTTCTTAGCAATAAAGCTGAAGCCGCAATATTACGTTGATGAAACTCATCACCCATAGTAATGGCTTGTGCCATTAAGGCTGTAAGATCAATTCCATTTTCAAACAGTTTAAGAGCATCATTCAATGCTGGTCCTAACGACTCTTTCATCCAATGGTGACGATTGAGTACTTCTTCACCATATGCACCAAAGCGCATTACTTTGCCAATACCCTCGTTCAAATTACAGTACGCTCGATTACCATGAGTGAGGTTCTCAACAACTAACATTGGCATATTGGCTGAAGTGATACCGCCCATCGGTCCAACCGCATTAACGGAATGACATGGAATGAATTCAACTCCACCATTTTCTAATAAATCCAAAGCTTGTTTTTCATCACTCGCCCATTTTTCAAACAGACAGGCGCCAATGCATGCCCCCTGCATTGGTCCTGTCATATCTTTCCAGACAATAGGAGGACCAGCATGTAATAACTTATAATTTTGTGCTAAAGTCGGTATAGCTTCTTTCGCAGCAACTACCCCAATCCAATGTGGTCTAGCGGCTTTGATTCGCTCCATAATGGCTTGGTTTGCTTCATTAATTACTTTATTCATTCGTCAAAACCTCTTAATTTAATTTTTTCAAAATAGCCGCTAATGTTGGATTTCCGCCAGCTATTGGTGTCCATTGATAATGCACAACAGGGACATTGGATGATTGAAGATCTTCTGCAAAACTACGCAATCCAGCATTGATTACGCTTATATGATTAAGCAAAGGATATGTTTTATGTGAATTTGATGATGTGATTGGTGTAATTAATTTTTTAGCTAATAATATCGCCTCGAACAGATTATCCATCACCACAATATTATTCTCTGTTAAGGTATCAATTTGCTTTCTACGGCATTGTGGATCTTGCTGTGAGCCCGTTACCGTAGCGATAGCAATTAAGGGATTATCCGCTGAGCGCGCTGCACTGGCTGCTTTATATCCGGCAATAATTGATTCAGCAGGATTTGAGTTAGCGCCATAACCAATCACTAAATCAAGTAATACTACCCCAACTGACTTTTGTTCCCCTAGTTTACTAATTTCTTGTTCACGAATAGAAGGATCAATCATTGGATGTGGTCGTCCAACAGTGTAAAAATCATCTCCAAGATCAATAATTTTATGACCGTTTTCATCGAGCAATATGCCTTTATCATGATTTTTTCTGACTGATAAATGTAACTCTTGTGCAAGTAGTATCGCAGCTTCTGAAGCCAGAGTTCCACCGGTATAAAGTCCTGAAATCGTTTTGTTAGCTACCTTATGTAATTGATGTGCAACTATTTCTACTTTGGCTAATAAACACGCTAAACGTGCTGCTTCATCTAATGTTTTGACAAAATAGATATTTTCATCTTGTGCTTTGTCGATAGTTGATCCTAAAAACAGTGCCACAATTGGCTTTTTAATCAGCTTCATGGAAGCAATAACTTTTCCCCTCACATTTTCAGCAGGAGGTTTTGAAATAAACGCAATGACTTGACTTTGCTCATCTGCCGCGAGCATCTTTAATGCGGTTAAAGCGCTTATTCCCTCTACCTCTTGCGATAAATCACGCCCGCCTAAACCAATAGCTTGTGTAATACCTTGGTTTAATAACGCAATTTGTGAGATGACTTCTTGAATACCTGTACCCGATGCACCAATTACCCCAATGTTCCCTTTGGGAATCACATTGGCAAAAGCCAATGGAGCACCAGCAATAATCGCTGTACCACAATCAGGACCCATCACAATCAAATCTTTACTAGAAGCCTTAGTTTTTAATCGAATTTCATCTGTCACAGGCACATTATCTGAAAAGATCATTACATTTTTATTATCATCAATGGCTTGTTCAGCAAGATCTGCGGCGTATTCACCAGCAATCGATATCAACACTAAATTTGCGTCAGGTAGTTTTTGAATTGCGCTAGCATAACGTCTTGCTTTGAGTAATTTACTGCTACCTTGCTGCTGAACGATATTTTTTAACGAGTTTTCAAGCTTTACACTGATTAGATCCACAACATTAATTGAATCATTATGCGTTTTAATGGCAACACAAATATCATTCGGGGAAGCCTCATTAAATATATCACTCCAAAAACCCGTTGCTGTAAGTAAGGATTTATTGGCTGGTGTCCCCATCATGACGGAAACTTCATCAACTTCGTCAAGACTACTCAGCTTTTTTGAAATTAACATTAAACTGACCGAATCTTGAAAGCTTCCTTTTTTTATGAAAGATTGAATCATGCCAATTGCCTCTCAGTTATTTAGTAATTCTTTATTTTTAAATATGCAATAAACGTAAATTGATAAATAACTTGAATAATTATTACCAATGGTATTTGTTAAACGCCGATAAATCGTTATACGTTTATCTATCAAATTTAAAATTTCACACTATTTATATATTACGAAAAAAACTGAGAATAAATAGGTTATATGTCACAAATCAATAACTTATTATACTAAAAAAATTCTTTATAAATCATTATGATAAGATATTGTTAAAAATTTTTTTATAATAGTAACTCATTAAATTAATTAAATTTTATAAAACTAAAAAAGAGTGTTTGATCACATTATTATTTGTTATTAATAGTATGTTACTTATCAAACATAACCAGAATAATTATTAATAATAGAATGATTAAAAATAGGTAGATGCTTATGAAAATCTTACATGATGATGTGGCAAATGCAGTAGAGTGGATATCCAGTTTTGGGGGACTTGAACAAGGAGGAACAACGCGTTTACTTTACACAACTCAATGGCTTGCAGCACAAAATGCATTGAAAGAACGTATGACAAATATTGGTATGCAAAGCTATTTTGATGATGTGGGTAATTTATATGGTCGCTTTGAAGGTAGTAAATTTAAAGATCAAATCATTATGTCAGGTTCGCATGTTGATACTGTTGTCAATGGTGGAAAGCTAGATGGGCAACTCGGTATTATTGCCGCCCTACTTGCCATGCAATACTTGAAAGAAAACTACGGTCAACCACTTCGTTCCTTAGAACTTATCTCAATGGCAGAATAAGAAGGCAGTCGCTTTCCATATGTATTTTGGGGAAGTAAAAATGTTTTTGCGATTGCAAACAAAAAAGATGTGGAAAATATCACTGATGAAAAAGGAATCAAATTTATTGATGCCATGCAAGCGTGTGGATTTCAATTTAGTACTCAACCTGCACGCAGCGATATTAAAGCTTTTTTAGAAATTCATATTGAACAAGGTGGTGTACTTGAAAAAGAACAAAAAAGTATTGGCATTGTAACCAGTATTGTTGGTCAACGACGCTATAACATCAGACTTATTGGTGAAGCAAACCATGCAGGCACCACACCAATGGGTTATCGTCAAGATGCAGTGTATGCTTTTAGTTGTATCTGTCATGAATCCATTAATAAGGCGCTAAAAGTAGGCGATCCTTTAGTGCTGACTTTTGGTCATGTTGAACCAAAACCTAATGTTGTTAACGTCGTGCCTGGTGAAGTGCTATTTACTATGGATTGTCGCCATACTGATAAAACCGAATTGATTAGATTTACTGAAGAAATCGAAGCGGATATGACACGTATTGCTAAAGAGCTAGGACTTAAAATTGAGATCCACCGCTGGATGGATGAAGACCCAATACCAATGAACAACAAACTGATCCATATGTTAGAAGACATTTGCAAAAAAGAGAAGCTCAGTTATCGTGTAATGCACAGTGGTGCTGGACATGATTCACAAATTTTTGCTCCACGGGTACCTACCGCTATGCTGTTTGTACCTAGTATCAAAGGCATCAGCCACAATACCGCTGAAGATACCAAAACCGTAGACTTAGTTGAAGGTATAAAAGCGCTGACCTATGCCCTTTATAAATTAGCTTACCAAGAATAATGAGGAGTTAGCATGACAACAGTTAACACAATAGCTAAAGCAGGCGGTATTCAATATTGGCATAAAATAGTAGTTTTATTGTGTCTTGGTTGGACTGTAATGTGGATCTATCGTCCAGTCCTTACCGCTATCTTTCCGGAAGTCCAACAAACTATAGGTCCGCAATCCAATACTGAATTAGGTTTAATTGCTAGTTGCTATTTTTTTGCTTACACCGCAATGCAAATTCCAGCAGGAATGTTAGTTGATAAGTTTGGTAAAAAAGCCGTGGTTATTCCCGGTTTCTTATTATTTGCTATCGCCGCTTTAATCATCGGTAATGCGCATTCCATATTAATGATTTATGTTGGAAGTTTATTAGCTGGCTTAGGTTGTGGTTCTTATTATGGTTCAGCCTGGTCACTTTCAGCCGAAAATATCCCAGCAGAACATCGTGGATTTGCTTCGGCAATTATCAATACGGGGTCGGCCTTAGGAATGGGCATAAGTTTGTTGGCTACCAGTTTTTTAGTTAAATCATGGGGTATGCCATGGGAATACATGCTTTATATTATAGCAGCTTTAATACTTTGCTTAGTTGCAGGATTTGCTATTGTTATAAAAGAAAAACATAAATTAAAACAACAAATTATAAATAATACAATCGATAAACAAACGACAATTTCGCCCATTCAGTCTGAGAAAAAACACCGTTTCTTCAGTATTCAAATGATTTCCTCTTACATTATATACTTTGCAACATGTTATGGATACTACATGATTGTCAGTTGGTTACCAAACTTTTTGGAAACTGAACGTGGATTTACTGGTGGAAGTATTGGCTCAGCGTCATCATTGGTAGCCTTCGCAGCAATACCTGGTGCCTTAATCATCAGTAAAATATCTGATAAATTTAGAAGTAAACGTCTACTCTTCATTATCGTATTAGAACTGATTGCTGCTGCAACCTTATTGATTACCGTACAATCTACAACCATTAGTTTTTTACTTGCGGGATTAATGTTTTATGGATTATTTGGCAAACTCACTGTTGAACCGATATTGATTTCACATGTTGCCGAAACAGCGCCAAAATCCAATTACGGCACATCCTTTGGTGTCTTTAATTTTTTTGGCATGAGCTCATCAGTAATTGCACCGCCATTAACTGGTTACTTAGCCGATCTTACTGGTACTAAAATCACTGGATTTTATGTTGCCATCGGCATATTGGTCGTTGCTACACTAATCTTCATGCTGATCAATACGAAAAAAATGTCAAACAACCAATAAACATCATTACCGGCCAAATACCTATGCCGGTTAAACAAATCACTGCTTTTTATAAGTTGGGATTGCTATTACCTAAATAAAAATCAACGAAACATTCAATAAAAAATAGTCAAAAAATCGTCATTTTACAAGGAGAATGAAAATGGGGTATATCAATAACAACACTGGTTATCCAAAAGATTTACTTGCCTCCAGAGCCATTATTAAACGCCATAATTACGCATTAATACCGCCTGATGGATTAGTCAAAAATATCATTCCAGGATTTGAAAACTGTGACATTACCATCCTATCCACGCCAAAATTAGGGGCATCGTTTGTGGATTATCTTGTCACTATGCATCAAGATGGCAAAAATCAACAAGGTTTTGGCGGTAAAGATATTGAAGTTTTTGTTTATGTGATTAGTGGTGAAGTGACAGTAAAAGCCGGTGATCAAACCTATAATCTTAAAACAACTGGCTATGTATACTGTCCTGCAGGAGTTAAACTGTATTTGCAAAATAACGTCCCATTGTCACGACTATTTTTGTATAAACGCCGTTATATATCGCTCGTAGGTCATCAAGCACATATAGTAAGCAACCATGCTCAAAAGCTAGATTACGTCTGTTACGAAGATATGGATAACGTATTTGTGCAAGACCTACTACCTAAAGAGCTCGGTTTTGACATGAACTTCCATATATTAACTTTTAAACCAGGCGCGAGTCATGGGTACATTGAAACACATGTTCAAGAGCACGGTGCATATTTACTTAGTGGTGAGGGTATATATTTGCTTGATAATGAGTGGATACCAGTCAAAAAGGATGATTATATTTTTATGGGTGCTTATGCACTGCAAGCTTGCTACTCTGTTGGCAAAGAGCCATTAAGTTACATCTATTCTAAGGATTGCCATCGAGATATAGAAATATAAATACAAAACTAGCAACCATAAAAAATGATTAAGGAAACAAAATGGAACTTATTGTCATTGCTTTAGGCGGTAATGCCATTGCTAAACGCAAACAACTCTTAACAGTAGATCATCAATATGAAAATATAGATGCAACAACGAAAATTATTGCCAAACTTGCTGGTAGATATCGATTGGTAATTGTACATGGCAATGGACCACAAGTAGGATTATTGGCTCTACAAAATCAGGCTTATACTCAAATAACTGCCTACCCGTTGGATATTTTAGTTGCCCAGACACAAGGCATGTTAGGTTATATGATAGGTCGCAGCTTACAACAATATAAAAGAGTTAATAAAGTTGTGACACTATTAACACAAGTTGAAGTCGATGTGCACGATCCCTCATTTAAGCATCCAACTAAGTACATAGGCCCCGTCTATCAACCCGATTTGAAGCAAAAATTGGAAGCACAATATGGTTGGACATTTAAGAAAGATGGACAATATATTCGTCGAGTTGTCCCATCACCGAAACCGAAGACAATACTTGAAATTGATACCATACAAAAATTACTAACCGATGATACCATTGTGATATGTAACGGTGGTGGAGGTATTCCAGTAATAAAAGACGAAAAGGGTTATAAAGGCATTGAAGCAGTGATAGATAAAGATTATTCAGCTGCAAAACTTGCAACACAACTCAAGGCCGATCATCTGATGATCTTAACCGATGCCGATGCAGTTTATGAAAATTGGGGAACACCTGCCCAAACTGCGTTACGTCATGTCACCCCTAAACAACTAAAACCACTCGCTGTTGACGATGGTGCGATGGGTCCCAAAATAAAATCTGTAATTGAATTTGTCGAAAAGACAGGAAGCAGGGCTTATATTGGCACTTTGACCGATATTGAAGCGTTATTAGATACCAGTAAAGGCACTATTGTCAGCCCATCAAATCAACAATGTAATGAGTAAATAAACATATTGATAAAAGACAGGAGTTTTACTATGAGAGTTGATAGACAAACCTTACACAATTTAATCGCGAAAAAACTGCATAAGGCAGGTTTAACAAATGAACATGCTAATATTGCTGCCGATGCCCTATCCTTTGCTGATGCGCGTGGTATCCATTCACATGGTGCGGTACGAGTTGAATATTACGCCGAACGTATCGCCAAAGGTGGTATGACTCCTAATCCTAATGTCACTTACAAAGAAACTGGGCCTGCCAGTGGGATATTAGATTTTGACAATGGTTGCGGTTTGGTGGCCGCTAAAGTTGGCATGGACAAAGCAATAGCAATGGCGAAAAAAAATGGCATTGCAGTGGTAGGTATTCGTCGTATGTCACACAGTGGTTCACTTTGTTATTTTACTGAAATGGCCGCTGAAGAAAACCTAATTGCGATATCAATGTGCCAATCTGATCCGATGGCTGTACCTTATGGTGGTGCAGAAGAGTTTTTTGGTACTAATCCTATCGCCTTTGCTGCACCAACTGCCGACGATCGCCTTGTTTCCTTCGACATGGCTACCACAGTACAAGCTTGGGGAAAAATACTTTATGCTCGCTCCAAAGGTGTTCCGATTCCGCCAACCTGGGCTGTAGACGAACAGGGAGAACCAACAACCGATCCCCATAAAGTCAACGCTTTGTTACCAATAGCAGATGCTAAAGGTTATGGGTTAATGATGATGGTCGATATATTGTCAGGCATTTTATTGGGCCTTCCATTTGGTAAAAACGTATCATCAATGTATGCCAATTTATCCAAAGGACGCGATCTTGGGCATTTGCATATTGTGATCAATCCCGATTATTTTATCGGTATTGAAGCATTCAAAAAGAATATGTCAGCAATGCTTAACCAACTTAAACAGGTCAAACCAGCTAAAGGAAACAGTGAAATCTTTTTCCCTGGTGAACGAGGCAAAAAACGCGAAGCGAATTACTTAAAAAATGGTATCGATATTGTAGATGAAATCTACAACTACTTAATGAGTGATACTATCCACTACAATCGGTATGATCATAAAAATAAGTTTGCAGAATAAAATATTCCCCCGTGTAAGTAAACAAGGGGGGGGGGGGGGGGGATGAACATTGCCCCTTCAATAATTTTTATTTAATAATCCCTGTATGAACAGGGAACCTATAGCTTCAATTACTATTCTTTTCGTCTAAACGGTTTATCCCTGTACATACAAGGAACACAAAAAAACTGCGTGATATTATAGTATAAGTGATGAATTGATGTACATACCGATAACATAAACTGTGTTAATTTAAAACATAGAAAAGTCTACTGTTAATATAAAGCGGCAATTTTTTAATAATGTAAAATGAAAATCAATTTGTTGGAATCAAGCCCTTTCGGGCTTTTTTATGGGTGAGGCATTGTAAATTGTTTGGCGTCATCTTTAATGCTATCCGTTACTATTTTGATGATAGCATTCATATCATCTGGGTTATTTTCTAATTTTTTTTCATCTAATCTATTAGGATTCTGAATATCAAATTCTTTAAAACTCAGATAAATCGCTTCAAAAAAATCTTTTGGAACGTCCCCTTCTTTTAGTTGGCTGATATTATTCATTATCCTTTCAAGAAAGTTTTGAAGATAACTGTCAGTAGTGACGCAATTTTCTAACGACGGAAATTTGTTGTCTTTTATACCTAAACAAATTAAGTCTAATTCACTTCCCTTAATAATACTCTGCATATCATCTTTATTTTTCAATTTGATAACAACAAATTCAGATGGATCCTCATCACTTGCAATAATATATGGGTTACCATTTAAATCCGTTTTAACATCTGATGCTTCTGCTATGATATTAACTAACTTCTGATCGTATGTTTTTTCGTAGTTAATCAGGTCATTACTGAATTCTTCATTTAAAGCTGATACAGATACAGTTGGTATTTTTTCACCAATAATTGATTCACCGTCTGTTTTAAAAACAGCAATATCTTCATTTATAAGCAACTCAGTTAATCTTTTTGCATTATCATTGGCAAAAGCATTGAAACTCATTAGAGTGAATATTGAGATAGCAATTAAATTTTTCATTCCTTACTTCCATTTATTATCGAACCAAAACAGATGAAAAAATAATTAAATTTTTTCATACCTTAAATCTTATTTTTTGTAATAGTATTTTATTTAGATGCGTTGAGCAATAAAAAACCGCCAAAGCGGTGAGATGAATTAATTATGAGTCCATCTGAACAGACACACTTCGGCTAAATTATGCAATTAAAACATCATTTAATCGTTCATTAACTATCAAACAATTTTTAATAGTGTTACTTCTCATTGTTAGTGAAATAACCCTGTATTAACGATCTTTATTGCTTCCACTATTGATATTTTGGGTGGCATTCTTATGTAACTTTGTTAAGAAATTTTTTATATGCAAACTAATACACAAGTCTGTTATGCTAAATTTATTAGTTAATATTAAAAGTAAACGGTTATACTGGATCTACAGTATATTTTCCTTTATAACCGTAAAGTTAATTAAAATTATTTATTGATTTTTTACTGAAACGTAAGGTTAACCTGAAAGTTATTTAACAAAATAAACTATCTATCATCGATTAATTAAAAACCATAATTGGTTGAGCAATATTGCTGTTATTTGCATTTAGCTTATTGTACCTTGCAAATTTTTATTTTCTAGTTTACTTTACCTATACAAATTATAAATAATTAGAGACTAAACATGCAGATATCATTTAAAGAACAACAACAAAGAATCAGCTTTGTTAAACAATTTTTTGCCGAGAAGTTGGCTGAAAACTTATCATTAATTGAAGTACAAGCCCCCCTACTAAGTAAAGTTGGTGATGGTGTACAAGATAACCTATCTGGCACTGAAAATGCAGTGCAAGTTAGGGTAAAAACAATCAACAATACCCAATTTGAAGTGGTACATTCACTCGCTAAATGGAAACGTAAAATTTTAAGTTATCATCATTTTACCATAGGAGAAGGCTTATATGCTAATATGAAAGCACTACGTCCTGATGAAGATTGTCTTTCACCTATTCATTCCGTTTATGTAGATCAGTGGGATTGGGAGAAAGTAATCCGACCAGAAGATCGTACTTTAACCTATTTAAAACAGACTGTTGAAAAAATTTATTCGGCTATTAAAGCGACCGAAAAAGCAGTATCGGAAAAATATCATCTCTCCCGATTTTTACCTGAATCAATAACGTTTATGGACAGTGAGCAACTTTTAAAACGTTATCCAAATTTATCACCTAAAGAGCGTGAAAACTCCATAACTAAAGAGCTTGGTGCCGTGTTCTTAATTGGTATTGGAGGTAAATTATCAAATAACGAAAAACATGATGTGCGCGCACCGGATTATGATGATTGGAGTACGGATAATGAAATGGGTTCTAAAGGATTAAATGGTGATATTTTAGTTTGGAATCCAGTTTTGAATAGTGCATTTGAAATTTCATCTATGGGTATTCGTGTCGATTCAGAAACATTAAAACGTCAATTGAAAATCACTGGTGACGAGAATCGTTTGCAATTTGCTTGGCACCAAGCCTTAGTCAATGGCGAACTATTACAAACCATTGGTGGCGGAATTGGTCAATCTCGTCTAGTTATGTTGCTTTTACAACAAAAACATATCGGTCAAGTGCAAGCGAGCGTTTGGGATGAATCAACCAAACAAAATTATACAGAACTTCTTTAGTTTGCAATCAACATACTTTACCTTAAATGGTAAAGTATGCTTATTACTAAAAGCTCTTATCCAACCCCATTTGCCAAAAATCAGCTTCAAGTTGAGTAGCATGTTTAAATAGTGTCTTTAACTGTTCTAAGCGGTTTGTATCTATATTTAATAAGCGCTGATCAATCCAAGCAATTTCATTTTGCATTGCTTGTTGAAACTCCTTAGTAACATACATTTTGATCCAACTGGAATATGGATTATTTTTCGCATTATACCAATGTTGTTTTTTTAACCAATTGGCAATCATGCCATAACCGATTAAACAAGGAGCCAATACAATGTGTAAGTCTAAAATATCACCTTTTAATCCAACATCAAGCACATACTGTGTATATGCCATATTTGCTCTGGCTTCTGTTAACGTGTTGAGTTCATTTTCAGTTATTCGCCATCTTTTACAATATTCGATATGAAAATCAAGTTCAACTTCAACGATGGTTTTTAAACTATTTAAAGATTGCTTCATTTCAGCAAGATCATGACTTTTATACACAGCAAGTCCCCAAGCTCTAGAAAAATTGAATAAAAATAGATAGTCCTGTTTTAAATAATGTTGAAAACAAGTGATATCTAATGTTCCTTTGCCTAATCGTTGGATAAACTCATGTTGAATATAATGATCCCAATCGGCTTGACATGATTTAATAAGTGAGTAAAACGATGACATAACAGCTCCTTTCTAACAACTCAGTTACTAACGAGTAAAACAGACTTGCACAAAAAGCGTCTTTTAAACTCCCTTAGTCGGTATTAATCAAATCAGGTGCTACGGATAGAGTTTCGGACTATAGCACCATAGATAAATAAAACATTCGGAATAATGAGAAACGTTTACATGAGTAATAATTTATTAAGAAATTTTACTCTTTATTTGTTCTTCTATTTTTTGACTAAAAAATGAATCTTTATTTTTATCATTGCCGTTCAGCAGGTTTATTAGAAATCTTTGCAGAGTTAACTTATTGCACTTATTCTATTAACGTCTATATCGATTATTTGAATCAATTTAAGGTTCCTGATTTTTGATAGTTGGTGGGGGGGCAGCTTCTTGTTGAGCTGAGGTATCAGATTGAGTATTTTGGTCTTGTGTAGTTGGTGTTTGTTCGATTGATTCAGTCGTTAAGGAGATATCTTCAAAACGCACATAGACAATTTTTTGTTGACCACCATCACAAGATCCAACAATTTTACCTTCATTTTGTTGATCTGCTTGATCTACTGGTATAAGTTTTAATTGAAATTTAGAAGGAGCAACACCATTATTTTTTATTTTTTCTGCTATATTGGCACTAATGTTCTCACAATTAGATGCTATAGACATCGCGGGTAAACCTAATGAAAGAACCAAAACTAACTTTTTCATTTCCTTTCCTTTAAATATACAACTACTAATATTATAAAATTATTGGTGAATCTGTCTATTTGTGTTAAACATAATTGTTTATAAAAGCAAATAAAGATAAGCCTAATATAAAAAAATGAAATAGCGTTTACAAGTGTTGAATTTCCAATAATTTCAATCTATTCACAATCCAAGAACGAATATCGTTTAACTCATCTTCCGATAAATTATTCACAAAATCCCTTTTTTCGTGCAATTTTTTACGATCATCTTGAGTTAATACTACGCCTTTTAAATTTAACAATACCTCTTTACGATATACGGAGTAGATGAATTCTCTAATCAGGTCATCTGAAAAATTTATCTCAGTCATAATATTCATTCCTTTTGTCTTGTCATTACCTACTTAACAACGATTCGCTTAAATTAGCCAGTCTTTAAGGTTAATATCATCAACTTCTTCGAATAACAAGTTCCATCAATCCTAAAATTTAAATCCTTATCAAAGTATTATTAGCACTTTTACTATAATAGTATATTAAACTCTTTACAATGGACAAATATTAATCATTAATAAAATTTTTTTAATGATATATCCCCAAAATTATTCACTATACTATTTGATAAGTATTTAACAAACCTGTTGATAACTCTTTATCATATTGATTTATAATATTATTTTTTAAAGGCCAAATAGTGACCACTTAAATTTTCAATTACATATCAGGTGAAAAAGCAAGTATTTTTTTCTTATTTTTTTTAAAGAGTCAATCTTTTTATCCTAAAAATTGCAATAAAAAAGCAACAACCACATATTAATATTGATTGTTGATTATAATTATTCTTATTCAAAGTGGTGAAAAATACCATAAAGGCAACAAGAATTCTCAATAGTTAATATTTAAATTAATCAATCCATATCTTTATTGTAATACTTAAATTTGTAGTAAACAGTTAATTGCAACGATTTAATTATTTTTCACTTACTGGGATTGATATGATAAACCTTTTAATTCACGAAAAAAGCAACAAATAAGCGACAATCAATACAAATATTGATTGTCATATTACCTCACCAGAATTTATAACGCGGTTAAAAATGCAATAAAGCCAAATATTACACCAGGAGAATTAGCAATAGCAATTGGCCAATCTTTCTTTTCCCGTAATAATCCATAAAATACCCACAGTAAACAGTTGATCGCAGCAGCTAAGGGTTGCGTAGGATTAGATTTTAATCCATGAAGATTGTCAATAATTTGCGGGATATAAGAAATATACATACATAACGAAGCTGCCGTTGCGATAATACCTAAATAATGGAAAGCTTTTTCTGATAGTTTCAAAATTGTCCCCTTTTTAATTTTCTAAAGATTTTGAAATGATTATAGTCAGGTATAGTATTGCCTGCAATTACACGATCTCGGTCAAAAGAGCTCATTATCGCTAAAACAAATTAACGGGATAATCAGATGAGATTGCATCATCTATAGAATATTTTAATTATTCATTAAGTTATAAAATGCATTGTGTGGTTTATCGGTTTGTACGATCAAAACCACACAAATCAATTTATTTCAACGATTGGTGATAGTTGTTAAATTAACAATAATTAGTTTAGTTTAGTTTGTTTCGTTTCATAACCTAAAAATACAATACTGATAATTGCTACTAAGATCGATAAACTAAAAAGCCCAAAAATCTGACTAATTGATACATTATTTGCCATTAATAAACCTACCATTAACGGACCTAAAATACCGCCGATACGACCAATTGATGCCGCTATTCCAGCACCCGTCGCACGAATATTGGTTGTGTATTGTTCTGGCGTATAAGCGTACATCGCTCCCCATGCACCTAAATTAAAGAACGAAAGTAATGCACCAAAAACGAATAACTGATGTGCAGATTCGGAAACGCCAAACAGATAAGCGCTTATTAATGTACCAAATAAATAGGTAACTAATACCCATTTGCGCCCGAAACGTTCAATCAGCCATGCAACGGTGAAATAACCAGGTAACTGAGCAAGAGTCATTAATAAAATATATTTAAAGCTTTTGACCATACCAAACCCTTTTATCATCATAACGCTTGGCAACCATAAAAACATGCCATAGTAAGAAAAGACTACGCAAAACCAAACAATCCATAGCATTAATGTTTGACGAAGAAATTTTGTAGATAACAATGACCGCATTTTATTCAAAATGGAATCTTTTTTGGCATCAGAATTTAACTGTATATAGGTTGGTGAATCAGGTAAGTTAAATCGTAAATAAAGGGCATAAAAAGCAGGAGCAGCACAAATTATCATCGCTCCTCGCCAGCCAACGGTTGGAAGAGGAATAAGAAAATAAGCAATCAATGCCGCAAGTACCCAACCAATAGCCCAAAAACTTTCCAATAAAACAACTACCCTACCGCGTACTTCTGGTGCCACACTTTCACTTACCAGAGTGGATGCAACAGGCAATTCGCCACCTAATCCCATACCAATAAAAAATCGTAATATAAGTAAGCTACCAAGTCCCCATGCAAAGGCACTTAATCCACTGGCAATACTAAACATGAGTAAGGTGAACAAAAAGGCCGATTTTCGCCCTTTTTGATCAGCATAAATACCAAATACAAATGCCCCAACCGCCATGCCGATAGAGTTAACACTGCCGATCCAACCTAATTGAGCAGGGGAAAGCCCCCAATCTTGCTTTAACGCGGCTAAAATAAAAGATAATAACCCAATATCCATTGCATCAAACAGCCAACCTGTGCCAGCAACAAATAACAGTTTATTAATCGATAATGATGATACTTTGAAATTTTCCATGATAATTAACAGATAAAATAATTTGAATTTGCTCATCAAATCAAATTCTGAATAAAATGTCCATAACTCAATCTGACTTTACCTAAGCTATCCCCAAAATCTGAACCTTGTGCAACTATCATACCTTGTGATAACAGTTGATTTAAAAACATTAATTCTTGAACCGGATTTGTCACCGGTAAATTGGCATATAAATGAAATCCACCTAATGACACTTGATAAGTTATCTCACCATTGAATTTCGAGTTTAACCAATCTATTAATTGCTCTGATCGGCATTTTAATTTATGGCGTAACAATTGTTGATGGGCTAGATAATGGTTTTGCAAATATTGTTCTGCCAATAACTGAGGTAAAATACTTAATCCTGAATCTATATGTTGGCGGATTTTAGCTAGGTTTTCAATAACGGTTCTAGGAGCAATCATCCATCCAATTCGAATATTTCGACCGATATATTTAGATAATGAGCCTAAATAAATGACCTGATCACTATTATCAAATTTTTTAATCGGCGAAATCGCTAAATTATTCTTAAAGGCTAAATTACTATAGGCATCATCTTCGACAATACCAATACATTGTGAACGACAAAAATCAAGTATTCTCTTTTTTCGTTTATCACTCATAACAAATCCCATTGGATTTTGAAATACAGGATTTAAAAACAACCATTTAACTTGATGTTGTTCGACTACTTTTGTTAAACTTTCAAGCACTATGCCTTGATGATCACATTCTATACCATATAATCGTAATCCGGCCGCTTGAAATAATGGTAAAGAATAAAAGTATGAAGGAGATTCTATGCCTATCGCATCTCCTGGTTTCAGTAAACCCTGCGTAATTAAAAATAATGATTGCTGAGTACCTGAAGTAATTAGGATCTCATCACGATTAACTTTCATAGCAAAACAGGTTTTCATGTAGTTTGCAATCTGTTCTTTGAGAGAAGGTAAACCCAACTGCATCAAATCACTCTGTTTTTCGTGCATAATTAATTCTTGCGACGAAATGTTGGGTAAATGTAATTTAGGGATTAAATCTGTGGGTAAATCTCCATTAGCAAGATCATATATTTGATTTTTGCTGTTTCGTATTTTGTCAATTTTTTGCTGATACAGTGTTTGTTTGTTTTGATAAAAATGCCTAGGTAAACGCCAATTAATTGTCGAGTAAACTTGTACCCCCCATTTCTGATTATTTATATAAGTACCGCTACCTCGTTTACGAATTAATACACCGTGTTCAGTTAAAAGGTTCAACGCATGTACAATTGTTGAGCGATTAACCTGCAATTGTTTAGCCAGTTCTCGCTCCGAAAGTAATTTCTCACCAGAAATTAAAATCCCCTGTTCAATATAATATTCAATGAGTTGAATAACTTTTTTGAATAATGGACCTTTAAAAGGTTCAAGTTTTTGTTTATGCCACATATTTTGCTCTTTTTGTATCGTGGTGATAAATTTAATTTTTTGAAACGATTATTAATTGTGTTTTTTCTACTGCCATTATGATTTTTATAAGGTTATTTTTTGACGATGTAAAATGCCTTTTCATATAAAAAAATTTTATTTCGAACAAAGAAACCGATAAGTTGGCTCAAGCGTATAATTCTTTTATTGATGATATAAACTTTGTTGCGATCTGCATTGCAAAACGAAATTATCGTTTTGAGACAAAAGTTATTTAAGTAATGTTTAAAAATGCATTCCAACTGCCTGATTTAAACCGAACACAAAAATAAAATTGGATGGGTTAATTATAGTCCAATTGGCCGTTTATTCCACTCTTATCTTTATGAATAATAAAAACCAACTCACAAACTTTATTATTCAGAACTTTACTAGGAGCAAATATGAATCAAGTGACAGGTACCCAAACGGTTAAACGTGGCATGGCTCGAATGCAAAAAGGAGGGGTAATTATGGATGTTGTTAATGCCGAACAAGCCAAAATTGCCGAGCAAGCAGGGGCTGTTGCTGTAATGGCTTTAGAACGAGTACCATCAGACATACGAGCATCTGGAGGTGTTGCCCGAATGGCGGATCCAACGATAGTAGAGCAGGTAATGAAGGCAGTGACGATTCCTGTCATGGCAAAAGCACGTATTGGGCATATTGTTGAAGCTAGGATGTTAGAATCATTAGGCGTCGATTATATTGATGAAAGTGAAGTATTAACCCCTGCCGATGAACAATATCATTTGCTTAAAAGCCATTTTTCCGTGCCATTTGTTTGTGGTTGTCGTGATTTAGGCGAAGCATTGCGCCGCATTGGTGAAGGAGCATCAATGTTACGAACCAAAGGCGAGCCCGGTACGGGTAATATTGTTGAAGCGGTGCGCCATATGCGTAAAGTTAATGAGCAACTTCGAATAGTTATCAGTAAATCGAACGATGAATTGATGACTTTTGCTAAAGAAATTGGTGCACCCTTTGAGCTTGTCGAACAGATCAAACAACTTGAGAAATTACCAGTTGTCAATTTTGCTGCTGGAGGCATAGCAACTCCTGCCGATGCAGCACTGATGATGCAACTAGGGGCTGATGGCGTATTTGTTGGTTCCGGTATTTTTAAATCACAAAATCCTGAAAAATTTGCTAAAGCAATTGTGCAAGCGACAACCTATTTTGATGATTACCCACGTTTGGTAGAATTATCAAAAGGCTTAGGTGAAGCAATGAAAGGAATAGACATCAGTAAACTTACCGAATCGGAACGTATGCAAGAACGAGGTTGGTAATGACAAAATCGAAAATATCCAATCATTTTAAAAAAATTGGTGTGCTCAATTTACAAGGAGCAGTGAGTGAACACATCACTATGCTAAACAGTTTAGATAACGTGCAAGCGATAGCAGTGAAAAATCCTGAGCAATTAGCTAAACTAAACGGTTTGATTATTCCTGGTGGAGAATCAACTACAATTAGCCGTTTGATAAAACAAAATGGACTGTTTGAGCCCATTAAACAATTTGTTCAACAAGGTAAAGGTATTTTAGGAACATGTGCTGGATTAGTATTATGTGGAAAAACGACCACCCATAATGAAATCGAACAGCTTTCGTTAATCGATATTAATGTTGAACGTAATGGTTTTGGTCGACAAATTAGCAGCTTTGAAACACGGTTAGATGTTAAGTTAATCGGCAAAAAAATTCCAGCAGTTTTTATTCGTGCTCCTTATATTGCCAAAGCAAGTAAACAAGTGGAACAACTTGCTTTTATTGATGGGCGTTGTGTAATGGCTAAGCAAGGTAAAATTTTGGTTTGTGCATTTCATCCTGAATTAACACAAGACAATCGCATTACGCAATATTTTGTAAACAGCTGTTAATAAATCTTAGTAAGATTGAGCATTAATTTAATTCTAACTGAGCATTACCCAGTAAACTAACAGAAAGTTATAATCTGTTAGTTTTGAGTTAAATTTTGTGTCTGTTTAATGTTGGGTAAGGGTATCTGATAATTGAGATTATTTTTAGAAGCAAATTGCTGTTTTACTTGTTGCATGAATACTAAATATCAGAATACTTTCTATCATTCTATTTTTTAAATACAACCCAAATAAGCATGAAAAACTCCTGTAAAACTTGATGAGATAGAAGTTTAACATGTTTAAATTTAAGCCATTGACTTTTTATTACTGAGCTACTATCAACTAGAATTCACTTTCGTTGCCAATGCGTTTTATGGGCAAAACCTAAAAGATTGTTCGTCATTTTTATCTGTTGCAGCTGTAAAGACCAAATTGGTGCCTTCATCATTCTGGCAAAGGGAAATGCACGATAGTATTGTCTATAAGCATCTTTAGCTTGCTCACCTTGTAACTGTTTTGCTTGTGCCAGAAATTGGATCCCTTGAATCTGAGCAATTGTTTTAGGTTCAACTGTAATAGTGCCTGCTACATTCGGGTGCATTAACATCGCCTTAGCATGCTCTGTTTTTAATTCAGTTAAAAAATACAAATTAAACGGCACCTCATCCAATACATAAAACACATTACACGCCCATGGTGAATTATCTGGTGTTATGACACTCAGTGTTAATATATGGTTAATTTTGATAAATTTAAGAATCTTAGGATCGATTAACATACGTTATTCTGGCTTGATATTTAAGTGCATATCTTCACCCCAGCGTGGTAGTGACGGGATATCGATATCAAACAGATCAAGGGCTCGTGCTACACTGTGGGTGATCATATCATCAATACTGTCAATATGTTGATAAAGTGCTGGTACAGGTGGAAAGATCACTCCCCCCATTAGAGTGACCATCTCCATGTTTTTTATATGGCCTAAATGAAGGGGGGATTCCCTTATCATTACTACCAAACGGCGACGTTCTTTTAGTACGACATCTGCCGCACGAGTTAATAAATTATCCGATAAACTCTGGGCTATTGCAGCTAAAGATCGCATTGAGCAAGGTGCAACGAGCATGCCCATAGTCTTGAAGGAACCACTAGCAATAGCTGCACCAACATTATTGACGGAATAAACTTTGTCCGCCAATGATTCAATTTGAGTCAAACTCATAGTAGGTATTTCGTAAGAGCGCGTTAATTGTGCAGCTTTTGAAATTACTAGATGTGTTTCAATATCCAATGGTTTTAAAAGCTCTAAAGCTTTAATGCCATAAGCAAAACCCGTTGCGCCACTGATACCAATTACTAGTCGTTTTACTGTCATATTCATTCCTATTTTATTTAAAATCAAGCCAAACTTTTATATCAACTTATTGAAAACGCACTCATTCCAATTCTGTTTTTCAATAAAGGAGAACGTGCAATCAAAACAACGATAAATACCCTCTAATTTTGTCATAGGGTCAGAGACAATATCAGTTGTCACCAGTCTATAAAAAATTGTGTTAGTTGATTAATCACCTATCGTAAATCATAAAAATTCTCTTGGATTTACCATAATAATATCAATCATTTCAAACACGATAAAATCAGATAACTCTTGATAATTATTCAAGCTGCATTTAACGTTTATAAATTTCAAAAATTGATTTTAAATAATTAAATATAAATAATCATACCGATATAAGAGGTCGCTATCAAGTGAGCATCTACGTAGATAATTGATTTTGAACCTTAATGAGATAATTTATTGTATCGAATCAATGTTATATGCATTTTTTTGTTAAAAAATAGCAAGATTTGCCAATAAATAACGATGCGTTCATGAGCATGAAAATAATCGATTTATGAAGTAATAAACAATTATATTTCAACTAACTTCCCTGTTAGTTGTGTTCCACAAATTTATTCTTTCGCCAGTGGTGTTTCAATCACTTTGGTTTCTTGATTACTTTGTATGGACTTAATTTGTGCTTCATATTGCTCAACAGCTTTTTTACTTGATAATAAACTGTAAACTAAGGTGAATTCGGTACTTTGCCCTGGTTCTAATTGGCGGACACGTTTTTGTTCACGCTCAATCGTAACTGGATAAGCAAAACTGGTTCCAGGTTCTAATCCTGTTACATATCCTTGTTTTAGAGTATCAGTATTTTTCCACAAGGTAAAAACAGGTAATTGATTGGTATTAAACGATATACCAGCGCCTTTATCCCCCCCTTTGTTAGTAATCATTACTTGAGTCTGTCCTTGATCATCGGCATAAGGATAAATATTAAAGACCATTTCATCAAAATTTTTAGTTGGACCTAAATACGTTTGCCATGTTTTTAAGCCTTCTTTGGCGTAATCATTAAAGGGGGAAATTTCTTTTACTGGTGCAACAAATCGAGCGCCCTCTTCAAGAATCGGTGTGCCATAATTGCTGTGATAAATAATTTGATAATCACGAGCATAATCGCCCTTATTGGTAACCACATCATGAACAGTGAAATCTTTATTACCTGGCATGTAACTCAGTGATACCCAAGTTTCTAAATTACTTTTTTTGAAAGTATTTTCTTTAATTAATCCTTTTACTGATATGGTATAGGGTGCTTTGTCTAATACATTAACAATCAATTTTGATACTGGAGTATTTTGTGCTCGTCCATGAAGTGTATACATCATGCCATCGGCTTGCACTGCATGACCAGTCCACTCAAAACCACAACGTACCATCAATTCGTTAAAACCATCTAACCAACCTAATCCACCGCGACTTTCCAAATTTAGGTATTTAGGATTGACAACTTCATCTACGGGTGAATCCCATCCCAGACGGATGCCATCACCAACGACAGATAAAATACCTAATCCACGGCTTGGAATTAATTTGATTGTAAGGTTGTCACTAGCAATGGTTAAAAGTTCAGTACCATCTTGTTTACCACCTTTAAGCACAGTGTTTTTGACAGTAAATTTATGCGCTTTTATACCTAAATCTTGACTCGAAATTGACCAGTTACCTTTAGCAAGACCCTTATCAACATCCGTTAATATGAATTCTTTAGCATCGGCACTGTAACTAGCTAAACTAAGTATCGCAGCTAATGAAACTAATTGAACTCTCATGATAATTCCTCTTATGATTAAGAAAACAACACTGAATCGTTTCAGTCAATATGACATAAATCATCAGAAATCGACAAAGAAAAATCATTAAAATGAGAGGTCATTCACACTTTTACAAAATCAAATAATAAAAACAGCAAATTGATTAGTTTGATTGAATAAGTGTGAAATATTGTGAAAATTATTGTTTAGGTCTAATCTGTCCAGCTTTCCAATGTTTGCGACAAACTGAATGAAACTCACTGTCCCCTAAATGAATTGAATTACCAAACTTAACAATTTGCCCATCTTTTCCTTCAAGCAAATTCATGGTTGCTTTTTTTCCACACCAGCAAACTGTTTTTAGTTCTCTAAAATTGTCGGCAATTTCTAATAATGTTTTTGAACCTTCAAATAAATGTCCCATATAATCCGTTTTTAAACCAAAAAACATCATCGGTATACCGTATTCATCACACACATCAGATAGTTTCCAGATAGTGCTTTGAGATAAAAATTGGCTTTCATCAATGAGTATGCAAGCGTAATTATTTTTCTTTATTAATTCAATGATTTCATCAACACTATTGTCATCAAGTTGTAATGCTTTTTTACGCAAACCTAAACGTGAAACAATTTCAACTGCCGAATCACGAGTATCGACCGAAGATTTAAGCAATAAAGTCTGCATATTATTACTTAAGTAATTATGGTCAATTTGTAATAATTCAGTAGATTTACCTGCATTCATTACGGCATAAATATAGTATATTTTCGACAAAATAAGACTCTCAAGGATAAAATTAATGGATAACAGAGATAGTTTTGATTGAAAAAAGGTAAGTTGCATAACTTACCTTTTTAATGGTTAAAGCTTAATTATTTCGCTTTACCTTGGTTAGCAACAGCTGCTTGTTTTGCTGCGATTTCATCAGCATTACCTAAGTAATAATGTTTGATAACTTTCATGTTGTCATCAAATTCATACACTAATGGTACACCAGTTGGGATATTTAATTCAATAATATCATCGTCACTGATATTGTCTAAATGTTTAACTAAAGCACGAAGAGAGTTACCATGAGCAGCGATGATTACCCGTTCACCTTTAGCAACGCGCGGTGCAATTGTTGATTCCCAATAAGGAAGTACACGTTTGATTGTTAACGCTAGACTCTCAGTCAATGGTAATTCTGATTCAGGTAATTGGCTATAACGTGAATCATGTCCAGGAAAGCGCTCATCCGATTTTTCAAGTGCAGGAGGCGTAATTGCAAAACCACGGCGCCATAATTTTACTTGCTCATCACCATATTTAGCCGCAGTTTCAGCTTTATTTAGACCTTGTAGTGCACCATAATGACGTTCATTTAATTTCCAACATTTTTCAACAGGTAACCAAGCTTGATCAACTTCATCTAACACATGCCATAAAGTGTGAATTGCACGTTTTAAAACAGAAGTATAAGCATAATCAAATTGGAAACCTTCTTGTTTCAATAATTTACCTGCTTCAGCTGCTTCTTTATTACCTTTATCAGATAAATCAACATCAGTCCAACCACAAAAACGGTTTTCTTGATTCCAAACACTTTCTCCATGTCGAATAAGAACTAATTTTTTTACTGCCATGAGTCTAACTCCTTTGTTACGTAGAATAAAACTGTTTAACTTAAATAATCTTTATAATACTTGTAAATTCGATATATTAACTGTTTTACAGTTAATAATGATTAATTTTTTGATAGATATTTTAAAGGATCAACGGATTTTGCTTTATAACGAATTTCAAAATGCAATCTCACTGACGAAGTTCCCGTGGCGCCCATTGTCGCAATCTGCTCTCCAGCTCTAACCGCTTGTTGCTCTTTCACCAAAATCGACTGGTTGTGTGCATATGCCGTTAAGTAATCATCATTATGTTTTATAATAATTAAATTACCATAACCTGGTAAAGCATTACCTGAATAAACCACGCGACCATCTGCGGCAGCCATTACTTTATTCCCTAATCCGCCAGCAATATCTATCCCTTTGCTAGAATTAGAAAATTTTTCAATAATTTTGCCTTTTGCCGGCCATTGCCATGAAATATTTGCAACTTTAGAAACAGACTTTCCAGTATCTGACGAATTGGTTGTTATGTTATTTGTACTACTATTAACTGGTTCAGTAACAGTTTCAACGGTCTGAACAACATTAGGCGTTGTTTGATTTTTACCCGATGTGGTAGTGGTAGTGGTAGTGGTAGTAGTTAAGATAGGTGTAGTTTTAATTACTGTTGATGTAGACTGAGGATTGGCAGCTACCACTTGTTGAGTCGTTTGATTGCTGGTTACTTTTTGTGTGACAACAGTTGTTCCCCCACTTACATCCAATACCTGTCCAACTACAACGGAATAAGGTTTCTTAATATTATTTTTAGCCGCTAAAGAACGATAATCATTCCCCGTTACCCATGCAATATAATATAATGTGTCACCTCGACTTACAGTATAAGTATCACCTTGATAACCACCTTTAGGAATTTCATCATAATTACGGTTATATGAAACACGTTCGTTAGTTACAACAACACCATTATTACTGTTTGTATTATTAACATGATTATTCGCATCATTACTATTGGAGCTTGACGTCATTACTGAGTCAGGTGCCGGTTTTGAATGAGCATTTGATGATACTGAAGGTGCAGAAATCCCGCTTCCAGTAGAAATATTAACAGGAGGTTTAGAATAACCTGTTTCTGATGAATTACTAGGAAAATCCGAAATATCTTCAATTTGAGCAGGATTGGATTGTGTACAGGCAGTAATGACCAAGCTTAAACAAGTTAGCGTAAGAATCTTTTTCAAAGCAGTACCTTTCATTCGTTAATATTGTTTTAAGAGCATAATCTATCATTTTTAATATATAAAGCTATTATATCGGGTCCTTGTTATGCTAGCTATAATAAAATAGTTAAAGATACAATTTAAATCAACTACGATCCATCGAATTTCTACTAAATTCGCACAAATATACCCTCTGTTCTCGATTATCAATGGGTTGTTCGACAAATAGTCAACATTTAATCAGCAACATCTTTATTTATTATCACTATTATAACAAATAGCAGAAAATAGAATTTATTTTTGAAAGTGGTGAGTATATACAATAAAATACTTGTTCGTACAGTAGATTTATTCTATTTTCTATGAAATTTTAATGTGACTCAAATTAATGACTTTATATATTGTTGCTACACCCATTGGAAATTTAGATGATATTACCCTTAGAGCAATTGATACACTGAAAGGTGTTGATCTGATCGCTGCTGAAGATACCCGCCATAGCGGTTTATTATTACAACATTTAGGTATTAAGGCGAAACTTTTCTCCCTGCATGATCATAATGAACAAGAAAAAGTACATATTCTGATTGAAAAACTTCAATCAGGTCTTTCAATTGCATTGATTTCAGATGCTGGAACGCCATTAATCAATGATCCTGGCTATCATTTAGTGAAAACTTGCCGTGAAAATGATATAAAAGTAGTTCCGATTCCTGGAGCTTGTGCTGCGATTGCAGCACTGTCGGTAGCTGGATTACCGTCCGATAAGTTTATTTATGAAGGATTCTTACCTGCTAAAAGTAAAGCACGACAAGATAGCTTAGCTTCATTAATTACTGAACCTCGCACTCTGATTTTTTATGAATCGACCCACCGCTTATTAGACACACTGAAAGATATGCAAACTATTTTTGGTGCCGATAAGCAAATTGTTTTAGCTAAGGAACTTACCAAAACATGGGAAACCATTGTTAGCTTTCCTGTCAATGAACTCATTAACTGGTTAAATCAAGATCCTTCTCGTCAAAAAGGTGAATTTGTCTTAATTGTCGCTGGCTATACAGAAGTTAATAATGATATTGATCCGAAAGCCATCAATACCCTCAAATTATTACAAAAAGAGCTACCATTAAAAAAAGCAGCGGCTATTACTGCTGAAATTTATGGTCTAAAAAAGAATCAACTCTATCAAATTGGTTTGAATTTTGAAGATTAATTTAACAAGTTAAATAATGCTCTTCAGGTATAACAAATTTAAGCAGAGTAACGAGTTAAAAAATACATCACTATCTAATGCATATCTATAACCAATATGTCAATAAGAACATTGGCATAAATAGCATGATTTAGTATATAATTACCCCTTATATTCAAGACATTTTTAATTAAAGGTAACAACTAGTATGGGATTTAAATGTGGTATCGTCGGACTACCAAATGTCGGCAAGTCAACTCTTTTTAACGCACTAACCAAAGCAGGCATTGAAGCAGCTAACTTTCCATTTTGTACTATCGAACCCAATACGGGTGTAGTACCAATGCCCGATCCACGTTTAGATGAGCTGGCTAAAATTGTTAAACCTCAACGCACCTTACCGACAACTATGGAATTTGTTGATATTGCAGGATTAGTAAAGGGAGCTTCAAAAGGCGAAGGTTTAGGTAATCAATTTTTAGCTAATATTCGTGAAACTGAAGCCATTGGTCATGTTGTTCGTTGTTTTGAAAATGAAAATATTATTCATGTTGCGGGTAAAATTGATCCGGCTGAAGATATTGAAATCATAAATACAGAACTTGCATTAGCCGATTTAGAAGCCTGCGAACGAGCAATGACACGTTTACAAAAACGTGCTAAAGGTGGAGATAAAGATGCTAAGTTTGAACTCGAAATTCTTGAAAAATGCTTACCCCATTTAGAGCATGGAAAAAAACTGTTGCTTTTGGATTTGAGTAAAGAAGAGCTTGATGCAGTTAAATACTTGAGCTTTTTAACTTTAAAACCGACCATGTACATTGCTAATGTTAATGAAGATGGATTTGAAAATAATCCTTATTTAGAGAAAGTAAAAGCAATAGCAGCTCAAGAAAAGTCTGTTGTTGTTCCTGTATGTGCAGCAATTGAAGCGGAACTTGCCGAGCTTGATGATGCTGATCGTGATGAATTCATGAATGATTTGGGTTTAACTGAACCTGGCTTAAATCGCGTTATCCGAGCTGGTTATAGCTTACTGAATTTGCAGACTTATTTTACCGCGGGTGTGAAAGAAGTTCGTGCATGGACAATCTCCGTAGGTGATACAGCCCCACAAGCAGCGGGTAAAATTCATACCGACTTTGAAAAAGGCTTTATTCGGGCACAAACCATTGCTTTTGATGATTTTATCAAATATGGTGGTGAACAAGGTGCTAAAGAAGCAGGAAAAATGCGTTCTGAAGGTAAAGACTATATCGTACAAGATGGCGATATTATGAACTTTTTATTTAATGTATAGTCATCTATCTTACGTCGCCTTTTGGCGACGTTGTGACATTGAGTTATCATTAAGATTGAATATAATAAAGTTTTTTACTTAAACGTATACCTAACCTGAAACTTCTTGTCAAAATAACGGATTATTTACATAAGGAAAGCACACATCAATGTTACTCAACTACAAACAAGCTAAACTAAATATGTTACAAACCGCTACTGAAGCGCAACCACTGACTTTTCAGAATGTTTCCTTGTTTGACGCTTTAGACAGAATAACAGCCACACCCATAATTTCGCCAATTAATGTACCAGAATTTGATAATTCAGCAATGGATGGGTACGCAGTCAGACTATCGGATCTACAGCAATCAAAAATTTTACCAGTAGCTAGTGCTATTTTTGCGGGTGATGATATTGGTCATTTACAATGGCCCGAAGGTACTTGTTTACGTATCATGACTGGTGCCCCTGTACCTATTGAAGCGGATGCAGTTGTAATGCAAGAACATACAAAACAATCTGATTTAGGAATCTGTTTTTTAAAAGAAATCAAATCTGGTGACAATATTCGTCGATGTGGTGAAGATGTAAAAAAAGATTCAATAACGGTTACTCAAGGTACCAAATTAACACTACCTACACTTTCAACACTGGCAACGCTGGGTATTAGCGAAGTGACCATTTTTAACAAATTGAAAGTGGCTATCTTTTCTACAGGTAATGAACTCACGCCAATTGGCATGCCTCTATCAGGCAAAGGTAAAATTTATGATAGCAATCGTTTCACATTAAAATTATTATTAACAAAACTTAACTGTGAGATTATTGATCTTGGTATTATTCCTGATGATCCGATCCGAATTAAACAAGCTTTAGTGACGGCATCAAATCAAGCAAATCTTGTAATAACTAGTGGTGGCGTTTCGGTAGGCGATGCTGATTTTACCAAAACAGCATTAGAAGATTTAGGGCATATCAATTTTTGGAAGATTGCTATGAAACCAGGTAAACCTTTTGCTTTTGGACAAATTGGCAATGCGTTGTTTTGTGGTTTACCTGGCAATCCAGTATCAACCTTGGTGACTTTTTATCAACTCGTTCAACCGTTAATTTTAGCGCTTTCTGGGCTTACAACATCTAATACTGATTTTAGCTTCAAAGTAAAAGCCGCAAACAATCTTAAAAAAAGTATTGGTCGGTTAGATTTTCAACGTGGTAAATTACAAATTGATGATCAAGGAGAATTAGAAGTTATTAGTACTGGTCAACAAGGATCACATATTACAAAGTCGTTCAATCAGGCTAACTGTTTTATTATTCTTGAACAAGAACGCGGTGATGTAAATAAAGGTGAGTTGGTGACGATTGAACTATTTAATACATTGCTTAAGTAATTTCGTAAATTTAATATAGAAGTTTAATTTGTAACACATAAATCACACACTATTTCAATAGGGTGTGATTTATGTTAAAAAGTAATCAGAAAAGAGCAACTAAAATAGCACCAACTGCAATCATTACTACCCCCACGCCAGATAAGAAACTGATCTTTTCACCAAATAAAATTGCAGCAAAAACTACTGCAAAAACCACACTTAATTTATCGATTGGTGCAACTTGCGATACTTTACCTTCTTTAATTGCCATAAAATAAAATAACCAAGATAACGCACCAGCAATACCACTAAGTGCAATAATGAATAATGCTTTTTTATCATTGAAAAAGGTATTAATTAGATTGAGTTTTCCTTGTACCACAACCACACCAACCAAAAAAATCGCCATAACAACAGCGCGAATTGCTGTGGCTGTATTGGCATCGAGTTGCTGTAAACCAATTTTACCTAAGATCGCCACACCAGCTGCGGTAATGGCTGAAAGTAAAGCATAAATAAGCCATGCACTCATATTAATACTTATCGACTTGGAAAAGGAACTGCTGATTATTTGAATTATTTTCACATTGTTGTGATTTACGCATCATACCTTGGCAATCTTCTAAAACGCCATGTGCCTTTGACCAATGATACTTTCTCCCTTGATCATTCTTACCTCCACATCCTACTAAAATTAAACTTAAGATGATACAAGTCAATCCAAACGTTGCTAATTTCATACCTCCTCCCTATTTTCTTGCAAAGAATAACAAACTAAATATGGTTTAAAATCCAAACCTTTTTAAGTTATTTTAATCCAGAATCATAATGATTAATAGCTAAACTGCCACCTATTTTTAAAAGATGAAAGTATCGATCAGCCCGATGTTCATACAATTGTTGCGCAGGCTCATCTAATGATTCATCAGATAATTCAAATGTTCCCCAGTGAATGGCAACCGCTTCATGACAATTGAGTTCATCATACAACTGCACAGCTTGTATAGGATCGATATGTTGTGATTGCAACAATCTACGCGGCGAATAAGCACCAATTGGAATTAAGGCCAGATCAATACAAGTAAAACGTTGACCTATCTCTTTTAAACTTGGTGAATAGCCAGTATCTCCCATAAAATAAACCGTTTTAGTTTTATTAACAATATTGACATTTGACTGCATTACCCAACCACACCATAATGATGTGTTAATATCAAAAAGACCTCGGTTACTCCAATGTCTAGCGGGAGTTGCAGTAAATGTGAGATTATCAAATGTCATTGATTCATACCAATTAAGTTCAATAACCTGCTTAGCACCCCATTTATTAAGTTTTTCTTTCAATCCCAAAGGAATAACCAAGATGAGATTAGGAAATCGCTTAACCAATTGATGAATACTATAATTATCCAAATGGTCATAGTGATTATGCGATATCAAAACAAAATCAATATTAGGTAGTTGATCAATCGTGAGGGCTGGAGGAGTATGTCTTTTGGGTCCTGAAATTCGTAATGGTGAGGCTCTCTTAGAAAAAATAGGATCGGTTAAAATCATCTTATTATTCAAACGAATTAAATTCGTTGAATGACCTATCCACCATACCCTATCATTGGGTAGAGTAAGATCAATAGCCTCACACCAAGTCTGACTGAAAGCTTGATACCCTCCTTTTGGCTCTGGCACTTTTCGTCTATGATACCACAACCATGTTTTAATAAAATTGATGTTAAATGGTTCAATATTATCAAATTTTTTAATTAAACGGTGTGCTTTATTATTATCAGCACCTTGCTTGTTTACCATTTATTAAAACCTCGATTAACTAGCGGATCGTTCAATTACTACCGCAACATTGCACGCATTAGCAATCGCATTAGGTTTTGAAACTTTCACTTTTAACCATTGTACAGCAAACTTTTGTATAACTAATTCTGCTGTACGTTCTGCAACGCATTCTATAAGCTCAAATTGAGTCGATTGAATAAAACTGGTTATCGCTTGACTTACCAAAAAATAATCCAAACACAGTGAAACATCATCACTTTCACCCGCAGGTTTATTGTCCCATGACATTTCAATATCAAGTATTAACTTTTGTTTTATGGTCTTTTCCCATTCATAAACACCAATGGTTGTCAGGACGGTAAGACCTTCAACGATTACTTTGTCTTTGCTATTAATTTTCATAGTTAATTCCAATTGCTGATCTGCATTAAATAGAGATTACCGAATCTTGATAAATTACGCTATAATTTATTGCAACATATAAGAAGAAATTAGTAATTATGACTCGAATATTTCAACCTTTTCACATAAATCAAAACAGCCTTATTACTTTAAATGATGATGCGTTTAATCATCTTATACGGGTACTAAGAATGAAAATAGGTGAAGAAATCATCTTATTTGATGGTTCGAATCACATCACCCCTGCTATTATTCATGAAATAAATAAAAAATCAGTTACAGTAAAAACGACAAAAACAGTTTTAGATAATCGTGAATCTCTTTTGAACATTCATTTAGGACAAGTGATTTCGCGTGGCGAAAAAATGGAATTTACCATTCAAAAATCCGTGGAATTAGGCGTTAACACTATTACTCCCCTATTATCTGAACGTTGTGGTGTTAAGTTAGACGAAGAAAGAATGAATAAAAAAGTCCAACAATGGCAAAAAATCGTGATTTCAGCCTGTGAGCAATGTGGTCGTAATGTGATACCCGTCATCAACCCTGTAATGAAACTCGAAAATTGGTGCGCAAGTTTAACAAGTCCGTTAAGGTTAAATTTACACCCAAAAGCGCAATATGGTGTTAAGCAATTACCTTATGATCAACATAATATTAGTTTATTAATTGGTCCTGAGGGTGGTTTGACTGATGCTGAAATCAATATGACACATCGATTTGATTTTACTGATATACTACTTGGTCCACGTATATTACGCACGGAAACTGCAGCTCTTACAGCAATTACAGCCTTACAAGTGTATTTAGGTGATTTAGGTTAATGAATTAATAATAAGATAATAAATGTGTATTTGCATCTAGACCAGTTACGAGTATGATAGTTAGCAATGTTCTCATAATAGTGGGTAACACTATATCATAATATGTTTCAAATATACTTTTAAACTTGTATAACTTAAATATATGTTATCATCATAAATGTCGATAAAACTAATAAAGTCAGTAAGGAGTTACCATGATTAAGCTTGGTATAGTAATGGATCCCATTAGTCATATTAAAATTAAAAAAGACACAAGTTTTGCTATGCTACATGAAGCACAAAAACGCGGATACCAACTTTTTTATATGGAAATGAATGATCTTTTTTTACGTAATGGCGAAGCTTACGCAACGACAAAGACATTAAAGGTTTATAACGACCATTCCCATTGGTTTGATTTTACCGAAGAGCAAACAATACCATTGAGTGATCTTGATGTTATTTTGATGCGTAAAGATCCACCCTTTGATACCGAATTTATATATGCAACGTATATTCTTGAACGAGCTGAAGCAAAAGGTGTATTAGTGGTTAATAAACCACAAAGTTTACGAGATTGTAATGAAAAACTCTTTACGGCTTGGTTTGCGCAATTTACGCCTGAAACATTGGTCACTCGGCAAACTCAACATATCAAAGCGTTTCATCAACAATATTCTGATATTATTTTAAAACCACTGGACGGTATGGGAGGATCTTCAATTTTTAGAATCAAGCAAGGCGATCCAAACGTATCTGTTATTATTGAAACATTAACTGAACACAATACACGTTATTGTATGGCGCAAACTTATATACCAGCTATAACAAATGGGGATAAACGGGTTTTAATTGTTGATGGTGAACCTGTACCTTTTTGTCTAGCAAGAATACCACAAAAAGGTGAAACACGAGGTAACCTAGCGGCAGGTGGTCATGGTGAAGTGAGAGCATTAAACGAAAGTGATTGGCATATTGCTAAAAGTGTTGCTCCTACTCTAAAAGAAAAAGGATTATTATTTGTAGGTTTGGACATTATCGGTGATAAACTCACTGAAATTAATGTTACTAGCCCAACCTGTGTTCGTGAAATTGAAGCAGAAAATCCAAATCTTTCAATTACTGGCATGCTTATGGATGCCATTGAACGTCGATTAAATAAGTTGAGTTAAAAATGATAAGAGAATTTAAAAGTACTGATTTAGATAAAGTCATGGCAATATGGTTACAAGGTAATGAACAAGCACATAACTTTATTGATAGTAATTTTTTCAAACAAAATTTTGATATTGTAAAAATGTTGATCCCAATGTCAACCGTGTATGTTCAAGATCTTGATGGAGTTAAAGGCTTTATTGGTATAACTGAAAATTATATTTCAGGGTTATTTGTTGAACAAAATTATCGTCAACAAGGTACAGGTAAAGCTTTGGTTAATAAAGCTAAACAACGCTATAATCAACTTTTTGTTCACGTCTATAAAAAAAATACTGATGCAATTAACTTTTTTCTTTCACAAAACTTTGAAATCATATCAGAATCAATCAATGAAGAAAGCAATGAATCAGAATTATTATTACGTTGCGATATTGAGCATAATGTTAAAATCGGTAAATGTGCTTTATAAACAATTGAAGATGTGAGCATATGAATTTAAAAAATCATTTTATTATCGCTATGCCGAACATGAACGATGTATTATTTAGTCGTTCTGTTGTATATATTTGTGAGCATAACCGTGATGGTGCCATGGGCATTATTATCAATAAACCCATTATTGAACTGAATATTTCAACGATACTAACCCGTCTTGAAATTACTGCATCAAGAAATTGTGCCGAACTTGAATATCCTGTATTTGCAGGGGGGCCGATTGCAGAAGAACAAGGCTTTATATTACACACACCACAAACGGGTTTTTCATCGAGTATTCAAATTTCTGATGATGTCATGATAACCACATCTCTGGATTTGTTAAAATCCATTGGTACCAGTCAACAACCTAAAGATCTTTTATTGGCATTGGGTTATTCCAGTTGGCAACCGTTGCAACTTGAAGATGAAGTTGCTAGAAATGATTGGTTGGTTGCTGATGCTGACGCTAAAATTATTTTTGAAATTCCTTTTGAAAATCGCTGGGAAAAAGCAGCCGAATCATTGGGCGTCAATATGAACACTATTTCACACCAAATGGGTAATGCATAACCGATGGCAACAGTAATTGCATTTGATTTTGGCACCTTTAGTATTGGTGCCGCCATTGGTCAGGATGTGACTAGAACAGCTAATCCTCTTTGTTCATTTAAAGCTCGTGACGGCATACCTAATTGGCAACATATTGAAAAAATTCTAAATGAGTGGCAACCTGATTTATTAGTCGTAGGTCTACCGTTAAACATGGATGGAACAGAACAGCCATTAACGGCAAGAGCCCGTAAGTTTGCTAATCGATTACATGGACGCTTTGGTTATCAAGTTCATCTGCAAGATGAACGGTTATCAACAGTTGAAGCGAAATCACGTATTTTTGCTTCTCGTGGTTATCGTGCTCTTGAAAAAGGTCATGTTGATGCTACCTCTGCTGTTATTATTTTAGAAAGTTGGTTTGATAACAATTAGCAAACTGAATTAATTTTTTATTTATTAAATAATTCATCGCCAACAAATTTCAACCTTGCTAAAATAACTAGCAATTTTTCTACTGTAAGGATTGCTCGCTGTGTCAAACAATAAATCTCTCAGTTATAAAGATGCTGGTGTCGATATCGATGCTGGCAATGAACTGGTCAATCGCATTAAATCGGTTGTAAAAGAAACTAAACGCCCAGAAGTATTGGGTGGACTAGGTGGTTTTGGTGCACTGTGTGCTATTCCACAAAAATACAAAGAACCCATTTTAGTATCTGGTACAGATGGTGTTGGTACTAAATTACGTCTTGCAATGGATTTGAACCGCCATGAATCAATTGGTATTGATTTGGTAGCAATGTGTGTTAATGACCTTATTGTTCAAGGGGCTGAACCTTTATTTTTCCTTGACTATTATGCAACGGGAAAACTTAATGTTGATGTTGCTACAACAGTTGTTACAGGCATTGCAGAGGGTTGTAAACAATCGGGGTGTGCATTAGTCGGTGGAGAAACAGCGGAAATGCCAGGCATGTATCATGGCAATGACTATGATTTAGCAGGATTTTGTGTCGGTGTCGTTGAAAAATTGCAAATGATTGATGGTACTAAAGTTCAAGACGGTGATGCATTAATTGCATTAGCATCAAGTGGCATACACTCCAATGGCTATTCACTAGTACGAAAAATTATTGAAGTGAGTGGTGTTAACCCAGTCATTGAACAACTTGAGGGAAAACCACTTGCTGATCATCTGCTTGCACCAACTAAAATTTACGTCAAATCTGTTCTTGATTTAATTGCTCAGATTGAAGATGTTCATGCAATTGTTCATATTACTGGTGGTGGTTTTTGGGAAAACATTCCGCGCGTACTACCCGATGGCACTCAAGCAATAATAAACGAAGCGAGTTGGCAATGGCCACCAATATTTGATTGGTTACAAAAAACCGGTAATATCAGTCGTCATGAAATGTACCGCACTTTTAACTGTGGCGTAGGTTTAATTATTGCTTTGCCAAATTCACTAGTAGAGAAAGCAATCTCTATACTTAAGCAGCATGGTGAAAAAGCATGGTTATTAGGTGAAATTAAATACTCAACATCAACTGACCGCGTTGTGATCAAGTAAGATAACTTTATGATATTATTCTAAAAGTTAACCTCTAGGGTAATATCATTTTTAACAAATTTAATGGGATAAATATTAAAGATTATTGACTTATTATCAATCATTAAATCACTGGATATCTTTATCATACTATGCATTCACCATAACTATTTGTCTATCTGAAAATCTGTTTTTTTGTGTATCCTATTAATATCTCAACAAAAAACTGGACCAATCAGTAATTCAAAAACTTCAACTCAAAATTTAATATAAAAATAACTAAAAGCTATCTTACTTTCTGATACAATAGTTGAAATTTATAATAATTAAGTAATGTCGTAACACTATAAATTACAAGGTTTTTTAATGATCATATCAGATGCTAATAGCGCGGTATCCTCCGTCGCTTATCGTGCAAACGAAGTCATTGCCATTTATCCAATTACTCCTAGTTCTTCAATGGCCGAGCAAGCCAGCACATGGGCAGAATTTGATAAGCCCAATGTATTTGGTGATATTCCAAGAGTCGTTGAAATGCAATCCGAAGCAGGTGCAATTGCAACTGTACATGGTGCATTAATGACTGGTGCATTAGCAACATCGTTTACATCATCACAAGGATTATTGTTGATGATTCCTTCTCTGTATAAAATAGCAGGTGAACTTACACCATTTGTCTTACATGTTGCTGCACGTACAGTTGCGACGCATGCTTTGTCAATTTTTGGTGATCATTCTGATGTTATGTCCATTCGACAAACTGGTTTTGCTATGCTTTGTTCTAGCTCCGTCCAAGAAGCACAAGATTTAGCATTAATCTCACAAATTGCCAGTTTTAATAGCCGAATTCCATTTGTCCATTTTTTTGACGGTTTCCGAACATCACATGAAGTTAATAAGATTTATCCTCTTTCAGATGAAGACATTCATAATCTTTTGCCGCATGAAGCAATTAAAGCCTATCGTTCACAAGCACTGACACCTGATAAACCGGTGATCCGAGGTACGTCTGCTAATCCTGATACTTATTTTCAATGTCGAGAAGCAATTAACAGTTATTATGATAATGCCTATCAGCACGTTGTTGATGCTATGACGACTTTTGAAAAACAAACAGGTCGAAAATATCAACCTTTTGAGTATTATGGTGCCAGTGATGCTGAGCGAATCATTATAATTATGGGCTCAGGCGCGAGTACCAGTAAAGAAGTTGTTGATCATCTTCTTAAAGAAAATCAAAAAGTCGGCATAGTGATTGTTCGATTGTTTCGTCCATTTTCAGCTCAACATTTACTTGCTGTCATTCCCAATAGTGTTAAAAAAATTGCGGTATTGGATAGAACTAAAGAACCAGGTGCTCAAGCAGAACCTTTATACTTAGATGTTATGACAGCTTTTGCTGAGAGCTTATCTCGTGGAGAACGTAACCTAATGCCAAAGATTGTAGGAGGACGTTACGGATTATCCTCTAAAGAGTTTGATCCCCGCTGTGTACTTGGCATTTTTAACGAGCTTGATTTAGATAAACCAAGACCTCGATTTACCGTGGGCATATATGATGATATTACAGGCCTATCATTACCACTACCAGATAAGTCTATTCCACAAAAATCTGCTCTAGAAGCACTGTTTTACGGTCTCGGTAGCGATGGAACGGTTTCTGCAACCAAAAATAATATTAAAATAATTGGGGATAGTTCACCTTTTTATGTACAAGGTTTTTTTGTTTATGATTCCAAAAAAGCAGGTGGATTAACAACATCTCACTTACGAGTAAGCTTAGATCCAATTGATTCACCTTATTTGATTACCAGCGCACATTTTATTGGTTGTCATCAAGACCAATTTATAGATAAATATCAGATTGTCGATAAACTCAAAGATGATGGTATTTTCTTACTTAATACCCCTTATAATAAAGACGAAATTTGGCATCGTTTACCTAAAGAAGTTCAGGTGCAATTAATTAAGAAAAGAGCCCATTTTTATATAATTAATGCCGCTAAAATTGCGCGTGAATGTAACTTAGGAGCAAGAATTAATACTGTCATGCAGGCGGCTTTTTTTCATCTATCTGATATATTTAAAAATGATTTTAGCATCGCACAATTAAAAGAAGTCATTGCCAAAAGTTACAGTAGTAAAGGTCAAGAATTAGTTGAAAATAACTGGAAAGCATTAGATTTGGCCATCACTTCGCTTGAACAAATCCCATTAAGTTGTGTGGATCAAAGTAGTCCATCAATGCCACCAATTGTACCAAACAATGCGCCAGACTTTGTAAAAACCGTTACCGCAACTATGTTAGCAGGTTTAGGTGATAATTTACCTGTTTCGGCATTTCCACCTGATGGCATTTGGCCAACTGGCACCACAAAATGGGAAAAACGCAATATTGCTGAGGAAATTCCAATTTGGAAATCAGAGTTGTGTACTCAATGCAATCATTGTGTAGTTGCCTGTCCACATGCCGCCATTCGAGCCAAAGTGGTCGAGCCTGATGCAATACTTAATGCCCCTGATACATTAGACTCGCTGGAAGTTAAAGCTCGTGATATGAAAGGTCAACGTTATGTATTGCAAGTAGCTCCGGAAGATTGTACTGGCTGTAACTTATGTGTTGAGGTGTGTCCATCTCGTGATCGTAGTAACTTTGATATAAAAGCAATTAATATGCAATCTCGGATTGATAACCTTGAAACACAGCGAGTTAATTATGAGTTCTTTTCTCAATTACCGGATCGTGACATCAAATCACTCGAACGTATAGATATACGAACATCTCAATTAATTACACCATTATTTGAATATTCGGGAGCTTGCGCTGGTTGTGGTGAAACACCTTATATAAAATTATTAACACAACTTTATGGCGATCATCTAGCTATTGCCAATGCAACGGGCTGCTCCTCTATCTATGGTGGTAATTTACCGTCAACGCCTTATACTACCGATCGTTCTGGTCGCGGACCTGCATGGGCTAATTCATTATTTGAAGACAATGCTGAATTTGCTTTAGGTTACCGCATTACTTATAACCAACATAGAAAACGTGCTTTACGTCTACTTGATCATCTAGCTGGTGAGATTTCTCCAGAAATTGCAATCACCTTGCAATCTTCAGATGCAACCATCGCTGAAAAAAGAATGCAGGTTGACTTATTACGAGAGCAATTAAAACATATTGATTCCGTCGAAGCCAAAGAGTTATTAGACGATGCCAATTATCTGATTGATAAATCTGTGTGGGCAATTGGTGGAGATGGTTGGGCTTATGACATCGGTTTTGGTGGACTTGACCATGTGATGAGTTTAACCGATAACATCAATATTTTAGTACTAGATACTCAGTGTTACTCTAATACTGGTGGCCAACAGTCCAAAGCAACACCTATGGGCGCTGTATCTAAATTTGCTGATTTGGGTAAACATAAAGCACGGAAAGATTTAGGTGTCAGTGTTATGATGTATGGGCATGTCTATGTAGCTCAAGTCGCTTTAGGATCTCAGCTTAACCAAACATTAAAGGCCTTACAAGAAGCCGAAGCTTATGATGGTCCATCACTTGTCATTGCTTATAGTCCTTGTGAAGAACATGGTTATGATCTAGCAAAATCCCACGAACAGATGAAAGATCTAGTGAAATCAGGGTTCTGGCCTCTGTATCGCTACGATCCTCGCCGCGCTGCTGAAGGAAAACCGGGATTAATTTTAGATTCAAAATCACCAAATAGTGAAGCGCTATCGAGCATTTTACTTAAAGAACAAAGATTCCGACGTTTAGAAACCTTAGAACCTCAGGTCGCTAATATGCTACACACACGCTCGACAAAAATGGTTGAATCAAAATATAGGTTTTTACAAATGCTAGCAAGTTATTCGGATATTGAAACTCCACCTGATAGTTAATTAAGTATTAATGGTGCCTTTTTATAAACTAATGAATAAACCAGTTATTACCTAAAAAATGATAACTGGTTTTTCTATGCACTTTTTGTGCAATAAAGCATCATAGTTGTGCATTTTTTAACAAACATCGATTGCGAATTTTCTTCTTTTATCATTTCATACCCATAAATCAATGAAACTAATCTATTTTTTTAATTGGTATCATTTTTGCATTGATAATAATCGACTACATAAGGATCAATTAAACATGAGGTGAATCATGGTGTCTAATATAAATATCAATAGAAGAAAACTATTAACGTTTTCAAGTGCAGCAATAGCGGGATTGTCTATTAATCAATTTTTATCTAAAGCTTATGCACAACAAGTACAAAACACGATTTCATATACACTACCAATGATTGATAAGGTAGTTATGCCCGATGCAAACAATCCAGTCAGGCTTAATTTTAATGAAAATGCTCTTGGTATGTCACCTAATGCCAAACAAGCGGCAATCAACGCTGTTCCTAAAGCTAATCGCTATGCTAAAGCAGAAATACCATTACTTAATATAAGATTAGCTAAACACCATAATGTCAATGAATCTCAAATCTTATTAACAGATGGTTCATCAGAAGGGATTCGTAGTGCTATTGCCGCCTATGTAAAGCCTGATACGCAATTGGTCATACCAGAACTTACGTATAGTGATGGAGAACACTTCGCTAAAATTTTTAATTTGCATATCAGCAAAGTACCAAGTTTACCGGATTGGCAAATCGATTTAAGAGGCTTACAAAAAGCTGTGGAGAATTATAAAGGCTCATCGATTGTTTATTTAGTTAATCCTAATAATCCGACTTCGACTGTTTTAGCAACTGATGCCATAGAATCATGGATAAAAAACAAGCCTAAAAATACTATTTTTATTGTTGATGAGGCTTATGCTGAGTTTGTTAACGATCCAGCCTACAAATCAGTCGATCATCTCATTGCAGAAGGTTGTGAAAATATCATATTACTCAAAACTTTTTCAAAAATTCATGCTATGGCAGGTTTACGTGTAGGTTATGCTGTTAGTTCCGTCGAAAATATTAAACATATTACCCAATATGTGGCTGGTGAAAAACTTAACTACTGTGGTGTTTGTGCAGCATTAGCCTCAATGGATGATCAGACATTTTTAACTTATTCAAAAAAAGCTGTTGATGTTTCTCGTCAGATCATGGAAAACGTCTTATCCGATCTAGGTTTGTATTACTTAAAATCTGAAACCAATTTTATGTTCCATAAAAGTCCGATTGATTTAAAAGCATATCGGGACTTAATGAAAAGTAACTTTATTTTGATTGGAAGAGATTTTGAACCGGCTAAGCAATGGTGTCGTATTTCACTCGGAACACCTGGAGAAATGCTATATGTAGCGAATATTATGCGGGGATTGAAAGAAAAAGGTAAAATTTAACTCTTAATTGATTTTAAGAAATAGTGTTGTTAACAAAAATCAAGCTCTCTAAATTAAATAATCTTTAGAGAGCCTATCATTATCAATACATTGAATAAAATAAGGCAAGCAGCTTTCTATTTAACTGCCAATTACTCGACGAGTCATCCAGTAACGTTTTTTCCAGTAATCATCATTCAGATTTGAATAAGTAACGCCTTTTGATGTTGAAGCATGTAAAAATTTACCATCCGCATAATAGATACCAACATGTAAACCACTACGACTGCGGCCTGTTTTGAAAAAGACTAAATCACCCGCTTGAGGTTTAGTCACTTTATAACCCAATTGAGCCTGCTCAGCCGCGCTTCTTGGTACTTTTTTAGAAAGTTTATTTTTGAAAAAATTAACAACTAAACCTGAACAATCACTACCATCTAAAGTCGTACCACCATAACGGTATGGAGTGTTATGCCATTTTTTATAATGGGAATCAATTTTGGCTAACATTACCGCATTTTTTTTAGCTGCTTTTGCTGATGTAGGTCCAGAACTGGTATTCACAGTAGCTGTCGTACTACTGCTGCAACCGAATAACATAAACATAGAAAGCAGTAATGTGATAAAAAAACGTTTTTTTACACTAAAAAAGGTGTTCGGCAACATTTTCAATTGTCGATTGTCTTTTTTTGTCATTTCTTTTTGTTCCTTTATTTAACGTCGACCAATGCGAATAACGCCTTGCTACTTTCAAACTTTTAGGTAAAATCCCTTTTTTCCATTCTTTAGTCTCTAGTTTAGACAATTTAATAGGGCAAGTGTTCGCATGGCTGCGATGATTTAAACTCTCTTTTAGACTAACAAGTCGTAACGAAAGATAACAAATAATAATATCATCAACACTTAATTTATTATAACCAGAAAGCTGATAACGCATTCTGGAGCCATAATGCTTAGCTGTTTGCACTAAACTACCTAAAGCACCACCAATTAGCGTTGCAGAACCAAGCGTAATGCCACCAGTAACGAAATCAATACTTGCACCAATTGTAGCACCTGACACAAAACCTTTCGTCAAATGCATGCCCATTGTTGTTAGGGCATCTATATTAAATAGATCGGCATTATAACGACCTTTTAACAAAGGTAAACTCTCTTCACTTTCTAAAGCAGAGTTAAACTGATAAAGTTTTAACAGATCATTGATTGCCAACTGTTCTCGCGCTCTTACTTGATTTTGCATATCAACAATAGCTTGTTTATCATCAGATTTGGTCATTTTGTAGAAAGCAGTTACATCAACTAAAGCTTCAGCAATTATCAAATTAGCTTTTTTATTGCGAGTTTCATGCATTTGCGTAATTTTATTCAGCCATTGATCTAAAATCCATTTTGCTGGCTCAATTAGCAAAGATAAACTTTTATACAATCGCTCTTCGCCATCAATTGGCGGTACGATTGCATCGAACTTTATGATAGCATGAATACCAAGTCGAGAAAGTAATTTTTTCCATTTATTTTCATTCTGTTGTCCACTGGCGGTAAAATTTAACACCGCTAATATCGGTTTAGCACCACTGGCTAATATTGCTAATTCATCATGATATTTATCTAAAATTGGCTCACGCACATCGATTACATAAATTGCTGCATCACTTTTTAATAATTGTCTGATTACTTTAGCTTCTTGATCAAAGGTATTTTCAGCTTCTGGACTCTGCAAAAAAAACGTTAATTTATCTATACCATCAATTTTATTATTCGCTGGTGTTAATTGATGAATGTAATCATACAGTGCCAAACTATCTTCTAAACCAGGTGTGTCATAAAAGATAATAGTGTTTTGATTATCTACAGGCAAGGTAATTGCTTCGACATGTCTTGTTGTGCCAGGTTTATCGGATACATCACCAAAGTTACTATTACGAATTAAAGTGCGTAATAAGGATGTTTTCCCTACATTTGCATGCCCAACCACAGCTAATTTTAATGTCGTTAACATGTTAATATTCCTCATCTAACCACGCTGGTAAAGCTGTTTGTAACGATAACGCTTGCCAATTATAAAATTGTTTACCGTGATTTATAAACCAGATGCGACTTTGTTGCGATTTATTTATCAGTTGATTGATTAAATTTAACATTCCTCTATCAGGTGTCCTATCGGTATCAATAGCTATCAATAACTTCTTTGCTGGAGATAATTGTAAATAGTCAAGAATTTTACGACGTTGCTCACGCGTATTTAAAAAACCTAAAAAAGTCACCGAAATGGGTGGATTCCACTCATCTAGCACATCAATGGCTACCAAGAAAGCACCATCCCCTTCTTTCGCGAAATTTGGCGTTACGTGTTTAAATTTTACGTTATCTTTCTTATCTTCATCTTCGACATGAAACTTGATAGGTTGTAAATCATCAGCTAATAATTGAAAATCGGGATGTTGAATATTGAATTTAATTTGTCGACAACTTATTAACCAATTAAAACCACAAATTATCATACATAAAAATCGAATTGCTAAACCATAAACAATGAAAACACCGAGCAACCAAATCGCCCAAGCAGAACGTATTTCTCCTGCATTTTGAGCATGTTCACTTAATTTAATCACATCATCATCAGGAATGATAAAACCGATTTTAGAGGGTAACCAACCTAAATAATGAGTCAGGTTGATAATCGTATCAAAACTAAGTAAGGTTGTTTTCCATTCGAAGCTATAATGTTTTGTTGAAAACAAGGCAATAAGTACAATTAACGTACTGCTTAATATTACGGTCCAAAATAGATTGAGTACAAATCCAATTAGCCAACGGATACGTCCTCCAAATAACTCAACAAAAGCTGGAATCAGTTGTTGAACGGTTTTTTTTTGAGAGAACTTTTTTGCTAACCCTAACCACCAATAAATTAAAAAACTACCAGTAAAATTACTAAATAAAAAAGATGAAGCTAACCAAACAAAAAACGTTATTAAGTGAAGACCTAGTAAACTAAAAAGCGCCCAATACAAATTTATTGGATTTTGACTAAGAGTACTAAAAGCCAACGATGCACCACAAATGATAGATAGAAAAACAAATATGAAAAATGAAAGGTTAATTGCTCTTAATAGATTTTTTTGTGCTGCATATAAACCATTTTGTTTTGATAGCATGACCGCACGCATAACGATACGATTAATCAGTGACGTTTGAGTCACTCTTACTTGTCGATTGATATCTTGATCAGCAAATCGCCCAGATTCTTTTTCAATTAAATGAATAGTCTGAGCAATCCACAACGATTTTAACTCTTCTCGCATTATAGTTAATTTTCACAATTAAATTAATGAAATATAAAACAAACGCAAGATAAGCCGCGTTTATAAATAGCGTGAATTATTGGGTGATTTCACCTATTTTAGTTAATAAAGTTTGGATACGTTGCTGCCAAACTTGCTGATCTTGTTTGAGTTTTTCATTTTCTTCGCGTAATGCTTTCATTTCGTCTGAACTGTCATTGATCAACTGTTCCAATTCTTGATTACCTTGTTTTAAAGTAGCAATTTCTTTTTGCAATGTTGTAATAGTATTAACCGTATGCTGAATTTTATTTTCTAACTGATTTAATATTTCTAATGTCATATTTTTCCTCAAGCTCATATTATTTATGTATAATACTTATCATTATAACGAATTCATTCTAAAATCAACACCTTTTTAAAACTTAAGTTGGAGAAAATTATGCGAAAACCTCTCGTTATGGGTAACTGGAAACTCAATGGTAGTATTGATATGGCTAAAAATTTAGTTGAAGGTTTAAGAAAAGAGCTATCGACAGAAGCAGCATGTGATATTGCTATTGCCCCACCAGTCGTTTATCTAGACTTTGTAAAACATCAACTAGGCGGTTCTAATATTATTTTAGGTGCTCAAGATGTAGATATTAACCTTTCTGGTGCTTACACTGGTGAAGTTTCAGCGGCAATGTTAAAAGATGTGGGTGTAACTCATGTAATTATCGGTCATTCAGAACGTCGTACTTACCATAAAGAATCAGATGAGTTTATTGCCAAAAAATTTGGTATCTTAAAAGAATCTGGTTTAGTACCTGTACTTTGCATCGGTGAAACAGAAGCCGAAAATGAAGCCGGTCAAACTCAATCGGTATGTGCGCGTCAAATTGATGCTGTTATAAATACGTTAGGTGTTGAAGCATTTAACGGAGCAGTGATTGCTTATGAACCAGTTTGGGCTATTGGTACCGGCAAATCTGCTACACCAGCCCAAGCTCAAGCTGTTCACAAATTCCTCCGTGATCATATCGCAAAACACGATGCAAAAGTTGCTGAACAAGTCATTATTCAATATGGTGGTTCAGTTAATGATAAAAATGCAGCTGAGTTATTTACACAACCTGATATTGATGGGGCTTTAGTCGGAGGTGCATCACTTAAAGCAGATGCTTTTGCAGCGATTGTACGAGCGGCAGAACAGGCTAAAAAATAAATTATCGACGCCTGAAAAGGCGTCTTTTTAAGACAAAATTATAATTCATGTAGTAACAAAAAATAACTATTTTGCTTGAATGCTATAACGTGAAGGCCAAATTGTTTCAACAGAAACTTGTAAATATTCAGCAATAATTCGTTCATACTTAGGGCAATGTCGATATAATGCATTTCTCAAAGTATCAGCTTGTAAGCCACTTGATCTTGATAGCGCTCTTAAGTTTCCACCTCTAATTTTAATTTCACCTACAACTCTTGATGGTGACCAATCTTGATCTTGTTCGCTCATTATGAGATCCTCTTCAGGTTAATTCTTTGCTATTGTAATGATTATCGGCATTACAATGATGGTAAAGTGTTACCGCAAAAAGAATAACACATAAAAAAACGAAACAAAACTATAAAAACGAAAAAATTTATAAAATGGAATAAAAAATGAATGAAAACAATTTTAAAACGCTAAATGAGCACGAAAAAACGAGCATTTTAACGAAAACGGGCGTAATTAACTTTAAAAATAGATTAACTTTATTATTAGAAGGACTATCCGGTAACGCTTTTGCCAAAAAAGTTGGCATGTCAGAAGCTGTAATTCGTGATTATTTATCAGGCAAAACCTATCCATCTTTAAATCGATTAGCAATCATTGCACAAAAATGTGATGTACCCATTGAGTGGTTAGCGACAGGAAAAGGAGAATGTCGTTTACTTACCAATTCTATAGGTACAGAATTAATTCGTATTCCTTTTCATGATCTAACTAAAAATGTTAATCCATTATCACGAATTGAATCCATTCCTTTTGAAATAAATTTGATAAAAAATCAAGGTTGTAAAAGTGAAGATTTAACTGCAGTTTGGGCTAAAGGTGACAGTATGGATCCGACTATATCCAACCATGATATTTTGATCATCAATAAAGCATATTGCAAACCAATAGATGGTTATCTTTACGCGGTACAATATGATGATCAAATTTGTGTAAAGCGAATTCAAAATCAAGGAACTAACTTAGCATTATTATGTGATAATTCTAAGTATCCAACAATATTGGTTGATAAAAACTCACCACAAAATTTTGAAATTATTGGGCATGTTATCTATTTATTAAAGGATTTTTAATAAAAGCCTTCAGATGATATCTTAATAACTCTGTCGTTAAATCATTCGACAGAGTTATTAAACAAATATTAATGCTTTTTTTCTTTTCTCATCAACTTTAAAATCAGTTACAAAAAATATGAAAAAGTTTAAGGCTAACCCTATGTTTTAGTGAAAAACACTCATGTTCAAACATACTGCCATGGGTATAACTTTATGCTTTTTTAGTGAGGTATGATAAAATTATCGTAATTCTTAAGCCTATTATTTTGTTATTATGTCAAAGATAAATACATCTAAAAAAGTTGTTGTCGGCATGTCCGGCGGCGTTGACTCATCTGTTTCAGCTTATTTATTACAGCAACAAGGTTACCATGTTGTTGGCTTGTTTATGAAAAATTGGGAAGAAGATGATACCGAAGAGTATTGTTCTGCGTCCGTCGATTTAGCCGATGCTCAAGCTGTTTGTGATAAATTGAATATCAAATTACACACTATTAACTTTGCAGCTGAATATTGGGATAATGTATTTGAACATTTTTTATCTGAATATAAAGCAGGCAGAACACCAAATCCTGATATTTTATGTAATAAAGAAATTAAATTTAAAGCCTTTCTTGAATATGCTGCAGAAGATCTCGGCGCAGATTACATTGCAACCGGTCATTATGTGCGCAAACGAGAAAGTAATGGTAAAGTTGAATTATTACGTGGTGTCGATAACAATAAAGACCAAAGTTATTTTCTTTACACACTTAGTGAAGCCCAAATTAAGCAAAGCCTATTTCCAGTGGGTGAGCTGGAAAAGCCAAAAGTACGAGAAATTGCCCAACAATTGGGTTTGGCGACGGCAGCTAAAAAAGATTCAACGGGTATCTGTTTTATTGGAGAACGAAAATTTAGCGACTTTTTAGCGCGCTATCTACCGGCAAAAGCAGGCGCAATTCGCACTGTCGATGGTGAAATAATTGGTAAACACCAAGGGCTTATGTATCATACATTAGGGCAGCGTAAAGGCTTAGGCATCGGTGGTTTAAAGCAAGCTGATGATACTCCTTGGTATGTAGTAGATAAAGATTTACACAATAATGAATTAATTGTTGCACAAGGACACGACCATCCTGCTTTATTTTCTGATGGATTAATTGCTAGCCAATTGCATTGGGTTGATCGTCAAGTTATCAGCAAACCATTTACATGTACCGTAAAAACACGTTATCGCCAACAAGATATCGCTTGCCAGGTTACTCCTTTATCCGAAAATAAAATTGAAGTGATATTCACCCATCCTGTTGCTGCGATAACACCAGGACAATCAGCCGTCTTTTATCAAGGAGAAGTATGTCTTGGTGGTGGCATCATTGAAGAGCGAATTATAGGCAGAAAGGAGTCATAGAATGGACAGCAAATATCATCATATTGCAATTGCTCTTGCCGGCATTGCGCAAAGTGCAATATTAATTCCGCAATTAGCAAATTCAGGAATTTGTAATACAACATTATATGAACGCTCGATCAGAAGTGTATTTATAACCTCACCAAAAACAACATTAGAGGTTTATGGTGACATTAGTAACATTAAAATTGGGTTACAAACACTTATTGAGCTACTTTCATCTGGACAAAAAGAACAGATGGAGATAATGCGTTATATTTTTAGTTCCTTAAATATTACCAATAAATTGCTTAAAAAGCATGATTCATTAAGTAAGATATCTCAAAGATTAACACACATTACTAGTCTTTATCCCGATTTGAATGATGAAATAATTGGTAGTAGTATTGAAGATTTATCCTATTCATTGGCTGGAATCTATTCTGATATTGTAAGCCCTATTTCCACCAAAATACAGATAACAGGTAAAGCCAAATTTTTACAAAATGCTTTTGTTCAGGCTAAAGTGAGAACGGCACTTTTAGGTTGTATTCGATCGGCCATTTTATGGTATCAAGTCGGTGGAAGCCGTTTACAATTTTTGTTTCATCGCAAACGTATTTGTGATGCAGCACAGCAATTATTACAAACAATGAATACAGCTTATTAACGTATATCTTATATTTGATATTTCAAAATAGTCACGGAGTTAAACCGATGGAATTATCCGCACTTACTGCTCTTTCGCCTATTGATGGCCGTTATGGAGAGAAAATAACACAATTACGTACCATTTTTAGCGAATATGGTTTATTAAAATATCGCGTTCAAGTTGAAGTCCGTTGGTTACAAAAATTAGCATCTCAAGAAAATATTCCTGAAGTCCCAGCATTAAGCCAATTAGCGATTGAACACCTTAATCAAATTATTGAAAACTTTAATGAGCAAGATGCATTGCGAATTAAAGAAATTGAAAGAATCACCAATCACGATGTGAAAGCGGTTGAATATTTTTTAAAAGAAAAAGTCAGCAGTAACGAAGAACTACATGCTATCAATGAGTTTATCCATTTTGCCTGTACATCCGAAGATATTAACAATTTATCCTATGCTCTGATGCTAAATATAGCCAAAGAAACGGTTTTAGTACCATATTGGCAACAACTTATTGATAAAATTATTTCGCAAGCAAAGGAGTATCGAGATTTACCATTACTTTCCAGAACGCATGGGCAACCAGCGACACCATCAACAATTGGTAAAGAGTTTGCCAATGTGGCTTATCGACTGCAACGTCAATTAAAACAACTCCAATCTGTTGAGGTATTAGGTAAAATCAATGGTGCAACAGGGAATTACAATGCACATATGGTTGCTTATCCACAAGTGGACTGGCATAAACTGAGTGAAGAATTTGTTTGTTCATTGGGATTAAAATGGAATCCTTATACTACTCAAATTGAACCGCATGATTATATTGCTGAATTTTTCGATTGTGTTGCCCGCTTTAATACCATTATGATTGACTTCGACCGTGATGTATGGGGTTATATTTCATTAAATCATTTTAAACAGAAAACCATTGCAGGTGAAATTGGCTCATCAACCATGCCACATAAAGTCAATCCAATAGATTTTGAAAATTCTGAAGGCAACTTAGGCATTGCTAACGCGATCATGAACCATTTAGGCAGTAAATTACCTATTTCTCGTTGGCAACGTGATCTCACCGACTCAACCGTGTTACGTAATTTAGGTGTTGGTATTGGTTATGCCGTTATTGCTTATCAATCAACGTTAAAAGGATTAAACAAACTTGAAGTTAATCAAACCTATTTGCTTGAAGAACTGAATCGTAATTGGGAAGTGTTAGCCGAACCAATACAAACTGTTATGCGCCGTTATGGAATTGAACAACCATACGAAAAATTAAAAGAATTAACTCGTGGCAAACGTGTAGATGCTCAAGGAATGCAACAATTTATTGAATCATTAGATTTACCAGAACACGAAAAAACACGTTTAAAACAGTTAACACCTGCTAATTATATTGGCTTCGCTGCCAGTTTTGTCGATAAACTATAATATCTGCTGAACAGCAGTTGAAACAGCTTCGCTAAGGATTGATGATCACAAATCATCCTTAGCCCTATAAAAATAACCGAGTTAACCCAACAAAAAGCACTATTTGTCGAATTAGGAAAATGAATTGAAGATTCGTATTGCAACACGAAAAAGCCCATTAGCATTATGGCAAGCTAATTTTGTTAAACAAAATCTATTACTAGCGCATAAGAACTTAACGGTTGAACTTATACCAATGGTGACTCAAGGTGATATTATACTTGATAGTCCATTATCAAAAATTGGTGGTAAAGGTCTTTTTGTTAAGCAGTTAGAACAGGCAATATTAAATAACGAAGCAGATATTGCGGTTCATTCAATTAAAGACATTCCTGCTCAATTCCCGGATGGTTTAATGCTAGCAACAATTTGCCAAAGAGATGATGTACGAGATGCATTTGTCGCTAATCGATACTCAAGTCTAAATGAGTTACCTGCTGGTGCGATTATTGGTACTTCAAGTTTACGGCGTCAGTGTCAATTGCGAAATCATTATCCCCATTTAATCATTAAAGATCTTCGTGGTAATGTAGGCACACGTCTAAAAAAATTGGATGATGAACAATATGATGCCTTAATTCTAGCGTCCGTCGGATTAAAACGTCTATCTTTAGAACACAGAATTACTCAATACATAGATACCAACATAGTTTTGCCCGCTGTTGGTCAAGGTGCTATTGGTATTGAGAGTCGAGCTGACGACAAACAAACATTGGACATTATTTCTGTTCTTGACGATAAAAGGAGTCGAGCCTGTATCCAAGCTGAAAGAGCAATGAATAATGCCCTACAAGGTGGATGCCAAGTTCCCATTGCCGGTTATTGTCAACTGAAAGATGATGATGAATTAGTCTTACAGGGTCTGGTTGGTCGAGTTAACGGTTCGAAAATAATTAAACATCAACTCATAGGTTCTATAAACGAAGCTGAATCATTAGGTGAAAAACTTGCTAAATGGTTATTAAATAAAGGTGCAAGTTCAATTTTAACGGAATTATTGGGCGCATGATTTTTGTAACCAGACCATCACCAGAGGGTGAAAAATTGACTGAGTTGTTTAATCAAGCCGGTCTATATGCACAACATTTACCTTTTTTTAAAATTTCACAAGGTCGTGACATTCTTAAATTACAGTATCAGTTAAACCAGCTATTACCCAATGATATAGTGATAGTGGTTTCACCCCAAGTAACTCATGCCATTAATCATAATGTTACTAAATTGATCTTGCCAGCGGGCATTCGTTATTTTGCAATAGGCAAAAAATCAGCACAATTATTTATGCAATTTGCTCAAGTTGACGTTTTTTATCCTGATAGAGAAGACAGTGAAGGATTATTAACGTTACTTCAAAATCATCCTGTAAATCAACGTACAGTTCTAATCTTATGTGGTAATTCTGGTCGAAAATTATTGGAACAAACTTTAATGCGTCGCCAAGCCAAAGTAAAATTAATTGAATGCTATACTCGAATTCCCATGAGTTATCGAAAAGATGTTTTATCAAAGCACATCTCAAAACAACTTATTATCATTACCAGTCTAGAACACCTAAATCAACTGGAATCCTATAGTAGTAATGTACACAAAACGGTGAGTCATTTAATCGTAACCAGCCAAAGAATTTTTACAAAAGCTAGAGAGTTACAATGGCGCAATGTTTTATTAATAAAAAGTGCCGACAATCAAACCATCTTTAATGCAGTAAAACAAAACTTCTCTTTCCCTTTGTAATAAAATCAACCGATTATTAAAACACTCATGCTTAAATAATGAGCGCATTTTTTTATCTTATGGTGTTTTAATATGTAAATTTTTAATTTATTAAAAGTAATAAAAAAGCTGGGCTAAAAAAAGTTATTATGCAAGTTTGATAATTCAAACAGCAAATTTTATTTAAAACTAAGATAACTCTATGTCATAATATTATTAATTATATCAACGCTAAATGAGATCAGTTATGCCATTACGATATTATGGTGCCAATGCCACACTTTCAACGATTAGCACCTCCTCATTTAGTCATTCATCCACGATCACTACTTTAGATAAAGCGAACAAAACTATGAAAGAAGATAATAAAACATCAATAACCGCCCAATCTAGTCCAACAGTTGAAAAAAAAGTCACATCATCTAATGTCAATAAAGCACCTGTATCAAAACTGTCTCTGTTAGCAATAGCATTAGCCATTGGTCTTGGAGGTTTTGTTTTTTATCATGGTCATAAACAAGTTGAAAACCAAAAAAAGACTATTGCTCATTTGCAAACAGAACTGAATAATTTAAAACAAACTACCAAAGATAGTATTATTCATGACATCCAAAATAATATTATTGAAGCAGTGAATAAACAGAATCAAAAAATCAAAACATTTGAACAGAGTGTTGAAGATCAATTGAATGAACAACAAAAATCACAACAACAGTTATCAAATAAAATCAATGATGTATCAAAAATCAGTGAGCAAAACATACATAATATAAATGAGCGTTTAACGTCCATGTCAGCCACAAACTATAGTGTATGGCTAATTTCACAAGCTAATTATTTAGTGCATTTGGCTGGCAGAAAAATCTGGAATGAACACGATTACGCAACCGCTCGGTTATTATTAAAAAATGCAGATGTAAGTCTAGCACAAGCAAATGATCCAAGTTTAATACCAGCAAGACAAGCGATTAATGAAGACATTAATTCACTCTCTAAGGTAAGTCTTATTGATTATGATGGCATTATCATGCAGTTAGTTGGGCTTTCAGAGTCATTGAATAAATTACCCTTAGTAGGAAATTATAAGCAAATAAATTTAGGCATGACACAACATGATGGCGCAGTTACCCCAACCCAAACAGCACCGTCCGATACCGATATAACCCGTGCGCAAAACATAAATTCAGAATCTGATCTTGATAAGCAAGGTATTACTTCATCCATTTCAGATTGGTCAAGTAATTTTCTTACCAGTACAAAAGCCTTTCTGGCTAAATTTTTTACCATTGAAAAAATGGATGAAAAAGACAATAACTTTAAAACCTGTTTATCTAAAGCAGGTTTAGATGAAAAACAAATGCTGAGATGCCAAATTTTAAAAGATCCATTGAGTTTAGAACAATCACTTTATCTACGTGAAAACATTCGTTTTCGACTTTTAATTGCTGCTCAAGCAGTACCTCGACATCAAGAGTTAATTTATCAAAGGGCGCTAAGTGATGCTGCACTTTGGGTGAATGCTTATTTTGATGATAAAGCACCAAGTGTTAAAACTTTTTTAGATGACCTTAACACGCTATTAAACCAATCAATTAGCGACCAATCTGTACCTAATCAATTAGAAAGTACAAATGAGTTAGAAAAATTGATGCGAACTCGTGTTCATTCAATGTTGGCAAAATAGGAGAATAATGATGCTTAAAATATTAATTATTTTCTTAGTGCTAGTGGGTGGATTTTTTCTGGGTCCATTATTACAAGGTCATCAAGGATCAGCCATTTTTGAAGTTGCCAATTATAAGATCAGTATGTCGTTTAATTCCTTCATGATATTAGAATTACTGGGGCTACTTTGTTTATACGTCGTCTATTGGTTTTTTAAAAAAGTCTTTAATTCTAAAACAATGTTAGGTAATTGGTTACGCTCAAAATCGCCTAAAAAATCGGCCAAACGGCTCGAACAAGCTCAAATTTCACTGCTTGAAGGTGATTATAAGCAAGCAAGTAAATTTTTTATGAAAAGTGCTAAAGCCTCAACCAATACAGCGTTATCGTTCTTACTTGCTGCACAGACTCAAATTGACAACGACGAATTGATTCCTGCGAATCAATCTCTAGAACAAGCGGCCAAACGTTGTCAGCCTAATGAATTATTAGCTTATCAATTAGTAAAAACACGTTTACAAATTAAAAACCGTGAATACAGTGCAGCAAAAGCAACAATTGAAAAGTTATTGAATGAGAAACCACGTAATGCGGAAGTATTAAGGCTTGCTGATCAAATCTATTATAATACACAAGATTATCAAGCAATAATTGATCTTATGCCAGCTATGTATAAAGCAGAGGCGTTTAGTGAATCGCGATTAGAACAATTCAAACAAGTTGCCTATGTAAGTCGTATCAAGCAACTATCAACCGATAGTGATCCATTAGCATTAATAAAATGGTGGAATTCACAACCTAAGGCAATTGTTAATAACGTTACTTACAAAAGAGCGATGGTAAATTATCTAAATCAATTAGGTCAAACGGTTGAGGCAGATAAAATTCTTGGATCAATTGCCAAATTAGAACCAAAAGAAAGAACATAAAAATACAGGGCTCTTGCCCTGCTTCTTTCTATCTGAAACAATCATCTTTAAACCAAAAAATACCGAATAGCCGCCATAGAGCACATGCCAACAATTACAATCCACATTAAATTTTTAGTCAAAATAGCAATAAAAATAGTTGGAATAGCTGCTAAACAATACTCAACATTAAGTTCTGGAAACTCGTCCTGTTTTGCAATAAAAAGATTTTGAACAAAAAGAGCCGTTAGTATGCACAAAGGTATATAAGATAAAAACTGGATAACAATTTCGGGCAATTGTATTTTGCGTACCAGTATAAATGGAATAACTCTAAGTAACCAAGTAACCAGACCACACCCTAAAATAATCAATAAGCTATATGTAGTCATGCTTTACGCTCCATTGTAATGCCCATAAAACAACCAGCAAAAGTGCTAATCAGAATTGCCATTTCAGAGGATACAAATCGTAATAACAGAATCAATAAAACGCCAACGGTTAACATCGCAATAAGTCGATTTCTCAAACTTTTGGTTTTATCACTGATTAACTGTAAATACAAAAGTCCGATGAACATTGCAACTAAAGCATAATCTAAACCAAACTTTGTAGGATCGGGCAACCACTCACCAATTAAGGCGCCAATAAAGCAAGATAAAATCCAAGTAATATAAGCAGTTAAATTCAGTCCATGCATCCATGCAGCATCAATAGGTTTTTTGTTAGCGATTGCGTTCATTGCCACAGCAAAGCTTTCATCTGTTAATAGGCTACCAATTCCAATATTGTTGATTAATGAGGACTTTCGGAAAGTCGGTGCGGTCGCCATACTCATTAAAAAATGGCGAGCATTGACTAAAAACACTGTAAAAATAATAGCTGAAATAGGTGTAGCAACTAACATCAATCCGGAAATAATAAATTGTGCTGCCCCTGCATAAATAATCACGGCCAATAAAGTGATTTCTAATACAGATAAATGTGCTGATTTGCCAACAACGCCAGCCGCAATACCAATACCAATGTAACCTAACAAAGTTGGGATACAAGCGTAAACGCCCTCTTTAAAAGTTAATGACATGTTCTTTCCTTAAGAATATAACGATACAACAGATAATAATTATAATTTTTGTAAAAAAAATTCAGGTTAAGCATACATTTCAGTATATTTTTAAATAATATACTAACTTAGCATAAACTTATATCAACTAAACAACCCTCATAATAATATGAGACAAACTAACGTTAAATTTTGCTATAATATCGCCAAACAGGTTTTTATGGCAATACACTAACTTAATATTAATTAAAGTGGCAATCAAAGATATGTATACTGGAACGCTATTTATTATTTCAGCGCCAAGTGGTGCTGGTAAATCAAGTTTAATTCGAGCTTATTTAGAACAAAAGGATCATCATCCTGCTAAAGTTTCAATTTCTCATACCACGCGGAATCCAAGACCTGGTGAATTACATGGTAAACATTACTATTTTGTTGATCATAAACATTTTGAGTCATTAATTGATGAGCAAGCTTTTGTAGAGTACGCTCATGTTTTTGAAAACTATTATGGTACGTCTAAAGCTGAGATTGAAAAGAGCTTATCGCAAGGCATTAATGTTTTTTTGGATATTGATTGGCAAGGTGCTCAGCAAGTAAGAAAAAAAATGCCACAAGCAAAAAGCATATTTATTTTACCACCATCACTCAAAGAGCTTGAAAATCGCTTGACTAAACGAGGTCAAGATGATGCGACTGTTATTAATAAAAGAATGCAAAAAGCTCAATCTGAAATTTCTCATTATAATGAATATGATTACATTATCATCAATGAAGATTTTGAATGTTCTTTGAATGCTTTAAATTCTATTATTAACGCAGCCAGTTTAGAACAAAAAAAGCAAGCCTTAATAAATCAACAATTACTCAAAGAATTGCTTACTAAATAACTTATTATTAATCCTAAATAAATAAAAATAATTGAGTATTTGCATAAATGGATTAAAAAGTTGCAGTTCAATACCAATAGCAAATCTACAAAGCTTAGTTTATGCAATAAATGAATGAATCGCCGATATGATTCGGCGATTTAATGAATAACTTAATTAGTTACCCAATGCTTTATCAGCTTGATCATTTTGGATCAATTCAATTTTATAGCCATCAGGATCTTCAATAAAAGCGATAACAGTTTTACCCCCTTTAACTGGCCCTGCTTCACGCGTAACTTTGCCACCTGCTTGTATCACATCATTGCACATTTTAGCTACATCATCCACACCAATGGCAATATGCCCAAAAGCGTCTCCATGATTATACTGTTCTGTACCCCAATTGTAGGTAAGTTCAATAACCGAACTGGATGTTTCATCACCATAACCCACAAATGCAAGTGAATATTGATATTCTGTATTTTCACTGGTTCTTAATAATTTCATTCCCATCACTCGAGTATAAAAATCGATGGCACGTTGTAAATCTCCAACTCGAATCATAGTATGTAATATACGCATTGCTGATTGTTCCTTTTAACAGTTAATGACACGAACTGATTTTATCTTTTAGCGGTTATGCAGGCAATTTTTTTATATTAAGATTAACGTCAGAATTGGTATTGAAAATAGGAAGATTTTCTAGAAGTAATCAATTATTCACTTGAAATGATGAATATGAAAGTTTTATAAATGAGACTTAAATTTCAACTTTCGCTCACCAATCAAGTAAGCGAAAGTTAATGGTTTTATAATTCTTATTTGTTATAAGCACGACCATAGCGTGGTGATGCACTTATTTGTTTACCATTTGTTACTAAACGTACATGTTGACCTGCGTAAAATTCATTAGCAGAACCTTTTTGTACAATGACAATATTACCGCCGTTTTCTCGCTCAATTTCCAATTCGACAGCATTTGTTTGACTAGTTTTATCTTCAATTGCACTGCCAAGGACCGCACCACCAATAGCACCAGTGGCAATGGCTAAAGCTCTACCTGTTCCATTACCAATGGTATTACCTAACACACCGCCAATCACAGCGCCACCTAGTGAGCCTACAACGTTTTCATTTTTACCATTTGAAGCATTGGTTTGAATTTTTACTGGACGGACCGATACGACAGTACCGTAACTAACTTGTTGAACTTGTTTTGCTTGATCAGTCGTATAAACATCACCCGAATATATATCACTGTTGCTACAACCAGATAGCAGGGTAACTAATAGAGCTGCTGTGACAATTTTTTTCATAATTTATTCCTCATATATATTGAGCATGAGCAAGCTCATACTATTTTAATCTTAATATTCTTTGACAAAAACGACAATATACTTTTCATTATTTTATCAATTGATAATACTATTTATTATCAAGTTGGGGTATACTCAGCTCAATAGTTTATCTACCATACAATTAGTATATGAAACGGTTATTTTTTCATTTAATATTATCAGTTATGATATCCGCCTGTCATAATATAAACTAAGAACTACAGACAACCGAAAAGCAATAACCTAATCAATAAATGATGGTTGCTTGTCTGATAAAGTAAACAACAATTTACATTAACCCGACAACATTGCAACGCAAGTGTGTCCAGTAAATTAATTTAATAGGCATAACTAACATAATGAAAACTATCGAAATTGACGAAGAATTATACCATTTTATCGCATCACAAACAAAACATATTGGTGAAGATGCATCCAGTATTTTGCGACGTTTATTAAAAATCAATCAGCCAGTTAAAGCTAAAATTAACGTTGTTTCCCAACCTGAAACCCAATACACATTATTTAATGATTTGTTAGATAGTGATATTTTTATTAACGAAAAATCAATCATCAGCCGTTTTATATTATTACTTGGCGCACTTTATAACTATAATCCAGCCCTTTTTTCGATAGCGGCCACATCATTACATGGCAGTAAGCGACAATATTTAGCTAAAGATAAAAAGTCTTTAGAAATATCAGGTAAAAATACCAAGCCACGTGAAGTGATAGGAACACCTTATTGGGTTATAAGTAATACTAATACTGCTAGAAAAATGTATATATTAGAATCAATAATGAGTGATATGGGCATTTCGGAAAGCATGATAAACCAAGTCATCAATATTTTTTCAGCACAAACAAAATAATGCACTGGCTATACGTGTATTAAATAGTCAACATAATTGCTAAGATAGATAGAGATGTGCATTAAGATATAAATATTCAATTTTGGAAAAAGGAGTATAAAATGGCAAATCATAGCCGGGCAGGATTATTAGCTAAGCCAGCCGATTTGATTAACGTTGAAATGTTGAAAAATAATTACTATCAAATCAACCCTGATCCAGAAAATGCCAGTCAATTAGTGATCTTTGGCACATCGGGTCATCGAGGTAGTGCTAATAAAGGTACATTTAACGAAGCGCATATTTTAGCTGTGGCTCAAGCAATAGCCGAATACCGAAAAGCAAATAATGTCACTGGTCCGTGTTTTATTGGTCAAGATACTCATGCCCTTTCTGAATTAGCATTAAAATCTGTACTTGAAGTTTTTGTTGCAAACGAGCAAACCGTCGTTATCGCGCGTGATTGGGGATATACTCCTACTCCTGTCATTTCACATGCCATATTAACATTTAATCAAGATAAACAATCACAACTTGCCGATGGTATTGTCATTACTCCTTCGCATAATCCCCCTGAAGATGGTGGCATAAAATATAATCCAACTAATGGTGGACCCGCTGATACGGATATTACCAAACAGATTGAAAATCGTGCAAATGAACTACTTAAAAATCATCTTAATGGTGTAAAACGGGTTTCTTTAGAAAAAGCAATCAACTCTTCTTATATTCATACCAAAGAATATGAAACGGATTATATTAATGATTTGGAAAATATTTTAGATTTAGCATTAATTAAATCCTCAAATTTAAAGATAGGTGTAGATCCATTAGGTGGTGCAGCTATCACTTATTGGCCGCGTATTGCTGAAAAATATGGCATTAACCTCAATATGGTGAACAATAAAATTGACCCAACTTTTAGCTTTATGCATTTGGATCATGATGAAGTAATTAGAATGGATTGCTCCAGCCAATGGGCAATGGCCGGTTTATTGCAATTAAAAGATAAATTTGATTTAGCATTTGGCAACGATACGGATTCTGACCGTCATGGTATTGTAACGCCTAAAGGTTTAATGAACCCTAATGCTTATCTTTCAGCTTGTGTTAACTATCTTTTTCAAAATCGCCCTCAATGGCATAAAGATATCGCTATTGGTAAAACTTTAGTTACCAGTTCAATGATAGATCGTGTAGCAAGCAACCTTCATAAAACATATTTAGAGTATCCAGTTGGTTTTAAATGGTATGCAGAGGGGCTTTATAACGGTAAGTTGGGATTTGCTGGGGAAGAGAGTGCTGGTGCATCCTTCTTAAGAACGAATGGCAAAGTTTGGACAACCGATAAAGATGGTATTATTCTCTGTTTGCTTGCAGCTGAAATGACTGCCAAAACTGGCAAAAATCCTCAAGAACAATATCAAGAACTTGAAGCCAAATTTGGGGTATCTTATTACGGACGAATTCAAGCACCTGCAACCTTTGATGAAAAACAAAAATTATCTAAACTTGATGCCAGTCAACTTACTACTGACAACCTTGGCGGCGAAAAGATCAGCCAATGTCTAACCAAAGCTCCTGCTAATAATGCACCAATTGGGGGGCTGAAAGTAATTACCGAAAATGGTTGGTTTGCTGCTCGTCCTTCTGGTACTGAAGATGCATATAAAATCTATGCTGAAAGCTTTATCGATAATGATCATTTAGCAACTTTACAGAAAGAAGCACAAGAAATCGTTGCCAAAGCAATAAAATAACCCTGCAAATTAGGCTTTTATGCCTAAAAAATAGCAGTCATTACGGCTGCTATTTTGTTTTTCTAAAAACATTTTTAATCTTTTTTCAGTAAAAAAATTAAAATTCTCATAATGAAAGATAGCATTATAAAAAAGAATGCTGAACCTTATAATGAGTTACTTTTTGAAGTGGAATAAAGAGGTATCTATTGATGTTCAAGATCCTGACTAAGAATTGGGATAGCTTCAGAGATTGCAACTTTTAAAAATTGATATCATTATCCTATTATTTATAATAGAACTGTAACATTAATCTAACAAATTATTTTAAACAATTGTTATTAATACAATTGTTAAAAAATAAATGCCTATACATTAAATGTCCTGTTAACAGGTAATTAAATATTGCAATCTTAAAGTTTAAAAAAATTCAGTTCGCTTCTCCTGGTAATTTTTCATTTTTTCCAATTTTAATTATTTCAGCAGCTGTTTTACCATTAATTTTGTTTTTGATAATCTCTTGTTTCTTTTTCGCGTCGCCAGCTGCTTCAATAGCTGAATTAATCATAATTCTACCGATTGAGATATTAAATGATTGTAGCTGATTGTCTTGAAGTTTATTTGCCATTTCAGAAATCGATTTTTTTAGGTTTTCTGCTGATGACGCATCAATGGTTTTATCACCACAACCTGTCAATAGTACCAACGAAATTAATGCAATTGATAATTTCTTCATTTCCTTTTTCCATTTATCCTTATAAAGTACTGAATATTAGTAATATGTTATAGGTAAATTCAATACAGATCAATTTTTTTTACGCAAAAAAATATTTACCAAAAACATTAATTTTGTTAATTTTTTTAAACAAATTTCGAAAAGGATTTACTATCAATATTGAAACAAATTTTTTAACCAACCACGTGCTCGAGCAACTCATTAAACTGGTCATTTTGAAATAAATAATGCGGCATAGGTAACCAATCTATCAAAAATGCTCAATATCAGATGAAAAAAAGAATTTTTTAAATAATGGCGATTTTATGCTCTAAAAATACCTTATGTAAAAAATATTTAGGAGTCTATACCGTTTAATTTTATTTATTAATCCAGAATTTTCTCGCAAACATTAATTATAGTTAACATCAACAAAAGTAAATGTATGATGATAAAGTATCATTGATTAAAGGGACATGATCAGCCCCTTTAATTTCAATAAATTTTTGAAATGATAAAGTAACCTATTTGAAAATACCTTAAATCAAACAAGGCTGGAAAAGAGATATAATGAAATTATACCCCAGCTCGATAGTTAGGCGGCTCTTTAGTAATTAAAACATCATGCACATGGCTTTCTTTCATACCTGCACCCGTGATGCGATAAAATTTCGATTTAGTACGCAATTCATCGATCGTTGCACATCCAGTTAATCCCATACAAGAACGTAATCCGCCCATTTGTTGGTGAATGATTTCTTTTAACAAACCTTTATAGGCAATACGCCCTTCAATACCTTCAGGTACAAGTTTGTCAGCAGCATTGTCTGTTTGAAAATAGCGATCGGAAGATCCTTTTGCCATTGCACCAAGCGAACCCATTCCACGGTAGGATTTATATGCACGACCTTGGAACAATTCAATCTCACCTGGGGCTTCTTCTGTGCCAGCAAACAAAGAACCAACCATAACACAAGCCGCACCAGCAGCTATGGCTTTAGCAATATCCCCAGAAAAACGAATGCCACCATCTGCAATAACTGGAATATTGTGTTTTTGAGCCATCTCAACTGCATCCATAATCGCACTTATTTGAGGTACACCAACGCCAGTAACGATACGAGTTGTACAGATTGAACCAGGACCTATACCCACTTTAACGGCATTAACACCAGCATCAATGAGTGCTTTAGCACCTTCGGCTGTAGCAACATTTCCTCCGATGATTTGTAAATCAGGATAGGCTTTACGCGCTTGTCGAATACGCTCTAATACTCCCTCAGAGTGACCATGAGAAGAATCAATTAATAATACATCAACACCAGCTTCAACTAATGCTGCAATGCGCTCCTCATTTCCTGCACCAGCTCCCACTGCTGCCCCCACTCGCAAACGCCCTTTTTCGTCTTTACATGCATTAGGTTTTTGTTCAGCTTTATTGTAATCTTTGACAGTGATCATACCTTTTAGATGGAATTTCGAATCAACAACTAACACTTTTTCGATGCGATGTTCATGCATTTGTTTTAGGACGATCTCACGCTGTTCACCTTCTCTTACCGTCACTAAACGTTCTTTCGGTGTCATTACCGCAGTAACGGGCAGTGATAAATCAGTTGCAAATCGAACATCTCGTGCAGTAATTATCCCCACTAATTCTTGTGACTCTGTCACAACTGGAAAACCAGCAAAGCCATATTCTTTTGCTAAATCGATCACTTGTTTGATCGTGGCTGTTGGTAAAACAGTTACCGGATCTTGTACTATACCGCTTTCGTGTTTTTTTACTCGTCTAACATGATTAGCTTGATTTTCAATCGACATATTTTTATGGATAAAACCAATACCACCTTCTTGCGCTAACGCAATGGCTAAATCAGATTCAGTAACGGTATCCATTGCGGCTGAAAGCATTGGAATATTTAGTTTAATGGTTTGGGTAAGTTGCGTACTAATATCAGCGGTGTTAGGTAAAACAGTGGAATGGGCTGGCACTAATAACACGTCGTCAAACGTGAGGGCTTCTTTTACTATACGAGACATGACAATATTCACCATTGAGTTTTATTGTTGATAAAATATTGCCGATGTATTCTACTTACTTTTGTGCAAAAAGACTAGTGGTATTTTAGAAAGATTCCTGAGTAGTTAATCCAATAAGGAAAAATAAAAATGCAGTAAATTAGATAAATGTATTGATTGCTAAACACCCCACCAACCCACAAACTGAAATAACGGTTTCGAGTAATGACCACGATTTCATCGTTTCGGTAATGCTAAGGTTAAAATACTCTTTAAATAACCAAAATCCAGGATCATTTACATGAGAAAATACCACGCTACCGGCTCCAGTTGCAATGACCATCAATTCCGGACTCACGCCTGTAGAAGCAATTAATGGAAACACGATGCCACCGGTCGTTAAAGCCGCAACTGTTGCTGAACCAAGAGCTAAACGCAATAAGGCAGCAATTAACCAAGCCATAATAAGTGGAGAGATATTGGACGCATGCATCATCTCTTCAATATAAACTTTAACGCCGCTATCAACCAAAACTTGTTTAAACGCTCCACCACCACCAATAATTAATAACATCATCGCAATGATTTTAATTGAATCGGCTAAAGTCGTATTAATTTGGACCATCGAACGACCACGGAAAATCCCAAAAGTAAACACCGCAACAATAACTGAAATCAATGTAGCGATAATTGGGTCACCAAAAAATTCTACATAAGGAAGTACCAAATGCCCTTTTGGTAATGTCATTTCACATACCGCTCGAATGGACATGAGTACAACTGGCATTAAAGCCGTCAATACACTAACAATAAAGCTTGGCATCTGTTCTTCAGTGAATTGTTTAGAATTATACAATCCCTCTTCAATAGGATGATTAATGGCTTGTATAAATGGTATTTTAGCAAGTACTGGACCTGCTAAGATGACAGTTGGAATACCTATGATAGTGCCATAAAGCAAAGTGCGTCCCATGTCAGCTTTAAATATTTCAGCAATGGCCGTTGGTCCAGGGTGAGGCGGTAAAAAACCATGGGTAACAGATAATGCGGCAGCCATAGGAATACCAATATATAATGGTGATATACGAAGCGTTGCGGCAATAGTTAATATTAACGGAAGCAATAAAACAAAACCGACTTCATAAAATAATGCAAATCCAACAATAAAACCAGTAAGAGTAACAGCCCATTGTATTTTTTTATCGCCAAAAGTATTAATTAACGTTGTTGCAATACGCTGAGCACCACCACAATCCGCCAATAGTTTTCCTAGCATAGCACCAAAACCCATTATTAGTGCTAAGCTACCAAGTGTTCCCCCTACTCCATTTTTTATGGATTGAACCACCTCCATTACAGGCATACCTTCCATGATACCTACACTTAAGGCGACAAGAATTAACGCAATAAAACCATTGACGCGCAGCGGCAACATTAAAACAAGCAATAACGCTACGCCTATTGCAATAATGATTAATGGCATGAATATTTCCTCTAAAATAATCTAATATGTTATCGGTAACATTAGGAATTATAGAGGAAAATAAAAAAAATAATGGAAAAAATATTTAAAATGAGAATCAGATCACATTTTACAAATTTGTTTTTTTTGCGCCATCAAAATATAATTAACATCAAGGTTAGGTCCTAACTTAAACTCATTTTTAAGTAGGTGATATTCCATGCCAATGATATCTTCAATAACCAAATTAGCTTGTTCAACCCAATGCATTAATTCTGAAGGACGAATGAATCTGTTAAAATCATGAGTCCCTTTTGGAACCAATCGAGCAATATATTCTGCGCCATAAATCAAAAGTAATTTTGCCTTGTGATTACGATTTATTGTCGATAAAAAGAGTTTGCCATTCGGTTTAAGTAACGTTGCGCAAGCTTGGATTATCGAAAAGGGATCTGGGACGTGTTCTAATAACTCCATACAGGTAATCACATCATAAGAAGCGGGATATTCCTTAGCATGATCTTCAACGGTTTGCTTTTGGTAATTAATGACCAAGTTATTTTCTTTTGCATGCAACCGAGCAACTGCCAGGGATTCATCAGCCAGATCTATCGCTGTGACAGCAGCGCCTAATTTTGCAAGACTTTCGGATAAAATGCCGCCACCACATCCGACATCTAACACTCGCTTATCTTCTAAACAACCTACTTCTTGTTTAATAAAATCCACACGTAACGGATTGATAATGTGTAAAGGTCTGCATTTGCCATTTGGATCCCACCACTGAGCTGCTAACTGAGAAAACTTGCTTATTTCTTTGAAATCAATATTTTGCGTCATGGGATCTCTTCTATCCAAAAATCTTTCCTATAAAATACTATTTTATGTCATGGTAAGTATGAATAAAAGACTAAAATTGAATGCAATATAAAAAAATATGAGTGAATAATAGGTATAAACACAGGAAAACTTATAAAAAGTCAAAATAATAAGGTTAATAAGAATAAATAATTCTAATTTTAAAATAAACAGTTAGATTAAAATTGATAATGAATTCTTGTTTCCCCTTGTATTTCATGGCATGATTTGTAATTTTATGCTTCTAATATAGTAATGGTTAGGCATTAATTAAAGCTACAATTAAATAATTATTTTGAGGACAAGGTAAAAATTCATGAGTACAGGTACTATGAAAAAAAGTCACTCTCAGTGGAGCTCACGCATGGGGTTCATGCTTGCTGCTGCGGGTTCCGCTGTTGGGTTAGGAAACATTTGGAAGTTTCCGTATATGGCAGGAGAAATGGGCGGTTCAGCATTTGTGTTGACCTATTTACTGTTTATGTTTTTAATCGGCCTACCTATTTTGGTTTTAGAATGGTTAATTGGTCGTCGTGGACAAAAAAATCCAATTCACACAATGGAAGATGTTGCGATTTCAGAAGGACGTTCTAAGTCTTGGAAATGGGTAGGCATTATTGGCGTGCTCGGCTCATTTTTAATTCTTTCATTTTATAGTGTCATTGGTGGCTGGGCGACAGATTATATCGTGCTTGCAGCTCATGGGGCATTCAAAGGCGCCAATGGTGAAATTACAGGCCAATTATTCAGTGACTTTCTAGGTAATGTAAACAGTTTACTCATATGGCACACGGTATTTATGTTTGCTACCGCCTTTATTGTGGCATTAGGTGTTGGTGCAGGTTTAGAACGTGGCTGTAAAGTGATGATGCCAGGATTAGGCATATTATTATTGGTATTAGTGGGCTATGCTGCTTATGTAAGTGGTCCATACTTTGGTCAAGCTTTTAAATTCTTATTTACCCCAAATTGGTCAGCAATTAGTGGCACAGCGGTGTTAGCAGCGTTAGGGCATGCGTTCTTCAGTTTATCCTTAGGAATGGGCATAATGATGGCATACGGATCTTACCTTGGTAAGGATGTAAATTTACTATCAACTGCACGTACTGTGGTAATCTTAGACGTAATCGTCGCTATGTTATCGGGTATGGCGATATTCCCATTAGTTTTTGCCAACGGTTTACAACCAGGTGAAGGTCCTGGCCTTATCTTTGTTACACTTCCCATTGCCTTTGGTAATATGGCTGGCGGAACCATTTTAGGTATCCTATTTTTTATCTTCTTAACTTTTGCGGCGTTAACGTCTTCCATTTCATTGCTTGAACCAACCGTCGAGCTATTAGAAGAAAAAACCCATATGGGACGTAAAACTGCAACCGTAGTAAGCAGTATTATTATCTGGGCATTAGGTATTGCTTGCATATTATCATTTAATGAATGGTCAGGCGTAAAATTATTTGATAAAAACATTTTTGATTTACTGGATTATTTAACCAGTAAAATCATGTTACCTGTTACGGGATTAGGAACTGTAGTGTTTGGAGCATGGATGATGAATCAAAAACGTATCCGTGAAGAATTAAACTTAAATGAATTTTGGTTTAGTGTCTGGACATTAGTATCTCGATTTATTGTTCCTGTTGCGGTCATCTTAATTCTTATTTACGGATTTATTTAAATAATAACAAATTGATATAATCTTTATGTTACAAGCCTTGATATCCATCAAGGCTTTTTTTTACATCTCTTATTTAACAAAAAACAGACAAACAATTAATAAATTTTACTAACTTGTATTGAAATATTATTTTTTATTCCCATATAGCAATACAATAAGAAATCAAACCGTTACATTAATATTATTCAGTAAATATTAACGACTAAAGCATCATAAAACATTGACAAAAATTATAAAAATTTGTCGATAATAAAGTAATGTGGCATATAACGTTAATTGAAATAACTAAATATAGTAGAGGAACTAGTTAATGAGTAAGCAAGGCACTGAAACTCGTGGATTTCAATCTGAAGTTAAACAAATTCTACATTTAATGATTCACTCTTTATATTCCAATAAAGAGATATTTTTAAGAGAGCTCATTTCCAATGCCTCTGATGCAGCCGATAAACTTCGTTTTAAAGCATTAGAAAATCCTGATCTGTATGCTGGGGATGGTGAACTTGGTGTGCGCATTTGGGTAAATAAAGAAGCGGGAACTTTATCCATTTCTGATAATGGTATTGGTATGACGCGTGATGAAGTCATTGAAAATTTAGGTACGATTGCAAAATCAGGCACCAAAGCATTTTTAGAATCCATTGGAAGTGATCAAGCGAAAGACAGCCAATTAATTGGTCAATTCGGTGTGGGTTTTTATTCTGCCTTTATTGTTGCCGATAAAGTAACAGTAAGAACACGTGCTGCAACTGCTAAAGCAGATGAAGCAGTAATGTGGGAATCTGCTGGTGAAGGTGAATATACCATTTCAGATGATAATAAAGAAACTCGCGGTACCGAAATTACCTTACATTTAAAAGATGATGAGAAAGAGTTCTTAGATGATTGGCGCTTACGTACCATTATCAGCAAATATTCTGATCACATTTCATTACCTGTAGAAGTGCAAACTACAGACGAAGAAAGTAAAGAAGTCAAATGGGAAAAGGTCAACAAAGCACAAGCACTTTGGACTCGCAACAAATCAGACATTACTGATGAAGAATATAAAGAGTTTTATAAACATCTTTCGCACGATTTCGCTGATCCATTAAGTTGGAGTCATAATCGTGTAGAAGGTAAACAAGAGTACACCAGTTTACTTTATATTCCAGCTAAAGCACCGTGGGATATGTGGAATCGCGATAATAAACACGGCTTAAAATTGTATGTGCAACGTGTATTTATTATGGACGATGCTGAACAATTCATGCCAAACTATTTACGTTTTGTGAAAGGATTAATTGATTCAAATGATCTACCATTAAATGTATCGCGTGAAATTCTGCAAGACAATAAAATCACCCAAAGTCTACGTAATGCGTGTACTAAACGTGTACTACAAATGCTTGAAAAATTGGCTAAAGATGACAAAGAACAATATCAGCAATTCTGGAACGAATTTGGTTTAGTATTAAAAGAAGGCACCGGTGAAGACTTTGCTAACCGCGAAGCAATAGCAAAATTACTGCGTTTTTCTTCAACTCATACGGATAGTAATGCACAAACGGTATCGTTAGAAGATTACATCAGCCGTATGCAAGACGGTCAAGAAAAGATTTACTACATAACAGCAGACAGCTATGGTGCTGCAAATTACAGTCCTCATCTAGAGCTATTCCGTAAAAAAGGCATTGAGGTGTTGTTATTATCCGATCGTATTGATGAATGGATGATGAGCAACTTAACTGAATTTGATGGTAAACAATTCCAATCAGTCAGTAAATCAGATGAATCTATTGAAAAACTGGCTGATCAAGATACTGAAGAACAAAAACAAGTTGAAAAAGAACTTGAGCCATTTATTGAAAGAGTAAAAACGGTATTAGGTGATAAAGTTAAAGAAGTTAAAATAACTCATCGTTTAACTAACACACCTGCTGTTGTCACTACCGCTGCTGACGAAATGAGCACACAAATGGCCAAATTATTTGCCGCAGCTGGACAAAAAGCGCCTGACATAAAATACACGTTTGAAATCAATCCAGATCATAAACTGGTTAAACGTATAGCTGATACCCAAGATGAAAGTGCATTCACCGATTGGGTTGAGTTATTACTTGATCAAGCATTACTGGCTGAAAAAGGTTCATTAAGTGACCCAAGTAAATTTATTCAAACTATGAATAAATTATTAGCGCAAGAATAAACTTACGTTAACCAAAAACAGCTCCGATAGGTTTGACTAATTGGGGCTGTTTTATATCCGATCTTCTGTTTTTTGTTTTATGGATCCATTATAGCAAAGAATTTATTAGCAACTAATTTCTAGCAAAAATTTGATATTAATCACATTTTTTTGTTTTTCTTCTTTTCATTTTTATTTAGCAATTCATAATAAAAAGATTTAAAAATCAACCCCCCAATTCAATGAAAGTTCATAAAATATTAAATAATAATGTAATTGTTACCCTTGATGATAAAGGAAAAGAGTTAATCCTGACCGGTCGCGGTATTGGTTTTAAAAAACGAGAAGGTGATTTAATCGATATTAATCTTATTGAAAAACAGTTTTCGCTAAATAATAAAGAAATATTGCCAAAATTTAATGAATTACTTTCTGAAATTCCATTAGAAGTGTTAACCTGTTCTCAAATTATAATTAATTATGCTAAAGAAGTTGTAGAAAGTAAACTTCAAGACAGTATTTACATTTCACTGACCGATCATATTCATTCTGCTATTGAGCGCCATAAACAAGGGTTTGATATTCCAAATGGTTTTTTATGGGAAATCAAAAAGTTCTATCCGAAAGAATTCCAAATTAGTCTTTATGCATTGTCCGTTATAAAAAAACGCCTTGGAATAGAATTACCAGAAGATGAAGCAGGATTTATCACATTTCATATTATCAATGCACAACTCAATGGCACCATGCCCAATATTGTGAACATGACCAAAATTATGCGCGAAATACTTAATATTGTAAAATATCATTTTAAGTTTGAATATGACGAAGATTGCCTATCTTATCAACGCTTTGTAACGCATTTAAAATTTTTTGCACAACGAATTTTAAATAAAGGAACACCAACGCAACAAGATTCCTCATTGTATGAAATTATTCGCCAAAAATATGAACAAGCTTACTTATGCACGAAGCAAATTGATTTACATCTTATTCAACAGTATCAGCATCCACTTACCGATGACGAAAGTTTATACTTAACCATTCATATAGAACGGTTGAGAACCGAACTAAAAAAAGCATTAATGTGAGATATATCACAATTTATCAATCACATTTTGAGAAGTCATACCATGCCATAAAAAATTATGCTAACCTACAAACCTCATTTACTGGATTGTTATTGCATGGCAAATTAATTTACTATGCAAGCAAAACCTAGATCGCTTGATAACAAGGGATCTAGGTTTTTTTTTGCGCGGTAAAAGCGTTAAACAAATAAGGATAAGGAATGAAAAACAAAGAACTTGCTGAATCAATCATTAACAACGTGGGTGGAAAAGACAATATCACCAGTCTAGTTCATTGTGCTACTCGCTTACGTTTTGTATTGAAAGATGACAGTAAAGCAGATGCGCAGTCACTGAAAAAACAAAAAGGGGTGATTACCATTGTACAAAGCGGTGGGCAATTTCAAGTAGTAATTGGAAATCATGTAGCCGATGTATTTAATGACATAATGCAACTCACCAATCTTAATGAAAATAATACAACCAATGTTCCCTCTGATAAAAAAATGGGTGTATTTTCAAAATTAATTGATTTAGTTTCGGGTATTTTTATTCCAGCATTGGTTGTCATTGTCGCTGGTGGTATTTTTAAAGGAATAATCTCATTATTGCAAGTCTTAGAGATTGTTCATGCAAACACCTCTACATATAACTTCTTGTTCGCAATTGCGGATGCGCCATTTTATTATTTACCAGTCATTTTAGGTTTTTCAGCTGTTAAAAAATTTGGAGGGAATCCTTATGTAGGGATGGCATTAGGTGGAGCACTTGTACATCCTAACATTGTTAGCATGCTAGGCGGAGCATTTGAATTACAAACTTCTTTATTTAATATACCAATTCAGTTAATTCCTTATGCATCATCCGTATTTCCTATTATCATTGCTAGCTGGTTCTATTCGTTACTCGAACGTAACTTTAACAAAATTATGCATGATTCATTCAAAAAATTTATTGCACCATTACTCGGCATTATCATTACCGTTCCATTAACGTTTGCGGTGATAGGTCCAGTAGTAGCATTTTTAAGTGATATTGTGGCTACAGGCATCATCTACGTTTATCAACTGAACTCCATAATTGCATCAATGATTTTAGCAGGACTTTGGCAAGTTATGGTTATCTTTGGTATTCATTGGGGAATGGTGCCATTTGCAATGAACAATTTTAATCTTTACAACGAAGATTTTATGATGCCTATCTTATTCCCAGCGGTATTTGCACAAGTCGGTGCAGTATTGGCGATCATGTTACGCAGTAAAGATCAACAAACGAAAGCATTAGCCAGTTCGTCGGTATTATCCGGTATTTTTGGGGTCACTGAACCGGCTATTTATGGAATTAACCTACCATTAAAACGCCCATTTGTGATTGGCTGTATATCAGCAATGATTGGAGGCAGTATTGTTGGTTATTACCATTCAGTAATCTATTCATTCAGTTTTATAAGTATTTTTTCCTTCTTACAATTAATTCCTCCAACAGGAATTGATGAAAAATTCTATGCGGTGGTATTTGGCTCCCTCATTTCATTTAGCGTCGCAACACTCGTAACTTACCTGTTTGGTATTCCTAAGGATAAAAAAGCAAACAAAGAAGATCAGCCTCAAAACAGCAATGTAGAAAAACAAATCAATGAAGTTCAACAAATGCATACCACGACTATTTCAAGCCCAATGACCGGTAAAGTGATCCCATTAAGTCATGTTAATGACGCTACATTTGCAAGTGAACTGATGGGTAAAGGTTCAGCAATCATTCCAACCATTGGTCAAGCATTGGCACCTGAAGATGGTGAAGTTGTATCATTATTTAGAACCAAACATGCTATTGGATTTCTTACTGATTCCGGTGCTGAAATACTCATCCATATTGGTATAGATACCGTAAAATTAGATGGTCAATATTTTGAAGCTCATGTCGAAGCAGGGAGTAAAGTTAAAAAAGGTGATCGATTAGTCAGCTTTGATATTGACGCCATTAAACAAGCTGGTTTTGAAATCTCGACTCCAATAATTATCACCAATAGTGATGACTATAAAGATGTGAAGACCATTTTCATGCAAGGTGATATTCAAGCTGGCGATGCATTACTAGCATTAAACAAATCCGAAGATAAGGAGTAATACATGTCTAAACTGTTTCCTAGTGATTTTTTATGGGGTGGCGCAATTGCAGCCAACCAAGTTGAAGGGGCTTACCGAGAAGACGGTAAAGGTTTGTCCACATCCGACTGTACGCCCAACGGACTATTTGGCGATATTGTTGACCGTAATAAGAACAATATTACCAGTATAAAAGATCGCGCTATTGATTTTTATCATCGCTACCCGGAAGACATTTCTTTATTTGCCGAAATGGGTTTTACCTGTTTACGTACCTCCATTGCATGGACACGTATTTTTCCGAATGGTGATGAACTTGAACCAAATGAAGCGGGGCTTGCTTTCTATGACAAATTATTTGATGAAATGCTCAAACATCACATCACACCATTAGTCACATTATCTCATTATGAAATGCCCTATCACTTAGTAACTCAATATGGCGGTTGGGGTGATCGCAAAGTAATTGAATTCTTTACTCGTTATGCTAAAACAGTATTTGAACGCTACAAAAATAAAGTAAAACATTGGTTAACATTTAATGAAATCAACATGTCGTTGCACGAGCCATTTACGGGTGTCGGTCTGGATAGAAACAGCACCAAAGCACAAATCTATCAAGCGATTCATCATCAACTCGTTGCTAGTAGTCAAGCTGTAAAATTGTGTCATCAAATCATTCCGGATGCCAAAATTGGGAATATGCTACTTGGTGCTGTGGCATATCCACTCACACCAAAACCAGAAGATGTCTGGGCAACCTTACAAGAAAATCATGGTTGGCTGTTCTTTGGTGATGTGCAAGCACGCGGTTATTATCCAACTTACATGACGCGTTTTTTCAAAGAGAATAATATTGAGTTAGAGATTACCGATCAAGACCGGGAAGATCTAAAAGAAACCATTGATTTTATCTCATTTAGTTATTATATGAGTTGTTGTGGTACCGCTGATGATTCTTTACGACAAAAAGGAAATATTTTGGATATGGTACCAAATCCACATCTAAAAGCCTCGGAATGGGGTTGGCAAATCGATCCGATCGGCATCCGTTATCTACTTAACATGCTTTATGAGCGTTTCCAAAAACCGTTATTTATTGTTGAAAATGGCCTTGGCGCTAAAGATAAATTAGAAGCAGATGGTACTATCAATGATGATTATCGCATTAATTATATGAATGATCATCTTGTACAAGTGCGCGAAGCAATCAACGACGGTGTAGAAGTGATGGGTTATACCAGTTGGGGACCAATTGACTTAATCAGTGCTTCAAAAGCGGAAGTGACCAAACGTTATGGATTTATTTATGTCGATTTAAATCAAGATGGATCAGGTAGTTTAACTCGTTATAAAAAGAAAAGTTTTTATTGGTATAAATCGGTGATTTCATCCAAAGGGGAGAACTTAAAATAATCATGACACAGGTAAGTGATTAATTATCCTTACCTGCTAATTGATTTAGCCCATCCATAATATAATGCCATATGAGACTCAAGACTTAAGATGAAAAATAAAACAATAAAAATAGCACTAATCACAGGATCAATTGCTCTAACTGCACTAATAACAGGATGCTGCAACCCATCAAGTCAAGCATCAAATAATAACGAGCACAATCATAATGATGAGATCACCATCTATTTTGCGCGTCACGGTAAAACGTTATTTAATACCTATGATTTAGTACAAGGTTGGGCGGATTCCCCATTAACGGATAAAGGTATTGAAGTTGCACGTTATTTAGGAGAAGGATTTAAAAACAAGCAAATTCAATTTGATGCCTATTACACCAGTGATGCCGGTCGTCAACGTGAAACAATGCAGGTATTATTACGTCAAAAAGGCATTCAAGAGTACCAAATTCAAGAACTCAAAGAACTACGTGAAGTCTTTTATGGAGGATTTGAAGGCGGATCCAATACTAAAATGGTGTCCGCTTCAATGAAGGCTCTTGGCTACAAATCGGTTAACAACTTCTATAAAAGCTATGCAGAAGGACAAATTCCAGTGGCAACGCTGACCGATGCAATAGCGAAAAGTGATCCCAAACACGAAGCAGAAAACTTTGAACAAGTTAAAGAACGGACTCAAAATGCCCTCAAAAGTATTATAAAAACTGCACAAGAGAAACATCAAAAAAACGTTTTAGCGATTTCATCCGGCATGTCAATGCAAGTTATGATATCCGATCTCACCGACGATCCAATTAAAAACAAACCTCTATCAAATGCCAGCGTTGTTAAAATCGTTTACCAAAATGGTAAATACCGTGTAGTTGAAATTGGCAATATGGACTATGTTAATTTAGGTAAATCATCCCTAAATAAGTAATGAGAAAGGAGAAAACCATCAATAACCTAAAACATAATTAAAACAATTAAAGTGGAATAATAGGATTGTCATTGCTTTTGCAATAAAACCTAAATGTTTAGTAAAAGTAAAAAGCTCATCAATACCAAACATTTTTAATTCAGGATAAACAGTTAGGAAAACAACAATGAAAATGAAATATCTAACATTGGTACTTTTTAGCATAAACAGTTATGCCGTATTTGCTAATGAATCCTCCCAGCATTATGAACCAAAAACCCTATGGGATAATGCCTTTTTTAAAGAGACCAAATTAGAACTCTCTACACGCAACCACTGGAAATATCTAAAAGAAAACGCATCCCAACCAAAAGAAGTGCATAGTGCATGGGGGCAAGCATTTACGTTTAATTACAAATCGGGTTATTGGTTCGATACTCTTGGTTTTGACTTAACTTACGATAATATAATAAAACTTGGTGCTAGTGACTACTTCGCTACACGTAATTTACTCTATAACGATGGTAAACAGCCGAACAAACACAATGCCCATGGTTTTAATAAATTTACCCAACGCTATGCAAAAATCAAACTCGGCAATGAACAATTAAATTTTAATGGTAAAGCCGGTTGGCATAGTTTAAAAGATATGGGCGTTATTAGTTCCTCACAACACTTAACTCGTAATAGTTATTTAGGTTACAGTGGTATACTCAAATATTCTAATTTAGCGTTATCATTAGCCTATATTGACAGCACCTTACCGCGAGAGTCATCCAAAAAAGTGCATTTTTATAGCTTAGACAAAAAGCACAAAATTGATAACATCAAATCAGCCGGCATTGCCTATAAAAACAAAATTATTAAACTGGATTACTCCTATGGCGAGGCAAAAGATTACATCAAACGTCATGCCATTGAATTTTCTTATAAACCAACCGAAAAACTTATCTTAGCTTCACAGATTTACGGCAGCACTGCGCTAAAAAATCATAATAAAATGAAAGCAAATGTTCGAGATTTTGATGATTCAGCTTGGCATTATGCAACGGACATTGAATGGAAAGAATCCAAATGGAGTGCCAAGTTTGGGATTGCTTATACGGATGCTAATCGTAAAGGCGCGATAGGTTATTATGGACGTCATCTAGGTAAAAACAATCGTGGACGCTATAACGGCATGGCAGCGACAGGGGCCGACTATATGCGTGATGGCGAAGTAGTAGTATCAAGCATATTAAGTTATGATTTATTTGAAGATAACACCGTAGGTTTATACTTCAACTATGGTGAATTTAATTATAAACATGAAACTCTAAAAAATGGAGAAATCAATGTGTTCAACATCTGGAAACCTGCCAGTGGAACATTAAAGAATCTCTCGATTCTGTCAAAATTAGGTTATGGTTGGTCTTATAAAACTTTGAGCAGTAAAGACATTACGCCTAAATTAAGAGATGGTCGTGCTCAGCGTTCACCAACATTATCAGCAGAAACCATTGTTGATTATCGATTTAATTTGTTATAACAAAAAGGACGAAACTATGAAAATCAAAAAATTTATCAAACTTGCCAGCTTATCGATAATTCTTACCGCCTCAATTGCCCAAACGTTTGCTGCGGAAGTGAATTTGTATGTAACTCGTCATGGTAAAACTATGTTCAATAACGTTCATCGTGCTCAAGGTTGGTCAGATACTCCATTAACCCAACCAGGTATCGAAGTTGCCGAGCAGCTAGGACGTGGTCTAAAAGATGTCAACTTTATTGCAGCTTATTCAAGCGATTTGGGACGTGCTCGCCAAACTGCCCGCATTGTTTTAGACGCAAAAGGACAATCATTACCAATTAACGAAATGAAAGCACTTCGCGAAACATGTTTTGGTGTTTTTGAAGGTGATTTTGATCCTAATATGTGGGGACCTGCGGCTAAACATTTAGGCTATTCAGACGACAAGGCGTTAATGGAAGAATTCTGGAAAGGCAAAATCAGATTAAACAAAATAATGGATGCCATTGCTGCTGTCGAAAAATCAGGTGAAGCAGAAAACTACAAAAAAGTTAAAACGCGTATGCAAGCTGCATTAAAAGTCATTGCTGAGTCAGCTAAAGCTCATGGTGGTGGTAATGTGCTAGTAGTATCCCACGGCATGGCCATCACAGCCATGGTTGAAGAATGGCTTGATACACCAGTCAAAGGAGGATTGGGTAATGCAAGTGTAACTAAAATTCGTTATACCGATGACGGTAAATTTATTGTCGAAAGTTTAGGTGATATGAGCTATGTTGAAAAAGGAAAAGCTCTCGAAAAATAAATGCAACAAGAAATAAATGCGATTAATGCGATTAAAAAGACTCACTTTAGTGAGTCTTTTTTACTTTGCATCATTATTGAGTAAAATCACTGTTTAACGTTTCTTTTATGAGCAGTGTTGCACAAATACTGATGAGTGACGCAACGGCAACATAATACCCTACCCAAGATAAATTCCCATTTGATACCAAATAATTGGCAATAATTGGCGCAATGGATGCCCCTAAAATGCCACCAATACTGTAAGCGACAGAAGATCCTGTATAACGAACATGGGTTGGAAAAATTTCAGGTAAAAAAGCGCCCATAGGAGCAAATACGATGCCCATTAAAAACAGCTCTAAAGATAGATAGCTCAAAACGAATCGATCTGAACCACTTGCCATAAACTGCGTCATAACTGTGCCAGATAAGGCGACACACAACAAGCCAACAACCAGTACAGGTTTACGCCCATATTTATCACTTAAACGAGCAGAGAGTGGCGTCGCTATCGCCATAAAGACAATTGCAATACATAAAAAACCTAAAAAATTACCTTTAGTAATACCTAAATATTGGGTGCCATATTGTAATAAAAATGCAGTAGTGATATAGAATAAAGTATAACAACCAATCATTGAAAACGAACCTAAAGCCAATGTTTTCCAATGATGAACCAAAATGTCAATCGCTGGTATTTTAACTTGCTCTTTGCAGCGCAATGCTTTGGTAAAAATGGGGCTTTCAACCAATTTCAAACGCACATACAATCCAATAATCACCAATACTGCGCTTAATAAAAATGGTATACGCCATCCCCATTGTAAAAATTGTTCATTAGACAATGATAATGTAACCAACAAAAACACACCATTAGATAATAAAAAACCCACTGATGGTCCTAACTGTGGAAACATACCAAACAATGCTCGCTTATTTTGGGGGGCATTTTCCGTTGCCAGCAAAGCTGCGCCACCCCACTCACCACCAAGCCCTAACCCTTGTGCAAGTCTTAAAATGCACAGTAAAAACGGCGCCCAAAAACCAATAGCGCTATAGCCCGGTAATAATCCAATTCCGGTCGTGGCAACACCCATTAAAATAAGGGAAAACACTAAGGTTGATTTGCGCCCTATTTTGTCACCGAAATGCCCAAATAAAAAGGCGCCAATTGGACGAGCAACAAAGGCAATACCAAATGTGGCAAAAGATTGTAACGCCTGAGCAGATGGGGAACTGTCAGGGAAAAATACCGGTCCAATGACCAAAGCAGCCGCTGTTGCATAGATATAAAAATCATAAAACTCAATAGCTGTACCGATAAAACTGGCCAAAGCAACTCGAGACATTGAATTAGCAGATGTAATGTTTGAATCCATAATCCTATTCCCTTCAATATAGTTGTAATTTTAAGATAAATAAAGACATTATAATCAGAGTTAATGCTTTTACCATGTAAAATAAAAAAAATTATAACCATATCCATAATATAAGAAGTCGATATAATAGATCGCGTGCATCTTTACTCAATAAGGATATTTATGTTTTATCTCTGCACCTATTGCTCGCCAATGGGTTTAATCACGCTTGCTAGTGAGCAAAATAAATTGGTTGGTGTCTGGATCGAAGGGCAAAAATATTTCGGACAGATAGAACATGCTCAAAAACACCATCAGCCTAATTTACCCATCTTCAATACGACCAAGAAATGGCTTGACGACTACTTTAACGGTAAAAAACCAACAATTGAAACATTACCCTTAGCGCCACAAGGAACACCTTTTCGACATTTGGTCTGGGATATTTTATGCCAAATTCCTTATGGTCAAGTCATTACTTATGGCGACATCGCCAAACAAATCAAGAAAAAAACCAATACAGCAAGCATGTCAAGCCAAGCAGTGGGTGGGGCTGTTGGTCATAACCCAATATCCATTATCATTCCATGTCATCGCGTCATTGGCGCTAAAGGTAATTTAACCGGTTATGCAGGTGGAATTGATAAAAAAATTGCCTTACTCAAACTGGAAAATGTAGATACGTCTCAATTTGTTATTCCAACCAAAGGGACCGCACTTTAACGAATTGAAACATCAATATGCCTAGCTGTATGTGAGGAAAACAGGTATCATTGCTGATTAAACAATGAATTATATCATTAATCTTATGAATATGAGAAATTTTTAGGCGTCGTGTTAAGTTGCTGTTATCAACCATGCAAATGTATCATAAGATAGATAACGCAATAATCATCATTATGCTAAAAAAGAGGCACCCCACTGGGGTGATCCCATTATAATTTATATGTTCGAATTTATCTGTACAAAATCCTTTAAGGCATTATACTGTGCAATCATTAAAAAATAGAATAATCAATCAATAAACAAATAAAATGAGAAATGTACTGCTCAGCTTATTGTTAATCATATCTTTCCCCGCATTCAGTTCCATTTATGCTTATAAAGGTTATATTGCCGACAACCCAATTATGTTGTATATAGAAACCTATTTAAATCACATTAATAAAGGTTTTTGGGTTTATCAAAATGACTTTCAACAACACCTGAATACACTATCTAATGAATGTGAATTCATCCGTTCATGCCCTGAAAATAGAACCCTTTTAGTTCTGTACGATGAGCAAGATATCTATATTGATGAAATCTCTAAAAAAATAAAAGTGAAGGATTCAAGTCATTATTTTAAATTTATCAACCTGCACTTTGAACACGCTGACACTCAAAAGTTTTTACCTGAAACATTAAAGGGTTATTGGTTCGATGGAAAAGTACATCAACAATACTCTGTAGTATTACAAAAACAGTTTGTCATAAATGACCAGTCCACTGCCGAATTAAATCGCATTGAATTATTACAATCCACTTCCTTGAGCAAAGTCTATTTTACGGCCGTTTTATCAAAACAGAAAAACAATCACATCAAATTAGTGGGTATTAATGTTTACGATAAAAAACATCATAACTTGCTGCAACAAATCCAAAATTTAGATTACAGTTACAACGGTTTTAACAGTATTAGTCTTGAAGATATCAACTTTGATGGTAAAGCGGATTTAGCCATTAAAAAGTATCGCTCAAATGCCAGATTAGGCGATAACTACGACTATTATCTCAATGACAACGGTAAATTTATCGCAACAAACTTATGGGGAAGTAACATCAACTTTAACAAAAAAGACAAATCAGCAACTGGCACAAAAACATGTTATGATTATGACGAAAAAGAGCAAAAAATCCTGATTCAAATCGATAGCGTTTATCACTACAAAAATAAACACTATATTCATAAATCAAATCATTGCCAGATACATTTTTTTAATGCTCAAATAAGCCGTCAATGTACCGAAATGGAATACAATGCTTGTTTATTAAAACGAAATAATATCAATACTGAAAATCCACACTATTTAGGTGAAGATAATATTTTGCACAAAAACATGGTGTGGGATAAAGGTAAATTAATTGATGGAGTTATAGATGATTGATTATGATGCTTTTCCTGAACAACGACAATCTTACATTCAACAGTTATTGAAAGACAAAGGTCGAGTCGTTAATGCTGACTTAATTAAATTACTCGGTGTTTCAGAACACACGATTCGCCGCGATTTACAAAAACTTACGCGCGATGGAATTTGCAAACGTGTTTATGGAGGCGCGGTCAGTCAATTAAAACAATCAGCCAGCTTCGAAACAAGAATGACGCAAAGCGTTAGTGAAAAATCATCGGTTGCCAAACGATGCGCTGAACTGATCAAAGACAATTCTTGTATATTTATTGACGCAGGCTCAACCTATTTGACCATGGCAAGCTATATCCCCACCGATATGAATTTAACCATTGTGACAAATTCTCCTCAAATTGCTTCACTTCTCAGTAGTCGAACTCAGGGGGAGCTTATTTTACTTGGCGGAAGAGTTAACCCTCAAACAGGCAGTACCATGGGTTCAGATACGGTAAATCAAATTCGTAACATGGTCTTTGATCAAACATTTATTGGTGTCTGTGGACTCGATCCACAAGCCGGATTAAGTGCCGTTTATTATGAAGACGCTTGTTTTAAAAAGGAAGTGATTGCCCAAAGTAATGAAGTTGTCGCCGCTGTAATTGCCGATAAAATGTTACAGATAGCCCGTTATAAAGTAGCAACGTGTGAAGATATCGATATTGTTGTAGTCAGTCAAGAAACGAAAATTGAAGGTTTTGAGAATTTTGATCTAACAATAGAAGTCGCCTAATGGATTCGCATCAAGGTCGAGCGAATCTATTTTTTAGCTACGTTGCTTGTAAAGTTAATATCAATTGAATGGTTTTTAGAACGGCACTATCACGGTTATAGCCAGTAATAAACTTAGCTTTCGCTTTCGTTTCTTCAAAAGCATTACGCATGGCAAAACTGTATTGGGCTTGTTCTAATAGTTCAATATCATTATAACCATCGCCAAATGCCATAGTTTCCTGAGCCGTTACTTTAAGCATTTCTTGTAATTTCTTGATAGTAGTACCTTTATGCACATCATAATCAGTGATATCAATCCAAGTTGCCTCTGATACAACAATATACACCTTATCCTCATAAGGGGTTAAATGCAAACGCGTTTGTGGGCATTGCCCCGTTTCATCATAGACCGTGATTTTAATAAAATCATCGGAAATTGAACTGAGTTCATCAACTTCAATAATAGCAGCATAAGATCCACGAACTTTTTGTTTCAATCTTACTGGTAAATCGGAACGAATCACTGCCCCTTTTGCTGTACAGGCAATGATGACATGATCGGTACTGACTTGTTCCAATGTTTTGATAATACGTTGTCCTACCTCATTGGGTAAAAAAGAACGATAGATAAATTCTCCATTAAATTTAATTGCTGTAGCACTGTCACCAACGATCCAAATCCGTTTACTCTCATCACCAAACAACTCTTCTACCCGCTCACACTGTTTGCCTGTACAAGCAACAAAATGGACATTCTCATTTGTCATTTGTGCATAAACTTTTGCAAACAGTTCACGATCATAATCGCCTTGTTCGTTTAAAAAAGTTCCGTCTAAATCACTGATAATTAATTTAATCATTTATTTTTCCTCTCACTCACTAATGGATATTTTATTAATATGATTTAGTATGATGCTTTATGATTGATTTAGCAATATTTTATTACTTTCTGTTGTTGATTTTTATTTTATCTTAACGTAATTTAAAGCCAAGTGTTGAATATAATGTTACATTATAAGTTAATGGATAATATCAACATTAATAAATTTTACCTAGTTCATTAAAAGAAGATTAAAGATTTAATTTTAGTCATAAATAAAGAAAATGCATCAACATCGAGCATGTTAATTAGGTGAAATCCCTATCAATAATGAATGAACGGTATTACAGAAAAGATCCTATTCTTCTTAACTGTAATTGCTTTTATGACCCATTAATGGAATTAAGTAGAAAGATTGATGATTGAATTCTGACATTAGACAGTAATTTAAAATAGATGGGACATCAGTTTGCACTCTCTGAAAATAACCGATTAAAAACATATTGTTTTGTATCATTTAATCGATGAAGATAAGTAATAAAAAAGCCTGAAAACATATTGTTTTCAGGCTTTTAATTTAAAAAATTAGGATATTACGATTGTTTGGCTTCAATGTTATCACCCACTAATTCCAAATGAATGGTTTTACCTGGCACAAGTTTACCTGATAAGATTTGTTGTGCTAATGGGTTTTCAATCTCTTGTTGAATTGCACGTTTTAATGGTCTTGCTCCATAAATTGGGTCAAAACCAACTTTGGCAAGTTGCTCCAACGCTGCATCAGAGATGTCCAATTGATAACCGCGTTCATCCAAACGTTTTTCCACATGAGCCAATTGAATTCTGGCTATTGCTTTGATATTTTCTTGACCAAGTGGATGGAATACCACAGTTTCATCAATACGATTGATAAATTCTGGTCTAAAGTGTTTCGTTACCACAGTCATTACTAACGCTTTCATCTCATCATAACTTAATTCAACATGACCTTGTATCAAGTCTGAACCTAAATTAGATGTCATAATAATCACTGTGTTTCGGAAATCAACGGTACGCCCTTGTCCATCGGTTAAGCGTCCATCATCCAATACTTGTAATAAAATATTAAAGACATCCGGATGTGCTTTTTCCACTTCATCCAATAAAATGACGGAATAAGGACGACGTCGCACTGCTTCAGTCAAATAACCGCCTTCTTCATACCCTACATAACCCGGAGGTGCACCAATTAAACGTGCCACTGAGTGTTTTTCCATAAATTCAGACATATCGATTCTGACCATGGCATCTTCGCTATCAAACATAAAGTTAGCCAAAGCTTTACAAAGTTCGGTTTTACCTACACCCGTTGGTCCCAAAAATAAGAAAGAACCAATTGGTTTGTTTGGATCAGAAAGTCCTGCTCGACTACGACGAATCGCATTAGCTACCGCAACTACGGCTTCTTCTTGACCTATCACACGTTTATGTAACGCATCTTCCATATGCAATAATTTATCTTTTTCACTTTCCAGCATTCTTGAAACAGGAATACCCGTAGCTTTAGATAAAACTTCGGCAATTTCGTTATCGGTAACTTTATTACGCAATAACCTCATGGTTTTGCCTTCTAGCTGTGTTGCCGATGCCAGTTTTTTCTCAAGTTCGGGGATTTTGCCATATTGAAGCTCCGACATTTTATTGAGATCACCAGCACGTCGAGCTTGTTCTATTTCAGTGCGTGCTTTTTCCAACTCTGCTTTGATTGTCTGAGTACCCGAAACAGCAGCCTTCTCTGACTTCCACTCTTCTTCAAGTGACGCATACTCTTTTTCTTTCTCAGAAAGTTCATCATTTAGCATCTCAAGTCGTTTCTTACTCGCATCATCAGACTCTTTCTTAAGCGCTTGTTGCTCAAGTTTCAACTGAATAATACGGCGTTCAAGTCTATCTAATGATTCCGGTTTTGAATCCATTTGCATACGTATACTTGACGCAGCTTCATCAATTAAATCTATGGCCTTATCTGGAAGCATACGATCGGAAATATAACGATGCGATAACGTAGCAGCAGCCACAATTGCGGGATCCGTGATTTGGACATGGTGATGCAATTCATAACGCTCTTTCAAACCACGCAATATAGCAATCGTATCTTCAACAGTAGGTTCAGCCACATACACTTTTTGGAATCGACGTTCTAAAGCGGGATCTTTTTCAATATATTGACGATACTCATCTAACGTTGTAGCACCAACACAATGTAATTCACCGCGGGCTAATGCGGGTTTTAACATATTACCTGCATCCATTGCCCCATCGCTTTTACCTGCACCAACCATGGTATGGATTTCATCAATGAATAAAATAATGCGCCCTTCTTCTTTGGCTAAATCTTTTAAAACGGCTTTTAAACGTTCTTCAAATTCACCGCGATATTTTGCGCCAGCAATTAACGCCCCCATATCTAAAGACAGTACTCGTTTATTCCGTAATCCCTCAGGCACTTCACGATTAACAATGCGTTGCGCAAGTCCTTCAACAATGGCTGTTTTACCCACACCTGGTTCACCAATTAACACTGGATTGTTTTTAGTACGACGTTGTAATACTTGGATTGTACGGCGAATTTCTTCATCACGCCCAATGACTGGATCAAGCTTACCTTGTTCAGCACGCTCGGTTAAATCAATGGTATATTTTTTCAACGCACCACGTTGATCTTCGGCATTAGCATCGTTCACGTTATCACTTCCTCTTATTTGACTTACTGCCTGATTCAATCTTTCTTTGGTCACACCGGCTTTTTTAAGAATATCACCTAAACTGCCTTTTTCTTCTAACGCTGCTAATATAAAGAGTTCGGATGAGATATAACTGTCGCCATTTTTTTGCGCTAACTTGTCACAAAGATTGAATACACGTACAAAATCTTGAGATGGAATGACTTCTCCTCCCACACCTTGTACTTGTGGCAATCGATCAATTGCTTGATTGAGTTCTTGTTGTAACATTGTCACATTTGCCCCCGCTGCTGCCAGTAACGGCTTGATACTGCTGCCTTCTTGATTCAGCATGGCGGTTAAAACATGAACAGGCTCAATATACTGATTATCTTTACCTAATGCTAATGATTGTGCATCAGCTAAAGCTTGTTGAAACTTATTAGTGAGTTTATCTAACCTCATATTAATTATCTCCTGAGCAATAGATTTGGCTTAAATGCTTTAAGCAGATAAACCATTTGCATGGTTACTAAATGAGTGTGGAAAGATAAATTTCAAGAGTTTTTTATGAAATTTTTTACAAAAAATCGACAATAAAATGAATTTATATTCAGTTACTGAAATAAGCAAAATATAAATGTTCAATTTTACAACATTAGTGTAATGAATATTGCTCGTAATAACAATTGTAAGATGACATTTAGCCGCTAATCGATTATATTAGCCGCTCTATTTTGTTAGATGGTCTAACCGTGGTTCGTGATCCATCCCACGAAAAAAAACTAGGAATAATACATGTTCAAAATTGCTAAAGAATTTCAATTCGATGCTTGTCATATGTTAGACGGGCACAACAAAAAATGTCATAACCTTCACGGACATACTTATCGCTTATTGGTCGAAATTAAAGGTGATCTGATAGCTACGGGTTCCAGTGCAGATATGGTCATGGATTACGCTGATTTAAAAGCGATTGTTAAACAGCACATTGTGGATCCGCTTGATCATGCTTACCTTTATAATCAAAATAATGCTAATGAATGCCGTATCGCTTCACTATTGCAAGAGATGGATCGAAAAATTTTTGCCTTTCCTTGTCGCACCACTGCCGAAGGGATGAGTAAATTTATTTTTGATTGCCTGTCACAATACTTACCTATCTCGATGATCAAACTTTGGGAAACCCCCACATCTTACTGTGAGTACCATCGGAGCGAAAAATGACGGAATTTCGTATTGTTGAAATCTTCGAATCATTACAAGGCGAAGGTTATAATACAGGCATGCCTGCCATTTTTATTCGTTTTGCTGGGTGTAATTTAAATTGCGTTTGGTGTGATACTAATTTTCGCCGATTTACCCGTTTTACACGAGATCAGTTATTGACTAAAGTGAAACAATATACCAGCAAAAACATCATTATTACTGGGGGTGAACCAACGATGGTTACCGCCCTACCAGAATTACTTTTCCCCCTAAAACAAGCCGGCTACTTTGTTGCTATTGAAAGTAATGGGTTAGGTAAAGTCGATCCTTTAATTGACTATATCGCCCTTAGCCCTAAATTTTGTTATCAAGCACGATACCAAAAAATCGCTCAACCGACTGCAAACGAAGTGCGAATTGTTGCTGAAAATCATGCAGACTTTCTCCCTTTTTGCCAATATATCGAACACCAGATTCAAGCCAAACGATATTATCTATCTCCTTGCGAAAAAAAGGGTGAATTTAATATGCTTGAAACAATTGAATTACTTGGCAAAATCAACCAAAACCGCATCGACAACAAATGGTTACTAAGCATTCAAACGCATAAGTTTGCTCATATTGAGTAATCGTTTAATTCTTTGCTATTAGTTAACTGAATAAAAAACAGATTTAGGCACTAAAATTTAATCAGTCAGCTCTACTGTTCAGCGCTATTTAATTTGGTAATGATGATGTTTTATCAAATTTTAGTAAGTTTGTTTTGTCATTCACCTTATTCATTCCGCTAATGTCAATAAGGCGTTTGACTTGCCAAATGATGAGTGTTGGTAAGGTAATAATGCTGATGAAAAAATTCTTGATTAGATAGTCCGCTCTCAATACTACTTAAACATAAATTGAATTTGAATCGACTAATTTTATGTTTATCTTGTAAAAAAGATTTAGGAGTGTATACCATTACAATTTTTCGCTTATTTACGTTGAACAACAAAGTACCCCTCTTAACCCAAAAGGAAGGTGACAATAAAAAGTCATTTTTTTATCATGATTTATCCATCACCAATCCCCATTGAGATAACATCATGACACATCCCCACGTTACCAGAGCTTCCCCCCCTCCCTCTCAATTCGTACTTAATCGTTCAATGTAAGACAAAAAAACAACGAAACGGCATACACTCCTAAATATTTTTTACAAAGCACATTATCACTTATTCATAAAACTCGACTTTCAAAGAATCATTACCCTTACCTTTAAACCACACGAAAATTTCATTGATTGGCTTATCTTAATGGTCGGTAAAACCCATTTTTTATCACTTTGCGTCCGTTATTTTGCCAAACGGTTTGAGGAAAGAGCGATGTTTCAGTATAAATGTTAACTCCACGATAAAACTTATCAACATTCTGTGCAAAAGACTAATAAAACAATCAGCCAAAGCCAAATCTGTTAATCCTTTTTTGATCAGGTTTAGACGACAGATTGTTACAAGAGTTTCAGTTATTTATGAATAATATCATTAAGTTATCCAGCTAGTTTAAAATTAAAGTATTTTTCAAAAAAAAGTTGCAAAATACACGAAACCGTGTATTTTATATTCACTCTTCAATGATTTTTTGACGTTAATCAATTCCGGATGTTCAATGATGTTGATATCTAAAAAATAATCAAATTGCAGCAAAGCTAAATCATTACTCATAACAATAGCAACAACAATAACAACAATAATCTATATTTCGTAAGCATGAAATACTAAAAGAGGATAACATGGATAAAGGATTAACCCATCTGATCAATCCATTGGAAAATGGTTTAAGTCATGGTTTAAAACATGGATTAAAGCGCAGTCTGAAGAAAGGCACCGCCCATAATCGCTATACCTTAACTGTCGATGGTCAAAGCGCGCCGATTTCGGTTTTACAGGTTGCCGGCAATGAACAACTCAACCAGCCCTGGCATTACACCATCACCTTTACCAGCCCACATCCACATCTGGATGCGGAATCGTTTCTCAATCAAAAAGCCTGGTTTCGTTTCAATCCTGTTCATGCCGATTTGACCTCTTTGGCATTGGGTGCCTCAGACTTACTGAACGCCAGCACCCCATTTGATGCATTGCACGAATTAAAACCCTCCGAGTCGTCGGTCAATCCTCAAAGCGCGACAGCGCCCTTAAACGGGTTAAAGCAAAACACGCCACTCAATTCATTGAACGCCTTATTCTCACAAGGTGCATCACGTACGCTCTATGGCGTGATAACCACATTTGGACAGTTATCGGTCAGTCACGACGAGGTCCGCTATCAGGTGGTCTTATCCTCACCATTGGCAAGACTGGGGTTAAGTCACAATTATGCCATTTTTCAGAAACAAAGCGTGATAAGTGTGGTTGAAGAAGTGCTGCGCAGTCATGGCTATACGGGGGTGGATTATCGTCTGGAATTAAACCATCACTATCCTGAGCGAGAATTCATCACGCAATGGCAGGAAAGTGACCTGGCATTCATTCAACGACTGCTGGCGGATGTGGGGGTGTATTTCCGGTTTGAAACGCATGGCGAGCATCATTGTGATGTGATGGTCATCAGTGATAACGAGCAGGGGTATGGGCAGGCGTCGGATATCCGTTACCAACCGCCCAGTGGCACCCTGGATGGTGGACGGGAAAGTGTCTGGGACATCACCTTGCGCAGTCAGGTCGTCGAATCCTCGGTTAAGGTGCAGGATTATAACTACCGCGATGCCAACGCCAGTTTCGTTGGTGAAATCAACAGCCAGCCGAAAGACACCACCACTTATGGCACCGATTACCGTTATGATGAGCATTACAAAGGTCTGACCACACACGGTCAGGCAGAGAAAGACGGGGAAGAGGAAGATAACAACAACAATAACAACAATAACAACAATAACGACAATTATCACAATAGCAATAGCAATAGCAATAGCAATGACAATGACAATGACAATGACAATGACAATGACAATGACAATGACAATGACAATGACAATGACAAGAGCCATCATAACAGCAACAATCCTTACGACAATGCGGTGGAAAGTGGTAACTGGTATGCGCGAATACGTCATGAACACGCCATCAGTCAACAAACTATCATCCACGGGAAAAGCAATCATGCCAATCTGACACCGGGTCAACGCATACAGATTAACGGTAGTCCATGGATGGACATTGATGAGGGCGTCATAATATTAAGTGTGGAAGGGCAAGGCAACCGCACCGAAGCTTACGAACTGCGTTTTACCGCCATACCGTATCACGCCTTAAAACCTTACCGACCGGCACCGCTGCCGGCGCCGACGGTGCACGGCACCCTGCCGGCACGGGTAAGCAGTCCGGATAATGACACTTACGGTTACATTGATACACAGGGTCGTTATCGGGTTAAATTTAACTTTGACTTAAAAGCGTGGAAAAACGGGGAAGAGAGCCTATGGTTAAGACTGGCCAGACCGTATGCCGGCAGCACCTATGGCATTCACTTTCCGCTCATTGACGGCACGCAAGTGGCGGTCGCCTTCACCAACGGCAATCCGGACCGACCGTATATCGCCCATGCCCTGCACGACAGTGCGCACCCTGACCTGGTGACCACGATAAACAAACACCGCAATGTGATTCGCACCCCCACCAATAACAAACTGCGCATGGAAGACAAACGGGGGCAGGAGCACATCAAGCTGGCGACCGAATACGGCAAAACGCAACTCAATCTGGGACACTTAGTCAACCAAAAAAAAGCGTTACGGGGCGAAGGGTTTGAACTGCGCACCGATGAATGGGGGGCGATAGCGGCTGAAAAAGGTTTATACCTGACGACACAAACCGAGCCCAAAGCGCAAGGTCAGCAACTGGATATGCAAGGCGCCATTACCCAGCTGGAAAATGCCTTATCGATAGCCAAAGCGCTGCAACAGGCTGCCAATCAATGTGACGCACACGGTGCTGACACCGCCAGTCAGGACCAGCTTAAAGCAGCGTTAACGACGCTCACTGAAAGTGGCATCTTAGCTTATGCACAGGCAGGCATTGCGTTAACCAGTCCGGAAAATATCCAACTGTCCTCGAGTAACAGTATTTCCTTAACCAGTGAACACCAAACCGACATCCATGCCCTGAAAAACATCACAGTCACATCCGATGAAGCCATAGGCTTATTTGCCCATAAATCGGGCATGAAACTGTTGGCCAATCAGGGGGAAATCAACCTGCAAGCGCAAAATGCCAACCTGAATATGGCGGCTCAACAAGATATCCACATCGACAGTGTGGACAGCAAAATGACGTTAACCGCCAGTAAAAAAATCACCTTAATGTGTGGTGGTTCGTATATCAAAATCAGCCGTGAGGGCATTGAGCTGGGCACAGCGGATAATGTGTATATAAAAAGCAATGCTCTGCAAAAAATGGGACCGGCGACGTTAAATTATGATCCAATCGATGTTCCTGCTTTATATACTGCACAAGATAGGCAAGAAGGCATCACACTGATGCTTGAAACTGAAGATGGTTACCCAATCCCAATGACCAAATATGTGGTACGCTTTAAAAATGGCGAATTACGACAAGGAAAATTGGATCGCGAAGGAAAAGCCGTTTTAAAAAACGTCCCTATAGGCATGGAATATGCCTGTTCGTATCCGGATGTAGACGATATATTAGCCAAAGCCAATGCCCAGCGGTTACATAAAGCAATCGAAATTGGCAATGCGGGGAAAATCATTAACTACTTAAGCTATGCCGAAGAAATCGTCGCAAAAACGATTAAAGTCTATAAACAGATCTATCACAACGATCCAGTAGAAAATATTAAAAAATCAATTGGACCTTATAACCAACAGAAAGATTTAATTCATTTTCTTATACGCAAAGCGAATCAAAAAAATAATAATAAAAAATATTAGGATTTAAAACAATGGATACTGAAGATTATGTTATTGTTGCCAAACCAGCCTTAAGGTTTGTCACACCCAATAGAAAAATATCTTTTTTTTTAAAGAAGTTTAATCCGAAAGCGACAGAGGTCGAACATTTAATTGTGCAATGGCACTGTGTAAATCACAGCGATGAAGATAAAGAAAAACAACACATTATTTATGGACCTAAAACCTCAGAATGGTTGGGGACTGAATGGATTTATCAAGGTACACATACTGTAGTGTGTACGGTAAAAAAGAGTTTAGGTGATAAAAATCCGAAAACTTTTCTTTACGTACAAAATGTGATAAGTCATGAAGAATGCTTAAGTTATGACACGGGTTCATTTGATGAAACAGAAAATCCATTCAGTGTGTTCCATAACTTAAAAAAACAAATTGCATTAATTCGATCCCTTGAATCAAAAAGCCAGCTAAATCAAGAAGAAAACAGCAAATATCAAGAACGTATGACCAATATGGACACTTACCGTGACAAATTAGAATATTTGCTAAAAAAAATACCCGATAGTCATAAAGATAATTTCAATATCGTTAGTGCCAGACACTACTCATATCAATACCCTGATAGCAACTCAATCCTGTTACAAGTCTGTTATTTTTATAAAGATGACAGTGCTTATCTATTAGATTGGACCAGTCCTGTCCAACAAGGATGGTGCGGCGTATTTATTGGTAAAGGCGATAATGAACAAGCAGCGGTGCTTAATGCTTTAAAACAGTGGCAACGCAATAACCGCTATCCTGAAGGGACCTTAAAATGCCGTTATCTCCGTTCTAACCACCCTACTTTAGAAATCCCTAAATATGATGCTGAAGGACTACTCCAATGGAGTATATACGATCACTATTACTCTGAAGAATATCAATTCACTACCGATGGCGCAACCTGGCTTGATAGCATTTCCAATGCACTGTCTTGGGTGGCAATGTGTGGTGCAATCGTTGCAGGGGCAATATTATTGTTTGTACCAGGCGGACAATTAGGCACAGCGGCACTATGGGGGCTGGCGGCTTCATCAATAGCAGGCATTACAGCTTCGACCATAAATATCGCTCAGCGTTATGATACAGGTTTCAATAACTGGAAAGAAGATGGCTTAGATTCCCTAAGCATTGTGGCCAATTTATTGGGATTAGGTTCAACGGCGGCGTTTACAAAATGGGGACCTTTGTCCTTTTTATCTCAGCAAGCTGGGAATGTGGCTAAAGCCAATACCGTTAAAGCCATGTTAATTGGTCAAGTTGCAGCTGATAGTACGCAGGCTATCATGGTTTCTACCGATGTTGCTTCCGCAATTTATTCTACATTAGACGATAAAACCCTTCCAGCTGATGAAAAACTGTCTCGAGTTCTTCGTTTATTCGCGGCTGGGGTCACCACTGGCGCGTTAACTTACATCAATATCAAAGGGACCAGAGCCAATTTTCATTTTATAAAGGAAGACGCTTCTTTACTTCGACAAATGACCAGAGAAGAGATCGATAATTTCTTAAACGACCCGAAAACCTTCCTTATCGAAAATGGCAACGTAATAGCCAAAGAACCAATTGCAATAACGACACATCGAACCCAAAACGAATCAGCCACCTATCCTAAATCAAGTGTTGCTGTCCAGCAATTGCAAGAGTTTAAATTATTACCGGCGCCAAATGATTACACCCATTCATCAACAACGATTGCACAAAATATCTTATTCCCCCATCCAAATTATTTACGCTTTTTAACGCAACAATATCAACCTGAAATTTTTTTAAAATATGAACTCAATCTACACGTTAACTTCAACAATGGTTTTGAAGCAACAGAACAATCACTTCTCCATTCTTCATCACAAATTATAGCCAGAAATAGCAATGAGCAAGTACATAAAACCATCGCTAATACAATGGTCAAAGAAGAAAGATACCTGAATAATATTGCGGCGTTTCAAGCAATGGCTCGGGCAAGGAATTGGGATGAGGATGTTTGGAAGAAATTAAAAGCAATTTCGCGAGCAACGTGTGAAATTAAGGGAATCACATTTCATAATACAACCGAGTTCGGTAATTTACCGTTTGATTTAAATGCCGCGAAAAAAATAGGAGTGGTGGTTGAAGCTGGGGAATTTACAAACGGCTCAGCACCAATTAAAGTGACTGATATAGACAGATACATCGCAACACTAAATGGATATTACCCTAGTGAAATGGATAAATTAACTGAAGGGTGGATAAGAAGCTATATCGTTAAACATAATGACCGTTTACAAAACTTTAATGGTATGCCCGGCGCCCATGCTGAAGTGGTAGCGGTGGATGATGTATTAAAACAGCTGCGCGCACAAAAATTAGATCCAGAGAAATATTTAACCGATATTGATGTCTACACCCTTAAAACCAATCGACCGAGCAAAGAGGATTTTTTAAGTGAATTTGTAGCCTGTGCTAATTGTAGTGGTATATTGGATCCCCGAATTAACATTCATACAGGACGAAAAGGAGAATAAAATGAACACAACAAACACGATAAAAGTCGTTAACCAACCTGTACGGGTGGAATTAAGTCATTTACAAATCATTCAGGGTGTTTATTTTTTAAATGATGTCCTATTTACCGGTTTGGCTTATGACCACCGGCAACAAAAGTTGTTTAAAGTCTATCAAATTACCGAAGGCAAAATTACCGCTGAGCAGGATTTTGGTTTTTTTAAACAACATTATGAAATAAAAATTGATTATAGTGTGATTGATGATGAGCATGATTTTGAAAACCCTGTCTATTACCAAGGAAAACTTTTTACCGGTATCACCAATGGATATCGTAATGGTTTTGTCAGTTCAGAGTTATTATGGAACGATGGTTATGTTGTAGAGATGATGAGTTGGTATGCCGATGGGTCGGGATTAATACGTCGTTATGAAACCATATATGATGACAATCAATGTAAATTCGAATGGAATTATAAGCAGCTTATGAATATAAACTGCCGAAAAAAAAATGCGAATTCACTGACGCGTTTTACGCTCGAAATCAATGACCAGAACCAAATTAAGTCGTGCCTTTTAAGTGCTAACGATATGGCGTGCTTAGATAAGTTGATTTCGCGTGATGATATCCCGTTACCCGCCAACAGTTTAAGTGGATTGCTGGCTGATTATCCCTTGGCGGAGGAGATTTCGCTGTACGTTTTAAGTGATCATGATTTTATTTATTTTATGCACCATGCTGATTTTCAGTCGATTAAAAAATTAGAGTTATCCACTCAAAATTTATCTTTGCCGGTACTGAATAAATTAATGGATCTACCTAATTTGCAATCTATTTTTTTTAAAGAAAATGGGGTAAGTGACTATCAACTTGCAGACTTGCCAGAAAAAGAAAGAGCAATCAAACAACAACAGTGCGATGAGCGTAATTATGCCCTGTTACAATTATTATTTGCACTACAAGCTCAACAAAATTGTGAAATTAGGCTCGATGCAAGATCTGGATTGCTGTTTTCCTATTCCAAAAAGGAGGGTGAAATATTTGCTGATGTTAATCAAAACGATTTTAATTATCTTTTAAAGATTTTGCCACGAGATAAGATCACCGGATTGTCTTTACGTCAATGTCAATTTCCGATTCCCTTACTAGAAAATCTTGCTCAGTTTACTAATTTAAAAAGATTGTGTATTGAGGAAGGTCTCAGCAATAAAGTTAATGATAATCACGTTGATAATCAAACTCAAAACGGTGCTTACCAACGCCGTGAAGCCCGCAATCAAGCCTTATGGACGCTATTGATCCACCTGCAATCCAAACTGCATTGTGACATCAAACTGATATCCGAAACGTTGCAAGAGTTTGAAAAGCGTTATCAAGGTTAAGCCCTCGAATGCAAGGAATAAAATGAACACAACAAACACGATAAAAGTCGTTAACCAACCTGTACGGGTGGAATTAAGTCATTTACAAATCATTCAGGGTGTTTATTTTTTAAATGATGTCCTATTTACCGGTTTGGCTTATGACCACCGGCAACAAAAGTTGTTTAAAGTCTATCAAATTACCGAAGGCAAAATTACCGCTGAGCAGGATTTTGGTTTTTTTAAACAACATTATGAAATAAAAATTGATTATAGTGTGATTGATGATGAGCATGATTTTGAAAACCCTGTCTATTACCAAGGAAAACTTTTTACCGGTATCACCAATGGATATCGTAATGGTTTTGTCAGTTCAGAGTTATTATGGAACGATGGTTATGTTGTAGAGATGATGAGTTGGTATGCCGATGGGTCGGGATTAATACGTCGTTATGAAACCATATATGATGACAATCAATGTAAATTCGAATGGAATTATAAGCAGCTTATGAATATAAACTGCCGAAAAAAAAATGCGAATTCACTGACGCGTTTTACGCTCGAAATCAATGACCAGAACCAAATTAAGTCGTGCCTTTTAAGTGCTAACGATATGGCGTGCTTAGATAAGTTGATTTCGCGTGATGATATCCCGTTACCCGCCAACAGTTTAAGTGGATTGCTGGCTGATTATCCCTTGGCGGAGGAGATTTCGCTGTACGTTTTAAGTGATCATGATTTTATTTATTTTATGCACCATGCTGATTTTCAGTCGATTAAAAAATTAGAGTTATCCACTCAAAATTTATCTTTGCCGGTACTGAATAAATTAATGGATCTACCTAATTTGCAATCTATTTTTTTTAAAGAAAATGGGGTAAGTGACTATCAACTTGCAGACTTGCCAGAAAAAGAAAGAGCAATCAAACAACAACAGTGCGATGAGCGTAATTATGCCCTGTTACAATTATTATTTGCACTACAAGCTCAACAAAATTGTGACATTAGATTTTATGCAAATTCAGGTATTGTGTTTTTCTATTTTAAACAAGATGGCAAAATAATTGCCGATGTCAATCAAAACGACTTTAACTTTCTTTTCAATGCGTTACCGCTTGAGCAAATTACTGAACTTGAGTTACGGCAACATAATTTGCCTGTTGAGTTACTGGCAAAACTGGCACAATTGAGTCATTTAAAAAAATTATCGATCAAAGAAAAAAAAGAGTTCAGAGCTGACCCCCAACCAACTGATAATCAAACTCAAAACGGTGCTTACCAACGCCGTGAAGCCCGCAATCAAGCCTTATGGACGCTATTAATCCACCTGCAATCCAAACTGCATTGTGACATCAAACTGATATCCGAAACGTTGCAAGAGTTTGAAAAGCGTTATCAAGGTTAAGCCCTCGAATGCAAGGAATAAAATGAACACAACAAACACGATAAAAGTCGTTAACCAACCTGTACGGGTGGAATTAAGTCATTTACAAATCATTCAGGGCGTTTATTTTTTAAATGATGTCCTATTTACCGGCTTGGCTTATGACCACCGGCAACAAAAACTGTTTAAAGTCTATCAAATTACCGAAGGAAAAATTACCGCTGAGCAGGATTTTGGGTTTTTCAAACATGCCCATCCGGTAAAAATTGATTATGATGTAGTTATCGATGAGTATGAAAACGGGGATCCACTGTACTATCATGGTAAACTGTTTAATGGTGTTACTTATGAATATAAAGATGGTTTTGTTTTTTCCGAGGCATTATGGAATGATGGTTATTCGGTAGAAACGATCGGATGGTTTCCTGATGGCTCGGGATTAATATATCTTTATGAAACCAATTATCATAACGATAAATGTAAATTCGAATGGAATTATAAACAACTTGTTAACATTGATTGCAGAAAAGGAGATGTCAATAAAGAAATAAGTTTTACAATAAAAATCAATGATAAAAATCAAATTAAGTCGTATGTTTTAAGTGCTGACAATATGGCGTGCTTAGATAAGTTGATTTCGCGTGATGATATCCCGTTACCCGCCAACAGTTTAAGTGGATTGCTAGCTGATTATCCCTTAGCGGAGGAGATTTTTTTGAACATTTTTAGTGATCATGATTTTAATTATTTTATGCACCATGCTGATTTTCGGTCGATTAAAAAATTAAAATTATCCACTCAAAATTTATCTTTGCCGGTACTGAATAAATTAATGGATCTACCCAATTTGCAATCTATTTTTTTGGATGAAGATAGGATAAGTCGCTATCAACTTGCAGACTTGCCAGAAAAAGAAAGAGCAATCAAACAACAACAGTGCGATGAACGTAATCATGCCCTGTTACAATTATTATTTGCACTACAAGCTCAACAAAATTGTGATATCCAGCTTAATTCAAGATCAGGTCTGCTGTTTTTCTATTCCAAACAGAATAGCGAAATAATTGCCGATGTCAATCAAAACGACTTTAACTTTCTTTTCAATGCGTTACCGCTTGAGCAAATTACTGAACTTGAGTTACGGCAACATAATTTGCCTGTTGAGTTACTGGCAAAACTGGCACAATTGAGTCATTTAAAAAAATTATCGATCAAAGAAAAAAAAGAGTTCAGAGCTGACCCCCAACCAACCGATAATCAAACTCAAAACGGTGCTTACCAACGCCGTGAAGCCCGCAATCAAGCCTTATGGACGCTATTAATCCACCTGCAATCCAAACTGCATTGTGACATCAAACTGATATCCGAAACGTTGCAAGAGTTTGAAAAGCGTTATCAAGGTTAAGCTCTCGAATGCAAGGAATAAAATGAACACAACAAACACGATAAAAGTCGTTAACCAACCTGTACGGGTAGAATTAAGTCATTTACAAATCATTCAGGGCGTTTATTTTTTAAATGATGTCCTATTTACCGGATTGGCTTATGACCACCGGCAACAAAAACTGTTTAAAGTCTATCAAATTACCGAAGGCAAAATTACCGCTGAGCAGGATTTTGGGGTTTTTAAACATGCCCAACCGGTAAAAATTGATTATGATGTAGTTATCGATGAGTATGAAAACGGGGATCCACTGTACTATCACGGTAAACTGTTTAATGGTGTTACTTATGAATATAAAGATGGTTTCGTTTTTTCCGAGGCATTATGGAATGATGGTTATTCGGTAGAAACGATCGGATGGTTTCCTGATGGCTCGGGATTAATATATCTTTATGAAACCAATTATCATAACGATAAATGTAAATTCGAATGGAATTATAAGCAGCTTATGAATATAAACTGCCGAAAAAAAAATGCGAATTCACTGACGCGTTTTACACTCGAAATCAATGACCAGAATCAAATTAAGTCGTGCCTTTTAAGTGCTAACGATATGGCGTGCTTAGATAAGTTGATTTCGCGTGATGATATCCCGTTACCCGCCAACAGTTTAAGTGGATTGCTGGCTGATTATCCCTTGGCGAAGGAGATTTCGCTGTCCGTTTTAAGTGATCATGATTTTAATTATTTTATGCACCATGCTGATTTTCAGTCGATTAAAAAATTAGAGTTATCCACTCAAAATTTATCTTTGCCGGTACTGAATAAATTAATGGATCTACCCAATTTGCAATCTATTTTTTTTAAAGAATGCGGGGTAAGTGACTATCAACTTGCAGACTTGCCAGAAAAAGAAAGAGCAATCAAACAACAACAGTGCGATGAACGTAATCATGCCCTGTTACAATTATTATTTGCACTACAAGCTCAACAAAATTGTGACATTAGATTTTATGCAAATTCAGGTATTGTGTTTTTCTATTTCAAACAAGATGGCAAAATAATTGCCGATGTCAATCAAAACGACTTTAACTTTCTTTTCAATGCGTTACCGCTTGAGCAAATTACTGAACTTGAGTTACGGCAACATAATTTGCCTGTTGAGTTACTGGCAAAACTGGCACAATTGAGTCATTTAAAAAAATTATCGATCAAAGAAAAAAAAGAGTTCAGAGCTGACCCCCAACCAACCGATAATCAAACTCAAAACGGTGCTTACCAACGCCGTGAAGCCCGCAATCAAGCCTTATGGACGCTATTGATCCACCTGCAATCCAAACTGCATTGTGACATCAAACTGATATCCGAAACGTTGCAAGAGTTTGAAAAGCGTTATCAAGGTTAAGCCCTCGAATGCAAGGAATAAAATGATAGTGTGAATTTAACTTAATTCGCACCTTCAACACTATTTGGTAAAAGTTGATTTTTAGATAATTAATAAGATAGATTTACTTTTGATTGGTTCATTATCTCTATCATTAGTTACATACCACCTTAATTATTAAGTTAACAGATTTAATATCAATTAACTTAATCTAGTAACCTTTCCTTTTATCCTTTAAAATAATTTTACGAAAACTGATGAGGTATTTCCTATGCGTTGGAGAGATCAAAGAGAGAGTGATAATATTGAAGATCGCCGCTCACAATATGGAAGCAATTCAGGAATTCGGATCCCAATGAGTGGCAAAGGTCGAGTTGTTTTATTTATTTTGGTACTAGTCGCTGGTTATTATGGTGTTGATTTGACTGGATTACTTAATTCAGATCTAATTGAAACGGATAATTCCTCACTAAACTCAAATGAATATTCAATTAATGATGAGGATGCGGCTAAATTTACATCCGTCATTTTAGCAAGTACTGAAGATTACTGGCAACAAGCGTTTAATCGTTTAGGTAGAACATATACCCCTCCCAAATTAGTCTTATATACAGGTTCAACAAGCACATCGTGTGGCGTTGGTCAAACGTTTATGGGACCATTTTATTGTAGTGTTGATAAAACCGTGTATTTAGATATTTCATTTTACCAAGAGATGAAACGGCAACTTGGTGGTGGTGGTGACTTTGCACAAGGTTATGTCATAGCACATGAAATTGGTCATCATGTGCAAAATTTGCTCGGCGTATTCAATAAAATCGAACAATTAAAACAGGGGCAATCTGAAGTTTTTGTTAATCATTTATCGGTTAAATTAGAGCTACAGGCCGATTGCTTTGCCGGATTGTGGGGGCACGCAATGCAACAAAAAAATATTTTGGACGTTGGTGATATTGAACAAGCTTTAAAAACTGCTGAAGCTATTGGTGATGATCGCTTACAACGTCAAAGTAAGGGGTATGTTGTACCAGACAGTTTTACACATGGAAGCTCCAAGCAACGTTATACTTGGTTTAAACGAGGTTTCGATAGTGATGATATCAATCAATGTAATACTTTTGCCGAATAAGGAAATAAAAAATGTTTCATAAAGTAATAAAACGCGTTTTGTTAATTAATGATGATGGTATTGATGCATCAGGCATTAAAATTTTAAAGGATGTGGCGAATAAAATTGCTCATGAAGTTTGGGTAGTCGCACCCGCGATTGATCAAAGTGGCGTATCTTGTTCAGTCAGTTTAAAAACACCATTTCGAGTGGCACAGCGTAATGAACGAGAATACGCGGTTTATGGTACCCCTGCTGATTGTTCGTTATTTGCTATTAAACATTTATTGGTCAATAATTTACCCGATTTGGTGTTATCAGGTATTAATAACGGTTCGAATGTGGGATTTGAAACAGTTTTATCTGGTACCGTTGGCGGTGCTATGATGGCAACAGTTTTAGGCATACCATCAATAGCCTTAAGCCAATACTCTACTGAAGATCACCAACCAACGGTCTGGGATTGTGCTACGCATCATGCTGAATCGGTCATTCGTAAACTGTTGTCGTTATCTATCCCGAAAAAGGTCTGTTTTAATGTTAATTTTCCTGCTTGCGATCCTCACCAAATTAGAGGATTAAAAATTACTAAGCAAGGTGAATGTGATGTAAGTCGTTTTGTGGTGGCACCGACTCAAGATCCTGAAGGTCATGATTATTATTGGTTTAGAGCCAAGCGTAATCAGCAGGTTTTTGATGATGATAATAAAGAGTTAGATGCTGCTAATAATCATTTTATCGCTATTACACCGCTTGGTTATGAAAGAACAGATTATGTTTTCTATGAAAAGTTGTTAGCTAAATTTGAGTGATAATGGTTGATTGTGAAGTCGTCTTCCAATATTTTGGAAGACGAATGAGTAAAGGTTAATCGGTTAGTGATTAACTATCTTTAGTTTTTTCATTTTTAACCAGTGCACAAAACAGTAATGATATTGCAACCATCACTAGCGCTATCCAATAGATAACTTCATGCCCATAGGCTTGAGAAACAAACCCCTGCAACATACCTGCCAGTATAACGCTAAAAATAATCCCATTATTAAAGAGTGTTGAGGCAACACCCATTCTGGTTGGCAACAGATCCTGAAAGTAGATAATGCCAATATTTGCTACAATTCCTATAAATACTGCGTTAAACAACTGTAGCGCCAATAAAGCAACTTTGCCAGTACAAAAAATCATACCAATATAAAAAATGAATCCACTTGTAATGGCAATAAAAAATAAATTTCGTTTGCCCAAATAAGGCACTAAAAATCCTGCAATGAGCATCACGGGGATTTCAATACCAGCAGCCAATCCCATTAAAATACCGGGTAAAGAGTCGGGAAGATGTAAAACGAGATCAACGTAGAGTGGCATGTCGATAATGTACATCATGTTAGCCGTCCACATAAATACCGTGGATAATAATAAACAAACCACATTCCAATTTTTCCAAAGTGGTACATTGGTCGCTTGTAAATCTGCTGCGCTGCTGAGTTGTGAGGTAGGATTTTTTTCGACCGATGGTAAGAATATCGCAACACATAACATCGCTATTATAAACATGGACATTGCAGTTAAATACATGACAGTAAAGCCAAACCCTAAAGCTAAACCGAATGATATTGGCGGACCAAATACCCATGCCAATGATAACTGAGCACGTATTAATGAGTTAAAAGCAACCACATTACGCCCTGATTTTACTGCATATTCACGTGCTAGAGCAAAAATTTGTGGCATGGCAGCCGATGATAATGCGGCAAAGAGAACACCTAGCGTGATCAATATAAAATAGTGACGCGTAAAAGCAAAAGTAACACTATTGGCAACGCCCATTAAACAGCAAAATATAACAATATAGCGCCTATCCCCTTTTTTGTCAGAATATTTTGCTAATAGAAAACTACCAACAATGCTTGCTAAAGCATTTATCGAGAAGAACAACCCGACTAAATGGGAATTGACATTCACTTCAAATGTTAAGAAACGACTTAATGTAGGGGATTGCAAAGCGCCTGCAATACCGACAATAAAGGTCGTAATTAGAAAGGCCAAAAAGACAATACTCTGTTTTTGACGAAAGGATGAAGCTTTAGACATAAACTTTCTCTATCATTTTATTTTGTACAATTATAAACATAAAAAAGAACGGTATACAGTGAAAGAAAGAAATAAAATGGATAACTTTGAGATTTAATTTTTAGCTTATCTTGTACTCAATATTTAAGATCTACCCCAGCAATGAAATAAAAAAAAGATTTCTTTTTATTTTTTTAGGCGTACAATCAAAATCATCCATAAGAAGAGGTAACGTTATGTTATATAATAACAATTATATACAACTCCATCATGAAAATCATGCCCATTGTCATAAGGATTGTCAAAATATTGCCCACAATCATAGACATGATAATCATCATTCCCATGATGCAAATGACAATCACGGTGCAAGCCATGGCTGTGAAAATGAAGGTTCAACGAAAAAAAATGAGATAGAAGATCCTCCGGAAGATCCTGAGCGGAAAAGCCAGAATGTTAAATTAACCTGGAAAATCAATGGTATGGATTGCGCTCATTGTGCAAGTAAAATCGAAAATGCTGTAAAAACACTACCAAATATTCATCAAACCAAAATTATTTTTTCTACTGAAAAGTTAATCGTTTTTGTTCCTAAGCATGATGAAACCGTAATAAAAACGATTGAAGACAAAGTGATAGAATTAGGTTATACCCCGATTTTTGAAACCACACCCAATCAGGCTCATCATCATGAGCATTCTCATAGTTTTGATAAAAAAGCCTTCCTACCATTAGGAATTTTAGGCTCTTTCATTGTGATAAGTTATCTTATTTTATTAGCGAATCACACAGCCGGGGAATATGCTTTTATCATTACTGCAATTGTCGGATTAGTACCGATTTTGAAAGAAGCTTTAATATTAACGCGTAGTGGTACACCATTTGCCATTGAATCATTGATGAGTATATCAGCTTTAGGTGCGCTTTTCATTGGCGCTGCTGAAGAAGCCACCATGGTACTTTTTTTGTTTATGATAGGTGAAATGTTAGAAGGCTTTGCAACCAGTAAAGCTAAAAAAGGGATTTCATCACTTGCGCATTTAATGCCTCAAGAAACGGTGCTCATTATTGATGGTAAAAGAAAAACCGTTGCAAGTCATAGTTTGAAACCTGACGATATTATCGAAATTTCATCAGGAGGACGACTACCTGCTGACGTGATTTTAATGAGTGAACAGGCCAGCATTGATGAAAGTGCCTTAACAGGTGAATCCATTCCGGTCAATTATCTATCCGGGGATAAAATTTTGGCAGGATCGCTGGTTGTTGATAATACCATTAAACTTAAAGTCATTTCGCAATCTGGACAAAATGCCGTAGATCGCATTTTACAATTAATTGAAGATGCTGAAGAACGTAAAGCACCCATTGAGCGATTTATTGATAAATTTAGCCGCTACTATACCCCAGCTATCGCCGTGTTTGCATTGTTGGTGATTGTCATTCCTCCCCTACTACTTAATCAAGATTGGTATACTTGGGTATATCGAGGATTGACGTTATTATTAATTGGTTGTCCTTGTGCATTGGTAATTTCAACGCCGGCCGTCATCACATCTGCCCTATCCAATGCGGCCAAGCAAGGTGTATTAATTAAAGGTGGAGCGGCTTTGGAACATATTGGTTCAATCAAAATGGTGGCATTTGATAAGACTGGAACCCTAACCGAAGGCAAGCCAAAAGTCACCGATGTCATAGCTCAATCTGTTACCTCACAACAATTACTGACCCTTGCGGCGGCAATTGAAAGCGGTTCGCATCATCCTTTAGCAAAAGCCATCGTTGATTATGCAATCCAACATCAGATTGAAGTAAGTGAGGCGAGTGATCGTAAAGCCATTGCGGGAGTAGGGATTGAAGGCAATATCGATAATCAAACTTATTATATTGTTGCACCCAATAAAGTAACCGTGGTATCCGAACCATTAAATGATGAAGATGCGCAAAAAATCCATCAACTTGAAAGCACAGGTAAAACCGTAGTGGTGGTTGTGACACAACAGAACTTAGTAGGAATGATCGCCTTGCAAGATGTGTTACGTGCTGATTCCATGACTGCAATAAAAGCTCTTGATGATCTGGGTCTTAAAACCTTAATGCTTACTGGTGATAATCAACGTGCGGCAAAAGCCATTGCAAACGAATTGGGAATTGATTATCGTGCAGAGTTATTACCAGCAGACAAACTGATCGAAATTGAAAAAATTCGTAACATGACTTCCATTGCAATGGTTGGGGATGGCATCAACGATTCACCTGCAATGAAAGCGGCTACAGTGGGCATTGCTATGGGCAGCGGTACCGATGTAGCGTTAGAAGCAGCGGATGCCGCATTAACCAAAAATAGCTTGCTCAGTTTGCCTAATTTAATTTGTTTAACCCGCTTTGCTAACCGTAATATTAAGCAAAATATTACCCTTGCATTGGGTATCAAGTTAGTGTTTTTAATAACAAGTCTATTTGGTTATACTGGATTGTGGTTAGCGGTATTAGCCGATTCCGGAACAACCGCCATTGTGACAGCCAATGCTTTGCGAGTACTAGGTTTTAAAAGTAAAAAAAACAAAATTTAACTCGCTATTTAAAAACTATTCCATGTAATAAATGGAATAGTTTTTTATTGGTTAATCATCACCACGCAATGAGATTTCACCGCCAATATGTGCATAGATTTTTCCATCTTGTTCAAGCATTAAAGCACCTTGCTCATTAATACCTTTAGCAATACCACGGATAATATTATTACCAATAAGCAGCTTTACAGGTCGATTAGCAAAGTTATCTAATCGTTTCCAATCGTTTATAAAAAACGCTAGGCCTTGTTTTTCAAATTCAGATAATTTGATATTCAAGTTTTTGACAATGCACGCAACAAGTAAATTACGATCAACCTTTCCTAAATTCGCCCATTTTTGGTTTACAATATTAGGATCTGGATTATTCATCATTAAGTTGATGCCAATACCAATTACTGCATGTGCACAATCGCCAGTTTTACCTGCTAACTCAATTAATATACCAGCTAATTTTTGGTCGTTAAGATAAAGATCATTAGGCCATTTGACTTTGATATCTTGTCCGGATATCTCTCGTAAAGTATCGGCTATCACAATCCCGACAACTAAGCTCAATCCCATTGCAGCAGCTACGCCCTGCTCTAACTGCCAATACATAGAAAAATAAAGGTTAGAACCAAATGGTGAAAACCATTTACGCCCACGTCGACCGCGCGCTTTAGATTGAAATTCCGCTACACAACAATCACCCGAGTAAAGTTGCCCAATTTTATCAAGTAAATATTGATTGGTAGAATCAATAATAGGTAAAATCTCGCAACGACTGTCTGCTTGATAATAATGATCAATTTTAGTTTTTTTAAGTAAATCGATCGGTGCAGTTAAACAGTAACCCTTACCTTGTACCGATGTGAAATCAAGCCCCCATTCGCGCAACACTTTCATATTTTTATTGATTCCAGCGCGAGTTATTCCAAAACCCACTGCAAGTTCTTCCCCTGAATGAAATTCGCCGTCCGCTAAGATTTCAATTAATTTGAGTGCATTTTGGTGACTGCGCATTGATTCCTCTTTTTTTAACTAATAAAGCAATAAAATAAAGTGAGATTATAGCAAAACTGACAAATAAATAAGTATTATTCGTTTTATCCATAACATAAGCAATCGCTGCTGGAGCAATAAGACTACCTAGCGTGTTAGTTAATAACATGGCTTGATTCATCGCTACAATATCTTGCTTTCTTACACACGAACATGCCCATGCCATAGATATAGGATAAATGGTGTAAATTGTTGCTCCTAACAAGATAATGGCTAATGTATCAAACCAATTAAATATCAACAGTACACAAGCAAAAAGCATTAATATGGATTCAAACAATAATACAACTTGTCGACCAAATTTATCGGCACACCAATTAGCCGGCATTTGTGCTATCACTCCTGATAAAATAAGCAAAATCATCCAATTAGCAACTTGAGTGTCGTTATAGCCTAAATGAGAATAATAAGCGGGTAATAAAGAATAGAGCGATCCGATCAACATGCCAGCAATCACACACCCAATCAAACCAATGCGTGAAGGTTTATTCAAAATCATAGGAATGATGTTAAAACTGCTTTTTTTGCGTTTCGGTAATTTATAATGAGTCAGCAAAATGAATAATATTGCCAGACCCATTAATAAAGCAATCACTAGACCAAAATACAACACATTCTGCGGAAAATACTGTAATAGTGCTTGCCCTAACACCGTGCCTAAATAATAAGTGGTTAAATACACCGCTAGCATTTTTCCTCGAGTACGTACGGTTCCTGTTACTAAAATACAACTTTCAATCACCACCCAAGTTACTGCACAGGCAATACCAATAAAAAATCGCCATATTACCCAGCTATAAAAATCCATTGAAAAGCTTAAACCAATAGTCGCAATAGCAAAGATAATACAACTGTAGGTATAGGTATAACGAGCGTTAAATTTACCAATAAACCAATTAGCAAAAATGGTACCAAACAAGTTTCCAGCAAAGTAACTTGAACCGACTAAACCAATTTGCCCTAGTGAAAACTCATTACGCACTAACCATAACGGCACTTGGGTATTGAGTGCCGATAAAGCGATTGTCACAAATAATAAGCTTGTTAATAAAATAGGAAATGAATAAGAATGTTTCATCGTTTTTTACTATATTGTTGTTTAATTATAATTGTTACTTGATTATAAATTATTTTTTGCTACCTAAATGATGGACAATTTAAATTTATAACAGTGTTAGTTATAAAAAGTTATCTACATCAATTTCAGCTGTTTGGCCAATAAAACGAATTTCAGGCGAGAGACTAACCGAAAATTTTCGCAATACGGCATTTCGAACATAACGCGCTAACTCAACCACATCTTGAGCCGTTGCATTATTTTTATTGACTAATACTAGTGCTTGATTTTGATGCACTGCAGCACCACCTAATTGAAATCCTTTTAAACCACATTGATCAATAAGCCAACCCGCAGCGAGTTTGACTTGATTATCTGCTTGGGGATATATTGGCATGGTTGGGTAAATTTCAAGTAGTTTATCGGCAACTCTTTTGTCAACTACTGGATTTTTAAAAAAACTCCCCCCATTTCCTAGCACCTTAGGATCAGGCAGTTTGCTAAGACGGATTTCACAAACTTTATCAAAGATCATCTTAGGGGTAACATTTTTCGGATCAAAGTTACGTAATTCGCCATAGGTTAACACAGGCTGCCACTGTTTAGGTAATTTAATCCCGACATAAATCACCGCATACCCATCTGCATACTGCTGTTTAAAAATACTTTCACGATAACCATATTGACCATCCGTTACCGTAATGATTTTTCCAGTAGCAAGTTCTAATAATTGCACATAATCTGCCACTTTTTGAAACTCAACGCCATAAGCGCCAATATTTTGAATTGGTGCTGAACCTACACAACCTGGAATTAACGCTAAATTTTCAAGCCCCGCGATATTATTCGCAATAGTATGTAATACAAGTTGATGCCAAATTTCGCCCGCACCCACTTTTAAATTCCAGGCTTTTTCGGTTTCGGTAACAGTAATACCGTCAATTCGATTAACAATCACAATTCCTTGAAAATCACAAGTAAAAAGCGTATTACTACCTTCACCAAGCATCATAATTGGTAGATTCTGATGATTATTTTGCCAAACATGCATTAATTGTTCAACCGTAGTTACTGTTACCACTTTTTGAGCATAAACTTCAAGATTAAAGGTATTTGGGATTCTTTGTTTCATTCATTACAACCTTATCAGGGTGGAAATAGACAGCCAATAATAAATTGTTTTAGATGTTTTATTCGATATTACTGGGTAATTTATCACTTATGGCTGCATATATTATCACAGTGGTTAATCTTATATTATTAATTATTTAATCCCGAATCATTATAAGATTATTGGCAATCCAAAATATGTACATTTATTAATATTTTAATTACAAAAATGTGATAATGATCGACTTTGGTGGATCAATTAATCAAATAAACGGCTAAAGTCATGCTTAAATCTTTTTTGTTTTTTTAGATCATGTATTATAGATGCCTGAGTGATGTCTTTTAAAATTACAGTTAAACTGATTATTGTTTATAGATACATTTAGTGCAAATAATAGACGTTATCATCTAGATTTCATATCAAGGGTGTTATTACTTAAATGACTATTATAAAATAGACAGCTACATATGAAGACTTGTTCGAGTGACTGTTGTTCCTTAATTCGTACCCACGCATATAAGCTTATAGTAAAATGCCGGTATGAAGATAACTTGTAACAAGATACGTTTTTGATAAGTTCGAGGAAATTATGAAAAGAGTTTTTATTATGATCCTAGATTCGTTTGGGATTGGGAGTGCCAAAGATGCGCCAAAATTTGGTGATGAAGGCGCCGACACATTAGGTCATATTGCCGAACAATGCGCATTAGGAAAAGCAGAACAAGGACGCAGTGGCACACTTAAATTACCTAATTTAGGTAAATTAGGGTTAATTGAAGCCGCATATGAGTCAACGGGTCACTATCCAAAAGGCATGCAAACCGAAGGTGAAATTATTGGTGCTTATGGTTATGCTAGCGAAATTTCTTCGGGTAAAGATACACCCTCTGGACATTGGGAAATTGCTGGCGTTCCAGTATTGTTTGATTGGGGTTACTTTACCGATACAACCAATAGTTTTCCTCAAGATCTGTTAGATAAAATTGTCTCTCGCGCAAAACTTCCTGGTTACCTTGGCAATTGCCACTCATCGGGTACAGTTATTCTGGACGAGCTTGGTGCTGAACACATGGCGACCGGTAAGCCTATCTTCTATACATCCGCGGATTCAGTTTTCCAAATTGCTTGTCATGAAGAAACGTTTGGTTTAGACAAACTTTACGAAGTGTGCGAAATCGCACGTGATGAACTCAATAAAAGTGATTACAACATTGGTCGCGTTATTGCTAGACCTTTTGTTGGAAAAAAAGCAGGCGAATTTGTGAGAACTGGTAATCGCCATGATCTTGCGGTTGAGCCACCAGCACCAACCATGTTAAAGAAATTGGTTGACGAAAAACAAGGCAACGTTGTTTCGATTGGTAAAATCGCTGATATATATGCCCATGTTGGGATCACCAAAAAGGTTAAAGCAACAGGCATAGAAGCTTTATTTAATGCCTCATTAGAAGAAATTAAACAAGCCAAAGATAATACCATTGTTTTTACTAATTTTGTTGATTTTGATTCCTCTTATGGACACAGACGTGATGTAGCTGGTTATGCTGCTGCATTAGAATATTTTGATAGTCGCTTACCTGAAATGTTAGCGCTAATTGAACCAGGCGATCTTTTAATTATCAGTGCGGATCATGGTTGCGATCCAACTTGGGCAGGTACTGATCATACGCGCGAACATATCCCTGTTTTAGTGTATGGTGATAGTGTACCAGTAGGCTCATTAGGGCATCGTGAAACTTTTGCCGATATTGGACAAAGTGTCGCTGATTATTTTGATTTATCGGCAATGGAATATGGTAAATCTTTTATTAACAAGTAGCAAATGAAGTTAATGTAATCGTTTTTTGAAATAAAGATCAGGAGAATTAGATGTCTACCCCACATATTAACGCAGTTGATAATGCTTTTGCAGAAACAGTTTTGATGCCTGGCGATCCGTTACGTGCAAAATTTATCGCTGAAACATTTTTAGAGGATGCGCAAGAAGTAACAAATGTAAGAGCCATGTTAGGTTTTACTGGTTATTACAAAGGAAAAAAAGTTTCAATCATGGGGCATGGCATGGGCATTCCATCTTGTTCTATTTATGCAACTGAATTGGTTAAATTTTACGGTGTTAAAAACATTATTCGTATTGGCTCTTGTGGTGCCATTAGCCCTAATGTAAACCTTGGGGATGTGATAGTTGGGATGGGTGCTTGCACCGATTCAAAAGTTAATCGTTTACGTTTTAAAGATAGCGATTTTGCTGCAATTGCCGATTTTGATTTAACCTGTAATGCTGTTAATGCTGCTAAAAATTTAGGCGTAAACGTAAAAGTGGGTAATCTATTTTCCGCTGATCTTTTCTACAGTGTCGATCCTGAAATGTTCGATATCATGGAAAAATACAATATTCTAGGCGTAGAGATGGAAGCTGCTGGTATTTATGGTGTGGCAGCTGAATACGGCGCAAAAGCACTTGCTATCTGTACGGTGTCTGATCATATTCGTAAAGGTGATGCGATGACGCCAGAACAGCGTCAGCTTGGTTTTAAAGAGATGATAACCGTTGCGTTAGAATCTGTACTATTCAATCAATAATCATAAATGGCAGATTAACTGCCATTTTTTTTAACTAAATATTGATAGGTAAAGCACTATAAAAATGATAATAGTATTTACCTAAATTTAAATTTTTTTATTCGTAATTGTTAGGCAATAGATTATCAAATATGTCATTTAATAAGGAATCAAAATGAATATTAAGTTTAAACTTAAGATTATATTTTTCTTACAATTTTTTATCTGGGGGAGTTGGCTGATCACCTTAGGTTCTTACATGATGGAGACGTTACATTTTAATGGTATGACAGTAGGTTCAGTGTATGGCACAATGGGGATAGCGTCATTATTTATGCCGGGCTTACTAGGTGTTGTGGCAGATAGATGGATTCCAGCTAATCGTTTATTCATGCTTTGTCATTTAATTGGTGCAATTACGTTATTTATTGCAGCATCAGTCACATCACCATTTATGATGGTAGTAATAATTTTGATACATTGCCTTGCGTTTATGCCAACTATTGCAATTTCAAACTCCATCTCTTATTCTTGCTTAGAAGCACAAAATCTTGATGTAATTTCCCAATTTCCGAAAATAAGAATTTTTGGTACTATTGGCTTTATTGTCGCCATGTGGCTAGTAAGCTTCTTAAAATTTGGATTAAGTAACATGCAACTTTATATTGCTGCTGCTGGTTCAATTTTACTTAGCTTATATTCATTAACACTACCATTAATTACCATTACTAAAGACAACTCGAAAAGAAAATCTTTAGCTAGTTCTTTAGGGTTAGACGCATTTGTATTGTTCAAACAACCAAGAATTGCAATCTTTTTTGTCTTTGCCGTTTTTCTTGGTGGTATTTTGCAAATAACGAATACGTTTGGTAATCCGTTTTTACTTTCGTTTAAAAGCATTCCTGAATATGCCGATAGCTTAGTTGTGCAATACCCTTCAGTATTATTGTCTATTTCACAAATGTCTGAAGTAGTGTTTATTCTGTTTGTTCCATTTTTTATGAAACGACTTGGTATCAAATATGTCATGTTAATTAGTATGCTTGCTTGGGTAGCGCGTTTTGGTTTATTTGCTTACGGTGATCCGTCTCCAACAGGCTTTATATTACTGCTTTTATCTATGATAGTTTACGGATGTGCGTTTGATTTTTATAATATTTCTGGCTCAATGTATGTTGAAAAATCGGTCTCACCAAGTATCCGTAATAGTGCGCAAGGTCTATTTATGATCATGACCAATGGTTTCGGAGCTTATTTAGGTTCAACCATCAGTGGCATTGTTGTTGATCATTACACAATAAATGGCCTTATCGATTGGCGTACCATATGGCTCATTTTTGCTGGTTACTCTTTATTATTGGCAGTGGTGTTTATGATCATTTTTAAAAATGATGACTTAAATAAACCAACAGCTGCAAATAGTTAATTAATCATTTGTGACGTGTTAAATAAAACTCTTATAATCAAAGTGTTGGCAGCAACCACGGTTGTTGCCTTCTTGCAAAATATGTAATGCATTACAATGACTTTAATGCATCTTACTGCATAAAAACTGATTAAGTTACATAAAATGTATGGCAATGAGATGTCTGATCAAGGTAAAATAGTAAAGATTATGATTAACAAAGCTAAAGTTGTTATGCTTAGCTTTCCAATCAGTGTTTTTCATATCATTATTATTTATACTTAATTGGCAAAATAAACTAGATAAAATATTAAATGAATACACATACTGTTCCAAAAGTTATTTTACATGAGCATATTGAAGGTAGTATTACACCTTTTATGGCAAAACAGTTAGCCGAAAAAAATCGCATCGTTTTTCCTGAATCTTTATGTTATAAAGCAGGTCAATATGATGCAAACGAGTATAAAAATGGTCGATATTGCTATGATGAAACTGACTTTGTTCAATTCATTCAAACTTATGACACTGTTTCCAATTTTGTAAAAACGCCCGAAGATTATTATTTAATTACCTACGACTTCCTCAGTAGAAATGCCAAACAAGGATTAATATATTGCGAGCTTTTCATCTCTCCTTTTCATATCTGTACGACTAAAATTGAGGATGAAATTATTTGGGATCAAAAAAGATTTCAACAAACACTCAGTCAAATGGATAACGCCATTACGGATATACAAAAAAAGTATAATATGACTGTTAGGTATCATGTTATCGGTGTTAGGCATCTAGGTGCTAAAATCGTTTATGACACATTACGTTTTATTAAAGATAATCCTCACCAATTTATCACTGGATTTAATATTGCGGGAAATGAAAGTTTTGGTCATTTTGATGATTTTAAAGATGCGCATGAATTAGCAACTCAGCTGAAACTAAAAAAATCTTATCATGCAGGCGAAATTGAGTCTGCTGAAAGCATTATTCAAGCACTCAAACATGGGGCACAAAGAATTGGACATGGTATCCGCGCTATTGAGAACAATAACTTGATTCGTGAGTTGGTTGAGAAAAAAGTGACTTTAGAAATTGCTTTAACCAGCAATCGTATACTGGTTAATGAACTTCATGGCGATATTCGAAATCACCCTGTTCGCCAACTTTATGATTACGGTGTACGTATAACATTAAATACAGATGATGCCGGAATTTTTGGTACAGACATCGAAAAAGAGTATCACCTTGCCTCATCAATATTTGGTTTTTCAAGATTAGAATTATTGGATATTACTTTATGTGGTATTGATGCCGCTTTTGTTGAAGATTCAGTAAAAGAGCAATTAACTAACGATGTTTTGTCATGTTTTACATTAGATGACAAACAAACACTCCAAGCAGCAATCCATGACACAAATTATCATCCTGCAATTATAGAACGATTCATTAAATATCAAAAGTCACTACCAATAACGAGTTAGTGGATAACCATGTCAGAGAAATAGGAGATTTATATGAACAAAAACAAATTAACGTTATCCCTTTTAACCCTATTCATTTCTGGCACTCTTCAAGCCGCTACTGTTGATCTTAGAATAATTGAAACCACTGATTTACATGGCAACATGATGAATTATGATTATTTTAAAGATCAGCCTGTTGATACATTTGGATTAGTGAAAACAGCCAATCTTATCCATCAAACAAGAAGTGAAGTAAAAAATTGCGTCCTTGTTGATAATGGTGATCTGATTCAAGGTAGTCCAATGGCCGATTATGCCCTAAATAAAGGATTAAAAGATGGCGAGATTCATCCTGTTTATAAAGCAATGAATACGCTTAATTATGTTGTAGGCAATATTGGTAATCACGAATTCAATTTTGGCTTAGATTATTTACAAAAAAGCCTTTCAGGGGCTAAATTCCCCTATGTCAATGCCAATGTTTATGATGCAAAAACCGGCAAACCCTACTTTCAACAATATATTATTATTGATACCCCCGTTATTGATCGAGATGGCAATCAACATATTATTAAAATTGGTTATATTGGATTTGTTCCTCCGCAAATTATGCAATGGGATAAACTTAACTTAAATGGAAAAGTAGTAGTAAAAGATATCACTGAAACTGCAAAAAAATTAGTCCCTGAAATGAAAAAGCAAGGTGCTAACGTTATAATTGCTATTCCACACTCAGGTGTATCTTCTGAACCATATAAAGCGTTAGCGGAAAATTCTGTTTATTATTTGAGTCAAGTTGAGGGAATTAATGCAATTATGTTTGGTCATTCGCATGGTGTTTTCCCAAGTGACGATTTTAAATCTTTACCCAATACCGATATTAAAACAGGCAATATCAATCACGTCCCTTCCGTAATGCCAGGTCAATGGGGTAGCCATTTAGGTGTCGTTGATTTAGTGCTTGAAGGCGACAGCACTAATTGGCAAGTAACGTCGGGAAAATCAGAAGCTCGCCCTATTTATGATATAAAAAATAAAAAAGCATTAGTACAGGCTGATCAACAGATAACTGAAATTTTAAAACAAGATCATCAAGGTACTCGAGAATTTGTAGGCAAACCCATTGGCAAAGTTTCGAGCGATATCAACAGTTATCTTGCACTAGTAGAAGATACATCCGCATTACAAATTATCAGTGATGCACAAATAGACTATGTAAAACAGTTTATTCAAGGCGATCCAGATTTGGATGGATTACCCATTTTATCCGCCATTGCTCCATTTAAAGTGGGTGGTCGAAAGAACGATCCTGATGCATATGTTGATGTTAAAAAAGGCGATTTATCGTTTAGAAACGCTGCCGACATCTACCTTTATCCAAACATTTTAAGTGCGGTTAAAATTACTGGTAAAGATGTTAAACAATGGCTGGAATGCGCTGCTGGTGTATATAATCAAATAGATGTTAACTCTACTCAACCACAATATCTCATTAATTGGGATAAGTTTAGAACTTATAATTTTGATGCAATTGATGGCGTCAGTTATCAAATTGATGTGACAGCACCACCACGTTACGATGGCAATTGCCAGTTAATTAATCCAAAATCTGAAAGAATTAAAAATCTAACTTATCAGCAACAGCCTATTGATCCTAATCAAACATTTTTAATTGCGACCAATAATTATCGTGCTTACAGCGGTATCTTTCCGGGAACAGGCGAAAAAAATGTTAAGTTTAATTCACCTGACGATTTAAGGGTGATTTTATCTGCTTATATTACCAATACTACGAAAAAAGCGGGTATGGTGAATGTCAAGGTAGATAACAATTGGCGAATTGCACCAATTATGAGCGATAAACCATTGGATATTCGCTTTGAATCTTCGGCAACGGATGAGGCAAAAGCTTATATAGAAAAACATTCGCTTTATCCGATTAAATTTATTGAAAAAGATGCATTAGGCTTCGGTGTTTATCGACTTGATTTACAGTCATCAAACCCAAATACTAGAAATCATAAATAGTACCATTAAGACTCAAAGGATTATCGATATGAAAATTGAAAAGTTAATCGAACTTGCTAAATCTGCGCGCTCAAGAGCCTATGTGCCTTATTCTAAATTTCAGGTTGGCGCTGTGCTCATTACTGAAGATGACGAAGCAATTTTAGGCTGTAATGTCGAAAATGCGTCTTACGGATTAGCCAACTGTGCAGAACGCACCGCCATTTTTAAAGCCGTGTCAGAGGGCAAACGCAAATTTAAAAAATTAGTGGTTATTGGTGATACGGATGGTCCTATTTCACCTTGTGGTGCTTGTAGACAAGTCATCAGTGAATTTTGTGCTAAAGATATGCCAGTAATTTTGACCAATCTTCAAGGAAAAATCCAAGAGACAACCGTAGGTGAATTATTACCTTGGTCTTTTTCGCCAAATGATCTGGATTAGTTAGAATCAATTGCAAGTAAAATGGATAAAATTAGATATAAAAAGCCCCTTACCGTAGTTAAAACTTTTTTGACTATATTTTCATACATAAACGCAACTGAACGTTTATGTAATTTTTATATGATCAAGTTGATAAACTAATTTGATTTATTGTTTTAAGTGAGAGAGATAATGAGATTTGTAGATATTATTGAAAAAAAACGTGATGGCAATGCTTTAAGCACAGAAGAAATTCAATTTTTTATCACTAACTACACCAATGGCACCATTCCAGATTATCAAGTTAGTGCATTATTAATGGCCATTTATTATCAAGGTATGACATCAAAAGAGTGTGCAGATTTAACCAGTGCCATGATGCATTCAGGTGATACGGTTGATTTATCTTCAATCAACGGCATTAAAGTTGATAAACATTCAACTGGAGGTGTAGGTGATACCACAACTTTAGTACTTGCTCCACTCGTTGCAGCATTGGATATTCCCGTTGCAAAAATGTCAGGGCGTGGCCTTGGCCATACTGGCGGAACAAATGACAAATTCGAATCCATTCCAGGATTTAAAATTGAATTAGCTAAACAAGACTTTATCAATCAAGTCAATCAAAAAGGTGTCGCGGTAATCGGACAGTCAGGAAATCTAACTCCAGCAGACAAAAAACTGTACTCTCTTCGAGATGTGACAGCTACGGTTAATTCAATTCCATTGATTGCAAGCTCAATTATGAGTAAAAAATTAGCCGCAGGTGCAGATGCTATTGTGCTAGATGTGAAAACTGGTGACGGTGCGCTAATGAAAAACATGGCGGATTCCGAAAAATTAGCTCAAGAAATGGTCAACATTGGCAATCAAATTGGTCGTAGAACTATGGCGATTATTTCAGACATGTCTCAACCACTTGGTTATGCAATTGGTAATGCATTAGAAGTTAAAGAAGCTATTGACACTTTAAAAGGACATGGTCCTGCTGACTTAACTGAATTGGTGTTAACACTTGGCAGTCAAATGGTCGTATTAGCAAATAAAGCCAAAACACTTGATGAAGCACGGGAAAAACTGCAAGAGGTCATCAAAAATGGCAAAGCTGTAGAAAAATTTAAAACCTTAATCGAAGCTCAAGGTGGAGACAGTTCTGTAGTTGACCATCCGGAAAAATTAGCCAGTGCGCCATATCAAATTGCCCTCCCTGCACTTAAATCAGGTTACGTTTCAAAAATTATTGCTGATCAAATAGGGATTGCAGCGATGCAACTTGGCGCAGGTCGAGCAACAAAAGAAGATATTATCGATCCAGCTGTTGGAATTATGTTACATAAAAAAGTAGGTGATAAAGTTGCCGAAGGTGAAGCATTGCTCACTATACATGCGAATACCGATAAAATTGATGCAATCAAACAAAAACTCTATGATAACATTACTATTAGTGATAATGCGATAGAACCGCAATTGATTTATAAAGTCATTACGGAATAATTATAACGCCAAAGGAGTTAGGAGGCACCATGTATCATTTACAATTATATAAAAAACTGTCACTGATTGCCATTTTAGGGTTATTTTCTGTTCATGCTTTGGCTGATCAATCAACCGATCAAACTTGGCAAAAAGACAAGCCTTACCGATTTACAATTTTACATACCAACGATCACCATGGTCGTTTTTGGCAAAATGATATTGGTGAATATGGACTTGCCGCTCAAAAAACAGTTGTAGATCAAATCCGCAAAGAAGTTGCAGCAAAAGGTGGTAAATTACTGTTACTGTCTGGTGGTGATATTAATACTGGTGTCCCTGAATCTGATGTGCAGCACGCGAAACCCGATTTTATTGGTATGAACGAAATTGGGTATGATGCTATGGCGGTGGGCAATCATGAATTTGATCATCCACTGCCAATCATTCGTGAACAACAAAAATGGGCTCAATTCCCATTTTTATCGGCCAATACTTACTTTAAAAACAGCGATAATCGTGTTTTTGATGCCTATAAAATGTTTAACTTAAATGGTATTAAAGTAGCCGTATTTGGATTGACTACAGACGATACCATCTTTTTAGCTTCTCCTAAAAATATTGACGGTATTGAATTTCGTAAAACCTTACCCGAAGCACAAAAAGTCATTGCTCAAATCAAGAAAACTGAACACCCTGATATGATTATTGCTGTCACTCATATGGGACATTATGAAAATGGTGAACACGGTTCAATGGCCCCTGGCGATGTTGAATTAGCTCGAGGACTGCCAACTGGCGAATTAGATATGATTGTTGGGGGACATTCACAAAACCCAGTTTGTATGGCAAGTCCTAACAAACGAATTACCGAGTACGTACCGGGTACACCTTGTGCACCTGATCAACAAAATGGCACTTGGATTGTTCAAGCCCATGAATGGGGAAAATACGTTGGTCGTGCCGATTTTATCTTTTTAAACGGTAAAATTACTCTAGAAAATTACCAATTAATTCCAATCAATCTAAAAAAAGAAGTGGATAACGGTAATGGAACCAAGCGTCTTGAATATTACACTAGTGAAATCCAACAGAACCAAAATTTGTTGGAAACCCTAAAACCTTATCAAGAACAAGGTAAACAGCAATTATTAGTAAAAACTGGTGCATTATCAGGGCGGCTTGAAGGCGATCGTGATGTAGTTAGATTCCAACAAAGTAATATGGGTCAATTCTTACTCAGTGCTTTTGTTGAAAAAACGAAAGCTGATGTTGGCATTATGTCGGGGGGAATGATTCGTGATTCACTAATTGAAGGTGATATTACTTATCGCGATATTCTCAAGGTTGAACCTTTTGGTAACAGCGTAGTCTATTTTGAATTAACTGGAAGCGAATTAATCGATTACCTTAACGTTGCGCTTAGCAAAAAACAGGGTTCAGGCGGTTATGCTCATTTAAAAAATATTACGTTAACTAAAGTGGGCAACAATATTGAAGATGTAAAAATTAATCATCAACCATTGGATCTGAAAAAAACGTATCGCATTGCGACTCTTGACTTTCTAGCTGCAGGAGGCGATGGCTACCCAATAACCAATACTTCACCCTCTTATGTGGATACCGGTTATCGAGACGCCGATGCAGTAAAACAATATTTTGAGTCACATTCCCCCATCAAGGCAAAAGATTATGAGCCTTTAAATGTTATTTTAGAAAAATAATCTTATGGTTTTATGGATTAAAATTATTAAGATAGACAATAAACGGCACTGATAACGATGATATTCAGTGCTTATCATTACGTAATTAGTCATAGAGATTTAATGTTGCTCTCAGCATATAGGTAATACAGAGGTATTTATGAACATGACCGAATTTCAACAAAACTGTTATAATATTGTGACCGATCCTAATTTGTCACCGAAACAAAAATCTAACCTACTTGCCTTAGCTGCTGAAAATCATTTACCTTATGTTAATTTGGATAAAGATACCAAGAAAGCTTTAGATGAACGTGTGATTTGTGACATGTTCGAAGGTCATGCACCTTATAAACCTCGTTATGTATTGCCTGATTATGCAAAATTTCTTCAGCAAGGATCGGAATACTTAGAACTCGAGCCGGCAAAAACGTTTGATGATGCATTAACTATGCTAACTATTGCTTATCATCATGTTCCATCGGTGACAGGTATGCCTGTTTATTTAGGATGTTTAGATCAAATCTTATTGCCTTATGTCGGTAATCTTAGCGAAGAAGATCTTTATCAACGCCTAAGACATTTTTGGGTAATGCTTGATCGCAATTTACCTGATGCGTTTATGCATGCTAATATTGGACCAACTGACAATGTTATCTGCCGTACTATTTTACGCGTTGATAGAGAACTTAAACAAGTCGCCCCTAATTTAACTTTTATTTATGATGAAAATATTACTCCGGAATCATTGCTATCCGTTGCCATAGAAAATATCTGTGAAACGGCTAAACCACATATCGCCAACAATAAGATGATCAAAAAAGATTTTGATGATAAAGGTTATGGAGTGGTGAGTTGTTACAACTCTTTACCTCTTGCAGGTGGTGGCAGTACTTTATCTCGAATTAATCTGAAAGAGGTGGCATTACGCAGTAAAAATATTGACGATTTTCTAGAAAATACCTTGCCTTATTATTGCTTTTTACAATTAAATTTAATCAAAGCAAGATCGGAATTTCTTTATGAGAAATCGAATTTCTTTACAAATAGCTTTTTAGTCAAAGAAGGATTAATTGACGCGACACGATTTGCACCTATGTTTGGTATCTATGCCATGGCTGAGGCGGTGAATATTCTACAAGAGAAATCTAACCTAGCTGGTCGATATGGTGTGGATGAAGAAGCTAATGAACTGGCTTCCACCATTTCTAAACAATTAGCCGACTTTATACATCGTCATCCAATTAAGTATGCCTGGCAAGGCAAAGCGATGTTGCATGCCCAATCAGGCATTAGTACTGATAGAGGAGCTACACCTGGTTTACGCATCCCGTATGGTCATGAACCAGATCCAGTTACCCATATTATGGCACTGTTCAAACATCATCAATATTATACATCGGGTATCAGCGATATTTTAACGATTGATAAGACCATTAAAAGTAATCCATCAGCCCTACTTCAAATCTGTAAAGCCGCATTTGAGTTTGGTTTTAGAGAATTTACGGCTAACATCAGTGGTAACGATTTAGTGCGTGTGACAGGCTATATGGTTAGACTTTCGGATATTGCTAAATATAAAAAAGAAGGCTCTCGCACTAACACAACATTCCTAGGTAGTGAAGCAGCCGAAGATACCGTAAATAATAGTTATCTATGCCGTACTCCACGAGTCATCAGTCATGAACAAGCCATGGGCAATCGTTAATAAACTGTTACCTTTTTCTTGTGTAGATGGTCCGGGAAACCGGTTAGTCATCTTTTTACAAGGATGTAATTTCAAGTGTTTAAATTGCCACAATCCTTATACTATTTCACGGTGTAAGGATTGTGGTGAATGTGTTGCTACTTGTCCTCATCAGGCGTTAACATTTATCAATAACAAAGTTATTTGGCAAAGCTCAACTTGCCAACAATGTGATACTTGTATAAACACTTGTAACCACCATTCAACACCGATGACTTACCGATACAGTATTGAAGATATTTTAAAACTCATACGCAAATATTTGCCTTTTTTAAATGGTATAACCCTCAGTGGTGGTGAGGCAACACTGCAATTAGCCTTTATTGAAAAACTGTTTAGTGCAATTAAAGGCGCTCAGGATTTAAAACACCTAAGCTGTTTTATTGACAGTAATGGATATTTACCTCAATTGGGCTGGCAAAAAATAGCCAAAGTAATGGATGGCGCAATGATTGATCTTAAAGCATGGGATAATCAAGTACATGAAGCATTAACTGGCAAGGGTAATTTAAGAGTTAAAAAATCAATTGAATATCTTGCAAAAATAAATAAATTATATGAAGTCCGATTTCTAATCATTCCTAAGCATACCGATTTACAGGATAAGGCCGAACACATAGCTCATTTTTTAAAGCAATTGGATGAAAATATAAAAATTAGAATCAATGCATTTCATCATCACGGAGTACAAGGTATAGCGAAAAACTGGCAATCGTCCACTCAAGATCAAATCGAATTGTTTGCCAAACAATTAAAAAATCACGGTTTATATAATATTACTCTTCCTAGCGTATATTTATAACTGCTATGCTTATAAACGTAAAATAATGAATGATATTTTACACATCATTAAGCCCAAAGAGTTATTACTAAAGATCCATTAAATAATCAATACATTAAATGATTACTCATGGCTTATTTAGCCTAAAAATTCTTATTAACGTTTCAAAATATTCACTTTTCGATTTGATCAATTAAAAATTCAATTAGATTAATATTTTGTACACATTGTGTAAGCAACATCCGGCTCTACAATCACGTTTCCTTCTACAATACCAACACTGTAGTATTTATAATTACCTAATACATCTTTCATAGAAGATACTTCATTTGTAAAGTAGAATTCATAATAGATAAAGTTTTTTAAATTGAGTACACCAGACAACATATCTCGACCAATAATATCTAAAGGTGCATAAAAATAGGTTTTACCCCATTCCGCAGTTAATCCCTCACCAATTGCTCTTCTGTATCCATTGCCTTTTACATAATAGTTATCGTTCGTTGTAGGAATGTAAGCTAAAGGAGAATTTGTTATCTCAGCTCGTGTTGGCAATCTATCATTATTTTTTTTACATAATTTATTTGAGTCTTGCCAATTACCAATCGGGTTATTTAAGAAATATAACCAATGTTTGATAGAAAAAGTGTAATAAAACTGGGCTAACGTTCGATTATTCGTAACTAATATCACAAATTTATCACCTTGATCGGGAACATTGTCAGTAAATTTAAATTCACTTTTAGAATCAGAGTTTGAAGCACGAAAAGTATTAACTAATGAATTATTAGGATTTTTTACCAATGTGTAACTATAGTCTGATATTGGATTTACAGGTACAATTCTGAAACGAGCCTCTGGAAAAGCATAGGTTGGAAAGTAATTACCATTTTGATCTTTTGCTGTAGCTATAAAGCCTTTATGAATAGTAAATTGATCACTGTTATAAGGAGGATCCACACTTATTGTATCCGCACCATAAGGTGCATAGTTATCCCCTTCGTTCCATCCATTATTTGTAATCAAGGCGAGTACACCGGGTCTAATGTAACAGATACCATCATCAGCACTCACTTGAAATGTTTTAGACACTTCTTTTGGTTGTGAAGTGTCAGGATCACCGTACTGAGTTTTAGCAATAAATTGAATGGTCAATTTTACCGAAAGATTTGCCTTAACGGTAGACGAATTACACACATCACTACCGAGTGGTGCAGTGGAATCAGAAGGAATGATGTTATCGTTTTGATCGCGCCATTCTGCATTAATCGATTGAATGATGAAACTATCGACATTAGCAATTTTATCACCATCCACATCATAAATATCACTATCATTTAAACTTGAAGTATCAATACCAAATGAATAAAGGCTAGGTGAAGTATTATAGGCAACAGAAATCTTATTTGCCGTACCAGGAGAAATAATCGCAGGATCTAGACCATCAATTTTTAATTTAAACTGAATTCCATTTAATACTTTTTCATCAGCGGTCTGACGTATTTCGGGTGCATTTCCAATGATTTTATTTACGGTCTGGGCAGAAAGAATAGCGGACGATTCATTAACCCAACTAAACAGCATCATAAAGAAAAAAGTAATACGTTTTAACAGTCTGGGAAAAATAAAGTTTCTATACAAACGAATAGAAGGATTCATTACTTTTTCTTTACTCATAAATTTCCTCATAAATTTTAATAAATTGATGAATTCAAAATTTATAGAATGAAAAACTCAGTTTTAATTAAATGATAAATATGACTTATTACATTTATTATTTATCAAAAGACAATATTAAATGCCGATACTAATAACTAAATTTATCCATGAGAAGGTAAAAATTAAACTGAGTAGAACTTAGATTTGATATTATGTGTTGCTTAATATTATTTTATAAAATCATAATGTTAATAACATTAGAAAAATATAAACTTTAGACAAATAATCGAAAAGCAAAATAAAAACAGTTAGTGTTAACTAAAAAAATAGAAGCTTAACTTTGCTAATTTAACTTAGTTTGTAAATATACGTTAAGAATACAGATGTGATTATTTTATAATATAACTTAGTTAAGTTGTCAATATGCTATTAATTAAGGGATATAAATCCCTTAATTAACAATATATTACTTATTTTTGTTGAATGCTACAGCAAAGGCGTTGCCCATTGCGCTATTAGCCTGTGTTGCAATTGGGCGATGTTTATTATTAGATGACGCACTTAAAGATTTATTATTCTCCACTTTAGAAGTTGCTGCTTCATCTAAACGCATTGATAAAGCAATACGTTTACGAGCAATGTCCACTTCCATCACTTTCACTTTAACAATATCGCCAGCTTTTACTATGGTTCGAGGATCATCAACAAATTTATTGGATAACGCCGAGATATGAACTAGACCATCTTGATGTACGCCAATATCAACAAAAGCCCCAAAATTAGTCACATTCGTTACAGCCCCTTCCATAATCATGCCTATTTTTAAATCTTCCATTGTTTCGATATTATCGGCAAACTGTGCAGTTTTAAATTCAGGTCTAGGATCGCGTCCTGGTTTATCTAATTCTTTAATAATGTCCGTTACGGTTGGAACACCAAAATGGTCATCAACGTAATCAACCGCTTTTAATGATTTTAGATAATTTGAATCACCTAAAATCTCTTTTAAAGTTTTATGATTTTTCTCTAAAATGCGTTCAACAACAGGATATGCTTCCGGATGAACCGCCGATGCATCAAGTGGATTTTTACCATTCATAATACGTAAAAAACCAGCACATTGCTCAAACGCTTTTGGACCTAAACGACTAACTTTTAACAACTGTTTACGATCGGTAAATTGACCGTTTTCATTGCGCCAATCAACAATATTTTTGGCAATAACTTTATTTAGTCCAGCAATACGCGCAAGTAACATCATTGATGCCGTATTTAAATTAACCCCTACCGCATTCACCCCATCTTCAACTACGGCATCAAGCTTTTTGGCTAACTGAGTCTGACTCACATCATGTTGATATTGTCCTACACCAATGGATTTTGGATCGATTTTTACCAGTTCCGCTAATGGATCTTGCAAACGACGAGCAATGGATACCGCACCTCGGATTGATACATCCAAATCCGGGAACTCTTGGGCAGCAAGTTCCGATGCGGAATAAACCGATGCTCCTGCTTCGCTGACAATGACTTTTTGTCCTTTAACTTCTGGATACTTTTTCTGAACATCCAGATAGAATCGTTCAGTCTCACGAGATGCCGTACCATTACCAATAGCCACTAATTCCACTTGATATTTAGTGCAAAGTGCAGCAACCATCATTGCTGCTTTATCAGCTTGTCCAGTGTGAGGATAAATCGTTTCGGTAGCAATTAGTTTACCTGTAGAATCCACAACAGCAATTTTTACACCTGTTCGTAAGCCTGGATCCATACCCATGGTGACTCTCATACCAGCAGGCGCAGCCATTAACATATCATGTAAATTAGCTGCAAATACATTAATTGCTTCCTCTTCCGCACGTTCGCGTAAAGTGGTCATCAATTCGGTTTCCATGTGCATTAAAATTTTAATACGCCAGGTCCAGCTGATCACGGCTTTGCGCCATTTATCGGCAGGCTCATCATTCAATCGAATGCCTAAATGTTCAGAAATAAGCTGCTCGCAATAGCTCTCCTTTGGCGTTTCGTCAAATTGAGGATCAGCGTTTAACGACAGGTGTAAAATACCTTCGTTGCGTCCTCGAAACATCGCTAACGCACGGTGAGACGGGACTCTAGAAATAAGTTCACTTTGCGCAAAATAATCACGAAATTTAGCGCCCTCTTCTTCTTTACCAGCTACAACTTGCGAAACCAAGTTGGCATTATTCCACAGATAATGACGCACTTTAGCGAGTAAACTCGCATCTTCTGCAAATCGTTCCATTAAAATATAACGAGCACCATCCAATGCGGATTTAGTATCAGCTATACCTTTATCTTTATTAAGATATTGTTTAGCTTCATTCTCAGGATCCAACGTTGGATTTTGCCACAAACTATCAGCCAATGGCTCTAATCCAGCCTCGATCGCAATTTGACCTCGAGTACGGCGTTTTGGTTTGTAAGGTAAATAGAGATCTTCAAGTTCCGTTTTACTTAAAGTTTGGCTAATACTTTGGCTAAGATCTGACGTCAATTTACCTTGTTCATCAATTGACTTTAAGATGGTTTGTTTACGATCTTCGAGTTCGCGTAAATAACTTAATCGGTTGTCTAAAGTACGTAACTGGGTATCATCAAGACCACCTGTAACTTCTTTACGATAACGGGCAATAAAAGGAACAGTACTGCCTTCGTCTAATAATTGTATGGCCGCTAAAACTTGTTCTGGTTTTACGGTGAGTTCACCAGCTATAATATGGCTAATTTGAGTATTTATCATAGTATCTCAGTATATTATCGATTAACGGAATTTAATTTAATCATGCAAAAAGCTAATTATATAACAAGAGAAGGTTATTTGGCACTTGATCGTGAATTGAAATATTTATGGCGGGAAGAGAGACCTCGCGTTACTCAAGCCGTATCCGATGCCGCAGCACTAGGTGATCGCAGTGAAAACGCAGAATACATTTACGGTAAGCGAAGATTGCGAGAAATCGATAGACGTGTTCGGTTTTTAACAAAAAGATTAGAAATATTAACCATTGTTGATCCAGATCCAAAACAAGAAGGCAAAGTCTTTTTTGGCGCTTGGGTGAAATTAGAAGATGATGCTGGCAAATCGCATATTTATCGTATTGTTGGTGCTGACGAATTTGATCCCAAAAAAAATTGGATTTCCATCAATAGCCCCGTTGCCCGAGCGTTAATTGGTCATAAAGTGGATGATGAAATATCGGTCATAACACCAAATGGTAACACTTTTTTTTATATTTTAGAGATCAGTTATTCTCAATTAAATGAATAATGATTTTAACCACCTCATGATAAAAAAGAAGAATATTCATATCATGTACTGATTTTTTCAATAAAAAATAAGCAACCATATTGATTTGAGGTTAACGACTTGAAAGAATAAAAAATTAATTGAGATCATTTTTTACTGGGATAATGAACATGTTTCAAATCCAATAAATACTATTCCATACTTTTACAAATTTACTTAAGTAGTGATCAACAATATGCATGTAAATAGAAGATGTTAGCTACAAATTATGAATTATTAAGGTTACAATTACAATAATTTTTTATTATGTATCATCAAAATTATGATTTCAGTCAATCATTTATACATATTTCCAATTAAATCACTTTCAGGTCTCTCCTTGCAAACCTCCAATACCGTTGATGGAGGTTTTGAACATGATCGAATCATGATGATAAGTGAACCTGATGGAACATTTATAACCGCCAGAGAATTTCCCCAATTGTTAAAGCTTCGAACATCGGTTGTGGGTAATGAGGTATCTGTTTCGTTGCCTTCATTAGAAAAAATTTGTTTTAATTTGGATGAATTTTCGAAAAATGTTGAACCAACCGAAGTATGGGGTAACCATTTTACTGCGCAAATTGCGCCAATTAGAGTGAATCAATTTTTTAGTCATTTTCTTCAAAAAGATGTGCAATTACGCTGGGTTGGTTCTAATCTAACAAGACGAATCAAACGCTATCCACAAATAGCGGTAAGTTTTGCTGATGGTTACCCTTATTTATTATTAAATCAAGCTTCCTTTAATTATTTGCAGCAACAGTGCCCTGTTAAGCTTGATATCCAACAATTTCGAGGCAATATTATTATTGATGGTGCATTACCTTTTGCCGAAGATGGTTGGAAAACAATTAAAATTGGTGAAGTCCTGTTTGATATCATAAAACCTTGTACTCGTTGTGCATTAACCACATTCAATATCAATTCAACAGAACCATTACCTAATAATGAACCTTTAAAAACATTAGGTTACTTTAGATCGAATTTGGAAGGAAATATTAATTTTGGCATGAATATGATTGCTCGAAATCATGGAACAGTATCCGTCGGTGATAAAGTTGAAATACTTGAACGCCAACCCGCTACCCGTTATATTAAAAATTTTCCTAAAGAACAACCAAGTAACCATCAATCTTGCATTATTACTTTTGAAAATACAAAATTTGAAGGTAATAATCAACAAACGCTATTAGAGCAACTTGAACAACAGTCTATTTCACTTCCCTATTCGTGTCGGGCTGGTGTATGCGGTCGATGCTCAGTGTTATTAAAAAAAGGACAAGTTAAATCCTTAACGCAATCTGGAGTTAAACAAAATAACACCATTTTAGCGTGCAGTTGTATACCTATGAGTGATATCGTCATACAATTATTAAAATAATTACATAAGAATCAATGATATTTTTAATCAATGTAACGAATAGATTATTCGTGCAATATTAATATGAAGTTAGCATCAACGTTTAAGTATTTCTTGATTTTATTCAGTTTTATCTCTACTTCTGTCTTTTATTTGGATCACGATAAAGTTGTATTTAACGATTTAAGAAAGGAAAAAATTTTTTAACAATTAACACAGACTCATTTAACCAATCTCACTTACCTATAAGTTATATTCAATTGGCTCATACCTTGAGTAAGGCAGATTTTAATCAATGCAGTAATGTACTTGATTTAAAATCCAGGTAAAGCATTATTTTGTTTCTGTTCCATGTGAATTGAAATCTAGATTACAGTATAAATAGAGAAATGGATTAAACAGTAATGAGTAGAATATAGCTACTCATTTTAATTAAATATGATTAAGAAATCGCCTTCAATGCTATTTGTTCCTCATCTAAAACCATTGAATTTTCAGGATGGGAATGTTGTTGCGCTAAAATAAGTCGATCATTCATTACTTTAATCGCCTCTGAAAAATAAAACGTTTTATTCATTGAGAAAAAAGTTGGTTGAGCAATGATACACAGTGATGCAAGTTCACCAACCTCAACAACCAACATACAAACTTCAAATCCATCTTCTTGCATATGAACTTTAACAATATCAGCCACTTTTGGTATATATGAAACGGATTGTTGAGAAAAGTACCAACTTTTTGGCATTTGAGGTTTTAAAAAATTAGCTGCGACAATGCCGTTAATCGATAATTGAATTTTTTGTGATTCTGTCAAATTTAATGAATGACAACTATTGTGAAATTGGTAATAAGATGCAGCATCACTAACAGAAAATGAAAACTCACTGAAAACATCAGGAATTAACATTTTACTTGGGTAGCAAGAACGGAACAACATATCAGATGAAACTTCCAGCATTAAACTATCGTATTCACGATCAAAATACCAACGCCAACCATCAGTTGGTCGAAAAGCCATCTTCATTGATATATTACCTCCGCAATATAAGTAAATGATGGAATATAACATAATTTGAATAAGAAATAAATAAAAAATTATAATAAAAAAACTTTAATTATCTAATTTTTAAAAACTTTATACTCATATTTGATCAATAAAAATGATTTCAATACGCTGTTTTGACTATTTTTAGATCTAAATGTATTAAATACTTTTTTTATTGAAACGTAGGTGTAATCTCAAACTTTTTTACAACATTAACCAACAAAAAAGGTGCCATTTGGCACCTTTTGTTTTCATTCCAATCAAATTGACTCAGTAATTAACTGGCTACATTAATACGTTTCATATCCGTCATGTAGCTGCGTAGTTTGCGACCTACTTTTTCAATTGGATGATTGCGGATTTCTTCATTTACATCACGTAATTGGGCATTATCGACACTACCTTCAGGTATGGCTTTACCAAGGTCACCCGCTTGCAACATCGGCATAAATTTTTCTTTTAAAAGTGGTACAGCCGCATTAGCAAAAAGATAATTTCCATATTCAGCGGTATCAGAAATGACTACATTCATTTCATATAAACGTTTACGGGCAATTGTATTAGCAATCAATGGTAATTCGTGTAAGGATTCATAGTAAGCAGATTCAGGTAAGATTCCTGATTCAAGCATGGTTTCAAAAGCAAGTTCAACACCCGCTTTAACCATAGCAACCATCACAACACCTTGATCAAAGTAGGCTTGCTCATCAATTTTGCCTTGGTATTCTGCTGCTTTTTCAAATGCTGTTTCACCCGTTTCTTTACGCCATTTTAATAAGTTAGCATCATCATTTGCCCAGTCTTTCATCATCGTTGAAGAAAATTCCCCAGAGATAATGTCATCCATATGTTTACGGTAAAGATCGGTCATGATCACTTTTAATTCTTTAGCTAATGCATTAGCACGCAATTTAGCAGGATTTGATAAACGATCCATCATTAACGTAATACCACCTTGTTTTAATGCTTCGGTGATAGTTTCCCAACCAAATTGTAATAATTTACAGGCATAAGCAGGATCTACACCATCTGCAACAAGTTTATCAAAACAAAGCAATGAACCGGTTTGTAACATACCGCAAAGAATGGTTTGTTCGCCCATTAGATCGGATTTAACTTCGGCAACAAATGATGATTGTAAAACACCAGCACGATGTCCACCAGTAGCAGCAGCCCATGCTTTAGCGATTGCTAAACCTTCACCTTTTGGATCGTTTTCTGGATGAACAGCAATAAGTGTCGGCACACCAAATCCACGTTTGTACTCTTCACGCACTTCAGTACCTGGACATTTTGGTGCAACCATGACAACGGTAATATCAGAACGAATTTTTTCGCCTACTTCAACAATATTAAACCCATGAGAATAACCCAGTGCAGCACCTTGTTTCATTAATGGTTGCACAGCTTTAACCACAGCAGAATGTTGTTTGTCTGGCGTTAAATTAATAACAAGATCCGCGGTAGGAATAAGTTCTTCATAACAACCAACTTTAAAACCATTTTCAGTTGCTTTTTTCCATGATGCGCGTTTTTCAGCAATGGCTTCTTTACGTAATGCGTAAGAGATGTCCAATCCTGAATCACGCATATTAAGTCCTTGATTCAGACCTTGTGCACCACAACCTACAATAACAATTTTTTTACCTTTTAAAAAATTTGCTTCTGAAGCAAATTCATCACGATCCATAAAACGGCATTGTCCTAGTTGTTCTAATTTTTCACGTAAATTTAGGGTATTAAAATAATTTGACATCATTCTCTCCATGAGTTGGATTGTTTATATTCGAATTATGAAACACTATATAGTACTTTTATTATTGCGAAAATTGATATATTTACAATACTATGTTGCATAAATTGCAACATACTTGCTAAGTTACACACTTTCTTTTACTCTAAGCCACTTTCAACTCACCTATAAATCATTATGGATCCACGTTACAAGCAAGCAAATAAAGAAGCTAAACTATCGCTGTTATTAACTATTCTTTACCTTATTGGGTGGATGGTTTGTGCTTATTGCGTCGGTGATAGCATTGGCTTTTTAGGGTTGCCTTTATGGTTTGAACTATCTTGCATGATGGTCCCTTTAGGTTTTATTTTATTGTGCTGGATCATTGTGAAATTTCTATTCAAAAACATCTCATTAGAGCAAACTAAGTGATTAAAAAATGCATTTAGATATTATTTTACCTCTAGTTATTTATCTTATTTTTGTCTTTGCATTATCCATTTACGCTTATGCAAAACGAAAAAAAGTTAATCAATTTACTGATTATTTTATTGGTAATCGAACCATGGGCGGTTTTTTACTCGCTATGACCTTAGCTGCCACTTATATTAGTGCAAGTTCATTTATCGGTGGTCCGGGGGCGGCCTATAAATATGGACTTGGATGGGTATTGTTGTCGATGATTCAAGTGCCAACGGTCTTACTTTCTTTAGGAATTTTAGGTAAAAAATTCGCTATTTTGGCGCGTAAATATAATGCGATAACCTTAAGTGACATGCTTTATGCACATTACAAAAGTAAAATCATCGTTTGGTTTGCCAGTATCGCATTAGTGGTTGCTTTTGTTGGGGCAATGACTGTGCAGTTTGTTGGTGGCGCCCGTTTATTGGAATCCTCAGTCGGCATTCCATATGACATCGGATTACTAATTTTTGGTGTTGGTACCGTCATCTACACCGCTTTTGGAGGCTTTAGAGCAAGCATTTTAAATGATGCTTTCCAAGGTTTAGTAATGATTATAGGTGCAATTTTGCTGTTAACTGCTATTATTTATTCAGGAGGAGGAGTACCAGCGATTATTCATCGTTTAAATGAAATTAATCCAGCGCTTTTAACACCACAAGGCCCTGATAACTTTATGGACTTTCCTTTCATGGCCTCTTTTTGGATACTAGTTTGTTTTGGTGTGGTTGGATTACCGCATACTGCTGTGCGTTGTATGGCATATAAAGATAGTAAAGCTGTGCATCAAGGTATTATAATTGGTACGGTTGTTGTAACCATTATTATGTTAACAATGCACCTATCAGGCGTACTTGGGCGTGCTATTATTGACGATTTAACCATTCCTGATCAAATCGTCCCAACTTTAATCATTAATGTAATGCCGCCATTGGCTGCTGGCATCTTTTTAGCGGCACCATTGGCTGCAATCATGTCAACAATTAATGCTCAATTATTACAGGTTTCATCGGTGTTAATAAAAGATCTGTTTTTAAGCATAAAACCGGACACTCATTACACTGATAAGATGTTAACCCGTGTATCAGTTATCATTACTATTATTTTTGGTGGATTGCTTATTTTAGCAGCCTGGAATCCTCCCGATATGATTATTTGGTTAAATTTACTGGCATTTGGGGGACTTGAAGCTGTATTTTTATGGCCCTTGGTGTTAGGTTTATACTGGAAAAATGCCAATGCAACAGGTGCATTATGCTCCATGTTTGCTGGTGCTATTAGCTATATTTTATTAGCAGTTTATAACATTAAAATTTACTCTTTCCATCCAATTGTACCTTCACTGATTATTGGATTATTTGTTTTTATCATTGCCAATATGTTTGGCAACTCGGGAAAAAATTATGCCTTGGATTCAACTCAGAATTAATACGACTAACGAATTTGCAGAAAAAATTAGCGAACGACTAGAACAATCTGGCGCGGTATCAGTCACATTTCAAGATACCTATGATAACCCTGTTTTTGAGCCATTACCTGGTGAAACAAAACTTTGGGGAAATACGGATGTAGTGGGTCTTTATGATGCTCAAACCAATACAGATGAATTAAAGGCTGTATTAAATCTTGAGCAATATTCCTATAAAATTGAACCATTAGAAGATAAAGATTGGGAACGTGAATGGATGGATAACTTTCATCCTATGCAGTTTGGTGAGCGACTTTGGATTTGCCCAAGTTGGCGTGATGTTCCTGATCCCAATGCGGTTAACGTCATGTTAGATCCAGGTTTAGCATTTGGTACTGGTACGCACCCAACGACTGCATTATGCTTAACATGGCTTGAAAGTTTAGATCTGAAAAATAAATTAGTTATCGATTATGGTTGTGGTTCTGGTATTTTAGCTATCGCAGCACTAAAATTAGGCGCAAAACGTGTAATTGGTATTGATATCGATCCTCAAGCAATTCAAGCTAGCCATGACAACGCACAACGTAATCGTGTGGATGACAAACTTGAACTCTATTTAGCTAAAGATATTCCTGATAATTTACAAGCAGATGTCATTGTAGCTAATATTTTGGCAGGTCCTTTAAAAGAACTCGAACCCCAAATAAATAAACTTGTAAAATCTCATGGTGAACTCGGCTTGTCTGGTATTTTGGCCTCTCAATCATCAAGCGTTTGGAGCGCTTATCAACCACATTTTGATTTAGATCCTGTCGTTGAACAAGAAGAATGGTGCCGAATTACTGGTAAAAAAAAGTAAAAAATTAACATTACCCCCTTTTAAGTTTGTGAAAAAATGCGTAATATAGCCGCCCTTAATTTGCTAAAAATTGGTGAAATTAAATTAAAAAATAATTTAATTGCTGCACCAATGGCTGGAATCAGCGATAAACCATTTCGGAAATTATGTTATCGATATGGTGCAGGAATGACAGTTTCAGAAATGTTTTTAGCAAATTCAGATGTTTGGCATACTGATAAATCCACTTTGAGAATGATCTCAAATGATGATGTTGGTATTCGTGCAGTACAAATTGTTGGGTCTGATCCTGATGAAATGGCAAAAGCTGCGGAATTTAATGTCAAACATGGCGCTCAGTTGATTGATATCAATATGGGTTGTCCAGCTAAAAAAGTTAATAAAAAGTTAGCCGGTTCTGCATTAATGCAGTATCCAGAACTAATAAAAAAAATTTTGCAGAAAGTTGTCGGTGCAGTTGATGTACCGGTAACATTGAAAACGCGGACTGGATGGAATAAAGATCATAGAAATTGCATTGAAATAGCACAAATAGCTCAAGATTGTGGCATAAAGGCTATTACTATTCATGGAAGAACCCGTGCTTGCTTATTCAATGGCGTGGCAGAATATGAATCAATCAAGGCAGTAAAGGAAAAGGTTACGATTCCGGTTATTGCTAATGGCGATATTCGTACACCAGAACAAGCAAAAGAAGTTTTTCAATATACGCAAGCTGATGCTATAATGATCGGCCGAGCGGCACAGGGTCGACCTTGGATATTTGAAGAAATTGCATTCTATCTATCACATGGACAGTTAAAAAAAAGTAAAAGTATTGATGAGGTAGAACAAGTTGTTTTATCACACCTTGATGAGCTTTATCAACTTTACGGAGAATATAAAGGATTAAGGATTGCCAGAAAGCATGTAAATTGGTATACCAAGGATTATGCTGATAGCGATCAATTCAGGCGCTTATTTAGTGTACTTAGCAATACAAGTGAGCAAGTTAAAACACTAATAGCATTTTTTAGTCAAATTAGAAACAACCAAAAGAGTTAAGAATACTATGTCAGAACAACGCGTTACAGCTGCAGCACTTAAATTTACAACTGTAAATTCGCAGGATCAAATAACACAAAAGCCATTGCGAGATTCTGTTAAGCAAGCTTTGAAAAACTATTTATCTCAGTTAAATGGTGAAGATCCTACAGATCTATATGAATTAGTGTTAGCTGAAGTTGAACACCCATTCCTTGATATGGTTATGCAATATACACGCGGTAATCAAACTCGTGCAGCAAATATGCTTGGCATCAACCGAGGCACGCTTCGTAAAAAATTAAAACAATATGGAATGAGTTAATCGTTCTATTTGATAGATTTGCAATATTTTGAAAACGCCTATATGTTGGGCGTTTTTTATTGCGATAAAACAATTTAAAATCAAGCAAAATGCTATTTTTTAAACAGTAATATTGACACTATCCTTTCTTTTTTTCAAAAACGATATTAAGTCACTGTGGACACACCATAAAAAGAATTATCCTGAATAAGATCACACATACCAATAAATGATATCAAATTCATCAAAGCGATGGGCATTTAGAATGATAGGTAAATATCTATTGTGGATTTGAATGGCGTTTCATACATTTCACTAACAAACCATCTATACGTTTTGATGAGCCTTCTTCCAACTGATAAGAATTTCATGCAATGCTTATCAATCCAACTGGTGCTCTCAATCATTATTAATGCATTGCAAAAATTCCTTTAATTAACCAATCATATGATTCATATAAGTTAATATTTTGATTTTTAGAAAATAAAATATTTCTTAAAAGATTGGTCATTATAACAATAATGTTGTCATTGATTCAGAATTTCAACTCACTTATTAGTATAACTTATCATCATATTGATAATGAATTTTTAGTTAAAGTTTGCTAAAATACACCGATTTTAAATTATTTATCTGGAGAATTTTATGGCAGGTCATAGTAAATGGGCCAATACCAAACACCGCAAAGCAGCACAAGATGCAAAACGCGGTAAAATCTTTACCAAAATTATTCGCGAACTTGTAACTGCAGCTAAAATCGGTGGTGGCGATCCAGCGTCTAACCCTCGTCTACGTGCTGCTATGGACAAAGCATTATCTAACAATATGACACGAGACACCATGAATAGAGCTGTTGCTCGTGGTGTTGGTGGCGAAGATGATACTAATATGGAAACGATCATCTATGAAGGTTATGGACCAGCAGGTACTGCGGTAATGGTTGAATGCTTAAGTGACAATCGTAATCGTACTGTATCTGAAGTTCGCCATGCTTTTACCAAAACTGGGGGTAATTTAGGTACTGATGGTTCTGTTTCGTATTTATTCACGAAAAAAGGCGTTATCTCATACCCAGCAGGGACGGATGAAGATCAAGTAATGGATGCAGCTCTTGAAGCTGGAGCAGAGGATGTTGTTACCTATGATGATGGTGCAATTGATGTGTTCACAACCCCAGAATCATTTGGTGAAGTTAAAGATGCCCTTGATGCAACAGGTTTAGTGTCTGAAGCAGCAGAAGTATCAATGATCCCATCAACTAAAGTTGATCTTGATATTGAATCTGCGCCTAAATTACTTCGTCTTATTGATATGCTTGAAGATTGTGATGATGTTCAGGAAGTTTATCATAATGGTGAAGTTTCTGACGAGGTGGCAGCAACGCTCTAATGGCCATTATTCTTGGCATCGATCCCGGTTCTCGTTTGACAGGTTACGGAGTAATTCGTCAAACGGGACGACAACTTACCTACCTTGGCAGCGGATGCATTCGTACTGCAGTTGATGATCTTCCCAACCGTTTAAAACGCATATATGCAGGTGTAAGTGAAATTATACTACAATTTCAACCTGATATGTTTGCTATTGAACAAGTCTTTATGGCACGTAATGCTGATTCAGCCTTAAAATTAGGCCAGGCTAGAGGTTCAGCCATTGTCGCAGCAGTAAATAATAACTTACCCGTTTTCGAATATGCAGCACGCTTAGTCAAACAAAGTGTGGTTGGAACGGGTGCAGCCGACAAAAAGCAAGTACAGCATATGGTAAAATTATTACTCAAGTTACCTGCCAGTCCTCAGGCCGATGCAGCAGATGCATTAGCTATAGCCATTACACATGCCCATATGTGTCAACAATCAATCAAATCTTATCAATAAATCAGTTCTTACATCGTTCACTGCGTATGACCTTAACAATAATAAAAAAAACCATTCTTAAGCTTAATCACTCCTAACATATTATTAAACTCAATAATTAATTCAATCCTGACTGATAACGTGCATAAAAAAAGCACCAATACTATTGGTGCTTTTAAAATACATGGATAATATGTTATCTATTATCAACTTTTATCGGTGTTACCGCTATAGTTAGTAGGTAAAACGACTTTATTCTTATGTTTAGTAAACAGTTTTGTTACAAACAAGAAGAACAATGGAACATAGAATATTGCTAAAAATGTTGCCGTTATCATACCACCGATTACCCCAGTACCTACCGCATTTTGGCTTGCAGATCCAGCCCCGCTATTTAGCGCTAATGGTAACACACCTAAAATGAATGCAAATGATGTCATTAAAATTGGACGTAAACGTAAACGACAAGCTTCTAACGTTGCATCAATTAATGATTTACCTTCTTTTTCAAGTGCATCTTTGGCAAATTCTACAATCAAAATAGCATTTTTAGCAGATAATCCCATTGTAGTTAATAGACCTACGATAAAGTAAATATCATTATCAAGGCCTCTAAACATAGTGGCATATACGGTACCAATAATGCCTAATGGGATAACAAATAGGATTGAAATCGGCACAGTCCAGCTTTCATATAAAGCCGCTAATGACAAGAATACAACAATGATTGAAATAATATAAAGTGTTGTCGTTTGAGAGCCTGTTTGACGTTCTTGATAAGAAATATCTGTCCAGTCAAATGAGAAACCTTTAGGTAACTTTTTAGATAATTCTTCCATTACAGCCATAGCTTGACCAGAACTCATGCCTGGCGCAGCTGAACCACTCACTCCCATTGCAGCTACACCATCATAACGAACAAGCGAAGGTGAACCATAACTTTTGGTTGTGGTTGCAAAAGCATCATAAGGGACCATTTCACCTTTTTGATTTTTTACATGCCAAAAACTGAAATCATCAGGTAGCATTCGATAAGCCGCATCAGATTGTAAATAAACTTTTTTAACACGGTTATTATAAACAAAATCATCAATATAAGCAGAACCTAATGCGGTTGAAAGTACCGTATTAACACTACTTACCGCCACACCAAGAGCTTGAGCAGTTTCAAAATCCACATTAATTTTATATTGTGGAACATCTAACATACTGCCTGGACGAACTTGCTGTAATTGAGGTTCATGCGCGGCCATACCTAATAGTTGGAAAAAAGCACCCATCAAAGCATCATGACCAAGACCAGCAGAATCTTTTAACATATAAGAGAAACCATTAGCCATACCAAGTGATGGTACTGCTGGTACATTGGCGATAATTACACGACCTTCAGTTATCGTTGATGCAAATCCCCAACCACTGCCAACTAATGCATCCACTTTTTGATCAGGACGTTTACGCTCATCCCAATCTTTTAATCGGATAAAGCCAAGCCCCATGTTTTGTCCACGACCAACCATACTAAAACCAGCAACGGTGAAGATTTCTTTTACTGAATCGGCTTTTTGTGTCATATAGAAGTTAGAAGTTTTATCCAGCACTCCCATCGTTTGTTCTAATGTTGAGCCTGGTGGTAATTCAACCAGCACAATCAATACACCCTGATCTTCATTTGGCAAGAAACCCGTTGGTAATCGGTTGAATCCAAATACTAAGCCCACAACAATCAAGACATAGCAAACAAATGAAATAACTGGGTAACGTATAAACTGAATCACACCTTTTTCATAGGCATGCAAACTTTTGTTGTATAAATTATTAAATTTATTAAAAAACCATTTTGTCCCAGCTGAGCACCAACAAAATGGAGCGATAGTGACAAGTTTTTCACCAAACGTTTTTTTCTTAACTTTATTTTTTGATGGCGCTTTTAAAATTTGTGCGCAAAGTGCAGGTGTTAATACAATTGCCACCAACACAGATAGAGACATCGAAGTTACAATGGTAATAGAGAACTGGCGATAAATTCCCCCAGCAGCACCACCATAAAATGCCATTGGTACAAATACAGCTGAAAGTACAACGGCTATCCCTACTAATGCAGAAGTGATTTGTTCCATTGATTTAACGGTTGCATCATAAGGGGATAGGCCTTCTTCATGCATAATACGTTCGACGTTTTCAATAACTACTATGGCATCATCGACTAAAAGACCGATAGCAAGGACCATTGCAAACATAGATAACGTATTGATAGTAAATCCACAAATGTATAAAACTGCAAAGGTACCTAACAATACAACAGGTACTGTAATAGTTGGAATGAGTGTAGAACGAAGGTTTTGTAAAAATACATACATTACGATAACAACCAAAAGAATTGCTTCGATCAATGTATGAATTACGTTATTAATGGATAATTTAACAAACGGTGTTGTATCGTAAGGATACGCAAATTTAATGTCTTCAGGAAAAATCTGAGACAGTTCCTGAATCTTTTTATCAACTTGTGCTGACGTATCTAATTGGTTCGCACCGGTTGCCAAATAAATACCTAAACCAGCGGATGGTTTACCATCATAACGCGAAAGAAAGTTATAATCAGCGGCACCAATTTCAACCGTTGCCACATCTTTTAATAAAACATTTGACCCGTCAGTATTAACACGGACTAAAATATTTTGAAATTGCTCGGGTGTTTTTAAACGTGATTGAGCCGTAATAGTGGCATTGAGCTCTTGCCCTTTCGTTACAGGTAAAGCACCGAGTTGCCCTGCTGTTACCTGCGCATTTTGCGCTTGAATAGCAGCAACGATTTCTTCAATAGATAGATTGAAATAAGTCAGTTTGTTTGGATCTAACCAAACACGCATTGCATATTCCGAACCAAATAACTGAGTGTCTCCAACCCCTTGAACACGACGAATAGGATCTTGTACCGTTGAATAAATGAAGTCGGCAATATCCGCCTGCGTTTTTTGAGGGTTAGTAGAATAGAAACCGATAACTTTCAGGAAGTTAGTGTTATTTTTAGCAACCGACACCCCATTTTTTTGAACGCTTTCGGGTAAACGTGATTTTATACTTTCTACTTTATTTAAAACCTGTACTTGTGCAAAATCTGGACTCGTACCAGGGGCAAAGGTTAACGTAGTTTGTACCACACCTTGAGCACTACTGGTTGATTTCATATAAATCAAATTATCCAAACCCGTCAAGTTTTGTTCAATTAATTGCGTAACAGTGTTTTCAATAGTTTGCGCATCGGCACCCGGATAAACCGCAGAAACAGTCACAGCAGGAGGCGCTATATCAGGATACTGCTCAACAGCTAGTAGCTTAATACATAAAGCACCGCCCAGCATCATCATGATAGCAATTACCCATGCAAAAACAGGTCTATCAATAAAAAACTTAGCCATAATTAAATCTACCCCTGTTTTATTTCACATTGTTTTTGATGATGTTATCTAACTGTTCTTGAGAAAGAGTAGCAGGCTCACCAACAACTTCTGCTTTCATAGGCATACCAGATTCAACAGCAGTTAAATTAAGTAGACCTGTAGTAATAATTTGTTCACCAATATTAATACCACTGGTTACAATCCAATAACCACTGATTCCAGTATAAACTTTAATATCTTGACGATACTCAACCGTATTATCTGGTTTTAATATTTTGGCAGTATATTGACCTTTTTGATTACTCGTAACACCTTGTTGAGGAACTAATACGGCATTTTTAATGGTTCCTAATGTCAATTGAGGTTTAACAAACATACCCGGTAAAATTTTACCTTCACTGTTTGAAAATTGAGATCGTAACGTTACTGTTCCAGTTGTTTCGTTCACAGTCATATCTGAAAATTTAACATTACCAGGTAATGCGTATTTTGAACCATCATTAAAAAACAGTTCTACATTATCCCCTGTGGCTGGCTCATAAATGATGTTTTCATCTTGAAGATATTTATTATAACGTGTCGCTGCTTCCGTCATATCAACATAAATGGGATCGAGTTTTTGCACTAATGCAAGTGGTGTTGCTTGTCCTGCTGATACTAAAGCCCCTTCAGTCACACTTGATTTACCAATATAGCCATCAATTGGTGAGTATACTTTAGTATAATCTAAATTAACTTTAGCAGTATGTTCTGCCGCTTGCGCAACCAATACGCTGGCATCAGCTTGTTTAGCATCAGCGGCCGCTTTATCGTATTCTTGTTGGCTTATCGATTTTGTTTTTAATAATCCAGCATAACGTTTTAAAGTAAGTTGTGCGATATTAGCATTAGCCTTTGCACTTGCTACACTAGCAACGGCACTATCATAATTTGCTTGATAAATAGCAGGATCAATTTGATAAAGTGATTGACCGGCTTTAACATTTGAACTTTCTTCAAATTCTCGATTCAAAACAATTCCACCAACTTGTGGTCTTATTTCTGCTATTTGTGATGCAACAACCCGCCCTGGTAAATTGATTTTCAGTGTGTAATTTAAAGGCTCTACTTTAAACACAGTTACCTTGGGTAATTGGCCATTACCATTTTGTGACTGATGATTATCACAACTGGTTAATAACAATAGACTAGTTAATGCCATTGGCAGAGTAAGTAACAACTTATTAAATCTCATATAAGAAAGACCTCGGTAACTTAATAATTATTTAGATAACAATGAATTAAATTTTTAAAAAATAACGAGCGATTTTACAAAAAAAATACAAAAAATGTAAGTATCTTTACAGGTTAATAGCACAGAGTTCTAAAAATAACAAAATAGGAATATGATAAAGAAATAAACGATACTGTTAAATATGATTCTTTTAAGAAATAAAGTATTATAGGCTAATTGGGTTTTTGTGCTATAAAAAAGCCAAAATAAAATGCTATACTAGCAATCTGTAAAGGAAGTATCGTTCAAGTGGTTTCAATTTACATTTGTTGTACTCCGTAATCATTTTATTCAATTTTTCTTAAGATTGAATGATTTGACTCTATATTCAATTTAATTCTGAGATGGTTATTATGGATAATTTACGTATTGTTCTAATTGTTGTTGCGTCCTTAGTCATTATAGCTCTATTGATTCATGGGTTTTGGATCAATAAAAGAGAACTTTATTCTTTTGGTTCGGAAAAACAGAAAAAAAATCAAAAAAATGTCCAACAAAATGAAAATAACTTCATTGATACAATCGAAGATGACGTAATTCTAATCACTCGAAATAAAAAAATTAGTGGGCACGAAGATCATACACCTAAAGAGCCGGTTGAGGAAGTACCACCTCAGCAAGAAGAGTTATTTGTAAATGAAGATGAAGAACAAGCTATGGATGAAACCAACGATGATCCGAAACCAATCATCAAAATAAACAACGATTCTTTCGACGATGAAAAATTACAAGAAAAAAAACAACCACAGCAAACTACTCAACATAACGAAGAAAAAACAGATAATCAGCAATCACGAGCAAAAGACACTAAGACACAGAAAGGTAGTTTAAATAAATTTGACGAAGACAATACCGAAATTATTATTCTCAATATAAAAGGGATTAATGGTAAATTATTACAAGGTGATGTACTCCTAGCAAGTATTATGCAATCAGGTTTCCAGTTTGGTGATATGAGAATATTTCATCGTCATGTTGATCCCGCAGGTAATGGTCCGGTACTGTTCAGTTTAGCCAATATGGTCACTCCTGGATACTTAGATCCTGAAACAATGCATGAATTTACAACGCCTGGTGTATCTATTTTCATGGTTGCACCTACCGAAGGCAACAATCAACAAAATTTTAAATTAATGCTACAAACAGCCCAGCGTGTCGCTGATGATGTTAATGGTGTGGTTTTAGATGATGAACATCGTATGTTAACGCCACAAAAAATTGATAGTTACAAAAATCGCATTAAAAAAGCCTGCAACGAAATTTAATCGCAAAAACTTTCTACTATTCTTTAACAAAATGCCACCAACTCCATTTGGTGGCTATAAACAAAAATTTATATAATGCAATGATTAATTGACTTAATAACTGCATGTTTCATTAATTAAGCAATTTTGATGATTTCCCTAAAAGCTATCTTTTAATTTAAGAGCCTATTATCATGCCACTATCAACTAAAACAGAACATTCAGCCAAGAAACCTGAATCGATTAAAGATGTCACAGAACAATTGACTTCATTACGCAATCTAATCAGACATCATGAGTATTGCTATTACGTACTTGATGCGCCTGAAATTCCTGACTCTGAATACGATAAATTAATAAAACAACTGCAAACGATAGAGCAACAGCATCCAAATCTGATCACAACTGACTCTCCCACTCAACGAGTTGGCGGCGCTCCTTTAGCTCAATTCGACTCGATTAAACATGAACTGCCGATGCTTTCACTTGATAATGTTTTTGATGAATCGAGTTTTATCGCCTTTAATAAGAGAGTTAAGGATCGTCTTCATTTAAGTGAAAATGAACAAGTTGAATATTGCTGTGAATTAAAACTTGATGGCTTAGCGGTAAGTATATTGTATGAAAATGGAAAGTTCTCAAAGGCTGCAACGCGTGGCGACGGCACAACTGGAGAAGACATCACCGCAAATGTACGGACAATTAAAACCATTCCTCTGGTGTTAATGGGTGAAAATATTCCTAGGCGCTTAGAAGTACGGGGTGAAGTCTTTATGACTCATAAAGGTTTTACCAAACTTAATGCTGATGCAGAAAAACGAAACGAAAAAGTATTTGCCAATCCTCGTAATGCCGCCGCAGGTTCATTAAGGCAATTAGATCCTAAAATTACTGCTAAAAGACCATTATCATTCTATTGTTATGGTGTTGGTATTGTTGAAGGATCTTCACTACCTGATACCCATTATGATCGTTTAATGCAATTCAAAGCTTGGGGATTGCCTGTGAGTGAAAAAGTAGAAAAACGACAAGGCGCCCAAGCCGCTTTAAGCTATTTTAAACAAATTGGCGAACAGCGCATGTCATTGGGTTTTGATATTGATGGTGTTGTCATTAAAGTTAATAACATTGAATTACAAAATGAACTGGGCTTTGTTGCACGTGCACCACGCTGGGCAACGGCATTTAAATTTCCAGCACAAGAAGAAGTGACGCAATTAAATAAAGTAGACTTTCAAGTCGGGCGCACAGGAGCAATTACACCAGTTGCAAGACTTGAGCCTGTTTCTGTTGCTGGCGTTATTGTCAGTAACGCTACACTACATAATAGTGATGAAATAGCCCGATTAGGTATACGCGAAGGTGATTATGTGACAGTGCGCCGAGCTGGTGATGTGATTCCTAAAATTGTCGCCGTCTTATTAGATCGAAGACCTAAAGAGACAAAAGAAATTGTTTTCCCAACTCACTGCCCTATTTGTGGTTCACTAATTGTTCGAGACGAAGGACAAGCAATTTCACGCTGTGCAGGTGGATTAATTTGCCCAGCACAACGCAAAGAAGCTTTAAAACATTTTGTCTCTCGACGAGCAATGAATGTAGATGGGATGGGTGACAAGATTATTGAACAATTAGTCGATAAAGATTACGTTAGAACCCCAGCGGACCTGTATAAACTTAATATTCCTACCCTATGTTCATTAGAAAAAATTGGTGAAAAATCGGCGAATAACTTATTGAATGCGCTAAATGCATCTAAAAACACCACATTAAGCCGATTTATCTTTGCTCTTGGTATTCCTAATGTTGGTGAAGTGACTGCGGAAAATTTAGCCAACCAACTTGGCAGTTTATCCGCAATCGAAAATGCCTCTCTTGAGCAACTGCAGACTGTAAATGATATTGGAATTGTGATTGCGGAAAGTATCATAGATTTCTTTCAAGAACCCCATAACCGAAAAGTAATTGAGCAATTAACCAGTGACGACATCAATGTACACTGGCAAGATATTACTCCTGACGCACAGACAACTATTGTTGATTCGCCATTTGCAGGTAAAACAATAGTATTGACCGGTACGCTATCAGTGTTAACCCGAGATGAAGCAAAAAATAAACTAAAACAACTGGGCGCGAAAGTAACAGGAAGTGTATCTAAAAATACCGACCTTGTTATAGCCGGAGAAGCAGCCGGTTCTAAGTTAGATAAAGCCCAAGAACTTGGTATTAAAGTCATCGATGAGCAAGAAATGTTAAATTTACTTACTCAATTATCATAAAAAATATTGGTTGTCGAGATTAATTTGATTAAAATACCGAAAACCAATGAAGGAAAAAATTATGCCATTACTAGATAGTTTTAAAGTGGATCACACGAAAATGAAAGCACCTTTTGTTCGAGTAGCCAAAACTATGGCAACGCCCAAAGGCGATAGCATAACAGTGTTTGATCTGCGTTTTACCATTCCCAATAAAGAATTGTTACCTGAAAAGGGAATTCATACTTTAGAGCATTTATTTGCCGGATTTATGCGTGATCATCTTAACAGTGAATACATTGAAATTATCGACATTTCACCAATGGGATGTCGTACTGGATTTTACATGAGTCTCATAGGTAAACCGGATGAATTGTTCGTTGTCGATGCATGGTTAAAATCTATGCAAGATGTTTTAAAGGTGACATCGCAAAATCAAATTCCTGAACTGAATGAGTACCAATGTGGCACCTACAAAATGCATTCATTAGATGAAGCCAAAGCCATTGCAGAAAAAATTATCCAATCAGGTATCGGTATATGCCATAATGAGGCAATCGCATTAACCGATGAACAGCTTGCCAAAATGAATGACTAGGAGAATTTTATGCCAAATGTAGTTATCGACTTTTTGGAAGGTCGCACAGTAGAACAAAAAAGAGAAATGGCAAAACGTGTAACCGCAGCTATCTCTGAAACGCTTAACTGTAAACCAGAAGCAGTACAAATCATTATGCATGAACTATCAAAAGATCAGATCGCTAATGGTGGTATATTGCGCTGTGATAACGATTAATCATAACGATGATTGAATAAATCTTTATTTTTTCGTTTGTTAAATATTAAAACCTCAAAACATCATGATTTTTGAGGTTTAGCTAAACTAAATTGATATTTTTTCAGTCTGATTTGGCTAATGATTGCAGTTGCCATGATGTAAATGCAATAAATGCCCCATTTTATTCACTTTTGTTTCTAAATAGTGTTCATTATTTGGGTTTTCTCCAACTTCTAATGGCACTCTTTGAACAATTTTAATACCTGACTGTTCAAGCACTTTTATTTTTTCAGGATTATTAGTTAATAAACGAATTTGCGAAACTCCAAGCAAAGTTAATATATCGGCACAAAGGGTAAAATCACGTTCATCAGCGGCGAAACCCAATTGCTCATTGGCTTCAACCGTATCAAAACCTTTATCTTGCAGTGCATATGCTCTGATTTTATTGAGTAAACCTATATTCCGACCTTCTTGACGATGATAAATTAAAATTCCGCGACCTTCTTTAGCTATTTGCTTTAAAGCTGATTCTAACTGAAAACCACAATCACAACGCAAACTGAATAAAGCATCCCCAGTTAAACACTCTGAATGAATTCTAGTAAGAACTGGAGTATTGCCGGAAATTTCACCAAACACTAAAGCCGCATGATCTTTCCCTGTTGCAATTTCTTCAAATCCAACGATAGTAAAACATCCCCATGGTGTTGGTAATTTTGCTTGTGCAACATGTTTTAATTGCATTATCATCTCCGTTTAAATAAAACATAAATAGACTTTTAAAAAAAGCCATCTTCCATGCTAAACTATTTAGCAATGAGTGTTAAATTGAGTCTATAAATGGGGTTTGTAATAAAAAAAACAATGGCTACTCTTGCCATTATGTTAATAATACCATTAGTTATTATAGCCATAAATTGGCATTGGCAACCAGAATCATTAAATGATACATCAAAATATTTTTTCTATATAACAGAAACTGCCAGTTTTCCTTGGGCGATGATGACATCGACTGTTTTTTTTATAATATTTTGTTGTTTATTAACAAATAAAACAATAAAAAAGATGATTGCATTATGGTTTTGTCTTGTTTGTGCAATATTAGGTGGGCAAATAGTCAAAACCATTATAAAATCTCAAACAGCAGAATCACGACCTTATGTACTTTGGATGACAAAAGAATTTCATCTTAGCGATAAGCAATTTTATTTGTTACCTAAATCAGAAAAACAACAATTTATTTCTGAAAAGTTGAATAATTCAAAAATCATTCCAAATTGGTTAAGCAAGCATTGGCAAAGTGAAACAGGTTATTCCCTACCTTCTGGACATACTTTATTTTCAGCAACATGGGCATTTCTTGCAATCACTTTATTAGGATTTAGACGGCATTATATTATTGTTACTGCAATTATTGTATGGGCATTACTAATTGAGATCAGTCGACTCGCACTAGGTATGCATAGCCCAATTGATTTATTATTAGGTATTTTACTCGCTTGGGCCATTTCATTAATATGCTATTTTTATTCACAAAAATGGCATATAGTAGAGAGATAATTTTTAACTGACATTTGATAAAGATGTTTCAAGTGATATAGACGTTTAAGTAAAATTAAAAAATATAAAGGTCATTATTATGAAATTTGTTCTATCCATTGTATTAATAACTATTATTTTCACTATCTCTATTGCATTAGGTTCATTTAATGGTGAAGTAGTGTCATTTAATTATTTGTTTGCTAAAACCGAACTCCGGTTATCGGTTCTTTTGGCCATATTTTTTGGATCAGGTTTTATTGTAGGTACAATATTAACAGGAATTTTTGTCATAATTTCTAAGCTACAACATTCATCCACTAAGCGAAAATTAAATAAGTTACAAAAAAAAATGGATGATAATCTAACTGATCATCAAAAATTAAATTTAACTAAAAATACTCAAGAATAAATATTATGTTTGAACTGTTATTTCTGTTGTTACCTATTGCAGCCGCCTATGGCTGGTATATGGGCGACAGAAATGCAAAGCAAAAATACATCAATCAATCTAATCGATTGTCACGCGAATATGTAGATGGTCTTAATTTTCTTTTGTCTAACCAGCAAGATAAGGCAGTTGATCTATTTTTAGATATGCTTAAAGAAGATGAAGGCACGCTTGAAGCTCATTTAACCTTAGGTAACCTATTTCGCTCACGAGGTGAAATAGATAGAGCCATTCGAATTCATCAAGCATTAATGGAAAGTTCTTCGTTGACATTTGAACAACGACTTTTAGCCATTCAGCAATTGGGTCGGGATTATATGGGAGCAGGACTTTACGATCGTGCAGAAGAGATGTTTTTACAACTTATCGATGAAGAAGACTTTCAACAACATGCTCTACAGCAACTCATCATTATTTATCAATCCACCAGTGAATGGATTAACGCAATTAATGCAGCAACAAAACTGGTCAAGCTAGGTAACGAAAAATACAAAACATACATAGCTCAATTTTATTGCGAGTTAGCATCCCTTGCAATTGCCAATGATGACCTTGATAAAGCGTTCAACTTATTACAAAAATCTTCAATAACAGATCCAAATTGTGCACGCACATCATTAATGTTAGGTCGAATATTATTAGTTCAAAATAAAACAGAAGAAGCGATTGAATCACTTAAACAGATTTTACAACAAGATAAAGCCTTCATTGGTGAAGCATTACCTCTTTTAAATGAGTGCTATCACAAGTTAAATAAACAAGACGAATTTCAAAAATTTTTACAATTGTGTGTTGATAAAGACACGGGTAATGTTGCTGAACTCATGTTAGCTGACATTATTGAAAAACAAAAAGGTCTTGATTCAGCCCAATATTATATGTATCGAGAGTTATTAAAACATCCTAATTTAAAAGGATTTTACCGTCTAATGGATTACCATGTAGCTGATGCAGAGCAAGGGAAAGCTAAAGAAAGCCTGTTATTGTTACGTAATATGGTTGGTGAGCAAATAAAAGCTGTACCGAATTATCGATGCCAAAAATGTGGTTTTACCGTGAATACTATCTATTGGTTATGCCCTGCTTGCCGTTCCTGGTCCACAATAAAACCCGTCCGTGATTTTGAACAACATTCCCAAAAATAAAAAGAGATTATTATGTTTTTAATTGATTCTCATTGTCATTTAGATAGTTTAGATTTGAAAAATAAAACCATTGAAGATGTCTTACAGCAAGCGATGAATAATGATGTTAAACATTGCTTAAGCGTGGCAACAACACTGTCTGGCTATGAAGCAATGAAACATCTACTTATGCCATTTAAAAATCAATGTTCCTTTTCATGTGGCATTCATCCTCTCAATCTAGAGGATGAAAAATATGACGCAAATCGCTTTCAACGCTTAGCTCAAGAAGATAATGTCGTCGCTTTAGGTGAGACAGGTCTTGATTACTATTATCAGCAAGACAATTTAGAACTACAACAAGAAAATTTTAAAGAACACATTCGGTTAGGTCGAAAACTCAATAAGCCTGTGATTGTTCATACACGTAATGCAAAACAAGACACATTAAGAATACTAAAAGAGGAACATGCCCATTCTGGTGTATTACACTGTTTCACAGAAGATATCGAGACAGCAAAGCAGCTATTGGATATTGGTTTTTACATCTCATTTTCAGGTATCATTACCTTCAAAAATGCCGAAGCGTTACGTGAAGTAGCAAAATATGTACCGCTCGACCGTATTTTAGTTGAAACAGATTCGCCTTATCTTGCTCCTGTCCCTTATCGAGGAAAAGAAAACCAACCAGCATATGTGCGAAAAGTCGCTTCTTATTTATCGGCATTAAAAGGTGTAAGTTTAGAAGTGATAGCCAAACAAACAACCGACAATTTTTGTCAATTATTCAACTTACAAGGGGTGTTAAATGAACAATAAATTGAATATTGATTGGGACGATTTTTTAACAAACTATTGGCAAAAAAAACCGGTGATATTACGTCAAGCATTCAGTCACTTTCTGGATCCCATCACCCCTGATGAACTTGCTGGATTGGCAATGGAAGAAGAGATCGAAAGCCGTATTGTGACCAACAAAAATGGTAAATGGGAGGCAAAATTTGGTCCTTTTGATGATTTTAGCCACTTAGGTGAGGAGCATTGGAGTTTATTAGTTCAAGCAGTTGATCACTGGCACGAACAAGCAGCAGCTTTAGTTCAACCATTTAAATGCATCCCACAATGGCAGTTTGAAGATCTCATGATTTCTTATGCTACGCAAGGCGCTGGCGTAGGTCCACATATCGATAATTACGATGTTTTTATTATTCAAGGTATGGGATGCCGACGTTGGCAAGTTGGCGATCGCAATTCTAATTATCGACAATTCAGTGCTCATAAAGCATTATTACATGTTGAAGATTATCATCCAATTATTGATGAACAGATCACTTCTGGCGATATTTTATATATTCCAATAGGTTTTCCGCATAATGGGATATCAATAGGTGAATCATTAAGTTATTCTGTTGGTTTTAGAACGCAAACTTCACAAGAAATGCTAAGTGGCTTTGCTGATTACATCATTGATAATTTACCAAAGGGTATTTTTTATCAAGATCCAAATTTAAAGTTACCTGAAGATCCCTACCGAGTACAACCGTATGAATTAACCAAATTACAAAATCAAATCATTGATTTAATCAAGACACCTGAGCTTTTTAATGATTGGTTTGGTAAACACATTACCTTACCGATGCACGAACTCAATATTGTTACTGTTGAACCGCCTTATGAATATGAGGAATTCAAATCAATTTTACAAACAGGTGCACAATTATCTCGTGTGCCTAGTATCCGAATTCTCAAAATTGGCGATTTTGGCTACATTCATGGTGAAAAAATAAATTTACCTATGTCCGTTATTGATATGCTTTGTCAAAACGAAATACTCGGTTATGAACATTTACAAAGTGAAGAAACACAACAAGTATTACTTAATTTTGTCAATAAAGGTTATTGGTATTTCATTGATGAATCATAACATCATTTATCCGCCGATAATAAAATCGGTGGATAAAACAACCTTTTTAAGCTTTAGACTTGGCTTTTTATAAGTTTTGAGTATATACTTGCCCCGCTTTAGAGTACCCTCCGTTTAATGGCATATTAAACATCACAAAATGTTAAATTTTAGCAAAAATCTATTTTCAATTACTAGAGGTATACATGAAAACTGAATCAAACTCAGTCAAGCAAGTTGAAAGTGAACAAATAACACTCTATCAAAAGAAAACACTTTTCGCATCGACTGTCGGTTATGCATTAGATGGCATGGATATGATGATTTTAGGTGTCTGTTTTAGCCTTATTTCGGTTACCTTTAATTTATCCAAAACCGATCTAGGAACGTTAACATCTGTAACCCTGCTTGGTGCGGTGTTAGGTGGCATTTTATTTGGCGTATTAGCGGATAAATATGGTCGAGTACGCGTCTTTTCATGGACTATATTAATCTTCTCTTTATTTACCGGATTATGTGCCATATCACCTAATTATGAATGCTTCTTGATTTTCCGCTTTTTAAGTGGTTTAGGTCTTGGTGGTGAATTTGGGATTGGTATGACCTTAGTATCAGAAAGTTGGCCAAAGAACAAGCGCTCACGAGCAACATCAATTGTTGCGTTAGGTTTTCAAGCAGGTATTATCCTTTCCACGTTAACCGTCAACTTTGTGGGTGAAGCTTATGGTTGGCGCTGGGCTTTTGCTGTTGGAGTGTTACCAGCCCTGTTTGTTGCTTGGACTCGAAAAGGTTTAAAAGAGCCCGAAATTTGGCAAAATTTAAAAGATCAAAATAAAAATGAAATTGCAATTGGTAAATTATTTAAAACACCAAAAACCACTGCAACCACGATTGGTTTAACTATTGCATGTGCTGTACAAAATTTTGGGTTTTATGGTTTGATGGTTTGGATGCCAAATATGATTGCTTCTGAACTAAAATTACCTTTTAAAGATACAGTGTATTGGACAATTTCAACCACCATTGGTATGTCATTAGGTATTTTAATTTTTGGTTGGCTTTGCGATAAATTTGGACGTCGCCCTTCTTATATTACCTTCCTTTTAATATCAGCAATTTCTATATGGTTCTATTTCCAACAAACGGATATGCTGATATTAATTATCTTTGGTTCAGCAATTGGCTTTTTTGTTAATGGGATGATGGGAGGATACGGAGCCTTACTGGCCGAACATTACCCAACCGATGCCCGTTCAAGTGCTGAAAATATTATTTTTAATGTAGGACGAGGAATTGCGGGTATATCGCAAGTTCTCATTGCTTATTTTGCTAATGTGTATTCAATTAGCTACGCACTAGCCCTATTATCAGCTACCTATCTATTGTCTGCTGCTGCTTTCGTATTTTTAATACCAGAAACGAAAGGTAAGGCTTTAGAATAAGATAATCAATCTAAACAGGGCTACTGCCCTGTTAAAACCCACAATATTGATAATCGTTTAAAATAAATAAACACCCATTTTAGTTAACATTACATGAATCAGGCGTTAATTTGATGCTAAATATTTTTTCGTTGTTAATATAATAATTATGGACAGCACCATTTGGAAAAGCATCTCGAAACTCTTTAATTTGCTGATTATCCGTGCAATAAATATTTTTCAAATTTTCGGTCGTCAATTTTTCTGTTTCAGACATGTGCAATTGGTTTTTAGATACTTTAATACTATATCGATAATTAATCGAATTATCATCTTTAAATACATCAACCAAAGTAGTGACTAAATCAACTTGATAAGGAAGAGATTTCTTCGCCTCACTAATGATCATATCTTGTGTTTGAGTAAGCTTTTCTTCTTCATTTTCTTTTGTTTTTTCACTGTTATCACAACCAAACAATCCTAAGCTTATAAAAACGCACGCTGTTATTTTTATAACTGTCATATTCATTCCTCAATGATTCATATTCCAATGCTATCAAATATTTTATTCATTATATTTAGGTAGATACAACATAGTTTTTATTCATTTCACTAAAAATCCTACGCGAAAAGCAACATATTATTATAGTACGGGTTAACTTCAATCAATAAACCATAACCAGCTAAAAATTGTTTTAAATTAGAAGGATCACAAAAAAACATCCCAATTTTTTAAAAAATGTTTACCTTATTGTACAAAACAGTGGCTAAAACTCAATCAGTATTGACGATAGGCTAAAAATAAAAATTGCACGCACTTTGTACCTTATTTAAAGACAAATTTAAATGGACTTTTACCTATAACGCATTGAAAAAATTATTTGCTTATCATAATGATTCGATTTTGAACAAAACAATGTCATTATCGTTACTAATTGAAATAAAAGGGCTTTAAAAGGCCCTTTTATTAACCATGATTAATATCTGAAAAATTACTTAGCATCACAATCACTAGGTTTTAAATCAAGGGTCAAAACTTTTTCCCCATTTAGGTAATAATTATGACTTGCACCATTTGGAAAGACTAATTTTATAGCATTCATCGTCGCATCCTTACTGCAATAAAGCGTACGCAAACTATTTAAAATATTTCTTTGATTGCCTTCTGTTTGTAACTCATCTTTCGTTATGCCTTTTAAATCATATTGATAACTAATAATATCGTTCATTTTTGTTACATCGACCAAAGTTGAATGTTGATCAACATCTAAAGGTAATTTTAAATTTATACCTTTTATTATGGCATCTTGAGCAAGGCTATAATTACCATCTTTTAGATTATTAAGTGCATCTTGAGTTGCAGATTTTGTTTGTTCATATAATTCTGATACTTTATCACTAACCTTTGAACTCGTTTGCGTAACTTGTTCTTTGATATTATCGGCTGTTGGTTTTGAATTATCACAATTTACTAAAAAAAATCCCATCATTGCCAAAGTTATTACTTTAAAAGTTCTCATTATTTTGCCCTTATTGGTTATAAGTTCCATAATAGTTACTATTAAAATTTTGCATAATAGTAGGTTAATTTAACATAAATGATTACTTATCTAACCAGTAAAAAGACTTTTTCAAGCCTTTTTACTGTAATCAATATTGATTAATTAATGTGCATACCACCTGTAACGCCATACGTTTCAGCTGTGGTATAACTAGACTCTTCAGAGGCTAAATGTACATATACTCCGGCAAGTTCAACCGGTTGTCCAGCACGTTGTAATGGTGTTTGTTTACCGAATTCAGGGATAACTTCACTCGGTTGGCCACCACAGATTTGTAATGGGGTCCAAACCGGTCCTGGTGCTACACAGTTGACACGAATGCCTTTGCTACTTAATTGGTTAGCTAAACCACGAGTAAAAGCAATAATGGCTGTTTTAGTTGCGGCATAGTCTAATAAATTGCCACTTGGTTGATAAGCTTGAACAGAGGAGGTGGTAATAATCGTTGAACCAGGTTTTAAATAACCTAAAGCAGCTTTAGTGACCCAGAAAAGTGAAAAAACATTAATTTCAAACGTTTTTTTAATTTGCTCTGTGGTAAGTTCCATAATATCTTCCACAGCGGTTTGCTTACCTGCAACGAGCGTTAAATTATCTAACCCCCCTAATTTTTGATGTGCTTGGTCAACTAATTTTTTACAAAACGCTTCATCACTTAAATCACCAGGAATTAATACCGCTTTACGACCAACGGCTTCAATAATTTTAGCAACATCTTCGGCATCTTTTTGTTCATAAGGAAGATAATTTATTGCCACATCGGCACCTTCTTTTGCATAAGCAATAGCGGCAGCCCGTCCAATACCTGAATCCCCCCCCGTCACTAACATTTTGCGACCTTCTAAACGACCATGACCTTGGTAAGTTTTTTCACCACAATCAGGAATCGGATCCATTTCACACTGTAGGGCTGGTGCTGCTTGTTTTTGTTTTGGGAATTTACCATGATGGTATTTAGTAAGAGGATTACAAATTTGTTTACTCATTATTTTCTCCTAAGTTAGCTATGCATTTGTACACAAATTCAATATAACTTAAATAAAATCAATTAGTAATTACAAAATCCTATTGTTAAGCCTATTTTATATCTTTAAAATAACCAATTAATTCAATAAATTATATTTAATGACTATAAAGTTTGAATATTTGTTTCTTAAAGCTTAATTGTGTTGCTTAATGTCATCCTCCTTCTATTTAACCAAATTAATAAAAAGAGGTAATGTATCATTAAAGGTGGCATTCCTTGATTGGCTTGGAGCGGTCACTGAAAGTAGTATTACCAAAGCCATGAGTGTTTCTTAATCTCGCACCTGACCCAGTTTAACAAATTAATTTTAACTAAGCTAGTTATAACAAATTTTGTATTCATAATTTGATTTAGGATAAACATGAATACGAGTAACTATTTTTACAACAATTAAAACGGCTTTAATCATGGGTTGTCGAGCTAGCTTCATTATTGATATTTGTATTTTCTTACTCAACCATAATTGCATACTTAATTGTCAACCCTATCCTTAAACAATGATAAAATGCGCATATCCATTAACTGGTCTGAGCAATCTATCAAATCTCTTTTTATACTGAAACGTATAGTTAACCTCAAACTTTTTTACAATTCATTTCTAACACGTTATAAAAACGAAAAAAAAAGTTGAATTTTTTTTTAAAACGAGTATTTTGTTTAGAATAAATTTTTTAAAATAACAAAAAAGTTAATCAATACCTATTATGAAATTTTCACTCAAAAACGTCCTTATCAACATTGTCAGCGTGGTCATTATTCCAACGCGGGGGCGTTTTTGAATCAAAAATATGTTTATACATAAAATCAAAAACCCCGCTCCAAATAGCGGGGTTTTTTTTATAACAATAATTGGGCAAAAAAGAACAAGTGAGGAATAAATGTTAGGAACACAGTGGATAGTAAAAACCTTAAAAGAAAAAGGCGTTACCACCGTTTTTGGATATCCTGGTGGACAAATTATGCCTCTTTATGATGCCTTGTATGATGGAGGTATTGAACATGTATTATGTCGCCATGAACAAGGTGCGGCGATGGCGGCAATTGGTTATGCTCGTTCAACAGGGAAAACGGGGGTATGCATTGCCACATCAGGTCCTGGTGCGACCAACATCATAACTGGGCTTGCTGATGCATTAATTGATTCTGTACCTATTGTTGCCATAACCGGTCAAGTGCCAACGAATCTAATTGGTACAGATGCTTTTCAAGAAGTTGATGTTTTAGGGTTATCCTTAGCTTGCACCAAACATAGCTATTTAATAAATGATGCGAAACAATTGCCCAATACATTAGAAGAGGCATTTAATTTAGCCAACTCCGGCAGGCCTGGACCAATTTTAATTGACGTTCCGAAAGATGTACAGCTTGCCAATTTAGATTATCAACAATATTTAACGACTTCTTCACTAAACAACACTCCTGATAAATCAACATTATTTACTGTCTCTCCTGAAGCAATAAAACTCGCCAAACAAATGATCGCTCAAGCCCAAAAGCCAATGCTTTATATTGGTGGTGGTGTTGGACTTTCAGGCGCCATATCAGAATTAAAAGATTTTATGTCATTGACTCACATTCCGAGTGTTTCAACTTTAAAAGGATTGGGCGTTGCTGATGCCAATAACCCTTATTATTTAGGTTTAATTGGTATGCATGGTGCTAAAGCGGCCAATTTAGCCGTACAAGAGTGTGATTTACTGATTGCATTAGGTGTACGATTTGATGACAGAGTTACAGGTAAACTGAATGAATTTGCCCGTCACGCAAAAGTGATCCATGTCGATATTGATCAAGCCGAAATTAACAAATTACGCCAAACACATTTAGGTTTACAGGCTGATATTAAGCAGGTTTTACCGTTACTTACTCAAACTGTATCAATCGAGGCATGGCATAAAAGAGTAAATGATTTAAAAGTACAACATCCAACTCGTTATGATCACCCAGGTGAAGCCATTTACGCACCAGCATTATTAAAAATCATTTCTGATCGTAAGTCAGCCAACACCATTATCACTACCGATGTGGGTCAACATCAAATGTGGACCGCTCAACATATGTGTTTTAATCATCCACAAAACTTTATTACCTCAAGTGGACTAGGTACGATGGGATTTGGTTTACCAGCAGCGATTGGGGCACAAATGGCTCGCCCCAACGATTGTGTAATCTGTATTTCAGGTGACGGGTCATTTATGATGAACGTACAAGAATTAACCACTATAAAGCGTAAAAAATTACCGATAAAAATAGTCTTAATTGATAATCAACGCTTAGGCATGGTTCGTCAATGGCAAGAACTCTTTTTTAACGAAAGATACAGTGAAACCAACTTATCGGATAACCCTGACTTTTTAATTTTAGCCAAAGCATTTGATATTCCTAGTGAAACAATCACAAAAAAATCTCAAATCAATGCTGCACTGAATAATATGTTTAATGCGTCTGGTGCATATTTATTGCACGTACGCATCGATGAACTAGAAAACGTATGGCCACTAGTACCACCTGGCGCTGCCAACGAAAATATGCTCGATAAAAGTTGCAAGGAGTAAGGGATGAATCAACAAATACAACACCAATTAACGATAAAGGCTTACGATAACTTGGGTACATTAGAACGTATTTTACGTGTTGTACGTCATCGCGGTGGGCACATTAAATCCATGCAAATGCAAACCATTGAAAATAATTTACTGATTTTGACACTCAGATTAACTATTGAAAGAGAACTTTCAATGTTACAAAATCAAGTTGCAAAATTAGCAGATGTGCTTTCAATTGAATGAAATCCTTACCGATAATTTATCGTTAAAACAAAAAGTTAAATTAAAATATGTCGATATTTTAGTTATTAAACAAACAACAAAGTATTGTATAATGTTTGACGTTTCATTGATAAAAGCATAAAGCAAGATACATGCTAAACAAAAGTAAAATTTAAGAGGAAAACAAAAAATGGGTACTACAGCAAAATCGGATTATATTTGGTTTAATGGGGAAATGGTTCCATGGGCAAATGCTAAAGTGCATGTAATGTCACATGTACTGCATTATGGGACATCTGTGTTTGAAGGTGTACGTTGCTATAATACACATAAAGGACCAGCGATATTTCGCCATAAAGAACATGCACAAAGATTATTAAACTCAGCCAAAATTTATCGTTTTCCTGTCCCTTATTCTCTTGAAGAAATTATGGAAGCTACCCGCCAAATAATCAAAAAGAATAATTTAGAAAGTGCATATATTCGTCCATTAGTTTTTATTGGCGATGTTGGCATGGGTGTTATTCCACCAGCAGGTTATAAAAGTGATGTCATGATTGCAGCATTTCCATGGGGTGCCTATCTTGGTGAAGATGCCTTAGAACAAGGTATTGATGCTATGGTATCATCATGGCATCGTTTTGCACCAAACACCATTCCAGCCGCAGCAAAAGCCGGTGGTAACTACTTATCATCACTGCTCATCGGTTCAGAAGCGCGCGCTAATGGCTTTCAGGAAGGCATTGCGTTAGACGTAAATGGTCAACTTTCTGAAGGTTCTGGCGAAAACTTATTTATCGTTAAAGATGGTATATTATTTACACCGGTACTATCATCCTCAGCGCTCCCAGGGATCACCCGCGATGCGATCATAACCCTTGCACGCGATCTAGGAATCGAAGTACGTGAACAAACACTGTCTCGTGAATCACTCTATTTAGCTGACGAAGTCTTTATGACAGGGACCGCAGCTGAAATTACTCCTGTTCGCAGTGTTGATCGTATTAAAATTGGTATTGGCCGCTGTGGTCCAATCACCAAACAAATTCAACAAACATTCTTTGGCTTATTCAATGGTGAAACTGAAGATAAATATGGTTGGTTAGATCCAGTTAAATAATCAAACAACTAAAGTCCGCCGGTTAGTTCGGTGGATCTTTTTTTAAACGACATTTACTTTTTCGCGTTATACAAAACAAAAACTGGATAGTATCGTAACTTGCATAATAAAAAACTTGGGAGCAAGAAATGCCTAAATATCGTTCAGCAACCTCCGTCGAAGGTCGGAATATGGCTGGAGCCCGTGCATTATGGCGTGCAACGGGCGTTAAAAATGAAGACTTTGGTAAACCCATCATTGCGGTGGTCAACTCATTTACACAATTTGTACCAGGTCATGTCCACTTAAAAGACATAGGACAACTGGTCGCCAAACAAATTGAAGCATCGGGCGGCATTGCCAAAGAATTTAACACTATTGCAGTAGATGACGGTATTGCTATGGGTCATGGCGGTATGCTCTACTCATTACCATCACGTGAATTAATTGCTGACTCTGTTGAGTATATGATCAATGCTCACTGTGCTGATGCTATGATTTGTATTTCAAATTGTGACAAGATCACCCCTGGTATGTTAATGGCATCGCTTCGTCTGAACATTCCAACAGTATTTGTATCGGGGGGACCAATGGAAGCAGGTAAAACAAAATTATCTGATCAGATCATCAAACTTGATCTGGTTGATGCCATGATTCAAAGTGCTAACCCAAATGTCAGTGATGCTGATAGCGAAGCCATTGAACAATCCGCTTGTCCAACCTGCGGTTCTTGCTCTGGCATGTTCACAGCCAATTCCATGAACTGTTTGACTGAGGCGTTAGGGCTATCACTTCCAGGCAACGGATCACTTGTTGCAACTCACAAACAACGTGAACAACTTTTTCTAAAGGCTGCTAAACGAATTGTTGAAATCACTAAGCGTTATTATGAACACGATGATGCCTCTTATCTGCCCCGCTCAATTGCCACCAAAGCAGCTTATGAAAATGCTATGTCATTAGATATTGCCATGGGCGGTTCAACCAACACCGTATTGCATTTACTCGCCACCGCACAAGAAGGTGAAATCGACTTTACCATGTCGGATATTGACAGATTATCACGTAAAGTGCCGCATTTATGTAAAGTTGCACCAAGTACCGCCAAATATCATATGGAAGATGTCCATCGAGCCGGTGGTGTTGTATCAATTATGTCTGAACTGGATAAAGCTGGATTGCTTAACCGTAATGTTCGTAACGTACTTGGTCTTACACTTCAAGAAACGTTCGAAAAATATGACATAACTCAAACTACAGACGAAGCAGTAAAAAAAATGTATCGCAGTGGACCTGCTGGCATTCGTACTACCCAAGCATTTTCACAGGATTGCTATTGGGATACGCTTGATGATGACCGCGAAAACGGCTGTATCCGCGATAAAGAACACGCTTATAGCCAAGATGGTGGACTAGCCACACTGTATGGAAATGTCGCTCAAGATGGCGCTATTGTTAAAACCGCCAGTGTCGCAGCCGAAAACTTAGTGTTCCGCGGACCAGCCAAAGTATTTGAGAGTCAAGAAGATGCGGTCGATGCAATCTTAAGTGGTAAAGTGATTGCTGGCGATGTTGTAGTGATTATTTACGAAGGTCCAAAAGGTGGTCCTGGTATGCAAGAAATGCTTTACCCTACCAGTTACTTAAAATCAATGGGACTTGGCAAAGCTTGCGCACTGATTACAGATGGTCGTTTTTCCGGTGGATCATCCGGTTTATCTATTGGGCATATCTCACCAGAGGCCGCCAATGGTGGCGTAATTGGACTCGTACGTGATGGTGATATTATTGACATTGACATTCCTAACCGTAAATTAGTTTTAGATGTACCGGATGATGAGCTTGAACGTCGACGCGTTGCAGAACTCACACGTGGCGATAAAGCCTATACACCACATAATCGAAACCGTTATGTGTCATATGCACTAAAAGCCTACGCCAGTTTAGCAACAAGCGCAGACAAAGGTGCAGTTCGTGATAAAAACAAATTAGGTGGCTAACTGTGAAACAAAAACATGACAAACTTACTGGTGCTGATTATTTAAAGGCAACCCTTTGTAGCGCTGTGTATGATGTGGCAGATGTCACACCTCTTGAAAAGATGGAAAAACTTTCGTCGAGAATAGAAAACCACATTTTTGTAAAACGCGAAGATAGACAATTAGTCCACAGTTTCAAAATCCGTGGCGCGCAAGCAATGATTGCCAGTCTGAGCGAAGATCAACGCAAATGCGGCGTAATTGCTGCATCTGCGGGTAATCATGCACAAGGTGTGGCTTTTTCAGCAACCAAATTAGGTATCAATTCACTGATTGTCATGCCGTTAACCACAGCAGACATTAAAGTTGAAGCAGTCAAAGGATTTGGTGGTGAAGTGCTCTTATATGGTGCTAATTTTGACGAAGCCAAAGCCAAAGCAATGCAACTTGCCAAGGAACAAAATCGCATTTTTATACCACCTTTTGATCATCCACAGGTAATTGCTGGGCAAGGCAGTATCGCTATGGAATTACTTCAGCAAAATGCTAAACTTGATCGCATTTTTGTGCCAGTTGGTGGTGGTGGGTTAGCCGCAGGCATTGCGGTATTAATCAAACAAATTATGCCATCAATCAAAGTGATTGCGGTAGAACCTGCTGATGCAGCCTGTTTAAAAGCAGCGCTTGATGCAGGTCATCCGGTTGATTTAACTCGCGTTGGATTGTTTGCTGAGGGTGTAGCGGTTAAACGCATTGGCGATGAAACATTTAGACTTTGCCAGCAATACATCGATGATATTGTCATCGTTAATAGCGACGAAATTTGCGCTGCGGTCAAAGATCTGTTTGATGACGTACGCGCTATTGCCGAGCCTTCGGGCGCCGTAGCACTAGCTGGGCTAAAAAAATATGTTGAACAACATAACATTCGTGGTGAAAACCTAGCACATATTTTGTCAGGTGCAAATTTAAACTTCCATAATTTGCGTTACGTTTCCGAACGTTGTGAACTTGGTGAAAAACGTGAAGCCTTATTAGCCGTCACTATTCCTGAAAAAAAAGGGAGTTTTTTAACTTTTTGTCAGTTATTAGGTGGACGTTCAGTAACGGAATTTAACTACCGTTATCATGACGACAAATCGGCCTGTATTTTTGTTGGTGTTAGAATATCTAAAAGCAGTGAAAAGGACGACATACTACAAGAATTAACGGCTGCCGGATATTCGATTGTTGATTTATCGGAAGACGAAATGGCAAAAGTGCATGTTCGCTATATGATTGGAGGTAAACCGTGTAAACCAATACAAGAACAAATGTATAGCTTCGAATTCCCTGAATTTCAAGGTGCATTACTTAAATTTTTACAAACATTAGGCACCAATTGGAATATCTCCATGTTCCACTACCGTAGCCATGGGACAGATTATGGTCGGGTACTTGCGGCATTTGAAATCACAAAAACAGCAACACAAGAATTTGACAAACATCTTACCAAATTAGGTTATGGTTTCCACAATGAAACGCAAAACCCATCATTAAAACTATTTTTAACACATCAGCATTAATGTGAATCATGGCTATTCATTTGACATATTGATTAGCCATTTTTTAAAAAATGTTATTCATCTGACTCTATTTAATCAGCAAAATCGTGTTGATGAATAAAACGCAAAATCCAGTTTTTCAACTAAGTAAGTAACGAGTTCAAAACCCCAATAAGTACAAAATAACAAACTGATTTTCCTTACAAAAAAAAGAACAAAACGATCACTTTGGCACTATTGATAATCTCAAAAATTGAGCGCATAGTAAGACAATCAATTTTGATAAATTATAACAATCATTAGTAAGCATGGTGAATTAAAGAAAAAATTTATCCTAATTAATCACTGCGTACAACTAATCCATCAAAGGGTATCATTTTTTAATGATTCAGTATGAAAAAACTTCTTCATACGAAAAAATTTTGGATGGTAGGTATAAAAACAATGTTCAACATAACAATCTTAGGTTAACCAAGGACATTATGATTAAATTCGCAACAATAGGTAGCAACTGGATCACAGAAAAATTCATTGATGCAGCACTGCAAACGGGTCAATATCAACTCACTGCAATTTATTCACGAGATATAAATAAAGCGCGGCAGTTTGCGCAAAAATATCATGTTGAAACTTTTTATGATGATTTAACCCAATTAGCTAATGATCGCAATATTGACGTAGTTTATATTGCTAGTCCCAATTCACTACATTTTGCTCAAGCACAATTGATGTTAAAAAACAATAAAGATGTAATTTGCGAAAAACCATTAACCTCAAATTTGCGACAAACCCAAAAATTATTAGATATCGCAAGACAACATCATCAAATTATTTTCGAAGCGTTAAAAACCTATTACTTACCTAATTATCAATTAATCCAAAACTTTCTACCCAAATTAGGAAAGATACACAAAGTATTTTTGAATTATTGTCAATATTCATCACGTTATCCTAATTATTTAAACGGTGAAAATCCCAATACCTTCAATCCTCAATTTTCAAATGGATCGATCATGGATATTGGCGTTTATCCACTTAATTTTGCAATAGGGTTATGGAAAAAACCTAATAGGATAATCGCCAGTGGTTCACGGCTTGATACCGGGGTTGATGCCCATGGTACGGTTCAACTAAACTATGATGATTTTGATATTATTATTTGGCACTCTAAAGTTACTAACTCCTATATTCCAAGTGAGATACAAGGTGAGGATGGTGCATTAATCATCAACCATTTATCGTGCTGTGAAGAAGTTTTTTATCAACCAAGACAAGGGAAACGACAAGAAATAACGCTTAAGCAAAACAGCAACGAAATGTATTATGAAGCACTGGCATTTGCCAAACTTTATCAACAAAGGCAAATCAATCATAAAGCTTTACATTACTCATTAATGTCATCAGCAATACTAACCGAAATAAGAAAACAAATTAGCGTAACATTTCCATCTGATAAAACTTAAAATTTAAAAAATAGATTTCAAAATAACAAAATTGCCACTATCCTTTACGCTCTCCAAAATATGGATTATCCCTTTTTAAGTAATGCACAATGGCAAAACTAAAAGTCATTATGAAAACGATGAGCGAACATTTAAAAGAATCTTGAGAAATGGGTCAACCTGGCTTTTATGGTAATACATTTAACACTTATATACTTATACAAGAAGAAAAAAACAAATAAACAATAGAAGGGATAAAAATCCTTCACCAAAAATTTCAATTTTGGAATTTGATTAAATTTAAAATTAATACGAAAGATCAATCACATATTCATTAAAAAGCGGAATTGCAATCTTACATAAACGTTTAAAGCATGTTTGTAAAAAAAATTTAGGAGTGTATACCGTTTGTTTTTTTATTCTTATCACATTCAACTACAAAATGCAAAACTCGCCTACGTACATTTTTCTTATGTCCTTACCTTATGTCCTTGTGTTTTTATTATGATTCATTCGCATTGTGATTTTAACCATTGCCATAATCTACCCATTTGCCTGTCTTTTCGTCACGTACGCTCCATTCTAAACGGCTTTCTAATATGGCTTGTTGTACTTTTGGGGGGTAGTCCGATAAGGTGGTTTCTTTCGGGATTGGTTTGCCTGGTTTGCCGGCTTGACGAATCACTTTTGACCAACGGGGTTGCCAGCATAAACATTCCGAAATAAAGTAACCCACAGTATAAAACGGCAATAAAATTAAAAATACCGGGATTAATAAAATATACATCCAAAAAGTAGGCGCATTTTTTGCTGCGTGAATCATCGGGCTTACATGACCACTAAAACCGTGGAAAGGCATCGGTAAATGGGTGCTTAAACGGGGTTTAGGTAGAGTATCCGGTCCATGCTCCATATAACGGCGGATAAATTCCCATTCGTCTTTATAGTCTTGTGGATTATAGGTGTTTTTGCCAATGCCCACTGAGTACGCTCTATCGGAAAACCGGTTTTATACGGGTGAAAGGTCATTAAATTGACCATATTGGTGCCGCCCATATCCGAGCCGCTCTCGCCAAAGTTCGATGGCATAATATGTTCCCATTTAAACACTACTGTGCCACCGCAATATTTAGGGCGCTGAATATAGACTTGCCTTGTCACCCGATTAAAGCGTACCCGAATATGGCGTATGGTGAAGAGTTCAAAACGATAGATATAACGGAAATAGCGGAAACATAAATATGATGTTGGTAAAAAAATAATTGAATAAAAAATTATTGATATAACATGCCCAACAGCATTATTTGTTTCATCAAAATATAATATTAGAAAGCTAACAACACAGTAAAACCCTGAACTAAAAGGAATAAAAAAAACAAGTAAAGATATCCAAGTTTGAATCCCTCGAAAATTTTCAAACATTCCGCCTCGAATTTCTAAATAGCGATCGTTATCAGCGTAGTAAGGTCCTATTGGTCTGGGATTATCACTGACCGATTCTTGGGTATAGTCTTTTTGCACCTCTTTAAGTGTCATATCGGCATGGTTATAGCCCATTTTTAATTTTTTGCGGGTTTCGGATTTCATGGCGTTACCAAACCATAATAAAAATTCGCCTGCGTACATATTAAAAAGTCTCCTGTAGTGCTTGATGCCATTCGGTGAGTTCGTCGCCTAAATCTTTAAATTTTTTACGTTCAAGGCCTTACTTAAACAGCAGCGATCAAACCATTTTTGCATGGCATTGTCATCAAAAATAATCAGGTAGACACTGACCACAATAATAATCATAGACGCGTAAAAATTAATTTCCGCCAGCCACACTGCCGCAGCTCGACCAATGGCAAAGCGACCGATGACTATCGCGACTTCAGCTACATTTACCCAAAAAGTCCTTTCAATACTGGTTGTGATAATATTATCAAACCATGGCACTAATGCACCTAAAGCAGCTACAAATTGAGAAATACTAAGGGAAAAAGTTGCAAGTGATTTTACATAGTAAGCCATTGCAATATTATAATTATCTTGGCTAACGGCTTTATTACCATCTAAAAAATCCAAAACAGTAGATACTCCCCCAGTCATCAACGCAAAACTCGCCGACCATAAAAATAATCGCCCAAACGCATTATAGGTTACGGTAGCAGTTTTTGATGTTGGGTTACCTTCGATACAACTTTTGATGGCACTGGTCAGGATTTGCGTGCCCGCTGCTGCACTTGCCATTAGGGATGCGGTTAATTCGGCTAATTCTCGTTTGCCATTGATTATTTTTTTGAGTGTTTCGTAACTACTAAATGCAAATACCATCATGGCGATTTTGGTATTGACTAAATCGGCATGGTTGAAATTTTGATGGCAAGTCGGGTGATTTGTCGTGCGCCTCGTTTCGGGATGGCTGTAAAAGAATGCCCATTGATATTATAGCCCGAGTCATACATTTCTAATGCCTTCTCACTAATTTTAGCAAAAATTAAGTTGCCTAGGCGGTTTTGAATTGTTTGATTAAATTTTTGAGTCGTGACTCTTAAAAAACTTCTGACAAGATCAGCAAAGGGAACCGATAACAATGCTATTGGAAAACCGCGATCCGCTATCTGATTGATAATCGACCCAGTCCGATTAACATGTTTAGTCAATTTGTTGAGTAAGTTAATCGCTTTATCGACATTTGGCTGATTGCTATTATTATCAGCAGACTCATTAATCGCTATGTTTTGTTGAATATCCAAGTATTCGTTAATATCGGCGATTAACGCTTTGTTGTTAAATAGGTAGGTTCGCATACATAAGTTGGTCGGAGTCACTTGCGGTTCAAGCCACCATTCGTCTAACACTTTTCTGACTTTTGATGATCCACTTGCACCACACAAGCAAACCCCCATTTGTAATTGAAACATGATTCCGTATAGCGGAATGGTATCATCATATAAGTCTAGTGCCGAGATTAATTGATGCGATTTTAACCACTTTAAGTAATCATCAGCACGTTTTTCGGCAAGTTGTTCGGCACTTTGGCTTAGTTCATTGAATTCTTGTTCAAAACGTTTAAATTTGTCTTGCGATAGGCGATCCCAATAGAATTTTTGAAACTCTTTTTCAGACAGTTCTTCCGTTTTTTGCTTGATTAAGGCTTCTTCGGCATTTTGAAATATTTCCCGACTTTTATTATTCGATAGATCACCAATTGCAGGAAGGGGGATTTTGTCGTTACCCCAATTTGCAACCTTTTCCCACTGTTTATTGTGCTTGATTAGTTGCTTGATTAGTTGCCTGATTCGATGGTTATGAAAGGATTGTTTAAAACCTAATAGCTGGCGGTAGACAATTAAACGGTGTTCGTTGGATATGCCTTCTGAATCCTTGTGTTCCATCCATGGTTTCATCTGGTGTTCAAGTGCTTGATGATATCGATTATTTAAACTTTGGGTAATTCCAATGGCATCATTAACGACTATGGCAACCCCTTGCTGTTTTTTTAGAAAGTTTTCAAAGTGCATATGATTATTGTGTAAATCCTTACCATTTTCTCCGCCAAGAGTGATTAATTTTTTATAGTGAGGAATATAAGAAACATATCTTTTATCTGTTGTATTAGGGGTAACAACTAATTATTTATTAAAATTAAATTTATGCATCGCAGTGCTGTAATCTTCTAACCATTTTTTCAATCTCCTATGTTATTTATGCTTTATTTAACGCTTTGATTAATATTGTATTTTTATTAGAATATTATTTAATATAGAAGAATAAAGGTGATGAAAAATGCCTTTGATTAGTCTAATTTAAACTTTGTCATAATCGTTATTCAAAATTAATATTACCCATATTATCAATTAAATAATAACTTACCTTATGTTGTTCAGTCATAAGCTTGTCTGTTTCTATATCAATGCAATATTCTGATTCTATTATTTCAAATTTCTTATTTTTATAAATACCTGTTCTTTTATTGATTGAGCACTCTGCTTGTGCACCATCCACAACAATCATTTTGCTAATCAGTTGATTACTCTTATCAAAAATCTGTAATTCAAGAGTTGGAAGGTTATAATATGAATCTTGATCATTACGATCCCAATAAGCAAAAAGGAACACATTTAGCTTGTTATCAAGCAGAAGCTTTTTAAATAATATAGCTTCACCTGTGTAAGGTTTTCTATGATCAACCATGCTTAATAAAGGTGTATTGGGATCATAAAGCGCATTCAATGGATTTTTTTCATCATATATTTGATTATTATCCGCAAAAAAGTCTTTCAAAGAATGATAGGAAGATGTTTTTTTTTGAATATCCTTTAAATTCATAAAGGATATTATTAAGATTTTTATCTTCTACAAAAGAAAAGAACGAGACTAATAAAATGCATATATAGAAAAATGGAAATCTGATCATTTTTAATCCTGTACATTTATAATTAAGTTAAAATCAAAACCGCATATATGTAAATGATAATTATATCTATATCCATTTGGCGGATCTTTTTTCATATGTTTTGTATATTTAAGTAAAGTATTTGATTGTTTCTTATATGTAAGATATTCCGAATACATTAACGACGTTCTAGCCCAACCAAATTTATATAATGCAGTATTAAATTTTTCTTGCTCATCAAAATCAAAAGTTGAATAAGATAGCAACATTGGCTCACCATTTCTCTTTTCTGATATATACCTTAGGTCGCCTGCAATCCCATTTATATGAGATTTGCTCTCTACAGATTTAGCGTCATGAGTGCTAAATCCGTTAAAGCCTAAATAATCAGCATTTAGTTCTAACATAGCGCCGAGCAACCCAGCAAAACAACTAGGATTTATATACCATCTATGATGATCACTATTAAATGTTGCAAATTTTGCTTTAACACTACCATCAGATGAAATGTAACCATTTTCAAATTCCTTAACATTAATTAATTCCACGTTTTGTGCTTGTGGAATATTTCCTCTTGCCATAGCCTTAGTCACATGAACAGTAAAAATACCTAACTCATGTATTTTTTTATTCTTATCATGATAGACATATTTATATTTTCGCTCAAAACCAGGGAGTATGTTTCATGTATATGCTTTTCGATTTTTCCATCTTGATAGATATGATATGTCACAATGCCTGCTTTAAATTTAAAGTAATTCATAAGGGCAACTGATGCATAAACCAAACTTTACCATTTTGACTTAAAGTGGCAGGTGTTGATGAAGTTTCAGTTTGTTTAGTTGAGGGGGGTGATGTTTTACTGTTTTCAGTGGTCGTATCACTTTGTTGTGTCTGCTGCTTTTCTAATGCTTGTATTTTGCCATATAAAGCTAATTGTCCTTGTGTCAATTTCTTTTCGGGTGCATCTTTATAATCTGCTGGAAAACGCTCATATTCTCTTCTTTGTTGTTCTAAGCCTTGTTTTATTGATTCTTGTTTGCTTGCATCCATCTTACTAATATATGCATCACGTTTTGCTTCATCACCGTCTTTTATATAACCCAAATAGTTTTCCGCATCACCAGTCATTTCACTGTTTAATGCTTCCCATTCCGGTCGCTTTCCTTCTAAATCCAGCTCTTCATACCATTCACTTTTATAATTTACTAGTAAAGCAATTAAGATTTAAGGGTTTTCATTTTTATCAATAAATACAAGCATCAATAGCTGAACAATGAAGCCATTTTTTTATGATTTTATTTTTCGATGTAGTATACTCAATATGATAAAATTCATTATTCTTCGTCAATAAATGAACTACATCACCTTTAATTAAATACATTTTTGTTTGTTTATTCATATTGGGATTATTGAATAAATAAGACTTCATGACTAAATTATAAGCATTTTCATAATTAATTTTAATATTACCCTTAACACAATGACCTTTTTCTTTACCATTTTTCCACCCATCAAATGTAGGCCTTACTTCACCAAATAACTCATCGTTATTGAAGAAACTATCCAAATTAATTTTAATGTGGCTATAACAATATTTTACTGTGAATTTTCCGTTTGATGACCATTCCTGTGTTTCATAGCTTACTTTATTAAGCATATATAAATTAGTATTTTTATCTAAACCTATATCATAATAAATTTTGAAATACCCTCTATCAGGAAAAGATGTAATTACTCTTATTAAATTATTTTCATCATAACGAGTTAATAATCTCTCAAAACGATTGCCACCATCTTCATCAAAACTAGGGATTTTTGTAATCAAATTGTTATTATGATAAAGTTCAATTACATTCCTTTTATTTTCTGTATCAATAATTGCCTTATTAATCACATTGTGATTAATATTAAATGTCAATTTCTCAGCATATGAATACCTAAAGAAAACAATCAAAAAGACAAATAATATTAGTTTAAATTTTATTGATACATTCATCATAATCAAAAATCTCTTTTAATTTGTTTGTGTATTTAATACGCTCATTTAAATGATTGTATCCCCCATTAACTAAATATGTTACCTGCTCCACATGATCTCGATCAGCGACTATATTAATATCTATTGTGGTATAAATAGCCATTTTGGTTTTTTTATAATATTGCCATTCTCCATTTAGTTTGGTACTACTTTTAAGATATTCTCCTTTATCTAGCAATTTTCCTCTTGTCCAAAAATAACCTCCCACATCTATTGCAATATGTAAATCACTATTTAATACTTCGTAATCTTTTTCAAAATCAAACTTACCCAAAAAGTTAAAATATTGTTTATATCCTATAGTACCATTTTTATTTCCAGCATGGGTTAGTTGAATTATTCCTCTACCTCTCCAAGGATCATATGAAAAACTTTCACCATATTCTTTTAAAGTTTGAAATTTATCAGACTCTACAAAAGATTGAGCTATAAAGTGTATTTTCCTTATACATGTATTAATATTATATTTTTTCATCATTTGATTTAATTCTTCAGTAAAACGTTGATAAGTTTTATCTTTATTATCTAATTTACAATTCTTTTTTGAAAACAACTCTAAAGTATTTAAACCAGCTGATTGCCTTAACTGTTTAACTATCATTTCAATATCGTTAACATCAAAATCCCGATTACAATAACATCGTTTAAACATCTGTATTGCAATCGGGTGCATAAACCAAACTTTACCATTTTGACTTAAAGTGTCAGGTGTTGATGAAGTTTCAGTTTGTTTAGTTGAGGGGGATGATGTTTTACTGTTTTCAGTGGTCGCATCACTTTGTTGTGTCTGCTGCTTTTGCTTAGCTAAACCTTTGGCGACATCATCCCACCAGAGCATTTTTGTCGCTTTTTCTTTGGTTTTTTCCCATAATTCTGACTTCTGTTCTAACTCTTTTATTTTACCCAATAAGTTAAGTTGCTCTTGTGCTAGTTTCTTGTCGGGTGCATCTTCATAACCATCTGGAAAACGTTGATAATCTCTTTTTTGTTGTTCTAAGCCTTGTTTTATTGATTCTTGTTTGCTTGCGTCCATCTTACTAACATATGCATCACGTTTTGCTTCATCGCCGTCTTTTATATAACCCAAATAGTTCTCCACATCATCGGTCATTTCACTGTTTAATGCTTCCCATTCCGGTCGCTTTCCTTCTGCATCCAACTCTTCATACCATTCACTTTGATAATTTACTAACAGCCGTCCCAGTGCCGTTGTTAAGTGTGGTTTTTCGGATATCCCTTTAAAACATTTGCAATATCAAATATTCATTATGAGCATTATCAAAAATTCATATATTTCAATAACTTTTTAATTAATAAAAAACCTTATTACTTATCTAAAAATTTTTAATCTTCATAAGGATCATCTACAAATTTTCTACAATTACTTAACTCTTTAGGTGTGCATTCTCTTTGTTTTGTAAACACCAATAGATTAGAATTTACGACCATCGTTCCAACCTCTTTATACAAACATTCTGTTTCAACATGTTTATAACGGTTATTTTCTAAGTATTTAAAATTATTTTTCAACGATATAACTTCATCTTCTTTTTTGCCCGGACAGTATTTGTAGCTATAAGCAAATTTATCTTCATCATCAATGCTGAAATCATTACCGTAAAGATTCAATTTGACAAATTTCTGCTGTTTTTTGTCATAAGAGTAAGCATAATATTTATCAATATTATTTGAACCCGACAGTTGATCTTTAACGATGAAAAAGGAATTATTATTTCCATAAAAATTAAAATCAAAACTTTCATTAGTTTTGATGCTAACATAACCATGGAACTCACATTCACTTATATCATCGATGACTTGAATAAGACGACCATCTTTTTTATTGAAGATTTTGACACCCACAATATGTGCTTTTTCCTTTTGATTTTTAGACACTATCACTTTAAAATAAAAATCTTTTGTGCTATCTCTCTGTAAATAATCTATATTGCTGAATTCCGCTTCATCTAATGAATATTCGTTATATTCAAATATTTTATCTAAATTAATCTTACTATCTTTACCAAAAGCATATCCTGCTAGCTGTTGGTAATTTTCCGAACCATCATTAAAAGTCACAACATTGAAATCTTTAATAAATATTTTATCAATCATCTTTTTATATGAATTTGCATAATAAGTTTTGAAATTAAATTCATTAGCATTGTTTTTTACAAAATCTAATAATCTAACTTGATAATCTTTACCATTTGTATGAACAAAAACAGCCGTTTCAGAATCAAAATAAAAATCAGCTTCATTTCTTCCTACATTACCAGTATAAACACGGAAAATAGCTTGACTAATAGCAGGAATTAATAATAGAAAGAGTAGAATTATTTTTTTATAACTCATTTGTTATTCCTTAATTTATTTAGTATACAGCTGGATTCATACTTATCAGTCACACAGCTATTAATAATCATCATAATCATTGGTATCTATATAATTGCGACAAAAGTTCAACTCATTAAGTGTACATGCCCTTTGTTTTTTAAACTCATATCGACCATTATTTTCGTGATAACTATCCTCCTGAAATAAGCATTCTGTTGAAATTCGTTTATAACGGTTATTACCTATGTATTGAAAATTATCGGTGAGAAATATTTGGGATCTTTCTTTTTTACTTGGACAGGTTTTGTGGCTAATAGCCTCTTTTTCTTTATAATCAAAACGAAAATCATTAACATCAAGATTTAATTTAACAAATTGTTGTTGGGTTTTATCATAAGCGTAATAATCTGCTATTTGATTAGGACCATAATTTCTATTTTTAGTCAGATAAAAATCATTATTATCACCATCAAAATTGAAATCAAAGCCTTCATGTGTTTGAATACTAACATAAGAATTAAATTCACACCCTTTTATTCCCGTAATAGTCTGAATAAGGTGACCATCCTGTTTGCTATAAATTTTGATCCCCACAATTTTTGCTTTTTCTCCTTTTTTCTTTGATACCACCACTTTAAAATAAAAATCTTTAGTGCTACTTTGTTGTAAATAATCTACATTATTAAATTCTACTTTGCGTAATGAATGTTCATCGTATTCACCGTATTCAAATGTTTTGTGTAAATCTACCTTATCACCATTAGGTGTATAGCCTGTAAGCCGTTCTGAATCAAAAATATCAACATTCTCAATCACTGGATTAACATTATTAGATTTGAATTTACTGGGATTACGAATCTGACTTATATCAAGACTCTTAACTTGATGATCTTTATCATCAATATAAACCGCAACATCATATTCAAAATAAAATTCAACTTTATCTTGACCAATGCTACCTGTGTAAATGCGACTTAATTCTGCTTGGCTAATTGTTGGTATTAGTGATATTAGAAGTAAAATAGGTTTTATATAATCCATCTTGTTATTCCTTAATTTATTTGTATTTTTTATATCATTGTTTTACTTAATCTTATTTCTCTTTTTTAACCATTTATTCTTGAATTCTTCTCTCTTTCACTTTTGTCTGCTCAGCTACATCAATTGCCTGTAAATTAACAAAGAATGCCGGATTGATTTTGTAGGCTAGTCTATCGTTTTGTGCATTTTTTGTATTAGTCCGATTACCATTTTTTTTCATAGCAATTTCAAAATGTAAATGAGGATTACAAAGTCCTTTAGCGTTACCTGTATCACCTGTATAGCCTATCAAATCACCCGATTTAACCTTGTTCCCGACTTTTAAGTCAGCACGTTTATCACTTAAATGACAATAACGTAAGTAAAAATGGTCAGCATTAATATCAAAATCATCAGCTTGAACTATCTCTTGTTTGTCGGGTTCATTAAATTCAAGCGTATAGTCATTTCTTGATGCACGTAAATCATCACCCTTGACTTTTATTACTAATACGTTTCCATATCCACCCTCTACTTCATATTGGACTATTTCTCCATCTAAACACGCGTAACATGCGGTATTTATGTCTGCAAATAAATCTAAACCTGTATGAGCTTTCGCGCCCTGATTTCTTACAAAACCAAAAGCACCATTCCAATTATTAAGATTTGTATTTGAGCTATAACAAGTGCGTTGTGGGTGCTCTAAAGGTTCATGCCAGAGTTTTCTTTTAGCATTAAAATAATCCACCATCGCTACAGGATGCATAAACCAAACCTCACCGTTTTGGCTTAACGTGGCTGGCGTTGATGATGTTTCGGTTTGTTGCTTTGAGCTGTCTTCTGTTTTATCTTTTTCTGTTTCAGTGTCACTTTGTTCTGTCTGTTGACTTTGCTTAGCTAATCCTTCGACTACATCGTCCCACCACAGCATTTTTGTCGCTTTTTCTTTGGTTTTTTCCCATAATTTATACTTATCTTCTAACCCATTTATTATGCCCAATAATTTAAGTTGCTCTTGTGCTAATTTCTTGTCGGGTGCATCTTCATAACCATCTGGAAAACGTTGATAATCTCTTTTTTGTTGTTCTAAGCCTTGTTTTATTGATTCTTTTTTGCTTGCGTCCATCTTACTAACATATGCATCACGTTTTGCTTCATCACCTTCTTTTATATAACCCAAATAGTTTTCCGCATCACCAGTCATTTCACTGTTTAATGCTTCCCATTTCACCCGTTTATCTTCAGTATTTACCTCGGCATACCATTCTCTAAACTATAGTTTCTGCATAAAAGTTGTTTGTATTGTTAAATAAGATTATTTAATGGTATAAATTCCAAATTGAAGCCTTAGATTGGCTCTGCTTGCAGTATTTAATTTTTACAGTAATTCTGGGGTAAACTTATAAAAAAATCTAAAATAAATTATGACTAACTTGAAATTAAATTCCATTTATTCCTAAAATAACTTCCAATTTAAACACTATTGTTCTACATTAATAGTGTAGGTTTTTTCAAATTCTTCTGCCGGTTGATGCAGCGTATCTAAGGTAATACCATGCATTTTAATTACTATGGTTCCTGTTACTAGAGGAGTCCCCTTAATAGTAAGATGATTATATGCATGCTTTGCATCTAAATCGAAAGGCGCTAATTCAAGACCGGAATTTTTGGGCTCAATTCGATAATCAAAAATTCTATCAATTACAGGACTAAGTTGGATATAAATTTCAGCATAATAAGGTTTATTTAATGTGGCATCAGGTAAATTTTTCGGTAAAATTTTCCCTTTTGATACGCAACCAGCAAGCATAAAGATCAAAAATAGTTTGATTAGTGAGGTTAAATAATATCGTGATTTTTTCATATAATTTATTCCAATTTAAATACTATTGTTCAACATTAATAGTATAGGTTTTTTTAAATTCTTTTCCCGAATACATTGTTCCAAAAGTACTACCTGCAATTTTAATCTTAATCATTCCGGTTACTTTAGTGCTTCCTTTTACAGCAAGATGATTATATGCAGCAGGTGAGTTTAAATCGTAAGGCGCTAACTCAAGTCCTGAATTTTCAGGTTCAATTTGATAATGAAAACTTCTACCAATTACAGGACCCGGACCAACGTAAATAAAAATTTCAGCATAATAAGGTTTATTTAATGTGGCATCAGGTAAATTTTTCGGTAAAATTTTTCCTTGTGATACGCAACCAGCAAGCACAAAGATCAAAAATAGTTTGATTAGTGAGGTTAAATAATATCGTGATTTTTTCATATAATCCCCATAGTTAGGTTTATTTAATTTTTATTAACTAAAGTATTTTTTTAAGGAATTTTACTCACAATAATAGCAGCAAACGAACATTGCACAACATCTTTCAAAAAGATTCCAGCTCTCAACCAATTTTTCACCTCCCCCCATGAAAATAGTTCAAGCTGAATCTCTTCCGTTAATGAGGTTTGTTCGGTTATGTCTTGACCATTAAGTAATTTTAATTTGTCTGTCCAAACTATCCAGTGATCTTTAGTCTTAGATTTCTCGCCATATAGAAGTAGCGATGAGGCTATTAGTACGACAACATGGGTATCCGGGCGTATATAAGAATTTAAACGACATAAATCGGCCAAAGTTAAATGTAGTCCAATAATCTGTGTCGTTATATTTGTATTAATGTCATATAAAATTTTAGCACCAGACTTTTCAAACCATGTTTTAAGGTCACCAGAGGTGGTAATACCTTGAGCTTGATCATCAGGTGAGTCGTAAGCAAAAAGATTATTTTCTGAATCCCTTAAACTCGCTAAGGTCATCCAATCTATGGGTGGTGTTTTTGGTTGATTATCTTCTCTAAAAAACTTACTAGGGTGACGACAACCATAACTTGGTTTTATTTTTAAAGTGCCAATTTTAGTTTCTCCCGATTCCCAAAGCTCTTTTACAACCTGTTGATATAAATCTGATCTATCCATTAATAAACAATAAAAGAACACTGCCGGTCCACATAAACTAGCATTACCTTGATAAGGAAAATCATATTTTTTTTTCAATCTTTCTTTTAAATCTTGTTCAACTACAGTTTTATCAAAAGGATCTAACAGAACAGCTGGTGGGCGTTCTTTAACCTCAAAAGCTTTTGATTTTAAAGTTATTTTAACTTCATATATAGGTACTTCTCCATATTGAGATTTTTCGGTTGTTTCATTGTATTCAAACTCCCTTGATATACCCCACTTTTTTTCTGACGTGACGAACCCCTTAAGCGGAACAATTGCTGTCATAGGTTCAGGTAATACTTCATATTCATCCTCACCTAGTTTATGGTATAGATTTAGCTGTAATATATAAGATGTAGTATCGGCTTCTGAAACATCTAGTGAAGGATGAACTAGCGTTTTCTTATCAGATTGTAATGGCCGTTTACCTGTAGATTCTAAAACATAAATTTTATTACCTTTATCATCTATTTTATATAACTCCATTTCATAAATAATATATCTATGATTGGTTTTTGTCTTTATACTTGTGTAGATGTTGTATACTGTCATTTAAGTTTGATCCATTATTTTAATCATTTATTTTTATATTTATATTTAAAAAAAATAACCATCTAATTATTAATGTTTTACAGGTTAATAATTTCTCCCTTACTTGTTTTACTTAGAATTAAGCGAATAACAATTTTTTCTTCTTTTTCAGTATAAAACCTTTCTGTATAACCGTTATCATCAGTTTCACCGCATATAACTGAACCATCTTCCATAAAAGCTAAATATTTTGTCTTTTTATATGGTTCCGCTTCATCATTAACCATAAGGAACTTTAAGCTATATTTATCATTTTGGTCTGATTTATTTGGCAAGAATTCAGTTACAATAGTCTTAGGCAACGTTATCTCTGGTATATCTTTTTGTGCAGTGCCCATTTTTTGCAGAGCATTGCTTTTTATATACACATTATCCGCTGTGCCCAGCTCAATGCCTTCACGGCTGATTTTGATAAAAGAGCCACCACACATTAACGTCAGCTCTTCGCTTGCTGTGAGGGTGAGTTCACCGTCCACACTGTCGATTTTGATATCTTGTTGAGCCGCCATATTCAGGTTGGCATTTTGCGCTTGCAGGTTGATTTCCCCCTGGTTGGCCAACAGTTTCATGCCCGATTTATGGGCAAATAAGCCTATGGCTTCACCGGATGTGACTGTGATGTTTTTCAGGGCATGGATGTCGGTTTGGTGTTCACTGGTTAAGGAAATACTGTTACTCGAGGACAGTTGGATATTTTCCGGACTGGTTAACGCAATGCCTGCCTGTGCATAAGCTAAGATGCCACTTTCAGTGAGCGTCGTTAACGCTGCTTTAAGCTGGTCCTGACTGGCGGTGTCAGCACCGTGTGCGTCGCATTGATTGGCAGCCTGTTGCAGCGCTTTGGCTATCGATAAGGCATTTTCCAGCTGGGTAATGGCGCCTTGCATATCCAGTTGCTGACCTTGCGCTTTGGGCTCGGTTTGTGTCGTCAGGTATAAACCTTTTTCAGCCGCTATCGCCCCCCATTCATCGGTGCGCAGTTCAAACCCTTCGCCCCGTAACGCTTTTTTTTGGTTGACTAAGTGTCCCAGATTGAGTTGCGTTTTGCCGTATTCGGTCGCCAGCTTGATGTGCTCCTGCCCCCGTTTGTCTTCCATGCGCAGTTTGTTATTGGTGGGGGTGCGAATCACATTGCGGTGTTTGTTTATCGTGGTCACCAGGTCAGGGTGCGCACTGTCGTGCAGGGCATGGGCGATATACGGTCGGTCCGGATTGCCGTTGGTGAAGGCGACCGCCACTTGCGTGCCGTCAATGAGCGGAAAGTGAATGCCATAGGTGCTGCCGGCATACGGTCTGGCCAGTCTTAACCATAGGCTCTCTTCCCCGTTTTTCCACGCTTTTAAGTCAAAGTTAAATTTAACCCGATAACGACCCTGTGTATCAATGTAACCGTAAGTGTCATTATCCGGACTGCTTACCCGTGCCGGCAGGGTGCCGTGCACCGTCGGCGCCGGCAGCGGTGCCGGTCGGTAAGGTTTTAAGGCGTGATACGGTATGGCGGTAAAACGCAGTTCGTAAGCTTCGGTGCGGTTGCCTTGCCCTTCCACACTTAATATTATGACGCCCTCATCAATGTCCATCCATGGACTACCGTTAATCTGTATGCGTTGACCCGGTGTCAGATTGGCATGATTGCTTTTCCCGTGGATGATAGTTTGTTGACTGATGGCGTGTTCATGACGTATTCGCGCATACCAGTTACCACTTTCCACCGCATTGTCGTAAGGATTGTTGCTGTTATGATGGCTCTTGTCATTGTCATTGTCATTGTCATTGTCATTGTCATTGTCATTGTCATTGTCATTGTCATTGTCATTGTCATTGCTATTGCTATTGCTATTGCTATTGTGATAATTGTCGTTATTGTTGTTATTGTTGTTATTGTTGTTATTGTTGTTGTTATCTTCCTCTTCCCCGTCTTTCTCTGCCTGACCGTGTGTGGTCAGACCTTTGTAATGCTCATCATAACGGTAATCGGTGCCATAAGTGGTGGTGTCTTTCGGCTGGCTGTTGATTTCACCAACGAAACTGGCGTTGGCATCGCGGTAGTTATAATCCTGCACCTTAACCGAGGATTCGACGACCTGACTGCGCAAGGTGATGTCCCAGACACTTTCCCGTCCACCATCCAGGGTGCCACTGGGCGGTTGGTAACGGATATCCGACGCCTGCCCATACCCCTGCTCGTTATCACTGATGACCATCACATCACAATGATGCTCGCCATGCGTTTCAAACCGGAAATACACTCCCACATCCGCCAGCAGTCGTTGAATGAATGCCAGGTCACTTTCCTGCCATTGCGTGATGAATTCTCGCTCCGGATAGTGATGGTTTAATTCCAGACGATAATCCACCCCCGTATAGCCATGACTGCGCAGCACTTCTTCAACCACACTTATCACGCTTTGTTTCTGAAAAATGGCATAATTGTGACTTAACCCCAGTCTTGCCAATGGTGAGGATAAGACCACCTGATAGCGGACCTCGTCGTGACTGACCGATAACTGTCCAAATGTGGTTATCACACCATAGAGCGTACGTGATGCACCTTGTGAGAATAGGGCGTTCAATGAATTGAGTGGCGTGTTTTGCTTTAACCCGTTTAAGGGCGCTGTCGCGCTTTGAGGATTGACCGACGACTCGGAGGGTTTTAATTCGTGCAATGCATCAAATGGGGTGCTGGCGTTCAGTAAGTCTGAGGCACCCAATGCCAAAGAGGTCAAATCGGCATGAACAGGATTGAAACGAAACCAGGCTTTTTGATTGAGAAACGATTCCGCATCCAGATGTGGATGTGGGCTGGTAAAGGTGATGGTGTAATGCCAGGGCTGGTTGAGTTGTGCATTGCCGGCAACCTGTAAAACCGAAATCGGCGCGCTTTGACCATCGACAGTTAAGGTATAGCGATGGTGACTTACCATTGATATAACATTATTACCATGAATCTTTTCAGTTAAATGACTAACAAAGTTATTGATCTTGCTTTTCACATTGTTTCCTATTTTTATTTTTTCGATCAATTACGTTATTGTTTGTATGGTTATTCTACTTGCTTAAGCCATTTAGCCGCCGTTCTTATGCGTTTTACGTGTATATTTTATTCGCGCTTTACCATCGGGCATAAAGTAAGTGCCATATCGAACCAGCCCACCCTCTTTGAAATAACAAGTCATTTCATAGGCTAATACCATGTTATCATTATTTTTTTCATCTATATTGATAATAATAGCACTTAGCCTTGGTTCATAAGTTAATAGCGTTTGTTCAATAGCCCTCATTAAAACATAAGCTGACGAAGGCAAAGCTTGAAAAACAGTTGACATATCAGGCAATCCATAATCGGGGAGATGCTGAATGGCACCTGCGCGGCTATTTAAGATCCGCTCAATGTTGTCCATCACACTTATGATTGTCTGTTCGTTTTCAGACACATCGTCAATGGCGATACCGGATTCAAAATAGCCATATAGCATGTCATACAAAGATGCACTCATTAATCTTCATCCACTATTTTGATGGTATATTTGCTTGCCTCTATTTTTCGCGCTTTGGTTATGTGTAAATCAGAACGTTTTAAAATTAATCGCCAGCTATCTTCTTTTAGATTGGGTTCTTTATAAAGTGCGACTACTGCTGCAAATTTAGCTCTGTCATCAAATGGAACTTCGATCGAAACAGAAGTATTGGGTTTTAGTACAATTTCTTTAGTATCGAGTAAGGTGGCTTTGAGTTCATCATTATCTTGATCAACCAAATTTTGGTAAGAAGCAGATTTAAATGCATCATCTTTAGTTAATTGATAAATTCGAATAACAACAGGTGATGATTTTTCTTCATCATCAAGATTTAATTCAGCCCTAGCGGTGATATCTAAATGTAATGTTTTAATATCCCACGAAAAAATACTGTTTCCTAAGCTTGATGCACCTTTTGTTACACTTTGGGCTATACCACATCCACTTAAACAAATGGTTAATAGACAAATGATAAATAAATTAATTTTTTTCATAATGATTCCTTTTTTATGCTGTATAATCCATTCCACAATAGTGACCTAAATTTACAGCTACCTTATCTTGAATATACTCGCCATGTTCTGCCATTTTGGTTAATGATGCAGTTTGTCCTAATCGACAATTCTTTGATACAAGCTGGCTACGCGGCAAAAAATTTCGCTTGATATAAAGTGTCATTTTGGCATCAACTTGATAACCTAAATATGCACGCATCAGTGCCATAAGATCCTTATATAACTGCCCATCAGGAAGTAAATCGATTATCTGCTCTTCATGTTGAGGCGTTATGGCTATATGAATTGTTTGATTGCATTCTCTTAAGCGGGATCCTAAAACCGCACTACCATCTAAACCTATTTTGTTCGTTTTATCCCCTACCTGAGCTGGTTTTTCAATAGAGTGCCAAGTAGGATAGAATTCCGTGATTTCAACTTTGGCATCATTAACGATTACTCTTGTTAAACCAGCAATCCCTTCAGCAGTTCGTGTTTTTTGAGTCACTAAACCTAACAGTGCTAAAAATCGCGAAGCTGGTGAGCCTATTTGTTCACTCGTACCTTTTATTATTAGACCTGTTAACCCAAGTAAACACTGAGATATAGAATCTTTACCGCCACTTATAAAACAGGCTGGGTAATGATATTTCAACCAAATTCGATAAAATTGTGTTATAAATCGATGGTTGAATATGTCTAAAAAATCAGTCATTGCGTGATAATTTTCTTCACGGCGAATAATATTGTGCAACAACCCAAAAGGTAATACTGCATCAACGCCATATAAACCTAAAAAACGAGTTCTTACCGTTGCCGGACGATTTATATAGGGTGATCTTTCAATGTATTTCAGCTCACTCGCAGGAAATGACATATCAACTGACGGTGCAAAACGTAAAGGATCACCAGCTGGAGTTTCCAATCGTCCAAGTATAGGTTGTTTAGCATAAAGTTGTTCAAGTAACTGACAAAAACGATAGAAGTTCATTTTTGGCAGTACTTTTTCAAGTTCCTGCATTAAAGCGCTGTTTTCGATATTTTGCTCTGTTTCCATACTATTTTATTTCCAACAGGTAGAAGATTAATGACTAATTGAGTAAATAGATTAACGTCGGCATATAGAGCAAAAAATTGATGTAATAACTCACCAAAAAGCATCACATCACCTTCGCCAGTAAACTGTAAACTATTAATTGTTACTTCGATTTCGATTCCCCTTTGTAACATTCCTTTTTCAATCCGTTTTATCATTCTATGAGATACATCGACGATACCTTCTAAGCGTCGACGATTAAGTTCGTTTTGAGTCCAATCATATAAGGCCAGCGTTCCTCTTAATACTTCTGCGTTAATTAATGATAAATAATTAGGCGCTAAATGTGATAATACTCGCCAATGAAAGCGATCTTCAGTTGGTGGATAACAAGGAAGTGTTGGCGAACACAAATTACGTACACTCGAAATGCTATTTTGTGAGCTGCATAATGATTGGATCCGAGCATTGCTCAACGCTTTCCGAGGTAACATACCATTGGTTCCTGTAACGCGTAATGATAATGTTTCAGCTTCAAGTGTCTCATTTTTATCCCAAATTTTTCCACCCAAAACCAACCATGTATCATGTAATCCTGAAGCTCCTTTTCGAACGTGGGTATGATAATATCTTTCGGGTGCATCATGACGTAACATACCGCCTCTATGTTTAAAGCTTGTAAAAGGGACATAACTGTAGCGACCATTACGAGTTATCGCTTCAACATGTTCAACGGAGTAAATTTCGATGTGTCCATCTTGACGTAATAGGGGTCTAAGCAGATATTCACTTTCTAATTGATTCACTACAATCGGATCGGCTTCCATATCAAATAAATTGATGATTGGCACACAATGTAATCGAATGTTGTCCTTATTAAAAGGCATATCATTTGGCCAAGTTTGATTAAGAATGATTTCAATATCAATGTATTTACAACCTTCCGGAACAGCCTGAACATTTAAACCGTGCAGATCGACAAACATAAATTTTTCACGAAAAGCAAAGTACTCTAATAATAGTTGATAGCCGGCAAAAGCGTTATCGGGTTTTAACCATAAGCGATCTTCTTCACCAAAGCCAACAGGCGTTATGTTTCCTTGTAACTTTACGATTTTATTCGGATCATTGGAATAGCGTAATTGTATGGCTGAAACTTGGTGAATTAATGCATGATGCAAAGTTGAAGCAATTGGCGCATCTGCATTTAAATAGAATCGTAATTTAGATAAATCAACTTGTTCTAAATCAATGAGCTCACCAAAACCTAAACGAATGTTGATAATGTTTCGACCATCATGGTGTATGGCTAAGCTGACTTGATCAATTTTAACCGGTTGTAAAGTGACGTCTTGAGTTGTTCGGAATGGACACCGTGTTCCCGACGGTCCTAAAGGCTCAGTCTGTACTTGTAACCCTTTGGGAATGACTTCCAAACGGGATAGCGTTGAATAATTGGGTGTAAGCTCAATTATTGATAATGAAGGTATTAACCTCAGATAATGGGGCCATAGCAAACTAACAAGGCTTTCCGTCAATTCGGGTAAATCATCATCAATTTTCTGACGTAATCGCCCCATCAAAAAAGCAAAACCCTCAAATAATCTTTCTACATAGGGATCACGATCACCAACACGATCTAAATTCAATTGACCTGCTCTATCAGGATGAATTTTGGCAAACTCTTTTCCTGCTTCCCGCAAGTAACGCATTTCTGATTCATAATAGCGTAAAATTAAATCATCCATTTTTTATCTCTTTTGTTTTCTATTTGTCTAACATCCATCGTATTGTAAGGCGTTATATCACACTCAGTGCCCTAGCTGGATTGAGCTGCATGAGTTCATGTTGCAGCACTTCTATTTGTTCGCCAAAATTTCGATTATTGTTATCTTTCTGTTGATTTTTTTGCTTCATTATTTTTAATAAAAATCGTTTAATCTCAAACAATAATTCTGGCTCCCATTGTAATAAGGTTATTGACTGTTGCTGGTTATTCAATCCGGTTAGTAATGTTAATGCGATATCTTGTTTTCCCAGTTGTTCTGCCACTCTTGCTTGGGTATATTGCAATAAATATTGTTGCTTAGCCGTACGTAATGAGGGCAAACTTTGTATCCATTGGAATGCATTTTCTAAACTTTCTGTGTGAGCTAACTCTAAAGCCTGTTTTTCAATCTCATTCCAATCGTTTTCACCCGATACTGCAATGGGTTTAATACCATCACCTTCATCTAAATGATGTATACGCGCATCGCTGGCTATCCAGCTTAACGTTTCATCATCAGCAAAAGGCATGCCATTTTCGAAATGAAGATGTTCTATTCCCTGTAACCGTTCTAGCATTAAGCCAATATCGGTTAAATAGATATCGGCCCATGACTGATAAGGCTCCCCCATTTTTTTTAAGGCTAAAACAGAAGCTCTCTGTAAATCTAACCAAAAATGATTTGCACTTTCCATAAAAGCACTTTCAACACGTTCAAATAGGGTGGGCCATTGTTTTTGAAGAATCAAACGACTGATGGTTTGTTTCAGTTCCGCTCTGGGTGCTGGTAATCTTGTTTTACCCTTTGTATCTACAGGTGGCAAATCCACAACCATATCCCAACGAATGACTCGTAAAAAACGACCTGCTGCAAGATATCCTTCAGGATTTTCCCGTAAAAACGCTGCCATTTTTCTAGCTTGATCAAGTAAATCTCGTTGAGAGCTTATTTTTATTTCAGCATGACTTGGTTGTACTTCGGATACCGGTGTAGAATTGACCGTTGTTTGAGATGGTTGTTCTTCATTACTGGTTTTAATAGATTGCTTGGTTATATTGCCAAAAAAATGAACCAATGCCGATAAATCAGGAGGTGTTATTGACTGATTAGGCGCTTGTGAATCAAATAATGTTTGACAGATGCTGTCTATTTGACTTAGCGCGGCAATAATACGACTTAACTGCTCATTACTTATCGGTTGTAATTGTGTCAACTTATCTATGAAACGTGCATTAGTAAGCCACTCTATGGCATTTTTGCGTATATTAGGTCTTGAGGGATAAATCAATGGACCAAATTTATCCAGTAAACCCGCTAATATTTCAAGTCCATCAGCGAATCCTTCTACACCATCTTGATTTAAACGCGCCAAACAATAGTAAGTAGCCACTCGAATATCTTTACCGCTTTGTTTAAGTATGTTTTCACTTTCCGTAATAATAAATGGATAATCGATTCCTGAAATTTTGTCTATTTCTTCTTTAATCTCCTGAAAAGAATCATGATAAGTCAAATCTTCACCTGTTGGTTTATCTGAATTGATTGGCTGTAACCAATCATTCCATGTTTGATTTAACTTTTGACTAAGATTGATCTGATCTTCAGTACCGATAAAACGGCTTAATAGTTGACTGAACATTACATTAATCCAATTTAATAGTTTAATTAAACATTATTCAAATACGTTTTGTGGTAAAGTGAAATTACGTAATTTCAACAATGTTAGGGGTCCGCCACCTAGTTGTGTTCTTAAAACATACCTAAGTTTATTCCCGTCTTTAGCTTCCCAGACCAATTCGTATCGACTGGAATCGAGCGGTTTAACTGAAGCGGATTCAAGTAATCGGATCCATGCCCAATCACCACTATAATATTGATATAACCTTAAACCTGAATTATTACTACTCCAACTGAGTTGCGAATAAGGAGCATATCCATCACCTGGCCAATTGAAGCGTTGCCAAGTTGGCACTTGATTGAAATATTCAAGTTTCTGTTTGTTAATAATCAATTCTGTTCTAGCGGTACTTCCCCCTGTGCGCGGCATTAGATCGAATGATAAAGAGATATCACCTGTTTCAAGTACTTCTGCTGAAAGTTGATTAAATAAGTTTAATGCTTCAAGAAAATTAGATGAAAAATTCAATCCTTGAGCATTGACATTATTTACCACCCAAATTCCACCTTTTTTATCTAGTACACCATTTAATTCACTGATAATAAATCGATCGATAATGCCAGTATCAGCTCGAATAAAACGAGCTAATTCAGGTAAGGAAGCTTCGTTTTCACTATTTTTAAAAGGATATCGACCAGCAAAGGATTTTTTCCACTGACTGACAACATAATTTTGCCAAATATCATTAAAGCTTTCGGCTGCTGGAGTCAATACTACTTGCCAAGATTGTTCTAAGGGTTTTTTGAATAAACTGTAACCAAATCCTGACCACTCTTTTCCTAAGTTAGCCGCAATTAAATTACCGTAATCTCGGGTTTCAGTTAAATCCACCGAAGTGCCTTTAAATACACTTTTAGCTAATTCTTGCATCATCGTTTGTGGTTCGGCACTATTAGTAATATTTTGTAGTTTCAACCGTACTTGCGTGATACGCGACAAATAAGTCTCTAAAGAAAGACCATTGGCATTATCATTTCTTAACAAACTGACAATAGGTGCAAATGTTTCAGTTAAAGGTCCTGTTGATTCATTGTTCTTTTTAGACATTCCAGTAAATGATTTATTGTTATTAATAAGCTCTTTAGCTGAACGTAAAAGATTATTGGATAAACCCTCTTCGTTATAAGTTATCTCTGATTGATATTTGATAGCATTTACCAACGCGATCAAAGGAGATTGTCTCGTATCAGCAAGTATTGTTAGCTGTTCAATCACATCTGTTACATTGTCAGATTGACGCCACTCTATAGCATTTAGAAAGTTCAACCATGCAGCACTGTATTCACTAAAATACAGTTCAGTAAGTTGTTTTTTTAATGATTCAGACGAAATCGATTTAGGTAATGAGTTATCTCCATCACTTAAAACCCAATCAATTTGTTCTTGACGAAGTTTAGAGACTTCATTGATTTCCTGTTTAATTGTATTTTCCCAAGCTTTCCGTGTGTAAATACCTGGTAAGTCATCCTTACTAAAAAACAGTAAATGATTATCAAATCCATCAAGCAATTGATTTAAACTTTGATCTGCATAATTTTGGCTAGTGCGTTGGATCATCGCTTTATAGATTGAGTTAACCGCATTTTGTGCACCAATTTTATTAATTAATATTTGGCGAGCATTTTTTACTAATAATGCATCTTCCTTCTGTACCCACTTAGGATGAAGATTTAATGATTCTCCCCAAAAACGAACAAGATCAGGCATCAATCTTTGCCAATTACCATCACTAACATCTTTCGGTGCACTCCATTTTCTGGCTGCAAATTGACTTAAATAATTCCCATCACTTTTATTAGCACGACTCATCATCAAATATACTTTTAAGACATCATACGCCGATTCAACCATTTCGTCTCGGTGAGGATCATCTGGCGGTAATTGTGTTAACAATTCTAAATAATCGGTCATGGTATCTTTAAAGGGTACAACAATGTTACGTAAGTTGGTTGTGTAATAACTGGACCACAATTTTTTTAATAATTTGGTATCATGATTTAAACCAAAACGATAAGATAACGGTGCTCCATTTTGTTGACGGAACAGTAATTGTTCTAATCTTTGTTGTAGCTGATATTGAATTTGTAACCTTGTTGTATAATCTTGAATAGCTGAATCATCAGCCGTTCTGGCAAGTTTGATACTATCTTCAATTAATGATTCATTTCGGAAATAAGATGTGAGCATAGCACATCCTGTCATGATAAGAGAAATTAATAAAACATAACAGGAGATTGCTCCCCAATTTACCCCAAGTCTTCGCCCTACGTTTGATTTTGCATCATCAAGAATTGATTGCCACGTTGGCGTCATAAAAAAATGATTTAAATCGTCAAACTCTTGTTCTTCCGTTGGCTTCGAGGACTGATAAGGCATAAAAAATAGTCCTCGAAGATTTGGAACATAACGCAAAGAGATCAATGAACTCAAATATCGTTTAATTTTGTCAATATCATTTTTTATCAGATTCTGGCTTAATTGAAGTAAATAGGCATAATGAAAGTTTTCTTTTACCTGTTGTATACCTCGTTGACAACATTCTGCAGCTAATTGTTTTAAAGATAAATCCGCGGCATCAACGATACTTTCTTTAGATGAAGCAAAAGTTATCCCAACGCTTTGTTCAATTCTTCCTTCTTGTGACCATTCACTTGTTTGCCCTGACACTAAATAAAGCGGTGCAGACCATCTTAAAATTTTATCCCGAGATCTCAGTTGCAATAAAGTTTTTTCAACTAAAATTTTTTGTTGTCGAGTATTATCAAGATAATTTTTTGAAACTGTCCAAATGATTGCATCCAGAGGTTTACGATAAAATGGTACACAACGAGAAAAACGTTTTTTTAAGGCCTTCATCCATGGAATATCTACTTCACTGGAAACATCACCGCCATAAACCATTAATGTTTGACCACTTAACTGCCATTTCGCTTGTTGTAAATTAGGAAATAATGTTTCTACATCAGATGATGACCCAATAACTAAGCATTTTCGAACTTTATAACGCCAAAATAGACCATAACGAGATTTGCATTGATTTTTTATTTCTAAAAATTCAGGAAAAGTAACCATTTTTTTTACAGGTTTCTTTTCAGCGGGATTCAATGATTCACGCTTAGCTTTATCTTTAGCCCATATTTTACGATTATTAGTAATAATAACAGGTGTTAACAATAAGCCGAGCAATAAAAGCATTGCTTGTAACCATATTGAAAATTTCTGTCCTGCTGTTACATAACCTAAACCTGCTCCCCAGAAAATAAGTCCTGTGGCGAGAATTAGTGCTCCTAATAATATAATGAAAATTAATCCAATCAGTTTCCATTTATTTTTCATTTACGACTCCCGACGTACTACCGCCAAAATTGAAAGTAACCATTTATCATGACTATATGCAGTCATAAGATTATTTTGGTTAGTGAGCAAAACCATTTCATAACCCATAGCCAAAGAAAGCCAAAAACTTAACGCAGTCTGATTACCAATAAGACTGTCTAATTTAATTAAATTAGTTGGGGTAATTTTTTGATCAGCTAACTGAGTTACCATTTCTACTTGTTTTTTATTTTCCATGTTAGCTATCCAAAGCTGTTTAACTTGTTTTATGGCAAGTTGCATATCTGTCATCTGATTAATTGCATTATCAAGTTGTGTTGCTATCATCGGTCTTAAGATTTCAACTTTTGCGCCATTTATTCCTAATTCTTGATAATGTTGTTGGCTTATTCCGAGAAAAGCACATAAAAATGCCGAATTTAATGAAACCGTATTGTTGATAATGACAAGATGAAGAGCCGCTTGCGAATCATCTATCATTTCTTGTAGTATTTCAGCATTAACGTTATCGGATAGATGCTGTGATAACTTGTATTCCCAAGGCAGTTGGGCAGTTTGATAAGCATTATGAATATCTTCATCTAAAAAAACATTTGATTCAAATGATGAGTAAATGTGAATATTAATGATTTCCTTCTCCGGTATCTCAGGGAGCAATTTACGTAAAGATAGAAAGATTTCTTCAAGAGATAAATGAATGTTGAAATCGTCACCAAATTCCAACGATTTATTGACTTTCATTGGGATATTTTCAATATTACTTAAGATGTCTTGTACAGTTAGGTGATTAGGCAAAATATAATAGCTATCAAGAATGATTAAAGATTTCATCGCCCAATTTTGCCAATTTTCTTCAATATTTTTCTGTTCTAACTGCCATATTTCATATTCCTCTTGCGCCAAACCATATATATATAAACGAATACTGACAGCTATCCCAGTAATTATTGTTGGAATAATGATTGCTGATATCCAAAATATCCACTGAGAACCATAGTTTTCATTTGGCCAGATTGACATTAACAAAATGGCTGTAATAAAAATTAAAACGATAAAAAACAAATACCATCTGCCGCGATTTAATTTTAGTGGGGGTTTCAATGGATTAAGTACTTCGGGTTTAGGCCAAGACATAATATTATTCAATCTCCGAAGTACTGATTGTTGAAATCACTTTACAACCACATTCGCATAGACATTGATCTATGACAATTGCTTTCCCATCTGAAAAACACGTCTTTGAAGATTCAATAATTTTATTTACACCATGTCCTTTCTTTGGACAACTAACCAGATCACCTATTAGAGCAACAAGTTTTCCTTCTACAGTCATTGTTGAAGAAACTGAAATAACTGATCCACCATGAGTTGTGGGATCCCCCAATCGAACCACGTTTTTCCCCATTGTTTTATTCCTTAATTACTATTCCCAAAAATGTTATTTGAATTATGTTGTGATATTTACACATTTTTTCACTGTATTTTAATTCATCCTACTGTGTACAGTTTTATGCAGTATCAACAATGATTAATAAGATACATGATGCTTTTTTTATCCCGATTTTATTCTAAACTGACCAACAAGTTTGTAGACTTGTTGGTCATCAATTCTTATTTATAACTTATTTTTTTGAATGATTTATTCAGATTTTTTTTGTTTTTTTTCCGTAGTTTTAATTGGTTTTGTTTTACCCTTAGCAGATTTTTTGCTCGTTTTGACCAAATTCTGATTTACTGATGCATCAATCATTTCAAGCACGATTCCTTCTGTTTCTTTAAAATCGAGGAATAATGTTGAAGTTTTACTGTGAGTATTATTGTTTCTTTTCAATAGTAAATTTGAAATTGCAGGCAAAATTTGTTGATTTAAAATACTATCAATATTACGTGCGCCTGTATCAGGCAATAAACAAGCAGAAGTAAGTCGATCATATATTTGCTGACCAACTTTAAACTCTATTTTGTAATGTTTTCCGATACGTGAAGCAACTTTATCCAATTTCATTTTGACTATCTGCCGTAATGCTTTATCCGTTAACGGTGTATAAATGACCGTTTGGAAACGAGCTAATAACGCTGGCTGAAAATGTTCTCGTATAATAGGTCTTAATAATTCATGTTGCGTTGCAGTGTCGGCATCAGGCATTTCTTCAAAAAGTGCCATTAATTCATCACTTCCTAAATTCGAGGTCATGAGTATTAAAGTATTTCGAAAATCAATTTCACGCCCTTCTCCATCACGCATAAATCCACGATCAAACACTTGATAGAATAAGTTAAGGACATCACGATGGGCTTTTTCAATCTCATCTAATAACACTACACTGTAAGGTCGTTTTCTTACTGCTTCGGTTAACACACCACCTTGACCATAACCAACGTAGCCTGGTGGAGATCCTTTAAGTTGTGATACCGTATGGGGTTCTTGATATTCAGACATATTAATAGTGACAAGGGATTGCTCACCACCAAATAATGCATCTGCCAGAGCAAGGGCTGTTTCCGTTTTCCCTACGCCTGACGGACCCACCAATAAAAATACGCCCAAAGGTGCATCTTCTGAAGTCAGACCTGTCTTAGTAGCTCGAATGCGTTTTGCTAACTCAAATAAAGCATTATCCTGACCAACAATTCGTTTGCGTAAATCATCCTCAAGAACCATAAGGTGACTTTGCTCATCTTTTAATAAGCTTTCTAACGGAACACCTGTCCAGTCAGCAATAACAGAAGAAACGACTCGACTATCAACATCAAGCGATAATAATGGTCTGTTTTTTTGAAGTTTATGTAACTTTTCTTGTGTTTCAGTCAACTGAGTTGACAATTTTGGATCGGGTATAGCCGTTAATTGCTTTCTCAGCTCAATAAGTTCTTCAATGATTTTCTTTTCTTCTTCAAACTGAGTTTGTTCGGCAATTAATTGTTTATGTAAATCATCTAATTGCTTGTTAATTTCAGTCATACGTTCGGATGACTGGTTTTCACCTAATAACAAATCGTCTTTAATCGCCATGTTTTCGATTGTTAATGATGTAATTTTTGCTTCAAGTTCAATGATGGATTCGGGTATGGTATCAAGGCTCATTCTTACTCTCGCTGAAGCGGTATCTAAAAGATCAACGGCTTTATCAGGAAGTTGACGACCACTAATATAACGACGTGATAACGTTACAGCAGTTTTTACTGCTTCATCCAATATGTGAACACCATGATGAATTGCATAGCATGATTTTAATCCACGTAACATAAGACAGGCTTTTTCATCATCAGGTTCATCAACTTTGACCATTTGAAAACGGCGCTCAAGTGCGGCATCTTTTTCAAAATATTGTTTATATTCCGACCATGTTGTAGCTGCAATGGTTCTTAATTCCCCTCGAGCCAAGGCTGGTTTTAATAAATTTGCTGCATCCGCACCGCCTGCCGAATTTCCTGCACCAATAATGGTATGAGCTTCGTCGATAAACAGAAGAATTGGGGGTTGTGAGTGCTGAACGGCTTCAATAACATTTTTAAGTCTCTGTTCGAATTCACCTTTAACACCTGCACCGGCTTGCAATAAGCCTAAATCAAGGGATAATATACTCACCTCTTTAAGATTATTTGGTACATTGCCTTCTGCTATTCGTAATGCTAACCCTTCAACCAAAGCAGTTTTACCTACACCTGGCTCACCCACTAAAATTGGATTATTTTTTCGGCGACGAGATAAAATATCAACCATCTGCCTGATTTCTTTATCACGACCTAATACAGGATCAATTTTACCTGCTTTGGCCTTGTCTGTAACATTTTCAGTAAAACGACTTAATACAGCTTGATGATGTTTCTGCTGAAGAGCTTTATTCTCTTCTTTTGCCCCTTCAACTTGGGTTATTTGCGAATGATGACCTGAATTTTGTGGCTCATTTTCGTTTTGTAAACCATCATTAGAATCATTCAAAGGACTTTCATCGGATTGTTCATCTAAATTTGAACGGAGTTCCTTTAAAGAAACTGGTGTTAATCTAAGAAGTTGCCATGCATCTTGCGCTTTTAAACATTGTGGCATTTCTTGTAATACTTGCAGGATATGAAGAGATCGAATTGTTTCTTCATGATCTTCTAATGAAGCTTTCAACCATGCTGCTTGCAATACAGCAATAAGTGATGATGATAAACTAGGTTTATTATTTATGGTATGGGGTAATGCATCAAGGAAGCTAAGTAGTCCTTGCCAAATTTTATCCATATCAAGTTGATAATGCCTTGCTATGATTGTAATATCACCAGATCCTTGCTCTAATAGTTTCAACAACCAATGTTCAAGTGTGATTTCAGTATGGGCGCGGGTTTGACATAACTCCGCTGCCGCTTCTAGTGATTTTGCACAGTAAGGGTTCAGTCGCCTTAATAAAATAGATGGATCGGCAATCATTACTATTCCTTTTATTATATATTGATCTCTAATCGTTATTCCCAAAGATGCTGATCCTTAAGTCAGGAAAGGATCAGCAAATATTTAATTACGCTCGACTTTCTACCCAGCTATCTGAGTGGATGATGTTGCCATCTTTATAAGTCCAGGTAATTTTTTCATAACGAAGTTCAACACGCTCTAAATGATTGTATTGTTCTTTTGATGGGTCTTTGATATTGTGCATTTCTGGTTTCACAGACACTACTTTTACGCCATCCATAAACGTATTAAAATACTCAACTTCTTGACCTGCATCGTTAATTTTGTACCATTTGATCTCAACTGATTTTAAGTTTTGACCAGTAGTCACTGCTTTGTAAAGATAAGGTGATGAAGCATCGACTTCTTTAACAAACTCAAGTGCTTTATGAACACGTGTACCTGTTAATTTACCCGTGTTGCCATCTGTTGGGATGTACACTTTATGGTCAAATTCAACAAGTTCAACACTACCTTCACGGCCAACTACGGTTACAGATCCTTTGATTTCCGCACCACCGTCATCTTTTAAGAACATATATGCTGGAACAGCCATTGTTTTACTCCTTTTTTGTTTTAGTTAAATCCCTTAGTTTTCTTTTGTCATAATACAATTTGACATTTGAGGAACTAAGCTTATTTCTACACGTCGATTTTTGGCACGATTCTCTACAGTATCGTTATCAACCAACGGTTTTTTTGAGCCATACCCTTGTATGGCAAAACAGGTTTCAGGCATGTCGCTTGTTTTCATGAACCAATTTCTAACCGAAATAGCACGATCTAATGATAATTGTATATTTTTGTCCTCATTACCGGTGGAATCGGTATGTCCACCTATTAAGATAAGCCATCCTGTTTCCTGATTGGTATTGATTTGTTTTTGCATTTCGACTAAAGCATTGATCAGTATTTTGGTCGAATCTGGTTTTAAATTTGATTGACCTGTTTCGAATAATGACAAGCTATCCAAACGTATTACCATCGGTAATACCACCTGAGGTTCTTTCACTTCTGGAGGTTTAGCAACGTAATTACTGATTGCAATATTTAACGGTTCTATGAGCTGTTGACCGTGGTATAATCCAACACTTAGGCGTACAGGTTCACCTTGTGAGAAATACTTATTCAACATTATTCTGTCGTTTTTTAAAATTTCTAATGCTTTTCGTTTTTCTTCATAATTATCCATAGCGATGGAATTATAAAAAACGATATCACTTTCAACTTGCTTAGCCAGTTTTATATTATTTTTAAATGATGCCCCTAAACATCCCATAATAAATAAGGAAGTTATAATCAGTAAACCACAGATCATTGAGCTAATAGGAGAAAACGGATATGCAATTGGCATATACTTTACTAAATCATCTGGAGGACTGATGTTTTCTTGTATCTTTCGAGTATTAGGGAGCGTCATGGTTGTAAGACTTTCCCATTGAATTTGAATGATATTATTATTCACTGTCTCTTGATTAACAGGGTAAATAGCCGCGGCAACTGGCATACATTTCGCTACAGGCTGTTTAGAATCAGCTAATGTTGACAATACGACTTTTTCAATCCAATCTTTTGTTTCATTTAAAAAAGCTTGAAGACTTAATCGACGTTCTCTTTCCTTTGTTGAAATTTTACTGTCATTAATCCAACTGGTTATTGGAGATAAATAACGATCGAGCAAGTACAAATTGTGGTTTTTAACTTGAAACCATTGAGGAGGAATCGATTCAACTTCATCATAAATTAAATCATTGAATCCAATATGTACCGATAAGTAAACCGGTAATGAATATTTTGCAATTTTACTTGTATCAACCCAAGATTGACGAAAAGCTTGCAATTTTGCTATCAATATCCCTTGTTCATTCTCAATTTCGGGGATCAAAGCTAAAAAAATTCCTATCCTGCCCAGCATATCAGGCCATTTAGCGATTAATGAATCATAAACTATTGGCAAGTGCGAATATTCATCTACATAGATCCAAACGGCTTCAGATGAAACTAAGATATTAGAGTGAGCTAAAGATAGATCATCAGGGAAAAAATCTTTCGCCCCACTTCCTGTTACTAATAAAATAGGCAGACGATATCGCTGTTTTGCCGGTAGTAAATCAAGTTTTTCAGTTAAAAATGCAATATTTGTTGTCGATGAAGCAAGTACTTTTCGATAGCGCTTCATTCGCCATAATATGCCCATAGCTATAACTACCACTAAAGCTGATCCTATAAGCTGCCAACCGATTGATATTGGTAAGAAAACAAATAACAATAATAAGCTTAAGACAGCAGCATGAATAATTACAATACGCTTAGGATAATCGCTCATAAAACCCCTTTTTAACCAATAAGCGAATCAATTAAATTATCAAGTTGATTATTCAAAATAAAATAGAGTGAGATCACACAAATAAAAGACAATGCTGTTAAAGATAAAAGCAAAGTCTTTCGTCCCCAATAACGATGATCCGGAGCTTGTTCAATAAGCGGATGCGATTGCTCTGGTTCAAATTCACACAAGGCTTCTCGAAGCGCTAATATAAGATTATCTCTTTCTGCTTGCGCTTTTCCCAAATAACATCCCTGGAATCCAAGCCCTAATACCCTATCAAAGCAACTTAGAACAATTTCCTCTTTTTTATCATCTTTTAAACGACTACGAATTTTTTCAAACAAATCATAACCTGCATTATTAGTATTAAAATAGATGACTTGTAGCGGTTCACCTAGCCATTCACCATAGCCTTGATCACTTGGATTATCTCTTTGATAAAGTAAAACTGTTTCATCTAATAATGCACACAACGCATAGCTAATATCATCTATAACATCTTGTTTATATTGGGCATTATATAAACTTTCACGAACACGTTTGATTTGTTCTTTACAATGTTCATACAGTTTATGCCCTGATGGAATTTTTGCTTTTGCTTTTAACTCAACAACCACTAATATTGAGTCACGCAATAGTTCATCGATAACAATTTTTTTTGGTTCTATATTCATTACTCTAACCCTATGATCTCAGTACTGCGAAAAGTTCTAATGAAATATCTGGCATTGCCCGTGGAACGTAAAATTCGCAACATCTAGCAAGCAACATTTTTTTTGCTGAACTATGAGACAAATCCAGAGCAAAATATTGGTTTTCTAACCGAAAAGGTATTGCTGCTGGAACATGATTTAATGCTTTAATCGGAATACCTGAAAGTGCTGAATGTATAATTTGTCTAACATCATCAGGTGCCCCTGCTTTACACAGTATCGGGAATTGTGAATTTAGTTCATGGCCAGGCAAACTTGAACGAACTGACAGGTAGAAATCTGCATCCTCAACCAGGCGTGAATCATTCAATCGACCAGTCCATAAGGTATCTTGATCATGTACCAAATCAATTTTAATTACACGTGAAGGTAAACTTTCTTCTAATACATTACGCACCAATTCAAAAAGTGGAGGGAAAACCTTATTAAGATTATCATGCTGATAAGCAGGAATATCATTAACACTATGTACTAATGAAAAAGTCAATAAAGAACCGGTAAACGCTACTAAAGTTCGATAAAGACATTCAGGATGAGTTGTTGGATTATCGCGTAAAAATTTAAGCTGAGGTTCATATGAACTCAATGCATTGAGAAGCCAAAATAAAGAAACATCCGCTATTTCAAAATCAGCAATTTGTTGATTTCGCTCATGGCGCATACCGAGTAAATGTTGACGTTTGGCTTCTATCTGAGTGCATAAAAGATCTAATTCTTTCAGTAGTGAGCCACTTTGTGTTAAAAGATTTAATATTGGCGGAATGTATTGTGAATCGAGAACAAATCGACCGTTAAGATCACGTTTCAAACGAGCAATTGGACAGGTTACATAATCACTATTATCTTCAAAATCAAATAAGAAGGTCAATGCATAACGTTCTACAGCAATGGTTTCAGTGTTTTGACCAAAAAGATCGGGTACTTCAACCCACTCTTTTCGATAACGAAGGGGTCTTTCTAAACGTTGATTATCTTGTAGACAATTCCCACCATTAGCATTTAATAATGGAATTCCGATTAAAACAATGAACTCATTGAGTTCAACAGGAATATTGGCATTTAACATTCTTGCTTCTGGCAAATTATCAGCAATATCAGTATCCACAACTACACCATCATTAAACTGAATGCTAATCGATTCAGCTTTAAGACGGTCTATTAAAAGCGCTTGTGTATCAATATTTATTTTTTTAACGCCCCACGGATTAGCTACTAACATAGCCATTAAGTTTTGTGAGGAGTATTGCCGCCATAATTCTTGTTGTTGGAATTGCTGAGGCGTCAGAAAGACGCCTTCATTCCATAAAGGACGAAATATTTTCATTTATCCTAAGGCTCCAGTTTTTTCCTATAATCGATATTAATTTTTAGCTTTTGGCATTTGTGAAACCATTGATAAATTAATATCCATACCTTCTATCTGGAAATGAGGAACTAAAAATGTTTTAACACGGAAAAATCCTGGATTATCCTCGATGTCTTCAACAATTACTTTTGCTTCTCGTAATGGGTGCGATGCTTGAACTTCATCACTTGGATCGGTCATTTCTGTAACAAGATTACTAATCCATTTATTGAGTTCAAGTTCGAGTACACGGCGATCTTTAGTTGCACCAATATTCTCACGCTGAATTACTTTAAGATAATGAGCTATACGTGATAATAAGAAAATATACGGTAAACGAGAATTAATACGGCTATTTGCCGTTGCCTCTTTGGTATCATAAAGTGCTGGTTTTTGTGTTGAATTAGCAGAGAAGAAACATGCATAATCTCTATTTTTATAAAAAGATAACGGTATAAAACCTAAATTAGCAAATTCAAATTCTCGAGTTTCAGGAATAAGAACTTCCGTTGGAATTTTAACTTGATTACCGGTTCCTAAATCATAAAGATGAATTGGTAAGTCTTCAACTAATCCCCCAGCTTGTGGACCACGAATTTGAACACACCAACCATTACGAACAAAACTTTGTGCCATATTTGCTGCAAAAGCATAAGATGCATTAGCCCAAAGATAACGATCATGATCAAGACCTTTAACATCTTCAATATAGTTAAAACTACGCACTGGAACAGTATCAGGTCCATATGGTAAACGTGCTAATACACGAGGTAAAGTTAACCCAACATAACGTGAGTCATCGGTTTCTCGAAAACTGTTCCATTTTGTATATTCCGCACGATCAAAATAGTTTCCAATATCTTTGATCGCCGCAACTTCTTCCATGGTCTCTTTACCAAAAAATTTCGCTCCAGCAGAGCCAATGAATGGCATATGCGCTGATGCTGCAACTTTAGAAATGTTACGTAATAATGCGATATCCTGTGAACTACGATCAAATTCATAATTTGATATGGTTACGCCAATCGGTTCGCCGCCTGGTGTATCATATTCCTGAATATAAGTATGTCTGAAAAACCCTGTTTGGGAAATTTCAGGTGCATCTTCAAAATCTTGACGAAGATCTTCTTTAGATACATCTAGTAGTTCAATTTTCACATTTTGACGGAAGTCAGTACGATCAACTAAAAATTTTAAACCGCGCCAAGTTGCTTCAATTTCTTGAAAAGTCTCATTATGCATTACAACATCAAGTTGACGGCTGATTTTTTGATCTATTTGACTGATATGATAATCAAGTAAATGCTTATCTAATTTTTCGATTTTTTGAGATGAACCTTGTATTAGCTGAAGTAAAATATTAACGGCCATCGTAACTCGTTCATCTTGTGAAGTTTCAAACAAAACTTCGTTATCTTCATATTTATCGATGTCGCTAACTTTTTTAATAGTATTTAAATTTATTTTATCAAATAAAGATTGGTAAACACTTCCTGTTTCCTGCAAAACTGTCTCCACAGCAGCTTTATTCTCTTGCTTTTGTTCCATTGTTTTCTCTCGTAATACTTAGCTATAACATACTAATTTATCATTAATTTTTGAAATAATTCTTATAAAGAAACTACTTTGTACTTTCAGACACAATTGATTCTAATTCAGCCCGTAGATCATCAGATAATTGTTCATCCTTAACGATTTTTTCAAGTTCATAACGGAATGTTGCATTATCCAGTAAATTAGATTTTAAATCTCTGAGTAAATTACGCATTGCAAGTAAAGAACGTAATTGAGGGATCTTCTTAGCGACTTGTTCTGGAGAGAAATCATTCATGGATTCAAAAGAGAGATGAACACTGACATCACTACCATCATCAGAAAGCGTATTAGGAACAGAAATTTTCGCTTCAGGTTTAAAGTCTTTTAACACTGCATCAAAATTATTCTTGTTGATAGACACTTTTTCTTTTTCTGAAAGCGTGCGTTTATCTTTACCTCGACCATAATCACCAACAGATAAAATTTTTAACGGTAATTCAACTTTCTTTTTGGCCCCACCTGTATGCAGATCGAGTTCAATATTGACACGTGCGGCAGGTACTTCATTTTGATAACTATTAGACATTTTAATTCCTTAATTTCCCTATATTTTATAAATCTTAGCATCGAGATCAATTATTGATCCGTTTCTGTTTGGAATTTACACTAATTAATATCAATTTACAACCTTCATGACTAATTTTATTTAACATTTTTTTAGAAGTAAAAGTTCTTATTTCATTTGAATCCAAATAAAATCTACGAACTCACTGTTAATATTAGGTTTTTTTTTAGTAAAGAATAAGAAAAACTTAATTCTTCTTTATTTAATTTCACATGATAAAAATTCATGTGATATCTTCAATTAGTAATATCGTTTTTTAAAAAAAACATTTTTTATAAATTGACTTGATAAATTGCATTTCATTTTTAATGAAGGCAACGTTTTGTAAAAATGTGTTGAAAAAGTTGGATAAATTTATTAGAAATGTTACTTTTAATTTTAGAATGATTTATCTAGGCTTTTAAAATCGATGTCCGTTTTAATTCTACTTTTGATCAGATAGAGTTAATTTTTATTAAATAATTGAGACTTATTCAATAATTTGTTTAGGTTGATCATCTTGTGATTTTAATTGTTTATAGCTTAAAAAATAATGATTACTGTCATTATTATTTCTGCTAAAAAATAAGGTTAAATTATTAACAAATCATCACAAATGAAAAGATAGTATTCATAAGAAAAATTTTTATCTTGGTTAATCTTTAATCCATTAAGATATCCTTTTTTATCATATCTATCATTCATATAGATAGAACAAACTACTTTTAATTTAAATTTTATATACAATAATTTATCTTTCAAACTTGCATTGTATAACTTAGGAAACTTTAAAAAATTTGACTTTTACTTATTTAATGATAATAATTCTCATTATTATTTAATGCAGTGAAATTTTTTAAATAAATTTAATACCAAAGAATTATCAGTAAAATGGATTTTACTTTTTTAAATCATAAAACCTCTCACTGATTTTCTGTATTTTGCTTCACTTTGGTTATATATCAAACAACAGGAGTCGCTAATGAAGTTTACGTTTTTTAAACGACGCAAAACCTTACTATCAGTAATACTATCCTCTTTGCTTGCTTTAACAGGTATGTCCGAGTCTTCAGCAGCAGAAAAAAAATTTAAAGTTGTTACAACATTTACAATCATCCAAGATATTGCTCAAAATGTTGCTGGGGATGCTGCAACCGTTGAATCAATCACTAAAGTAGGGGCTGAAATACACGAATATGATCCGACGCCGCAAGATATTACTAAAGCTCTTTCAGCCGATTTAGTTTTATGGAATGGACTTAATTTGGAACTTTGGTTTAAACGTTTTTTTGAAGATATTAAAGATGTTCCATCAGTTATTGTGACAAAAGGCATCGAACCAATGCCAATTCAAGAAGGAAGTTATAAAGGTAATCCAAATCCTCATGCATGGATGTCACCAACACTTGCCTTAACTTATATTGAAAACATTCGAGCCGCCCTTGTTAAGTATGATCCTAAAAATGCTTCTGTCTATAATAAAAATGCGCAGAATTATGTTGCTAAAATTAAAGCACTTGATGCCCCATTGCGTGAGCGTTTAGCTAAAATTCCAGAAACGCAACGTTGGTTAGTAACAAGTGAAGGAGCCTTTAGCTACCTTGCTCGTGATTACAATTTAAAAGAAGCGTATTTATGGCCAATTAATGCCGAACAACAAGGTACGCCAAAGCAAGTTAAAAATCTTATTGATTTAGTTAGATCGAATAAAATTCCAGTTATTTTTAGTGAAAGTACCATTTCTGATAAACCCGCGAAGCAAGTCAGTAAAGAAACGGGAGCGAAGTATGGAGGTGTGCTTTATGTTGATTCGCTTTCCAAAAAAGAGGGGCCTGTTCCAACCTATATTGACCTTTTGAAGGTTACGGTTGAAACCATAGCTCAAGGATTTGAAAAATCATGACACAAATATGCTTGAACGTTGATGATATTACAGTGACTTATAATAATAGTCACACTGCAATTCATAATGCCAGTTTCCGTCTTAATGGTGGTACCATTTGTGCTCTGGTGGGAGTGAATGGTAGCGGTAAATCCACATTATTTAAGAGTATTATGGGCATGATTCGTCCAACCCGAGGACAAGTGACATTTAATGATATTTCGGTTGCCCAAGCATTGAAGCAAAATATCATAGCTTATGTTCCGCAAACAGAGGAGGTTGATTGGGATTTTCCTGTTTTAGTTTCGGATGTCGTTATGATGGGTCGTTATGGTCATATGTCTTTTTTTCGCATCCCAAGTAAAGAAGATAAAAAACAGGTTGATATTGCACTCGAACGCGTCAATATGCTGGAATTTAAGCATCGCCAAATAGGTGAGTTATCAGGAGGTCAAAAAAAAAGGGTTTTTTTAGCGAGAGCTTTAGCACAACAAGGTAAAGTATTATTGCTTGATGAACCATTTACAGGCGTTGATGTAAAAACTGAAAATGCCATTATCGATTTGCTGAAAGATTTGAGAAAAGAAAATCATCTTATTTTAGTTTCTACCCATAATTTAGGCAGTGTGCCAGAATTTTGCGATCAAGTCGTGTTAATTAATCAAACTGTATTGGCTTTCGGACCAACCGAAACGACCTTTACCCCTCAAAATTTGATGACGACCTTCGGTGGTGCGTTACGTTATCTAAGTTTATCTGGCGAAAAATTACACCAAGATGAAGATCCTCGTAAGGTATCCATCTTAACCGATGATGAGCGTGCGGCAATTTTTTATGGAGAAGGTAAAGATGATTCACCACACCAAGATCTGTTGGTCGATGATCAGCAAAATTAAGCAAAAGGATGACAATAATGGAATTCTTTCTTGAACCATTTAGCTATAACTTTATGCTTAAAGCCATTTGGGTTAGTAGCATTGTTGGGGCTTCTTGTGCTTTTTTATCAGCGTTTCTTATGTTGAAAGGTTGGTCATTAATGGGCGATGCATTATCCCATTCGGTGGTCCCTGGTGTTGCAGGTGCTTATGCGCTGGGTTTACCTTATTCGATCGGCGCTTTTTTTACAGGATTACTTGCTGCCTTATCTATAACTTTCGTCCGCGCCCTTACTCGCTTAAAGGAAGATGCCATTATTGGCTTTATTTTCTCGACTTTTTTTGCAATTGGACTATTAATTATTTCACTAAATCCAACTTCAGTTAATGCCCAAACGATTATTTTTGGGAATATTTTAGGCATTGATGATAGTGATATGTGGCAGGTACAGATTATTATTTTGGTTTCTTTAATTTTGTTATTATTTTTTTGGAAAGATCTGTTAGTGGTATTTTTTGACGAAATCCATGCACGCTCAATAGGTCTAAAGCCATTACATCTCAAAATTCTTTTTTTCACTATTTTAAGTGCTTGTACCGTCGCAGCCTTGCAAACCGTTGGAGCGATTTTGGTGATTGCTATGGTAGTCACTCCCGGAGCAACAGCCTATTTGCTTACTAATCGATTTTCTAAACTGTTAATGATTTCCGTCGTAATTGGTGCGTCAACCAGCGCCATTGGGGCTTATTTTAGTTACTTTTTGAATGGTGAAACAGGCGGTGTTATTGTCACGCTACAAACTTTGGTTTTCCTAATGGTATTTTTGTTTGCACCAAAACAAGGTTTAATATCAAACCGTTTACGAATAAGGCAAAGCCGTTTGAATAACGGGGGAAATCTATGATAGATATATTGGAATATCTTTATTACCCTTTTACTCTTCCTCTTATGCAACGTGCTATTTTAGCTGCACTTTCAACAGGTATTGTTTGTGCGCTTCTTTCATGTTTTTTGGTATTAAAAGGCTGGTCTTTAATGGGAGATGCAATATCGCATGCCGTATTACCTGGCATTGTGCTTGCCTATTTAGCTGGTATTCCAATTATCCTCGGTGCATTTGCATCGGGATTATTGTGCTCAGTTGCCACTGGCTATATTAAAGAAAATAGCCGGATAAAAGAAGATACAGTAATGGGAATTGTGTTTTCGGGAATGTTTGCGTTCGGATTAGTGTTGTTTTCAAAAGTAGATACATCACAGCATTTAAATCATATCTTATTTGGCAGCGTGCTCGGTACCAGTTATGATGATTTAAAACAAATTATATTAATTGCAGCGATAATATCAACAATAATAATCATTAAGCGTCGTGATCTACTTCTGTATTGTTTCGATCCAGTACAAGCCAAAGTTGTCGGTTTATCTGTAAAATTATTACATTATGGTTTACTTTGTGTTTTGGCTTTAACTATCGTCAGCTCTTTAAAAACGGCTGGAGTGATATTAGTGATTGCAATGCTGATAGCACCTGGTATTATTGCATTTTCGTTGACTAAATGTTTTGAAAAAATGCTGTTGATAGCAGTAATTGTTTCGATATTTGCAACGGTTGTCGGTACGCTCATTAGTTTTTACTTTGACGCATCGTCCAGTGCGTGTATTGTAATTTTGCAAGCTGTTATCTTTCTTGCAGTACAAGTCTGCCAATTTATTGTAAGAAAAAATATAACGCATTAATTAAGAATACATTATCTATAGCGTGAGTATAAGTGTGCTCACGCTACCTTTCTGATAATCGGCAATTATTCATCATCCATATATTTACTGGAATCGGCATAATTATCAAATCGAGAAAATTGACCTTGGAATTTTAAGCGAACTTTACCAATTGGTCCGTTTCTCTGTTTACCTAATATAATTTCAGCAATCCCTTTATGTTCAGATGCTTCATTATAAACTTCGTCACGATAAATAAACATAATTACGTCAGCATCTTGTTCAATGGATCCCGATTCACGTAAATCTGAATTAACTGGTCGTTTATCCGCTCGTTGTTCTAAACTACGGTTTAGCTGTGATAGCGCTACTACTGGTATTTGTAACTCTTTTGCTAACGCTTTTAATGAGCGAGAAATTTCGGCAATTTCTAAAGTTCGGTTTTCAGAAATATTGGGTACACGCATCAACTGTAAATAATCGACCATAATCATACTTAAACCTTTATGTTCACGATAAATACGTCTAGCCCGTGAACGCAATTCCATTGGTGTTAAACCTGATGAATCATCAATATAAATATTTTTCTTTTCGAGTAAAAGTCCCATCGTGCTCGAGATTCTTGCCCAGTCATCATCTTGCAATTGTCCTGTTCGAATACGTGTTTGATCAACCCGCGATAATGAGGCAAGCATACGCATCATTATCTGTTCAGAGGGCATCTCTAAACTGAATATTAATACAGGTTTTTCTTGCGTCATTGCCGCATTTTCGCATAAGTTCATTGCAAATGTGGTTTTACCCATTGATGGTCTGGCAGCAATGATGATTAAGTCTGAACTTTGTAACCCAGCGGTTTTTTTATCTAAATCAATATAACCTGTTGAAACACCTGTCACACCGTCATGTGGACGTTGAAATAGTTCTTCAATTTTAGCAACCGTTGCTTCAAGCACTTCAGTAATGCTTTTAGGACCATCGCCCTGCTTTGTTCGACTTTCAGCAATTTGAAAGATTTTACTTTCTGCTAAATCTAATATTTCAGTACTGTCTCGACCTTCTGTAGCATAACAATTATCTGCGATTTCATTTGAAGCACTGATTAATTCGCGCAAAATCGCCTGTTGTCGAATAATCTCACTATAAGCAACCACATTAATCGCACTTGGCGTATTTTTAGAAAGCTCAGCTAAGTAAGCAAATCCCCCCACATCCGTTAATAGATCTTTGCTTTCTAAGCTTTCTGATAAAGTAATTAAATCTATCGGTGTACCTTTGCTTATCAGCGAATGCATTTCAGAAAAAATCAGTTGATGATGGCGCGAATAAAAATCGCGATCCATAATCATTTCAGCAACCGTATCCCAACGTTGATTATCAAGCATCAAACTACCAAGCACAGCTTGTTCTGCCTCAATTGAATGCGGAGGCATCTTGATGTTATGTAGATTTGATTTTTTCGCCTCTTGATTTCTTGAATTTCTGTTTAAGCTTGTTTCATCTTTGTTCATTACGTTCATCTTTTTAATCTAATTCATCATTAAGCTTATTGGCTTACGCTAAAAATAATGGTCCTAATGCGAGATTAGGTATTTGATACTCACTAGGATAATCCACTTGTACTAAATATAAACCTTCAGGTTTTGCTGTTGCTGCTGCTTGAGTCCTGTCTTTTACGCGTAGAAGTTCATCAATCCATTTTGGTGGTTTATTGCCTACCCCAACTTCAAGTAAACTACCTACTATATTGCGAACCATATGGTGAACAAATGCATTCGCTTTGATATCAACGAGGATATACTCACCCTTCCTTATTACTTCAATATGATGAACATTTCTCCAAGGTGTTCGTGATTGACATTGTGCCGCTCTAAATGATGAAAAATCATTTTCACCTAATAGATATTGTGCAGCTTGATTCATCAATGTCTCATTTAAAGGTAAATAATAGTGCGATACACCTTTAGCTAAAATTGCTGGGCGATAACGGTTATTATAAATGATATAACGATAACGCCGAGCTGTTGCGCTAAACCGAGCATGGAAACTATCATCGACAACTTGAGACCAGCGAACAGCGATATTTACCGGTAAATGTGCATTGACCCCCATTGTCCAAGCTGTTTGGGATCGTCTAGCTTGGGTTTCAAAATGCACTACTTGTCCTGTCGCATGCACACCAGCATCAGTCCGACCTGCGCAAAACAAATTGATGGGTTCATTTGCGACAATCGACAAGGCTGATTCTAATTTTGCTTGGATAGAATCAACCGATTGCTGACGCTGCCACCCAAAATAGCCACTGCCATCATACTCAATTCCTAATGCAATTTTAGAGGTAGTCATTAATTAAGATCTCAAGGGTCTCAATCAACATTAATGCCCCTAAATAACGGACATTGTCAGCTACTGACCAAAATTGAATTTGTTCATAATGCCCATAACTGTGTCGTAAATTAGCCAATTTAATTGTTAACTGAGATTCGGATTCAGGGCTAACTTCTGTTACTGGTGTTGGTAAGTTATCTTCATGTACTTCAACACCATATTCACCAAATCGCGCCATATCCAATTCAATAGGTAAACTGCTCGATACATTAATTGCTTGGGCAAGCCCATAAAATACTGGTACCACAACAGATTCGATCGATACAGGTAAATCATAATTATTAAGGACTTTGCGAATTTGGTTAATTTGTGATTTTTCACCTAATGCCATATCATCACGTTCATGTGATATTGGTAATAAATTAAAAGCCAATTGTTTATCAAATAACGCATTATCAACTGGCATGCCATTAAGCAAACGTGCACTTTGCCCTGCTAATTCATCAACACCAGGCTTACCATAGAGTGATGCTGGGATAAAACTGGTTGCATGTAAGTTAGTGAGTAAGTCAGTATCGGTTAACGATGCCACACAACGCAATAACTGGCATACTGTTGCGCTTGCTACAGCAACAATATTATCATTACGATATTCAGTTAACACATTATTATTCACTTTTGGCACAATTAAAGGAATATGATCTTGAGTCGCAAAATAACCACTGGCATCAATAACAACACAACCAGAATCAGTCACTACTTGTGCATATTTTTCACTGGTCTCAGCCCCAGCAACAAAAAAGGCAAAATGACACTGACTCCAATCCATTTGTGCACCATCAATAACAGTTAAGTTTTTACCCGCAAAGCGAACAATTTCACCCGCGCTGTTATCACTTCCAACTAAATAAAGATTTTCAATTTGTAAATTATGTTTTTGTGCCTCGTCTGTTTGAACACAATGTTGTTGTAACAATTCAATTAGCGCAGAACCGACTTGTCCTGTCGCACCGACAATAGCAATATTCCATGCAGACATATTTAATAACCCAAATAAAAAAGTTTAGTGGTAATTATATCACTATATCGTAAATATAGCGGTAAAAGATATTTTGCCATGATATTGGCATTTGTTCTCGTTAGCCTCGTTCATATAAAAGGAATTGATTAGACTTGATTTTTAGAAAAACTTAACATTCGTTTTTAATTATTTTTTTATTATCTCTAATAAATTTTTTGGAATATTGATCGACAAAAAAGATCTTTTCCAGTTACTAATTGAATAATCATCGCTAAATTAGACAATTATAAAACACATTCAAAATCATCTATTATGGCAAAAAAAACATTATCCACCATTGCTAAACAAGCCAATTTATCCATTGCTTCCGTGTCGAGAGTTTTAAAAAAACCGCATTTAACTTCTCCCATAACACAATCGAAAGTTTATCAAGCTATTGAAGAGCTCAATATTGATATTCATAAAAATTTTAAATCACGTAATGATCATCATGATAGTAATAAAATATTGGTACTCGACAATCAATTTATTACAAGAACACACATTAACTTTGGTTTAGAGCAAACATTGACTAAAGCGGGTTTTGTAACTTTTTACTTTCGTTTTCCCTATCATACGAGACAAGATATTCATTATCTAATTAAATATATTAGTCAACATTCTTTTGCGGGTATTTTAGTCATTAATGACGCACCTTATTTGCAGGAGCTGGAAAAGTTTAAAAAAGTTTTACCGCCTATTGTTTTAATTAATCACTTTTCCCTCAACTTTATATGTGTTCATTTTGATCATTTAGTAATTGGACATCAAATAACCCAATATTTATTAAGTAATTCTCATACTAAAATTGCGGTTCTATATAATGACAAAAATAAAGCCAGTTCGACGCTTTTCTTACAAGGTTATAAACAAGCTTTGTTAAGAGCAAATTTAATCGTTAACAAAGACTATCTTATTGAAGATTGTTTTACTTATGAGCATGGCAAAGCAGCAGTTAAACAATTAATTAATAGTAATAGTCCTCCTACTGCTGTTATCTGTTGTGATCATATCAATCTAAATTATTTAGATGAACAATGTCAAAAATCAGAGTTTTTTTCAACACATTATAATGTCATTTTAGGTGCATTACATCAGGCTAAGGAAAGTGAAATTCAATTGCCTAAACCGCTTACAATAACGTACCTTAGCCACTCAACAGATAGACAATATAATGAATTAGATAAACTAAGTCGAATTAATAAACCCCTGTATAAAATGGGGCAAGAAGCAGCAACATTGCTTTGCCACTATATATTAAATAAATTGGCATCAACTAAACATTACCATATTATTGATACTGAGGCATTTTTTTATTAAAAATTCAAACCATACCGTGTTAATATAATTCAATATAGTCTATTAATTCGATAAAGCATTATTAAACATTACGAAGTTGATATTAAGCGTTTTGGCGATAATTTATTAAACAGCTGTATACCTGCTCCAATGAATTGTTCATCTTGATAGATTCTTACCAATGTTTCGACTGGTATACAATTATCAAGTTCAATTGTTCGCCCCAGTAAAATATCATTACCTTGAGCATGCGTCAGTATCACTTTTGGACAATCTTGTAATGGGCTATCAACAGCCATTAAGAATTGTTCTTTATCGATCATATCTTCTAATGTTTCTAATGTGACCATATTTTCAATAGGATAATTGGATACTTGTAAACGTCTTAAATAAATAACATGTGCACCACAACCAAGACGTTCACCCAAATCATCAACAATGGTGCGAATATAAGTTCCTTTTGAACAATGTATCTCTAACGTCAATTCATTTTTTTTATCATCAAATTGAATAAATTGATTTTTATATACAGTGATAGGCCTAGCTTGGCGTTCAATCACAATACCTTGACGAGCATATTCATAAAGTGGCTTACCTTGATGTTTTAATGCTGAAAACATGGTTGGTACTTGTAAAATATCACCACGAAAATGCGTCAAAGCTTGATTAATTTGTAATTCGGATACCTCAACAGGTCTGGTACACACAATCTGACCATCTGCATCAGAAGTGTCCGTTCGTTCACCAAGTTTAGCAATAACACGATAACACTTGTCAGAATCTAACAAGTATTGAGAAAATTTGGTTGCTTCACCAAAGCAAATTGGTAACATTCCCGTTGCTAATGGATCAAGCGCTCCGGTATGTCCTGCTTTTTTTGCTTTAAACAGTCGTTTTACTTTTTGCAGTGCATCGTTTGACGTCAGACCTTGTGGTTTATCTAGCAATAAAACGCCGTGAAGATCACGGCGAGTTTTTTTTATGTTTATCATCTTTTTATACTGAAACGTATAGTTAACCTGAAACTTCTTTACAAAAAATTAGAAGTTATTTTTAAAATTAATCTTTATGACGCTCGTTGTCTTGCTTAATAACATTAGTTACTAAATTAGACATATGCATACCTTTAACCAGAGACTCATCATAAAAGAATTTAATCTCAGGAATAATACGTAAGCTCATGGCTTTACCGATTAAAGTACGAATGTAGCCTTTAGCATCATTAAGCACTTTTAAACCCTGTTCAATAACTCGCGGATCTTCATCATTTAAAAAAGTCACAAAAACTTTAGCATAGGAAAGATCGCGTGAAATATCTACCCCAGAAACCGTCACCATACCTAAACGAGGATCTTTGATTTCCCGTTGTAAGATGATTGCAATTTCTTTTTGTAATTCATGTCCGACTCGAGATGAACGATTAAATGCTTTTGCCATATCTATTTTCCTTTAAATATAAATAAGCAAGGTCTAAACCTTGCTTATGAAAGACAGCGAAATGACTAAATCGTACGTTTGATTTCAATAGTTTCAAAGACTTCAATAGCATCGCCAACACGAACATCATTATAGTTACGTACACCAATACCACATTCCATACCATTACGAACTTCGTTAACATCATCTTTAAAGCGACGTAATGATTCAAGTTCGCCTTCATAGATAACCACGTTATCACGTAATACACGAATTGGGTTATGACGCTTAACCACACCTTCAGTTACCATACAGCCAGCAATCGCACCAAATTTTGGTGATTTAAAGACGTCACGTACTTCGGCAAGACCAATGATCTCTTGTTTGTACTCAGGTGCAAGCATACCACTCATTGCTTGTTTCACTTCATCAATGAGATCATATATTACTGAATAGTAGCGTAGATCTAAGTTTTCTGTTTCAATAACTTTACGTGCAGATGCATCAGCACGTACATTAAAGCCTAAAATAATTGCATTAGATGCTGCTGCAAGTGATGCATCAGTTTCAGTAATACCACCTACACCTGAACCAATAATTTTAACTTTAACTTCATCTGTTGATAGTTTAAGTAATGAATCAGAAATTGCTTCAACTGAACCTTGAACATCGGCTTTTAAAACAATATTAAGTTCAGATACATCACCCTCAGTCATGTTGGTAAACATGTTTTCAAGTTTCGCTTTTTGTTGACGAGCTAATTTCACATCACGGAATTTACCTTGTCGATAAAGCGCAACTTCACGCGCTTTCTTTTCATCACGAACAACGGTTGCTTCATCACCTGCTGATGGCACACCAGATAGACCGAGAATCTCAACTGGAATAGATGGACCAGCTTCGGTCACTTCTTTACCTAATTCGTTACGCATTGCACGAATTCGACCATACTCAAATCCACAAAGTACTATATCACCTTTATGTAACGTACCTGATTGAACCAGTACAGTAGCAACAGAACCACGACCTTTATCGAGGAATGATTCAATAACTACACCACTTGCCATTCCAGTCTCGTAGGCAGTTAATTCAAGAACTTCAGCTTGTAATAAGATTGCTTCAAGTAGTTGGTCGATGCCTGTACCTGCTTTAGCCGAAACATGAACAAACTGAGTATCCCCCCCCAATCTTCTGACATAACGCCATATTGGGCCAGTTCACCTTTTACGCGCTCAGGATCGGCTTCTGGTTTATCAATTTTATTTACAGCAACAACAATTGGCACATTCGCAGCTTTAGCATGCTGAATAGCCTCAATAGTTTGTGGCATCACACCATCATCAGCTGCAACGACAAGCACCACAATATCGGTCGCTTTCGCACCACGGGCACGCATTGAAGTAAATGCCGCATGACCTGGAGTATCTAAGAAAGTGATTTCACCATTTGCGGTTTTAACATGGTAAGCACCGATATGCTGAGTTATACCACCTGCTTCGCCTGATGCGACCTTCGCTTTACGAATATAATCAAGTAACGATGTTTTGCCGTGGTCAACGTGCCCCATAATGGTCACAACTGGAGCTCGTGCAACCTTTTCTGCTCCAGTATCACGATCGCTCATAAGCGATTCTTCAAGCTCATTTTCACGACGAAGCACAACTTTATGTCCCATTTCTTCAGCAACAAGCTGAGCGGTTTCTTGATCGATAACTTGGTTAATGGTTGCCATTGCGCCCATCTTCATCATGGTTTTAATGACTTCTGAACCTTTAACAGCCATTTTATTGGCTAATTCAGCAACCGTAATCGTTTCACCAATCACAACATCACGATTAACCGCTTGCACTGGTTTATTAAAGCTTTGTTGCAATGCACTTTTACCTTTCTTTTTATGACCACTTCGAGTAACTGCACGCGCTTCTTCACGTTCAGCTTTGCCTTCAGAAAGTTTACTGCCTTTTTTCTGTTTAGTTTGTTTAGCGTTGCGACCACGCCCACGAGCGCTTTCGACTTCACGATCAGTATCATCTTCAGCCGCTCTCGCATATTTTGAAGTCGTCACGTGATAATCTTCATCATCCGGATTATCACTCACTTCAGTATCACTATATTGTTCGGCTAATTTACGTGCTTCTTCTGCCATACGTTTAGCATCTTCTTCAAGTTTACGACGATTTTCTTCTTCTGCTTTTCGTTTAATTTCGTTAGCTTCGGCTTCTAAACGTGCTTTCTCTTCCTGTGCTTTTTTCACTTTAGGATCCACTGGGTGTGCTTGTTCAATTTTAGCTACTTGCTTAGTTTTTTCTTCTTCAGCCTGAGCTTGGGCCTGAATTTCAGCTTGCTTTTTCGCTTCTTCTTCACGTTTTCTGGCTTCTTCTGCGGCTGCTAATTTTTCTTTTTCTTCCGCTTCGTTACGTGCTTTCATTTCAGTTTCTTGTTTAATTTTTTCAGCTTCAAGACGAGCTTTCTCTTGCTGTGCTACGACTTCAGCAGGATCACGCTTGACAAAAGTACGTTTTTTACGGACTTCTACTTTAATTTCTTTGCTTTTACCACCAGCACTTGACACATTCAAAGTTGAATGGGTTTTACGTTGCAACGTTAATTTAGTCGGACCTTGCTGAGGATTTAAATGAGCAAGCAAAGCTTCTTTTTCCTTTTGTGTAACAGTATCTGATGCTGTTTTTTTAATGCCCGCATCGGCAAACTGTTGCAAAAGTGTTTGCACTGGAGTGTTTATCTCTTGAGCCAGTGTTTCGATTGATACTTTGGTCATGTATTACTTTCCCTCAATTATTCATTTGCAAACCAACAAATATTACGTGCAGCCATAATAAAATCGCCAGCTTGTTTGCTTGTTAAACCCTCAATATCGGCTAGATCGTCGGTACCTTGTTCAGCTAAATCTTCCAAAGTAGTTACGTCATGTTGTGCTAATTGATAGGCCAATTCTTGTGTCATACCCGCCAAATCTAATAAATCCTGAGCAGGTCTTTTATCACCACTAGTAGCTAATGCCATTGTGGTTAATGCATCCTTTGCTCGGCTTCTTAATGCTTCAACGAGTTCTTCATTGAGTTCTTCAATTTCAAGTAATTCATCAACTGGTACATAAGCAAGCTCTTCCAGTGAAGTAAAGCCTTCTTCAACTAACAGTTGTGCAAGATCTTCTTCAATATCTAAATGCTTCATGAAATTACTAATTGAAGCAAAAGATTCTGCATGATGTTTTTCTTGTAAATCTTCGGTACTCATAACATTTAATGTCCAACCCGTAAGTTGGGATGCTAAACGAATGTTTTGCCCATTTCGACCAATTGCCTGTGGCAACGTATCGGCATTCACGGCGACATCCATAGTATGCTTATCTTCATCAACAACGATTGACACCACATCTGCAGGCGCCATAGCGTTAATTACGTATTGTGCTGGATTATCATCCCACAAAACAATATCGATTCGCTCACCACCAAATTCATTTGATACCGCTTGAACTCGTGCACCACGCATACCGACACAAGCACCCACTGGATCAATACGACGGTCATTACTGCTCACTGCAATTTTTGCGCGCGATCCTGGATCACGAGCAACTCCTTTAATATCAATCATCTCTTCACCAATTTCTGGCACTTCGATACGGAATAATTCTTCCATCATCTCAGGGTTAGAGCGACTAATACAAAGTTGTGCTGGTTTATTATCTTGTTCAACGAGGTATAAAATACCACGAACACGGTCACCAATGCGAAAATTTTCACGTGGTAACATATCATGACGTAACATCATTGCATCAGCATTATTCCCTAAATCAAGAATAACACTATCACGGTTGGTTTTCTTAACAATACCGGTTACTATTTCACCAATGCGATTTCTAAACATGTCAATGACCATGGCTCGCTCAGCTTCACGTACTTTTTGTACGATAACTTGTTTAGCTGTTTGGGTAGTAATACGGTCAAATGCTACTGATTCGATCTGCTCTTGAACATAATCACCCAATTGTACTGATGGATCTTCGTATTGTGCTGCTTCTAATGTTATTTCTTTCGTTGGTTGAGTAACATCACTCACAACATGCCAACGACGAAATGTGTCATAATCACCTGTTTTATGGTCGATTTTTACAATAACGTCAATATCCACATTCTGTTTCTTTTTCGTGGCTGTTGCTAATGCTGTTTCTAACGCTTCAAAAATTTTGTCACGCGTTAGTGCTTTTTCATTTGATACTGCTTCAACAACAGCTAAAATTTCTTTATTCATCCTTTACACCCGTACTCTATTTAAGGTTAAAATTAGGTACTATGTTTGCTTTCTGTATATTAGTAAAAGCAAACACTTCATCATTATCTTCCACCGTTAATGTAATCATCTCATTATCAATGGATTTTATCCGACCTTTCCACTTGCGACGATTTGCAACAGGAATACGTAAACTAACAGTGACTTCTTCACCAATAAAACGTTGATAATGTTCAAGCGTAAACAGAGGTCTATCCATACCAGGAGATGAAACTTCAAGATTGTAGGCGTCTTTGATAGGGTCTTCAACATCAAGTACTGCGCTAATTTGTCGGCTTACATCAGCACAATCATCAACAGTTATACCGTTTTCACTATCTATATAAACTCGTAACACTGGGTAACGGCCACGAATGTATTCAACGCCAACTAACTCAAAGCCAAGTGCACTTACTGGTTCTTGAATGATATCAGTTAATTGCTGTTCTATATTAGCCAAACAAACCTCCACTGCAGAAAATAAAAAAGGGCATATAGCCCAACATTCTTTTTAAACTTACGCTTAAAATCACAACACGAAAAAAAACCTCGACATGCGAGGCTACATTTAAAAAACTCATTATAATGAAGCCACTTGAGTTGAACTTTCATGCAATAAAAGGGTTGATTGATTTATGGATGAAAATTTAAGTGGTTGCGGGGGCTGGATTTGAACCAACGACCTTCGGGTTATGAGCCCGACGAGCTACCAAGCTGCTCCACCCCGCGATAGATGACTGAGAATTATACTTCTTTTTGGATAAAATGCAACTTAAAATCACGCTAGTTTTATCAATTCTGCTTAAAGTTTATAAAAATAACCTACTACAACTTGGCTTATGCATTTAGATAAATTAAGCATAATTGGTTACCTCATATTGGTATAAAAAACCTATTTTAAAGTTTATTATACCAATGTGCGTTCATTAAATAATGATTACTTGATTGTCGCCTGTTTCATGATTTTAACAAAGTGAGCTAATTCGCTTAGCATTTTGTCTGTGTTATTCAGATTATGTTCAATAATTTTTACCGTAGCGGAACCAGCAATAGCCCCAGCAGCACCAGATTTAATGGCTTCACTCACTTGCAACGGTTCTGAGATACCAAATCCTTGAATCGCTGGCGGCGCGCCGTACTGAGTCAATTTTTGGATTAAATGCGTTAAAGGTTTATTGGCGCGATTTTCAATACCGGTTACACCAGCACGTGACACAAGATAGGTGTAACCTTTACCCAATTCAGCTATTTTTTTAATAACTTCGTCATCAGCATTTGGTGGGCAAATAAAGATTGGCGCAATCTTATATTTTTCTGCATGTTTGGTAAATTCTTGTGCATACTCAACCGGTAAATCAGCAATTAATACTGAATCTACGCCTGCTTTTGCACATTTCGCATAGAAGTTATCAATACCATTTTTAAAAACTAAATTAGCATAGATGAGTAAGCCAATAGGAATATCAGTATGATAGTTTCTAATTTGAGTTAATATTTCAAAACATTTTTCAACACTAATACCACCTTTAAAAGCGCGAATATTCGCATTTTGAATGGTTGGTCCATCGGCCATAGGGTCAGAAAACGGAATACCCAGCTCTAATGCATCCGCACCAGCATCAATTAAAGTTTGTATTATTTGTAAAGAGAGTTCTGGATTAGGATCCCCAACAGGAACAAAAGGAACAAATGCGCCCCGCTTTTCTTGATTTAATTTATCAAATAATTTTTGATAACGGTTCATTCAATTTCTCCTTTTGCTTTTAAAATATCATAAACAGTAAAGATATCTTTATCTCCGCGGCCCGATAGATTGACAATCAACAGCTGTTCTTTATTAGGATTTTCTTTGATCATCTTTAGTGCATAAGCTAAAGCATGCGATGATTCTAACGCAGGAATAATACCCTCATGACGCGACAACGCTTTAAAGGCATCTAACGCTTCATCATCGGTAATCGAAACATATTGCGCACGTCCGATACTATCTAAATAAGCATGTTGAGGTCCAACCGATGGAAAATCAAGGCCCGCTGATATCGAATACGACTCTTCAATTTGTCCTTCATCAGTTTGCATCATTGGCGATTTCATACCAAAGTAGATACCCAATTTACCATGTTTTAATGATGCACCATGTTCACCGCTTTCAATGCCGTGTCCACCCGGTTCAACACCAATTAAGCGTACTGATTTTTCTTCAATAAAATTCGCAAACATCCCAATTGCATTAGATCCACCGCCAACACAAGCAATCACGGCATCAGGCAAACGTCCTTCTTTTTCTAATATTTGCTGTTTGGCTTCGCGGCTAATCATCTGCTGAAATTCACGTACAATAGTCGGGAAAGGATGTGGACCTGCTGCGGTACCTAGCATATAGTGAGCTTTTTCATAACTTCCTGACCAGTCACGCAGTGCCTCGTTACAAGCATCTTTCAAGGTAGCTGAACCTGTTTCAACCGGAATCACAGTCGCCCCCATTAAACGCATTCTAAACACATTAGGCGCTTGCCGTTTAACATCTTTTGCGCCCATATAAATACGGCATTTTAAGCCAAGTAACGCACAGGCCAGTGCTGATGCAACGCCATGCTGCCCTGCACCGGTTTCGGCAATAATTTCGGTTTTGCCCATACGTTTGGCAAGTAACGCTTGCCCTAATACTTGATTGGTCTTATGCGCACCGCCATGTACAAGATCTTCACGTTTTAAATAGAGTTTCGTTTTAGTACCTGCAGTTAAGTTTTTACATAAAGTAAGCGCAGTTGGTCGACCGGCATAATTGACTAATAAATCATTAAACTCTTTTTGAAAGCTCGGGTCATGGATTGCTGCAATAAAAGCATCCTCAAGTTGCTCAAGCACCGGCATCAATATTTGAGGGACATACTGCCCACCAAACTCACCAAAATAAGGATTTAATTTTGACATAACTATTCCTTTTAACATTAATTAAATTTGTTCAAATACAGCTTGAATTTTGTGTTTATCTTTAATACCCGGCGAAATTTCGATACCAGAATTTAAATCCACCCCAATCACATTTGTAGCTAAAGCATTTTTTATATTTTGCGGATTAATGCCGCCGGCTAAAATCACATTAGTTAAATTTTGCCCTGCTAGTAGTGACCAATCAAAGCTTTTACCCGTTCCCCCAGCACCATGATCGAAAATGTAACGACTGACTAATGGGTTATTGTGTTCGGGGATGGTATTGCTGATACTTAATGCTTTCCAAATCTGACAATTTTTAGGTAATTTTTCACGTAATAATTGGATATATTGGTTATCTTCATCACCATGCAATTGAACAGCATAAAGTGAGAGTTGTTCGGCTATTTGACAAACTTGATCTATCGTTTCATTTTTAAACACACCTACCCAATTCAGCGGCGCAGCTGAAATGACTATTCGGGCATTTATTGGCGAGATATAACGAGGTGATTTTGGTGCAAATATCAATCCACCATATACCGCACCCGCTTGGTAAGCAGCTATCGCATCTTCAGCACGGGTTAAACCGCAAACTTTATTTTCGCCCAGCATGACTTTACGAATCGCTAAGGTTAAATTAGGTTCTGACATCAGCGCGCTACCAATTAAAAAACCACTAGCAAACTGACTTAATTCTTTAACTTGATTATGTGTGTAAATCCCCGATTCGCTGATAATAATGCGATCATCAGGAATGGTTTTCGATAGATTTTTAACGCGATTTAAATCGACACTCAAATCACGCAAATTACGATTATTAATACCTATCACTTTAGCACCAAGTGCAATTGCTCGTTCCACTTCGGCTTGCGTGCTTGCTTCGGTTAATACGCCCATATTGAGTTGATGAGCGATACGGCTTAAGTGACGATACTCATCGTCATTGACGACTGATAGCATTAATAAAATGGCATCGGCCTGATAATAACGCGCTAAGTAAATTTGATATTCATCAATAATAAAGTCTTTGCAAAGAACAGGCTGAGTTACCTCATTACGTACGATAGGCAAAAACTCAAAACGTCCTTGAAAGTATTTTTCGTCGGTCAACACCGAAATAGCCGAAGCATAATCTTTATACACTTTGGCAATAGTTGCAGGATCAAAATCATCCCGAATTAACCCTTTTGACGGTGAGGCTTTTTTACATTCTAAAATAAATGCTGTTTTAGTTTGATTCAATGATTGATAAAAATCACGATCACTAGGCTTCACATCCATTTTAAATGTTTCAAGCGGTTTTGATGCTTGCTGTGAGACTAACCAACTTTGTTTATCTTCGATGATTTTTTTCAATACGGTTGCCATTTCAACATTTTCTGTTAATGCTGCAATTGCCATATTTTTCTCCACTGTTATCTTGCCGCTAATTGCTGTAATAGTTGATAAGCTTTACCACTACGCATCATTTCAATCGCTTGTTTAGCATTTTGTTTTAAGTCGGACTGACCAAACAAACTCATTAACATCGCAACGTTAGCGGCGATCGCTGCTTCATGAGCCGGTTTGCCATGTCCTTGTAAAATCGCAATTAACATATCACGATTCATCTCTGGCGTGCCACCTTCAATATCTTTTAATGTATATTGCTGTAAGCCAAAATCTTGCGGTGTTAACGTAAAGTAACGAATTTTGCCATTATGCACTTCAGCCACTTGCGTTTCACCATGAATCGCAACTTCATCCATTCCTGAACCATGTACCACATAGGCATGGGTATAACCTAACATAGTTAACGTTTCAGCAATCGGTTTGATTAAATCTGGGTGATATACCCCTAATAAAATTCGTTTAGGACGAGACGGATTAATGAGCGGCCCTAGTACATTAAAAATCGTTCGAGTCTTCAATTGCTGACGAACCGGCGCGGCATGACGAAAACCTGAATGATATTGCTGAGCAAATAAAAAACATACACCAAGTTCATCTAACGCCTTACGCGAATCTTCAGCCGGCATATTTAACTTAATGCCTAAAGCAGACAACACGTCTGATGAACCTGATTTACTGGACACCCCACGGTTACCATGTTTAGCCACCTTATAACCTAACGCAGCAGCCACAAAGGCACTGGCGGTTGAAATATTAATACTGTTGGTACCATCACCGCCTGTTCCGACAATATCGGTAAACGCATAATCTGGAATAGCAAAACTATCGGCATTTTCAAGCAACGCTTGCGCGGCTCCTGCGATTTCATCTGGCTTTTCACCGCGAACTTTCATACTAATTATTGCAGTTGCCAATACCGTCGGTTCGATTTTACCTTGAATAATTAAGTTGAACAGTATTTTACTTTCTTGTTGGCTTAATACCTGTCCTAAATATAATTTATTGAGAATAGGTTGAACATTATACTCTTGCTTATCAATAATGGCTTCTTGTTTTGGTTGCGCTGTTTGTTGTGATGGATTAAGCGCCCACTCAATGGTTTGCTCAAGCAGTTTTACCCCTTGAATAGTTAAAATTGATTCGGGATGAAACTGAAAACCACACACCCGATCCTCATCATTACGCACCGCCATCACAATATTATTACACAAGGCATTAATGGTTAGAGTTTTAGGAATATTTTCGCCTTTTAATGAATGATACCGCGCGACCGGTAATGGATTAGGTAAGCCTTTGAACATAGCTTGTTCATCGTGTTCAATAAGTGAAGCTTTGCCATGTAAAATATCACCCGCCGGTACAATGCTTCCACCATAAGACTCAACAATCGCCTGATGACCAAGGCAGATACCTATAATCGGTAATTTACCTTTTAGGCGTTTAAGTAATTCTGGCATACAACCTGCTTCACTTGGTGCGCCGGGTCCTGGCGATAACATCAAAATCGGATTTTGCATTTGTGATAGTTTTTCAACTATAACATCAGCCGGGATCGTATTACGGTAAATCGTCACATTATGTTGGCTATTACGTAGTTGATCGACGAGGTTATAAGTAAAAGAATCAATATTATCAATAAATAAAATATTAGCCATTAGAATACACCTTCTACATTATGTGCTGCCATAATTGCTCTAACCACAGCGCGCGCTTTATTACGTGATTCGTCGGATTCAAATTGTGGTTCAGAATCTAAAACCACGCCGCCTCCTGCTTGAACAGTCGCTATGCCGTTTTCAACATAAGCACTACGAATCACAATACACGTATCAAGATCACCATTGGCAGTAAAATACCCTACTGCCCCACCATAGCTACCCCGTTTAACTTTTTCTGATTCGGCAATCAATTGCATTGCACGAATTTTGGGCGCACCGGTTAATGTCCCCATATTCATGGTCGCTTGATAAGCATGAAGTGCATCTAAATCTTCACGTAATTGACCAATGACTTTAGACACCAAATGCATCACAAACGAATAGCGATCAACTTTGAGTAAATCTTTAGTATATCGTGTACCCGGCTGACAAATACGTGCTAAATCATTACGAGCTAAATCCACTAACATTAAATGTTCTGCTAGTTCTTTCTTGTCGGTACGCATATCTAACTCTAAACGACTATCTAAATCATAATCAATGTCGCCATTAGCGGTTAAGCCTCGAGGACGCGTTCCGGCAATAGGATAGATTTCAACTTGATTGGTGGCTTTACTATATTTAAGCGCGCTTTCTGGTGAAGCACCAAATAACACAAAATCCTTATCTTGCATATAAAACATATAAGGGCTTGGATTATTAGTTTTAAGAAGTTGATAGGCAGACAAAGGCTTAGGACAAGGCAATGTAAAACGACGAGATGGCACTGCTTGAAATATTTCGCCTTGTTGAATCGCATCTTGCATCTTTTTAACTATGGTATTAAAGTCATCATCACTTTTATTACAATTAACAATAATATTGGCAAGGGATTGAGTAGGAATTGGCTTTATCGGTTGGTTTAACAAAGTTTGCAGCTCATCAATACGTTTAGTTAAACGTTCCACTTCGTTTGGATCAGCCGTGAAAGCGGTCGCTTTTAATATTGAAACGTGATTTTGATGATTAATTTCTAATAACGTTTCGGCTAAATAAAAACAAAAATCTTGGCAGCGCATATCAGTAGGGAGTTTAGGTAAATTTTCAAAACCAGCCACCAAATCATAACTAAATAGCCCGCCAACAAAAATCGCATCATGGCTTGCTTGTTTCGAATAATTCACAAGACTAAGTAGCGTTCTTAACGCATCAAAAACGGATAGCGATTTTAATCGAGAATCCTCATCTTGCATGGCATCAACTTGAGGAAACACCAATGTCAACTTTGACGTTTCAACTTCAACTTTCACAGTACTTGCTGAAAATGCATCGGCAAGTAAAGGTAACAACGTTTGCCCATTTGAAGTTAAAGCTTCAAATATCACCTGCTGATCGATTGCCGAAATGCGTAACGCACTATCCACAATCATCACACTTTTTATGCCTTGCTTGTTATCGATTTCGGCTGATTCAAGCAGCAATGTAGCTGGCCGGTCATGACATAATTGATAAAATACCTGAGTCGGATCTTGATAATAACCAATGGTTTTGGTTATCTGCGTTAATGTTGGCTTATTCATTGTTGACTCTCTATTTTTAAATTTTTATTTAAACTATGCATTTGATTATGAAAAACTAAAAACCCGCGCTAAGCGGGTTTTACATACAAAGACAATGCTTTATCAGATTACCCGCCCAAAGTGATACGCCACCAACCAAAATTAGCGAAATTGCAAATAATCAAATAACAGTATTGTGATTTCATGATTATTATTAATGTAAAATGAATGTTGTACTATTAAACTAGTTCATTGATGCAATGTCAAGTGAATATTTTGTGTGCAGAAATAAAATTTATTTTAGTATATCAATAGCAAATTTAACCAAAGGATGCTATTTGTTATAAAGCATCCTTTGTAAAAATTAGCGCAACGGCATTTCGGATTGAATCACTTTAACCAACTTAGATCTTGGTTTTGACGAAATTCGAAAGTGGTTAGTAATCCATAATTTATGATGTGCTTCACATTGCGGACCTAAATAAATCTTCTCAATATAATCTTCCACTGTTTTGTAATTAATAAATAAACTGCTGGCTTGAACATAATCTGTCGGCGCTTGAATTTTTTCATCGGCAATATTTGTGATATAAATCATTCGACATTCATCTTCATCTTCAAATGCAGCATGTTTAATTAAGCACGAGATAGGCATGACAGCTAAAGTTATTAATTGATCGAGAATAGAAAGATTTTTTATCTTTTCGTTCGCCTTTAATTTTTTTATTTTTTGTTTTATTTGATTTAATATCTTTCTAATTGTTTTAATTTTATGCTCTTCATCTAATTGGGTTAGGTAGTCATTCCATTTTTCTTCAATCTCAGCTGCAGAACTTTCTCGGTGCTCCAGATAAAAAGAAAATTTATTACGTTTGGCAAGACTAATATATTCATTATTTGGATCAAAATACAAACAACGGAACAAAGGTAGATCATGAAAGAAGGATTGTGTTAACGGTTCGTTCTTCTCATTAGCATCAGTTTTATTATCAATAAAATCTTGTTTTGGTATTTTAACTGATGTGAATTTATTTAAATGATTAATACCATCAGGATTGATGCTGTGTTCAACATCGTCGCCAAAAAAATTTTGATTAAATACGACACTGACACTGGAGCCGACAATATTGTTTTCATTGCCATATAAACGAAATTGATTTAACGAATTATGATTAAATGAAAAACTGGCTAAAAAGCTTTTTATTTCACTATCCCTATCGGTTTTAATATTAAGCCAACTAGTGAGCACCTGATTTTCAGTAGGATCGTTCATAAAATCAACCACATTTAAACGAAAATCGCTAGTCTCATTTTTTAAAAGACTAAATAACACGCCCGGTCTGGTATAATGCGCAACCTGCCGTTCATATTGTTTGTTTTGACTTTTTAACTTTTTATTTAATTTAAATGTAACCAGTAACTGCTTCTGAATATTTTCTGCTAATGTTCTGATATCACAAATGTAGTGAGTAACGGATTGCTCGCGTTTATTGGCATCGGCAAATAATGTAGAAGCTTCATTATTATTATCAATGACTGATAACATGATTTGAGCAATAGTATAAAGCATAAATAAATCATTGGAATAAGATACATTCAGATAATATTCTTCTGCTTTTTTTAAACTACCTTTTGTTTGATTAAAATAGATATTATCCCCTAAATAAATATTTGCCATATTTGAAATTTTAAGATCAGAGCTCTTATAACATTGTAAGAAACATTGACTGGCTTTGTTATAAAGCTGTTTTTCAGTTTGATAGATAAGACCTAAATTCCATTGAGCCCAAACATAAACATCGGCATTATCCTGCTTTTTCACCCGTAAATAATGGCGTTCGGCCTTTTCGATATCCTGTTTTTTAAATTGGTTAATAAGGGCTAAATTCCATTGAGCCCTAGCATAAGCTTCGGCATTATCCTGCCTTTTCACCCGTAAATAATGGCGTTCGGCCTGCTCAATATTCTGTTTTTTAAATTGGTAAATACCCGCTAGATTAAATTGTGCCTTAGCATAAGCATCGGCATTATCCTGCCTTTTCACCTGTAAATAATGGTGTTCTGCCTGCTCGATATCCTGTTTTTCTTCTTGGTAAATACCCGCTAAATTAAATTGTGCCTTAGCATAAGCATCGGCATTATCCTGCCTTTGTACCTGTAAATAATAGTGTTCTGCCTGCTCAATATCCTGTTTTTCAACTTGGTAAATAAGTGCTAAATTCCATTGAGCCTCGGCATAAACATCAGCATTATCCTGCTTTTTCACCTGTAAATAATGGTATTCTGCCTGCTCGATATCCTGTTTTTCTTCTTCGTAAATAAGCGCTAAATTAAATTGTGCCTTAGCATAAGCATCGGCATTATCCTGCCTTTTCACCCGTAAATAATGGCGTTCGGCCTGCTCGATATCCTGTTTTTTAAATTGGTTAATAAGGGCTAAATTACATTGTGCCCTAGCATAAGCATTGGCATTATCCTCCCTTTGTACCTGTAAATAATGGTGTTCTGCCTGCTCGATATCCTGTTTTTCTTTTTCGTAAATAAGCGCTAAATTGTATTGTGCCTTAGCATAAGCATCGGCATTATCCTGCCTTTGTACCTGCAAATAATGGTGTTCTGCCTGCTCGATATCCTGTTTTTCTTCTTCGTAAATAAGCGCTAAATTAAATTGTGCCTTAGCATAAGCATCGGCATTATCCTGCCTTTGTACCTGTAAATAATGGTGTTCTGCCTGCTCGATATCCTGTTTTTCTTTTTCGTAAATAAGCGCTAAATTACATTGTGCCCTAGCATAAGCATCGGCATTATCCTCCCTTTGTACCTGTAAATAATGGTGTTCTGCCTGCGCTATGTTATTTTTTTCATCTTGATAGATCTGGGCTAATTTGAACTGAGCTTGGGCATATAAAATAGGATCAACACTCTTTTCAATCTGTAAATAATGGCATTTGGCTTGCGCTATGTTATTTTCATCTTGATATATCAGGGCTAAATTGAACTGAGCTTCGGTATATAATGTCGAATTACCTAGCTTTTCAACCTTTAATAAATGTTTGATTGCGGCTTCACTATTTTTTTTATCTAAAAAATAAATTTTGGCTAACTCTAATTGAGCCTCTGAATATGCTTCATCGCCATCGTTTTTGGTGATTTTTTTTAAATCTGCAATTTTCTGCTCGATCGTTTGTTGTTTAATATTTTGTTCAAATTTTTGCTCTTCCATTATTATTCCTATTCTGTTTTTCTTGTCATATTTAATCGTAGTAAACAATTAAACGACAGCCAGTATGTATTTGGCTGGAATGATTCTTGTTGGTTAATATTAGCGCGTCGTTTAAATTAATAGACACAGTTTAGCGTTAAGTTAAAAAATCACCAAAAATTTAACAAGGGATAGAGCAAAAATATGACTAAAAATAAATTAGCTTCATAAAATCAATAATAAATAACATAAAGATTATTTATTAATAACTGGTCAAAAAATCTCATAGCCATTAGAATGCTTATACCGTCGAAATTCATATTACTAAGAGAAATTAATCTATGCCTATATTTTATATTTTTATCGGTATCATCGTGTTACTCGCACTAATCACCGTTTTAAAATGCATTACCATTGTTCCGCAAGGTTATCAATACACCATTGAGCGTTTTGGAAAATACACCCACACACTTGAACCGGGATTGAATATCATTATTCCTTTTATGGATGGGATTGGTCGTAAAATTAATATGATGGAACAAGTGCTTGATATTCCATCACAAGAAGTTATATCAAAAGATAATGCCAACGTACAAATTGATGCCGTTTGCTTTATTCAAGTGCAAGACGCAGCTAGAGCCGCTTATCAAGTCAATCAACTTGAACGTGCTGTGATTAATTTAATGATGACCAATATTCGTACGGTACTCGGCAGCATGGAACTTGATGAAATGCTATCACAACGTGATCATATCAACTCAAAATTACTTAGCATTGTTGATGATGCAACAAACCCTTGGGGCATTAAAATCACCCGTATTGAAATTCGAGATGTTCGCCCGCCGGCAGAACTTATTGCCGCGATGAATGCACAAATGAAAGCAGAACGTAATAAACGTGCGGAAATTCTGGAAGCTGAAGGTGTTCGTCAGGCAGCAATACTACGTTCAGAGGGTGAAAAACAGTCCGAAATATTAAAGGCCGAAGGTGAGCGACAAGCTGCATTTTTACAAGCCGAAGCCCGTGAACGTGCGGCCGAAGCCGAAGCAAAAGCCACACAAATGGTGTCTGATGCAATTGCAGCAGGTAATATTAATGCGGTTAATTACTTTGTTGCACAAAAATATACTGAAGCGCTACAACAAATTGGATCGGCAGATAACAGTAAAGTCATTATGATGCCTTTAGATGCATCAAGTTTAATGGGCAGTATTGGTGGCATTGCGGAGCTCATTAAAAACTCTAAATGATGTCACAAGGTAGTTTCCGAACTGGTTGTATATATTTTCCAAGGTACTTTAAGTACAAGTTATTTTGGAATTAAATAAATACTTTTGCAATTTCAATTATGTAATTAGGTAAATTAAACGATGACTGATATTTTAACCGTTATTTATAATTCCCCTCATTGGGTATTTTTTATTTTAGGGGGAACATTATTAATTGCAGAATTGCTTGGTACTGGTGGCTACTCACTTTGGAGCGGCATCGCTGCAATTGTTGTGGGTCTTATTGCTTGGATTTTGCCTCTGTCTTGGCCTGTTTTATGGATTTTATTTGCTATATTTACCTTGGTTTCAGCATATTTATGGTGGCTATGGCTTAAAAAGTCTGGGCAAAGCAAACCGAATAGCAACGAAATTAATCAACCACAACAAGATTTAATTGGTATTAAAACCCTTGTTACTGACGCCATTATCAATGGCTCAGGCCGAGTCAAAATCAAAGACGGCACTTGGCCAGCACAATGTAATATTAATTTACCGGTTGGTCATGCTGTTGAAGTTATCGCGGTTAATGGTCTAGTTTTAACGGTACAACCAATAAAAAACTAGTCACATTTTGCTTTTTACCAGTAAAAAAACGCGCCTAAGGCGCATTTTTTTTTAGATTGATAATAGTTGAAAAGCAATAATAACAAACTGTTGTTCGTTAGGATAAATGTCACTAATGATTTTTTTCAGTTCAGTTAAGCTCATATTTTCCTGCTTAGCCTGTTCTTCAGTCAATTGATTGAGTGTTACAGGCGTCACATTAGTAATTTTTATACTACAAAAATATGCATCCGTTTCAAAAACGCCCACTCGCAACGTATCACCAACCTTAAAATGTGATTCACTTTTATCACGAATAGTAATCGTTTTTAAACCTGCCAAAATATCCGATTTAAAACGTTGGTAAAACGTTATATCATTTTTCACAACGATCATCCTTTTTATTAAACGAGCGGTTAAGGTTTGATACCGATCACTTGCCAATTATGGTTAGATTCATCAGTAATTTTACCTTTTTTGACGTCTGTAATATATTTTATCGTCATATTACGGATAGTGCCTTGTTCATCACCAAAAGCGGTTCGTGAATCCCAAGTTGGTTCAACACGTCTTCCTTCTAATGGCCCACCTTTTTTGACTAACATCTCGTAACGATAAGCGTTCATACCTAATTTTAGCTTCATATCCGCAGTGATAGCCTGACCATTAAGCAATGTTAAATTTTTAATTCGCTCACCAACCGGTTGAGTTAAATCAATAGTATATTTGACCCCACCAAACATATCGTAAGTCATATATTTTGACGCGCCACGAATGGGATCATATTGATAATTTTTATCGCCCGGTTGTACTTGAGCAAAATAAGCAGCAGACCATTCCATATAGTCTTTAAGGTCTTGACCGGTAACTTCGAATATACTGGTTTCACCAGCGGTATATTGATAATTATTGGCGATATCTTTACGCGTAATTGGACCTTTATTCAGTATTGCTTTTTTATTATCAACCAACACAGAAGTCACATCCGCACCGCTATAATATAATTGAACAGCGTTGAGTAAATGGGTTAGCCCTGTTTCTTCGAGGTAAATCGCAGGAATACCATGAATCATTTGCTGGGGGACCAAATCACGATCGGTTTCACCAATAACCTGATTGGCTATTTCTCTTAATTGTTGATGATAAGGCGCATAAATTTTTTCAATTGCCGGATCGGCAGCATACGATTTAACTGGCTGTGTTTCGGCTTTTTTATTCACTAAAGAGGTTTTGTTTTTTTCAAGATCAAAGGTTAAATCAACCACCGAAACCACGGTACCATAACGATGCGGTTCAGTAATCAAAACATTATTGATCACTTTTTCACTTATATTTTGATGATTGTGCCCAGCTATAATCACATCGATATCGGGCACTTGGTTAGCCACATCAGCAACGCCGGTTCCTGGTTTATTGTTTTCATTATCCACCCCCATATGGGTAACTAAAACAATAGCATCAACATGTTGTTGTTTTAACTTTTCAACTTGTTTTTGTATTTCTGGAATTGGCATAGTGAATTCCATTTGTTTTACATAACCTGTTTTATCTTCATATTCAGGTACAAATGGTGTCGTTGCCCCAATAAAACCAATTTTTACACCATCTTTTTCAATAATGGATGTAGCGGGTAAATAGGCTTTACCTGAGTCTTTATAAAAGATGTTCGCTGCTAATGTTTTACCTTTAAATTCAGCAACGATTTTATCAACAACTGGCATGCCAAAATTAAATTCATGGTTACCTAATACCATAATGTCATATTTCATAGTATTAAGAGCCTCAATAGCTGGATGATTTTTCACATCGTGAAAACGTTCAATTTGGTTATCTTGAATAATATCACCCGCATCAACCAAAATAACATTGGCATGATTGCTACGATATTGATTCACAAAGGAAGAAATTTGAGCATAAGAGCCAGAAAAATCCGCCTTGTCGGTACCGTAATCCCAAGGTAACATGCGACCATGGACATCTGTTGTTGCGAGAATCGATACATTAATCTGTTTTGCCAATACGTGAAATGAACTGCTAAATATTAAAATGCTACACAATGAGAGTAGCTTTTTGTTAATGCGCATTTTTATCTCCTATCAATATTCTGCACATTTTAAATTTTAATAAATAAAGTAGAGTCAAGATATGCTATTTTTCATATTTATAATTTTCATCCTCAACTCACAGTAACTTATTTAGTAAATAGGCGTCTATTGGTATTTGACTGTAATTGTGATAAAAAAAATGCCCATCAATCTTTATTGAAAGATGAGCATAAGATAGGCAATTTAAAACTTATTAATAATCTTAAGAAACCTAATTAATAAGGCATCCTATCAAATAATAATTAGTGTGACATAGAGGTTTTAACGCCACCTTTCGGAATTGGTACATAAGCGGTTTCTTTATCTGTTCTATGTTTGTTATTACGAACTTTAAGCACAGTTCTGATACCAAAGAAGATGATACTATAAACAACCAGCAAAAATAGTATACTTAAACCCGCATTAGTATAATTATTAATCACAATATGGTGCATATTATCAATTTGCTGAGAAGTTAGCGAGTTAGCATCAGCAATGCGACGATTGTACTCGTTAGCTAAATAGAAGAATCCTTCCAATTGAGGATCATTACTAAACAGTTTTAATACTAATGCCCATGTAGTACAAATTAATAACCAAACGGCTGGAATGATTGTTACCCAGACGTATTGAGCTCGTTTCATCTTAATTAATACAACTGTCGCTAACACTAACGCTACAGCCGCCAACATTTGGTTAGAGATACCAAATAATGGCCATAAGCTCTTCACACCCCCTAATGGATCGACGACGCCTTGATAAAGCAAATACCCCCATAAACCAACACAACCAAGCGTACCAATAAAGCCAGCAACGAGTGAATCGGTTTTCTTCAAGAAAGGCACATAATTACCTAATAAGTCTTGTAGCATAAAGCGACCTGATCGTGTACCTGCGTCCAATGCAGTTAAGATAAATAACGCTTCAAATAAGATCCCAAAATGGTACCAAAAGCCCATATTTGCACCAGGAAGAATTTGATGGAAAACATGCGCAATACCTACAGCTAAAGTAGGCGCCCCACCAGCACGATTTAAAACCGATGGCTCACCAATGTCTTTCGAAGTTTGCATGATTTGTTCAGGTGAAATGACAAATCCCCATGAACTAACCGTTGCAGCAGCATGAGTAGTGACATCTTTCAATTGAGCCATAATCATAGGCGCATCCTCTGTTCCGAGTTTATGCAAATCTGGCATGGTAATACCTAACGCAGATGGCGGGGTATTCATTGCAAAATAGAGACCCGGCTCAATAATGGACGCTGCCACTAAAGCCATCATTGCCACAAAAGATTCCATCAGCATTGCACCGTAACCAATAAAACGAGCATCGTTTTCATTAGCCAATAATTTTGGTGTAGTACCTGAGGAAATCAATGCATGGAAACCTGAAACAGCACCACAAGCAATCGTGATAAATAAGAATGGGAATAGCGAGCCTTTCCAGACAGGACCGGTACCATCGACATATTGGGTAACATCAGGCATTTTTAAATCAGGATTTAAAATAACAATACCTATTGCTAAACCCACAATTACGCCAATTTTTAAGAAAGTAGCTAAGTAATCGCGTGGTGCTAAAATCAACCAAACAGGTAACATGGCAGAAACAATTGCATACCCTACAAGAACATAAGTAATTGTGGTCGCCTTGAAAGTTAACGCTGGTCCCCAATAAGGGTCATGCGCAATAACCCCACCATACCATATTGATAAGATTAATAATATTATACCAATAATTGAAACTTCCAGTACTCGTCCCGGTCGTAGCAATCGCATGTAAATCCCCATAAATAAAGCAATTGGTACTGTTGAACAGACGGTAAATACGCCCCAAGGACTTTCAGCTAATGCTTTAACCACAATTAATGCTAATACTGCAAGTATAATTAGCATAATTAAAAAGCAACCAAATAAGGCGATAGTGCCAGGAAAAGCCCCCATTTCTTCTTTGATCATTTCACCTAATGATGAACCATTACGGCGTGAAGATAAAAATAGAACCATAAAGTCTTGCACAGCACCAGCAAAAACGACCCCAGCAAGTAGCCATAGTGTGCCCGGTAAATACCCTACTTGTGCAGCAAGAACTGGACCAACTAGAGGTCCTGCACCAGCAATGGCAGCAAAATGGTGACCAAACAAGACATATTTGTTAGTTGGCACATAATTTAAACCATCATTATTAATCATTGCAGGAGTTGCGCGGGTAGGATCTAATTGCATAACGTTTGATGCAATATACAAACTGTAATAACGATATGCGACAAGGTAAATTGATACTGATGCAGCAACAATCCATAGCGCACTAACATGTTCACCACGCCTTAAAGCAACCACAGCAAGGCAACATGCTCCAATAAGAGCTAAGATTAACCATGGAATGTGCTTAAAGACTTTATTATTCATGATCATTCTCTTCAAAAATCCAAATTAATTAGTTTGATATTTAAGTCCATCAAAACAAAGGCTATTTAACAATGACTGTAAATGATTAATAGGAATCTTCTTCATAAATAAAAGATTAAATTATCATTTTTCAATGACTTAATTTATCAACTAAAGGTCCTTTATGTTGGAGAACATAGTAAGTTTTAATGTATAAAAATAGTAATATTATTTAAGTTTTAGGTTGGATTAAGACTATGAGTGGTCAAAATTAGACATTAAGCGGTAAAATAAACATCAATCAATAGGCTTTTAAGTCAGTTGTTATAGCCTTAACAAGGCTTTAAGAAATTTTAGGTAACGGCGACTAACCGGAACAGAAATATCATTGATAAAAATTACATCTACACCGCCAGCATCATTAAAACGGATTTCTTTAAGTTTTTTTAAATTAACAAGATATTGTCGATGGCAGCGAATTAAAGGTGTTTTGTCTTCAAGTGTTTTTAAGGTTAATTCTGTGTAATATTCATTATTGGATTGATTGAAAACATAAATCCCACTGATTTTCGATGAAACATAAAAGACATCCTCTAGGTTTAATAAATAAATTCGATTATGCCCAATGCATGGAATGTATTTTAGATTCTGATTTATCTCTTCTGATTCATTGATCTTTCTTGATAAGCTTTGATGATGTAAACGATGTAAAGTTTTATTTAATCTTTCTTGCTCAACAGGTTTAAGGAGATAATCAAAGGCTTGTTCTTCAAATGCCTTGATAGCAAATTCGCCATAAGCCGTTAGAAATACGATCCTAGGCATGGTTTGTGGGTTAAGCATAGATAACATTTCAATGCCGTTTATTTTTGGCATTTGGATATCCAAAAAAACAACATCAGGTTGCAGACGATGAATTTCACGTATTGCTTCCATAGCATTATTACACTCAGCAATAATAGAAATTTGAGGATCGTTTTCTAATAAACAACGTAAATTTTCGCGTGCGGGTAATTCATCATCAACAATAATAACTTTTAGCATTGAACCTTCGTATCCTTTTGCAACGGCAAGATTAACATCACTTTCGTATATTCATCCGATTTACATTCTATCTTGATACCGTATTTTTCACCATAACGAATCTTGATCCGTTTATCGACAAGATTTAGACCTAATCCATGGTTATCTTTTTTATTTTCACAATAATTACCTGCATTATCAATAATTTCTATTATTATTGATTGACTCTTGTCATAAGCACGTATAATTACTTTTCCTACTCCGATCAATTGTGAAGTACCATGTTTTATTGCATTTTCAACAATGGGTTGTAATGAAAACGCCGGCAATTGTACACATTCTAATTCGGATGGGATATCAATTTCGATAGTCAATTGATCCATAAATCGCATTTTTTCAATTTGTAGGTAGGCGTTAACATGCTCAAGCTCATCTTTTAAAGTGACTATTTCTTCGGTCATTTTTAAGTTTTTTCGAAAAAACGTAGATAAATTTTGCACTAATTGCGAAGCTTGTGTTTTATCACGGCGAATGACTGCAAGCAAAGTATTTAAAGCATTAAATAAAAAATGAGGATTCACTTGCGCATGCAGTAATTTAATTTCTGTTTTGGAAAGCAGTTGTTTATAGTATTCATACTTACCGGCTAGAATTTGGGCGGATAATAGGCTGGCTATACCTTCTCCGAGAGTTCGATTTATTGAGCTAAATAAGGTATTTTTTGCTTCGTACAGTTTAATGGTACCAACAACAGTATTATTTTCACCTCTCAGTGGTATAACGAGTGTTGAACCTAAGCGACAACCTTTACTTATGGAACATTGATAAGGTTGATGTGCACCATCAAGATATTGTACTTCATTCCTTTCAATCGCCTTAAAAGTGCTATTAGAGGTTATTAGTGTTCCTGGTTTATGATGATCATCCCCAATACCTATAAAAGCTAATATTTTTTCTCGATCAGTAATTGATACCGCACCAATATCAAGTTGCTGATAAATGATTTGAGCAACTTTAGTACTATTGCACTGGTTAAAACCATCGCGCAACAAACCTTCAGTACTAACAGCAATTTTTAATGCTCTGGCTGAAAAAGCTGAAGTATATCTATCAAATATTGCCCGTCTATCTAATAAAATCCGCATGAACATCGCCGCTCCAATACTATTGGCAATTATCATCGGTGCGGCAATACTTCTAACTATATGCAAAACGACATCAAAGGGTCGAGAAATGGCTAGCACTATTGTCATTTCAAGTGTTTCAACCAATAATCCTAAAATACCAACTAAAAAAGGATTGTAGATAAGATCGACCCGTCCTTTTTTCATTAATAAGTAGTGAACCAGACCACTTAATAAACCGGTTAAAATAGTTGATAACATACAACTTTCAGCAGTAATACCGCCCATTAAATAACGATAAAATCCACCTGTAATACCAACAAGTAATCCAACAATTGGTCCACCAAGAAGTCCTCCCAAAATAGCGCCTATCGCTCGCGTATTGGCAATCGTGTCTTCAATATGCAAGCCAAAATAGCTTCCCATAATACAAAATAAAGAAAAGATACAATAACAAACTAGTTTGTAAGGTAAATGTACAGTAACTTGCATAAGAGGAATAACAATTGGTGTTTTACTTAGCAAATAAGCAATCACTAAGTAAACACACATTTGTTCTAGTAGCTGTAAGACAAGATCAAATTCGAACATAATATTGCTACCAAATCGAAACGGTCAAAAAATTTCGATAAAAGATTGCCGATTTATTTATCTAATAAAGAAAATGTCTGTTTATTCTGAGTTGTCGAGTCAAAACCAACGAACACATTAAATTTACCCGATTCGGCAACATATTGCATTTTATCATTCCAAAATTTTAACATGTCATATTTGATGACAAATTTTACTTGACCTTTTTCATGCGGTTTTAACGTAATATTGTCAAAACCGACAAGCTGCTTGACAGGACGGCTGACCGATGCAGTAATATCTTGTAAATACAGTTGTACTGTTTGTGTTCCTGATCTTTCGCCAATGTTTTCAACATTAGCAGTGACAATAATCTCACTGTTCTTAGTCATTTCAGTGTTGGACAGAACAAAATCAATGTTAAAATTGGTATAACTCAAACCGTAACCAAATGGGAATAATGGTTCGTTAGGGCTATCAAAGTAGGAAGTTGTATATTTACCCATATTTTCAATTCCCCTAGGTCGCCCCGTGTTTAAATGGCTATAATAAACAGGGATCTGCCCAACATTAAGAGGAAAAGAGATAGGTAATTTTCCCGAAGGGTTATAATCACCAAATAATACATCAGCGATAGCATTACCTCCTTCTGTGCCTAAATACCATGTTTCAAGCATAGCATCAGCTTGGGCATACTCTTCGTTTAATGTTAATGGACGTCCATTCATTAAAGCAATCACTAATGGTTTACCTGTCGCTTTTAAAGCTTTAATTAACTGTTTTTGGCTAATTGGTAAAGATATATCTGTTCGGCTTGATGACTCGTGCGCCATACCTTGAGCTTCACCAACAAATGCAATTATGACATCGGCTTTTTTTGCTTTTAGAACCGCTTCATCTATCATTTTATCCGCAGGTCGATTATCAAATTTGGTCGTTTGTTCATATAAATTTAAAAAGCGATATAAATTAGCATCATTTGATAGATTTGCTCCAAAGGCATAATTTACTGAATGGACATTATTCACCGCATGTTTAATGCCTTCTAGTGGTGTTACCGCTAAATCAGCTCGACCTGCCCCTGACCAACTACCCAAAATATCACGTTTTGAATCAGCTAACGGACCCACTACAGCAATCTTTGCATTTTTAGAGATTGGCAAAATGTTATTGCTATTTTTTAATAAGACAATACTACGACGAGCAACCTCTCTTGCTTCTTGACGATGCAAACGGTTATCAGCAAACATGGTAGTGCTATCTAAGTGAGGATCTAAATTTCGGTGAGGATTATGAAATAATCCCATATCATATTTAAGTTCGAGTACATGACGACAAGCCTGATTAACTTGAGCTTCAGTAACTGCACCTTCTTTAATCAATTCGGGTAAAAATTGTAAAAAATATTCATCGTTCATGCTCATATCAATCCCGGCATTAATAGCAACACGCACGGCATCTTTCGGATCGCTTGCCACACCATGATTAATAAGTTCGCGTATTGCACCATGGTCACTCACTACAACACCATTAAAATGCCACTTATCACGAAGTATTTCCGTTAAGAGCCAGTGATTAGCTGTTGCTGGAATACCATTAACACTGACTAACGCAACCATAACAGCACGGCTACCTGCATCAATAGCCGCTTTATAAGGCACCAAATATTCTTGGAACATTTTACGTTCACTCATGTCAGTACTGTTATACTCACGTCCCCCTTCAACAGCTCCATAAAGAGCAAAATGCTTAACCGAAGTCACTAACGATTTTTTATCTGCCAACGATTGTTTTTGCATCTTTTCTACAAAAATCCGTCCAGCTTCTGACGTTAAATAAGGATCTTCCCCAAAACCTTCAGAAACACGCCCCCATCTTGGATCTCGGGTAATATCAACCATAGGAGCCCAAGTAATATTTAATCCATCGGATGTGGCTTCATCAGCCGAGACGTCAGCCACTTTACCAATGGCATGACGATCCCAAGTTGCGGCTATGCCTAAATTGATAGGAAATACTGTTCTATGACCATGAATTATATCAAAACCCAGTAATAGTGGAATTTTATTGGGGGATTTTAAAGCGCGATCTTGCATCTGTGATAGATCAGGTTCGACAATGGTATTAAATATTCCCCCAATCTCTCCTGCTTCAATTTCATCGAGCGTCTTGCTAAGTGTCTGTTCATCACCCACACTAATTAAACGCAGTTGACCAACTTTTTCTTTAATGGTCATTTTGGATAATAGATCATCAATAAAGCGTTTTTTTTCTTCGCTTTGAGTTTGTTGTGCTAACAGACTCCCAGAAAAGGCGATAAGAAATAAAAGTGTCGCTATTTTTTTTATCATAATATTTTTTATTTAAGAGGATAGATTAATGAATAGCATAACGCATTCATTGAAGAAAATCTTACTTTATAAGCATTGATTTTCATATTTAAGACGCTTTAGCAATGGTTATTTTAAATTTTTATACTAAAACGTATAGTTAACCTCAAACTTTTTGACAACAATAAATTTATTTGTTAAAGGTTAACTTTGTCGACTAACGTCGACAAAAATGAACATTAATTTTGATTAGTCTCTAAAATTAGTAAACTGGAATGGTTGTCCAAATTCTCCATTTCGCACTAAAGTCATAGTAGCTTGTAAATCGTCCCGAGATTTACCCGTAACTCGTACTTGCTCACCTTGCACTTGAGCCTGTACTTTTATTTTGCTATCTTTAATGGTCTTTACAATTTTCTTGGCTAACTCTTTATCAATTCCTTGTTTAAGCTTAACAGTCATACTGTACAGTTTACCACTGTGTTCCATTTCTTCTGGAATTTCTAAAGCACCGCCATCAATACCACGCTTGGCTAACTTATCACGTAAAATATCGAGCAATTGTTGTACTTGGAAGTCAGATTGACTTGTCGCTTTGATTGTTTCATTTTTTTCATTTAATTCAAACGATGCTTCAACGTTTTTGAAATCCCAACGGGTTGCCAATTCTCGTGTAGCATTTTCAACGCCGTTTTTAACTTCAGGCATTTGTATCTCAGAGACAATATCAAAAGAAGGCATAAACTCTCCTCTTATAATGGTTATAAAAATAATTAGATTTAAGAATGAATAAAATATCAGCCGCCTTTCTAATTAGGCGGCATGTAAAGACGATGACAGCTAAATTAATCGATAGTACGTAGTAGTTCGTTAATACCTACTTTACCTAATGTTTTTGCATCTACTTTTTTAACAATGACTGCACAATATAGGCTATATTTGCCATCTTTAGTGGGTAAGTTACCTGACACTACAACTGAACCTGCTGGTACACGACCATAATGGACTTCACCTGTTGCACGATCATAAATTTTAGTGCTCTGTCCAATAAATACGCCCATTGAGATTACACTACCTTCTTCAACAATCACACCTTCAACGATTTCACTACGTGCACCAATAAAACAGTTATCTTCAATTATTGTTGGATTAGCTTGTAATGGTTCTAATACACCACCAATACCCACACCACCTGATAAATGGACATTTTTACCAATTTGTGCACAAGATCCAACTGTTACCCAAGTGTCAACCATAGTACCTTCATCAACATATGCACCAATGTTAACATAAGATGGCATTAAAACGGTGTTACGTGCCACATAAGCACCTTTACGCGCAATAGCGGATGGCACAACACGAAAACCTTCTTGCTGGAATCGAGCTTCATCATAATCGGCAAATTTTAATGGTACTTTATCGTAATAATTCGTTGCACCACCATTAATAAGTTGGTTTTCATTAATACGGAAAGAGAGCAACACCGCTTTTTTTAACCATTGATGAGTCACCCAATTGCCATTAATCTTTTCCGCAACACGCATCTTACCGCTGTCTAATAAAGCGATACATTGATTAATTGCGTCACGTGTTACTGCATCAACATTTGATGGAGTGATTTCTGCGCGGCGTTCAAAGGCTGCGTCGATAATAGTTTGTAATTGTTGCATCTCGAGTTTCCTTTACTTATAAGTCCGTTACTAAATATAAAATGGATAAACAGTATAATATAATCTTCCTTGCTTTTTAAGTGGTTTGTCATCGCCAATAAGTTCAGTGAGAAAAAAATACAATTTATTTGGAACAAATCACACAGATTTTTCCTTCCTAAAAAACATTTGTAGAGTAAATTGTACAATTATCCATATCAGTTTTAAGCACAAAAATGATTATGCATGCTCAAGGTTTTTCATTACTCGAACTTTTAATAGTTATAGGCATTAGCTCTATTCTTGCAACTGTGGGAATTCATCATTGGAAAGCTATTCAACTTCGTAATGAATTAGTTTCAACAACACAACAATTGGCTCACTTTTTAAATGAAGTTCAGGTAAAAGCTTATACCGAAAATCAAAATTATAAACTTTTTGTTTTTTCATCTCCTTGGTGTTTAACCATTACATCCGAAGAACGCCCCACATCTTGTAAACAAGGTGCATTGCAATTTATCAAACCAAATAATACTGTAAAAATTAGTGGATTAACTGAAAAAAAACATATTTATTTTTGGGGAAGACGCAATATGGCACAATCATTTTCCTTAGAGCTATCTAATGAAATTGGTAAAAGTAAAGTTTTTGTCTCATACCGTGGGCGTATTCGATTTTGCCAGTTGAACAGTTATTTACCGAGTTTACCGCCATGTTAAAGGCGTTAGGATTTTCATTATATGAAATGTTAATTAGCATTACTTTAGTAAGTTTGATTGTGATAGGGATAACATCTTTTTATAATAAATTACAACAAAATACATTGCATCATTACCAAATAATGCATTTGCAACAAACTATTAAGCAAGCATTAGTTGGTTTATCAAAAGACATCAAACGAGCGGGATTTATTGCCGATGATCCAACTAAAATGAAAAAAAGTGCTTTTGAAATAGTTGGCTCTCTAAACTGTATGATTATTCGATATGATAGTGAAATTCGCCATGATTGGATCGACGATCCTTGGAACTTAAACAATTCGGATATATTTACTTACCGTTTCAAAAATAATAATGTTGAATACAGAACTGGAGCAGTAAATTGCAAAGAGACCAAATGGGAAAAATTATTCGATCCTGCTGAAATTAAAGTAACAAAATTTGATATCAAACAGAAAAATAACACAATTGAATTATCAATTGGAGCTGAATTAAAAAAACACAAACATGTTAAATATCAAATAACAAAAATAATCAAAAATGAAAATCTATTTAAGACTGCATCAGAATAATGAAAATGGTTTTAGCGCTATTATCATGGTCGTTATTTTAATGGTCATTGGATTATTCTTATTAACGAATTTTAATCTATTACTGATTTCTTGGCAGAAAACTGTTGTTATGGAAAATCGCTATTATCGACAGTTTAATCAAGCAAGTTCAGCATTGAATTGGGCTTTAACACAGGATTGGCAAACACCAACAAAACATTGGCAATGCTTAACAGACTCAAAATACCATTTAAAAGCTTGTGTAAAAAAATCACTGCTAAAAGTAGATAATTATCAACTTTTACGAAGTGAAGCTGATGGTTTCTTTTTATATTCGCTTGCACATTTAAATGGTACAAAACTTGTTGTAGAAAAAGGTCATTGGTTAGATTACTGTCCGGAGAAAAGAAGCAGTGATTGTGAATAATAAAAATATTATGGGATTTAGCTTAGTTGAAGTAATGATAGCAAGTTTACTATTTTCAATTGTCATTCTTGGTTTTACAGGTTATCAACAATCACTAATTTATCAATACCATTATCTTTCTAATCAGTTACAAGCAGAACAAATAGCGTTTGAACTGCTTGAAAGTTATCCCGAGATTACCAACGATATTATTCCAAATGATTGGCAATATACGCTAAAAAGTGAACAATATAACATCAGATGCAAAATGATTTTTGTTACTGTGACACCAATGAATTATAAGTCAGTCAATCAACAACGGTTATTTTGCCATTAACTGCCAAAATTTTACCATAAAAAACACAAAAATTATCCGGAACTCAATGAGCAATTCAACCAATCCTGTAAAAGTTGTAAAACTTCCTGTGTTTTTTCAGCATGCACGTTATGCCCTGCGCCAGAAATAGTTACAATTTCAGCATGGGGAAATTGAGCATAAATAGTATTTTGATATTTCTCAGCTAAATAAACCGAATTTCCTCCACGAATAAATAATATCGGTTTTAAACATGGCGCATTAGCTGGTATGATTTGCCAGTCGCAAATGTTTGCGTATTGATCATTGATGGCATTTAAATTAAATAGCCAATGTTGATTTTTATAAGATTTTAATAAAAAAAGACAAATTGCGTCAGTAATACCCGCTTCTCGCATAACTGCCATAATTTGCTTTCTATCGGTAATCTGGTTATTAAGGCAATACATTAAAGATCGTAATATAATCGCGTTAGGTGATCCATTATATTTTACTGGCGCGATATCAATCACAACTATTTTTTGGATGAGATCAGGGATAACTTGTGATAATTGCATCGCTACTTTTCCCCCCATAGAATGCCCAATCAAAATGATATCTTTTAATTGAAGTTCGCGACAAAGGTCAGCCACATCTTGCGCCATTGCGGGATAACTTATTTGGTCTGACCAAGGTGATTGGCCATGATTACGCAAATCAACTTGTAATGTTAGATATTCAGATACTAGACCGCCAGCCAGCTGATTTAAATTATCTAAGCTACCAAACACGCCATGCAGAAAAACAACAGGTTGCCCTTTACCTTGCAATTTATAATTTAATTTCATCTTTCAACTTAGTATTTTATATTTAAATATGAATAATATATGGTTAATGCTAAATTCACCAACAATTAATTCAATAACAACAATCTTCATAACTATGATAAAATATTAAAACAGTTTTTAAAAAAGTGTTAAATCGTATGTTTCATAATAATCCGCTACTTGCACAACTTAAGCAAGAACTTCATCAACAAACACCGCGTATTGAAGGTACTGTCCGAGCCCATGAGAAAGGATTTGGTTTTTTAGACGTCGACAATAAAACCAGTTATTTCATTACAGCTAATAAAATGAAAACCGTGTGCAATGGCGATAAAGTATCTGGAACAGTAATTGAAAATGGTGATAAAAAGTTTTTTGAACCTGAATCACTAATAGAAAGTCCCTTACAAAGATTTATAGGAAAAATCGGTTTTCAAGAACAAACAATGGTTATTTATCCTGAAAACATGCCTTCAAATTTAGCCATTCGATGTAAAAATAATAAACAGATTCAAGAGAATCTCAAAGATGAAGATTGGGTAGTCGCCACATTGATTTCTCATCCTCTAGAAGAAGGTAAAAATCATTTTTTAGCAGAAATTACGCATTTTGTGGCTGAAAATGGTTCAATTTATCTACCTTGGTTAAAAACTTTAGCCCGACATAATTTAGAATCGAATCCCCCACAATCGGATACATTAACCATTGATGAAAATGAACTGATTAATCGTCAAGATTTAACCGATATAAACTTTTTTACCATAGATAGTGAATATACAGAAGATATGGATGATGCCATTGCCATTTCAAAAGACGAGCAAGGTAATTACCAACTTAAAGTCGCTATTGCCGATCCCACAGCGTATATTTCACAAGACAGTCAATTAGATAAGATCGCTAAACAAAGAAGCTTCACAACTTATTTACCTGATTTTAACATTCCAATGCTACCTGAAGAGTTAGCCAATAACCTTTGTTCTTTAAAAGAAAACCAAAAAAGACCGGCGTTAGTATGCAATATTAATATCGATGTAAACGGTAATATAGATGAAAATAGCATCATTTTTATGACAGCATTTATCGAATCAAAAGCAAAGCTTTCTTATAATAATGTTTCAGATTTCTTAGAAAATGCTGATGAATTGCTATCTAATAACGCAACATTACCCGAGCAACTGAATTCATTGTTAGATTTGGCAAAAACAAGAACTATCTGGCGACAAAACAATGCACTTGTTTTCAAAGACAGCAATGATTATCGTTTTGTGCTTGATGAAAATCGTCATGTCAAATCTATCAATAAAGAATCTCGTCGTATTGCCAGTCAAATTGTTGAGGAAGTAATGATCATTGCCAATCAAGCCTTAACATTGCAATTTATTAATAAAATCGGATTTGGTATATTCAATATTCATTCAGGTTTTGACATTAAATTTATTGATCAAATTTTGAAAGTTCTCACCAATCATGGTATTGAGGGATTTAATAAAGAATCATTATTGTCTTTCGATGGATACATTAAATTACGACGAATGATCGATAATGATGCGTTTTTATCAGCTCGGCTCCGTAAATGTCAAAGTTCGGCCGATTTTTCAATTGAACCACAACCTCATTTTGGCTTAGGATTGAATGCTTACGCTACTTGGACATCACCAATACGCAAATATGGGGATATGGTTAATCATCGTTTAATTAAAAATTATTTACGTTCACATTCTTTGAATAAACCCGACAACGAGCAGCTAAAGATCATCAATGAAAGACGTAAATTATTACGCTATGCTGAACGAGATATCGCTGAAAATCTTTATGTTCAATACTTATCAGATAAAATTGGTGATAACTTTGTTGCGGAGATTGTCGATATCAACCGCGGAGGTGCTCGTCTGCGTTTAACGGATATTGGTGCATTTGTGTTTTTACCACTCTCAATGATTCATCCAACTCGAGAAGAAGTGGTTTCATTTCCTGATGAGGGCGTCATTAAAATTAATAATAATATCTGTTATAAACTTGCCGATACCCTTACCGTTAAAATTCACCAAGTTAAAAAAGAGAATCAATCAATAATTGTTAAATTAGTTACCGATAAATAATGGCATAAAAAATTGAATTCACAATAATCTTGTTGATTTTGCAACCCCTGATATTACATAGGGGTTGCCTAACTAATAATTGATGATATTTTAACGCTCAACCTCTTTTTTTTCTTAATAATATCTGATATCTTTCTTCATCCATTAAAATATTTTTATCAACTAAAATAAACAAGATTCAGAGGGTGCTATGTTATCAATTCATGGACATGAAGTCTTACAAATGATGGCTGGTAATAACTATACAGAATCATCTCTTCTTCAAGCCATTGAAACAAAATTTGGGAAAAATGCTAAATTTCACACTTGCTCTGAAGCTAATATGAATGCAGAACAACTCATCTGCTTTTTAAAGTTAAAGGGTAAATTCAAACCTGCTAATAATTCTGGATTTACAGTCAACGAAACAAAAATCTGTCGTCATTAACTTTGTAAGATATTAGTGACTGTTCATAATGCTTTTTTTTACACATTTGAATTAATCGTATGGTGTATTTAATAGAATATGAGTATATAATTTCGCGCAGATATTAGCCTGCCCTAAAATTACAACTCGAAAAATATATTCATGGAATTTATATATGAAATTAAGTAATATTTTTATATGCGCAATTGTTCCTATTTTTATTGCCAGTTGTGCGCATAAATCGGTTACATCCGTTAAAAATGTAGAACCTTCACAGACTGAAACGGATCGATTATCTGTATTAATGCAAAAAACAGAATCGAATAACCCATATGTGATTGATGCAAAAGATCAATTACAAAAACTGGTTCAATCAAAAAATTTTAACGAATACATTTCAAATGAAGGTATCCTAGACTGTGTTAATGACAAGAACCAATCAGCGTGTGTTTTAAATTTTTATCTTCATCAATATTATAAATTAAAATATGATTTTCAAGTTAAAAAAATTATTGAAAATAATCAAATAGAGCACAAAATTGAATTAAGCAAAATCAATACTACACAAGCGAATATCAACAACTATTGTGACCTTTCAGCTGATTTTATTGCAGCTATTTATACAAACAATAATAACAAAACTTCTACTTTTCAGACGTTATTCAAAATGAATAAAGAAGACTTATCAATTTTACATACTAAAATTCTCAAGGATAACTATACTCACTTTTTGATTGATGAAAATCCAAGTATTCTTCAAGAAATGAAGGCAGAATTTATGGAAAAGTGTCTGAATGATCCTAAGAATAACATTATCAATTATCTAAATATTTTCCGTTAACCCGAATGCGAGTTTTTATGTATAATTTATTACCAATCAGTCAGTTTAGTAAAACAGTAACTTGCAAAATGCTTTGCTTAGTTTCAGCTCTTTTTATTAGTTTTTCTTCATCAGCTTTTTCGTTTAACGATGTTATTACTAAAGCAGAAAAACTATCAAAGAAAAGTTATGTACAACCATCTAAAAACATACCAAATGAGTTAGCGGCTTTACAATTTGCTGATTATCAGAAAATTCAATTTAATCATGAAAAAGCTTATTGGAATGACAAAAAAAATCGTTTTAAATTAGAGTTTTATCATGAAGGGATGTATTTTGACACCCCCGTTCAAATCAATGAAATTGTCAATAATCAAGTTAATGAAATTAAATACGACCCAAGTTATTTTGATTTAAGTCAAGCAGGATTAGAAAATCTAGACACAAAAAAACTTGGATTTGCCGGATTTAAGGTTCATTATCCAATAAACAATCCAACTAAAACCGATGATGAAATTTTTACAGCGCTTGGAGGCAGTTATTTCCGAGCAGTAGGAAAAGGTCAACGATATGGATTGTCCGCTCGAGGATTAGCCATTGATACCGGAGAGATGACTGGTGAAGAGTTCCCTCGTTTTAAGGAGTTTTGGCTCGTAAGACCATTGCCTAAACAAAAACATTTAGTCATTTATGCTTTACTTGACTCACCTCGCGTAACAGGCGCTTATAAGCTCATTTTAGTACCAAGTATAGATACAACAATAACGGTTGAAGCTAAAATATTTTTCCGCGATTCGGTAAAAAAACTCGGTATCGCCCCTTTGACAAGTATGTATTTATTTGGTCCAAATCAGCCATCTCCTTTATTAAATTATCGACCAGCAATGCACGACTCTAATGGGTTATCTATTTTATCTAACAGTGGTGAGTGGATATGGCGACCATTAAATAATCCAAAACGCTTATCTTTTTCATCATATAGTTTTGATGCTCCTAAAGGTTTTGGATTGATTCAACGAGATAACGGATTTGAGGATTACCAAGATCTTGATGATCATTATGAACTGCGCCCTAGCGTGTGGACAGAAATTTTAGGCAATTGGCAAAAAGGTCGTGTTGAATTGGTTGAAATTCCAACTGCTGATGAAACAAATGACAATATCGTTTCTTTCTGGGTACCTGAAAAACATTACAAAGCCGGTGATAGTCTTGATATTAAGTATCGATTGCATTATTCATTAAATGAAAAGCAACGTTATCCAGATAATGTAGCTAGAGCAATTAGCACTCGATTATCATTAGGTGATATAAAGCAGGCAAATTTAATCCGTAAACTTGATGGTTCAAACGCTTATGTTATTGACTTTGCCGGTCCTAAATTATCAGAACAAGAACCGGTCAGAGCAATATCAAGCATTAATAACGGATCGATTGTGAGTTCTGAGGTACAATATAATTCAGTCACAAAAGGCTGGAGAGTTCTTATACGGTTCAATGTTCAAGACAATAAAAAACCAACGGATATTCGTGTTCAATTAGCTTCAGAGAAAACGAATGAGATTTTATCTGAGACATGGAGTGGTCAATATCCAGGGCAATAACGATAATAAGATAACATAATGAAAAAAGATTACTTTGCTACACTTTCTGGCGCTGATGATTGGCGTCAGAAATTAAAAAACAATGAAATTGCACCAAATGATACTGAATTTCTGAAATATCGCCTAAATCAAATTGGCGATACATCAAATTACATTGATGAAAGAAATCAGCAACCCAGTTACCCTAAAGTTGAACGAGTTTCGATTCAACCACAAACATGGAATAAACGCTATAAAGCTAATTTCAAAGATAAAGTTAATCTCATTGCGGTTATCCGTCGCTTAATAATGTTTGCACTAATTGTGATTCAAACCTATTTCGGAACGACTTATCTATCGACATTATTGCCTTATCAAAGTTGGGAAAAAATCAATTTTATGGCTAATTGGGTAAATAATCCTAAATTAGCCATATATAGCATCATTCCATATATTATACAAGGGTTTATTATTTTTCTGTTTGCTATTTTGTTTGCCTGGATTTCAATAGGCTTTTGGACCAGTATTATGGGACTGATTTTAGCTGTAATAAAAAAAGACCGTTATACTATTGAGATCCCAAAAGATGCAACGAAACACATTGATGCGAAACATCGTACAGCATTAGTTATGCCAATTTGTAATGAAGATGTAGCACGAGTTTTTGCGGGATTACAAGCAACCTATCAATCTTTAGTTGAAACCGAGCATGCTGATTACTGTGATTTTTATATTTTAAGCGATACGAATGATCCCGATCTTTATGTAAATGAATTAAAAGCATGGTCAGATTTTAATGCTCAAAAGGAGAATAACGGATGTAATATTTTTTACCGACATCGTAAACGTCGAGTAAAACGTAAAAGTGGTAATATCGATGACTTCTGTCGACGCTGGGGACATTTATATGAATATATGTTGATACTTGACGCTGACAGCATCATGACGGGTGATTGTATTTTAAAGATGATTGCCATGATGGAAATGACACCTAAAGCGGGCATATTACAGTCACCGCCGAAATCAGTTAGAATGAAGACACTGTATGGTCGAATCCAACAATTTGCCAATCAGATTTACAGTGATATCTTTTGTGCTGGTACTCACTTTTGGCAACTCAGCGAAGCTCAGTATTGGGGACACAATGCCATGATTCGCTTAAAACCTTTTATTGAACACTGTATTTTATCCCCACTTCAAGAACGTAAAGGACCAATTCACATTTTGTCTCATGACCTTGTTGAAGCTACATTGATGAGACGCGCTGGCTATGGAGTTTGGATCGCCTATAATATGAATGGAAGTTACGAAGAACTACCAGGCAATATGATAGAAGATCTTAAACGAGATAACCGTTGGTGTATGGGTAACTTAATTAATTTAAAATTGCTTTTTAAAAGTGGGATCACTTTAACTCATAGAGTAATGTTTTTAACTAGTGGGATGGCTTATATTTCATCTTTATTGTGGTTAATATTTTTATTCTTTTCAACGCTTCTTCTATTAGTTTTTAACTTATCCGATCAACAATATTTTTTCCAACCTAATCAATTTTATCCGACATGGCCAAGATGGGATGAAAATTTAGCATTACAATTGTTATCTACAACGATGGTATTATTATTTGCACCAAAATTCTTTAGTTATGGCATTATCATCGCTCGCACAGGAGCTAAAGATGTGGGTGGCATTTTTAAACTTACCCTATCGATATTTATCGAAATGTTATGGTCGATGATATTAGCCCCAATACGTATGATATTCCACAGTAAATTTGTGGTTAAAGCATGGTTAGGCAGCAAAATTCAATGGAAGTCACCTTCAAGAAACGACGATGCCCTAACATGGGGAGAGTCTTTTTATTTTTGTTGGCCTCTTTCTTTATTAGGCATTGTTTGGCTTGGTGTGATTATTTGGTTAAATCCTCAGTTTACTTATTGGTATATCGCTATTCTAATTCCACTGACTATTTCGCCTTTAGTGATCAGAGTTTCAGGATTATCAAGTATTGGAATAAAAGCCCAAAAACTCGGTCTATTTTTAACTCCAGAAGAAACTCATCCTACGAAAGTCGTAACCAATACGGGAAAATGTCTAGTTAAAACAGAAGCGAATATTGTTGAACACGGTTTTATCATGGCTTTAGTTGATCCCATTTACAATGCTTTAGCTTGCGCATTGTCTACTTCTCGTCATTTACCAAACATAAAAATTGAGCAAAGACGTCTTGAGATAATTGAGCAACTCAAACAAGTTGATTTAGAAAAAATCAATAAAGAACAACAATTAACAATTTTAGAAGACCCAATAATTCTTTCTGAATTACATCAGCATATTTGGCAACAGCAAGAAAAGTACGACAATTTATTCACTTTATGGCAAAATGAACGTCAATAATAAAAAATAGGGCTTAAGCCCTATTTTTCTTTTTCAGTAATTTATCAAAATCCATGGATATTTTTTATGACTTGGCAACCTTCCGCATCTATCAATAATCTACTTAAGCGCGCAAAAATTATTTCACAAATACGACAATTTTTTACCGATCGATGCATATTGGAAGTCGAAACGCCAACTTTAAGCCAATATGCTGTTACTGATGTGCATTTAAGTTCTTTCTCTACTACTTTTTTTAGACCCGGTGAATTCGATCAACAACTTGGGCGAAAGATGTCATTAATTACTAGCCCTGAATATCACATGAAGCGTTTATTAGCTGCGGGCAGTGGTCCAATCTATCAGATATGCAAATGTTTTCGCAATCATGAAGAGATCAGCGATTTTCATAATCCTGAATTTACTATGCTCGAATGGTATCGAATTCAGTTTGATATGATGCAAATGATCAATGAAGTTGATGATCTATTACAAACAATTTTGGATTGTGAACCAGCGGAACGTATCTCTTATCAAAAAGCGTTTCAACGTCATCTTAATATTGATCCCTTAGAGGCTGATTATGCAACATTAGTGAACACTATTAATCAGTTAAATATTGGAATTAAAACAGAAGAGTTCGATAAAGATGGTTTATTGCAATGTTTATTTACTTTTGGTGTAGAGCCACATATTGGTCATGATAAACCGATTGCCGTGTATAACTTCCCTGCTTCACAAGCAGCATTAGCTGCAATTAACAGCGAAGATCATCGTGTTGCTGGTCGCTTTGAATTTTATTACAAAGGTGTAGAGCTTGCGAATGGTTTTAAAGAATTAACAAATCCACAAGAACAAAGGCTGCGTTTTGAACAAAACAATCAAGATAGGCTCAATCTTAATCTACCTCAACAAGAGATCGATATTGAGCTATTAGCTGCAATGGAAAATGGTCTACCTGACTGTGCCGGAGTGGCAGTAGGTTTAGATCGTTTGATCATGTTAGCGCTTGATTCAATGAAACTTGATGATGTAATTTCATTTACCTTTGAAAGGGCCTAGCGATGATAAGTCATTTAGGACTAATTGAGTGGATCGCCATTGTGCTTGGATTAGTATCCTTAATTCTCTTAATTTTATTGATTAAATCACTGCTGGTTATTAGTAATTCAAATCAACTATTTAATTTACAACTTTCTCAGTTAAAACAAGAGAATCAAACATTAACTAATGAAGTAAATCAGCTTGAAAGTGAATTAAACGAACATCGACAACAAAATATCGAACAATTTGCTACTATTAGTGAACTAAAAACACGTTTAGAAGAAACGCGTAATGCAGCTCATGAACGCCAGACAGTACTAGAGCAAAGTGAACAACGACTTACCACTCAGTTTGAAAATTTAGCGAATCGTATATTTGAGCACAGCGGTAAAAAAATTGAACAACAAAATAAACAAAGCCTTAATTTCTTATTATCGCCATTAAAGGAACAATTAGAAAGCTTTAAAAAGCAAGTCCAAGATAGTTTTGGCGAAGAAGCAAAAGAACGCCATACGCTTACTTATGAGATCCGTAATTTACAGCAATTAAATCAACAAATGACTAAAGAGGCATCCAATCTTACTAACGCTTTAAAAAGTAACAATAAGATCCAAGGAAATTGGGGAGAGTTTATACTTAGTCAAATACTTGATAATTCCGGTTTAAGATTGGGTCATGAATATGATACTCAGGTTAATTTAACCAATGAAAATAACCAACGTCTTCAGCCTGATGTCATCGTACATCTACCTCAAGGGAGAGATGTGGTTATTGATTCTAAAGTGACGTTGGTTGCCTATGAACGTTATTTTAATAATGACGAAGAATTCATAAAAAGCAAAGCATTATCCGATCATTTAACTGCGGTACGTAACCATCTAAAGCAACTTAGTCAAAAAGATTATCATAAGTTAATTGGTATTAATTCTTTAGACTATATATTAATGTTTATTCCAGTAGAACCGGCATTTTTATGTGCCATTGATCATGATCCATCATTAATCAATGATGCACTCAAAAATAACATTATGATTGTCAGCCCAACCACCCTTTTGGTTGCCTTACGCACGATTCATAATTTGTGGCGTTATGAGCACCAAAATCGTAATGCTGAGCTAATTGCAGATAAAGCAAGTAAATTGTATGATAAAGTCCGCGGTTTTGTGGAAGATATGGAAAATCTAGGTAATACCCTTGATAAAGCTCAACAAACTTATCAAAATTCTATTAATAAACTATCCAAAGGTCGCGGTAATATTATAGGTCAAATTGAGCAATTTAGAGAATTAGGAGTTGAAGTTAAAAAACCTATTAATCCAGACATAGCATCATTTTCTGTAGATAATCTTAACAAAAATAAAGATTAATGATTTACCGTGATGGCTAACCAATGAAATCAACCTTGTTGATTTTTTGTCAAGAAGTTTCAGGTAGTGCATATGTTTGAGTATAAAAAACATCTTAATTCACTTTACTGAAAATACGTGTATACTCATTTTGTACAACAAGGAATAAAATATGGCTAAAAAACAAGTTACTGAACCAAGTTTTGAAGAGACCCTTAAACAACTTGAAATCATCGTTGCACAATTAGAAAATGGCGATTTACCATTAGACGAAGCATTGAATGAGTTTGAAAAAGGTGTTAAATTAGCTAAATCGGGTCAAAAGCAATTACAACAAGCGGAACAACGCATTCAGATATTATTATCTGAAAATAGTGATGCAGAACTATCTGAATTTTTAACCGATAATAATGAATAATTTAAAACCATTACAAGAGCGGATTAATACGTTCTTAGCGACATATATTACTCAGTTCCCTTCTTCTAAATTGCAACAAGCTATGAGTTATAGCTTGTTAGCCGGCGGTAAGCGAATTCGTCCAATACTGGTCTATTTAACTGGACAAATGTTCAATTGTCCGTTATCAAGATTAGATGAGGCTGCTGCTGCAATTGAGATGATACATACTTATTCATTAATTCATGACGATTTACCTGCAATGGATAATGATAACCTTCGACGCGGAAAACCTACATGTCATATTCAATATGGACATGCTGAAGCGATACTTGCTGGTGATGCATTACAATCATTAGCTTTTAGCTTATTATCTGAAAGCCAATATCTGAATAATCAAGTTAAAATTGATATGATTGCTGAACTTGCTAATGCTAGTGGGTTAACGGGTATGTGCTTAGGACAGTCTCTTGATTTGCAAGCAGAGCACCAAACTATTACCTTGGAACATTTACAAAAGATCCACAACTACAAAACTGGGGTATTAATTAAAACAGCGGTTCGATTAGGTGCGTTTGCCAGTGGCGAGATAAGCAAACCATATTATCCCTTGCTTGATAGTTATGCTCAAGCAATTGGACTTGCCTTCCAAATACAGGATGATATTTTAGATGTTATTGGTGAACAAGCTATTATGGGCAAACCTAAAGGCTCCGATATTATCCATGAAAAAAGTACTTACCCTGCTTTATTAGGTCTACAAGCAGCTATAGACATGACAAAACAGTTATACGATCAGGCTATCGATAGTCTCAATCAAATACCTTATAATAGCCAACAACTACAAGATCTTGCTAGTTTTATTATAAATCGAAATAGTTAACATAATGGCTTAATGATAAAAATGAATTTGGATAATTATCCCTTATTAAAAAAAATTAATTTCCCAGAGGATTTGCGGTGTTATCCTCAATCTCAACTGCCTGAAATTTGTCGTGAACTAAGGCAATTTTTGTTAAATTGTGTGAGTAAATCCAGTGGACATTTAGCATCAGGACTGGGGGTGGTTGAATTAACAGTAGCACTGCATTATGTTTACCACACTCCTTTTGACAAAATTATTTGGGATGTTGGCCATCAAGCTTATCCTCATAAAATTTTAACTGGTCGGCGTGATCAAATGCTCACAATACGGCAAAAAGGTGGACTTCATCCATTTCCACACCGTAATGAAAGCGAATATGATGTTTTAACAACAGGTCATTCTTCGACTTCTATCAGTGCCGCATTAGGTATTGCTATTAGTGAGCAAAAAAAACAATCTGGGCAGAAGGTAGTGGCAATTATTGGTGATGGTGCCCTTACCGCTGGTATGGCTTTTGAAGCAATGAATCATGCTGGGCATATTAAACCCAACATGTTAGTTATTGTTAACGATAATGATATGTCAATTTCAGAAAATACTGGTGCACTTAATCAACATTTAGCTCAAATACTATCAAGTAAAACCTACACCGCTTTCCGTGAAAGCGGCAAACGAGTGCTTGCTAATATTCCACCATTGAAAGAACTATTAAAAAAAACCGAAGAACATTTAAAAGGCTTAATGACGCCGGCAATTTTATTTGAAGAACTTGGCTTTAATTATATTGGTCCTGTTGATGGACATGATGTTGAAAGTTTGGTAACCACTTTACAAAAAGTTCGGCAATTAAAAGGCCCACAATTGCTTCATGTTATTACTCAAAAAGGTAAAGGTTATGCACCAGCAGAACAAAATCCAACTTTGTGGCACGGTGTACCGAAATTTAATCCTAATGATGGAATATTGCCAGCAGCTAACCAAATTACACCAACCTATTCACAAGTTTTTGGTGATTGGTTATGTGAAATGGCACGCCATGATAAACAACTAATGGCTATCACTCCAGCAATGAGCGAAGGTTCAGGTATGACTAAGTTTGCCAATCTTTATCCTGATCAGTTTTTTGATGTGGCCATCGCTGAGCAACATGCAGTGACGCTTGCTGCTGGTTTTGCTATTAGTGGTTTAAAACCGGTCGTTGCAATTTATTCAACTTTTTTACAACGTGCTTATGATCAAGTTATTCATGATGTTGCCATTCAGAACTTACCAATTTTATTTGCTATAGACAGAGCCGGTATTGTTGGTGCTGATGGTGAAACCCACCAAGGGTCATTTGATCTAAGCTTCATGCGTTGCATACCTAATTTTGTCATAATGACGCCAAGTGATGAAAATGAGTGCCGACAAATGCTTTATACAGGTTATTTGCATAATGGTCCTGTAGCTGTGCGATATCCTCGCGGTGAAGGTAAAGGTGTGCAATTAGAGCCACTAGCAACCATACCAATTGGAAAATCAAAATTATGCATCGAAGGTGAAAATATAGCTTTACTCAATTTTGGCACATTACTACCTGAAGTTTTACAGGCTGGTAAAAAAATTAATGCTACAGTCATAGATATGCGTTTTGTTAAACCATTAGATGAAAAAGTCCTTTTGCACATTAGCCAAACTCATAATATACTTGTCACTGTAGAAGAAAATAGCATTAAAGGCGGTGCAGGAAGTGGCGTCTGTGAATTTTTATTATCTAAAAAAATAAAATGTGATATTTTAAATATTGGATTACCAGATAAGTTTATTCCTCAAGGATCTCAAAATGAGATAAGAAAAGAGATGGGATTAAACGGTGAACACATTATAGAAAAAATTAATGAATTTATAAATCAATAGGTTAAATATGGAAACTCAAGCTGTCACTATTCAAATTTTTGGACGTACATTAAAATTCAATTGTCCGGTTGATGAAGTTGACGCACTAACCAATGCTGCAAAAGATTTGGATGAGCGATTATCTCATTTGCGTGAAAAATCTCCACAAATAGGTAGTGAACAACTAATCATGACCGCAGCGCTTAATATTTCTTATGAATTAACAAAGGAAAAAGAAAAAAGTAACGAATTTAGCCATAGACTAAAAATGCTGCAACAATTGCTTGATTCTGCTTTGAATACCAACAATTAATGTTTTTATTTGTAAATTTGATAAAAACCTCCTTGTATCATTTGTTAAATTCTGTAATATTATATGCATCTCTGGGATGTTCGCGATGTGGGTTAGTCCCCTGAGCCGATATTCTTTATATTAGAACGATGTGACTTTTGATTGGTGTGTATGCCTTACTCGTAAGGAAACCTAAAAATCGAAACATGTTGTTCACCTTGAACCTTGGGTTCAAGGGTTACGACCCTAAACGACATCTTGGAGTGTTTTTATCTTGTTTTATTCTCACAGTGATAACTGATGAATATTAGACAGACTATACGCCAAAAAAGACGTCAACTCTCTCCAATTGAACGCGTTAATGCGCAGCATGCTATTTATCAACAAATCCTCCAACACCAAGATATAAAATTAGCCCAAAATATAGCTATATTCCTATCAGTTGATGGTGAAGTCGATACTAAATCAATTATAGAATATTTATGGCAACAAAATAAATCTGTCTATTTACCCGTTATACATCCATTTGTTTCTACGCATTTACTTTTTTTAAAATATACCCCACAAACCTCTTTAATTAAAAATAAATTCAATATACTGCAACCAACTCTAAATGTTCTTAATGTATTACCTCATCATAAATTAGATATCATTTTTACGCCACTGGTTGCTTTTGATGAAAGAGGATATCGTATAGGTATGGGCGGAGGATTTTATGACCGTATGTTAGCGAATTATCAAAGCCAGAAAATTTTGCCTATCGGCCTAGCTTTTGCCTGCCAAAAAGTACCACATATTGATAACCAACCATGGGATATCAAGCTTCCCGAAATCATCTACGCTTAATCTTATCGAAAAGTAATATTGCCAATAATTTAGCAAAACAGAGCATTATTATGCCTAGTTTTCTGATATAATTATCAGCATGAACCAATTGCATTACTATTAGCTGTAAAACTGAGAGAATGAATTTGTGACACCATTATCGACAATTTGAAGCTAGTTTTTTAACTTGGTTTGTTGGTTTAATTCGTTATCTCACTATGCATATTTTTTTATTTCTGCGCTTTTAACACGCATTACCGTTCCAGTTTTTTGTTTTAGTAACGTTATATTCAGATCTCAATTAGGTAAGTAATTAGTTTACTTACAACGTTTATATAATAAAAAAGGAGTATTGCAATGTCAGAAAAAAAAGTCTTAACCACCAATAATGGGGCACCTATCTCCGATAATCAAAACTCACGCACGGCAGGTCCACGTGGTCCAGTTTTGATTGATGATTTTCAACTCATCGAAAAACTTGCTCAATTTAACCGCGAGAACATTCCGGAGCGCCGTGTACATGCTAAAGGCTCAGGCGCACATGGAACTTTTACGGTCACCAAAGATATTACCCAATATTCATATGCCAGTATTTTCGCCAATGTTGGCAAACAAACTCCAGTATTTGCTCGATTTTCAACTGTGGGAGGGGAAAGAGGCTCATCTGATACGGCTCGAGATCCGCGTGGATTTTCGATAAAATTCTACACCGATCAAGGTAACTGGGATATTGTCGGCAATAATACACCTGTGTTTTTTATTCGTGATGCACTCAAATTTCCGGATTTTATTCATACCCAAAAACGCGATCCGAAAACCAACTTAAAAGATCCACAAATGATGTGGGACTTTTGGTCTTTATCACCGGAATCATTGCATCAAGTCACTATTTTATTTTCTGACCGTGGAATTCCAGATGGTTATCGTCATATGCATGGTTTTGGTAGCCATACTTATAGTCTTATCAATAAAGATGGTATACGAACTTGGGTTAAATGGCATTTTAGAACTGAACAAGGCATTAAAAATATTCATCCAAAAGTTGCTGCTGAAATGGATGGTACTCATCCCGATTCAGCACAAGAAGATTTATTTAAGGCAATTGAACGAGGTGATTATCCAAAATGGCGACTTTATATGCAAGTAATGACCGAAGAACAGGCCAATAATCATCCCGAGAATCCATTTGATGTCACTAAAGTTTGGTCACAAAAACAGTATCCCTTAATGGAAGTAGGTGTGATGGAACTTAACCGTAATCCAGAAAACTATTTTGCCGAAGTTGAACAAGCGGCATTTGAGCCAAGTAATATCGTACCGGGTGTTGGTTTATCACCAGATAAGATGTTACAAGGACGAGTTTTTGCTTACGCCGATGCGCACCGCTATCGTATAGGTACCAATTATCAGCAGTTACCAATTAATGCGCCAAAATGTCCAGTTCACAATTATCAACGTGACGGTTCAATGCGTTTTTACAGTGTAGATAATGCACCTAATTATGAACCTAACAGCATCGATAGTGCACCAAAACAACAACCACAATATGCCGAACCACCAATGCATGTACCACCAACGGATGCTATGGATAGGTATGATCATAGGGTCGATAATGATTACTATTCACAACCGAGAGCTTTGTTCAATTTAATGCATCCCGATCAAAAACAGTTGCTTATTGACAATATTGTCGGCTCAATGAAAAGTGTTGATCGCGATATTCAAATTAGACAACTTCAACACTTCTATAAAGTTCATCCTGATTATGGTTCAGGTATTGCTAAAGGATTAGGTATTGATGTTGATTTAATCAAAAGTTAATGCATCAAATAATAATACCGGCTAAATTTAGCCGGTATTATTTTATTAGGTAATATGAGTCAATTTAACTCCGCTGATTAATAGTCAATATAACTGATTGTTATGGCGAAGACGACATGAGTGAAAATATTTATTTTAATGATAATTAAACAACCAATACCTTTGGTATTTTCCTTTTTAAAGAAGTGACAAATCCAAATAGTATTGGTAAATACAAGAAAGGTAATTTATTTCAATTAAGGAAAATAAAATAGCGCTGCAAAGGTTTGTAGAATTTATTAATTCTGATGATGTACAATTATCCTAAGAAGTAATATCTGAAGATGAAATATTTTATGCCCAACAAGCTCAGATACATTAAAAGAATCCACAGACTACGTATAAATTCTCAATATAATGCGAACAACATTCATTGATATTCAGTGGAAATTAGAGCAAGTTGTTGCAGAACAAATTAGCGTTTTGTTTATGGTTTAAAATAGTTGGACAGGGAGACAAAGCAATTGACAGCAACAAATCAAATTGACGTGTATCCTTAAAAAAGTGAAATAGATATCCCTAATAGTGCATTATGAACTTACTGTTTTTGTGCTTGTGTGGCATTGATGATAAAACCTTTATTACGACTATTGAAATTACGGGTATACATCTTTTTTGTAAAAAAGCATCAATTTTATTGCGTACTGTTCGTACACTAATTTGGAAATTTATCGATAGCATTTCGACCGTTAAAGAATAGTCAATTGAAATAAATTTGCTACCTAGTTGGTATTTTTGCAAATACAAATTGCAAAATTTATAGAGTGGGAATTTTTAAACAAAGGGAATAAAAGAAGCAAAAAATGAATCCTATCTAAAGGATTCATTTAATTATTTTTATAAAAATACCATTAACTATGTTTGTTTCGTTTTTGGATAGCAGTTATTAATGGACGATGACATTTGTAGATCATATCTGACGGAATCATAATCAGTTCAGCAATAGGTACTGCCCAGTTTGGGATTTCGGTGTTATCAAAATTTTTTTCATCAATAGATACATCCACGGCATAACGTTCAGTTTTAGCAAATAATTGTTGTTTTTTTGCAATATCATTGTCATCTGCATCACAAAGCATTCGACAATTATCCAATACTGTTTGGGCAAAAACTTCTGGCCAATTTTCGGGTACATTTTTTAACGTAACTAATTCAGAAAGGTACCGAAGCATGTCACGAAATAATAACAAATAGACCATTTGTAAATTGCGACCTGATAAATTGGCGAGTTGTTCATCGGTTAATTGATCATTTATAACACTTGGCCCCCATTTAAAAAACAAGGTATCCTTATACAAATTGATAATCGGTCTGATGGCTTTGTATTGTGTTCTTACTACATTATCAATTTCGCGTGAAATTTGGATAGTAGGATAACCAACATTATTACGACCATGAAGATCTCGCCCTGAAAGCGCAGAAATTTCTTTTTTGATTGGTAATAGTTTTTTAAGCAATCCTAGCATATTACTCCTACTTACTATTTGTTCTTCTGGCGCACAATTTCAAATAAACAAACACCTGTCGCGACCGATACATTAAGCGAAGAGACAATACCTGACATTGGAATACTCACTAATTCGTCACAATGTTCTTTTGTTAAACGACGCATTCCCTCACCTTCTGCCCCCATAACCAAAGCTAATGACGTCGGGGTCGATGATTGATAAAATTCAGTTTGATAAAGTGTTCTATCAGCTTCACCAGCGGTACCAACAATCCAAACTTGGTATTCATCTTGTAGCATCCGCATGGTGCGGGCTAAATTTGTTACTCTCACAACTGGAATGCTTTCTGCTGCACCACAGGCTACTTTTTGAGCAGTAGAATTAAGAGGTGCTGAGCGATCTTTTGGAACGATAATAAAACTTACACCTGCTGCGTCGGCAGTACGAATACATGCCCCTAAATTATGAGGATCAGTCACGCCATCCAAAATTAAGATAACAGGATTGGATTGCTGCTCCATCAGTAGTGGAATGTCATTTTCTTGATAACCACGATTTGGTTTAACCATAGCTAAAATGCCTTGGTGAACACCATTTTTGGTTTTTTCATCCAACCACTGACGATTCGCTATTTTAACTGGCAATCCCAGTTGTTCTAATTGATGAACAAGGGCAATTAGACGTTTATCTTCACGCCCTTTAATAATAAATACCTCAATAATTCTTTCCGGTGAGCGCGCTAATAATGCTTCAATAGCGTGCATACCATAAACTGTTTCACTCATTTATTTGCTACTCTTTGTCTTTTTATTCGTAATTTTTTTACTGGTCGATTTTAATGTACTGTTTTTCTTTGTTCTCTTTTTATTTTTGGATTTAGCTTTAGTTTTTACTATCGCTTTTGGTTTCCCGTTGCTTTTTGTTTTATTTTCAGCTTTAGTGCTAGCATTATCGCTTCTTTTTTTACTGGATGATTTTTTAGCTTTTCGTTTAATTGGTAAATCTGCACTTAAATCAATTTTATCCTGTTTAGTTTTATCTTTAGCTGTTTTACCTTGACGTTTCGGCTTATTATTACTGCCTACTAACGAAAAATCAATTTTACGTTCTTCAGGGTTCACATTATCGACTTTAATCTGTACTTTATCGCCCAAACGATATATGAAACGAGTATTTTCGCCAATTAAGCGATTGCGTGAGCCATCAAAATTATAATAATCATTTTCAAGTGAAGAGACATGAACCAAACCGTCAATAAACAAATCATCCAAACGAACAAAGAATCCAAAATTAACGACGCTTGAAATTGTTCCATTAAACACTTCTCCAAGATGATCTTGCATGTAATCACATTTGAGCCAGTCCACTACATCACGCACGGCTTCATCAGCTCGTCGTTCAGTCATTGAACAGTGTTCACCAAAGTAAAGCATTTCACTAGTATTATAACGATAACCACCAGTTTTACTGGTTTTATGATTTTGGTCAGCCAAGATCCATTTAATAGCTCGATGTAACAGTAAATCGGGATAACGACGAATAGGCGAAGTAAAGTGTGCATACTCTTCCAGCGCCAAACCAAAGTGGCCTCGATTTTCTGGATCATAAATAGCTTGTTTCATTGATCGTAAAATAACAGTTTGTAGCATTTCATGATCTGAACGCTTTTCAACAGCAACCATTAACTCTGCAATATCTTTTGGTTTAGGATTTGGACCACCACCAAGGGACAACCCTAGTTCACTTAAAATACTGCGCAGATTATTCATGCGCTCTTCATCAGGTTTATCATGTACTCGGAATAAAGACGGAACATCCGCTTTAATGACGAATTTTGCAGCAGCTACATTCGCTAAAATCATACACTCTTCAATAATTTTATGAGCGACATTACGTTGAGTCAGTTCAATGCTTTCAATACGTTTATCAGCATTAAAAATGAATTTTGGCTCTTCGGACTCAAAACCTATCGCACCGCGTGCAATACGAGCTTTATCTAGTACATTATAAAGACCTTGCAAGTTTTTAAGGTGTGGCACTAAATCACGATAATGTTCAAGCAATTCTTTATCACCATCTAAAATTTTGGCTACTTTGCTATAAGTCAATCTTGCATGAGAATTCATCACGGCTTCGTAAAACTCAAAACCAGTTAGACGACCTTTATTTGACACCGTCATTTCGCACACCAAACATAAGCGATCAACTTGCGGATTTAATGAACAAAGCCCATTAGATAACACTTCTGGCAACATAGGAATCACACGAGAGGGGAAATAGACTGATGTACCGCGTAAGCATGCTTCTGTATCTAAAGCCTTACCTGGTCGGACGTAATAACTCACATCCGCAATAGCAACCCATAAACGATAGCCTCCACCACGATTTTTTTGGCAATAAACAGCATCATCAAAATCACGGGCGTCTTCGCCATCAATGGTAACTAAAGGTAATTCGCGCAAATCCTTACGGCCTTTTTTGGCGTTTTCTGGAACTTGCTCAGTAAATTTGCTGGTCTCTATTATCACTGTTTTAGGTAATTCATAAGGAATTTCGTGATTACGAAGCGCAATATCAATAGCAAGGTTGGTTCCCATAATTTCACCAAGCACTTCTTTAATGGTCCCTACCGCTTTCTGACGACGCTCAGGACGTTGCTGTAATTCAACAACCACTACTGATCCCATACGCACAGTACGATGCGCTTTACCAACAATTAATATATCAAAATTCAACCGACTGTCATCCGGCACGACAAAGCCAACACCTTGTTCAATAAAATATCGTCCAACGATAAAATTACTGCGAGGTTCTAAAATTCGCACTACACGTGCTTCAATTTTACCACGATGTTGCGTCCCCATTGGTTGAGCTAAGATCACATCACCTTGTAACACTTTTTTCATCTGTTCGGGTGATAAAAAATAATCTTCTGGAGTACCTTCTACTCGCAAAAAACCGAAGCCATCACGGTGTGCAATTACACTCCCTTTAACCATATCGAACTTTTCAGGTAAGGCATAACATTTGCGACGGGTAAATACAACTTGTCCGTCACGTTCCATCGCTCGAAGACGACGATGTAAAGCTACTTTTTGCTCATCGTCTTTTATTGAAACAGCTTGGGCAATCTTTTCTAAATTTGCAGGTTTCGCTTCTTGTTTAAGATAATCTAAAATAAGTTCACGACTGGCAATTGGAGAATCATACTTTTCTGATTCTCTATCAAAGAAAGGATCTTTTATCATAAATAACATCCTGTGATCTAATATTATTGCTAGCATAACACAGAGTGATATAACTTAAAATGAACATTCAATTTATCAACAACAATCAGGGAAATCTTAATTTATTTTTAATTTTTATTAATGAATTATTAATATTGGTAAACACAAAAAGCTGATGTTAAGATTTAGTCAATTCTACACCAACAGCAATCGAGCATTTATAGGTTAATTTACGTTTATCAATCAAATGATACCAATATGCTATATATCGACTTAATATTGATATAAAATATAATGTTAAATAGCTATAACTTAGCTAGGAATGTCAAAAATCAAGCAATACGGATAAACATGAAAAAAACAATTGTTTGTATTTTAAATGATTCTTTGGACTTTTGTAATATTACCTGGTGGGTTAGTTGCGGGTCTTGTAAACTATTCAGCAGAAAGCTGGCTTGATATGTTCACTTTTGAGCAATTAAGGTTTGCTTTTTTTAGCCTTATTTTATCAGTTATCACTGTATTTATATTATTTTTTTGGAATAAACAGCTCGATAATTGGTCTAAATATTTATTTATCTCTATCTTTTTATGCATTTTAGCTTCGTATTTACCTATTTTTTCACCTCCTGTTGCCTATTTTATTAGAGCCTATGGTATTTATAATATCATTGTTTTAGGAGCAACTTTAGCCGTTCTGTCTCTGTTTAGTTATTAAAAAAGTTGGTATTTTCATTAACTTTCAAATTTCTCATCAAGGTTATTGTTAATGCTAAGGCGTTCTCGAACGCCTTGACCCATTAAATTTAGATGATATTACTGTCTATGATCGAGTTTTTCACGTTCAATAGCTCGATAACCAATATCATGACGATAAAAGCAACCGTGCCAACGTATATTATTCACTTGCTGATAGGCACGTTGTTGAGCATCTAATACTGTATTTCCTAAAGCGGTAACACATAATACGCGTCCTCCATTAGTAAATACTTGCCCTTTTTCAAAACTGGTACCGGCATGAAATACTTTGCAATCTAAGGAGGATTCGGTTGGTAATCCAATGATTTCATCTTGCGTATTATAGTCGCCTGGGTAACCGCCTGCGGCCATTACAATACCGAGTGCAGGTCTAGGATCCCATTTTGATTTTACGGTATCTAATTTACCATCAACGGCAGCTAAACATAATTTGATTAAATCTGATTGCAAACGCATCATGATCGGTTGGGTTTCTGGATCACCAAAGCGACAGTTAAATTCTATAACCTTGGGATTTCCCTCTTTATCAATCATCAAACCAGCATATAAAAATCCAACATACACATTACCTTCTTGTGCCATACCATTGACGGTTGGATAAATGATTTGATTCATGATGTTAGCAAAAACCTCATCGGTCACAACCGGTGCTGGGGAATATGCTCCCATACCACCAGTATTAAGGCCAGTATCACCATCACCAACGCGTTTATGATCTTGACTAGTTGCCATTGGTTCGACATGTTTGCCATCAACCATAACAATGAAGCTGGCTTCTTCACCTTCTAAAAACTCCTCAATAACCACACGATGCCCAGCATCACCGAAAGCATTACCAGCCAACATATCTTTTACAGCAGCTTCAGCTTCTTCAAGTGTCATCGCCACAATAACACCTTTACCCGCAGCTAAACCATCCGCTTTAATCACAATTGGTGCGCCTTTCTCATGTATATAAGCAAGAGCTGGTTCGACTTCAGTAAAATTCTGATATTCAGCGGTAGGGATGTTATGTCGTGCTAAAAAATCTTTTGTAAAGGCTTTCGAACCTTCAAGTTGTGATGCCGATTTTGTTGGACCAAAGATTTTTAATCCCGCCTTTTGAAAACTGTCAACAACGCCAATAACTAAAGGTGCTTCAGGACCAACAATGGTAAGATCAATTTGTTCTTGCTGAGCAAAATTTAATAATCCACTAACGTCCGTGGCTTTAATATTAATATTTTCCAGACCTGATTCAAGTGCAGTCCCTGCATTTCCAGGAGCGACAAAGACTTTAGATACTAATGGAGACTGTGCTATTTTCCAAGCTAACGCATGTTCACGCCCACCATTACCAATCACTAATACTTTCATAAAAGATCCTTTATATGCTTCTTCCTTAAGAAGATAACCAATGTAATTTTAATAAAGATAAAACAAACTTAAAAAATGCATTAATGCCTAAAATGACGCATGTTGGTAAAAATCATCGCAATATCATGTTCATTCGCAGCTTGGATAACCTCTTCATCACGAATCGATCCTCCTGGTTGAATTACGCAAGTTACCCCCGCAGCCGCAGCTGCATCAACACCATCACGGAATGGAAAAAATGCATCAGAAGCAACGACAGAACCAGCAACTTCCAGATTTTCATCTTGTGCTTTCATTCCTGCAATTTTAGCGGAGTACACACGACTCATTTGCCCTGCACCAATACCAATGGTCATTTTATTTTTTGCATAAACAATCGCGTTCGATTTTACAAATTTAGCCACTTTCCAACAAAATAGTGAATCTGAAAGCTCTTGCTCAGTTGGCTGTCGCTTGGTGACTACTGTTAGTTGTTCGGGTGAAATCATATCCATATCACGCGATTGCACTAACAAACCTCCAGTAACGCGCTTGAAGTCCAAGCTGGCTAATGACGACGTTGACCATTTACCACATTCAAGCACACGCACATTTTTTTTAGTTTGTGTAACAGCCAACGCATCAGTACTGATTGACGGTGCAATAATCACTTCAACAAATTGTTTATCAATGATTGTCTGAGCAGTCTTAGCATCCAACTGTCGATTAAAAGCAATAATTCCACCAAAGGCAGAAGTTGGATCGGTTTTAAAGGCATTAAGATAGGCATTTAAAATATTATTACTTACAGCAACACCGCATGGGTTAGCGTGTTTAACAATTATGCAAGCTGGTTCATCAAAGGATTTCACACATTCTAGCGCTGCATCCGTATCAGCAATATTATTGTAAGATAATTCTTTGCCTTGTAGCTGTTTAGCTGTAGCAATAGAAGCTTGTTCAAAATTTTCTTCAATATAAAAAGCTGCCTTTTGATGAGCATTCTCACCATATCGCAAATCTTGTTTTTTAACAAATTGAAGATTTAAGGTTCGTGGAAACTTTCCTGCTGGCTTTTCGGTTTCACCATAATATGGGGGAACCAATTTGCCAAAATAGTTGGCAATCATACCATCATATTTAGCAGTATATTCAAATGCTTTTATTGCTAAGTTATATCGATATTTAAAAGATAAACAATTTTGTTGTTCATCCAACATATCAATGATTGTACTATAGTCCCGACAATCTACTACAATAGCGACATCTTTGTTGTTTTTTGCAGCGGAGCGTACCATCGTTGGTCCACCAATATCAATATTTTCTATCGCTTCTTCTAAAGTACAATTAGCGTTGGCAACTGTTTTTTCAAAAGGATATAAATTTACAACGACCATATCTATAGCGTCGATATGATGTTGCTGCATGACTTGATCATCTATTCCTCGACGCCCCAAAATGCCGCCATGTATTTTGGGATGTAAAGTTTTGACGCGTCCATCCATCATTTCTGGAAAACCCGTATAATCGGACACTTCAATGACTGGAATATGGTGGTCGATTAATAATTTGGCGGTGCCACCAGTAGAAAGGAGTTCAATATTTCTTTTTGATAATGCTTTGGCGAATTCAATAATACCCGTTTTATCAGAAACACTAAGTAAAGCACGGCGAATAGGACGAAACTGCTGCATGAAAAACTCCGAAATTTATATTCTAAATCCAAGTCTGTAAGTGGATATTATATATAAAATCAGAAACGATGTTTAGTATTAACTCCTTAAAAAAAATCGAAACATTTGAATTATATTATTTTCATAGGCAAGAATTATAAAAATAACCTGTCTTATTTATGATTACCTTATTATTAACCTGCAAAATTTACATAATGAAATGTATCTACGAATGATCCATTTAGTGGGGAAAATGCTAATGACAAAGAATATAATGCTGTTATCTAGGAAAAATTGCCTCTATGACTATAATCACTTGTACTTTTAATATTGGCAGAAATCCGATAAGTACGATTAAATAAGCTTAATTATCGTAAACATGGTAATCATGCTATTATAAACAAATTAACGATATAATAAAAAATACCCTTCAAACTATGGCTGAATTTTTAGTTAAGTTTTACTATTAAGAATGGAGATTAACCCATTAAATTAGGTTTTCGAATAGAGAGATTAAGTTTATTGATTAAAATTTTTTAGAAATAAATATTAAAAAACACAACGTTTAAGAATAGCTATTAATAAAAAATCAGGCAAAATATTTACCTGATTTTTTACTAAATTTCAATTAATCATCACTATATCCTAAGCTACGTAACGCGCGCTCATCATCGGCCCAGCCAGCTTTAACTTTGACCCAAAGTTCCAAATGTACTTTGTTATCAAAAAATGACTGCATATCCTTACGGGCTTCTATACCGATTTTTTTTATTTTTTCACCTTTGTTGCCGATAACCATTTTCTTCTGACCATCTCTTTCAACTAATATTAACCCGTTAATACGATACATTCCATTGCGTTCATCAACTTTAAATTGCTCAATTTCAACAGTCACAGAGTATGGTAATTCATCACCTAAAAAACGCATTAACTTTTCACGAATGATTTCGGACGCCATAAAACGTTGAGATCGATCGGTAATATACTCTTCAGGAAAATGATGTTCGCCTTCTGGCAAATGTTCTTTAACAATTTTTCTTATAATGTCAATGCCATCACCTTTTTCAGCGCTAATTGGCACTACATCAACAAAATTAACTTTTTGGCTAATTTCTTGAATATGTGGTAATAGTTGAGTTTTATCGATAACGTTGTCAATTTTATTGATAACCAACAATACTGGGCATTTGCAATCTTTAAGTTTGTTGGCAACCATTTCATCGTCATCATTCCAATGGGTTCCTTCAACAACAAAGATAACTAATTCGACATCACCAATTGAACTGCTTGCAGCACGATTCATTAAGCGATTAATAGCTCTTTTTTCTTCAATATGTAAGCCCGGAGTATCAATATAAATAACTTGATCATTATCTTGAGTATCAATACCAACAATACGGTGGCGCGTAGTTTGCGCTTTACGCGATGTTATAGAAACTTTCTGGCCTAGTAGTCGATTTAATAATGTTGATTTACCCACATTTGGTCGACCTACTATGGCGACAAATCCACAATGTTGTGTTGCTTTTGTCATTTTATACCTAATTGATTAAGTGCTTCTTGAGCAGCAGCTTGCTCGGCTTTGCGACGGCTTAGACCTCGCCCTAAATATTCACGACTATCATTCTCAAGTTTACATTGAATTAAGAATTCTTGCTCATGATTATCACCCGTTACTTCGAGAATTAAATAACATGGGCGCTCACAATGAATGCCTTGTAAATATTCTTGTAAACGTGTTTTGGCATCTTTTTGTTTAATACCTGGTTGAATCTGATTCAATCGAGTTTGATACCAAGTCAAAATTAAGCGTCGTACAGTTTCGATATTGCTATCTAAATAAATGGCACCAATAATGGCTTCAACCGCATCGGAAATGATCGAGTCGCGACGAAAACCGCCACTTTTTAATTCACCTTGACCAAGGATAAGATAATCACCTAATTTAAATTCTTTACCCATTTCAGCCAGTGTTTGCCCACAAACAAGTGTAGCGCGCATTTGACTCAAATCGCCTTCATCTTGTTTGACAAAACGTTCATACAGTTCATTAGCAATCACAAAACTTAAAATTGAATCACCTAAAAACTCTAAACGTTCATTATGCAATTTGTTAGCACTTCGATGAGTCAGTGCTAATTCTAATAAGGATAAATTATTAAATTGGTAACCAACTGATTGTTGTATTTGACTAAATTTTTTCATTATCATTACAATTAATGTATACCACCAATACGGCTAAATCGAATGCCTGTTGGCCATTCATCTGGTTGTTTCTCGAAACTGATCCAAATTGCTGTCGCACGACCAACAAAATTCTGCTCAGGTACAAAGCCAAAATAACGACTATCACCACTATTATCTCGATTATCACCCATCATGAAATAGTGATCTTTCGGTACTACCCATGTAGCAATTGGTTGACCATTTTGGCGATAGAAATATTTAGGATCCTCATGTGAACCTTGGGTGGTTAAAATTTCATGAGGTTTATCACCTAACGTTTCTTGTTGCATATTCATATTAAGTGATACAACAGATTGAGAATTTACAATCCCTTTATCAGCATACTGCTCTAATGTATAAAAATTCGGATTTGTTTTAAACTCTTGATGAACTTCTTTCCAATTGCTTGGTTGTGGTTGCGTATAATGTAAGTCCAATGGTTCAGATTTTTGTCCATCAATACAATTAGTTTCATCAGTTTGACAGGCAGGATAAATCAATATTTTCTTCTCTTTAACAAGATAGACAATTTTATCTCCTGGCATTCCAACGACGCGTTTAATAAGGTCCATTTGAGGTATGTTTGGATGTTTAAATACAGCAACATCCCCCCGTTTAGGATGACCTGTCGAGATTAATACTGTATTAGTAATAGGATCTCTTAATCCATAAGAATACTTTTGAACTGCAATAAAGTCTCCAATAAGCAAAGTTTGCATCATTGAACCTGAAGGTATTTGAAAAGGTTCGAATAAAAATGAACGAATGACAAATACAACAAATAAAACAGGGAAAAACGATGCGATACTTTCAACCCAACCTTTAGGTTTACCGACTTCAGCAAGTATTTTTCCATCAATTTCGCCGTTATGTTGCTTACGAACTTCTTCAACTTTTTGTTGTCTTGCTGGTTTCCATCTAAATTTCTCTAGAAACCAGAAGATTGCAGTAATCAATGTAGCTACTGTTAATATGATGGCAAATATTCCAGCCATTTTTTACCTCTTTAACTGATTAATCTTTTCCCACATGTAAAATAGCCAAAAACGCTTCTTGCGGTAATTCAACGTTACCAACTTGTTTCATGCGTTTTTTACCTTCTTTTTGCTTCTGTAACAGTTTCTTTTTACGGCTAACATCACCACCATAGCATTTGGCTAATACGTTTTTACGTAATTGTTTAACCGTTGAACGAGCAATAACATGATTACCAATAGCAGCCTGAATAGCAATATCAAACTGCTGACGAGGAATAAGGTCTTTCATTTTTTCTACTAATTCTCGTCCACGATAAGGTGCATTATCTTTATGTGTAATTAATGCTAATGCATCAACACGTTCACCATTAATTAATACATCTAATCGCACCATATCAGCAGCTTGGAATCGTTTAAAACTGTAATCCAATGAAGCATAACCGCGAGAAGTTGATTTTAATTTATCAAAAAAGTCTAAAACCACTTCTGTCATTGGAATTTCATAAGTCAATGCAACTTGATTACCGTGATAGACCATATTTGTTTGCACACCACGTTTTTCAACACATAACGTAATTACATTACCTAAATAGTTTTGTGGAACCAATATATTACATTCAGCAATTGGTTCTCGTAATTCTTGAATATTATTTACTGCTGGAAGTTTAGCTGGACTATCCACGTATATAATTTCATTAGAAGTCGTTAATACTTCATAAACTACTGTTGGCGCTGTCGTGATGAGATCTAGATTATATTCTCGTTCTAGACGCTCTTGTATGATCTCCATATGTAATAAGCCAAGGAAACCACAACGAAAACCAAATCCTAAAGCGCCAGAATTTTCTGGCTCATAAAATAATGATGCGTCATTCAAACTTAATTTGCCCAGAGCATCTCGGAAAGCTTCATAATCATCTGAGCTTGTTGGAAACAAACCAGCATAAACTTGCGGTTTGACTTTTTTAAAACCAGGTAATGGTTTATCTGCTGGCCTTTTAGCTGAAGTTAAAGTATCACCTACTGGCGCACCTAAAATATCTTTGATGGCACAAACCACCCAGCCAACTTCACCACAATTTAAAGTATCTTTATCAACTTGTTTAGGCGTAAAAATACCTAGACGATCGACATTATAAGTCATACCTGTACTCATAACTTTAATTTTATCGCCTTTGTGTAATTCGCCATTTTTAATACGAATTAAAGACACAACCCCTAAATAATTATCAAACCATGAGTCAATAATTAGTGCTTGTAGTGGTGCATTGGAATCCCCTTCCGGTGGAGGAATATCTTTTACTAATTGCTCCAATACATCTGCCACGCCCAGTCCTGTTTTAGCAGAGCAACGAACTGCATTACTTGCATCAATACCTACAATATCTTCAATTTCTTCAGCCACGCGTTCAGGTTCTGCCGCAGGTAAATCAATTTTATTGAGTACTGGAACAACTTCTAAATTCATATCTAAAGCAGTATAACAATTTGCAAGGGTTTGCGCTTCAACTCCTTGGCCAGCATCAACAACTAATAATGCACCTTCACAGGCTGCAAGTGAACGAGAAACTTCATAAGAAAAGTCTACATGTCCAGGGGTATCAATAAAATTCAGCTGATAGGTTTGACCATCATTTGCATGATAATCTAACGTAACACTTTGAGCTTTTATTGTAATACCACGTTCACGTTCCAGATCCATTGAATCAAGAACCTGCGCTTCCATTTCACGATCAGAAAGCCCTCCACAAATTTGGATAATACGATCTGAAAGTGTTGATTTACCATGGTCAATATGAGCAATGATTGAAAAATTGCGGATATTTTTATTCATATCAATAAATTATATTTTATGTTTTAGTTATATACTCTTAATTATCCGAAATGTTATTACAAAAAATAACAGGTTAGATAATCATGAAAAATAGGAAAGGAACATTTTACACATTAATAACCGCAAAGCATAGTGTTATCGAAAGTTTTGCGATTATTTCTCCACAATATTTTGGGCAATACGCTCAATAGTAACTTTAGGCAGATTACCAATAATAATAATATTTTTATTATTAATATTTGTCGAAAATATAGTACGATCGCCTTGCATAATAAGCTGATTTGATTGATTTGATTGATCTGAAGACACATTAACAGTAAATGAAAAAACTCCATCAGAAAACAATTTAGTGGCGATATCAGAATTATAAAAATTAACATTATAAGCAGCAATTTCTTTAAATCCTTTAGGTAACCATGCTAAACGCCAAACTTCAAGTATGTTATTTTGTTTTTCAATTGATAATAAAATAGGATAAGTACGGCTATCTATATATTCTTTGATCGTTTTTGGTTCAAAATTTTCATTTAAATCAACTACTTTTTGTTGGCTAATGATTTCACCACTTTGATCAAGTAGGTCAATTCGAAGAGGTAAAAAATTTTCATCATCAATCCAAATAATATAGCTATAACGATCTTTATCTTTAGCAATGATTTTAACCAATTGGACACTATGATTTGCTGTTCTGGTTTTACCTAACAAAATGAAATCATAAACATCAACTAATTGACTAAAATCATTATAAATAACATCAGGAAAGGCTTCTGTGATGCGTGAGCTAGTAATTGAAAAAGAGGCACTATCCGGTTGAAAATAACTTGTTACACCATTGTGCAAAATGATTTCTTTTGCTGGACCTTCAAGATAAAGTAATTGCGCTTTGATATTATCTTGCTTTTCAGAACCTAAATGAGAATATTCATAAGTGGTAACATATTGATCTTTATCTTGAGAAAGAAAATGAATTTGATATGTGCTGGTTTTGACAGCTTTGTGCATATTATTTAGTAATTGTAACGCTTTTTCGGTATCTTCCGCATAGGAAGTGAAAGTAAACAGCATCAACAGCAAAGTAATGATAAATTTAATACTCTGCTTAAATTTAAATGTATTTAAATAAAATGAACAATTCATAAACAATTAATGAGCATTAAGCCTTTTTTGTAACTCATAATCCTGTACAAGTAATCTAATTTTATCATATTGTCTTTTTTCAAGTAGTTGTTGGTCGTTATGTTGTTGAATACCACCAACTGGAGCAACATTAACACCTACAGGTAGAGTATTGAGTGTTGGAGTACCATTAAAACTGTCTAATTGTCCCTGCTGATGTTGAACACCTGCAATAATTGCCAACGTTACACAAGCTGCCAATCCAACTTGACTAACTTTTCCTACTACATCTTTTATACGATTCCAAAATAAATTTTCAACTTTCGGTATAGTGACTTCTTTTGAGATTGGTTGATCTGGAATTTCAAAATATAGGTTTTCGTCAGAAATAGCTTGAGCAATTTGATTTGAAATATCTAAAGTTAAAGTACTACTGTGCAGCTCACCTCGCATAGCAGATCTTACAATATGATAACGATGCCAACAAGATTGTAAATTTTCATCTTTTGATACAGCATCAATGAAACGATCATCTTTAAACTCACCATCCATAAGTGATGAAAGTTGCTGTTTCTGTTCTGTTTGCATAGTAGATACCTTAATGTTATAACTACTTTAACTTAATTGTTTCAATTAGTTATTAATGGTTTAATCTTTTCATCAATAATATCACGGGCTCTAAAAATACGCGACCTTACTGTTCCAACAGGCGTCCCCATAATTTCAGCAATTTCTTCATAACTCAGTCCATCAATTTCACGCAATGTAATAGCCATTTTTAAATCATCGGGTAATGCTTCAATTGCCTCAAATATTACTTTTCCAACTTCTTTTGAAAGTACTAAGCTTTCTGGATTGTCAATATCCCTTAAAGATTCTGCATTGTCATAACCTTCGGCTTCTGTTGCATCAATGTCCGATGATGGAGGTCGACGACCCTGCGAAATTAAATAATTTTTTGCTGTATTAACTGCTATTCTGTACAACCATGTATAAAATATACTTTCACCTTTAAATAGGCTTAAAGATCGGTAAGCCTTAATAAAAGTTTCTTGCACAATATCCGGAACTTCAGAAGCTGAAACGTAGCGAGAAACCAGATGAGCAAGTTTATTTTGATAACGAACAACAAGCAAATTGAACGCATTTTTATCACCATTTAATACGCGGTCAACTAATACTTGGTCTGTTACTTGCTCCCCCATTAAAGGCCAATCCTCACTATGTTAATAACTGCTTGTGGCCCAAAAATATGCTTACTAACAGTTAGATTATTAAATTAGAAAAAAGTTCCCATTTATTTTAATAGAAATATAAATTTTTTTCATATCAAAAATACCTTTAAAACAATTTCTACAAAAAATAATATTACTTTTATCGAACTTTTTATAATATGACGTAATTTACGATCAATGTTAATTCAATAAATAGATCTCTCGCTCACCAACATTATTATAAGTAATTTGATAAAATTGCGGTAAATTGAAATTGACAGAACTACTAGTAGCGAAAGTAAATCTGTCATCCGATAGAACATAAAAATCATTGATGGCTTTAACCATAGTTTCTTTATTGCCATTACAATTGCGATATATTTCTATCTGATTATGTTCATTTAAAATATATAGATCAAATCCTGTGTTGGTGTCTTCAAAAAAGAACTGAATTACACCTTGATACGCTACGCTGTCTATTTCTTTAGGCAGTTCATTCGTTTCATCTAATATATTTAATGGTGTTCCTTGTGCTTTATTATTAGATACTGCACCATAAAAATCAATGGCATTTTCAAATTGATGAAATGAGACACCGAGCCGTTCGAAAAATAGATACCATGATGCACCATCAATTCTTAAAGGTTTTACTTGAGTTAAATTATTTATCGTCGAACTTAATCGAAGTTCAATGCAATCATCCATCAATTTTTTTATTTGCTGTCTAATTTGATTATTTAAACATTGACTATAACAAAATATTTCCATTGAATTCGGTAAATCTGCATCTTTATGCATTCGGTTAAGTAACGCTTTAATAGCTTCAAGAACACATAATTTACCATTAAAATGTAAAACACGAATTTCATTCCATGAATTACGATATAATAAGTCTATCGATCCAACTAAGCTTAATTCATTTTCACCATAATTTAATACATTAGAATTAAATTCATTTTCTAAGTTTAAATTAGCTGTAGGATCGTTTTCGAGATTTAAAATGATGGCTAAATGACGTATTTCACATGGTCCATAAAGCTGTTCTTCGGTTGCTGTTGGAACATTAATAGGAAAATATGCTTTGAGATCTCTAATAAATTTGGTTATTTTAGTCTTATCGCGATCTTCCCCATTATGATAATAAAACTCTGTTGAGTCACAAATCATATTATTAAAATAACACCAACTCACTAATTTTACCAAATACTTACTGTATTCAATATATTGATGACCAATAATGTCATTTAGAAGTGGTTTTTGTTTATACACATACCAACCCGCTCGATTGATTCTATCTTCTTTAACGCAAATAAAAGTAAGCGTGCTTTCTTGTAAATTACTGGAAATATTAAGTTTTAATGTTGTAATTTTACCTGGCAACACTTCAAAAGAAGCATAAAGTTTACGCGTTAATATAGCTAAGTCTTGTGGGCTAATTAATGAATCTAAATTATTACGACGACCAAAATTCAGTAAATTTCGATAACCTGTCATCATAGTCTGTAATAATATTTCATGTATTTCCCGAACTTGTTCAATTTTCCATGTATTGCTAGCATCTAATTTAGCTATGAGCTCTTTACTCCATCCCCATTGTTTGACTAACTCATCTAGAATTTTTCGACGCCATGATGGTAGACAAGTTGGTACTGATAGTTTTTCATTAACTTTTAAATAAAAACACGTTCTAATAAGTTCTAATCGAGCAAAATCTTTAATTTCAATGAGGTAATTTGTTAACCTTTGCAAAAGCATATAATATGAATCTAAATAGCAACCTTGATAAATTTCTGCCTTTTGAATAGAACTACGCATCTCATAAGCGATTGGTTTATTTTCTGGATAAATCCACGAGTAAGCTTCAAGTAATAAAGTTTTCAAAACAGCTTTAAATGGAGAATCAATACTTTTATAGAGTTGCCACAAACTAGCACCAAAATATTCTTCCGCCGATAATCCCGTTAATGGCCCAAAATCGATCCATTCATCACGAATGATAATATTCTGTTCGACTAATGCTTGAACACATTTTTCATAAGTCGGATATTTTGTGTTATTAATAGTTAAATTGCTAGGCACGGCAAACCATAATAATAACTTACCTGCCAATAAGTTAGCCGAACGATAAAATTCTTCTAACAATAATATATGTTGAGCCGAACCGCAATTTTCACCAATTAAACATTCATGATGCTTATTAATAAAACGATCGACATCTACTACAAATAAGGTTAACTTAATTCCTAATTCATCTGCCCATTGTTCAATTAGACGGCATTTTTTTTGTAAAGATGATTTTCTGTTGGCAGATAAATTATTTTCAATACAAATCCATATATCCAAATCTGATGTAATTGATTGTCCAATCGAACATGTGCTTCCCATTGAATACAAGGCTGAAATATCAGATTTATCGGTTGTCAGTGGAGTAATGAAATTAAAATCATTTTGCAATTGAGTGGAAACGGTTTCAGAAATTTGATAACAAGCAATACCCTTAGGCATATCTTCATTTAGATAACCTGGAAGATTGGGATCATGAAAATGAAAAAAAGCCGGCAGAAATGAAAAAACATGTTGAAATTCTTCTGACATAGCATTCAGAGCACGTTCATGCTTCAGTAAAGCAAGATCTTTAAGTTGTTTTTTTATGTTGTTAATATAATATTGCATGGCATTATTCAAGTAAAACACGTGTACTACTAACAAACAATTTCAATCTAACATTTTCTTATTATAACGTAAATAGAATGTTAAATTAAAAAATAAAATAAATATTATGATCACATTAGAAAAAATATCGGATATTTTGAAAACCACCGAACGTCCTAAACAAATCAAAAATAAAGCAGCTGTGTTAATGCCAATTGTCAAAGTAGATAATCAATTACACTTATTATTCCAAATTCGATCTCAGAAACTTAAGTGGCAGCCTGGTGATATTTGTTTTCCGGGTGGTAAAGTTGAAAAAGAAGATATAAACCCTGAACAAACCGCGAAAAGAGAAACTTGTGAAGAATTAGGGATTCCAATCAATGAAATCACTATTTTAGGTCAGTTACCAAAATTTATTGCCTCATTAGGAATGATAATTTATCCGTTTATTGGTAAAATTGATTCTATTAAAAATTTAAAACTAAACATTGATGAAGTTGAAAGCGTTTTTACTGTTCCACTTGATTGGTTTAAAAGAAATCAACCTGTACATGCTACGATGCAAGTTGGACACAAACCAGATAATGATTTTCCTTATAACTTATTACCTAATCGTTCAAAAGACTGGCAAAAAAGATCTGAACATTTAGTTTACTTTTATCAATATAATAATTATATTATTTGGGGTTTAACTGCACAAATAACAAAACAATTTATTAATACTATTCAAAAAGCAATAAAATAAAAAATTAGCTTACTAATTTAAAATATATTTTTACTTTAATTTCTGTTCTTCAGTAATCGTTGTTTTTTAACACAATGTTTCTATAATTTTATCTATTACTATATATTTTTATCAGCTTCGTTAAATCTGAATATTTTAAAATAAACAGCTTTTTTGTTTCTTAGAAAAAACTTTATAACTATAAATTAATTATTAATGTATAGATAACGACATAAATATCTTAGATTTTGAAGGTATACGTATATCTTTACATTATGTTTATGATGGCAAATTAAATACAGCGTTAAAAATTAACTTTAATTGAAATAATTCAAAAAATGAAGGAAATAATCATGAAACGTTTAAATAAATCATCAATTGCACTTGCTCTTTTATTATCATTACCTGTTGCTAATCTTTATGCAGCTGATGCTTTAACTGCGCAAGAAGCAAAAAACTTAATTCCACTTAAAGAAATTTCTGTAACAGGTAGATATTTACAAGCTGAAAATGCAGCAGATGATATTTCTCAAGCTGCCGATGAAGCTGGTGCTAAGTACTATTATATCAAATCAATTGAAAATGCAATGACTAATAATTCAGCTGATAGTGCCATTGTTTATGCTGATATTTATCAATCCAATCAACCTGTCGCAGTTATAAAAAAAGAAGTTACAAAAAATGGTGTTGTTCTATATCCACGAGCTAAAGCTCTTTATTATCTCCCATTTGAAGTTATCAAATTTAAAGGTAATTACAATAATACTGCTGAAGTAATGAATGATGCGAGTAAATTGGCCGCAGAAAAAAATGCATATGCATTTTATGTTTTCTCTATTGCGCCTTCAGATATCAAAAATCAATCGCAAGAAATTGATGTTGCATTATACAAAAAAGATGCAGTAGTGAGAGATTTTATTGTTTCTAAGGCAATAGAAGGTGAAGATGCTTACGAAATCACAAGCGATGCGTTTAAAACAATGACACCATATAAAACAATCAGTTTCCATGGTTCATTCAACAATACAGCAGAAATCAGCGCTGAAGCTCAAAAATATGCAATTGCCAATGATGCACACTTCTACTATGTTAAAGAAATAACAACAAATTCAGCCAGTACTGCACAAACTGTTTATGTAAATTTATATAAATAGTGAAGTAATTTTTTATATAACTTTCTACGTGAAATATAAACTTAACTACGTGGAAAGTTATATTATCCCCTCCTTACTCTAGTCATAATATTCTTAAATATACATTGTCTTTAAGTGGAAAAGAACATCGATAATCAATATACGATCGACGTATTAGTTGAAGCGACTAAATAACGGAAAAAATGTATGACTAATTTAGTTATGATACTAGGACAAAATTATGAAGAATTGGTAAAATATAAGAAGAAAATCTATGTTTATGGCTGGGGTACCAGGATTCGAACCTGGGCATGGCGGGATCAAAACCCGCTGCCTTACCGCTTGGCTATACCCCAAGAAAAGATAATTATTAAGATTAAATGGTGCGGAAGAAGAGACTTGAACTCATATACCTTACGATAGTAGAACTTAAATCCAGCGCATTTACCAAACTCGTCATATCCGTAGTAAATAATCAATAAAGAGGCATATACTCAAGGATTAAACGGACTAAATCATCTTAAAAAATTATTCAAAAAGTAATGGCTGGGGTACCAGGATTCGAACCTGGGCATGGCGGGATCAAAACCCGCTGCCTTACCGCTTGGCTATACCCCAATAAAGGACAAACTATTAAGATTAAATGGTGCGGGTGAAGGGACTTGAACCCCCACGCCTCACGGCGCCAGAACCTAAATCTGGTGCGTCTACCAATTTCGCCACACCCGCACTGAATACTCCGATAAAAGTACTACCTAATCTTAATGGTGGCTACGACGGGATTCGAACCTGTGACCCCATCATTATGAGTGATGTGCTCTAACCAGCTGAGCTACGTAGCCATCTCATTCGCAACGTCATAACCAACACTGCGAGGCGCATTATGCTTAAGTTCCGGCAAATCGTCAACACTTTTTTTTAGATATTTTGAAAAAAAGCTGTGATCGATTAAGATGCAATCAAATCCGGTTTAATAACAATTCAATTCGCCTTTTTTGTAGTTCAATTTGAATGTCTTTACCAATAAATCCATCCGAAATAATTTTTTGCACATTAACGCTATTAGCTAGTTTATAAGCATTTTCTAAATATTGTGCTTGTGGATAAGATTCTGTTTTAGCCAATGCTTCGCTAGCCAAAACTAATTGATAAAGGTGTTGTGGATTACGCCATACATCAATCCTATTTAGCAAACAAATAATTTGCTCGGCAGTCAATGTTTTTACACACTGGACATCTTTATAGTATTGATTAACCATTATAGCAAGCTTAGTATAGTTATTGGGTGATTTCATTTTATTGCATAATTGTTCAACTGAAAGCATACTTGGTAATTGCGAACATAAAACACTAAAACGAATAGTTAAATCGTGAGTTAATGAAACAGAACGTTTTAGAGCATCGATGACAGTATCAGATAAAGATAACAATGGAAACAATATAGCAAGTGCACCACATTGTTCCAAAACTTTAAAGTAGATTTGAGGATCTGTAGTAGATAAGGCTTTTTCAGTCTCTTTCCAGACACGTTCTGAAGTAAGATAACTAATTTCTCCAGCTAACACCATATCTTTCATCAGATTCATTGTTTCGCTTGCAACAACAAAACCTAATTGGTGATAGCGTGCAGCGAAACGCGCTACTCGCAAAATTCGTAAAGGATCTTCACGGAAGGCGGGAGATACATGACGTAACAACTTACGTTTGATATCATCAACGCCATGGTAAGGGTCAATAATATTACCTTCTTCATCCATAGCAATTGCATTGATGGTAAGATCTCGTCGGATAAGATCTTGTTCTAAAGTAATATCTTTACTAAAATCACAAATAAATCCAGAATAGCCATTACCTGCTTTGCGTTCTGTCCTCGCTAATGCATATTCTTCTTTTGTAACCGGATGCAAAAATACAGGAAAATCTTTACCAACCTGTTGATAGCCTAAAGATAATAATTCTTCCGGTGTCGCTCCAACAACAACCCAATCACGGTCTACACTCAGTAATCCTAATAATCTATCACGAACACACCCACCAACTAAATAAATTTGAGACATTTAACGCATCCAACGATCTTTTTTACGACGAGGCATTATAAATGGTAAAATTAGACCTAATATAAGACCACCACCAGCAACAAGACCGCCATAAGTGAACCAGGTAAGAATAAGATCAACTCGTTTATCATCAACTTGATTTAACATTGAGTCTATCTGAGTTTTCTGCTGTTTGACTTTTTTTTCAAGATCGGCATTTTTATTTTGAAGAGTTTCAATTAATTTTTCCGCAGATTGCAATTTTTGCTCATATTCATTCACTATGATTCGTTGATGTTCATCAACATTATTCACTTTGTCTTGATATTCAGCTAATTTTGCTTCTAATTCGGGAAGGCGTTCTCGATAACTTGGCTCATCATTAAGTTTATTGCTCTCAATCCACGCTATTTTGCCATTATTAATTTGAACTCTTGTGTATTTTCCATCGTCACTTTTTTCAAGAAAAGTCACTTTTTGACCAGCTTTAACTGATCCAGAAAAACCATAATTAGCACTAGGACCACGGCGTAAGTAGATATCCATGTCTTCTGTCACGTATTTATCTGCAGCAATAGCACTAAAAACAAAACCAAGAAAAGAAATTATAATAATATTATGTTTTTTCATCATATTTAATTCAATCCATCCGTTTTTTAACCATGATAACATAAAAAATAAACTTTTCGCACATTCATTTCACAATATATGTCTTGAAAAAAAAGCCATCAACACAAAAAATGAAATCGATTACATTTTTTATGAGATCTTAATCACAAAATAAAAAATTAATCATTTAACTTTAATAGAAATAAAATTATTTTGACAGATAAAGAACATAAATTTTGGAGTCATCATGAACTATCGTCTTAAAAACAACCATATAGATGTCCTATTTCGAACAACACCTTATGCTGAACTTAGCTATTTTGGTAAGCGATTACAAAACATTCAACTTGAACAACTGGAAATATTAACTCCTGCTGTTCCTAACGCTCGTATTGATGTTGACGTTCCTTTTACTCTATGTCCTGAAGAAGGTTTGGGTAATTTTAGTACACCGGGACTTGAAGGCCATCGCAATAATAAAGATTGGTCTCCTGTTTTTATCACCAAAGAAGTAATTCAAAAAGAAAATGAAATTACCATTATAAGTGAAGATAATATTGCTAACCTACGTTTCATCAGCCATTTTATTTTAGATAACAGCGGCGTATTACAATGCCAAAATAGTTTAATTAATTTAGATGATGAGCCTTATCAGGTCAATCGTTTATCAATCACTCTCCCCTTACCTGAGAGAGCGCAAGAGTTAATGGCCTTTAGTGGACGTTGGATTAAGGAGTTTTACCCTCATCGTATAAAAATCGAACACTGTGGGTATTTGCAGGAAAACCGTCGTGGACGCACTTCGCATGAATATTTTCCGGGTATGGTAGCTGGCACCGAAGGTTTTAAAGAACAATCTGGTGAAGTATGGGGTATTCATTTAGGTTGGAGTGGAAACCATCGAATCCAAGTAGCCGTAAAAAGTAATGGTAAACGTTTCATACAAGCTGAAGCCTTATATATGGCAGGTGAAATAACATTAGCTACAAACGAATCGATTTCAACACCATGGTTATATGCAACTTATAGTGATCAAGGCTTGAATCAGATGAGTCAGCATTTTCATGAGTTTTTACGTGGTAACATTATTAAATTTAGCCAAAATAAACCTCGTCCAGTCCATCTTAATACTTGGGAAGGCATCTTTTTTGATCATAATCCAGATTATATTATGCAAATGGCGTCCAAAGCTGCACATATGGGGGTTGAACGATTTATTATTGATGATGGCTGGTTTGGTAAACGTGACGATGATTATCAAGCATTGGGAGATTGGTATTTGGATAAACGGAAATATCCAAACGGATTAGAGCCCGTAATTAAACATGTTAAAGATCTGGGCATGGAATTTGGTATTTGGGTTGAACCTGAGATGATTAATAAAAATTCTGATCTTTATCGTGCTCATCCTGATTGGCTACTTGAACTGAAAGGTTATAATCAGCCTGAAGGTCGTCATCAATATTTACTCGATTTACAGAATCCAGCGGTTTTTGAATATTTGCTTGAAAGATTGACTTGGTTGCTTGGAAGCTATGACATTGACTATATAAAATGGGATATGAATCGTGAAATAGTGCAAGCAGGTCATAATGGTAATCCAGCGATTGTTGGACAGACCGAAGCGTTATATCGTTTAATTGATATTTTACAAGAAAAATTCCCTCATGTTGAAATTGAGTCTTGTTCATCTGGCGGAGGACGTATCGATTATGAAATATTAAAACGTACTCAACGTTTCTGGACATCGGACTCTAACGATGCATTAGACCGCCAAATCATTCAACGTGGCATGAGTTACTTCTTCCCTCCTGAGGTCATGGGCGCTCATATTGGTGGTGCTTTATGTCATACTACATTTCGCGAGTTACATATGAATTTACGAGGTTTAACTGCCCTATTTGGACATATGGGCGTTGAACTTGATCCTGTTAAAGAATCTGAAAAGGAACAAAAAGAATTTGCTCATTATATTAATTTACACAAACAATTGCGTCCATTATTACATAGCGGTAATAGTGTGCGTTTGGATGTTGATGATCCTAATGCAATGCAAAGTTATGGTGTTGTAAGCAAAGATAAAAAAGAAGCTGCTTTCATTATTGCTCAATTGACATTACCAACCTATGCATTGAGTGGCAATTTACGATTGACGGGTTTGTCAGCTGATAAACAATATCATATAGAAATTCTTGATATGCCAGATAATATTGATCCAAAAATCAGTGGTCATGTGATGAAAATATTACCTATGTGGATGCAAACGAAAACAACAGTTTCTGGCGATTGGTTAATGAATATAGGATTACCATTACCCGTGCTCGATCCTGCAACGGCTATGCTGATAAAAATCACATCCAAATAAATTAAAAAAAACACAAAAAAACTATATTATTTAACAAAAAATGGGGATGAAAGTATTCATTCCCTTTAATAACATGTTAAATTTGAAATGGTTCGGCAAATAATACAATGATTGGCAAATAAAAATTTTTCTATTATTATAAGGTTTTATCTCATATGTTCAGTACCAAACAGACTGAATTAGTTAGAAGATATAAAAATATTTCAAGTATCGGTTCCCTCCCCCCTTTGCGAACCACTTTTGCTTTAATCGTCGGTAAACTACAATATTTTATATGGATAAACTTTAAGTAATATGGATATAAATTTTAAGTAGTAATATCAAATTAAAAGGAAGTTTTATGGTGACAATAAAAGACGTTGCACAATTAGCCAATGTTTCAGTTGCAACAGTATCTCGTGTTATCAATAATGCAAACAATGTTAGCAATAATAAGCGTGAGATTGTTAAAACTGCTATGGAAAAATTGAATTATTATCCAGATGCAAATGCTCGTGCTTTATCTCAACAAAATTCAAAAACCATTGGTATTATTGTCGCAGACGTTTCGGATCCTTTTTTTGGTGCTATGGTTAGTGCGGTTGAAAAAGTAGCTTATCGAACAGGGCATTTTTTATTGATAGGTAATGGTTATCACAATGAAAAAAAAGAATATAATGCTATTACCCAATTAATTGAGCATCGCTGTTCTTCGTTAGTGGTTCATGCAAAAATGCTTTCCGATAGTACCTTAATAAGATTGATGCAACAAGTTCCAGGAATGGTATTAATTAATCGTATAATAAAAGGTTTTGAAAAACGTTGCATTGCACTTGATGACCGCTATGGTTCTTACTTAGCTGTAAAACATCTAATTCAAAATGGTCATACCAACATTGGTTATTTATGTTCAAATCATGACATATCAGATTCATCCGACCGCTTACAAGGATATAAAGATGCGCTTTTAGAACATGATATTGACATCAATGATAACTTGATTGCTATTTCCTCACCAAATGAAATAGGCGGTGAACAAGCTATGATGTCCCTTTTAGAGCGCAATCGTCAAATTACGGCCATTGCCTGCTATAATGACTCAATGGCAGCAGGTGCTATTTCTGTGTTATATGATAATGATATAAAAATTCCATCAGATATTTCTATAATTGGTTTTGACGATTTATTACTTGCTCGGTATTTACATCCCAAATTGACAACTATCCGGTACCCATTGCAAACTATGGCTGAGCAAGCTGCTGAACTGGCATTATGTTTAGCAAAAAAAGAAATTCCACCCGCCAATTTAATTAATGTTTTTACTCCAACTTTAACCAAACGATATTCTGTTAACAAAATTAAATAATGGTATTGGATAATAAAAAATGTCGAAAATACTATAGATTAAGTGTTTTCGACATTTAACTATTTTTTAGAAACTATTATTTAAAACCAAACTTCAGTTTGCACACCAAAGCTAATTTGATTATCCTTACCATTAAAGTCAAATTTACTAATTTCATTTTGCAATGACTCTATATATGAAACATAGAAACGTATATCAGGTCTTGATGTTAAAATACTTTTACCAACTTTAAATGAGTGGAAAAGCGTTGTTTTAAAACCCTCTTCATTATAGTTTTTACCTTTGACTTTATTTTTTTGTTGAAAATAACCTAATTCAATGCCACTTTGATTATAATTATCCCATATATAAGCAGGTCTTATTGCTGATTTAAAACTCGAAAAATCCGTATGAGCCAAATTAAGATCATATGAGTAAACATCTGTTCCTGTCGTCATCGCAATTGCATGAGCCATAATAACTTTATCGGCTAGATAAGCTTCACCTTCAGATACCAATCGATAAGCTTTTCCTCCTGTGTGAGTACCGATGTAATCATTATCAGCATTAGCTGCAAATTCAGGATTATTCGTATTAATATTAGCCAATTGTGAAGCAACAGAATTGGTTGCTATTTGTAAAGTCCATTGATTAAATCCACCAAAGAAATTATTTTGCCTTAAAACAAAACTTCCCAGCCAAGCATTTTTTACACTCACACTATCTTGAATTTTGGATTTATTGGGTGCAGAATAACGTCCGTTAACGGCAAAAATTGCATCTTGCCATAAAGGAATATCTCGATAGCGAAATTCAACTTCATTCAAATCGACTTCTTCTCGTTTCGTTACGGTTTGTACTCCAGTATTACCACCATTTATAATTTTAACTTGTTTAACATTGACATCTGCTCTCACAAGCGCTAAATCAAGTTTCCCCACTCCAATTCCAAGATCCTCGATACCTATACCCCCCCCCGCCGGTGTTTTTTGTGTTTTCCAATCTAACATTTGGATTTCATTATAAGGAAGTGAATGTTTTCCTACCCATAAATTTGCATTAGGAAATCCAGGTACAAAACCTTTGGTAGATAAGTAAATATCAGAAAACTGCATAATATTGTCATCTTGAGTATTAAATAAACCAGCAGCTTTATTAGTTGCTACATTACCATCAATCATAACAATGGCATCAACTCTATGACTATCTTCATCATAAACTTTTTGTTTAAAAACAAGATCGTACCAACCTCCATATTCATTACCAAACCTACCTAATGCACCTTCAGCATAATTTTTTGGTTTACCATTTTGGGAAGTAGACCAACCACCACGAAAATAACCATTAAATGAAAAACCGATTTCGTCTTTGATGAAATCTTTAAATTCTGACAGAGTAAAAGCATTTTTTAGTGGTTTTATTTGTGATGTTATATCTGCATTATCACTTGGCTTGATATCATTAACTATAACGATTTGATTATTGGATGCCTGATTTTGTTGAACAACAGATTTAGAATTAATGTGGGTTTGAATTTGGGTTTGTTTTAATACTGGGGTTTGAGTTGAAAATTGAGTTGAAGTTTTAACTAAAGCACTACTTTGTTTTTTCAATACTTTTTGCTGATTGTTAATTACAATCTGTTGTTGTTGAATATTCTTATTTAATTGTGCTAGCTGTTTATTCGATTCAATCACTTGTTTTTTTAAATCTATGGATTCTTGAGAAAGTGCTAATAATTTTTGTTCTAATAAAGATATTCTTGCTTCTAACTCTTCTTGAGTAGCAGCAAAAGAGTGTTGTACTGAGCACAAGCCAAGTAAAGTAATTAAAACAATTCTTTTAGGTTTGACGTTAAATACAGCTTTAGTTAAATATTTCATTTTTCCTACTCATTATTGTATAGAGATTAAAGAAGCCTCATAAACTTGAGACAAAAAAAAACCTAAAAAATAGCAATAACTATTTTTTAGGTTTTGCCCATAATATTACGGTAGCAATCCAATGCTTAATAAATAAGCTTATTTAATATAACGAATAAAATTGATTATTAACAATATAAATCTACACAATGTGATATATATCACATTAAAATTGCATTTATTATTCAATTTCCTTTTTTAAACTAATCAAAAAATATTAATGTAATCGATTACACAAAGTGTTAACTTGATCACTTAAATAAAATAAAAACGATTTATAATAAATATTAAAGAGCCAGATTAATAAATGAAATAGTAAATAATTGATAAGTTGAACAAAAAGGAGAAAATAATGAATCTTTGTTTCAGTGAAATTATCAATCGATCGGATTGGAATAATTTATCTATTTTAAGTGTTAATCGACTTGATACCCATCCCAAATTTAATAGTTGGAGAGATAAACAACACGCTAAAAATAATAGTGATTCAGATGCAATATTATCACTCAATGGTGATTGGTTTTTTAGTTATTTTAATACTCCAAAACAAGTACCTGAATCATGGTTGGAAAAAGAACTTGATAATACCACTATTCCTGTTCCATCAAATTGGCAATTTTATGGTTATGATGCGCCAGTTTATACAAATATTCGTTATCCTTTTCCTTATAATCCTCCTTTTGTTCCTGAAGATAACCCCACTGGCTGCTATTCTCGCTATTTCAAAATTGATAAGAAATGGTTAAATCACGGAAATACAAGAATTATATTTGATGGTGTCAGCGCAGCATTTCATCTTTGGTGTAATGGTAAATGGGTTGGCTATTCACAAGATAGTCGCATTGCTGCAGAATTTGACTTGACTCCTTTTTTAAAAAATGGTGAAAACCGAATTGCTGTATTAGTTTTAAAATGGTGTGATGGTAGTTATTTAGAAGATCAAGATATGTGGCGTTTGAGCGGCATTTTCCGTAGTGTTTCATTACTTAACAAGCCAAAAGCACATTTAAGTGATATTCATATTAAAACGGCACTTGATGCTTGCTATCAAAATGCCACATTAACATTACAAGTTGACGTAAAATATCAAAGCGAGACGGATAGGCTAGATGTTGGCATTGAATTATGGCAAAAAGATAAACTTATCGTTGAACAAACACAACCAATCGGAACACCTTTTATTGATGAAAAAGGTGGATACAATGACCGAATGACATGCAATATTCCCATCACTAAACCACAATTATGGAGCGCCGAAACTCCAAATCTTTACCGAATCGTTGTTAGTTTAAATCATAATAAATCTGGCTTAATTGAATCAGAAGCTTATAACATCGGTTTTCGAACTGTTGAAATCAAATATGGTCAGCTCTGTTTGAATGGTAAACCCCTTCTTATTAAAGGGACTAATCGTCACGAATTCTATCCTGACCTAGGGTATGCTGTTACTAAACAAGCCATGTTGGATGATATTAAATTAATTAAACAACATAACTTTAATGCTGTACGTTGCAGCCATTATCCAAACGATCCGCGTTGGTATGAACTTTGTGATCAATACGGTCTATATTTAGTTGATGAAGCCAACATTGAATCACACGGCATGTTCCCTATGTCTCGTTTGTCGGACGATCCTCGTTGGTTAGCGGCTTATAGTGAAAGAGTCACCCGAATGGTACAACGCGATCGTAATCATGCAGCTGTAATTATTTGGTCATTAGGAAATGAATCTGGACATGGTGCAAATCATGATGCACTATATACATGGATAAAAAGCTATGATCCTACTCGCCCAGTACAATATGAAGGTGGAGGTGCCAATACCAAAGCCACTGATATTATTTGCCCTATGTATGCCCGTGTTGAACAAGATCAACCTCATCCTAATGTTCCCAAATGGGCGATAAAAAAATGGATATCCATGCCAGACGAAAACAGGCCTCTCATTTTATGTGAATATGCTCATGCAATGGGAAATAGTTTAGGGGCATTCTATAAATATTGGCAAGCCTTTAGACAATATCCCCGTCTACAAGGTGGATTTATTTGGGAATGGGCCGATCATGGTATTCGTTGCCATACCAAATATGGCAAAAGTTATTGGGCCTATGGTGGTGATTTCGGTGAAGCGTATCATGATAGGCAATTTTGTTTAGATGGTTTGGTTTTTCCTGACCGCATACCGCATCCAAGCTTAATTGAAGCTAAAAAAGTACAACAACCATTTCAATTTAAACTTGTTAGCCAAAAACCATTAGTTATCGAAGTGAAAAGTGAATATCTATTTCATACTACAGACAATGAAACATTGGAATGGGAATTACTGATAGATGGCAAAAAGCAACAAAGTGGTAAAGTTAAACTCAGAATATCACCTAACAATATCATTAATCTCAAACTTATTGAAGACATTGGTAATAATTTTGAAGGTGAAGACTTACACTTATCACTTAAAGTCATTCAAAATAGAGCTACCAAATGGTCGCCAGCAAAACATATCGTAGCTTGGGAACAATTTAAATTGACCAACAGTTTTATTCCACAATTGGCATTTAGCAAAAATAAAAAATTACTAAAATTAACTGAAAATAATAATGCTTTTAATATCAATTGGAAAAATCAAAGTTGGCAAATCAGCAAAAAAACGGGACAATTAAGCCAATGGGTTAAAAACAAGAAACCATTACTGGCCAGTGCACTTACTGATCAGTTTATTCGTGCACCAATTGATAATGATATTGGTATTAGCGGTGATTTCAACAGTAATAATAACCCTTATGCCTGGATTGAACAGTGGAAGGCAGCGGGTTATTTTGATCTAAGCCACCAATGTTTGGCAATCAAAGCATCACAATCCAGTGATTATGTTATCATTGAAGCCCTACACAACTACTCAGTGAAAAAACGCAAAGTCATTCAAAGTAAGTGGTTATATCAGTTTGATCAAGATGGTAAGTTAACTATCTCAGTTGAAGTAGATATTGCCAATGACATGCCTGCTCCCGCTCGTATTGGTTTGATGTATCAATTGAAAGAGATACCAGAACAGGTAAACTGGCTAGGATTAGGACCTCATGAAAATTATCCTGACCGAAAGACCTCTGCTATTTTTGGTGATTGGTCATTACCATTTGCAGAACTTTATACGCCTTACATTTATCCCTGTGAAAACGGCTTACGTTGCGATGTTAAACAATTAACTGTTAATGACATGACGATAATGGGTCATCAATTTAAATTTAACATCAACCAATATGGAACTAAACAGTTGATGGAAAAAAAACATCGTCATTTATTAGAGCCTCAAACATGCGCCTATGTCAGTATAGATGCTTATCATATGGGCATTGGTGGAGATGATTCATGGACACCTAGTGTACATCCAGAATTTTTACTAACAGATAAACATTATCGCTATCAATTGATTTTTACATGTTAATAAACGAAGATTGTACGACTAAAGTTAGGCACAGTTTATTTGTGCCTAAATTTTAGATAATTAAAAGGTTAATATTTCTTCACCTTCAAATAATTGATCGAGTTTTTCAATAAACTCTTGCTTAGGTTGATGATAAAAAATGCCATTATCAGGCATACCCCGTAAAAAGAGATAATATACCCCACCAAAATGAGTTTGAAATTGATAATTGGATAGTCTACTTCGCAAAAATCGATGCAATGCTAAACTATAAAGTTGATATTGTAGATCATAACGATGTTCTTCCATCACTTTTTTCAGTGCACGTTGCCCATAATAATCAATATTATCACCTAACCAATTTGACTTATAATCGACCAAATAATATTTTCCTTTAAATTCAAAGATTAAATCAATAAATCCTTTCAACATACCTTGAACCGTATCAAAGGATAATTCAGAACGCGATTGAGACAAATCATCATATTTTTTACACAAAGAATCCAATTGTTGGCAAGTTACAGATTGACGTATAGGTAAATAAAATTGTAACTCGTTTATGCATCTACCCATCAATATTTTTGATAAGTTTAACCCAGGTAGACCAAGGTCAGTCGCCAATACTTGCCTCATCCAATTGGCAATCGTGTTATTCCAATTAGAATTAAGATTAAGCTTTTTCACCATTTGTGCACATAATTCATCAATATTATCGGGTGAGATCTGTTCCATAATGCTGTGCATTAATGTACCTACATATGCCCCTTTAGGGAAATGGTGAATGTTGTAATTTGATATTATTGCCTCTTTACTATCCGATTCTGGTTGCGACTCATCCCAATCATTGATGATATCAAGATGATAAGTTAAGACACCTTCATCATGGCGTTGCAATTCAGTATAACTGGTCACTCGCCAACAGTTTGAAAGCTTACGCTTAAAAACGTTAGCGGATAATGTTGGAGCGGATAACATAGGTGGCACATAACGTTGCCCGTCAATTGGCAATTGAACATCAATTAAGTTTGCCAAACTACTAATAGCTCTTAAGTCATTTTTCAAAAGATGATTAATGGCTGTCTGGTTTTTTTTCAAAGAAGCAAGACCGATGCTGCAATGATAAACTGATCGCGTCATGGCAACATATAATAAACGTAAATCCTCGGCAAGGCGTTCATCTTCAATTTGTTGCTTAATTTCATCCGTTAATAACCATGCATAACTTAGTTTATAATCATTATCTTTATCATGATAAAATTGATTGTTAGATGATCGATACATTGAAATAAATGGTAACCAAACAATTGGAAATTCCAAACCTTTTGATTTATGTATCGTTATGATTTTAACTAGGTTATCATCACTTTCGAGACGCTGTTCGTGATTTTCTATATTAAGGTCAGGATTCACTATTTGTTTGGTCAACCAACGTACTAAAGCATGTGGGCTGTCTAATTCATCTGCAGCTTCTTGAAGCAATTCGCCTAAGTGCATTAGATTAGTTAAAGTACGCTCCCCATCTTGACGTGCCAAAATATTTTCAGCTAAATGACGTCTTTTCATCATACGGCGTAACATCACTAATACACCATAGTATAACCAAATCACTTGGTATTGTTTAAACTCTTCAACCAAACTTTCCCATTTATCCTGATCCTCTGTAATTTGCTCAAGTTCAGTCATTGTTTGACCAAATAATGATGTCATTAAGGCTAACCGTAGTGTTGATTCATTCTCTGGCATTAATACTGCTTGCAACAAACAAAGTACATCTTTTGCCTCACTTGATGAAAAAACACTATTATGATTTGATAGGTAGACACTTTTAACACCAGAAACGGCTAATTTCTGTTGAATAATTTCAGCTTCACGTCCGGTCCGCACTAAAATAGCAATATCAGAGGTCATCACCGGACGTTGTTCATGATTATCACTTAATACTGAAGAATTTGATAATAAACTTACTATTTGTTGAGCACAGCAGCTTGCCATGTATTGTTGATAATCCGCATTTGTTGAAACACTTTCAGGCAATAGATAAGCAGTTAATGCTGACACTTCTTTTTTATTGATTAATAATGATCTTTTCCGATTTCTTTCTGCTGCTTGCATTGGTAAAAAAGGAATTTCATCAAATACAAACGGTTTATCGTGATTGGCAAATAGTTGATTAACTGCATTCACCATTGAAGCTGAAGAACGTTGGTTTACATCCATCGTATAATGATTTTCACCTGTCGATCGCTTAGCTTCTAAATAAGTGAAAATATCAGCACCACGAAAACTATATATAGCTTGCTTTGGATCACCAATAAATAACAGACCGCAATCAGAATGCTGGCTATCGTAAATACGATTGAATATTTGATACTGTAATGGGTCGGTATCTTGGAATTCATCAATTAAGGCTACACAATATTGTGAAGCAATACTTTGCGCTAGTCGTTTACCATTTTTTACATACAAAGCACGATTAAGTTGCCAAATCAGGTCATCAAAACTTATAGCACCCTGTTTGAGTTTTTCTTTATAGATGCCTTTTTGGATAACACCGACAATATCCATTAAAATTTGGCTGCGTAAATTAAGTGGTTGTTGATAAAGTAACTCAATTTTTGCAAAAATACAGTGATAAGGAGCCTTCTTGCCATCTTTAGTTTTTTCGATTAATACGGATTGGCAAAATCTTTCAAGTTCATTGGGTAATTCAAACGTCTGGGTTGGTTGATTGGCCCATGTGGTGACTTTGTTTATCCAATTAGGTAAGTTACGGCTACTATAAGATTGTTTACTAATGCCTGATTGGGTAATAATCTCGGTTAATTCGTTAACCGCAGCTAACCATGATCGTTTTACTTCTTCAATCTGGTTAAAGTTATTCTGGTAAAATGTGTTAATCATATCGCTGATATCAGGATCAGCCTCATTATTGTTTTTTAATTCTAAAGTTAAATACGGCTTAATGTCTTTTAATAATGTGGCAGGATCTTGCCAAGTGCCGATGACTAAGTAAGCAAGAGATTTATCAAGTGGCGTAAAGTAATGACGCCAAAAGTCTTGTGCTACACGTAATTGCAGTTGATATTCATCAGCCATGAGTGTTTGTTCAAATAACACTCCTGATTCAAAAGCATGACTGGTTAATATACGTTGACAAAAACTATGAATAGTATAAATAGCGGCATCGTCCATTGATTGTTGAGCATCAGTAAGTTTTTGCACCGCAAACTTGCGATCATCGATTATTTCAATCAGTTTTTGATAAATAGGATCTTGATGATATCCCTGAAGTAAACCAAGCCTTAATTCTTGAATATTTTGTCGAATACGTGAACGTAATTCTTGCGTTGCCGCCTTAGTAAAAGTTACAACTAGGATTTGATTAACGTCAAGTGGCTTTGGATAACTATTTTGACCAATACCAAGTAATAACCTTAGATAAATAAAAGCGAGTGAATAAGTTTTACCTGTTCCGGCCGATGCTTCAATTAAGCTTCGACCGGTTAAAGGTAGATCAAAAAGATTAAGTTTTTTTACTGAACTTGCTGAAACCATTCAAGCTTTCCTACAGCATCTAATGTTAGCTCAATACAAGCAATAGCAGCAGTTGGAAACATAGGAGGTGGGACCTGCGGACAAAGTTCATTAACAACATATCCCACTAATGGCAGATGCGATACAATAATAACATTTGTTAAACCATTAGATAACAATACTCTAATTAAATCAACGATATGTGATGAGCTACCACTGGGTACTAAGCATTTTTCAGTTTCGACCTTTGTCACGTGGACATAAGTTGATAATCCGGACAATGTTTGCTGAGCACGTAAATAAGGACTCACTAAGGCTAAATCGAAGTTAAAATTTTGTTCTTTAAGCCATATACCAACTTTTTTAGACTGTTCAATACCATAATCAGTCAGAGTGCGACTTGAATCAGATGAAGCAGAAAATCCTGCTTCACCGTGTCTCATAATACAAACTTTCATTAATCTATTATTAACGTAATTTTAATTGGAAGATCATGCATTCTGCACCACAGCAAAAAGTAAATGTTGCTGATAATTTAAAACCATCATCAACTTTCTCAATATTACTGTTAATTTCACAAGGTTCTGTTTCAACAGTTTTTGCAGCTTGGGTCAATGATGCCAATTTAGCTTGTGCTTCTGATTCTGTTGCAAAGACATGTTCGTACTCAGCGCTGCAATTGTCATTATCAATAATTGTACCAACATCTACACAACAACACGCTGGAGTTTCGTTCGCTTTACATTTGTTTAAAGAATCTGTCATGCTATACCTCTGTTTACCGATTGATTTCGTTAATAGTATACTCTTAATCATAACTTAGGGCAAAATGTAAAAATTTTTATCACAACTGAAATTTTTGGCATATATTAAAACTTTATTTTTATTTTTCTCAATTAATTAAATAATATGATGCAACAAAATAATTACGTCCGAAAAATGGCAATCTTAGTTGCCGCAACGTTCTTTATGGAAAATCTAGACGCTACGGTGATCACTACTGCAATACCTGCAATGGCAAAATCATTTTTAACGAATCCTCAAGACTTATCTATTGGTATTAGTGCCTATATGCTCGCGCTTACGATTGGTTTACCCGCAAGTGGCTGGATAGCAAATCGTTTTACAGCCTATCGAATCTTTTCTATTTCGATTGTATTATTCATGTTGGCGTCAATATTGTGTGCTTTATCGACTAATTTAACTATGTTTACTATCGCAAGATTAATACAAGGTTTAGGTGGATCTTTAATGGTACCTGTAGGCAGAACCGTTGTATTAAGCCGAACTGAAAAACAGCATTTAGTTAGTACCATTTCGATTCTAGTTTGGCCAGGATTAATTGCACCACTGATTGGGCCAATTATTGGTGGATTCTTTGCTCAATATCTTACTTGGCACTGGATATTTTTTCTTAATATTCCATTAGGCTTTATTGCTCTATTTTTCGCCCATCGACTTTTACCGAAAGATCGACCTGAAAAGCGTTCATTTGATAGTGTTGGATTTATCGCCTGTGGATTAGGTCTATTACTGTTTGTTTATGGGCTTGAAATGATTTCTCACTCAAATAGTCGTCTTTGGCTTGCTCTCGGCAGTTCCTCTGCCGGTAGTTTAGTCTTAATCTTTGCCTATTATCATCTCACGCATACTCAATACCCATTAATCAGTCTGTACGCTTTTTCAAAACGCACATTTAAAATGACTTTTTTGGGCGGATCATTAACACGAATTAGCTTAAACACCGCACCATTTATTTTACCACTGATGTTCCAAGTCGGTTTTGGATGGTCGCCATTAACTACCGGTTCATTACTGCTTTCACTATTTGCGGGTAATATCATCCTCAAAACCGTTAATACCCCTTTAATTCACAAGTTTGGATTTCGTAAAATTCTTATCGTTAATGGTCTATTACTTTCATTCAGTTTTGTATTGTGTGCCTTTTTCACTTCAGAAACACCAATCATCTGGATTATATTGGTGCTATTTTTTTCTGGTGGTGCACGTTCTATCCAATTTACCACGATCACAACACTTAGTTTTTCTGAAATTGATAAAAACGAAATACAAAGCGCCAATATATTATCAACCATTATTCAACAATTGAATAACGTACTTGGTATTGTTTTAAGTGCATTATTCCTTTTTATTGCTTCCAGCTATAATGAACATAGTCAAACAGGTTTAATGGTTGAAGATTTTCGACTAGCCTTGTTTATGGTAGTAGGAATGACTTTAATGGCGATGATTGACTTTATCACCTTACCAAAAGGTGCAGGCAATAATCTAAAAGAAAAACAATAAAAAACCTCTACCATATGGCAGAGGTTTACAAGCATCAAAACACAATGTATTAAAATTTAGGTGCTGCTGGACGACCACGTTTTTTAGTGAAATTTTTGCTGTCGCCTATATCAGATTTTGTGCTTTTGCGACCACGCTTAGTTTCCGTAGCTTTGCCACTAATAAGGCTCATCTTCATTGGTTGATTAAGCACTCTTACTTTTTCAAAATGATTTAAGATATCTTTAGGCATACCTTTTGGTAGTTCAACAGTTGAATAAGTTTCATAAAGTTTAATATTACCAATATATCGACTACTAATATCTGCTTCATTCGCAATTGCACCAACAATATGACGTACTTCAACACCGTTTTCTTTACCCACTTCTATACGGTACATATCCATTTCACCCACATCACGGCGTTCACGACGTTTTGGTGTTTCACGATTATCCCCACGCAAACGACGTTCACCACCACGACTATCTCGATCGCGCAATTCACGTGATGGTTTGAATACTGGATCTGGAGGTAAAATTAATGGACGCTCACCTTGAGCTAACCTTAATAAAGCAGTCGCAATGGTTTCAAGATCTGCCCCACTGTCAGCTTGTATTTGTGATAACAAAATTTGATACTGTTGTAAATCGCTACTATCAAGTTGTTTTTGAACTTGCTCAGTAAACTTCGCTAAACGACGTGCTTCAAGTAGCTCTTTTGAAGGTAATCCCACTTCAGGAATTGGTTTTTTAATTGTTTGCTCAATATTTTTAAGCAAACGACGTTCACGACTATCAACAAATAAAATTGCACGACCAGCACGTCCTGCTCGCCCTGTTCGCCCAATACGATGAACATAAGACTCTGAATCTAAAGTAATATCATAGTTGATAACTAAGCTAATACGCTCAACATCTAAACCACGAGCGGCAACATCGGTTGCAATCAAAATATCTAAACGACCATTACGTAATCGATCTAAAGTTTGTTCACGTAACTGTTGTGTCATATCACCATTTAAAGCCGCACAACTGTAACCATGTTTTTCAAGTACTTCGGCCACATCCAATGTCGCTGATTTTGTGCGAACAAAAATAATCGCAGCATCAAAATCTTCAGCTTCCAAAAAGCGAACAATTGCTTCATTTTTTCTCATACCACGAACAAGCCAATAGCTCTGATCGATATCTGGTGCAGTTTGGTTAGTCCCTTTGATTTGTACCTCTTTAGGGTTATGCATAAATCGTTTAGTAATACGGCGGATTGGCGCTGGCATTGTTGCTGAAAATAGTGCTGTTTGATGATCTTCAGGAATCGTCGCCATGATGCTCTCAACATCATCAATAAAACCCATTCGTAGCATTTCATCAGCTTCATCAAGCACTAATCCTTTAAGATTAGAAAGATCTAATGTTTTACGATTTAAATGATCAAGTAAACGTCCTGGTGTACCAACCACAATTTGAGGGCCTTGCTTTAACGCTTTTAATTGAACGTCATAACGTTGACCACCATATAATGCTAATACTTTGATCCCTTTCATATATTTTGAATATTCTGCACAAGCGTCAGCAACTTGAATTGCAAGTTCTCGAGTCGGTGCTAAAACTAAAAGTTGTGGTGCTTTTAGATTTGCATCAATATTCATTAAGAAAGGAATTGAAAACGCAGCAGTTTTACCACTACCTGTTTGTGCCATCCCCAATACATCGTTTCCTTCTAATAATAAAGGAATACATTCAGATTGAATTGGTGATGGTTTGCTAAAACCAAGATCATTTAATGCGTTAAGGATATCCTCAGATAAACCAAGGTCAATAAAAGAAATTTCTTTTGTCATGTAAACTCGCTTAAAAATTTTGAATATACAAACTTAATTTTGGTTAACCATATTAGATACATTGATTAACAAATAACAGTAATCGCTAAATTATTACTATTTCAAACAAAAAAAGTTTATATAAATTTATGCCAGCTCACTAAATTGAAAATTTACAACTCACCCCAATAACTAACTACCGATATTGACTCAACTACGATCCAATGTATACAAAATAAATAAATTTAAAGTTAAATGATATTTATTTAAAAGATGATAAAACTATTTGTATTATCAAATGTTGAGAATATATTTTTTGGCAAATCAGAACTACGCTATAACAATATTTTCACTTTTAAAACTGGCATGACCCATGTTACTTTTCATTTTCTGCAAGTAACTTCATTTCATAGAGCGCCTGTTGATGTTCAACAAAGTTATAAATATTATTAGCTAAAGCATATTTAAATAACATTTTAGCACGCTCGTTGTTACCTTTACTTTGATAATATTTACCTAAATAAAAGTAGGCTTCGCAAAGACGTTCGGCTAGTTGCCGGTTACTTTCAACGCCTTGTTGAAGATTTTGCATTAACTTAGATTCATTAATCTTACCTAAATAAAATGCAATGATATCGCTACTATAAATCGTTTTATCATTCATAAGATCATAACGTTTTTGTAGCTTATTTTGTGCAGCTTTATTATCTATCTCTTTGTCAATTAAATAAAGCCATAAAATTCTTATCGGTTCATTCACATCAAATTGATAGAATTGATGTGCATCGCGTTCTGCTGATTGATAATGACCAGTACGATATAAAGTAATGGCACGATTTAAATAAGCATAAGCATAATTTGGATCAAGTTCTAATGTCGTATTAAAGGACATTAAAGCATTGTCAAAATCCCCTTCACGTAAAGCATAAGTTCCCATGAAATTGTAAATGTCTGGAATTTCAGGATTGAATTCCATCAAGTAACTAAAATCACTTTGCGCAAATGCTTTGAAGCCTAGTGAATCGTAAACAATGCCACGTTGAAATATAAGCTGTATCCGCGTAACTGTATCAATGTCTTTTTGAGATAACTGTTGACTTATTTGTGCAATTTTCAGTTCGTCATCATAGGAGACTTGATCAGGAACAGCAAGCAAAGGCTGAGAATTACAACAACCTGACATAAGAATAATTGCTAATGAAAAGCTAATAATTCTCATCAGGTTGTATTGTCTCATCTTAACTCCTAGTGAATAATTTTTTATTCGGTAGTTTGAGCTGCTTCTGTTGTTGGTTCTACAGCATCTTTCATGCTCAAACGAATCCGACCTTGTCGATCAATTTCTAACACTTTAACATTCACTTCTTGTCCAACTTTTAAATAATCAGAGACTTTTTCAACACGATGATCTGCAATCTGTGATACATGGACAAGACCTTCTTTACCACCAATAATTGATACAAAAGCACCAAAATCAACAATCCGTGTAACTTTACCTGCATAAATTTTGTCAATTTCAACATCTGCAACTAAATTATTAATGCGCGCCATTGCGTCTTTCGCTTTATTGCTGTCTGAAGCAGCAATTTTAACAGTACCATCATCAGTGATTTCAATAGTGGTACCCGTCTCTTCGGTCAAGGCTCTAATCGTTGCGCCACCTTTTCCAATAATATCGCGAATTTTGTCCGGATTGACATTCATGGTATAAATACGTGGTGCAAACTCTGAAATCTCTTGACGAGGTTTATTAATAGCTTGTTCCATCACGCCTAAAATATGTAAACGAGCACCTTTTGCTTGATTAAGCGCAATTTGCATAATTTCTTTCGTGATACCTTCAATCTTGATATCCATTTGTAATGCACTTACACCTTCACGGGTACCCGCTACTTTAAAGTCCATATCACCAAGATGATCTTCATCACCTAAAATATCAGATAAAACGACAAATTTATCGCCTTCCTTCACTAGCCCCATTGCAATACCAGCAACGGAGGACTTAATTGGTACACCAGCATCCATAAGTGCTAATGACGCACCACATACAGAAGCCATTGAAGAAGAACCATTAGATTCCGTAATTTCAGAAACAACGCGAACCGTGTAAGGAAACTCTTCTATACTCGGCATTACAGCTGCAACACCACGTTTAGCTAAACGACCATGACCAATCTCACGGCGTTTTGGTGAACCAACCATACCTGTTTCACCAACAGAATACGGAGGGAAGTTATAATGCAATAAAAAGCGTTCAGTGTATTCACCGGTCAACTCATCAATAATTTGAGCATCACGTTCAGTACCTAAAGTGGCTGTTACTAATGCTTGAGTTTCACCACGAGTAAATAATGCACTACCGTGAGTTCTAGGTAAGACATTCGTACGAATATCAAGCGCACGAATCATATCTTTTTCGCGACCATCAATACGTGGTTCACCAGCAATAACGCGTTGACGAACGATTTGACTTTCTAAATCAACAATAATATTGATAACTTCGTTTTCATCAAGTTCTTCATCTTTCTCTTTAAGTGCCGCTAATACCTCTTCTTTAATTAAATCGATTTGAGCATAGCGCGCTTGTTTTTCAGTAATTCGATACGCTTCACCTAAGCGATCTTTTGCTAATTCAGAAACAGCATTATAAAGTGCTTCATTTTTAACTGGTGCAACCCAATCCCATTTTTCGCAATTAGTTTTAGTCACAAACTCATTAATATTATCAATGACAACTTGTTGTTGCTCATGACCGAAAACGACCGCCGCCAACATTTGATCTTCAGTTAATAAATCTGCTTCAGATTCAACCATTAAAACCGCACTTTTAGTACCAGCAACCACTAAGTCTAAACGACTTGTCGCTAGCTCTTTTACTGAAGGATTTAAAACAAATTCATCATTTATCAAGCCCACACGAGCTGCACCAATTGGACCATGGAAAGGCACACCAGATAGGCATAGCGCAGCAGAAGCACCAATCATAGCAACCAAATCAGGACTAACATCTGGATTAACTGATACAACCGTGGCAATAATCTGAATCTCATTAACAAAGCCTTCAGGAAATAAAGGACGAAGTGGTCGGTCGATCAAACGAGCAATGAGAGTTTCCCCTTCACTTGGCCGGCCTTCACGTTTAAAAAATCCGCCAGGAATACGCCCAGCTGCATAAGTACGTTCTTGGTAATTAACTGTTAAAGGGAAGAAGTCTTGGCCTTCTTTAACTTTCTTGTCAGCAACAACCGTTACAAATACAGCAGTATCATCCATATTAACCATTACAGCAGCAGTTGCTTGACGAGCCATAATGCCTGTTTCTAAAGTGACGGTATGACGACCATATTGAAATTTTTGATATGTCGGATTAAACAAAATAATGTCCTCTTGTAGTAATTTTGTTGAAGTTTGATATTTTGATAGAGATCAGCACAACTTTAGTTATGATACTTACTTCAACAATGTGGGAATGATCAACAAAAGATTATTTCACTGTCACGACTAATGACAAATCTATAAATTATAGAACTCTCATTAGTCGCGCGAAACATGAGATATAATCTTTTACTTTTCGAACTCAGCATTATATCAGAGCCCTAATTTTTCACAACGAAAAAGAGGCCTAAGCCTCTTTCCTAGTAGATTATAAATTAGCGACGTAAACCTAATTTTTGAATCAGTTGGCTATAACGTTCGAAATCTTTACGACGTAAATAATCTAATAATTTACGACGACTAGATACCATGCGTAACAAACCACGACGACTATGGTGATCTTTCTTATGTTCAGAAAAATGACCTTGTAAGTCATTAATGCGTGCAGTTAAAAGTGCAACTTGAACTTCAGTTGAACCAGTGTCGTTAGTACCACGACCAAAGTCGGCAACGATTTTCGCTTTAGCTTCTACAGTTAGAGACATAATAAACCTCTTAAATTAACATAAAATATGGAATGACCGATCTCTAATTCAGACACTCCTCGATATTCATATACTAGATATATGAATCGTGCGCAATTATACTAGAATTTACTGAAATAGCAATTTGATTTGTTTTTATTGCACTGGCATCATTTAATGGTATAGCCATACTCTTCTTGAATGAGTTTTTTAAGTGCTTCAATATAATTTTGTGCCGAAATACTCAATTGTACTTTTTGAGAGGTAATCCACCCTACTAATATTTTTTCTTTCACTTTGAGCGGTATAGATATAATATCAGAACCATTCAAATCTGTGCTTAATATTCCCGTACTTATAGTATAACCATTTAAACCATGTAGTAAATTGAACAAAGTTGCTCTATCACTAACATGAATACTTTTTTTATGATATACCGTACTCAAAATCTCTTCCGAAAAATAAAACGAATTATACTCACCTTGTTCAAACGATAAGTAAGGATACTCTTCTAAATCATGTAAAGTTAGTAATTTCATATCAGCTAAAGGATGATTAGTACTGATAAATACATGAGGATCCGCTTCAAACAGAGGATTAAAAGTCAGCCGATGCTCTTTTAATAAACGTAAAATAACCTTTTGATTAAAATCATTAATATATAAAATGCCGACTTCGCTACGTAAATTAGCCACATCAGTAATGATATCGTAAGTTCTAGTTTCTCGTAATGTAAACTCGTATTCATCGGTGTGATTTTTTTTAATAAGATTAACAAAAGCGTTGACTGCAAATGCATAATGCTGAGTTGAAATGCTACATAACTGTTTCGATGGTGCTTTTTTAGCATAGTGTTGCTCTAACAGTTCAGCTTGATCCAATACTTGCTTAGCATACCCTAAAAATTCCACACCATCGGTTGAAAGTGAAACCCCTTTTGACGTACGCACAAAAATCTCAATACCAAATTCTGTTTCTAATTCTTTAACGGCAGTTGATAAACTGGGTTGGGTAATATATAAATTTTTAGCCGCTTCATTTATTGAACCTGAGCGGGCAATTTCTAAAATATAACGTAACTGTTGAAGTTTCATAGCATCACTTAATTGATTGTTATAAACAAATCATTTTGCAAAATAAATTCAACTATATACAAAATATAATTACAAGCGCAATAAAAAACTACAGTCCAAAACTCTAATTACACAAAATAGATAAACTAATTTAATATAACTTTTTATTCATGATATGGATCATAACTGTAATTAATTTTTAATTTCCTCGATAATTATTCTACTCACCAATTATCTAATATTAATATATCTTGCCAGTTTCCTTTATAAATACCGCCATGATAACAAATCACTTCTTCAATTTGGTAATGAAATAAACTTTTCACTGAACTTTGTGCTTGAGATAAGTCATAAGCAAATTCTGGATAAGGAATAATTAGTCGATCATCAACCAAAACCAATGCATCACCAGCTATAAGCGTTTTGGTTTCCTTAATATATAAGGATATGTGACCTTCAGTATGTCCTGGTGTAAAAATAACCTCAACACCTTGACTTATAGCTAAAATTTGGTGATTACTTAAAATATCAGTAACTTCAACCCTTTCTATACTTTCTAATATATTATGGAAAGTAATAGCCTGCTTTTTTTCATCATCAGATAAGGAAGAATATCTTTTTTCTGCTTGTTCTAAACGCAAAGGTTTTCTTCTTTTTTCGATATATGCTTTTTCTACATTAGATGACAATATTTTAATATAAGGATATTTTTTTTTAAAATCAGCTAATGAGCCAATATGATCAAAATCATGATGTGTAATAATAATATGAGATAACTTATTTAAATTTAGATCCTTTTTTTTTGCTTCTTGTTCAAATAAGTTGAACTGACAAGGATACCCAGCATCAATTAATATCATATTATTATCATCTTGTATAATAACAGGATGAATGACCTGTAAAACGCCATTATAATCAAAATTTATATCTAATACTTCAATTATCATTTTGTACTTAGCTTATTTGAGAATACTATGTAATTTGAATTAACTAAAATAACATAAAATTTAATTTTTGAAACTTATTCTTTACCAATATATTTCTACATTCAGCTTCAACGTACGAACTGAAGCGTTAAGACCAACTAGCGAGAGCAAAACAGCAGTTTTCTACACATCAAGGAAAATAGTTAAATGGCTTTGATAAGCTCCTTATAAAAATTCGCTATACATATTAAAACATCTTCTATCGTGCTTGACGCTATTCAGTGAGTACTTTGCCTAAATCATCAAATTTTTTCGCTCTAATTCTTTTAATAAAATAGCAGCGATCAAACCATTTTTACATGGTATTGCTTTTTATATACATATGATCCGCTGTCCATAACTCAATGCTTTTAATGCTGATTTTGATGTCCTGCTTAGTGACCAGATTAACTTGGGCATTTTGGGCTTGCAGGTTTATATCACCCTGATTGGCAAAGGTGCTGTCTGAGCCCTCTATACCTACTGGACTAATAAGATTCTGCTTCCCTGTGCATAGGTTAAAATCCCTTATTCGATAATCGGATTAATGCCATTTTGAATGGTTTATTACCTGACAATTATAATAATGGCAAAATTATTTGCCCGGACTTGTTGCCCATGATCTAAAAATTGGGTGGATTTTTCAGTTTAAGATATTGTCCCATGCTGACATTATTGCACTTTCCTTGCTACCCTTTAGGCATGCCGTGTTTTTTTAACCCGGCTTTAGCTTTGGAAGTGATTTCAGTTATTTTCAATTAGGGTAAGGATTCGGACACGCATCAGATCCTTGTGATATCCGTTCGGTATCCTTTTACCAAACTCTATTGACGGTGCATCAGGGTGAGCAACGGCATGATCCAACCGATCACATTGCCAGCCGGAACAAAACCAATAATAACCATGTTACTATAACCTGAGTTGAATTGACGTTAACAAATAATCTAAAAAAGATTATAAAACACTCTTTTCGTATATTTTGCAATCTTTTTTTAAAATTCTTTAAATTTGAATTATAAATATAACTTACTGATATCATTAATAAATTAATGAAATATCCATCAAGCTTATTGCCTTAGCATTATCAAAAAAAGAGAAACCGAATTGAACTTTTACCAATGGTTTTTGAACATTTTGCACGGAACGTTGGTTAAGTTTTAATAGCTGAATAATCCTTTTTACGGAATCGTCCCCCCTTTTGTTCAAAATTTTTGACAAAATAACGGATGGCAAAGTGATAAAAATGGGTTACAACCGACCAATAAGATAAGCTAATAAATGAAATTTTAGTGTGACGAATGAATTTTTTGAATATCGTGTTTTATAAGTAAATGATCATTTAAGTTGTAAAAAATATTCAGGAGTGTATACCGTTTTGTTTTTTGTTTTTACATTCACCTATAAAGTGCCAGCCAGAGCATAAAAGAAAAAACATACGTTTAAGTGTAAAACTGAATCACTAAAAGAAGTTTTCATAGAAGAGTTTGATACTCATAATGGTCGAGACGGTAATAAGCATGGGCCTTATTAGTTTTCGCCCTTTGGTGATAACCATTTTTGCTCCTAACCTTGCACCAATAAATTGGCCTACAAGCATGACTAAACCAATTGACCAAACCACTTCTCCACCAACAATAAAAAAGATTAAACCCGCTAAGTTAGAAGTAAAATTAAGTACTTTCGTGTGTGCAGTGGCTTTGGTTAAATTAAAACCAGCTAGAGAGATATAGGCAAGTGCGTAGAATGAGCCTGCTCCGGGACCAAAGAATCCATCATAAAATCCGATTATTAACGCTGGTAATATGGCAAATTGGATTATGGTTAAGCGACTTTTACGATCATTTACCCCAATGGTTGGGGATAATAAGAAATAGAGCCCTACACTGATGGTTAAAATGGGTAATAATAATTTTAAAAAGTTCGCTTGTATATGCATGACTGATAATGTGCCAAGCGCCGAGCCGATAAAAGCACATATAATCGCCCATTTTTGCTGTTTTAAATCAACCATGCGTTCACGAATAAAGTAAAGACTGGCTGAAAATGATCCACCACAGCTTTGTAATTTATTAGTGGCTAAGGCGCTCGCTGGAGGTAAGCCAACTGCCAATAATGCAGGTACGGTTAATAATCCTCCACCACCAGCAATTGAATCAATAAATCCAGCTAAAGTAGCAAGAGCAAATAATAATAATAAGAGTTCATCACTCATAATTTATTCATATCATTACACTGGGCCCGATAACGAAGATAGTGATCCATTAAAACAATAGCAACCATTGCTTCAGCAATTGGCACAGCCCTTATACCGACACACGGATCGTGCCGTCCATGTGTTGATACTTTAACACTCTCACCATGAATGTTGATAGATTGACTTGCGATTTCAATACTTGGCGTCGGTTTTAATGCAATACTCGTTAAAATAGTTTGCCCTGAGCTAATTCCACCCAAAATACCACCAGCATGGTTAGATAAGAAACCTTGTGGAGTTATTTCATCACGGTTTTCACTACCACGTTTACTAATAACATCAAAACCATCACCGATTTCTACACCTTTTACAGCATTTATGCTCATTAGTGCATGGGCAAGTTCGGCATCTAATCTATCAAATACAGGTTCACCTAAACCAACTGGTACATTTTCAGCTACAATGCAAACCTTCGCCCCTATTGAATCACCTTCTTTTTTTAATGATCTTAATAATTCATCTAATTTTTCAAGTTTACTTTCATCAGCACAAAAAAATGGATTTTTTTCAACTTGTTGCCAATCTTTTAATTGACATTTTATCTCACCCATTTGGGCTAGATAGCCGCGAATGGTGATCCCTAATTTTTCATACAAATATTTTTTTGCTATTGCACCAGCAGCAACTCGCATCGCAGTTTCACGTGCCGAAGAACGCCCACCACCACGATAATCGCGGATCCCGTATTTATGTTGATAAGTGAAATCAGCATGGCTTGGTCTAAAAATATCTTTAATTTTGCTGTAGTCTTGTGAACGTTGATCGGTATTCTCAATTAATAGACCAATGCTAGTACCAGTTGTTACCCCCTCAAAAACGCCTGATAAGATTTTTATTTGGTCAGCTTCACGCCGTTGAGTAGTATAACGCGAGGAACCTGGACGACGACGATCAAGATCATGTTGCATATCTGACTCAGTCAAAGCGAGCCCAGGAGGCACACCATCAACAACACAACCTAAAGCAATACCATGTGACTCTCCAAATGTTGTGACTTTAAATAATTTTCCTATTGAGTTTCCAGCCATAATAATTTTTCCGAATATTGAAAATAGCCTAAATAAAACAGTGATGATATTGAATCAGCTTTTCTCGAGTGATAGAAAAAACACCTAACCCACCTCGTTCAAATTGCAACCACTGAAAAGGTACTTGATGATATTGCTCTTGTAAGTGAACCCAGCTATTTCCTACCTCACAAACTAATACACCTTGTGGTGATAAATAATTAATTGCATCACTTAAAATTCGTTTAACGATATCTAAACCATCAAATCCTGCTTCAAGTGCTAATTTAGGCTCATAGGAAAACTCATCAGGCAAATCGTCCATATCTTCATTATCAACGTAAGGAGGATTGGTAACAATAAGATCATATTGTTTTGTTGGAATATCATTGAATAAATCAGATAGCATTGGTGTTACTTGGAAATTCATTTGATGCAAGTCGATATTTTGTTGTGCTACATCTAATGCTTCTAATGAAATATCAGTAATATCAACTTGTGCATCAGGAAAAGCGTAAGCACACGCAATACCAATACATCCACTACCTGTACAGAGATCTAAAATCTGTTGGGGTGATTGGGATAATAAAGATTGGAAGTGATTATCAATTAATTCACCAATCGGAGAACGAGGAATTAAGACTCGTTCATCAATATAAAAACTATGTCCACAAAACCATGCTTGATTCGTTAAATATGGTGTTGGCACTCGATCATGAATCCGTCTTTGGATTACATTGAAAAGCCCTTGTTTTTCATCATTTGTAAGATTTGCTGAATAAAATTCGGTAGGAATAAACAGTGATAAACCCAAAGTGGTTAAGATAAGTTGTTTAGCTTCATCGATAGGATTATCAGTTCCGTGACCTAAAAAAGCATCTGATAAACTAAGTTGCGATGATGTCCAGCGTATAAAATCCTGAACCGTGCGTAAGTTTTCCATAATGGCTCCAATGATTAAGGAGAGGGAAGGTATAACTCGTCACTTCCGATCACATTATAATGAGGAAATGCACTAATATAATATTGAAAATGATATATGTAAATCACATTGAACAAAAGATTCTTCATTTCCAAAAACTAAAATAAATATGGCGGTGAGGAAGGGATTCGAACCCTTGATACGTTGCCGTATACACACTTTCCAGGCGTGCTCCTTCAACCACTCGGACACCTCACCTTATATTTACAACCTGCTTTAGAAAAAGCAGGTTGCATACTATAATAATCTCAAGCTAATTAATCAAGTTTTTTTAATGCGTAAAAACAATGATACCAAACACAACTAAAACGGATAGAATTGCAACTGTTGTCATTAAAGCAAATTTTAAATCTGTACACATCTTAAATTTTCTCCAATAATTCTGTTATTGACCAAAACCTATTTATTAATTGGTGAACTAAGTGAAATAACCTCTTGAGTTGATTTTTTTACCTCAATATTTGGATATTTAGGCGCTAAATCCAAAAGAATTTCGACTGATTCATTTAAATAAGCATCTGGTTGCTTATAATCTTTAGGTAAATCTTCTAATTTAGAAATGGGTGGTTTACCTTCACGAGCTAAACGTTCATTGGTTCTTTTTAAATCACGATCTTCATAACTTTTTTGTTCAGCTTCACGATTCTTTTTATTGAGAGACACAATATACCGACGTTCTTTTTTATCATTAAGCTCTTGAATATCTTGATCGATATAAACAAATTCTGGATTATTTGAAATTCGAGTTAAATGTTCTGATTTCAAATAAGGCAATATTGGTTTTATATTAGTCAGCGTTAAATATTCAGATGATGGTATTTTATCCCATGGCATGGCATTATCTAAAAAACGTTCACCTGTTTCATCGTCATATTTTGTTTTGCCCATTTCAATATCGGGTTCAACACCTTTAAGTTGTGTACTCCCTCCATTGATACGATAAAACTTCTGTACAGTATATTGTACACCACCTAACTCGGGCCAATTAGGATGGAGTCTGGCATCTGTTTGATAAGCAATATTTCGTGAGGTTTGAACAGTCCCTTTACCATAAGTTGTTTCACCGACTATTACAGCTCGACCATAATCTTGTAACGCTGCAGCAAATATCTCTGAAGCAGAAGCGCTATAACGATTGACCATTACAACAATGGGACCTGTATATTCAATACCTTTATTTTTATCATCATAAACAATTACTTTTTGAAGATTATCGCGAACTTGAACTACTGGTCCATAATCAATGAAAAGTCCTGTCAAAGAGATAACCTCCGCTAAAGAACCCCCACCATTATTACGTAAATCAATAACCAGACCTTGTAACTTAGCTTTATTAGCATCCAATAAAAGAGATTCGACTTTATCGGTTAATCCCATATAAAAACTTGGTATATCAATAATACCAACTTTTCCTCGCGGGTTATCGACAATATTTAATTTTGCTTCACGATCTTCAAAGTGAATTTTATCTCGAGTAAGTTCAATAATTTTTGGTTTACTATTGTTACCCGCGGGCAATATTTCAAGTTTAACCACTGTTCCTTTCGGACCTCGAATTTTGTCAACGATATCATCTAAACGCCAACCAATTACATCTTCTATAGGAGAATTACTTTGCCCAACACCGATAATTTTATCACCTACGGCAATTGATTTACTTTTTTCAGCCGGTCCGCCAGTAACAAAAGACATGATTACTGTATAATCGTCTTGTTGACTAAGTGTTGCACCTATACCTTCAAAAGATAAACTCATTTCCGAATCAAAATCACGTTTTTTACGTGGTGCTAAATAACTGGTATGAGGATCTATTTCTCGCGCAAATGCATTCATAAAGACTTGGAAAGCATCTTCATTATTTGATTGTTCAATAGTTTTTAAAACTCGATTATAACGTTTGGTCAATATTTCTCGAATTTGAGTTTCAGTTTTTCCAGATAAAGATAAGCTAAGCTCATCATATTTAACACGCTTATTCCAATAAGAATCGAGCTCTTTTTCAGTAATTGCCCAAGATATATCTTCACGATTAAAATCAATTTCATCGTTAGTCGAAAAATCCATTGGAGATTGTAAAACTTTAAGCGCATATTTATAACGTTCATAACGTTTACGCATTGCAAGATTATAGATATCGTATGCCGTTTTTAAATTACCATCAAATAATTCTTGACCTAATAACTCTTGCCTGTTGCGGAAAGTATCGATATCGTCTTGAATGAATATCGCTTTACTACCATCTAGCATTTTAAAATAGCGATCAAAAATTTTAGCTGAAAATGCACCGTCTAATGCAAAGTTACGATAATGTGCTTGAGTAAAAAAATTTGTTACTCGCTTAGCTACAACTTGATGAACATCATCTTGTTTAAGTATTGGTAATTGTTCAGCGACAGGCTGTTTGGCCTGTACACTTAGACTTACAATGCATAGTGCAAGGCTTAATTTAATAGTGCCTTTGAGTAATTTATTCATTCAAATTCTCTATTTGGTAATAATATGCTCAGGTTTAACAGTTAATTCCATACCAGATCCGACATTTACTTTGATATGCTCTTTTTCAATATTAATGATTTGTACTTTTAACGGTTTATTACCTAATATTACTTTAACATAATCACCTATTTTTAATGTTTTGGCTTTTTTGACAGACGGACGTGAATTTTTACGTTTTTCTTTTTGTGTTCGCTCTTTTAAACGCTCTTTAGCTTTCTGTTTACTTTCTTTTAATTGTTGTTGAGCATATTCCATTTGTTCTTTGCTTATAAGTTCATTTAGATTTCCATCTAAATCAACACGATGAGCGCCTTCTTTAATACTATATAAATAGCGCCAACTCATGGTATAAGCGCGTAAGGCAACACGAAGTTTTGTTTTACTTAGCGCCTCATCATCCAAGCGAGAAAGGATATCTTGAAAAATTCCAATTTTTAAAGGTTTTGCTTCACCTTCAAGAGTAAAACAATTTGGAAATTGTTGAGCTAAATATACAATAATATCTTTACTATTTGTTAATTGAAACTGACTTTCCATTGTTTATTCCATAGCAACTAAATTGATTTTTTACTAGCGTTAAAGTATATCGCAGCTTGCGCAATAACACTAACTATCTTTTTTATGTTTATTAATAAAACTTATAAAATCTTTAATGCCGTTTCGCATTAACCACGATATAACAATGGATTTTTCATCAACAGATAACTGTTCAAATGCTGTCATCCATAATTGCAATGGATCAATTGGTGAAACAACATATGTAGCACTTTCTTCTTCAAGATATAATGCTTTTTTGACACTTAGAGGTAAGCTGCTTATATGATACTCTAAAGCCTTTCCTCTAACACCCGTTCTTTTGCGTGCAGTCCAATTTTCAGCTCTTGCTTTACGATTAACACCTTGTATCGTTGATGGCATCCCGGCAATACTTGATAGCTCTTTTGATGAGAACCATTCTTTCATTTTACTATCCCATTTTAACACAATAAGAAAAAATTATAGAAATTAAAGAAACTTTGATACAATAAATAAGAAACAAGAAGTCATAAATAACTATAGTTAGATTATAAACTTACTTGTTTAAGTAACATCAAAGCATATCATAGATATACAAGGTTATAAACTAAGAGGAAATAAAAAATGAAAATTGATTCTAGTGATTGGCATCCTGCAGATATTATTGCCGCACTAAAAAAGAAAGGCACAACGCTTGCTAATCTTTCTCGACAATCAGGTTTAAGTTCATCGACATTGAGTAATGCTTTAGCTAGACCTTGGACAAAAGGAGAATTTATTATTGCACAAGCATTAAATATGGAGCCACATGAAATTTGGCCCAGTCGTTATATAGATTCCATAACCAATCAACCGATAAAGCGCGTACTACGACTTAAGAAGAAAAAAAAGCGAAAATCCATGACTAAACAAAAAAAAATTAATAAAGAGTGATGAAATTATGGAAACATATAGAAATAAAAACAACATTTCTATCTTGATGTAGATTAAGTTTTTTGTAGATCTTGAACGTTACCAAACATATGCTATCATTCACATTCATGGAGAAAAAATATTAATTATCAGGTTACAATATAATGAAAAATGTTAATAAGTTCTTTATCGCTTTATTCTCAATCATATTATTATCGGGTTGTACACAAAATAATTTTATTGAACAAGGTACACCACTAAGTAAAGACAAAGTTAGTAGTATAGTTGAAGGTTCAACAACTGAAGCACAAATAATATCGTTATTTGGTGAACCGGCAAGTAAGAAAGTGATTAATTCTGATGAAGTACAATGGACATATAAATACATTAGAAAAAGCTCAACCAGCCATTTAATTATTGGTGAGACCCAATCTAATGCTATCAGCGGAACATTGGATGTTATCATTTCGAAAGGCGTAGTAACTTGGTATAATTATGATGAAAATCATGAACATAAAAGATGGTAGTTACACTTACTTTATTTATACCGATAGCACATTGCTATAATGTGCTATTAGCGTGAATTATTTTACTTCATTTAAGAGCAACTCTATCTTTTTCCGATAATAACCGTATAAAAAAGTATACACTTTACCCATCTATCTAATTAAGAACAGACATTACTGGACAAAATCATACATTAAGTTATACTCATTAACGAGATTAACCAGACAATCGCTGCTTTGTTATTGTCCTTTGTAAAAAGGAAACAAACAAAGGGGAGGAAAGTCCGGGCTCCATAGGGCAGAGTGCCAGGTAACGCCTGGGGGATGTTGGCGTGAGCGAACATTCACGACTAGTGCAACAGAAAGTATACCGCCGATGGCTTATTTATAAGAACAGGTAAGGGTGAAAGGGTGCGGTAAGAGCGCACCGCGCAACTGGTAACAGTTGTGGCACGGTAAACTCCACTCGGAGCAAGGTCAAATAGGGATTCATTGGCGCGGCCCGCGTTGAATCCGGGTAGACTGCTTGAGCTAATGCGTGAGTATTAGCCTAGAGGAATGATTGTCCACGACAGAACCCGGCTTATCGGTTAATTTCGCCCTCTTATTTATAAATTCATCTGTAAAATTAAATCTCAAGATTGCTTCTTCTTTGCTAACCAACGTTTAAAAGCAAGCCACAACGAGAAAATTAATCCTAATAATAATAATAAAACTGGAATCAACATAAGAAGAGACATGATTTGTTTTTCATATTTATTAAAAACTGGCGATAAACCAAATAAATAACCTAATGTTACAATTAAGAAGATCCATAATGTTGCACTTATCCAGTTATAAATATGAAATTTTCGACTATGTAATCCTGATAATCCCGCCATGATAGGTAATAACGTACGTACAAAAGCAATAAATCGCCCAATAAAAAGAGCTTGTAATCCATATTTATGGAATAAAACTTCTGATTTTTTATGATATTTTTCTGGAACATGTTCCATCCAGCTTTGTACAAGCTTAGTGTTACCTAACCAAAGACCTTGTGCATAACCTAACCAAGTACCTAAAGCGGCTCCAGCAATTAAAATAACATTTATTAAACCAAAATGAAAAACGTCGAGACTAATCAATACTCCAGTTAAGAATAATAAACTATCACCTGGTAAGAATGCTGCTGGTAAAACGCCATTTTCTAATAAAATAACGACAAATAACATACCGTAAAGCGTCCAAAGCACATTAGGATTTGATAGCGTTGCCACATCCAGATTAACAAAAGCATGATAAAGAGTAATGATTGTTTCCATCTATTTAATTTCCCATTTCATTTATAATTATTAGTTATTAATCGTTCCACCAACGGTTAAGTTATCCACTTTTAAAGTGGGTTGTCCAACTCCTACAGGAACACTTTGTCCAGCTTTACCACAAATGCCTACACCTGAATCTAATGTAAGATCGTTCCCTACCATCGATATTTGTTGCATGGTTTCAATGCCGGAGCCAATCAAAGTTGCACCTTTAACTGGCGTAGTTATTTTTCCTTTTTCAATCAAATAAGCTTCTGATGTTGAAAAAACAAATTTACCCGAAGTAATATCAACTTGACCGCCAGAAAAATTAGGTGCATAAAGACCATAATCTACACTGTTGATAATGTCGTTGAAAGACGATTCTCCTGCTAACATATAAGTGTTGGTCATTCTTGGCATAGGTAAACATGCATAGCCTTCACGACGCCCATTACCGGTTGAATATGTATTCATTAATTTAGCATTCATCTTATCAAACATATAACCTTTTAAAATACCTTTTTCGATAAGAACAGTTTTTTGACTTACTGTACCTTCGTCATCAATTGATAATGATCCCCTGCGATTTTCAATTGTTCCATCATCGACAATTGTACAGAGTTCCGAAGTAACTTTTTCACCAATTTTTCCTGAAAACACCGAGCTGTTTTTGCGATTAAAATCCCCTTCTAAACCATGCCCTACCGCTTCATGAAGTAATACACCAGGCCAACCCGCACCTAAAATTACTGGCATTGTACCTGCTGGAGCAGCTTTAGCAGATAATGAAACCAATGCAATCCGCACAGCTTCACGAGTATAACTATCAGCAAAGCTTTCAGACGCCTTAGGATTAATGTTCAAAAAATACTCATAACCAAAACGACCTCCACCGCCACTACCACCACGCTCACGTTTTCCATCTTTTTCTACAATAACCGAAACAGATAAACGAACTAATGGACGGATATCGGCACATAGTGTACCGTCAGTACCTGCAATCAAAATTTCTTCGTAACTACCCGTTAAACTGGCTGATACTTCAATTACATTTTTATCAATTGACCTTGCTAACTGATCAATATGTCGCAGCAATGCAATTTTTTGCTCTTGAGAAAAAGAATTAATTGGATTAATTGATGGATACAATGGTACGGTTTTAGCTGTTCTAAGCGGCGTAACAACAATAGGAGGTTGCTGTTTAGTAATGGAATTGGCTGCCAATACGCTTTGCTCTAAACGAGTTAGAGAAAGCTGATCAGTATAGGCAAAACCCGTTTTTTCGCCAACAACTGCACGAACACCAACACCTTGATCACGATGGAAAGAAGCATTTTTGATAATGCTATCTTCCAATACCCAGCTTTCGTAATAGCCAGATAAAAAGTATAAATCTCCAAAATCAATTTGCCTTGAACTTAACATATCAAGCAAATGCAAAATATCATGTTGACTTAAATTATTAGGGTTGAGTAGTCGATCACTCACTTGAGTTAATATCATAAATTCCTTAAATTTTTATTTTTGATGCTATCTTTCTGATATATATCCATTATTCTTTTATTTCCATACAGAAACGTATAGTTAACCTGAAACTTTTTAACACATTACTGTTTTACATTAGTACCACATCATATTGTTCTTGAATATAAAGTGGTTCAATTTTTACTTCAACTCTTTTACCAACAAAGACTTCAACTTCTGCAAGTGCATGTGACTCATCAATAGTTAAAGCATTAGCAACAGCAGATGACGCATAAACTAAAAAATATTCAGAACGATGAGCTTTATACACTCTAACAATTTCACGTAAAATTTCATTGCAAACAGTTTCAACTGATTTAACCATCCCTCTACCCTTACAAGCAGGACATTCTTCACACAAAATATGTCCAATACTTTCTCGAGTTCGTTTACGTGTCATTTCAACTAATCCCAATGTTGAAAATGAATTAATCGTCGTTCTAGCTCGATCTTTTGATAAAAAATCCTGCAATGATTGTAATACACGTTCTTGATGTACATTTTCTTGCATATCGATAAAATCAATAATAATAATACCTCCTAAATTGCGTAATCGTAATTGACGAGCAATAGCGATGGTTGCTTCTATATTGGTATTAAAAATTGTCTCTTCTAAATTTCGATGACCAACAAATGCACCAGTATTAATATCAATTGTTGTCATGGCTTCGGTTTGGTCAATAATTAAATAACCACCAGATTTTAGTTTAACTTTGCGATCTAATGCTCTCTGAATTTCATTTTCAGTATCATATAGATCGAATATCGGAATGTTACCACGATAATGAAAGAGTTTATTGGTCACTTCTGGCATAAACTCTTGAGTGAAATCGACTAAAAGATCGTAAGTTAATTTAGAGTCGACTAAAATACGCTCAATTGGATCACCGACAAAGTCCCTTAACACGCGTTGCGATAAAGCTAACTCACCATAAACTAAATTTTTGCTGGTAGGACGAGCCATTCGTTCTTGAATTTTACTCCATAACCGTTTTAAAAAATTTGCATCTTGCTCAAGCTCATGAGCGTTTGCACCTTCTGCGGCAGTTCTAACAATAAAACCACCATCTGGAGTTACGAATTGTTCAACAATATCTCTTAATCTTTGGCGTTCTTCTTCACTTTCAATACGTTGAGAAGTAGCAACATGAGCGGAATTTTGACCTGGCATCAATACTAAATAACGTGACGGTAAAGTAATATCGGTTGTAAGACGAGCACCTTTAGTTCCTAAAGGATCTTTAACTACTTGTACCATTAAATCTTGTCCTTGACGGACAAGTTCAGAAATGTCTTTTACTTGAAATTGCTCTTGCTCTGAATCCGAAACACATTCAGTATGAGGCATGATATCTGATGCATGCAAAAATGCAGCTTTTTCAAGACCGATATCGACAAATGCTGCCTGCATACCAGGCAAAATACGAATAATTTTTCCTTTATAGATATTACCGACAATGCCTCGACGAGATTCACGATCAACATGAATTTCTTGTAATACACCATCTTCAATATAAGCAACTCGCGTTTCGGATGGAGTGACATTCATTAATAATTCAACTGACATACAGAAATATTCCCCTAATTAATCGCAAAGTTTTGTTTTATTCTTTGCATTAGCAAATATATCCATATCCATAAAAAACCATCAACGCAACTTGATAATAATATATATGGTGACATAGTAATTGTATGATAAATACTTACCTGAAATATAAATATTAATGCATTATAACAAACCGAAATACCAAATAAGATAAAAGCCTGTTGCCATAAAGCTAAATTACTCAGCAATTGGTATTTAAATACGAGTAAATAAGCAATTAAAGAATAAATGAAGGCATGAACACCTAATATTGTCCCTGAACATAAATCTATTATTAAACCAAACACAAATGCTGTACCTATACCAATCTGATATGGCATAGTAATTAACCAATAAGCGATTATTAATAAAAATAAATGTGGTTTAAACATATCATATGATGGTGACCAAGGTATAATTTGAAAAAATAAGCCTATTAACAAAGTGAACCAAATAATTAATATGCTATTACGAGCCCTCATGCTTTACTCCTTGATCTCCCCATAGTAATAATAAATAACGTAAACGTTTTAAATCGGCTGTCGGCGTTGCTGAAATAACTGGAGTTGAATCGCTAATATCAAGTTTAACTGAACTGACTATTGCGACAGGATAACCTTCAGGAAAACGACCGTCTAATCCAGAAGTTACTAATATGTCACCAACTTTAATATCAACATTATTTGGTAAAAAATCGAGTGTTAAATCATTACTGCATCCGTTACCAACTGCCACCATAGAAATATCGTTTCTTAATATTTGTACAGGTATTGCATGTTGATAATCACAAACTAAAATTGCTCGGCTAGTATTTTGAGCTGTTTCATAAATTTGCCCAACAATACCTTTATCATCAACTACAGGTTGACCAATGTAAACACCCTCTTTTTTACCTTTATTGATAACAACTTGATAAACATAAGGGTCAGTATCAGCTAATATGACTTGAGCTGCCATTTTATGTTCATCATGTCTTAAAGGCGATCCGAGTAATTCTCTTAATCGATCATTTTCATGTCTAAGATGCTCAAGCAATAATAAATCTGTCTTTTTTTCAAGCAATATATTATTTAGATTTGCATTTTCTTTTTCTAACACTTCGCGTGTCTTTGACATCTCATACAGTGTGTCATACGTCGCTTTTGGCGCATTTGAAATATAATACAATGGCGAAATCATTGTATCTAAATAGTAACGAACTTCTTTAAACGGACGATAATTTAAATCTAATACTATTAATATAAAAGATAATAGTAAAGATATAAATAATTGCACACTAAGAGGAGAACGTTTAGAAAAAAGTAATTTCATTATCCAGTGCTTACCTGTTATATGCTTAAAATCTAATTAATTCAAGATATGACTCCGCCGACTATGTCGGCGGAAAAAATGAGATGTTTATTGACCATCGACTTCATAAATATGAAATTAATCAATAAGTAAATAATAATTACTCTTCACTAAAGAGATCTCCTCCCTCCATATCAACCATATCGAGAGCTTTACCACCACCTCTTGCTACACATGTAAGAGGGTCTTCGGCGACAACTACATGAATACCCGTTTCAGCCGATAATAATTTATCAATATTACGTAATAGAGCACCGCCACCAGTTAATACCATTCCATGTTCGGAAATATCCGAAGCCAGTTCAGGTGGACATTGTTCTAACGCAACTTTAACAGCACTAACGATACCACTAAGTGGTTCTTGAAGCGCTTCTAAAATCTCATTAGAATTTAAAGTAAAACTACGAGGCACACCTTCAGCAAGATTTCGACCACGAACTTCAATTTCAAGAACTTCATCTCCAGGATAGGCACTGCCAATAACATGTTTAATTCGTTCAGCGGTCGCCTCACCAATTAATGCACCATAATTTCGACGAACATAATTGATAATTGCTTCATCAAAACGGTCACCACCGATTCTTGCCGATGCCGAATAGACAACACCATTTAACGAAATAACGGCAACTTCAGTGGTACCACCACCAATATCAACGACCATTGAACCTGTTGGCGATGAAACAGGTAAATCCGCACCAATAGCTGCAGCCATCGGCTCTTCAATTAAATAAACCTCACGGGCACCTGCGCCCAATGCTGACTCACGAATAGCACGACGCTCGACTTGTGTTGCACCAACTGGTACACAAACTAATACACGAGGACTTGGTCTTAAAAAACTGTGGCTATGCACTTGACGGATAAAATACTGTAACATCTTTTCAGTTACAGAAAAGTCAGCGATTACGCCATCTTTCATCGGTCTAATAGCAGCAATATTACCTGGAGTACGTCCTAACATCTGTTTCGCAGCCTGCCCAACAGCAGCGACACTTTTAGGTGTGCCTGTGCGATCTTGACGGATGGCGACAACTGAAGGTTCGTTTAGTACAATACCTTGACCTTTTACATAAATAAGGGTGTTAGCTGTACCTAAATCAATCGATAGATCATTTGAAAACAAGCCACGAACTTTTTTGAACATAATAAAAACTCTTCCTAGAAATAATCTTGTTTAAGTGTTAGTGAGTACTTGAAGCAAACCATAGAATAAAATACTTAATTTTAATTTTATATCGTATAAAATAGTATTCTAGATTATTTTTTAAAACCTGTTTGCTTCAATAACAATTAGGTTTTTCTATTGTATCGCAATTCTAAAATAATACCTAGAAAATAGTATAATAACAGTTTGTAAAGGAAAGATATATAATGACAAAATCTAATTTACAGTGTATGCTTCCGCGTTAATGTTGAGTTACTGCCTTATTATCACTTTAAAAGATTACTTTTGAGATATTAAGGATGCATTAAATAATTGTTACTTATATCAAATAAACACGGTGTAATTCATGGATATACGCAAAATTAAAAAATTAATTGAATTAGTTGAAGAGTCAGGTATTTCAGAAATTGAAATTTCTGAAGGTGAAGAATCAGTTCGAATTAGTCGATCAATACCTACAGCAAACTATTCAGCGCCAATACAAAACATTCAAATCCCTCAAGCTGCCCCAGTTGTTGTAGCTCCTAGCTCAGCAAGTGAAAGTGTAGCTGAAACGGATCCTATTACTCCCGCTCCGGCAGGTACTACTATAAAATCGCCAATGGTTGGAACGTTTTATCGCACGCCAAGCCCAGAATCGAAAGCTTTTGTAGAAGTTGGTCAAACTGTCAATGTCGGTGATGTACTTTGTATCGTTGAAGCGATGAAAATGATGAACCAAATTGAATCTGAAAAAGCAGGCACAATTAAAGCTATTTTAGTTGAAAATGGTCAACCAGTTGAATTTGATCAGCCACTATTCATCATTGAATAATATTAACTTATTTATAAGATTAAGAGATCGAATATGCTTGATAAAATTCTTATTGCTAACCGTGGAGAAATTGCTCTACGTATCCTACGAGCATGTAAAGAACTTGGAATTAAAACTGTCGCTGTTCATTCCTCGGCAGATAAAGATTTAAAACATGTATTACTTGCAGACGAAACTGTCTGTATAGGTCCAGCAGCTTCCGCTAAAAGTTACCTCAATATTCCTGCATTAATTTCTGCCGCTGAAGTTACAGGTGCAGCAGCAATTCATCCTGGATATGGTTTTTTATCAGAAAACGCAGACTTCGCTGAGCAAGTAGAACGTTCTGGATTTGTTTTTGTTGGACCAAAGCCTGATACCATTCGTTTAATGGGTGATAAAGTGTCAGCAATTCATGCCATGAAAAAAGCTGGCGTACCTTGTGTGCCTGGCTCTGATGGACCTTTGAGCAATGATATTGAAAATAATAAGCAGATCGCCAAACAAATCGGCTATCCGGTTATTATCAAAGCGTCCGGTGGTGGCGGTGGTCGTGGTATGCGTATTGTTCGAGAAGAAAAAGATCTTGAACAAGCAATAAAAATGACCAAATTAGAAGCAAAAACCGCTTTCAATAACGACATGGTCTATATGGAAAAGTTCCTCGAAAACCCTCGTCATATTGAGATTCAAGTGCTTTCTGATGGTCAAGGCCATGCTATTTATTTAGGTGAACGTGATTGTTCAATGCAAAGACGTCACCAAAAAGTAGTTGAAGAAGCACCGGCAGTTGGCATTACCCCGAAAATGCGCAAATTCATTGGTGAGCGCTGTGTTAATGCGTGCATTGAAATCGGTTATCGTGGCGCAGGAACATTTGAATTCTTATTTGAAAATGGTGAATTTTATTTCATTGAAATGAATACGCGTATTCAGGTTGAACATCCAGTTACCGAAATGATAACAGGTGTAGATCTGATTAGAGAACAGATCTTAATTGCCGCAGGCAAACCTCTTTCTATCCAACAAAGTGATATTGAAATCAAAGGTCATGCCATTGAATGCCGTATAAATGCCGAAGACCCTAAAACATTTATGCCTTCACCAGGTAAAATTACTCGCTTCCATGCGCCAGGTGGTTTTGGTATTCGTTGGGAATCACACATTTATGCGGGTTACACAGTACCGCCTTACTATGATTCAATGATTGGTAAGCTAATTGCGTATGGTGAAACTCGTGAAGTTGCTATTGCACGAATGAAAAATGCATTAGCAGAACTAGTGATTGATGGTATTAAAACAAATATAGATCTTCACATTGAAATTATGAATGATAAAGACTTCCAAAAAGGAGGAACAAATATTCATTATTTAGAGAAGAAATTAGGCATTTACGAATAACAAAATAATCCCTATCATTTAGGGATTATTGCTATTTATTAAATATGGATAGAAACAAATGAAAAACTGGAAAAGAAGTGCTGAAGAAATTTTAACCATAGGGCCTGTTGTTCCTGTTATTGTTATTGAACGAATTGAAGATGCCGTGCCACTGGCAAAAGCGTTAATTAATGGCGGTGTTAAAGTTCTTGAAGTTACATTACGAACAGAATGTGCGCTTGAAGCAATCAAAAAAATCATTAAAGAAGTTCCAGAAGCAGTGGTTGGTGCAGGTACAGTAACAAGTGTTGAACAACTTAAACAAGTTACAGAAGCTGGAGTTGAATTTGTGATTACTCCAGGCATAACTGATGCCATTTTAAAAGCTGCAGTTGAAGGACCTGTTCCAGTAATTCCTGGTATTGCGACCATTTCTGAGTTATTAACAGCCCAAGAATATGGCTTAACAGCATTAAAATTTTTTCCAGCAGAAATTAATGGTGGCGTCGCTGCATTAAAAGCTTTTTCTGGTCCTTGTGGATATATGAAGTTTTGCCCTACTGGCGGTGTAAATCCTAAAAATTATCGAGATTATCTTGCACTTAGTAATGTACTTTGTGTTGGTGGGACTTGGTTTATTCCAACCGATGCTATTTCTAATGGTGATTTTGATAAAATTACTCAAATGGCAAAAGAAGCCGTTACTGGCGCCAAATAATTATTTTCCGCCGATATCATTCGGCGGTTATTCTGTTATTTAGTTATTTTTAACTTCTTAACCCTCGCCCACTTTCAATAAGTCGCCATGCAATTACATATAGTACAGAAACAAACAAAATTAACATTGAAAATGTGATCCATAGTGATACGTCAGTTACACCTAAAAAACCATAACGAAAACCATTAATCATATAAACGATTGGATTTAGTTTTGATACCCATTGCCAGAAAGTTGGTAGCATGGTTATTGAGTAAAATACTCCTCCAAGATAAGTTAATGGTGTTAATACAAATGTTGGAATAATACTGATATCGTCAAAAGTTTTTGCAAATACAGCATTTAATAATCCTGCTAATGAAAACAAAATCGAAGTTAATAGCAAAGTACAAATAACAAAGGGCCAAGAATGAACTTCAAAATGAACAAAAAATAACGATACCATCGTTACTAAAATACCTGTTAAAATACCACGCATCACACCTCCACCAACATATCCCCAAATCAAAATATGCGTTGGTACTGGTGCAACTAATAATTCCTCAATATTACGTTGAAATTTGGCGCTAAAAAAAGAAGAACAGACATTGGTATAAGAGTTTGTAATTACAGACATCATAATTAAACCAGGAACGATAAATGACATATAGCTAAAACCACCCATATCCCCCACACGTGAACCAATTAGATTACCAAAGATAATAAAATAAAGTGACATAGTGATAATAGGTGGGATCAACGTTTGCAACCAAATTCTTAAAAATCGTGTCACCTCTTTACGCCAAATACTTTTTAAAGCTATCCAATATAAATTACACATTATCACTTCCTTCTGAATTATTGTTGCGTAACAAATCAACAAATAGTTCTTCTAATCGATTAGTTTTATTTCGCATGCTAATCACTTTAACATTTTGATGATTGAGTTGCTCAAACAACTGATTTAAACCACGTTGTTTATCAACCTTAACTTCTAGCATTCCTGTATCAACATTTGTATAATTATAATCTGTTAAAACTATTGATTCACTTGTTGGTACATAATCGATAATAATAGTTTCAGATTGGCTATTAGCTAATAATTGACGCATAGAAGAATTCGCAATCAATTGACCATTTTGAATTATGCCAATATTACGACATAGCATTTCCGCTTCTTCTAAATAATGGGTAGTTAAAATAATCGTAATACCTTCATGATTGATTTCACGTAAAAAATCCCACATGGAACGTCGTAACTCAATATCAACCCCTGCTGTTGGTTCATCAAGAATTAATAATTTGGGTTCATGAACTAGTGCTCTTGCAATCATTAAACGTCTTTTCATACCACCTGATAACATGCACGCTCGACTGTGGCGTTTATCCCATAAATCTAAAATTCGCAGGTATTTTTCTGCTCGTTCTAAGGCCAATTTACGCGGTAGACCATAATAGCCTCCTTGATTAGTGATGATCTGAATCACTTCTTCAAATTGGTTAAAATTAAATTCTTGTGGTACCAAGCCTAATTGCCTTTTAGCATTGACAATATCGGTATCTAAATCGTAACCAAAAATTCGCACTTTACCCGAGGTTTTGGTTACCAATGAGCTTATTATGCCAATAGTTGTTGATTTCCCGGCACCGTTTGGACCAAGCAATGCATAAAAATCACCTGCCTTAACCGTTAAATCAATACCTTTTAAGGCTTCTACACCATTTTTATAAATTTTTTTAAGTGCGACTAATTCAAGCGCAGGAATAGACGACATGATAAAATCCTAATTGAATAAGTTATGATTGAAATTATATAAACTCAATTATTAATGAGCTGCAATATTGACAACTTAATGAACTGTTGTAAAGGTATTTTTAGTTTTCTTTATTTTGATATAAATGAGTTATAATTTTCAGCTTTAGCGTACATTAACTTTAAGAAGCCATTAGCAGTATTTTGATGTGGCCTTAATTTTGATTCATAGCGATAAAAAATCACCTAAGGAATAAGTATTATGTTTAAAATTGGTTTAGTTTCTGTGTCTGATAGAGCTACAAAGGGTATCTATGACGATGAAGGTATTCCATCATTAATATCTTGGTTACAAACAGCATTGAAAACTCCATTTATTACCGAAAATCGAATAATTCCAGATGAAATATCTATTATTGAACAAACATTATGCGAATTTGTTGACCAATTACATTGTGATTTGATTCTAACCACTGGCGGTACAGGACCTGCCATTAGAGATGTCACCCCTGATGCTACTTTAGCAATAGCCGATCGGGTAATGCCAGGATTTGGTGAACAGATGCGTCAAATCAGCTTACATTTTGTACCTACCGCTATTCTTTCCAGACAAGTTGGTGTTATTCGAAAAAAATGTTTAATTTTAAACTTACCTGGCAGACCAAAATCGATAAAAGAAACGCTTGAGGGTGTAAAAAATAGTGAAGGAAAAATAATTGTTAATGGTATTTTTGCCAGCGTTCCTTATTGTTTAGAATTATTAGAAGGACCTTACATAGAAACGCATGAGCAAATAGTAAAATCTTTTCGCCCTAAAAGCAGCAACAAATCGAATATTTGATTTTATGCAAATCTTATGCATAATTATGTTTATAGAATGTAAATTTTATAACTTAATGTTTGATATTTAAATGATTTCAAAAATGTTTATAAAACTTATTCTTTTATACCGATATATTCAGCAATATTAAGTTATTGCTATTTTAAGCTTAAACAGCAATAAATTAATTCCAAAGGAAAAATATGAAACAAGATGATCTGACTAAAGCTTTTAAAGAAATGCTTTTACAAGAAAAATTTAGTTCTCAAATAAGCATTGTACAAGCTTTACAAGAACAAGGGTTTGATAACATTAATCAATCCAAGGTTTCACGAATGTTAACCAAATTTGGGGCGGTTAGAACACGTAACGCAAAATCAGAAATGGTCTATTGCTTACCTGCTGAAATGAGTGTTCCTACAGCCAGTAGCCCATTAAAAAATTTGGTTGTTGATATTGATTATAATAGCTCAATGGTGGTAATTCGTACTAGTCCTGGGGCTGCACAGCTTATTGCCCGATTACTTGATTCAATTGGTAAATCAGAAGGTATTTTAGGTTCTATTGCTGGAGATGATACAATTTTCAGTACGCCAACTAAATCTTGTACGGTCAAAAGTTTATATCAAACTATTATTCAATTATTTGAACAAGAGTTATAACTATTATTCTAGAAATTAAAGTTTTAATAAATAATTTTTCCTATTTAACCTATTGACACATTTAGTAAAATCGTTAATTCTATATGATAATTAAATTGTAACTTAAGTTACGAGAACGAAGAGGCGCATTGCTCAGGTAGATTATTTTAGATACTGGAATCGATGATAAATGATTGAGGGGATGCAGTGCCGAGGTTTGATTGATTATCCAGAAAGCAATTAATCCGACTGCAAGGGCTGAATCCCTTGGGTTGTCACCCTAACAGGTGGAGCGCTTCGCGGTTTGTACTTTTTAAATAAGAACGGTAAATTGCACATACCCTCGCTCTAACTCTGTTAAAAATAAAATTTTTAATATGAGGAATACATGGAAACATCATTTGTAATTGCTAAGTTTGGTGGTACTAGTGTTGCTGATTATTCAGCAATGGTAAATAGTGCCAATATTGTTATCGCTAACTCATGTGTAAAAGTTGTAGTATTATCTGCATCTGCAGGTATTACGAACTTATTAGTAGCATTAGCTGAGGGTCGTGATTCTGATGTCCGAGCCCAGCATATAGCCAAAATTCAATCAATCCAATACAATATTTTAGAACAACTCCCTGAAAATCCAACATTAAGAGCTGAAATTGATCGCATCATTGCCAATATCGCATCTTTATCTGAAGCCGCAAGCTTAGCTACTTCACCCGCATTAACCGATGAGTTAGTCAGTCATGGTGAAATTATGTCTTCGAAACTATTTGTTGAGGTATTAAGAGAAAAACAAAAAAGTGCCATATGGTTCGATGTACGTAAAGTTATGCGAACCGATGATAAATTCGGTAAAGCTCAACCCAAAATTGAAGAAATCAAACAGCTTTGCTGTGCACATTTAAAATCCTTAAATACTAACGCGCTAATTGTTACTCAAGGTTTTATTGGCACAGAAAGTACAGGTAAGACTACAACATTAGGTCGTGGCGGAAGTGATTATACAGCAGCGTTACTTGGCGAAGCGTTAAATGCAACGCAAATAGATATTTGGACGGATGTTGCAGGTATTTACACTAATGATCCTCGCATTACACCATCGGCAAAAAGAATTGATGAAATATCTTTCGCTGAAGCTGCAGAAATGGCAACTTTTGGAGCGAAAGTTTTACATCCAGCAACATTAGTGCCAGCAGTACGAAGTAACATCCCTGTATTTGTTGGTTCAAGTAAAGCTCCACAAGATGGTGGTACGATTGTTTATAATACGAATAGTATCACATCTAAATTACCTGTGTTTAGAGCACTAGCATTACGACGCAAACAAACGTTGTTAACCTTAACCAGTTTAAATATGTTACATGCTCAAGGATTTCTTGCTAGAGTATTTACTATATTAGCTAAACATAATATATCCGTCGATTTGGTTACCACATCAGAAGTCAGTATCGCTTTAACTATTGATACAACAGGTACTTGTACTAATGGTAACAGTCTATTAACCAAAGAATTATTTGATGAGCTTTTAACTCTTTGTCATGTAGATGTTGAAGAAGATTTAGCTCTCATTGCCATTATTGGTAATAATTTAACTACGACAAAAGGTATAGCAAAAGAAGTATTTGGCGTGTTAGATGATTTTGTTATAAGACTTTGTTGTTATGGAGCAAGCACACACAATCTCTGCCTATTATCAAAAAGTAATGATGCAGAAGCAATTATAAAAATTTTACATAAAACCATTTTCGAATAAAAGCTTAAAAAGGGAGTGTTGATCTCCCTTATGCATAAATTTATATTACTATTGATTAGATACATGTTAAAAGATCGAAAAATTAACAAAAAACCTTAACTTTTATTACAAATAATTATAGAATAATCGTAAAGCATTATGTGAATAACATTATATGTAACGTATTCAAATAGTCGTTCTTTAATCTTTATATTAAATCATCTATCTCCATTTTTATGACCGTTAATCATTAATATAGTTAAAATTTGATTTACCAATTGTAATCAATAAAATTAAAACTTATATATTAATTTTAATATTTGATACATTTTCAAACTGTGTTTATAAGCTAAATTTAAACTTAATCAAACAAAGGAAATTATTATGGGTATTTTAAGTTGGGCTATTCTAGGATTAATTGCCGGTTGGATTGCAAAGTTCTTTATGCCGCTTGGAAGCGTGGGAGTAATTAAAACGATTTTATTAGGAATTGCAGGTGCCATCGTTGGCGGGTACATAAGTACATTTTTTGGATGGGGAAGTGTGACAGGATTTAATTTCCCTAGTTTATTTATCTCAGTGTTAGGTGCAATATTGCTTATTTACATCTACCGTCTGATGAAATAATATTCAGTTTTATACAGAATTGGCGGGAACTTCCCGCCAATGATTTATAAAAAATGAATCGAGATTATTATCGACGACATCACAGTCAATATAATTCTGTAAACTTAACTCATTTCCAAAATATCACTTTCTAAAATCCACGCACGCAAACAAAACTAAATTTTTCAAAATGCAATGAAATAGATAATATCGACACTATCCAAATGGTGATTGCATTATCAATTTCAATAAAATATTATGAAAATACAATAGGTAAATCTATAAATATAGCACAAAACCGTTTTCTTGGCTAAATTTCAGATAGCTACTATTTCAGTAGTCTCTTCATAAATGTCTTAAGTGAGACATTCGAAACATGAATAATTATTCCAATTTTGCATGATGGATTTATAATTACAGTATATAAAAGCATTTTAATAAATAATTTCACGATAACCGTATTTTTGTTATATTATTTAACAAACTTCATTAAATTAAACCTAAAGATTATAATGTTAAAAATATTCAATACATTAACTCGAGAAAAAGAAACCTTTAAATCAATTCATCCCAATAAAATTGGATTATATGTTTGTGGTGTAACTATTTATGACCTTTGTCATATTGGACATGGTCGCACCTTTGTCGCATTTGATGTTGTGACACGTTATTTGCGCTTTTTAGGTTATCAATTGACTTATGTTCGTAACATTACAGATGTGGATGACAAAATTATAAAACGTGCTCTTGAAAACGGTGAAACTTGTGAACAACTCACTGAACGCATGTTACAAGAGATGTATGCAGATTTTGATGCACTAAACATTAAGCGACCTGATGTTGAGCCTCGCGCTACTCAACAAATGCCACAGATTATTCAATTAATAGAAGAATTAATTGCAAAAGATCACGCTTATATTGCTGATAATGGTGATGTAATGTTTTCAGTAGATAGCGATCCTAATTATGGTATTTTATCACGTCAAAATTTGGAACAACTTCAAGCTGGTGCACGTGTTGATGTGGTTGATGTTAAACGTAATCCAATGGATTTTGTGCTTTGGAAAATGTCAAAACCTAATGAACCTAACTGGGATTCACCATGGGGTAAAGGACGCCCAGGTTGGCATATTGAATGTTCTGCGATGAACAGTTTTCAATTAGGTAATCATTTTGACATTCATGGTGGTGGTTCAGATTTAATGTTCCCTCATCATGAAAATGAAATTGCTCAATCTACCTGTGCTCATGATGGGCAATATGTTAATTATTGGATGCATTCAGGTATGGTAATGATAGACCAAGAAAAGATGTCCAAATCACTTAATAATTTTTTCACTATTCGCGATGTATTAAAACACTATGATGCTGAAACAGTCCGTTACTTTTTATTATCTGGTCACTATCGTAGTCAGCTTAATTACAGTGAGGAAAATTTAAAACAAGCTAGAATGGCTTTAGAACGGCTTTATACGGCACTTCGTGATACTGATGCTAATTATCCATATACAACAAAAGAGAGTAATTATTGCCATCAATTTTGTAATGCGATGAACGATGACTTCAATACTCCTGAAGCTTATTCGACCTTATTTGACTTAGCTCGAGAAATCAATAAAGCTAAAGCTGATAACGATATGCCGTTCGCCAACGAATTAGCGGCAGAATTGCGTTATTTAGCTGCTGTATTAGGCCTACTTGAACAAGATCCAGTGAAATTTTTACAAGGAAATCGACAAGATGATGCCGATGCTGAATTAATCGAAGCATTAATCAAACAACGTAACGAAGCCCGTGCTAGCAAAAATTGGGCTCAAGCTGACGAAGCACGTGATAAACTTAATGCAATGAATATTGTGTTGGAGGATGGGGCAAATGGTACAACTTGGCGGAAAAAGAGTTAATCCATTAAATTATCCTTACCATAATCGGTTATTGTTCAAAAATACCCACCCTTTTGTGGGTATTTTTATTCCTAAAAAATTACAACTTTTTATCAATCGACGTTAAAATTCCTCGTAAAATATTGAGCTCTTGTTGTTCAATTCGCGCTCGTGTAAACAATCTTCGCAAACGCCCCATAATTTGCCCTGGGTGATTAGCATTGATAAATTCTGTTTGCAATAAAGTTCTCTCTAAATGTTGATAAAAACGCTCAATATCAATATCTTTAGGGTACTCAGTTGTATGCGTATTTGAAGTTCCTTGCTCTGATGAACTATCTTGAAAGTTTAACAATGACATACGAATTTCATAACACAGTACTTGTACTGACATCGCTAAATTTAAAGAACTGTAGTGAGGGTTAGCTGAAATACCAACATGGAAATGGCATTTTTGCAATTCATCGTTGGTTAAACCCACTCGTTCTCGACCAAATACTAACGCAACTTGAGCATTAACGGCTTCATCAACGATTTTATCACCGCACTCTTTTGGTGTTAAATTGGGCCATTGTAAAGTACGAGGACGAGCGCTGGTACCTATCACGAGTGAACAATCAGCTATTGCCTCTTCTAAAGATGAAAAGATTACTGCATTTTTAATAATATCACTAGCACCTGCTGCTAATGATATTGATTGTGAATCAGGCTTTATCACTGGATTGACTAAACAAAGGTTGGATAAACCCATGGTTTTCATTGCTCTGGCAGCAGAACCCATATTACCAGTGTGGGACGTTTCAACCAAAATAATTTTAACATTATCTAAATAGCTCACATCTTCCTCATTAAAAGATCTTATAAAATAAATGAAATTGGTATTTACTTACAGTATATAGCAAAGCTAAGTAAAATGCAGTGTGATACTCTTATAACCATAAAATACATGATTAATAAAACCTTTTTTTTAAATTAAAAATCATAAAAAACTTATTTTATTAATAAACTTCTTATTGACGAAATAAAAATAATTTGCCAATGTATTAATAGAAAAATTAAAAAATATCAACTTAGTTGTTTGAAATTATAAAGGAGGTCGATTATGGCTTTAAGTATTACCAGTAAACAAATGGATATTACTCCATCAATTCGTAGTTATTTAGAAGATAAATTTTCGAAATTAGATAAATGGAGAGCGCTGTTAATCAATCCTCATTTTATATTATCTAAAGACCCTGATGGATTTATTATAGATGCCACAATTGCCACAAAAGGAACACCACTTGTCGCATCTGCAAAAAATATAGATATGTATACAGCTATTAACGATCTTATAGGTAAACTTGAAAAACAGCTAAATAAAATTCAACATAAAGGCGAAGCACGTCGAGCAACGGAAAGTATTAAAGGAGCAATTTTTGAAGAAGAAATCGAATAAATAAATCGTCCTGTTTTTTTAATTGGTACTACTTTAAGTAGTACCTTTATTTATATAGCTTGTTATAATATTATTAACCTTTAAAAAAATCTAATAAAAATGAAAGTAAACCCTTTATTACCTTTACGAGATAAAATTAACGAACTGGATCAGACTCTCTTAGAACTTATTGCTAAACGTCGAGAGCTTTCAACACAAGTCATTGATACTAAAATTCAGGCAAACATACCTGTACGCGACTTGGAGCGTGAACGTTCATTGATTAAATCATTAATTGAACATGGCAAAAAACATCATCTCGATGAGATTTTTATCAAACATTTATATCAAATAATTATTGAAGATTCTGTGCTTTTACAACAAAAAATTCTACAAGAAAAACTGAATTATGGCGCTATCTCGACCGCAAAAATTGCCTTTTTAGGTCCCATAGGATCTTATTCTCATACGGCTGCTCGCCGCTATGCTAGTGCTCATTTAGAGCAAATCGTTGAATCCAGTTGTGCTACTTTTAAAGATGTTTTCGAACAAATAGAAAAAGGCATTGTTGATTATGGTATTGTACCAATTGAAAACTCAAGTTCTGGATCCATTAACGAAATTTATGATTTACTACAAAAAACGAATTTACACATTATTGGAGAGCTATCACTACCAATTGATCACTGTATTTTAGCTATCCCAAATACCCAATTAGATCAAATTGATACTGTATATAGTCATCCACAACCATTCCAACAATGTTCTTATTTTTTGGAAGGATATCCGCATTGGAAGATTGTCTTTTGTGATAGTACATCATCAGCTATGGAAATGGTCGCTAAGTCAAACAAACCTAATTTCGCTGCTATGGGTAATAAAGATGGCGGCGAACTTTATGGATTACAAGTTCTTGAACATAGTTTTGCAAATCAAAAAGAGAATATAACGCGATTTATAGTTTTATCTCGTAAACCAGTTCAAGTATCCGATCAAATCCCAGCTAAAACGACCATACTAATGAAAACAGGCCAGCAAGCAGGCGCACTCGTTGATGCTCTATCTGTGTTACGGAATCACAATATTGTCATGACGAAACTTGAATCTCGTCCAATTCACGGTACGCCATGGGAAGAGATGTTTTATATCGACCTACAAGGTAATCTTTATTCCGAGGAAATGCAAAATGCATTAAAACAGCTAGCTAAAATCACTCTATATACAAAAGTGCTCGGTTGTTATCCAAATAACTCAATTACTGCTGTAATGTAATGACTGTAACCATCTCTCCCTTTGCAAAAGCTGTATTAAAATGGTATGAAAAGTATGGCAGAAAAACGCTACCATGGCAGATCGAAAAAACGTCTTATCATGTGTGGCTATCTGAAGTAATGTTGCAACAAACACAAGTTGCAACTGTTATCCCCTACTTTAACCGTTTTATTAAGTTATTTCCTAAAATAACGGATTTAGCAAAAGCACCTATTGATGATGTATTACATCTTTGGACAGGGCTAGGTTATTATGCCCGTGCTCGTAACTTACATAAAGCGGCACAAATTATTAATAATAAGTTTAATGGATTATTTCCGAGTCAATTTGACGATGTAGTGGCATTACCAGGAATTGGCCGTTCAACAGCTGGAGCAATTTTATCGCTTTCACAAAATCAGCATTACCCAATTTTAGATGGTAATGTAAAACGTGTTTTAACTCGATATTTTGCTGTTGAAGGATGGCCTGGTAATAAAACAGTCGAAAATAAACTTTGGCAATTAAGTGAACAGGTTACACCGAAACAAAATATTGCCAAATTCAATCAAGCAATGATGGATATTGGTGCGATGGTTTGTACTCGTACTAAACCTAAATGCACACTATGCCCATTGCATAAAGATTGTATTGCTTATAAGACAGAAAGTTGGCAACAATATCCAACAAAAAAAACGAAGACAACCAAGCCAGAAAAAACCGCCTATTTTTTGATGTTAGAATATAATCGTTCTATTTGGTTAGAAAAAAGACCTCCGTTAGGTATATGGGGAGGCTTATATTGCCTACCAGAATTTTCAAATGATCAAGATCCAAAAGAGTGGTTAGAAAAAAGGGGAATTATTACGACTGAACCTAAACAGTTAAACACATTCAGACATACATTTAGCCATTTTCATTTGAATATTACGCCAATTTATTGTGTTATTACCAATATTATAAAATGTTGGGACGAATCTTCTGGCTATTGGTATAAACTTGAATCAAATAATGCAAAAATAGGACTCGCTACACCCGTTTATAACTTATTGAAACAATCTGCTTAACATTACTGTCAAGCAGAAGCAAATTTATTTAATGTATAATCAGCCATTATATTTTGTTACATTTATTTTTTATGCATTGCAAACAATCTCAAGATTTAACAAACTGGTTAGTTTTTTTAATGGCATTTGCAATTGGTATCACTATTGCCAGCAATTATTATGCTCAGCCACTACTACATTCAATTACTCATGATTTGAATATTGCAGTTGATCATGCCGGCTTAATTATAATGGTAGCACAGTTAAGCTATGCTGTTGGTTTACTTTTTATCACACCGCTTGGCGATAAATTTGAACGAAAACGATTAATTATTATTTTAATGATATTATGCACTTTTGGGCTTATGATTAGTGCTTTGTCAAACAACTTATGGATGCTAATAATAGGTACATCCATAACAGGACTATTTTCAACCGTTGCACAAGTTTTAATTCCTTTTGCGGCAACTTTATCAAAACCTCAACAACGCGGTAAAATTGTTGGTACATTAATGAGTGGAATGTTAATGGGAATTTTATTGGGTAGATCCTTTGCCGGCGCTATTTCAACTCTTTCCGATTGGCATTATGTCTATTGGATTGCAACAGGTATTATGTCTATAGTTACGCTATCTCTCTGGATTTCACTGCCTAGTTACCGTAATACGGTTAATATAAACTACTTTCAATTATTATGCTCAATTGGTTCATTGTACAAACAAGAACCCATCCTCAGAATTCGTTCGTTATTAGCCATTATATCATTTGCACTTTTTTCTTTATTATGGACACCTCTTGCCTTTTTATTAAGTAATGAACCTTATCACTATTCCGACTTTATTATAGGTCTATTCGGAATTGCAGGAGCGGCTGGTGCACTAGGTTCGCCTATAGTGGGTAAATTATCAGACAAAGGTAAAGGTAGACTTGCTACCACAATAGGATTATGTTTATTGCTCATATCATGGTTACCACTTTCATTGGCTCAATACTCAATCATTGCTTTAGTATTGGGAGTAATTCTATTAGATTTTTCAGTTCAAGTTACACATGTTTCAAATATGAGTGCAATTTATCAAATAAGGCCTGATGCCCGTAGCAGAATGAATACTGGTTATATGATATTTTACTTTGTTGGTGGAATGCTTGGTTCAATCGGTTCTACTTATTTATTTAGCCATTATGGATGGATAGCAATTGTAATATCAGGAACAATTTTGGGACTCATGGGCATCATTTGTTGGATATTTTATACAAAAACGTATAGTGAACCTAAAACTTTTTTACAAACTAATTGATATTTAAAATATCGTTTAATTTTGACTTTAAGTAAAAACAAAATTATTATCCCTCAACATAAAAGCGTTGAACGTTGAGGGTAAATGAAAACTGATAATAAAAAAGTTATTATTAAGTAAATGGAACAAGCTATCACATTTTTTTGCATGTTTGTTAAAGCTATTCAATCATTGACAATGGAAAACTATTTTGAACTCAATTAAATCATGATGTTGATATTTACTTTTACTGATATATAAATTAATTTAATACTTTTATTAAGTTACCTAAGGAGTCATTTATGGCGACAATCTCTTTTCTTAATACTCCCTTCATCATCAAAAATTTATCATTAAAAAATCGTATTGTAATGCCCCCTATGTGCCAATATCAAGCAACCGATGGTATGCCTAATGATTGGCATTTTATTCACTATGTATCTCGAGCAATTGGTGGTGTAGGTTTAATTATTGTTGAGATGACAAATGTCGCTCCTAATGGACGTATTTCACCTAATTGTCTTGGGTTATGGAACGATGATCAGCGTGATCAATTTAAACGCATTGTAGATGCTGTACATGCTCAAAATGGTAAAATTGCCATTCAAATTGCTCATGCCGGTCGAAAAGCTTTAGGTGCTTCAGATGTTGTATCTTGTTCACCTATTCTTTACGATGGTTCAAACGAAGCCAATTCTAAATGGCAATATCAAATGCCAAGAGAATTATCAAAAGATGAAATCAAAGATATTATTAAAAAATTTGAAGAGTCAACAAAACGAGCCGTTGAAGCAGGTTTTGATGCCATTGAAATTCATGGTGCGCACGGATATTTAATTCATCAATTCAGTTCCCCAAAAACGAATCATAGAACCGATGAATATGGTCAGGATAAATTATTATTTGGTGAACAAGTTATAAAAGCAGCTAAATCTGTCATGCCTAGCAATATGCCACTTATTATCCGTTTTTCAGCGCAAGAATATAGTAAAGATGGATATGATATAGAATATGGGCGCCAAATAGCAAAACGCTTTGCTGATGCAGGAGCTGATATTTTAGATGTAAGTGGCGGCGGCGATGGTCAATTAGATCCAGCTCATACACCACTGTTTCATGCTGGATATCAAGTATATCTTGCTCGGGCGATCAAACAAGCAATCAATTTACCAGTAATCACTGTTGGCATGCTAGAAGATCCTTACCTAGCAGATTATGTATTAAGTACTGGTGATGCTGATCTAATCGCTATTGGACGAGGATTATTAAATGATCCTTATTGGGCAATACATGTACCATCTTCACCATTTGTACCAGCACCTTATCAAGTTGCTTTCAAATAATTCGACTTTGAATAAAATCCTGTAAACACATTACAGGATTTCAATACTCAGATAAAATTAAATATGCATTGCATATTTAATAAGTTGTTTTTTCAATGGTGAACAATTATCTATAGCATTCATACCGATAGTTCTTAGCGTTTTTTTCAATATATTATCACCATGAAACATATCTTGAATAGTTCTCATCGCAGTTAACATTACTAACGTATCTTTACGACGAGTGAATTGAAAAGATTTTAAATTTTCAGCAAGTCCAAAATCTTTTTGTTTATCATGTAACTGTTTAATGGTCGAAACTAATAAAGCAGAATCCTGAAAACCTAAATTCACTCCTTGCCCTGCTAGAGGATGAATAGTATGTGCTGCATCACCAATTAACACTAATCGATGTTTAATAAATTGTCTAGCCAAACGCGCTTTCAAAGGAAACACCGTACGTTTATTAATTACTTGGCATTTGCCTATTTTATCATCGGTTAATTTAAACAATTCTTGGCAAAACTTATATTCAGAAAGCGAGGTTAACATTGTTGTTTGATCAGGTTTAGTTGACCATACTAAACAACTTTTATTTTCTTGCCAAAGTGGTAAAAACGCAACAATACCATTTGGATAAAAAATTTGTTTGGCACAAGACTGATGGGGATATTGAGTCTCAACTGTTGTAATTAATGCATGATGAAGATAATTACGTTCAAAAACTGAAATTTTTTCGTGGTTTCGCAACCAAGAGTGTGCACCATCAGCACCAACAATCAGTTTAGCTTGTAAAATAGTATTATCAGATAAAGTTAAAAAAGCATAATCGGCATTATAAGTATTATCAATGGCTGTGAGATTAAAAATTGTTATATTGTGATTTTCTTCAGCAAATTGATACAAACAGTGAGAAATTAGATTATTTTCGATAATATAACCAAGATTAGGATACCCATAATCTTTTGCATGAGCTGAAAGATGTGCTAAACCGTTTTTTTCCCATACACCTATTTCGGTAAATTCTTGTACACGATGACTATTGAATAAATCGCTCCAAATGCCTATTTTAGACAAATACCTTTGGCTAGCACCATTAATTGCTGAAGCTCTAACGCCTATTTCGTGGTGAGGAAAAGATTCATAGCAATGAACCCTAGCATCGATAATCGCAATCTTTAAATCATATTGACTAAGTGCACAAGCCGTAGCTAGCCCAACTAAGCCACCACCAACAATGGCAACATCAAAATAAGTATTCATAAGATCAGTGGCTACTTATTATCTTTTTTTAATTCACTATCATCATTCATCGCTTTTTTAAAGCTTTTTAATGCAAAACCAAGATCTGAACCTAAATTACGCAATTTTTTAGTACCAAATACTAAAACGACCACGGCAAGAAACACTAAAAGGTGTGGGATACTAAATGACATAATAAAACCCTCTTACTTAACTACTCTTATCTATTTAAACATTTTCTTAGACGCAAGTTTTAATGAGGTATCATTATACTCTTTTTGTGAAAGGATTTCATAACTAGATTACGAATAAAAAAAAGACCTGTATAAACTATACAGGCCAACATGAAATATAAGGAATATAAGGAAAGAAAACAATGAAAAATCCTTACACTGCTTATTATCCATTTTTTTTCGCTTCAGTCAACGTTTTTATTTGTTTTTTTGTTTTATAAAAACGAATCATTAAAAACAAGAATAAAACATTAAAAATCATAATATTAAATCAAATTGATACTAAAATTTAGCCATTCCGCTAATTAGATTAAAATCAAAAATAAAATAAAAAAATGTTATTAACCATAAAAATAGCATAAACAAGACACAAAACAACAGATTTAAACCGAAAAATATCATTCATCAATTTTTTTCTAAATATCGGTACAACTATCTTAAAACGCAAAAAAACATTTTTCACAATATTATAACTCGCACAAAAAACGTTAAACCGAAGAAAAACACATTAAACACATATTATTCCCAATACCATGTATATAAAACTTAAAAAATATGCTCTATAATTAGCGAACGGATGAAAAAAGAAAAACGAGACAGAAATGAATATGATCAAAAATAAAAATGTCAAAACCTTCAAAGACAGACTATACAACTCGATGCAAGGTTTATCTGTTTCTGCTTTTGCGAAGAAATGTGATATGTCAGAAACTGTTATCAGGGATTATTTATCAGGAAAAACTTATCCCTCACTTACTCGTTTAGAGGTAATAGCTGAAAAATGTAATGTTTCATTTAACTGGCTTGCAACAGGTTACAGACTTGAAGTATTTGATCCCAAAGATGATGATGATGATGTATATAATGAAAATATATATCGTATTCCTGTTTATAAAAAACAATTACCGACAAAAGAAGAAGCACAATATCAACGTTTTATTCGTGAAACACCGCCAGTAATGAATTACCCAGTTGTAGAAGGCTGGGCATCCCATCGTGGTTTAGACATAAAAAAATTAATTCTCTATTGGGCAAAAGGTGATTTAATGTCTCCTGAAATTGAAAATAATAATGGACTTATTATAAACACGGATATCACTGAAATTATTGATGGAGCGATATATTTAATCGAATATGAAAATTTCACCCTATTAAGAAAAATTCGTCTAACGCTGAGCAGTTGGATTTTAATATGTAACAATAATCAATATCCAACAATTGAAGTACCTAAAGCACATTTTGATAAGTACAATATCGTTGGTCGTGTTGTACAAATAATTAAAGACGTCTTCTAAATTTAATAAATAGAAATCTTCTGTTTTTCAATATATAATTGCTGATGTGGGGAAATATTAATCAGATCTTTCCTCACTATTTTTTATATTCATAACTTATTTCATGATAGGTAGATAGTTAAGCAATGTTTATTTAAAATTTCACATAAAATTGGATGTTAGAATAATTGATATCTATTAACCCTAAACTTGTATTCCAATATCACTAATATATTTACCAAACAAATATCATTTTAATAATTAGGTCTTTTATGTATCGATTTTTTGAAAAATTGGTGTCGCCTTATCCTAAAGATGCTCCTCAACCGGCGGCTAAAAACTTTTTTAGTTTTATATGGCAGTCAACCAAAGGCACTCGCATATTTATGCTATTATTAATCTTATTGAGTGGATTAAGTGGTGCTTTCGAAGCTTTTTTATTTGCAGCATTAGGTAAAGTGGTCGACTGGCTCGCAGACGCTGAACCATCTAAATTTTGGCAGCAAGAAAAAACAACATTAATTATTCTGGCTATAATAATTTTAGCAAGCACACTGATCATTAGTTTACAAACGATTATTAAACATCAATGTCTCGCCGGAAATTTTCCAATGAGAATGCGTTGGAATTTGCATAGATTGGTTCTTAACCAAAGTATGCGCTTTTTCCAAGATGAATTTGCTGGGAGAATATCAGCAAAAGTGATGCAAACATCCCTTGCTGTTAGAGATACTTGTTTTTTAGTCGCGGATATTTTTATCTATGTTCTTATTTCATTTATTGCTATGGCGGCTGTTATTGGGCAATTAGATCCTTGGTTATTAATGCCTTTTCTTGGTTGGGGTGTGCTTTATGGGATTGCGATGTACTACTTTATTCCACGCTTAAGTAAAGTTGCTAGCATGCAGGCAGACGCGCGTTCTACCATGACCGGAAGAGTCACCGATGCTTATACCAATATCATGACCGTTAAACTGTTCTCACATGCAGGTAATGAAGCCAAATACGCTCAAGAATCAATGGATGAGTTTTTAGTTACCGTTAATCAGCAAATGCGTTTAGTCAGCAGTTTTGAAATTGTAAACCATATATTATCTATTACGTTGATACTTTGCACGACTGGTATTGCTTTATGGTTATGGACCGATCAATTAATTGGCATTGGAGCAATTGCCACAACTACCGCCGTCGCATTACGATTGAATGGTTTTTCTCACTGGATCATGTGGGAACTTGCTGCTCTATTTGAAAATATTGGTGTAGTAAAAGATGGCATCAATACATTTTCTTCAACTAAAACTGCTCACGATCAACCAAATGCAACAGAACTTATTGTTAAGCAAGGTAAAATAGAGTTTAAACACATTAATTTCAATTATGATATCAACAGACAAAAGTCAACCATTCAAGATTTGGATTTAACAATTAATTCAGGTGAAAAAATAGGTTTAGTCGGTCGTTCTGGAGCAGGGAAATCTACACTTATTAATTTATTATTACGCTTTTATGATTTACAAAGTGGTAAAATTATTATTGATGGACAAGATATCAAAACTGTTACTCAAGAAAGCTTACGTGCTCAAATTGGTATGGTAACTCAAGATACATCCCTATTACATCGCTCTGTACGAGAAAACTTGATCTATAGCAACAGTCAAGCCACTGAAGAAGAGATGATTACAGCAGCGAAAAAAGCTCATGCTGATAGCTTTATTCAAACACTTGTTGATGCAAATGGTCGAACAGGCTATGACGCATTTGTAGGAGAGAGAGGCATAAAATTATCAGGTGGACAACGGCAGCGCATTGCAATTGCCAGAGTAATATTAAAAAATGCTCCCATTCTATTATTGGATGAAGCTACCAGCGCACTGGATTCTGAAATTGAACAAGCAATTCAAGAAAGTTTATATACTTTAATGGAAGGCAAAACCGTTATTGCCATTGCTCACCGGTTATCAACTATCGCAGCAATGGATAGATTAGTTGTACTTGATCAAGGTAAAATTATTGAGCAAGGAACTCACAAAGAGTTGCTCGATAAAAATGGACTATACGCTCAACTATGGAAACATCAAAGTGGTGGATTCTTAGGGGAAAATGTGTAAACATCAATCTATTACAACAAAGAGTGATAGGACACATATAAGATTAAGTACTAATATGTGCCCTTGATGAGTTAGTCAATCAGTTAATAAAATTTTTATAAAACTCTGATTCAAATCGCATTATTGCACCATTTTTTGGTTCTCCTCGTGTATCAGCATGATATCCTGATAATAACTGCACAAACGCCAAATATTTACCATCGTTCTTTTGAATAAATCCAGCCAGATTATAACTACCTTGAATATAACCCGTTTTGGCTCGAATGGTTTCCTTAAATGGGATTTGATTAAAACTTTTACGATTTTGCAAAGTACCATCAACTCCAGCAATCGGTAGCATTTCAATAATTCCTAACTGCTCATTATTCGCTGAAATATATTGTAATATTTCCATTAATTTGTCTGCACTAACTAAGTTTAATCGGGATAATCCCGATCCATCAACAATGACTAAATTTTCAAGATTAATACCGGCTTTCGTTAGTAAAATTTGTTTGACTGCATCACTACTATTACGCCAAGTCCCTGCTATATTGTAATAATGTACCCCAAGAGTTCTAAAAATAGCATCTGCATATAAATTATTTGATTTTTTGAGCATAACAGTCAGTATTTCAGAAAGTGGGACTGATTGACTGGAAGTGAGTAAAATCAGTTGTGAATTATTTTTTTTATTTTTCTCTAAAATTTTACCATTAAGAACGATTTTTTGTAATTTAAGCTCTTTTTTTAAAATTGCAGAAAAATAAGCTGCTCCATCAAGTACCGCAAATTTTAATGGTATTTTATTATTACCTGAAGCAATGCATCCTGATAGGTAATAACGATTTTTATCCGAATAACTCACATCTAACTCACAATATTTATCATTCAAATCTTTACTATTAGTGGAAATCGTTTTGATATCAGCAGATACCACTACTGGAATATTAGATGATACTGAAACAGATGCTTTAGAGCCCACCTTTCCTGGTATAACTGTTGCATAAAAACAATTATCGTTTATGATTGCAGCTGAGGGAGGTGCATTATAACAAGCGGTTAAATTATTCCATGACCAACCCGCAGCTTTATCATGACTGGCAAAGACTGAAGTGTCTAAAATGATATTTCCAGCAATTTTTTCAATACCTTTTTGGTGCAGTTCAGTAAGCATTATTTTTAATCTATCACTAGAGAAAGTAGGATCCCCACTTAATTGTATGATAAGGTCCCCATTTAACTGCTTATTACTTATTGAACCATTAGTTTTCATAAGAGTTTTAAAGCGAAAATCACCCCCTAATTCAAGCTGTGCAGCTAAAGCGGTAATAACTTTTTGAGTACTAGCTGGTTGTTTAAATTGATCACTCTTATATTTTGCTAATGTTTTCGGATTACTACCAACAGATTGAACTAAAATAGATAAATCACTTCCTTTAGGTAACGTTGATAAATAAGGTTCTATTGACTGTGCATGTAATAATCCTGATAGAAAAAGAAGAATACATAAAATAATTATCCTGATATTATTCATGAAAATTGGCTCAAAATGTTATTTAACTATAATAGTCAATGGTTTTTTTCAAATATAACTTTTTTTGATTTAGCTAGCAATATATACTATATCACTTTTATACTTACATAGTACCGTTTATATAAAACAGTTCCAATTTCCCAAATTATCTGTGTATCAATATTATAACTAGGTGTCATAAATATGATTCAACACTCATTAGGATTTCCAGTAGAAACAGTATTAGTATTTGTTGGGTTATCCCTAACTGCAATTATTATCGACTTATATGCTCACCATAATGATAAACCTATCAGTTTAAAAAATGCAATTGGATGGTCAATTTTTTGGATAGCTGTTGCATTATGTTTTGCTTTATTTCTATATATTCATCATGGTAGTACAACAGCAAGTTTATTTATAACTGGTTATATACTTGAAAAAGCATTATCTGTCGATAATCTGTTTGTTATTATGGCCATTTTTTCATGGTTTACCGTCCCCAATAATTACCGTCATCGCTTGCTTTACTGGGGAGTTATTGGTGCCATTATTTTCCGAGCAATATTTGTAATAATTGGAACAAGCTTATTATCTTTAGGTCCATGGATGGAATTAGTTTTCTCAGTTATGGTTGCTTTTACGGGAATAATGATGCTAAAAAATCATAATAGAGATGAAGAAATTAAAGATTACTCCCATCATATCGCCTTTCGCATAGCAAAACATATTTTTCCTTCTTATCCTAAAATTGTAGGGCACACTTTTTTATTAACTCAAAAACAACTCGATACCGAACTAGCAAAACCAGAAAACAACGATTTAGTTGGCAAAATTTCTAAAAGTGCCGTCTATGCAACACCGCTATTTCTATGTATTGTTGTTATTGAACTCAGTGATGTTATGTTTGCTTTTGACTCAGTCCCAGCGGTGATTGCGGTTAGTCAAGAACCATTAATTGTGTATAGTGCCATGATTTTTGCTATTTTAGGACTGAGAACGATGTATTTTGTCTTAGAAGCTATGCGACAATATTTAGTTCATCTTGGTAAAGCAGTCATCTGTTTACTATTTTTTATTGCTGGTAAATTAGCTTTAAACGCCAGTAATCACCTGTTTGGTTACGGACTTGATATAAGCCCAACCTTTAGCCTTTATATCGTTTTAGGAATTTTAGTCCTAGGTATTATTGCCAGCTTTATCTGGCCAGAAAAAAATAATGAGTAATTGAACTGGAATTGGCAGGAGACCCTGCCAATATATTTAATTTACATTATTGTCTTTTTAATGAACGAATATAATAACTTACACCCAATATCATAAACCAAATAGGTGTTGCAATTAAAGCTTGACAAGTATCTTTCTCTAATGTAAGCAACACAATCATAAATGCAAAAAAGACCAAACAGACAAAGCACATCAAAATACCGCCAGGCATTTTAAAGCTAGATTGTTCATGCAAATCTGCTTTCTTACGACGATAAGCAATATAGGAAATTAAAATCATTGACCAAATAAACATAAATAAAATAGCTGAGATAGTCGTAACTATGGTAAATGCCTCCATCACATTAGGCACAAGATAAATCAATACCACTCCACCAAATAAGCAAAGACAAGAAAACCACAAACCATTAGCTGGAACCGAGCGACTTGACAACTTTCCGAAAGGCTCTGGCGCATCTTGTTTTTTTGCAAGTCCAAATAACATACGACTCGTTGAGTAAATACCACTATTAGCCGAAGAAGCTGCTGAAGTCAGTACGACAAAATTAATAACGCTTGCCGCAGCCGGTAATCCTATTAAGCTAAATAATTCAACAAACGGACTTTTATTTGGTGAAATAAATATCCAAGGTGTAACACTCATAATTATGATTAGAGAAAACACATAGAAAAAGATAATTCGAGCAGGCACAGAATTAATTGCTCGTGGCAAATTTTTATCTGGATCGACGGTTTCTGCGGCGGTAGTACCAACCAGCTCAATCCCTACAAAAGCAAAAATTGCAATTTGAAAACCGGCAAAAAAGCCTATAGTACCATTAGGAAAGAAGCCACCATATTCCCATAGATTTGAAAATGCTGCTGTTGTATCAGTTTGAGTGGAATGAAATGAGATTAAAATTAGCATAACTCCAATGGCAATTAATCCTACAATCGCAACAATTTTAATCATTGAAAACCAAAATTCTGTCTCACCAAACATTTTTACGGTCAATAAATTTAAGGTTAATAATAAAATAACCGTCAAAAACATCGGTATCCACGACTGTAACTCAGGAAACCAGTGTTGTGAATACCCCGCAATGGCAACAACGTCTGCAATTCCGGTAATAACCCAGCAAAACCAATAAGTCCAGCCGGTAAAAAAACCAGCCCAAGGACCTAAAAGGTCATTGGCAAAATCGCTAAAGGATTTATACTTCAAATTAGAAAGAAGTATTTCACCCATTGCACGCATAACAAAAAACAGGATAAAACCAATAACCATATATACCAAAACGATCGAAGGTCCAGCGAGACTTATCGTTTTACCTGACCCCATAAATAAGCCTGTACCGATTGCACCACTAATGGCAATTAATTGGATATGTCGGTTAGAAAGGTTTCGCTTTAGATCATGGTTAGAGGATTTAATGCTCATTGCTATTATTACCTTTTATTTTCACAATTTTCCGATTCAAAGAGTATGAGACTATAAAGTCTATAGAATCAAATCGCAAGCTGAATTGTTATGAAAACTTTTTATGGATTCATAATAATTATCTATAGTTTCTTATAATAGAATTGTGTAGCATAACCAACTATCCTTTATAACTTATTATAATAAATGATTAATATGAAACAAAATAACCATTGCTTTTATTTATCAGTCTTATTTATTTTGATTATCTTATCAGTATCAACTGGCTGTCAAAGCAATTTAAATAAAAATACTAAACAAGATCAACAATACAGCGATGGTAAGTTGCTCTTACCTTTTAATGTATCACCTACCCATTTGAGTTATCCTGTTAACATATCCGATTATGTTATTCAGATTGCAAAGATTGAATCTTCATCCCCGGAGTTGTATCGTCAAAATGAACATATTTATACCGCTATTAATAACTGGATTACTAACTTATTAGATTTCGATGAACTTCTTAAAGTCGGATTAAATAGTTATGGGTTGGCTGGACAAGATGGCTATGGTAATGTACATTTCACTGGTTATTATACACCTGTCATCAAAGCAAGACATACCCCAACATTAGAATTCAAATATCCTATTTATAAAATGCCAGCAATAACTAAAGGGCAATTGCCTAGCCGCGAACAAATTTATAATGGCGCATTAGCCGATAAAGGGTTGGAGATAGCTTACAGTAACTCTCTAATGGACAACTTTATTATGGAAGTTCAGGGAAGTGCTTATATTGATTTTGAAGATGGCAATCCTTTAGTATTTTTCAGTTATGCGGGTAAAAATGGTTATAGCTACTCAAGTATTGGGCAATTGTTAGTAAAACAAGGTGAAATAAAAAAAGAAGAATTGTCAATGCAAGCAATAAAAGATTGGTCTGAAAATAAAAGCGAAGAAAATCTTAAAAAATTACTGATTCAAAATCGTTCTTTTGTATTTTTTGAACCAAAATATAATGCAGAAGTAAAAGGTGCAGCATCCATCCCCTTAATTGCAAATGCATCGGTTGCTTCTGATAAGACATTAATTCCCATTGGCTCAGTGATATTAGCCGATGTTCCTCTTCTTGATCAAGATGGTCAGCATCGAGGTAAAAGAGAGACGCGATTAATGGTAGCACTAGATGTAGGGGGAGCTATAAAAGGTCAACACTTTGATCTTTATCTCGGGATTGGTGAAAAACCAGGCGCACTAGCTGGTTTTTACAATCACTATGGACGAGTATGGTTGATAAAACCTTAATTTACGAACATCGACGACATTAAAAGAACCTGTTAGAATAAACTAATATAAGTTGCATTAAGGATAACTCATGAGATTATGCGATCGAGATATCGAAACGTATTTACAAAATGGTAAATTAAAAATAACCCCTCAGCCCGCACAAAACTGCATCAATGGTGCAACTATTGATGTAAGATTAGGCAATAAATTTCGTACATTTAGGGAACATACTACACCTTATATTGATTTAAGCGGTCCTAAAGAACAAGTATCTGCGGTTTTAGAAAAAGTGATGAGTGATGAAATTGTATTATCTGAAGGTGATGCATTTTACCTTCATCCTGGTGAGTTAGCATTAGCCGTGACTTTGGAATCAGTTACAATTCCTAATGATTTAGTTGGCTGGTTAGATGGGCGCTCATCCCTTGCCAGACTTGGGCTTATGGTACACGTTACAGCCCATCGTATCGATCCTGGCTGGCAAGGACAAATTGTGCTAGAGTTTTTTAATTCCGGAAAAATACCATTAGCTCTTAGACCAGGAATGACAATAGGAGCACTTAGCTTTGAAACACTAACGGGTCCAGCAGCTAGACCGTATAATAGTAGACAAGATGCAAAATATAAAGATCAACATGGCGCAGTTGCTAGCCGTATTGATAAAGACTAAATCACCCAGTAGTTTTTATTCTGAAGGAATATTAACATGATCAAAAAAATATTAGTTACTCTTTTAATTTTAATCCTACTTTCTGCCATTGGTATTGTATCTCTTATTGTTTTTGTTGATCCTAATAATTATAGAGGATTTATTTCTAATACCGTTAAAGATAAAACAGGTTATGAATTAACTATTGATGGTAATTTACGATGGCACATTTGGCCACAAGTTAGCATATTAACTGATTCAGTTAAATTATCAGATATTGATGCCAAAAAACCAATTTTAACAGCAGATAATATGCGCCTTGATGTAGAACTGTTTCCTTTATTTTCAAAAAAATTAACGGTCAAAAATGTTTTTATAAAATCCGCTATTATCAATATTACCGATGAAAGTAAAGGACAAGTTTACAAACATAAAGCTCAACAACAAACAACTACAGATGAAAATCAAACTTCCCAAACTAAGCAGCAAAAAGACTCATCAAAATGGGCATTCACTTTAAATAAACTTGAAGTGTCTGATAGCACTGTTGTTTTACAAAATAAAGACGATTTCATTAATTTTAGAAATATTAATCTTGCTATCACTCAAAAAACAGATAAAAAAATTGCCATTGATGTTAAAGGCAATATCGACCGTAACCAGCAAGATTTTTCCTATGTGGCTAATGCTGATGTCGATTTAGCTTTATTTCCAGAAAAAGCCATAATTGATTTAAAGAAATTTAATTACATTTATAAAGGGATTGACCTTTCAGCCAAAGAATTGAAAGGCAATTTGAAAGGAGTAATTGATTATTATCACAATTCAAAACAATTAATGAGTAAAGATTTATCTTTTTCTGCTAATGAAAATTATTTTTCAGGCTCTTTTAATGCAAATTTTGATAAAAAACCTTATATAGATTTAACGATAGCGAGTAATGAATTAAATTTCACACCTTTTATACAGAAAGACAAAGATAAAAAAACAAATCAAAACATTACAATACAACAAACTCCGCCCGTTGTATCTAATGTTATAAATGTCGATAATGAACTAAACTTCCTTAATAATTTTAATGCTAAAGCAAAATTAGACATTAAAAAATTAAATGTTAATAATATGATATTCAATAATATCAATGTTGCTTTAGTCAATAATGATGGAGTAGCAACAATTCAAAATATCAGTGCTGACTTCGCCAAAGGGCACATAGCTGCTACCGGTATGGCAAATGGTAAACAAAAATATACTCAAATCAAGTTAATTCCAAAAATTAGTAATATTGATCTCAATACATTCTTCAACCAGATGGAAACACCAAATGATTTAGAAGGATTATTTAATGCGAACGGAGATATAGAGCTAAGTACATTATCCGCAAATAAATTATTAGAAAGCTTAAAAGGTAACTTATCAATCAATATATCCAACGCAAAATTAAACAAAATTAATATCAATAATATTATTGAAAATGCTGCAACTAAATATATCAAAGATGTTTCATCAACTGAAAATCTGAAAAATTATACAGAATTTTCTAAAATCAGTACGACTGCCTATTTCAATAAAGGGGATCTAGAATTAACAACATTGAATGCGCTTTCACCAACCCTTGAAGTGGTTGAAGGCTCAGGCAGAGTTGGTATGATTCAAAAAGATCTCGATATTAACATGAATGTTAAAATTCTTGGTGGATGGAACGGAAAAAGCGAAACTATTGCAAAGCTACAAAAGCTAGTAATACCAATGCATATTTATGGGGAATTTTCAAAACTTCATTATCAGCTTGATTTAGGTCAAGTGATTAAAGATATTTTTAATGATAAGTTACAAGAAAGTTTAGATAAATTTCGCAATAAACTAGAGAATCGAAATTCAAAAGATGACTCGAAATCGAATTCAAAGCAAAAAGCCGTCGATATGTTAGAAAATCTATTGAGTAAATAATAAGATAAATTAATTAATCAATATAATAAAAAAGGTGAGTTAAACTCACCTTTTTTATTGTTAGTACCGTTTTACTCTATTTACTATAGAATAAACTTACTAAGATCCTCATCCGCCACAAGTTTATCTAAATGGTCACTTACATATTTAGCATCAATAGTAACTGTTTTACCACTAAGTTCACTTGCATCAAATGAGACTTCTTCCATTAGACGTTCAAGAACAGTATGCAATCTACGAGCACCAATATTTTCATTTTGCTCATTTACTTGCCAGGCTGACTCAGCAATTTTACGAATACCATCAGGAGTGAAGTCAATATTAACACCTTCAGTTGCCATTAACGCTTTATATTGAACAGTTAATGATGCATTAGGTTCAGTTAAAATTCTTTCGAAATCTTCGCTTGTTAATGCTTGTAATTCAACTCGAATTGGTAAACGTCCTTGAAGCTCGGGAATTAAGTCTGATGGATTTGCTGTTTGGAATGCACCAGAAGCGATAAATAAAATATGATCGGTTTTTACCGAACCATGCTTAGTTGAAACAGTACAACCTTCAACAAGTGGTAATAAATCACGCTGAACACCTTCACGCGAAACATCTGGCCCAGAAGAATTACCTCTTTTACACACTTTATCGATTTCATCGATAAACACAATACCATTTTGTTCAACAGCTTCAATTGCTTCATGCTTAAGATCATCAGGATTAACCAATTTTGCTGCTTCTTCTTCAATGAGCTGTTTGAAAGCATCTTTTATCTTCATTTTACGAGCTTTTGTTTTTTGACCGCCTAAATTTTGAAACATTGATTGGAGTTGGCTGGTCATCTCTTCCATACCCGGTGGCGCCATAATTTCAACACCAATATTAACACCAGCTACTTCAATTTCAATTTCTTTATCGTCAAGTGCGCCTTCTCGTAATTTTTTTCTAAATGCTTGCCGAGCTGTTGAATCATTATTATTTTCAACTTGTCCCCAACCATCTTTAGCCGGTGGTACAAGTACATCTAAAATACGCTCTTCAGCTAGTTCTTGAGCTCTGTTACGATTTCTTTCAATAGTTTCTTGTCGAATCATCTTAACAGCAGAGTCTGTTAGATCTCGAATAATTGAGTCTACTTCTTTTCCTACATAACCAACTTCAGTAAATTTTGTCGCTTCTACTTTAATGAACGGAGCTCTAGCAAGTTTAGCTAATCTTCTTGCAATCTCTGTTTTACCAACACCCGTTGGTCCTATCATAAGAATATTTTTCGGTGTGACTTCATGACGTAATGCTTCATCAAGTTGCATACGACGCCAGCGATTACGTAAAGCAATTGCAACAGAACGTTTTGCTTTATCTTGTCCTATAATATGTTGGTTTAATTCGCTTACAATTTCGCGAGGAGTCATTTCAGACATAATAGTATTTCTCTTAAATCAGTTTAATTAGTAATTGAGCTCTTCAATAGTTTGGAAGTTATTGGTGTAAACACAAATGTCACCAGCTATTGATAGAGATTTTTGTACGATATCATGTGCAGATAATGATGTATTATCTAATAAAGCCCTTGCAGCTGATTGAGCGTAAGGTCCACCCGAACCAATGGCAATAAGATCATCTTCTGGTTGTATAACATCACCAGTACCTGTAATAATCAGTGAGGCACTTTCATCAGCAACAGCAAGTAATGCTTCTAATTTGCGTAACATTCTGTCTGTACGCCAATCTTTGGCTAATTCGACAGCGGCCTTAGTTAAATGGCCTTGGTGCATTTCAAGTTTACGTTCAAATAACTCAAAAAGTGTAAAAGCATCGGCAGTACCACCAGCAAAACCCGCAATTACTTTATTATTATATAAACGACGAACTTTACGTGCATTACCTTTCATTATAATGCGTTCACCAAGTGTAACTTGACCATCACCACCAATAACCACTTGCCCTTCACGGCGAACACTGACTATTGTTGTCATATTCTGCTCCTTCTCTTACTTTAAATAACTAAATTTGGAATGAATAGAACATATATGAGGACGAATAATTGATTTTCAACATCTCTATTAAAAGATGTTGAAAATTTATTTCCATTAAGAATGCCTTAAATCAAAACATTTTTGATACAAATAATTTCAATATCATTTTGGTTGGAATTCAACAATCATTTTTTTTACTTTATCATATAGCCCAATTGCTGGTTTTGGTATTGTTGCAAGTTTAGTAGCAGCAACCGCTTCACGACATAAAGCATCATCACCTCCACTAGCGGCAACATTAAGTAACAGCCCATCCGGCGCTATTTGAATTTGTAAAACACAACTTTTGCCACTATAAACGTTAGCTGGGTTTATAAATTTATTACTTATAGCATTTGTCACTAATGCTTTGTATTTAGCTAGTTCATCATCGGATGAACCTCTACGGCTTGCCGCTGCTCCACTTAGATTACTTGGAGAATTTGGAGAGCCAGAAGTCAGCCCGCCTAATAGATCATTAAGCGCTTTATCTTTTTTAGCCTGTTCTGCCTTCTGTCTTGCTTTTTCCGCGGCTGCCCTTTCTGCTGCCGCTTTCTCAGCTGCCGCTTTTTCCGCGGCTGCCCTTTCTACTGCCGCTTTCTCTGCCGCCGCTTTTTCCGCGGCTGCCCTTTCTACTGCCGCTTTCTCTGCCGCCGCTTTTTCCGCGGCTGCTCTTTCCGCGGCTGCTCTTTCTGCTGCTGCTCTTTCTGCTGCTGCTCTTTCTGCTGCTGCTCTTTCCGCGGCTGCTTTTTCCGCGGCTGCTCTTTCTGCTGCTGCTCTTTCTGCTGCCGCTTTCTCTGCTGCCGCTTTTTCCGCGGCTATCCTTTCTGCTTCTTGTTGTTTTAATTGCTCAGCAATTTTAATCCGTTCTTTCGTTAAGTCTTTTAAATATTGTTGTTCAGCAAGTTGTTTTTCTTGTAATTCTTTAGCTTGATCTGCTACCTGCTGTTCTCTTTTTTTATCAGCTTGTTGCTGGCTCTCTTTTGTTTTTAAATGTCGCTGATGTTGATCACTCATAACAGAAGGATCGATCATAATAGCATCTATACTATTACCAGTCTCTTTACCATAATCTACACTATCTTTTTCTTGCATAGCTTGATAACCAAGAATAATAATTAATATTAAATGTAATATAATCGATATTATAATTGGGATACTTAATTTTGAATTTCTCATATAAGACATTGCTGATATTTTTTATGTATTATTATGCTTAGTTAAATTGGTTGAGTCATCAAGCCAACTGATTTAACGCCTGCGGATTGCAATAAATTTAACGCTTTTATAATTTCTTCGTAAGGAACATTCTTAGCACCACCAACTAAAAAAACAGCTTTTTCATTTATTGAAATTTGATGTTTTACCTCAGCAATAATTTGCTCCTGAGGTAAATCTGATTGACGAGTTTGATCAATAATGAGAGCATATACACCAATACCAGATACTTCAATGATTATTGGTTTATTATCAGCAGGAGATACTGTTTTTGATTCTGATGCTTCAGGTAAATCTACCTCAACACTTTGGCTTATAATTGGCGCTGTGGCCATAAAAATAAGCACCAACACTAATAATACATCAAGCAAAGGAACTATATTGATTTCAGATTTAGTTGAATATCGTGAACGTCTACTCATAATTATTTCCTAACAGCTACAGCTTGACGTTGTAAAATAGCTGAAAATTCATCAATAAAATTAAGGTAACTCTGTTCAATTCGGCTTACACGTAATGTTAAACGATTATAAGCAAGAACAGCTGGAATAGCAGCAAATAAACCAATCGCCGTTGCAATTAAAGCTTCAGCAATCCCTGGTGCAACCATTTGCAATGTTGCCTGTTTTACTGCCCCTAAAGAGATAAATGCATGCATAATTCCCCATACAGTACCAAATAAGCCAATATAAGGACTAATTGAACCTACAGTACCTAAAAAAGGAATATGTAATTCTAAATTATCGAGTTCACGATTCATTGCCAAACGCATAGAGCGAGATGCGCCATCTAATGCAGCTTCAGGCATATTAGGATTAATTTGGTAAAGACGAGAGAATTCTTTGAAACCTGAATAAAAAATATGTTCTGTACCACTAATGTCTTCTTTATGGTATTTTGCTTTATCAAACAAAATATTCAACTCTTCAGATGCCCAGAAACAATTTTCGAATTGATCAATTTGCTTTTTAGCTTTTCCTAGAATTTTACTGCGTTGGAATATAATAGCCCAAGACATTACAGAAAATGTTAGTAATAATAACATAACACCTTGTACCAAAAGTCCTGCCTGTAAAAATAGATCAATAATATTCAAATTTTCCACTTAAATAAACTCCAAAACTAATAACTTTGGAAGCGCACATGGCTTCATTTTAGTCATATTAACACAAGCAATAACTACATCAGCATTGCTGATAATTTGCTTATTCTGATTTAATATAGTCTGTTTAAAAATAATAGACGCCTTACGAATTTGCTCAACCTGAGTGCTGATAGTTAGCATGTCATCTAAACGGGCTGGAAAGTCGTAGCTAATATCCATCTTTTTAACAACAAATGCAATACCTTCTTGTAGCAACTTATGTTGATTAATATCAAGCTGTCTTAGCATCTCTGTCCTAGCGCGTTCATAAAAAGCAAGATACCGAGCATGGTAGACAACTCCGCCAGCATCTGTGTCTTCATAATAAACCCTTGCATTCCAATTGAATTGTTTCATATTCTAAAATCTGATTTCAAAAAAATTAGCAATATTATATTTGAAAATAAAATTCGCACACTATGATATAAAAATAGTTAAATGAAAACAATTATCATTTGTAAATTATTTATCACATTTCAGACTAATAATCAAAAAGGTGACAATTTGCCACCTTTATATTTATTTTTCTGTATACTTCGCTATTTGTTCGTTTCTTTTTCATTACTAGAATTCTCAACCCAAAGTCCAGTAACAACAGCAAGCATGCAAGTTGCAATGACTCCAACTAACCATAAGATATAATACATAATTAATCCTTAATAAAGTGAATGTTTATTATTTTCAATATGATTTTTATCTAACCGCCCAAACATTTTTATATAACACCATGATGTATAGAAAAGAATGATTGGTAAGAATATTGCCACTACACCCAACATTATATTCAGGGTTAATTGACTAGAACTTGCGTCCCAAATTGTTAAACTAGCATTTGGCATAATGCTTGATGGAATAACAAATGGAAATGTTGCAATACCATATGTAAATAATACACAAGTAATAGTTAATGAAGATGATAAAAATACTAACCCATTTTTATTCAAACTAGAACAAAAAATGGTAAACAAGGGCAACAATACTCCTAACGCAGGTACTACCCATAAAATAGGATAATTCATGTAATTTTTTAGCCAAGAAACATCTGTTGATACAGTTTTATTTAACGGGTTAGAAACACCGTTATAATCAATTATACTAGTAATTTCATAACCATGAATGCCAAAAATAACCCAAACACCAGCCAATACGAATGCAATTAACATAATTAAACTTGCCACTTGGGTTGCTTTTCTAGCTCTAAGATAAAGTTCTCCAGAAGTCTTCATTTGTAACCAAGCACCACCATGGGCAACCATAAGCATTAAGCTGACAATACCCGCTAATAATGCAAATGGATTAAGTAGACCAAAAAAAGAGCCTTCATAAAAGGCACGATAAGAATTATCAAATCTAAATGGCACACCCTCTAATAAGTTTCCAAACGCTACCCCAAACACAAGTGCGGGAACAAAGCTTCCTAAGAAAATAGCAATATCCCACATATTCCGCCATTTAGTATTTTCTAGCTTACTACGGTAATCAAATCCAATTGGTCTAAAAAATAATGCACATAGCACTAAAATCATTGCGATATAAAAACCAGAAAAGGATACAGCATAAGCCATAGGCCAAGCAGCAAAGATACCTGCCCCACCGGTAATTAACCAAACTTGGTTACCATCCCAATGAGGGGCAATTGCGTTTATCATTATACGACGTTCAGTATCGGTTTTTCCGATAAAAGGTAATAAAATACCAACGCCCATATCAAAACCATCAGTGACAACAAAAGCGATTAAAACAACACTAATCAACAGCCACCAGATGATGCGTACAATTTCGTAATCAATCATTGTATAACTCCCTATGCCTATTCTGATACCGCTTGTGTTTTTTCGTAATAATAATTGCCTGTACCCAACGAACTCGGTCCTAATCGAGCGAATTTAAACATCAAGTACATTTCAGCAACTAGAAATAGCGTATATAGACCACAAATTAAGACCATAGTAAATAATACTTCACCTGGTGTTAACGATGAATTGGCGACCCCAGTTGGTAAAATATCTTGAATTGCCCAAGGTTGACGACCATATTCCGCAACAAACCAACCACATTCACAAGCAAGCCATGGAGATGGTAACAATATAAGAAGTAAACGATGTAACCAACGCTTTTGACCAATTTTGTTTTTGTAAGTTGTCCATAAAGCTAGCCCAGTGCCTAAAATCATCAATAGTCCAAAACCAACCATTCCTCTAAATGCCCAGAACAAAGGCCATACAGCTGGAATTGAATCTTCGGTCGCCGCTTTAATATGTTCTTCAGTAGCCTCAGGAATCGTCAAATTATCACGATCGGTAAAGCGTTTAACCAAATAACCATATCCTAAATCGGCTTTATTATCTTCAAAGGCTTTAAAAACAGAGGGATCTTGATCGCCCTTTTGAATTTTTTCCAAATTACTATAGGCTAAGATACCATTACGAATTCTGGTTTCATTATCATTAATAATATCTTTTAAACCAATTACTTGCTTGTCAAGCGAACGTGTAGTCATGATTCCCATTAGATACGGAATTTCTATTGCAAATAAATTTTCCTTATTTTTTTGCGATGGAAATGCAATAACATTAAATGACGCTGGAGCAGGTTGAGTTTCCCACTCACCTTCAATTGCTGCAAGTTTAGTAGGTTGAACAGTCGACAATTCGTGTCCGGCTTCATCGCCCATGAAGGCAACAACAATTGACATAATAAAACCAAACATGGCCGCTACTGCAAAAGAACGACTTGCAAAAGGTAAATCTCGTTTCTTGAGAAGATAATATGAACTAATACTTAAAACAAACATCGCACCAGTTAAATATCCTGCTGCAACAGTATGTACGAACTTATATTGAGCAACAGAATTAGTAACTAATTCAAAGAAACTAGCCATTTCCATACGGGAATTTATCGGATTAAAGTCTGAACCAATAGGGAATTGCATCCAGCCATTAGCAACTAAAATCCAAAGCGCGGAAAAGTTTGAACCAAACGCCACACACCAAGTAACCATTAAATGTTTACCACGACTTAGTCTATCCCATCCAAAAAAGAATAAACCAACCATCGTTGATTCCAAGAAAAATGCCATTAGTCCTTCAATTGCAAGAGGTGCCCCAAAAATATCCCCCACATAGTGCGAGTAATAAGACCAGTTGGTACCGAATTGAAATTCCATGGTTAAACCGGTAGCGACACCAACGGCAAAATTAATACCGAATAATTTACCCCAGAATTTGGTCATATCCTTCCAGATTTGCTTGCCACTAACAACATATACAGTTTCCATAATTGCAAGCATAAATGCCATACCCAAAGTTAATGGTACAAAAATGAAATGATACATTGCTGTGAGTGCAAACTGAAGGCGCGACAGTTCTACTATATCTAACATAAAGCGTTCCCTTTATCCTTAAATGCCCACAAATTTTATATCATCATTTTAGCAATTGTATAACATTATTTAAAGAATAAAAATTGACGAATATCAAAAAACTATATGTCAAACTGTTTTTTTACAGCATCTCCAATATCAGCAAGATTACTAACAATCGTGATACCAGCTGATAATAATGCTTTAGTTTTTTCTTTTGCTGTCCCTTTGTTACCCGAAATAATTGCACCAGCATGTCCCATACGTTTACCTGCTGGAGCCGAGGTTCCAGCAATGTATGCTATAACGGGTTTAGTCATATGTTTTTTAATATATTCAGCGGCTTCTTCCTCAGCAGTACCACCAATTTCACCTATCATAACAATAATTTCAGTATCAGGATCTTGCTCAAGTAATTTCAAAATTGAAACAAAATCGCTTCCAGGAATGGGGTCACCGCCAATACCGACACAAACAGATTGTCCAATACCTATATCAGTTGTCTGTTTAACTGCTTCATAAGTTAACGTTCCAGAACGAGAAACAATCCCGACTTTGCCTGATAAATGAATATGTCCTGGCATAATACCAATTTTACATTCGTTTGGTACAATAATTCCAGGGCAGTTTGGTCCAATCATTGTTACGTCGTTTTGTATCAATTTTTCTTTTACAATTAACATATCTAAAGTTGGAATGCCTTCAGTTATACAAACGATTAGTTTTATCCCAGCATCAATGGCTTCCAAAATGGAATCTTTCCCAAATGCAGCAGGCACATAAATAACAGTGGCTGTAGCACCGGTGGCGGCAACAGCCTCTTTAACGGTATTGAAGACTGGCAAACCTAAATGTGTTGTTCCACCTTTACCTGGCGTGACGCCCCCAACCATTTTTGTACCATATGCAATGGCTTGTTCAGAATGGAAAGTACCTTGACTACCAGTAAATCCTTGACAGATAACTTTGGTTTCTTTATTAACTAAAATTGACATAATAAATCTTCTCCATTCCTACTATTTGGCAACAGCAACGATTTTCTGTGCAGCATCTGTTAAACTTTTTGCAGTAATAATATTTAACTTACTATCAGCTAAAATACCTCTAGCAATTTCGGCATTGTTACCTTGAAGTCGTACAACAACAGGAACCTTAAGACCTATTTCTTCGATGGCACTTATAATACCTTCAGCAATTAAGTCACAACGAACAATGCCACCAAAAATATTGACGAAAATCGCTTTGACATTTTTTTCTGATAAAATTAATTTAAATGCTTCAGCTACACGTTCTTGTGTTGTACTTCCTCCAACATCTAAAAAGTTAGCAGGTTCCCCACCATATAATTTGATGATATCCATAGTAGCCATAGCTAACCCTGCGCCATTGACCATGCATCCTATATTTCCATTTAAAGAAACATAACTAATACCTTGCTTGGCTGCAATCGATTCAAGTTCATCCTCTTGTGTTGTATCTTTTAAATAATTTAATTTAGGATGTCGAAAAAGCGCATTATCATCAAGAACGATTTTAGCATCTAAACAAACAAGCTCTTGCTCATCAGTAATAACCAAAGGATTGACTTCAGCTAATGAAACATCATTATCTAAAAATAGATTAGCAAAATTAACAAATAATTTAGAAAATTGGTTAACAAGTTTACCTTTTAACCCTAATTTAAAGGCAAGTTCACGACCTTGATAAGCAGATGGTCCAGTTAATGGATCAAGTGGCATTTTATGAATTAAGTGTGGGGATTTTTCAGCAACACTTTCAATATCAACACCACCCTCAGTCGAGGCCATTATAACAACACGTTTAGAACTTCGATCAATTACTGCTCCCAAATAAAGTTCTTTATAAATATTTGAAGCTTTTTCAATTAAAATCTGATTTACCGGCTGTCCTCTAGATGTTGTTTGATAAGTAACTAAATGTTTACCTAACCATTTTTCAGCAAAAGCTTTTATTTCATTGAAGTGTTTAGTACAAATTACGCCTCCAGCTTTGCCTCTTCCTCCGGCATGAACCTGGCATTTAGCAACCCAAGAACCAATATCCGATTGAGGTTGTAACTTTGATAAAACATCTTTTACCTCATCAACTGAATTACAAACATATCCTTCAGGTACAGGTAAATTATATTCTTTAAAAATGTATTTTGATTGATACTCGTGCAGGTTCATAACTAAATTCCATGATTTAAATTAATATAAACACTGATAATAATTCTAATCTAAGATGAAGAAATTGTGTAGTAAATAATATCTTATGTTGATAGTAATTGAGAACGATTGCTGATATTAAGTGACAATGATATACTCAAAAAAATATTTTGATGAAGTAATAACAGTGAAGGTATAAATATGGCAAACGTTGGTATTTTTTTTGGTAGTGATACAGGTAATACAGAAAATGTAGCTAAACAAATCCAACAAATTTTAGGCTGTGATAAAGCAGATATTTTTGATATTGCAAAATCTACCAAAGAAATAATTGAACAATATAATTACCTTTTTTTAGGTATTCCAACTTGGTACTATGGTGAATCACAAGCAGATTGGGATGATTTTTTTCCTAACCTAGAGCAAATTGATTTTAATGGTAAAATGGTTGCAATTTTTGGTTGTGGCGATCAAGAAGATTATGCTGAATATTTTTGTGATGCAATGGGTACATTACGAGATGTTATCGAACCTAGAGGTGCTAAAATAGTCGGGCATTGGTCAACTGAAGGATACAGTTTTGAAGCATCGAAAAGTTTAGTGGACGATACTCACTTTATAGGGTTAGCCATTGATGAAGATCGCCAACCAGAGTTAACCGAAGAACGTATTAGTAATTGGGTCAACCAAGTTAAAATCGAAATGAACATTTAATCAATTACAATGATTTCTTTTATTTACTGTGCATAGTTTCTATAATGTGTAATTATTAATAACTTAATTGGGATGTAATATGACAAATCATGATAATGATAATAATGCAGCACTCAAAAGTGCTGGTTTAAAGGTTACGTTACCACGATTAAAGATTTTAGAATTATTGAGAGATCCTTCATGTCAACATATTACCGTCGAGGATCTTTATAAAAAATTGCTTGATATGGGTGAAGAGATCGGACTAGCTACTGTCTATCGTGTTTTAAATCAATTTGATGATGCTGGGATCGTGACACGCCATAATTTTGAAGGTGGAAAAGCGGTATTTGAGCTTGCAACACAAAAACACCATGATCATTTAATTTGTCTTGATTGTGGTGAAGTGTTTGAATTTCGAGATGAAATTATTAATGCAAGACAAAAAGAAATTGCTGAGCAATATGGAGTTAAATTAACTTTTCATAGTTTATATCTTTATGGACACTGCCAATCAGGTAATTGTAAAGCCCATCCTGAACTTCATACAAAAAAATAAGCCTATTTCTGATAGGCTTTTCACTTACAATTATAGCTAAAACAAGTTATCTTTTCTATCAGGTTAATATTTACATGAAACAACTTTTAAATTTTATACCCCTCGTAATCTTTTTTATATTTTTAACAATGTATGATGTTTTTGTTGGTGTGCAGGCTTTAATGATAGCAGCAACGGTTTGTTTTCTAATTGTTCTTATCATTTATCGAAAAATCGACAAAGTAGAATTGATATCTTATTTAATGGTGATGATTTTTGGAGGATTTACTCTTTATACTCGAGAACCTAATGTTATAAAATGGAAAGTGACAATTATTAATTTTTTATTTGCCTCAGGTTTACTTATTAGTCAGTATTTTTTCAAAATAAACCTGCTTCAAAAACTACTAGGCAGAGAAATTCAGTTAGATATAATCTTTTGGAATAGATTAAGTATATTATGGATAGCTTTCTTTATGACATGTGGAGTTATTAGTTTAGGTGCAACCTATTATACAACAGATGATTTTTTCTGGATTTTTAAAGTATTTATTTTACCTGGTGCATCGTTATTATTATCCTTGATATCAGGAATCTATATATATAAACATATAGATAAAGATATAGACAATAAATAGCACAAGATGGAGTATTTTAATATGAAACAATCCGATACAACCCCTAAAGGACAACTAGTACTAAGAACACTGGCAATGCCTGCTGATACAAATCCTCATGGTCATATTTTTGGCGGTTGGATAATGTCACAAATGGATCTTGCTGGCGGTATTTTATCAAAAGAGATCGCTAGAAATCGAGTTGTAACGGTAAACGCGAGTAGCATTACATTCCATAAACCGGCAATGGTGGGAGATGTAGTTTGTTGTTATGCTCATTGTATTAAAACAGGAAAAACTTCTATTACCATTGGCATTGAAGTTTGGGTTAAAAAAGTGATTGATCCATCTGATTCATTAAAACGTTTTTGTATCACTGATGCTGTATTTACTTATGTTTCAGTAGATAAACATAATAATCCCAAACCTTTACCTGAAGTATTTCAGAATTATGATTGTACAAAAGATGGGATTAATAAACTTAACCTAAATAATAGCTAACTTATATGCAATATACTTCATTCCACGCCTTAGTTAGTTCATTGATCTTTTTTGTTTATTGGTTGATGATCGTTGCCACTACGTTAAGAATAGTATTTAAACGCAGGCCAACCACCTATGTCATTGCTTGGATGCTAGTGATTTATATCATACCAATAGTTGGAATTATTCTTTATTTTTCGTTAGGTGAAGCTCATTTAGGCCAACAGCGTGTTAAACGAGCACAGAAAATGCGACCAATCATTGCTAACTTTATCAATAGAATTAGCGTCCTTCCGAATATTTTCACAACCCAAGTTAGTCAAGTTAGTAAACCTATTTTTCAACTTTGCAAGCATCAAACCGGACTAGACGGCATAAATGGTAATCATATTGACCTGCTTAGTGAAACTGACGCAATTTTTGATCATCTAATTGAAGATATCAATCAAGCAACCTCTAACATTGAGATGGTATTTTATATTTGGAATGAAGGCGGTCGAGCAGATGATGTTGAAAAAGCATTGATTGAAGCAACTAAACGTGGTGTAACTTGTCATTTAATGGTAGATTCTGCAGGTAGCCGCCGTTTTCTTAGAACAAATGCAAGTAAAAGAATGCGTGAAGCAGGAATCATTATTGTTGAAGCCTTAAAAGTCAACTTGCTTCGATTTATGTTTAGACGACTCGATTTGCGACAACATCGTAAGGTTGCAATCATAGACAACTATATCTCATATACAGGTAGCATGAACATTGTCGATCCTCGCTTCTTTAAACAAAATAAGCATGTTGGTGAGTGGGTCGATATTATGGTTAGAATGCGAGGTCCTGTTACCACATTAATGGGTGCAATTTATGCTAGTGATTGGGAATTAGAAACAGGTACTGATCTTGCTTTACCTAAAATTACGGACTTTGCCGAACCCCCAGAAGAAAAAAAACATATTATGCAATTAATTGCTTCTGGCCCTGGTTACACTGAAAACATGATCCATCAAGTATTATTAACAGCAATCTATTCAGCTCAAAAACAAATAATTTTTACTACCCCCTATTTAGTTCCTAGTGATGATATTTTACATGCCGTATGTACTGCCGCTCAGCGTGGAGTGGAAGTTATTATTATCGTTCCCAGAAAGAATGATTCTTTAATGGTCAAATGGGCTAGTCGAGCATTTTTTTCTGAATTGCTTGATGGTGGAGTTAAACTTTATCAATACAACGATAATTTATTACATACTAAGAGTGTTTTAATTGATAATCAACTGAGTTTAGTCGGTACAGTTAATTTAGATATGCGAAGTTTATGGTTAAATTTTGAAATTACGACTGTCATTGATGATGCAGAATTTGCCCAATCACTTTCTTATCTTTTACAAAAATATTTAGCTCAGTCTGAAGAAATAAATATTGAAATATGGAAACAAAGACCTATTTGGCAACGTATTGTAGAACGGTTATTTTATTTTTTTGCACCATTACTATAATTAATAACCGTTTTGGGATAAATCAGGAACAAAACGATTATCACCAATACGAAATACTTCTGTTTCAAGCATACCATCGTTGGTTAATGTAATTTCACGCCAACCTGGTGCATCTTTATCTGCGAGTCCAAAATCATAACTATTAGGTTTAAATTGTACACAAGTTGATGGAGTAGAAAATGCTTTACATGCATACCATTGATGCTCTTGGCTTTGATGAATATGCCCCCATCCTAATCCTTTTATTTGGGAATAAGTCTGTAAAATTTTTTCTAACTCAACACTATTTTTCAATATATGTTGATCCAGCCAATGACACTTTGAATTGATTGGATGATGATGTAAAAAGACCAGTGCATTTTTGTCAGAATATCTATCTAATTTTTCCTGTAAAAAAAGCACTTCTGAGTTAGGTAATAAACCATAAGCTTGGCCTTCGACTTGACTATTTAAAAGAATAATTATCCATTTATCACTTAACAAAATGACTTTATTATCTAAAAGTCGATAATTATCAAAAACGGATTGCATAGTGCCATAGTTATCATGATTTCCAGCTAACCAAACACAAGGTGTATTTAAAGTGGTTATTTGTTCTGCAAAAAATTTATAAGCTTCTTTTGTACCATCTTGAACAAAATCGCCCGTTGCTACGATTAAATCATAAGTTCTTCTGCAATTTTTGATCTCATCAATTACAGCCAAAAAACTCGCGTTTGAATTCACACCAAGCAAAGTACGGCTATTGTCAGAAAAAAGATGAGTATCTGTAATTTGTAATATTTTACCGTAATTTTTATTTTTTGTTGGAAGCTGTAAAAGTGACTCCAAAATTCACCTCAGTTATTCATCAAATATTATGGTTAATAATGTTAATAGCAAAACAGAACATTGCAGCAGAGTATATAATTTTATTATAAATCTTAGCGTTATAATAAAGTGTAAAATATATCACATTTTAATGAAAGAAATAATTAAATATAATCAGTAATATTAATCACTTCCATTCATTTTTTAGATTCAAATAATTAAGTTGCAACCATTGTAAAGCAATAATTGATGCTGCATTATTAATTAATCCCTCTTCAACCCATTTATAAGCTTGATCTCTACTGACAACATGAACTTTAATGTCTTCATTTTCTTCCACAAGTCCATGAATACCTGTTGCTGTTGAAGCATCTACTTCACCAATCAAAATATGCAATTTTTCAGTTAAACTACCAGGAGAAGCTAAATAACTAATAATAGGCTTGCATCGTCCAATAGTAACACCTGCTTCCTCAATTGCCTCACGTCTTGCCACTTCTTCATACGATTCATTTTCATGATCCATCATTCCCGCTATCAACTCTAACATCCAAGGGGTTTCTTGGGTTTCTATTGCAGCAATACGGATTTGTTCAATTAAAACTACCTCATCACGTTTAACATCATATGCTAGCAAAACTACAGCATGACCGCGTTCTAAAACTTCTCTGGTAACGATATCGCTAGTTGATCCATCAAATTTACGATATTGGAAACGATATTCAAGTAAAGAAAAAAAACCTCTATAAAGAACTCGTTTAGATAGATTGAATACATCGTTTTTGTTAAAATTTATTGGATTATTAATTTTCATATTGTTTCTCATTTTAAAGTAAATTTTATTAAAAAGTGCGAATGATAAAGAAACTATGCTTACTATATGCTAATTATCTGTTAAAATCGCATAAATGAAAATACAATTATATTTTATATGTTTTTAAAGAGATGATTGATGAAAAAAACGCTAACCTTTCTAATCGGCTTAACATTAAGCCAAGCAGTTTTTGCTGAAAATTTGATTCAAGTTTATGAACAAGCTAAAGAGACAAATCCAGATCTACGCAGTTCTTTAGCTGATAAAGAGAAAGCTTATTCGGCAATTTCAGGCTCACGAGCAAGTTTATTACCACAAGTTGGTTTAAGTGCATCTTATGGTGTAACACATGGCCGCCGCGACATCAGTGGACAGAAAAACAAAAGTGGTAATTTATATCAAGTAACGTTATCGCAAAGTATTTTTGATTTCTCAAGTTGGAAAGCTTTAGATATTACGAAAAAACAAGCAAGTATTGCTGATATCTCTTATCAATATCAAGGTCAAACATTAATTCTAAATACTTCGGTTGCTTATTTTAATGTTCTAAAAGCACTTGATGCTTTAAGCTTCATTGATGCTCAGAAGAAAGCAATTGGTCGTCAATTAGAGCAAACTCGTCAACAACATCAAGTAGGCTTAGTGGCCATTACCGACGTACAAAATGCGCAAGCTAATTATGATTTAACTGTTGCCCAACAAGTTAACGCATTAAATGAATTGAATAATTCAATCGAAAACTTACGTCAAGTCAGTGGTCGTTTTTATTCAAGCTTAGCAACGATTGATACAAAAACATTTAAAACAGAAGAACCAACTCAAATTAGTATATTGTTAAAACAGTCCGAGTCAGCTAATCTTAATTTATTAACAATGAAATTAAATCAGGATATTGCTCGTGAACAAATTAAACTTGCACAATCAGGTTATATGCCTACTGCAAGTATAGATGCATCGACAAACTTGAATAAAAATGAGAAATATGGAAATTATTCTTCAAATAATGCTATTGTATCTCATCATAATAAAAGCTATTCTGGTAATAATTATGTTGGCGTGAGTGTGAGCATGCCGATTTTTTCTGGTGGTGCAACTATGTCACAAGTTGAACAAGCACAGCATAATTTTGTCAGTTTTAGCGAGAAATTAGAAAGCACTAATCGCAGTGTGATTAATCAAGTTCGCTCATCTTACAATAATATTACATCTTCAATCAGTTCAATCAAAGCGTATCAACAGGCTGTTGTTTCTGCCGAAAGTTCATTAGAAGCGACCTCATCTGGATATCAAGTTGGTACACGTACCATTGTCGATGTGTTAAATGCAACAACTCAGCTATATAGTTCTAAACGGAATTTATCGGATGCAAAATATAATTATCTAACAAGTTTATTACAGTTGAAATATGCCGTTGGTACTTTGACAGCAGATGACTTAGTCTATTTGAACAATATGTTAGGTAAAGAGCTGAGCACTCTAGCGACCATAAAATAATAAGTATTATTAATGATTCTATAACTATTCACATAAAAAGGCGGTTATCATCGCCTTTTTTGTTATGATCAACTTCACTAAGTATCTAAATAAATCAAATTTGAATTTATTTACAAAATAACTTAATACAAAAAAATCCTTTCCATTTATCATGCTGAATTCAGCATAAACTCAATAAACATCTTAAGGTTAGGAAGCTGTTGTTTATCGGCCTTATAAAGCATATGAACTTCTCTTGCTGGTGGTAAAAAATCTTGTAATATTGGCAATAATTTATTCTGACAAATAAGCTCACTGAGCATTGATTTAGGTAACATGGTTATACCCAACCCTTCGACAGCAGCATTTGCTAAAGCTAAAGTATCATTACTTTTTAAGGATCCTGATATAGGAATATTGACTACTTTTCCATTAATACTAAAAGGCCAAAGATGATCTTTCTTAGTTGGATTAACATATTGATAAATCAAGCACTGATGTTTTTTTATATCATTAGGTATTGTGGGCACACCATGTTTAGCGAGATAACTTGGCGAAGCTGCAAAAATAAGTTGATAAGAATTGAGTTTACGCGCAATAAAACTTGAATTAGCTAACTCGCCAATACGAAAAACAACATCAAAATCGTCTTTAACTAAATTAACATAGCGATCACTTAATTGAATATCAACATTTACTTTAGGATAGCATTTCATAAATCGACTAAGAACAGAAATTAAATTAAAATGCCCGTAACTCACCGGTGCACTAATTCTAAGCTGTCCTTTAGGCTCTTCAATAAATTGTTGTGCTAATATTTTTGAGCTTTTCACTTCATCAAGAATGAATAAACACTTTTCATAATATTGTTTACCAAATGCTGTTAAACTTTGCGATCGTGTCGTCCGATTCAGTAACTTTAAACCTAAATAATCTTCTAGAAATACCACATATTTGGCAATCATTTGTGGTGAAGTATTTAGTGAAATGGCTGAAGCTGCAAATGAACCCGTTTTCACGGTCAATGCGAAAGCTTCCATACTTCTTAAAAGATCCATATTACCAACCCTCAGTTGTTAATAAACCAATTTTCAAATCATTTATTATCTTTTATTTTAAGAGCATAATACAACAAAGTCATTAATCATCAAGGAATTACTGTGTTGAAAAAAATTGGAATAATTGGAGCGGGATTTATTGGTCAGGCTTGTACTAAGTTATTTATTCAAGCTGGATATCAAGTCATGATATGCAATTCGCGCGATAAAATAACATTATTTAGCGTAGCAAGCAGTTTGGGATGTAAAGTGGGTAGCCTACAAGAAACCGTTGATTTCGGTGATATTATTTTAGTAGCAATCCCTTTTATCAATTATCAACAGTTACCAACAGATCTTCTCAGTAATAAAATTGTTCTTGATGCTATGAATTATTACCCTGATCGTGATGGACGTATTCAAGTATTAGATACTTTCCAAACGACCACAAGTGAATTAGTCGCCAAACATCTTTATAAATCTAAAATAGTCAAAGTATTCAATGCTATTCTTCAACAGGATATTTTAAAAGATGCCAAACCCAATGATAAAACAAATCGAAGAGCACTTCCCATTGCAGGGAATGATAATTTGGCAAAACAAACTATATTTAAGTTAATTGATCAAGTCGGATTTGACTATATTGATGTAGGAAAATTATCTGAAAGTTGGCGATTTGAGCGTGCTAAACCTGCTTATTGCGTTCCACTAAACCTTGAGCAATTAAAGCTAGCGTTATCTATGGCTGACAGAAAAACTGAACTATCTCATAACTCATGGAAATCTTATATTAAATAGAAAATTTTATCATCTTTAATACTTTAATAATGAAAGATGATAATAATTAGTTAATTTAATCATTCATTAAAATTTAAATAACAACTTCAAAAGTGGATATAAAAAATGGTCAAAGCAGATTTAAGATATACTGTCATTACAGGAGCGAGCTCAGGAATAGGTTATGCAACGGCTATTGCATTTGCAAAACGAAATAAACCACTAATTATTATTGCCAGACGGCAAGAGCAGTTAATCTTACTCAAACAAATAATCGCTGATATTAATCCTGAATTAGACGTCATTATAAAAAAATGTGATTTATCTTTATCAAAAAATGTTCATTCACTTTTTACAGATCTAGAGCAATATTTTATTGAAACTTGGATCAATAATGCTGGTTTTGGTCATTATGGTAGTATTGGCGAACAAGATTTAAACAAAATAGAGTCAATGTTACATTTAAATATTGAAGCATTAACAATCTTATCAACGCTCTATGTGCGTAAATATCATGATCAAGCTGGTACACAACTTATCAATATTTCATCAAGGGGTGGATATACTATCGTTCCAAACGCAGTAACTTATTGTGCAACTAAGTTTTATGTCAATGCCTTTACTGAAGGATTAGCACAAGAATTAATAAAGGCTAAAACACAGTTACGTGCAAAAGTTCTAGCTCCGGCAGCAACTCAAACCGAATTTGGTCAAAAAGCTAATAATGTTGATCAATATGATTATGATAAAAGTTTTGCAAAATATCATTCTGCTGATCAAATGGCGCAATTTTTATTAGAACTGTATGATAGCGATAAAATCATTGGAGAGATCAGTACAAAAGATTTCACATTTTCGTTAAAAGATTGCATATTTCCTTATTCAGGAAATCCTTCAGAAAACCAAAAAAATTAAATTATTTTATTTATTAATAAGAAAATAGAATTTAAATTTTATGCACAAAGAATAATATTTTCATCTCAAATGAAATATTCACGGGTTTAGGGGAATAACAGCATCGATATCCCCTTGCCATTAGTTGATAGTACCAAACTAAATTTAAAATAATGGTAACAGGATTTATCGTTATATATAACTATTATTAGCTATAACCAACAATAACAACTAAAATCTATAATAAATTTCATATTGAAACATATATTTAAGTAAAATTATAAAAAAGTACTGACTTGTACTTAGACTAAGATCTATGATAACCAAATGTCGATATGTAAAAATCACATTTGGATTAGATTCATCAATGATTCTATTTTAGCAATCCTATCTTCTACTTTTTTAGCTGCACCGTCTAACGAATAACCATCATCCATTAATTCTTGAATAAGAATAATTTTTTTAATATTAGCTAAATCAAACTGGCGAGATTTAGATTGAGGATCAACCGTGTTAATAATACCCTTTTCTTCCCAATAACGTAATTTTCTTACAGGGACTTTTGTCATCTCGGAAACTTCACCAATACCTACAATAACCTTTGATAAAAAGTCATCATATGAATGCTTCAAAGTACCATCTTTCATTACAATTCATCTATTAAATAAAAATTATTAAAACATTTTATAACTCGACATATCGATTAGCAACAAATTATATTTTACTTAAACACTAAATGAATATAGAATACAATAATTGTACTTTAACTACAATAATTGAACATTTGGAGCGCTAGATGAAATTTAAATTAATGATGGGAACTGTATTCATCCCATTGCTCGCACTTGCAGTTGTTACACAACTTTACTTATTTATGCCAGTTTCTACAAATTTAGTGATATTTGTTAAATATGCAACGCCAAATAATATTGGATTATTAACCACTATATTTGGTATTTTTTATGCTTCTGGATTGATCATTTGGGGAAGTCTATCCGATAAAATAGGAAAAGACTTAACATTAATTATTGGTCTTTTGCTGCTTGCCTGTATTAGTTTTATTGTACCGTTATTAAAAAACTACTATTTATTATTATTTGCTCGCGCTATTCAAGGATTTTGCGCTGCTTCCTTTCCACCAGTGGCATTAGCTTGGGTTTCAATAAATTTATCTGAAAGTTCAAAACCTATAGCGATATCAATAATAAGTTGTACATTTTTACTTGCTGCAACTGTAGGTCAATGGCTTGGTTCTTTTTTAATTTCTAATTCTCTTTATTGTTCAATGTGGTTTTTAGGAAGCGTATATATTTTTGGTGCCACTATTTTTTACATTTACCGTTCAAATATCAAACAAGACAATCAAGTGTTGACAGATATTTCATTACTCACCATTTTTTACAAACTCCCTAACCTATTAACCAATAGAAAACTATTTCCTATATATGTTTGCTCACTATTTGTTTTACTTAGCTTTGTCACACTTTATTTTTTGTTACATCGTAGTCCACTGATGATTTATGTTCCAATACTTAGAAATATTAGTGTTTTTGCCCTGCTTTTTAGTTTAACAGCCAGTTACTTATTTAAAGTAATTGAACCAGTGTTTGTACTAGCCATATCACTTTGTCTAATGGCTGTATCACTATTGATACATATGTTCTTTTTAAATGGTCAATTAAATAATGTGTTTATTTTATATCTCTTTCATTTTAGTTTGATTATTGCTCTTGCGTATGCTGTTCCCTCAATGATTATAGGTGTCGCTTTGCAAGCAGAGCTTAAAGATCGCGGTATTGCAACATCATTATATACCTGCATTTTATTTATTGGTGCAAGTTTAGGATCCTACTTACCAACTTTGATTAATCCGCTTATTTTAATAATAGCGCTTGCTATTTTACTTTTAATTTGCTCATTACAACTTATCTTTAATTTACAACTTAATCGTTAAAGGCATTAATTCATCATGACATTTTTTATCAAATTCATATTTATATTCAGCAGTTTTTACTCGACCTGCTATGCTCATGAATTGAGCCACAAAAAGGAAAATACCATGACCTCAACACAATCAAAAAAATTAAGTACGCTACTCACACCAAATTTATCTAAGTTATTACTTAATGAGGAACTTGATTTCAATTTAGTTTTAACACACAAAGGAATGCATAATGAACAATCTATTAATTTATATCGTTTTGAACCACAAACAACCATGCAACTCGATAGCCAGCACATCTCTTTTTTATTGAATGATACTGGTAAATTACAAGGTTTTGTCAGATTATTACCTCAATATCAATCAACCGAACAACGGGTTGCAAAAGATACAGCTTTGGCAATCACGCAAAAATTTCTTGAAGTTTATTCCCCTGATTTATTAGAAAACTATGAAAATAAATGGATTGATGTACATGATGAAAATATTATAATTAATGGAAAGAAAATTACATTAACTGGCATGAAAGTTAAATGCCGTGATTTGAATACAGGACTTTATTTTTGGACAATTATCGCACCAGATGAGACAGTAATGGTATTTGAAAGAGATATCAAATGGGATTTTATTCGAGCGGGTCGACAAACGCAAAAATGGTTACATGATAGTTGGTTAAGTAAACATTTATAATAAAAAAAGAAACTTAAATCAATATTACTTTAATAAATCAATTCATTTTTTATACTTAAACGTATATATAACCTCAAACATCTTAACAAGAATATTGACTTGTTAAGATGTTATTTAAAAATACAGATATGAATTATGAAATTCGCATACCTGGTTTTGCTCCACTATCCGGTGATAATAGATAAACACCGTCACTATCGTCTTTACTACTTGCACAAAGCACCATACCTTCTGATACACCAAAACGCATTTTACGAGGGGCTAAGTTAGCAATCATAATTGTCAAACGACCAATTAAAACTTGAGGATCAGGATAAAATTGTTTTATTCCCGAAAATACATTACGCGTTTCATCACCAATATCAAGTGTTAATTGTAATAATTTATCTGAACCTTCCACAAAAGTAGCATTCTTGATTAAAGCAACGCGCATATCAACTTTAGCAAAATCATCAAATTTAATGGTATCAGCAATTGGTTCAGCTACTTTTTCTTTAGCAGATGCAGTAGATGCAGTAGATGTCGTTAATTCTTTAGTTTCTTCAATCATTGCAGTAATTTTTTCCATATCAATACGGTTAAATAACGCTTTAAAGCGATGAATAGTATGTCCAATTAAAGGTTTATCAATACTGTACCATTCTAATTGACTATTTAAAAACTCTTCAGTACGTTGCGCTAACGATGGTACAACGGGTTTTAAGTAAGTCATTAGAATGCGAAATAGAAAAATACCCATTGAACAAATATCTTGTAAAACTTGATCTTGTCCTTCTTGTTTAGCCACAACCCATGGTGCTTTTTCGTCAATATAGCGATTGGCTTCATCAGCTAATGCCATAATTTCGCGAATAGCTTTACTTGATTCACGATGTTCAAAGTAATTGGCAATGACGTTAGCTTTTTCAACAAATTGTGCATATAGCTCTGGTTCTGCAACTTTATCAGATAATTTGCCATCAAAACGTTTACTAATAAATCCAGCCGAACGTGATGCGATATTCACAACTTTATTAACTAAATCACTATTAACACGTTGCACAAAATCTTCTAAATTTAAATCAATATCATCAATATGTGGTGATAATTTTGCCGCATAATAGTAGCGCAAACAATCTGGATCTAAATGTTTTAAGTAAGTATTTGCTTGAATAAAAGTCCCGCGCGATTTTGACATCTTCGCGCCATCAACGGTAACATAGCCGTGCACAAAAATATTGGATGGTTTACGATATTCGCTACCATCAAGCATAGCTGGCCAAAATAAACTGTGGAAATACACAATATCTTTACCAATAAAGTGATAAAGTTCAGTACTAGAATCTTTATTCCAAAACTCATCAAAGATGGGTTTATTATTTTTATTACAATAATTCAAGAAAGATCCCATATAACCAATTGGAGCATCTAACCAAACATAGAAATATTTACCTGGTGCATCAGGAATTTCAAAACCGAAATAAGGGGCATCACGGCTAATATCCCATGGTTGTAAACCTGCTTCAAACCACTCTTGCATTTTATTAGCAACCTGTTCTTGCATTGTACCAGAACGAATCCAAGCTTGTAACATGCCTGAAAAAGCGGGCAAATCAAAAAAGAAATGCTCCGATTCTTTCAAAATCGGCGTTGCACCTGAAACGACAGATTTTGGATCAATCAAATCGGTAGGATTATAAGTAGCACTACATACTTCACAATTGTCACCATATTGGTCTGGTGCTTTACAATGAGGGCATGTACCTTTAACAAAACGATCAGGTAAAAACATGTGTTTTTCTGGATCGAATAATTGTGATATGACTTTAGTTTTAATATAACCGTTAGCTTTTAATCGTTTATATATTTGTTCTGATATTTCGCGATTTTCAGGGCTATGAGTTGAATGGTAATTATCATAACTAATGTTAAATCCAGCAAAATCGCGTTGATGTTCAGTTTTAACTTCTTCAATCATCTGCTCTGGAGTAATACCTAATTGCTGAGCTTTAAGCATAATTGGTGTACCGTGCGCATCGTCGGCACAAATAAAATAAATTTCGTTACCGCGCATACGTTGAAAACGTACCCAAACATCCGCTTGAATATGTTCAAGCATATGACCTAAATGAATTGAACCGTTTGCATAAGGAAGTGCACAAGTCACCAATATTTTGCGTTGCGTTGTCATGTGAATTAATTACCTTTTATTACATAATGGCAGAAATAGTACATCAAACGTGTGATTATCGCCAGATTTATGCCATAATTTGATAAAATTTGTTTATATACTCAATGGTATTGTATAGTGTAAAAGTCATAAATGTTAGATTTATTATGTGTGTAAGATATGTTTCACATTTAATAAATAATGATGTGACTTGAAATATTCTAAAGCCAAAACAATATGAGTATAAGTGAATGCATAACAATTAAGGCTAAAAATCATGGAAGCAAGAAAAATTCTGGAAAATTTTACTCATCCTACCTTACAAAAAAATTTGATTGAACTTGGCGCAGTTAAAACTTGTGAAATAGAAGATCAAATTCTAGTCATTAAGTTAGTTATGCCTTTTGCATGGCAAGTAGCTTTTGATGAACTTAAATCAGCAGTCACACCACAGTTACTTAAACTTACTAATGTTAAAGATGTTAAATGGCAGATTGAATACAATATCGCCACACTTAAACGCGCCAATAACCAACATGCAATACACAATATAAAAAACATTATTGCTATTAGTTCTGGTAAAGGTGGCGTTGGTAAATCATCCACTGCCGTTAATATTGCACTAGCACTACAAAAGCAAGGCGCTACGGTGGGTATTTTAGATGCAGATATTTATGGTCCTTCCATTCCCACCATGTTAGGTACAGAAAAGAAACAACCCTTAACACCAGATAATAAACATATGTCACCCATAATGGCATATGGGCTGGCGAGTAATTCAATTGGTTATCTAGTGGATTCTGATGGTGCAATGGTATGGCGTGGACCTATGGCCAGTAAAGCATTATTGCAAATATTACAAGACACACTATGGCCTGAACTTGATTATTTGATCATTGATATGCCGCCAGGAACAGGGGATATTCAGTTAACGCTTGCACAAAGTATTCCAGTCACTGCAGCGGTCATTGTAACAACTCCGCAAGATATCGCACTGATTGATGCCAAAAAAGGGATTACCATGTTTACTAAAGTTAGCATTCCCACTTTAGGCATTATTGAAAATATGAGTTACCATATTTGTGAAAATTGTGGTCAACATGAAGCCATCTTTGGCGAAGGAGGCGCAAAGCGTCTAGCTGAACAATATCATACAGCATTACTTGGACAGATCCCTTTACACAAAACTCTACGTCAAGATCTTGATACAGGTAAACCCACTGTCATTAATCATCAAGAGAGTGAATTTACCCAAATTTATTGTCAAATCGCAGGTCGTATTGCGAGTGAACTTTATTGGCAAGGTCAAGCCATCTTACCAGATATATCTTTTAAAGCACTTTAATATACAAAAAATATATTGGCTTTTAACGACTAAAAGCCAATATCAAGATAGATTAAAAGAATGCAGTAAAATAAAAACCCTCTTTAGAGTTGATACTCACTATTTCAAATGGCTAAATTCCTCTTTAGCTTTAGCTAGCTGTTTATTAAACTCCCCATTGGTATGTAGCTGTGCAACAACAGCAGCTGCCATCACTTTAGCTGCATCAATATCACTTTGCCAATGATAACCACAAATGACTCGACTTTCCCCAATTTCATAACCACGTTTTAAAATCTCGTTTTGGCGTAGTGGGTTTATTTCTGCAAGCACTAACGAAATAGCAAACCCCAAAGTAGTATGCCCTGAAGGATAAGAACCATTGGTAGATAATGTTTTCTCATCTTCAGGACGACATGTTGGTTCATTGAAAAAAGCAAATGGACGAACTCGATTATAATAAACTTTTGCTGACCGAGTAGCAAGATCCCCTGCATCTTCTTTCATTGTCGTGATAAGCTTGTAAATTTCTGGTGTTGAAGTACTTGAAATCTCATAACCAAAAGAGGGGGAAAATCGTTTAGTAACATTATTTTTCGTCGCATCAGCATCTAAATATGCCTGATGCCCTCGTTCAGTATTACGAACAGACTTCCCCCAGTCATATTGGGCTTTATCCCTAAGAAATTCAATACTATTGTAAGATGGTGGTTGAGGCAAAAGTAGCAAACTATCTGGAGCCTGATCAACTTTAAGGTAATAATCTTCCGGATCGGTTGTTACATCCTTTGCTTCAATGGCGAACACATTTGTACATAACAAAGAACAAATGATAATACTCTTTACAAAAACTTTTTGCATACTTATCTCCTCAATAAAAAAATAATATTTGAAATTTAATCATTTATTTAATAATATAAATTTACTTATTCATTTTTTAAAGTGATATAAAGCATTTATATTAGATCGATAAATCGCTGCTTAATAAGACTGGCTTTTGTATAAATTGGAACTTACATTAATAAATCATGATATTTGATGATGTGACAACAGTCACATTTCAATATCTAACGATCAGTCCTACTGAATTTAAAAATTTTATAAGGAGTATCGCTTTGGATTAACCAATTGATAAACGAATATGTCCATCAATTGATTTTTAATTTATATTACACAAAGATTTTGTCGCGAAACATAAAAAACACAGCACCGAGCAAACATAAACCAGCCCATATAAAATCAGTTTTAAAAGGCTCTTTTAGGATATAGATTGAAAATGGAATAAAGACAGATAAGCTAATAACTTCTTGAATAATTTTTAACTGCCCAGTAGTTGCTATTTGAAAACCAATACGATTAGCTGGAACTTGCAATAAATATTCAAAAAGCGCAATTCCCCAGCTAATAAACACCGCTATAATCCAAGTTTGATTATGCAAAAAGCGTAGGTGTCCATACCAAGCAAAAGTCATAAAAATATTACTTAAAATGAGTAAACTGACCGTGATAATAAGTGGGTTCATAATAATCACTAGTATATTAAAATAAGGGAATAATATTATATACCTTTGCATAAAAAATATGCAAAATGACAAGGTTGATTTTTGTTTTATTACATAACAATTAACAAATTTAATAATAAAATCAATTGTGTATTTCAATGCATAATAAATTATTGATACTAATTGCTGCTAATTTTAGAGTTAATGAAAAATATCATTCCCATCAACTCGACACAAAGGAAACCATTATGCAAAGAAGAGTAAATCAAGTTACTATGAAAGGTCATCCGATTACATTGCTCGGACCAGAAATCAAAGTTGGTGATCAAGCGCCCGATTTTGTTGTCGAAAATATAGAAATGCAGCCAGTTAAATTATCGGATTTCAAAGGTAAAGTCAGAATTATTAACTCCGTACCATCCATTGATACTTCAGTATGTAGCGCTCAGGTGCACCGTTTTAATGTTGAAGCGACAAAATTAAAAGATACCACTATATTTTCAGTCAGTGTCGATTTACCTTTTGCATTAAATCGTTATTGTGCAGCAGACGGAATTGACTCAGTTAACATCACATCGGATCACAAAACTCTCGATTTTGGATTAAAATATGGAGTCGTAATTGAAGAAAAGCGTTTATTGGCGCGTGCGGTATTTGTTGTTGATAAAAATGATAAAATTGCTTATGTTGAATATGTAAAAGAAACCTCAAATGAACCTGATTACGATAAAATATTGAACGTAGTTAAAACACTGTGATAAAAATAAGAACCATAATGATGTTTATGCCACCTTATTTCATTAGGTGGCGTTTGAAATTAAGATTTATCTTTCCTATATATGTAACAATGGTTAAGATTCAGTTATAATTACCAATAATCAATTTATCCCATCTTTAAGTAAAATCATGAATAATGCTAAAAAGCGCTCTCGGATCTGGTCGTCGATTCTTTGTTTAGCTTTTGCTGGATTTATTTTCAATACTACCGAATTTGTACCGGTAGGTTTACTGCCTAATATTGCGGAAAGTTTTTCAATGGATGTAGCTCATGCTGGGTTATTATTAACTATATATGCTTGGGCTGTATCATTACTGTCGTTACCATTGACAGTATTAACATCCAAAATGGAGCGTCGCAAACTCCTTATTTTTCTGTTTTGTTTATTTATTGGAAGCCATATATTAGCTGGCTTTGCATGGAATTTCTATAGTTTAATGACAGCGCGCATTGGTATCGCTTGTGCACATGCAGTATTTTGGGCTATTACCACACCTTTAGCTGTTCGATTGGCACCAAATGGCAAAAAAGCCAAAGCGATGAGCTTTATTGTAATAGGCACATCAATGGCAACCGTGCTCGGTATTCCGATAGGTACCAAAATAGGAGAATTAGTCGGTTGGCGTATCACGTTTTTATGTATCGGTGGCATTGCCTTTGGAATTTTAGTTTTATTGCTTTACTTGCTCCCCAAAGTACCAAGTATTAATACCATTTCACTCAAAGATTTGCCAAAGGTGTTAAAACGTCCAGCTTTACTCAATATTTACTTGTTAACGGCTATTATTATCACTGGACATTTTACTGCCTATACTTATATTACTCCATTTATGATGAAGGTAGGTGGATTCAGTCAAGAAATTGTTGTCCATCTATTATTAATTATTGGATTTTCAGGCATGATTGGCAGTGTTATTTTTACTCGATATGCAAGTAAATACCCAACAGCAATATTAGTTGGACCCATGATATTATTAATGGCATGCTTATTATCACTCTACTTCTGCACATTTAGCCTTTACACCGCGATGGTGCAAGGCGTGATATGGGGATTATCAATCACCATTATTGGTATGGTAATGCAAAGTAAAGTAATCGATATCGCGCCAGATGCCACCGATATAGCTACGTCTGTTTATTCTGGGATTTATAATATTGGAATCGGAGGAGGAGCCTTTGTTGGCAGCCAAGTATTAGTAAAACTGTCTACCCATTACATTGGGTTGGTTGGTGCTATTTTTGTTATTTTAGCGTTACTACTTTTTTTCTTGTTATCCAAAAAAACCTGGTAAAAGCAAATAAGCACTGGTTATACCAGCGCTTATTAATTTTGTTAATTGATGCGATAACATTCATCACTGTTGACTAAGTGCTTCTAACTGCTCCCAGCGGTCGAACACAGCTTCTAATTCGACTTCTTTATCACTTAATGATTGTAAAATTTGATTCGTTATATCATGAGGTTGATTAAAAAAGTCATTTTGACCAATTTGCTTTTGTAAATCAGCAATTGCTATTTCAAGCTGTTCTATTTTACTTGGTAATTGAGCTAATTCACGTTGTTCGTTATAGCTAAGTTTCACTTTCTTTTTAACTGCAAAATCTTTATTTTGGTTATTAATCGTTTTTGATTCTTGTTTAGTTTGTTGACTACTAGTATTTATTTTTAAAACTTTAACAGGTTGTGCCTGCTGCTGTTGTTGTAAAGCATCAGCATAGCCTCCTGAATAAATACCAATATTCCCTTTATCTTCAAAAAACCAACATTGTGTTACAACATTATCAACAAACTGCCGATCGTGGCTTACCAATAAAACGGTTCCTTGATAATCATTGACTAATTCTTCTAATAATTCTAGCGTTTCAATATCTAAATCATTTGTTGGTTCGTCCAACACTAATAAATTGCTGGGTTTTAAAAACAGTTTTGCCAATAACAATCGATTACGTTCACCACCAGATAACGCCCTTACTGGCGTTCTAGCTCTTTTTGGCGGGAATAAAAAGTCCTGTAAATAACCCAATACATGACGTGAACGACCATTTACCATCACCTCTTGCTTGCCTTCAGCCAAGTTATCCATCACTGTTTTTTCTGGATCAAGCTCCAAACGATACTGATCAAAATAGGCAACCTCAAGCTTAGTGCCACAATGCACACTACCTGATGTAGGTATTAAATTGCCAAGCATCAATTTTAACAATGTAGTTTTACCAATACCATTAGGGCCAATCAGTGCAATTTTATCGCCTCTCAAAACTTGTACTGAAAAGTCATTGATCAACAATTTATCTTCAACTTGGTAAGTCACATTTTCTAATTCAAAAACGATTTTTCCTGAACGTAATGCTTCCTCAATTTGCATTTTAGCTTTTCCCATCACTTGGCGACGCTCAGAATACTCTTGTCGCATTGCCTTTAATGCTCGTACTCGACCTTCATTACGGGTGCGACGTGCTTTGATACCTTGACGGATCCATACCTCTTCTTGAGCTAATTTTTTATCGAATTCGGTATTTTGTAGTTCTTCAACACGCAATGCTTCTTCTTTACCAAGTAAGTAATTATCATAATTACCACTCCAAGAAGCGATTTTGCCACGATCTAAATCAATAATCCGTGTTGCCATTTGACGAATGAACGAACGGTCATGCGAAATAAATACAATGCTACCATTAAAACTTTTTAAAAATTCTTCTAACCATTTGATAGTTTTAATATCTAAATGGTTAGTTGGTTCATCTAGTAATAAAACTGTTGGCTGACAAACCAAAGCTTTAGCTAAAGCCGCTTTACGCAACCAACCTCCAGAAAGTGATGATAATTGAGCTTCACTATCAAGTGATAATGATGAAATCACATTACGAATCCGATTTTCAAGTTGCCAACCATTTTGGTGATCTAACTGCTCTTGCATTTTAGCTAATTTTGTTAAATTACTTTCACTGGGTTCTAGCTCAACTCGACGCGATAATTCGTGAAAGTTCTTTAATAACTGCGATTGTTCTTGTAATCCTTCTGCCACAAAATCAAATACATTACCTTGGATATCACGAGGAGGATCTTGTTGTAAGCGTGATACGATAACGTTAGTTTCATAAACAATTTGCCCTTCATCCAATGGTACTTCTTTATTAAGTACTTTAAGTAAAGTGGATTTACCTGCACCATTACGACCAACAAGACAAACACGTTCGTTGGCTTCTATCGCCATATCAATATGATCCAATAGTGGTGCATCACTAAATGAAAGATAAGCATTGGTAAGATTAATTAATGACATATTTATGATTTTTATTTGGATATTAAATAATAAAGCGTTATTCTATCACAAAGTTGTGAAAGGCAACTAAAATTCAACTTACAAAGAATATAAAACCCTTACAAAATCAGAATTGTGTTTCTCTTCGATAACAGAAACAAATGCAACGATATTTATTGATAATTTTAGTTTAAAAAATTTATTACCAATTGAATATGCAAATAATATGTTGGTACGGAGGTTATTTATGAGTCATATGTGGACATTCCAACGGGTCGGTGGATTAGATCAAGTTGTATTTAAAAACGCTAGCGACATTATCAATCTACCTGATTTAGATCCTAAATTATGGGTAGCATTAAGTTGCCCAACTACAGGGTTAGATTTTGATAAACGAACCTTAGCTTTACTTGATACAGACCAAGACGGACGCATTCGTATACCGGATATTTTAGATGCAATTAGTTGGACCAAAGACAAAATATTATCGTTTGGCAGTATTTTACAATCCTCTAACACATTACCATTATCTGAAATCAACACCTCAACAGAACAAGGTAAAAAACTTTCCGTTACTGCACACAGCATTCTTGCGAATTTAAACAAACATGATATAAATTATTTAACTCAAGAAGATGTGCAAGATTCGATAAAAATTAATGCAGGTAAGCTTTACAATGGTGATTTAATTTTTCCATCTTCTGCCGAGTTATCACCTGAAATGCAAACATTCATTCAAACGGCAATTAAAACAACCGGTGCCATGAAAGATATGAGTGGGCAAGATGGCATTAACTTAGAGATTGCGCAAACCTTTATGGATAATCTTAAAACTTGGCAGCTGTGGCAAACTGACATTAGCAACACCCAAACTCCATTTGGTGAAAACCGAGCAGAAATTTGGAAATTAGTCCAACTTTTAAAACCCAAAATTGATGATTATTTTCTACGTGTTGAATTGGCCGAATATGCTCCACAAGCACAAACAGCGCTCAATGTAGACGAAAAATATATTGTCCCTAACGAAAATGGTTTACTCTCAGATGAAGCTTTATCTGAATTACCTTTATCAAAAATTGACTCCACCCGTTATCTTGATTTAGTCAATGGGCTAAATCCGCTTTGGAAAGAAAAAATTACTCGTTTTAAAACCTTAGTTTCCTCATCATTATCTAATCCTGACCAACTAACCCAACAAGAATGGCAAAATATTCAACACAGCTTACAAGAATACACTACGTTGATCAGTTCAAAACCAGAACTTGTACAATTAAATGTTGCTATCGAGCCAACAGCGAGTATAGAAGACATTCACAATGATGTTATCTCCAGATTGTTAAACTCAGATTTATTAATAGAATTCAAGCAAATGGTTGAGCAAGATAACCAAACCCCTATTTCAGCATCCGATGTGCTGGTGCTTGAAAAGTTAGTTTTGTTTCATAAACATCTTTATCGCTTACTGGTTAATTTTTCCTCGTTTGCTGATTTCTTCTCGCCCGAAAAAAGAGCTGCTTTTCAGCTAGGTAAACTGTATATTGATGGTCGCTGTGCTACCCTTTGTGTCGCCGTCGATAACATTGCCAAACATGCCAATATGGCAAATTATTCTGAGCTTTGTTTACTCTATTGTGAATGTACCCGTCATGGTGAAAAGAAACTGATTGCAGCGGCAATAACCGCTGGACAAGGTGATTTATTGATTGAAGGTCGTAATGGTGTGTTTATTGATAATGAAGGGAATGATTGGGATGCCAATGTGATTAAAATGATCACCAAACCTATCAGTATTCAACAAGCCATTTGGGCTCCATATCAACGTTTTGGTCGTTTAATTACCGAACAAATTAACAAATGGGCAACGGATAAAGATGCCGATATCGAAAAGTCTAGCGAACAAGCCTTACAAAATCCTGCTAATAAATTCGATATTGGTAAAAGCATGGGGATTTTTGCTGCAATTGGTTTAGCTATTGGAGCTATTGGTACAGCATTAGCCTCTATTTTTCAAGCAATCTTTTCGCTCGCTTGGTGGCAATTCCCATTAGTTATTTTTGGGCTATTTTTGATTGTCTCTGGACCTTCAGTAATCTTAGCATGGCTAAAACTACGCCGTCGTACACTTGGACCCTTACTCGAAGCATCAGGCTGGGCAATAAATGGACAAGTGAAAATTAACTTAATGTTAGGCGGATTGCTCACGAGCAAAGCCGAACTACCTAATAATGCTAAACGAAATTTGCGTGATCCCATGAAACAGAACAATCATAGGCTCATCGCTATTTTTTGGTTAGCCATATTATTAGGTGTGGGGATTAGCGGTGGCTGGCTTTGGCATAAAGGTTATTTAAACAAATTTATTGAACCACAACATCATATTCAACAAAATGTGCAACAACAATCACACATTCATAATAATAACAACGTAAGTGAAAATCATAAAAAAATGAAATGACTATCGGAGATTCAAGCCGATAGCCAATACAAACTTTGCCGACTGATTATGTCGGCAAAAGTTAACTAAATAACAGTCAATCAGTGTTGATAAACGGGTAAACGACGACAAACAGCTAATACTTTAGCTTTTACGGTTTGAATAGTTTGCTCGTCATCAATGTTATCTAAAACATCACAAATCCAATTTGCCAACTCACGTGATTCTGCTTCTTTGAAACCTCGGCGAGTGATGGCTGGTGAACCGATACGTACGCCTGATGTCACAAATGGGCTTTGCGGATCTTTTGGTACACTGTTTTTATTTACCGTAATATTCGCGCTACCTAATGCGGCGTCAGCTTCTTTACCTGTAATTTTTTTATCCACTAAATCAATTAAAAATAGATGATTTTGCGTTTCACCTGAAACCACTTTATAACCACGTTTTAAAATAACATCAACCATGGCTTGCGCATTTTTTATTACTTGATGTTGATATTCTTTATAGGCTGGTTCCATCGCTTCTTTTAAAGCTACCGCTTTGGCGGCAATTACGTGCATTAAAGGTCCCCCTTGAGCCCCAGGGAAGACAGATGAATTTAATCTTTTATAAAGATCGTCACTACCGCCTTTGGCTAAAATTAACCCCCCACGAGGTCCGCCTAATGTTTTATGAGTTGTCGTAGTAACTACATGAGCAAAAGGTACTGGGTTAGGATATACACCTGCGGCAACTAAACCAGCAACATGAGCCATATCCACAAACAAGAACGCACCGACACTATCAGCAATCTCGCGCATGCGCTTCCAATCGACCACACCTGAATAAGCAGAAAAACCACCAATAATCATTTTAGGTTTTGAATCTAAAGCTATTTTTGCCAATTGTTCGTAATCAATATGTCCAGTTTCGTCAACACCATAAGCGACTACATTATATAATTTACCTGAAAAACTGACTGGTGAACCATGTGTGAGATGCCCGCCTTCTGACAAATTCATACCTAGCACCGTATCACCTGGTTTTAATAATGTCATATAGACAGCAAAATTAGCCTGTGAACCTGAATGCGGTTGCACATTAGCATAGTCAGCACCAAACAACGTTTTTGCTCGCTCAATAGCTAACCGCTCAACAATATCAACGTATTCACAACCGCCATAATAACGTTTACCTGGATAACCTTCGGCATATTTATTGGTTAATTGCGATCCTTGTGCTTGCATTACGCGAGGACTGGTATAGTTTTCGGATGCGATTAGCTCAAGATGATCTTCTTGACGTTGTTCTTCACCTTTGATGGCATTCCATAATTCTTTATCATAATTGGCAATGGTCATATCTTTACTGAACATATTGGCTCCTTGTTAATAATTGCATTCACCATTAAGCATAACTGCACTTATTGGTTTAAAAACACATCATCAGCAATTATCCTCACTTAATCAGCATATTATTTCAATCTTTTTTTTGGATTATAAAAAAATTTTATATTAAAACGGTAGTTAAATACGACAGTTTTTATTGCTGGTTTCATCTGTAAAAACTTACTTTAAATTCAATTGTTTTATCAATTATCTTTTTTGACAAAACAAATTTTACTTAAATTCTGTAAACAAAAATCAACAACATTTCTTGAGTCACCTAGTTAGAATCAGTTTAGGTAATCATTTGATAGCTTTTGCCATCATCATAAAAACAAAATTATAGAATTGCGTCTAAATACACTTTTTTCTAATCGTGTTATTGGTATTCATTTTTTTCTAATGCCAATAATTTTATTTTGGTTTTGAAGAATTCAAATCCCCCATAGCGATAATGTCTTCATTCGCATCCATCTCGCTGCTTGATTCATAGATTTATGTGAACAGTCAAGTCCTTTAACAAAGGAGAGTAATGAAATAAATATAAACAAGATAAAGATAGTTAACTTCTTCATAGTTATTTCTTTTATTTAATGAAGTTAATAGTAGAACTGAAAAAGTTAATTGCCATTTATTTCATTAATTAACATAAATGAATTTTGTGTTTAGACTATACAAAAATGAAAGATTAAGTAATCATCAAAATAATATAAAAAATCAATTTTAATTATTTTGAATGTCACAAAATTGCAATAGCACTTTTTTATTTATTAATATTATGTATATACTGTTGCTAAAATTGATTATTGAGTAACACGTTTTATGCCCTTATCTACGCTCGTTATTTTGCCTTTTTTAATATTAACCATTACTTTTGCTTCACTTTTTCAACAAAAAAAATGGCAATTACTGATTATTGTCTTAATGACAGTTTTCATCGTGATGGAACTCACCTCTGTCTATTTTAGTGGTGGTTTTATTAACTATCAGTTTTTTGTGAATTTAAATGTAAATGATATCATTGAAGGTTTGTTCATTTTTAAACTGCAAGCGGTACTAGTTATTGCTGTCTTTTTTGGGTTGGTATTTATATTGTCAAAATTGGCCAATCTATACAAACGTAAATGTCGGTTATTTATTCGCTTATTATTTGCCGGTTTTGCCATCATCTCAATAAGTTACCCTAACGGTCCTTTAAGTCGTTTGTATGAAATATATCAAGTAACGAGTGCTCCTCATAAACCGTTTCAACAAGCGCTACAATCATTAAATATGATTGACTATCCAACCAAAGATCAAATTGTAAGCCAAAAGGGCAAAAATATTATCGTATTGTCTCTTGAATCTTTTGAACAAGGCTTTTTGGATTTTGAAGAAATTACACCCAATCTACGACAATTACGCCAAGATTATACCTTCTTTGCTAATATGCCAATGAGTACGGGCAGCAGTTGGACTACCGCTTCAATGTATACTTATATGACAGGCATGCCATTTCTAATTGGAGGATACACAACCTCACCATTAATGAAAGCAAACCAAACACAATTAGTAAGCTTGGGGGATGTACTTAGACAGGCAGGCTACCAAACACGTTATGTAATGGCGGGTCCTAACTTTGCAGGAATTGGGCACACAGCTGGATTATTTGGTATGCAAATTGTCTCCGAAGAAACTTATGTTGGTCAATATCCCAATGCCCCATTTGGATTATACGACAAGGATATTTTAGATATAGCTCAAAAACAGATTATTGAGATGAACAGCTCAGGTAAGCCATTTGCTTTATTTATTTCAACAGTTTCAACTCATGCGCCTAATGGCTTCAATGATGAACGCATGCAATCAGTCATATCACCTAAAGATGATAATATGTCATTTGTCGCTGCTTCGCTCGATTATAATGTTGGACAATTTATCCGATATTTAAAAGATAATGGATTATTGGATAACACTGTGTTTTATATTTTCCCCGATCATTTAATGATGGGTGCAGGCACTGCAACAATTAATCGCTTATCCCAAAAAGAGCGCAAACTTTACCTACTCACCAATGCTAAAACTAAAAATTTACATAAAACACCCGATCAAGTCATTTACCAAATTGATCTACCTCGTTTAATTTTAAATGGTGCGCAAGTTAAAAGTAATGCTAAATTTTTAACTGATTACCTAACGGAGCCCAATTTAAATAAAAAACAATTTATTGAGCAATATAAATCAAAAATTGCAACGATAAATAATTCTGCACAAGTATTTAAATAGGTATAAAATGACAGTCGATACATTAATGCTAGTCATCACTATCAGTTTTTTAGGATTGATTTCACCGGGACCTGATTTTTTTCTGATTCTGAAAAACAGTTTGAGCTATAGCCGAAAAATCGCGTTGATGTCTTGTTTAGGCGTGATTATGGCGATATTAATTCATATGAGTTATTGTATTGCCGGTATTGCCATACTCATTGCAACAACACCGATTCTTTATAATGGATTACGTTATGCAGGTTCAGCTTACTTATTATGGCTCGGAATAAAAGCATTACTAGCAAAGAAAGCAAGTACAACTTATCTTATTCAACAATCGAACATCAAATGTATTTCCGCTAAAACGGCCTTTATGCAAGGCCTATTTTGCAATCTACTTAATCCTAAAGCAACACTCTACTTCTTAGCAATTTTCACTCAAGTATTAAGTGCAAATTCATCAATGATTGATAAACTTTTGGTAGCACTTATCATTTGGATAGAAGCTGTTATTTGGTGGCCTTTTGTTGTGTATATATTCCAAACACCAGCTGTACAACGAAAATATTTTAAAATACAAATAATTATTGATAAATTATTAGGTATTATTTTAATAACATTAGGTATAAAAGTTGCATTAGGATTTTAATATAAATTTCTCAATATTTTTTTACTAAAACATTATGTTCACCTGAAACTTTTTTACATCAAAACTTTCTTTTTTTGAATCTTCTATAGTTAATGATACACTGTTAGCAATATGATTGATTATAATTAACCATTATTGATTATCGATTATAGCTATATGATTTACTTATATTTAAATATATTAGGTTAGTAAATATGAACAAATTATTACAATATGGTCGAGAACTTCTTGAATTAGAACTTCAAGAAGCCCAAAAATTACCTGATCGACTAGGTAAAGATTTTATTGAAGCGTGTCAACTTATTTTATCAAATAAAGGGAAAGTCGTTGTATCAGGTATTGGAAAATCCGGACATATTGGAAAAAAAATCGCAGCATCATTAGCAAGCACCGGTAGTCCAGCTTTTTTCATGCACCCATCTGAAGCCTTACATGGGGATTTAGGTATGGTCACTAAAAATGATGTAGCCATTCTTATCTCATACTCTGGACGAGCAAAAGAATTTAACTTTATTTTACCAATGCTGTCAGCAATGAACGTACCTGTGATAGCCATTACAGGTGGATTGGATTCTCCATTAGCTAAATCAGCGCAAGCAGTACTCGATGTATCAATCGAACAAGAAGCATGTCCAATGGGACTTGCACCGACTTCAAGTTCAACCAATACTCTACTAATGGGTGATGCACTCGCTATCGCAGTTATGCGTGCTCGTGGATTCAAAGAAGAAGATTTTGCTCGCTCTCATCCTGCGGGTAGTTTGGGAGCTAAATTACTCAATCATGTCAAAGATGTCATGAGACAAGGTGATTTAATTCCAAAAGTACCTCAGACTGCAACTGTATTCGATGCCATGTTAGAATTAAGCCGAACTGGAGTGGGTTTAGTTGCAATCTGTCAGGATAATAATAAAATAATTGGTGTTTTTACCGACGGAGACTTACGTCGATTATTACTAAAAAATGGTACATTGCAAGATAGTATTAGCTCTGTTATGACAAGCCCTGGCTATCAAATACCTGAGAGTTGGAAAGCAGTAGAAGCTTTAAAATCATTTAATGATCATAATATTACCGCAGCACCTGTCGTTAATAGTTCAGGTGAATTAGTAGGCGCTTTAAATATTCATGATTTACATCAAGCAGGAATAAGCTAAAAACTATTATAAATACTTATTGCAAAAAGGTACTATCTATTGAGATAATTACCGACCTAAATTTTTGTCGTTAGACGGAGATCCAAGAAAAGTTACACAGTTAACAATGCGAATGATTAAATAAATCATTGAACGTTAATGTTGTGTTGTATATTTTAACCAAAATTAATAGATGATGAAACTACAATGGCAGAAAAGCGAAATATCTTTCTAATTGGCCCAATGGGGGCAGGAAAAAGCACAATAGGCCGACAGATTGCACAACAGCTAGGCATGGAATTTTTTGATTCAGACCAAGAGATTGAAAAACGTACAGGCGCTGATATTGCATGGATTTTTGATTTAGAGGGTGAAGACGGATTCCGAGCCAGAGAAGAAAAAGTCATTAATGAATTGACTGAAAAACAAGGCGTAGTACTTGCAACCGGAGGGGGTTCAGTATTATCGAAAGAGACTCGTAATCGATTATCGGCTCGTGGCATTGTTGTTTATCTTGAAACAACCATTGAAAAACAAATGGCTAGAACGCAAAAAGATAAACGTCGTCCACTTTTACAAGGCGGCAATACTCCAAGAGAACTTTACGAAGAACTTGCCGGCGAGCGAGAACCTCTTTACGAAGAAATTGCGGATATTACAATCAAAACTGATGAACAAAGTGCTAAAGGTGTTGCAAGTTATATTATTGAGAAAATAGAGCAAATTTAAGTCGCTTATTTTAGAAATAATGGTACTTTATAAGGCAATAATCTTTTGATAGGTTAAGGAGGAAATATGCGTGTAGATAAAGACGATCGTTATATATCAGAACAACCTAGCAAGGATTCAACGCCCCCATTAAAATTGCCTAATTTTCTTCAAAATTATCCAAAGAAAAAACTTATTATTTGCGGTTTGATAATCCTAGTTATTTTTTTAATAATAAGCTTGATTATTTTCCGACCTTCACGAAAAAGCGAACCAACGCCTTTAACGCCTCCTGTGGTTAACGGTGTTGCTTCAACAGTTGAAACGGATAATATTAATGCTGTTTATGATGGACAAAGCAATGTTACAGATAATGGAAAAACTACTGATAATTCATTGGTGAATTTGGAAAGATTGAATCCATCTAAACCTGAAGTGCCAAAACCATCTGAAAATAACAGTAATGGTATAATTTCAACTGATAATTCAAATATGGCATCAAATGCCAATCGTAATGGCGAAAAAAAACCAACTAAAAAGATAGTTAATCTAAACGACGACAAAAATAGTTTAGCTAAAAACTCTAGGATAAAAGATGATCATTATGTGATTCAAATTACTGCATCTAGGTCGATTGAGGGCTTAAAAAAATTTGTTACACAAAATAAAATAGCGAATTACCATATTTATGAAACTCAATACAGCAATGGTAAATGGTTTATTTTAGTTAAAGGTAATTATTCATCAATTGATGAGGCTCATAAAGCGATCAAGTCACTACCAACAGCTCTCCAAAAAGATAAACCATGGGTTAAGTCGGGAGCAATGGTTAATAAAGAAAAAATAGTAAACTAATAAAGGATATCGTCCATTTATCCTACTAGCAACGAAAAAATAGGAGCAACCGTTGAAGAAGCAACGAGCCTTTTTAAAATGGGCCGGAGGAAAATATGCGCTTGTAGACACAATTAAGCAATATCTACCAGAAGGGGAACAATTAATTGAACCTTTTGTTGGCGCAGGTTCTGTTTTTTTAAATACCGATTACAAAAGTTATATTTTAGCTGATATCAATCATGATTTAATTGCACTATTTAAACTACTAAAAACAAACCCTGATCAATTTATTAATGATCTTAAACCATTATTTAATGAGCAAAATAATCAATCTGAGGCATTTTACCAACTTCGAGATGTATTTAATGGTAGTAACGATCAGTATTTAAGATCGTTACTCTTTGTCTATTTCAATCGACATGGTTATAACGGGTTATGTCGTTATAATACTAATGGAAAATTTAATGTACCCTTTGGTCGATATAAAACAGTCTATTTCCCTGAAAAAGAACTTTACTTTTTTGCTGAAAAAGCACAAAAGGCTGAGTTTATTTGTGCGCCTTATCATGAGGTCATGCAAAAGGCTGAACAAAATTCGGTGATTTATTGTGATCCACCTTATATTCCACCTAATAAATCAGGAGGATTTACGTCTTATTATTCCAATATTTTTGGCTTTGAAGAGCACAAAAATTTGTCTAAATTAGCGGAAACAGTGGCATATAAAAAAAATATACCCGTACTGGTGTCTAACCATTATACTGAATACACCATGACGCTCTATAATAAGGCGAGTTATCTTTACCGAGCAGAAATGCGTCGTTCAATCAGTTGTGCAGGTGGAAGCAGAAAAAAGATTGATGAGATTTTAGCTTTATATAAAAAGTCATGAGCAAGCTTATATGTAAAGTTGATTATTTAGAGGTAGGTTATGAAAGAATTTATTATTGCACCATCAATATTGTCCGCGGATTTTGCTCGCCTTGGGGATGATACTCAAAAAGTACTTGATGCGGGTGCAGATGTTATCCATTTTGATGTAATGGATAATCATTTTGTACCAAATCTAACCATGGGTTCAATGTTTTGCAAAGCGTTACGTGACTATGGGATTACCGCACCGATTGATGTGCATTTAATGGTTTCGCCAGTCGAAGAATTAATTACCTCTTTCGCCAAAGCTGGCGCTACGAATATCTCTATTCATCCGGAAGCGACCATCCATTTGGATCGAGCGATACAGTTAATCAAAGATCATGGTTGCAATGCTGGTATTGTATTTAATCCAGCCACCCCATTAGATTATTTAGATTATGTAATCGATAAAATTGATATTATTTTATTAATGAGCGTTAATCCTGGTTTTGGCGGACAATCTTTTATTCCTTCCACCTTAAAAAAATTACAACAAACAAGAAAACGCATTATTGATTCGGGACGAGATATTCGTTTAGAAGTCGATGGAGGCGTTAAAGTTGATAATATAGCCGAAATTGCCAAAGCTGGTGCCGATATGTTTGTAGCAGGTTCAGCTGTTTTTGGTGAACCAGATTATAAAACGGTAATTGACGCTATGCGCCAACAGTTAGCAGGAGTTACATATGCATAAATTACAAGATATTCAAGCAATCGCCTTTGATTTAGATGGCACACTTGTTGATAGTGTGCCAGGACTTACGCTTGCTGCGCAAAATATGCTTGCAGATTTAAAACTTGCCACTATAACAAATGAACAAGTAAAAAACTTTGTTGGAAATGGCATTGATGTGATGTTAGAACGCATATTTAAAGCAATTAATGTTATACCATCAGCTGAACAATTTGCCAAAGCTAAAGCACTATTTAATCAACATTATGACAAGGTCATCGATGCCGAAACTAAGCTATTCCCTCATGTCAAAGAAACCTTAAAAACACTGCATAATAATCAATATTCATTGGCACTAGTGACGAACAAACCCGCTCAATTTTTACCAGATTTGCTATCATCGCTTGGCATAAAAGAGTACTTTTCCCTGATACTTGGAGGTGGTGATGTTATTAAATTAAAACCACATCCAGCACCACTATACCAAGTCATGGCAACCTTCGGTTTATTCAGCGATCAGTTATTGTTTGTGGGAGATTCTAAAAACGATATTACTGCTGCCCAAAATGCCAAATGCCCTACTGTTGCACTAACCTATGGATACAATTATGGCATCTCGATTGCGACCAGCAATCCTGATTTTTTATTTGATGATTTTAAAGATATATTAACCTTATTACCTCAGCCCAAAGCTGAAGCTAAAAAATAATGATTAAAGATAAAAAATAACCAGATTAGGAATAAATTATGAGTAAACCGATTGTATTTAGTGGCGCTCAGCCCTCAGGCGAACTAACACTTGGCAACTATTTAGGGGCTTTAAAAAACTGGGTAACTTTGCAAAGCGAATATGATTGCGTTTATTGTATCGTCAATCAGCACGCCATTACTGTACGTCAGGATCCGCAAAAACTGCGTAAAGCAACACTTGATACATTAGCCTTATATTTAGCTTGTGGTATCGATCCGAAGCAAAGTACTATTTTTGTACAATCACAGGTACCCGCTCATGCTGAACTGGGTTGGGCATTAAACTGTTACACCTATTTTGGTGAATTGAGCCGTATGACGCAATTTAAAGATAAGTCTTCTCGTCATTCTGAAAATATTAACGCTGGACTGTTTGATTATCCTGTTTTGATGGCGGCAGATATATTATTATATCAAGCCAATTTAGTACCTGTTGGTGACGATCAAAAACAACATCTTGAATTATCACGCGATATTGCGATGCGTTTTAATGCACTTTATGGTGATATTTTTTCTGTACCTGAGCCATTTATTTCTAAGGTTGGCGCGCGGGTCATGTCATTACAAGACCCAACCAAAAAAATGTCTAAATCAGATGAAAATCGCAACAATGTGATTGGTTTACTCGAAAATCCTAAAGATATTGAAAAGAAAATTAAACGGGCAATGACCGATTCTGACGAACCACCAGTAGTACGTTATGATTTAAAAAATAAAGCTGGCGTATCAAACCTGCTCGATATCTTAACAGGTATTACCGGTAAACCAATTGCTGAACTTGAAAAAGAGTTTGAAGGCAAAATGTACGGGCACCTCAAAACCGAAGTGGCAACTCAAGTGATTGATATGTTAACCGCATTACAAACTAAATATTACCAATTTCGTAATGATGAGAATTATTTACTTTCAGTCATGCAAGAAGGGGCAGAAAAAGCACGCTCCAAAGCCAAACCAACCTTGAAAAAGGTTTATGATGCAATTGGTTTTGTATAAACAATAAGCCATTAACTGCTAAACCAAAAAACTGATAGTTAAAATTCAAAATTATTACCTATCACAAAAAAATAGTATAGATTGGCTTTAATTAATGGATATGATGAGTAACGATTAAAGTCATCTGAATATATGGGTTGGTTATGAAGATTATTATTCTTGGTGCCGGACAAACAGGCAGTGCTTTAGCTGAATACCTTGTTACCGAAAAACAAAACGATGTCACTGTAATTGATGAAAATCATGATAAATTGCAATCTTTACAAGAGCGTTTTGATTTACAGGTCATTTGTGGCAAATCATCTTACCCACAAGTATTAGAAAGCGCTGGTGCTGAATCGGCTGATATGCTGGTTGCCGTCACTAATTCGGATGAAGTCAATATGATGGCTTGCCAAATAGGTCATGTCATGTTTAATATTCCGCAAAAAGTCGCACGCATTCGCGCACCAGAATATAATGACGAAAAATATTCGTTCTTTAATAAAGATTGCATTAATATCGACCATATTATTGCTCCAGAGAATCTTATTACCAATCATGTCAGTCAGTTAGTACAATATCCAGGATCTTTACAGTTTGCTTCTTTCTACGATAATCGTGTATGTTTGGTTGCAGTCACTGCCTATTATGGTGGAGCATTAGTCGGAAGTGAACTGTCTGAACTGAAAGAACATTTACCCCATGTTGAAGCTAGGGTTGTTGCAATATATCGAAAAAACCGCTTTATTCGCCCATTAGCTTCCACACTTATTGAGGCTGGTGATATGGTCTATTTCATTACTCCACCTAGCAACATCAAAGCAGTAACAAGTGAATTACAGAGACTTGAAAAACCTTATAAGCGTATCATTATTAGTGGCGGTGGCGGCATAGCGGTTGCCCTAGCCAAACGTTTAGAAAATGATTATCAAGTCAAATTAATCGAACGTAATGCTGAGCGTGCCGAATTAATTGCCGAACAATTGGTCAATACCACTGTTTTACATGGTGAATCGTCAGATCAAGAGCTACTATCACAAGAACAAGTTGAACTGACTGATCTATTTATTGCCGTAACAAGTGACGATGAATCTAACATTATGTCATCAATGCTGGCTAAAAGAATGGGCGCAAAAAAAGTTATTGTTTTAATTCAAAAGCAAGCCTACCTTGAACTGATTAATGATAGTGTTATTGATATTGCTATTTCACCACAACACGCCACTATTTCAGAGTTATTAAGTCATGTAAGGCAAACAGGTGTAGTCAAAGTTGTCTCTTTAAGGCAAGGTGAATCAGAAATAGTAGAGGTGGTAGCTCAGGGGGATAAAGACAGTTCCAAACTGGTTGGTAAAAATATCAATGGTTTAAAGTTACCTTCAGGTGCCACTATCGGTGCAGTAGTGCGTGGGGAAGATGTGATTATCGTTAATACCGATCTAACCATTGAAAGTAACGATCATCTTATCATCTTCTTACCCGACCGTCGTGATATAACTGATATAGAAAAATTATTACAATAGCTTGTGTTAAATTTTTAGTCAGTCCATAATAAATACTCTTTGACTCGGGGTGTTTTTTGTAAAGTACAAAAAACTGAGATTTTACCCGTTGAACCTGATCTGGATTATACCAGCGTAGGGAAGTCTCAGCCTTGAAAATTCTAGATTGGCCACTCTTCCCTTAATTAATTTTAAACATCGTAGTAAGGAAAGAATATGTCTGCCATCAATACTCTACAACTAGCTCAAGTTAGGCCTTTTATTGATCACATAAAACAACGATCTCCATTAATACATTGTATTACTAATGATGTCGTACAGAACTTTACCGCCAATGTCTTATTAGCGATTGGTGCATCGCCAGCGATGGTCATTGCGGAACAAGAAGTTGCTACTTTTGCACAAATTGCCAGTGGTTTATTAATCAATGTTGGTACCATTCATAGCAGCAGTGCGCAAAGTATGTTATTAGCCGCTGCTAGCGCTCAACAAAATCAAACACCATGGGTACTTGATCCGGTTGCTATTGGGCCTGCGCTCGCCTATCGCAGTGAAATCGTCCAACAATTATTAGCTTTTAAGCCAACAGTAGTGCGTGGCAATGCATCAGAAATATTGGCATTAAATGGTGAGACCACATCTGCTAAAGGTCCTGATGGTCAAGACTCCACCGAATCTGCTTTAAATGCAGCTAAAAAGCAAGCACTAAAACATCAAACCATTATTGCTATTACGGGCGATATCGACTATATCACCAATGGCACGGAAACTTATAGCATCAAAGGTGGCGATATTACATTAACTAAAATTACAGGCACCGGCTGCTCGCTCTCTGCCATGGTTGCAGCGTTTATTGCCGGATCAACTAATCCCTTACTTGCAGCGGCTTCAGCTTGCTTTATGATGAAAAAAGCTGGCGAGCTTGCCAATAAACATCAAGGATTAGGCACTTACTCTGTGTCATTATTGGATAAGCTTTCACTATTTAACTCATTATATGTATAAAGAAATCACATGAAAAAACAACTCGATTTAAGTCTCTATTTAGTATTAGATCCAATGTTATGCGGTGGCATTAAAGGCATGATAGAAACCACCAAAATAGCTGTTGCCAATGGGGTAACGGCAGTACAATTAAGATCAGAACATGACTTTTCTGGCAAAGATTGGTATCACACCGCACTGGCATTAAAAGAGCTGCTAAATGACACTACCGTCCCCTTATTGATTAATGATCATGTCGATATTGCCCTAGCCGTTGATGCCGATGGTGTCCATATTGGGCAAAGCGATTTACCTGTCGATGTTGCCCGTAAATTAATCGGTAATGATAAGTGGTTAGGATTTTCGGTCGCCAATCGTCAACAACTGAATGCGGTTCCATGGCAACTTGTCGATTATATTGGGATTGGTCCTATTTATCCTACCACCACTAAACAAGATGCAGAACCAGCAATAGGCATGCCACAATTATCCCAATTAGTTAAGCTAAAACAATGCCCTGCTGTCGCTATAGGCGGTATTAATACCAACAATGCCACACAAATACTACAAACCGGCATTGAAGGTATCGCGGTGGTGTCAGCTATTTGTGGTCAAAAAAATGTACAACAATCTACGTTATTGCTACTCGAAAAAATACAACCAATTAAATTAAGATAGGAAGAAAAATTATGACAACAGTGGCCTTAACAATGGCCGGTTCTGATCCAAGTGGTGGTGCCGGAATTCAAGCCGATTTAAAAGCCTTTTCTGCGATCGGAGCATATGGAATGTCGGTAATAACAGCGCTCACGGCCCAAAGTACCCAAGGAGTAAATGGTGTGATGGCAATCGATCCCGAATTTGTAGCCGCACAATTTAACACCCTTTATCGTGATATCAAAATTGATTCCGTAAAAATAGGTATGTTAATGAATAAAGAGATTGTGACTACGGTTTATCATCTATTAAATGATAATCCTATTGCCAATATAGTGCTAGATACCGTAATGATTGCTAAAGGTGGACATTCACTTTTAAAATCTGATGCAGTTAAAGCAATTCGTGAATTACTATTACCTTTAGCCACGGTAATAACACCTAACTTACCTGAAGCTGCTGCCTTACTGGAATGTGATGAGGCAAAAAGCGAAGATGAAATGCAACAACAGGGGCATGACTTATTAAAATTCGGCTGTAAAGCGGTATTAATAAAAGGTGGGCATTTGCAAAGTCAAGAAAGCCCCGATTATTTAATCACCCCAACAAGAACCATCAAAATGGTATCATCACGCATCCAAACTAAAAACACTCATGGCACAGGTTGCACATTATCAGCAGCAATTGCAGCTTTGTTACCAACACATAATTTAGAACACACCGTACGACAAGCAAAAGAATACTTGCAAGGTGCGATAAGTCATGCGGATGATTTAAAAATTGGTCAAGGAATTGGACCAACGCATCATTTTTATCGATGGTGGTAAATGAAGTTTTTAATGAATATTGACAACAGGTGTAACTAATAAGATGATTAATACAATTTTTAAACATAACGACACAGTAGTACGGCATAGATACTCAAAGTATTTTAATTTTGATTAATAATTGAAATCAACTATCTATTAATGCTAATAAACCAATAACAACGAAAACTACAGGAATTAAAATCGTTATTGCACGTAGCATAAATCCAAATTACTTTTTAAAAAATAAATTTTTAAGTATAAGAGCAATGATTAAAATAACTTTGATAAAGCCCTTCAGTGCAACATAATTTTATATTAAAAGAATCTCCACATTACAAGGAATTAATGGCGATTCTTTGATTCACTCACACTACAGTGGAGCGTACCTTGTTTTACATTTTCATCTTCTGAATAAATAACCCAGCAACTCTTCATTGAAGGGTCAATTTTTTTGGTTATTGCAATTCCACTCTCTGCATATACACAAACAGCATAATAAGGGGCAGTATCTTCAGCATTATTGACTCTCCACACTAATTGCTGTTTAAAGCCATCACTTGTGCCAGATACGGGCACTTGCGCAGCTTTTTTCACAGGATTATCATAATAAAGTTCTAAATTTAAAAAAAATGAAGTAACAGTTTTATCTTCAGATACATCCCATCCATCGGGCTTATCTTCAACTTTTTCTTTAAAGGTGATCTCTTTTGGACAATCTATCTGGTACGCGTTCACAGTAAAAACGCTCGCTAACCAAGCGATAATTATCATAGTATTGCATAATCTTTTCCATGTCATATCCTATGTCCTCTCTAAACTGTCTTTACAATTAATAATTAGAAAAACAGGTTAATATTGTAAATTGTCATGATAATTTGATTAAAATAGTAAATAGATATCATTAAATTTTTAAAAATTAGATTATTCATTATCTTGTTTTGATAATAAAATTCTTACCTAATTTTTTGTATCGCTCGTTTTATTTGTAGTGCAGTTAAGCGAAACAACATTATTTACTACTTTTCCGTATTTATCCTCAGAATAAAAACTTTTGCATATATTCACTGAACGATCTATTTTTTTTATCATTTCGATTTTACTTCCAACATAAATACAGTCGACATAAAAAGGAATATCATCTATAGGTCGACTGACCTGCCAGGTAAGCTCAAATTGTTTACCCCAATTCTTACGACCAATTAAAGTTTCTTCTGGCTTTTGTTGAATCTTTTTAACTGGTTTATTGTAATAAACTGCTATGCTTAAAGGTTCATATATAGCACCATCTTCACTCTCAACAACCTCCCATCCATTTGTCAGATTTTCAACATATTTTTTGACTTTCAGTTCTTTTGGACATTCAATCTGATAAGCATTCACAAAAAAAACTGCTGCCAACCAAGCCATTGAAGCAACAGTAATACGTAATATTTTATCATCCATATTATAGATCCTTTAAAATTAGCACATTATCACATATACCAAATTTGCTATTATTTCAGATGATTATGCCAACACCATGAGAAAAATCAAGAAGAATTAATATGTTATATATTGGGGAAAATATTGATTTTTAAAAAAATAAACTAAACTTTTGGAGAAGATGGATGTTTAAATCGATTTTGTGTGATAAAAAAGGCGATTTTTTAGTTTAATCGCCTGAATTTATTAATATTATAAGTTTATATTATTAATTTCTAATACGAGATACCCACAAATTCAAATCCCGCTTCATTAACTGCTAAAATGGCTGCTTCTTGTGAGATCGTTCCTCCTTCTATATCAACTTCATGCTTAGTAAGATTTACAGTCACTCTCGCTTTAGGATCGATATCGTTGATTGCTTTAGTAATGGTATTTACACAATGTTGACAACTCATATTATCCACAATTAATTTCATAATGAACCCCTTATAGTTATTAAATAGTTTAACTACATTCTATCCTACTCACATCATAGAAAATGTCAGATTTTCTCTATACTTTTGATGCGTTGTACAAAACGATTTAGTTAGTTTTAGCCATCAGCTAAGTTAAACATATTGATTATATTACGCCAAAACTAACCAAATCCAAACCGACAAAAAAATAAATTGAACATGTTAATTTCAATTTAACGTTATTAAATTAAATACAAGAACCAATAAAACTGACATTGCCGCACAATTAGTATAAATAATGATACCCATATTAGACGGTTGAATAACCGGCAGATTATTTTGCAATTATATTTTCAAGTCATACACATCTTCCAATATAAAATTAAATAAATCATAGGATCAACAAAAATTGGAGGTATTGTATATATATTAAACGAATGAGTTGTTGTGATTGATTTGTATGCAATTTTTTAATTTTTCTTGGCTTAGGATTTTATGCCACACCATCGATTGACACAGCAATATCTAGCGCCTATAAAGATAAAGTTGGTATTGCATCAGGAATACCTAAAATGGCAATCTCATTAGGCGGTTCATTTGGGGTGGCAATTTCGGCATGAATCTATTCAGTAAGTATTGCCTGAGATCAATGTGTAACTATAGGTGTTGCACTAGAACTATGGTTCAATGTGGTATTTTGTCTCTTATGTTTTATCTCAATTTTAGTTTTAATTTTAATTTTAGTTTCAAATAATGCTGGAAAAAATAAATAAGTCAGCTTAATTTTTCATAATTTTACTATTTACTATAGGGTCGAAATTTTAAACTCTATACCTATTTTATAGAAGATAGATGAATTCAACCTATAAAGCTCAAAAAGCAATATAGGTTGAATATTGAAGAATCTCCAAAAAGGAGATTAATTTATAACGCTCAACTTATTTGCCAATACAAAATGAACTGAATATTCTTCCTAATAAATCATCAGAAGTAAATTGACCTGTAATTTCACTTAAGGCTTCTTGAGCTAGTCTGAGCTCTTCAGCTAATAGTTCACCAGCATGAAATGTCGCGAGTTGGTATTTACCATTATTTAAATGCTCTGAGGCTTTTTCAAGTGCTTGCAAGTGGCGACGCCGAGCTAAAAAACCACCTTCTGTGCTGCTTGAAAAGCCCATAGCTTGTTTTAGATGATCACGCAATAGTGTTATACCTTCACCCGTTCGAGCTGATAATTGTATGAGCGCATACCCCTCTTGTTCGCTATAATCAAGTATTTCGCCGGTTAAATCAGCTTTATTGCGAATTACGGTTATAGGAATATTTTTAGGTAATCGTTCAATAAATTCTGGCCATAATTTTTCTGGATTGGTTTCACTAGTAGTTGTGCTATCAACCATAAATAAAACGCGATCGGCTTGTTCTATTTCTTGCCATGCACGCTCAATACCTATACGCTCTACTTCATCACTGGCCTGACGCAGTCCAGCTGTATCAATGATATGCAAAGGCATACCATCAATGTGGATATGTTCTCGCAGTACATCACGGGTAGTCCCTGCAATATTAGTAACAATAGCAGCATCACGCCCAGCTAGAGCATTAAGCAAACTGGATTTTCCCGCATTGGGTCGACCAGCAATGACCACTTTCATGCCTTCACGTAATAATGTGCCTTGTTTGGCTTCCTGTCGAACTTCATTAAGGCGAGTAATAACATCGTTAAGTTGCGCCTCAATTTTACCATCGGATAAGAAGTCAATCTCTTCTTCCGGAAAATCGATAGCCGCTTCGGTAAAAATGCGTAAATGGATCAATGCTTCAACCAACGCATTCACTTTTTTAGAAAATACGCCTTGCAAAGATGATATCGCTGATTTTGCTGCTTGTTCTGAACTGGCATCAATTAAGTCAGCAATAGCTTCGGCTTGGGCTAAATCAAGTTTATCATTTAAAAATGCCCTTTCCGAAAATTCACCCGGTTTGGCAATGCGAACGTTAGCTATTTCAAGTACGCGTTTTAAAAGTAAATCTAAAATAACAGGACCACCGTGTCCTTGCAATTCAAGCACATCTTCACCAGTGAATGAGTGCGGATTAGGAAAGAATAACGCTATACCTTCGTCAAGTGTTGAGCCATCATTCGCTAAAAAGGGAAGATATTCGGCATACCTTGGTTTAGGTAATTTACCTAATACTGCGTGTGCAATCTCTTGCGCTTTCGGGCCTGATATACGCAATATGCCCACCCCCCCACGCCCTGGTGGCGTTGCTTGTGCAACAATTGTATCTGATTTCATAATTTTGTTTATAGCTAAATTAAATTGAATAGTTAATAATATCATGGACGCCCGGCAAAAACAGCTGTGACTATCGCTTTTGCTGAGCAGTTATTCGCTAATTTTAGCGTATTTTATATATCATTTTGTGGTTAATTTGTAAGTTTTGTATTGTCATCAGGATGATCAAAGAGCCAAGAGTTTGCTAATGCAAGCGGCTCACGAATTAATGCCACATATTTATCAGCATCATTAAATGCTAATGGTGCTGATAAACCTGATACATCATTAACACCTGAACGTTTGGCAAGCATTATTGAACGCAAAATATGAAAATCATTGGTGACCACTACCGTTTTCCCCAAAGGTAATATCCGATTTGCAAAAATAAATTGCTCAGCAGTGCGCCTTGACTTATCTTCTTGATAAACTCGGTTTGCATCAATTCCTTTGTCGATAAGATATTTTGCCATTACACTGGCTTCAGCTGTGGACTCATCTTCACCTTGTCCGCCACATACTATCACTTTAGTTTGAGGATTTTTATTGAGGTATTGGACAGCAGCATCTAATCTGTCCGCTAAAGTAGGTGGGGCTATAGCGGGTGTACCCGTGACTTGGGCCCCCAATATAACCATTGTTTGAGCATGTTGACTTGGTTTTTGCTGAGCATAAATATAGATAACAATGTTACAGACGATAAAATAGATTAATATGAATAAAAAACCAAACTTTAGTAATTTCATTATCATAACCCTACTCTCCTAGTTTCATTTTTTTAAAACAATTTTCAACATGATCATCGACAAGTCCCATTGATTGCATAAAAGCATAGCATATAGTTGAACCTACAAAAGAAAATCCACGTTTTTTTAGCTCTTTTGACATTCGATCAGACATATCGGTATTAATTGGTACTTCGCTTTTATCTTTAAAGTGGTTGATTATTGGTTTATTATCAACAAAAGACCAAATAAATTGTGAAAAATTCTCACCATTTTCCATCATATTTAAATAAGCATGAGCATTGTTAACAATACTATTAAGCTTTAAACGGTTGCGAATCAATCCTTTATTCTCAAGCAGATGTTCAATATCTTCAGGCCTGAGTTGGATGATTTTACAAGGGTCAAAATTAAAAAAACAACGACGATATTCATCACGTTTTTTTAAAATAGTAATCCATGATAATCCTGCTTGTTGCCCTTCAAGACAGATTTTTTCAAATAATTTTAAGCTATCATATTGAGCAACGCCCCATTCATTATCATGATAATTAATATAAATTTGATCGTTTAACAACCAATCACAGCGCACTTTTTTAATATGATTCATTCTTATTTTCATCCAAATTATTTAATATTTTAAAAATATTTATTCGATTAAATTATAAATCAAACCCTCGGTTTTATTGCATACATTAAATTTTTTTATGACGGAAAAAAAGCCAAATTTTTGTGGCAGAATAATTTCTACATTTAAAAAGATCAAAAAAGATAGTTTTTTTCTATCTATCTCAAATAAATAGAAGGTTTTTTCATGAGTCAATCTGAAATCAATGCCCAATGGCAACCCAATGCTCGACCATTAAATAGTAAGGATTTTAAAACATTAATCTTGTCATCTTTAGGTGGAACCCTTGAATTTTATGACTTTGTTATCTACGCACTATATATTGATACCATTGTCAAACCACTGTTTTTACCTCATACCTTATCCCCATTAACATTAGATTTGTTTGCCTGGGGTATTTTTGCTGCTGGTTATTTGGTTCGTCCAATTGGTGGTATTATTATGGCACACTTTGGTGACAAAGTAGGTAGAAAACAGATGTTTACCCTAAGTGTAGCAATGATGGCGCTACCAACCTTTATTATTGGTGTGTTACCAACATACGAAACAATTGGCATTTTTGCACCATTACTATTGTTAGTAATGCGTATGCTACAAGGTGCCGCAATCGGAGGGGAAATGCCAGGTGCTTGGGTATTTATTGCAGAACATACGCCAAAACAACGTTATGGTTTAGGCGTTGGCACTTTAACCTCTGGTATTACGGGTGGTATATTACTTGGATTTTTCGTCACAATTATTATTGATCTCTATTTTACTAACCAAAGTATTTTGGATTTTGCATGGCGTATTCCATTTATTATTGGTGGTATTTTTGGAGTCATTTCCGTCTATTTGCGCAAATTTTTATCTGAAACGCCAATTTTTAAAGAATTAGCAGCCCGCAAAGCTTTAGAAAAAAGCATTCCAGTTGTAACTGTGTTAAAAAAACATAAAAAAGCTTGTTTGATTGTTGCTTTATTAACTTGGTCATTATCAACTGCAATTATGGTTGGTATTTTAATTACCCCAGGGCGAATTGTTGGCGGTATGTATCATTTTACTAACCTTGATTGGCGCATTGGTGGATGCATCGCAGCATTAACATTATCTATTGGATGCATTATTGTTGGTTGGTTGGATGATAAATTAGGTACAGCAAAAACCGTTATCCTAACTTGGGGAGGTTTAGCAGTAATTAGTATCTATTTTTACAGTTCACTAAGCGCAGATATATCATTAACTAAACTTTATTCTATTTGGGCAATATTTGGCTTATTTATTGGAGCAATCGCAATGACACCAATTATAAGTACTAGAACGTTCCCACCAGCTATTCGTTATTCTGGATTATCGTTATCTTATAATTTAGCTTATGCATTGTTTAGTGCAATTACACCGACTTTAACAATCTATTTATTAAGCCCTGATCATATGTTAGGCGCATATAGTTACCTTGGTGCAGGTATTTACATCTCGTTTGTAGCATTAATAGCAATAGGTATAGGTTTTCATCCGCTTGCTCAACATGGATGGCATAGTGATTCAGCCGATTGTTAACCCATAAATGCCATAATCGCGAAAAAGCAATAAAAGCAAATAAAGCAGGATAATTACCCTGCTTTTTTTATTACTTCAATCGTTACCGTTAACGCATAGTAACGAACTCTTCTGCAGCTGTCGGGTGGATAGCGACGGTGCTATCAAAGTCTTTTTTAGTAGCACCCATTTTAAGTGCTACAGCAAACCCTTGCAACATTTCGTCCATACCATAACCTATACCATGTATTCCAACAATTTTTTCATCCGGTCCAACACAAACCAATTTCATTCGGCAAGGTTGGCGATGACTTGTCACAGCTGTATACATAGCAGTAAAGCTTGAGGTGTAAACTTTGACGTTTTCATCACCGTATTCTAAAATCGCTTGCGGTTCGGTTAAGCCTACAGTGCCAATAGCAGGATGTGTAAATACCACGGTTGGAATGTTAGTGTAGTCTAGATGTTCATCAGGTTTGTTATTGAACAATCTTTCCGATAAACGACGCCCAGCGGCAACAGCGACGGGAGTTAGCGCCATTGCACCTGTATCATCACCAACAGAATAAATGCCAGGTACGTTCGTATTTTGGAATTTATCTACTGTAATAAATCCTTTATCATTAACTTCAATACCTGCAGCAAATAAATTCATATCCTGTGTAGCGGGTTCACGACCTATTGCCCAAATTAAACAATCAACAGTATAACTTTCACCATTTTCTAGGGTTAAAGTTAAACTACCATCGCTATTTTTAGTGACTGATTGTGGAATGGCAAAAGTATGTAGATGCTGTCCTTCAGCAGTTATCACTTCCATTAGCGTTTTAATAATCAACGGATCAAAAGATCTTAATGGTGTTGCTTGACGAATAAATTGATGCGTTTCGGATCCTAATGCATGCACAACTCCAGCGATTTCACAAGCAATATATCCTGCACCAACAACAGCAACTCGTTTAGGCAAGGATTTTAATGCAAAAAAACCATCCGAGGTAATGCCATATTGTGCGCCAGGGATATTGGGTACAGTCGGTTTACCCCCTACTGCAATTAAGATATGATCGGCACTATAGAGTTCACCATTTACTTCTATTGTATGGGCATCGATAAATTTAGCATAACCATAAATGATATCAATATTGTTATTAGTTAAAACACGATCATAAGATTGATGAATACGATCAATATAGGCATTTCGGCTATCAAGTAATTTATCCCAGCTAAATTGGTTAATAGTTGCATCAAAGCCATAATCTGGACCGTAGTGATTAATCGCTTCGGCAATTTGTGCCCCATACCACATCACTTTTTTAGGTACACAACCTACGTTAACACATGTTCCACCTAATAATTTTGCCTCTATAATTGCACATTTTTTACCGTATGATGCCGCTCGGTTTACTGATGCTATACCACCACTTCCACCACCAATTGCTATATAATCATAATGTTTAGTCATTAAATAACCTCTATAAACTTTCTCTAATTTATCTAATAGCTTTGCACAAAGTGAATAATAAAAAAAGTGTTAATTATAAAATTTAATAATAGATATTAACGATTGATCTTACCTATATTGAATAAAAAACCAATTTATTAGTAGTTTAGGTACTAAGAAGATATTTAATTCTATTAACTGCTTATCATTAATATTAAACAGAGAAGAGTATAAAACATTGATTAGTGTAATTTTGACAAACAATCGGCTACTTATCTCAGTAACCGATTGTATCATAGAAAATTAGCGGTTTTTTATTGCATTAATAATGTGGGTGGTTGAGCAACCATCTTCAAAATTGAGGACTTTTACTGTACCACCAGCAGCAGTGACTTCTTTGCCTCCAGCAATATCTTCAGGTTTATAATCGCCACCTTTGACTAATACATCTGGCAAGATTTTGGCAATTAGACGTTGTGGAGTTTCCTCTTCAAATGGCACCACCCAATCAACAGAATCCAGTGCACCTAGTACAATCATACGCTGCATAAGTGGATTAATGGGTCTTGATTCACCTTTTAATTGTTTTACCGATGCATCACTGTTAACAGCAACGATGAGACGATCGCCGAGTTTTCTCGCATTAGCAAGGTAAGATACATGTCCTGCATGCAGAATGTCAAAACAACCATTGGTCATCACGATTTTTTCGCCACGCATACGCGCTTTTCTAACTTCTTCTTTAAGCTCATCTTCAGTCATTACACCAAAACCATCATCTGATCGAGCACGGATGGCGTTGCTAAGTTCAACTTGTGAAACTGTTGATGTGCCCAGTTTACCAACCACTACACCTGCTGCAGCATTGGCTAGGAAACAGCTTTCTTCTAATGATTGACCTGCCGCTAAAGCAGTAGCTAATGTAGCAATAACCGTATCACCTGCGCCAGTTACATCAAAAACTTCCTTAGCTTGGGTTGGTAGATGATAAATCGGTTTGTTTAATTGCAACAAAGTCATCCCTTTTTCACTACGAGTAACTAATAGTGCTTTTAGATCATATTGTTCAATCAGTTGATAACCTTTTTCTACAATATCTTCTTCTGTTTGACATTGACCGACTACGGCTTCAAATTCCGACATATTTGGAGTCAATAATGTAGCACCACGGTAACGTTCAAAATCCGTACCTTTAGGGTCGACCAATACCGGAACATTAATTTGATTAGCCAATTTTATCATAGTTTGCACCGCTGATAACGCGCCTTTGGCATAATCCGACAAGACCATAACTTTATGTGTTTCTAATGCGGTTTGAATGCGTTCAAGCATAGACTTGGAATCAACATTGCCAAACCCTTCTTCAAAATCAATACGAATCAATTGCTGATTGCGAGATAAAACGCGTAATTTGGTAATAGTCGGATGTGTCGAAACTGATACAAAATCACATTGCACTTTATGTTTCATTAATTGTTCATTAAGAATTTTGGCCGGTTCGTCAATTCCCGTTAAACCAATTAGACGGGCATTACCACACAGTGAGGTGATATTCATTGCAACATTGGCAGCTCCACCAGGTCTTTCTTCTAATGCATCAATTTTGACCACCGGTACAGGCGCTTCAGGCGATATGCGATTAGTGCTTCCATACCAATAGCGATCGAGCATGATATCACCCACAACTAGTACATTAGCACGGTTAAAATCAGGTAATGACGTTTTCATTATGATTAGTTATCCTTACTGGTTATTTGAATCATAGCTATCTGTAATTACTTTTCATCATCATTCGATGCAAAATTATCTTCTTCACTGTCTTGGTGTTGACGTGGTTGGTAAAAACGAGCAAAGAAAGTACCAATTTCGAAAAGCAGACAGATAGGTACAGCTAATAAAATTTGAGAAAAGACATCTGGAGGTGTGACAAACATAGCAACAGCAAACACCCCGACAATAATATATGGGCGTTTTTTACGTAAGCTTTGAGGCGTAGTTATACCTGTCCAACAGAGTAATATAATGGCAACCGGGACTTCAAAAGCGAAGCCAAATACAATAAAAAGTGTCATCACAAAATCAAGATATTTCGTGATATCAGTATTAATTGCTACATCAACAGGTGCCGTATGAATAAAAAAATAAAATGCCAGCGGAAATACTACAAAATAAGCAAATGCAATACCAAGATAAAAAAGAATGGTGCTAGATACAATTAATGGCATGACCAGACGTTTTTCATGCTGATACAAAGCGGGGGCAACAAATCCCCATACTTGGTAAAGTACATAAGGAATTGAGATAAATATCGCTACTACAGCAGTTAATTTAATGGGGGTAAAAAATGGTGCAGCAATATCCGTTGCGATCATACTGCTACCTTGTGGTAGCTGGCTGATAAGTGGATTAGCCACAATATGATAAATTTCATTAGAAAAATAGAGCAAACCAGCAAATACGACTAGAATACAAATAATACAACGTAGCAGCCGTGCTCTGAGTTCGACAAGATGTCCAATTAAAGGTTGTGTAGCGTCGTCAGTCATGATTTATCTTTATCTGAGTGAATTTGAGGATCCAATTGAGTGGCCAAATCGATCTCTTTTTGTAACGATTCTGTTACGCGTTTTAAGTCATCAATGGATTCCTGAATTTCTGGAGTCAGAGATTTTAAACCGCTTTGTTCAGCCTTTTTTAAACTGTCTTGCAGCTCTTGCAATTTTAGTTCTTTGTTTAATTCCAGTTGCACTGTTGCTGACATGCGGCGCAATACTTTTATCCAACCAGCAACAGTTTTAATTGCAACAGGCAACCGCTCCGGCCCTAATACCACCAGTCCAATAATTAATAATAATAATAGTTGACCAAAGCTAATGTCAAACACGCGTTACTCTTTTTTAGAATTATTGTCATCGGTCGAATCAAGATTTTCGACTTTCGCTGAATTACTGCTTTCTGGCTTATCATCATCATTCATGGCTTTTTTAAAGCCTTTGATTGATGCGCCAAGGTCAGAGCCCAATGAGCGTAACTTTTTGGTTCCAAATAATAACACAACAACTGCAATTAATATGAGTAGCTGGGGTAGACTTGGCATCATGATATTTTTCTCCATTAAAGTTGATATTTAAATTATACACTTAAATGATAAGATTCCAAACAGTACCGATTAATGAAGTATGAACAGTACCATTCCAATAACACCGATTAAAGCAAGTATTGCCATTAAATATTGCTGACATCTTTTACTTTGTTGCAATTCTCGGTTAATTTGTTTTAGTTGGGCATTCATCTGTTTGGTAATTCGCTCATAATCATTCAATTTTACTGGTAATTGAGGCAAGATAGCACGCCACTGTGGTAGTGAAGCCCAAGCTTGTTGCAATAGCTTTTGCGCACTATATTTATCTTCATACCATTTTTCCAAAAAAGGTTTTGCGGTTTGCCATAAATCAAGTTCAGGATAAAGCTGGCGACCCAAACCTTCAATATAAAATAGTGTTTTTTCAAGAAGTATTAATTGTGGTTGGATATCCATCTCAAATTGACGTGCAACCTCAAATAGTTGCAATAAAATTTGTGAAAATGATATTTCAGCTAGTGGTTTAGCAAAAGCAGGCTCACAAACATTTCGCATAGCTCTTTCAAGAGCCATAATATCGGTTGTTTCAGGTACCCAGCCAGAAGCAATATAAGTTTCCGCTATTTTTCGATAATCGCGATTAAAAAAGGCTAAGAAATTTTCAGCAAGATAACGCTGATCATCTTCACTTAATATACCAACAATTGCACAGTCAATACCAATATAGCGAGGATCGTTAGGATCAGAGATATCAACAAAAATATTACCTGGATGCATATCTGCATGAAAAAAATTATCCCGAAATACTTGAGTAAAAAAGGCTTGGACGCCACGCTGGGCAAGTAATTTCATGTCGATATTGTGGTGCTTAAGCTGATCAATATTGGCAATAGGAATTCCTTTGATGCGTTCTTCAACAAGAACATTTTTACGGCATAAATTTTCATATACATAAGGGATATATAAAATATTACTATTGATAAAATTTGCTCGTAATTTAGCAGTATTGTAAGCCTCTTGCAGCAAATCGAGCTCTTTTAATAAAGTTGACTCATAATCACGCACAATTTCAATGGCGCGTAATTTCTCACCATGCTTTATACGCTTAGTAAATTGTTTTGCCACCCAATACATTAAACTAATATCGGCTTGAATTACTGGCAGAATATCAGGACGTAATACTTTTATTACGATTTCAGATTGGCTATGTTTTAAAATAGCCGTATGTACTTGTGCTATTGATGCTGATGCTAATGGCTTTTCATCAAAATTTGCAAAATAATAATCAATTGGTTGTTCAAGTGCTTGTTCAATAAGTTGTTTAGCAATTTTACCGTCAAAGGGGTCAACCTGATCTTGTAATTTTGCTAATGCATCAGCAATCTGTTTAGGTAACACATCACGTCGAGTTGAGATCATCTGCCCAAATTTTATCCAAACAGGTCCTAACTCCTGTAAGGCTTGACGTAAACGTTCGCCAATTGCTTGTTGCTTGGCCTTAGGTTTGACCCAAAATAGACAAAGCGATAAAAAGCGTAGCCAGTTTGATAATCGATGTGCTGGCAAAAGCTCATTTAAACGATAAGCATGAAATACTTTTATTATTTTATATAGTCGAAAAAATATCATTATCTGTCATCGCTTCAAAATTTAAAGCCAGTGTGTAATGCGACAATTCCACCTGTCATGTTGTGGTATTTAACATCAACAAAGCCTGCATTTTCCATCATTTTTTTTAAGGTATTTTGATTTGGATGCATGCGGATTGATTCTGCTAAATAGCGATAACTATCAGAATCATTTGCCACAATTTTGCCCATTAAAGGTAACATAGTAAAGGAATAAAGATCATAAGCTTTATTAAGAATTTTGTATTGTGGTTTAGAAAATTCCAAAATGAGTAAACGTCCACCTGGCTTTAATACTCGCCACATAGATTGTAATGCTTTGTCTTTATCAGTAACATTACGAAGACCAAAGGAAATGGTAATACAATCAAAATAGTTATCCGCGAAAGGTAATTCTTCAGCATTTGCCTGAACGTATTCAATATTTTTAAATAGTCCTTTATCACGCAGTTTATCACGTCCAACTTTTAACATGGATTCATTGATATCTGCTAAAACAACTAAGCCATTGTCACCAACAAGTTGAGAAAATTTTGCAGTTAAATCTCCTGTTCCTCCAGCAAGGTCTAACACTTTTTGACCTTTGCGAACACTGCTATATTCAATGGTGATTTTTTTCCAAATACGATGAATACCAAATGACATCAAATCATTCATTACATCATATTTATCCGCAACAGAATGAAATACATCGGCGACACGTTTGACTTTTTCTTCTTTTAAGACTTGTCGATAACCAAAATCAATTTTTTCTTGATTGTTATTATTTTGATTGTCAAATGATTGAGACATATAAATTTACCTATCATAAAGATTTAGCTTATTTTAACACAAGCATGAATAAATGTGATGAACTAAATCAAAATGATAACTTCATTTTAGATCTTTCCCTTCTTTTTTAAAAAGAAGTGTGTATTATTGGACTAACGTATCAAAATTAATATGATAAAATCAATTTATTGCTATTTTCTATTGCTATTGAATGGCATCCCCTATGCAAAATTGCAATGCGAGTACGGTCAGTTTTTTTAAGACAATGTTAATTATTGGAGTTAAAATCTCGCATTATATATACCATTACTGATATATTATGTAGTGTAAATGTAGGTGAATTTCAATAATAACTCATTGAATTTATCCAACAATAAATTGCTACTTTTTATCAAAAAATGGTTTAGCTGCATCAGCAATAAATGACCCATATTTATAAGGATTTTGACGAATTTGTGTCGCACTGATGTTCATAAAATTACGATCAGCATCAACAATAACTACTGGACAGCCGAAATAGAATTCATAATTTTTAACATCTTGTGGTTCACTAGTGAAGACAACATTAGGTTTAATGTTATGCTTAAATAAAATCTGTTTAACGCGATCGCTCCAATCTTTCCAGCCATTGGGATAAGACTCAATTCCCGCTTCATCTAAAACATGTACATGAATATTATGACGGTCTTTAAACGTTTCTTTCAACCATGAAAAGCGATCGCTCACTTGAGGTTGTCTTGGTAGATGGCTTTTCTCAAAAAGTTTCTTATCTCGTGTCGCTTCACAACCCAGAAAAACATGCAGTTCATCAACTTGCGTCATAGCTTGTTCAATTAAATAGATATGACCATAATGTAAGGGATAAAACTTACCAAAAATCATACCAATTTTGTACTTTGAGCCCATAATAAATACCAACACATTTATATGCTTTATTTGTTAACAATGTACAGAAAAATAGAGCGATTTCTAATCAAATATTGCTATAAAATATATTTCACCAAAAATTTCTCAGTTTTTTCAATGAAACGATATGATAATGATTGATAAATTCACAGTTCATTATCTATATAAATTTGATAATAAGATCCCTGTAGCCACTGAGATATTCAGCGCCGGCATATTATCATTACCTTTCAAATGTACAACGACATCAGCACAGTTGACCAGTTTCATATTAATTTGCTGAAAAATAACCAAAACAACTTTCTTATCAAATTGAACTTTATGTAACTCGCTAGAATCTATCGATTTAGTTTGACAAGGTAGCAAAGCAACAATTTGATAACCACGTTGCTTTAAGATATCAAGCGAAGCAAGAAAATCGTCACTTTTAATTGATTCTACTGCTTCAATGCCGCCTTCTGATACTCGCATTGCAGCACCGCTATCAAGCAGATTTGATTGACGTAACATGACAGCATTTACATCATAAAAAGCCGCACTTCTTATCAATCCACCTAAATTATGCGGATTATTAACATCATCAATAGCTAAAATACAATCCTTATTTGCATCACTTTTTTCATCTAAATAATTGAATAAAGTTAATGGAGCACGTTTTTTAGCAATTAAACAAACACCACCATGATGCTGTGTTTGAGTTATTTTATTGAGCTGTTCATTCGAAACAATATCATAACCTAAACGCTCCTGAACTAACCAGTTAATTAACTCTTTAAACTGGTAAGTCATCTCTTGGATAATAAATAATTTCACAATAGCGCTGCGTCGATGTTTGAAAACGGCTTTACAGCTATTTTCGCTGTAAACTAAGGTTTCTTCTTTACGTTGTCGATATCCATCATAACCAAATGTTGGTGTTTGGTCATTCGCACGTACTTTCTTCTGCCATGGCGAATCATGTTCAAATTCCGATGGAGATCGATTTAATTCTATAACAATACTCTGTTTTGCAAACTTAGGTCTATCACTGCGCGCTTGAAATGTTTCAATACGGTCATTACGATCGCGTTTCGGTTTAGACTGAAATGCATCATTTTTACGCCTCTCTTTCCATCCATTTGATTTTTCTTTATTAGCCCGAGAGTGTTTTTTCGGCTCGCTATGTTTAGCGTAAAAAATAGTTGGTTTACTTTTTTCAGTATTGTCGGTCATATCAATCTCACAATTAATCGGTTATCGCGTTCGGATGGTTGGCGCTATTTTATCTAATACACCATTAACAAATTTATGGCTATCAGCAGCACCGAATGTTTTCGTCAAGTCTATCGCTTCGTTTATTACTACTTTATAAGGCACATCCTGACGCTTTAATAATTCATAAAGTGCAATGCGTAATATGGCGAGTTCAATCTGACCTAGCTCTTCGACTTTACGCTCAGTGAGATAAGGTGCCATTTTTTCGTCTAATTCCACGGTGTTTTTAGCCACGCCATGTAATAGTTCACGAAAATACTTAGTATCAACACCTTTCATATCTTGTTCTGCAATAAAACTGGTCTCAACATCCGCAAGATCGTTTCTAGAAACTTGCCAAGAGTATATAGCCTGTACTGCACACTCTCTTGCTCGACGACGAGGATTAACTAATGCCACTAAATTACTCCTTAATTGCTTTGATAATATTTAGCATTTCTAATGCAGTTAACGCTGCTTCGGCACCTTTATTGCCAGCTTTTGTACCTGCACGTTCAATAGCTTGTTCAATAGATTCGGTTGTTAAAATACCAAATCCTACGGGAAGAGTATGATCCAAACTTGCACTCAATAATCCAGAACTTGATTCGCCCGCAACAAAGTCAAAATGTGCAGTGCTACCACGAATAACTGTACCTAACGCCACAATTGCATCGTATTTTTTTGATTGAGCTGCAACTTTAGCGGTTAAGGGAATTTCGTAAGCACCTGGCACCCAAATTACCGTAATGTTTTTTTCGTCAACTTGACCGATACGAGTTAACGCATCAACAGCACCATTGACCAAACTTTCATTAATAAATTGATTAAATCGAGCCACTATAATGGCAACTTTAGCATTAGGTGCAGCAACTTGACCTGTTACAGTTTGCATATTAATTCCTTATCTATTGATTTTAAATGCAATTTCACTATTTTTATTTGTGAAAATTTTCCGGAAAAATTGTACCACAATTTAACGGCTTATCCTATTAACAAATAACGCCTCCAACAAGCTTTATCTAACAATTTATTGGAAAAGAAATACAAATATTTTGTCTATTAATACAAAGTAATTTTTTATTACTTGTTAACAAAAAAATTCCTTTAATTTATCGACTCATTTATGCTCAATTCCTCTTCAATTTTTACTTAAACATATATCTTACCTGAAACTTTTTTACACAATTTGGCATTTAATTTTTATTATCACTTGCAAGCAGTTAGGAAAAAACTAAAATGGTAAAAAGCTTTTTTTACTTATGAGGTAAGACTGATGTATATTAATAATATTCGAAATGAATTAACCCAAGCTATTGAAGTATTAACAAACTTTGTTTCGGATGATAAAAATCTTGAAGTTATTCAACAAGCAGCGGTATTAATTGCCGATTCATTTAAGCAAGGCGGTAAGGTTCTATCCTGCGGTAATGGCGGTTCTCATTGTGATGCTATGCATTTTGCTGAAGAGTTAACGGGTCGTTTTCGTGATAATCGTCCTTCATATCCAGCGATTGCAATATCTGATGTGAGCCATATTTCATGTGTAGGTAATGATTACGGATTTGATTATATTTTTTCACGCTACGTGGAAGGTGTGGGTAATCAAGGTGATGTACTACTTGGCATTTCAACTTCAGGCAATTCAACTAATGTTATTAAAGCCATTGAAGCGGCTAAACAAAAAGGCATGAAGATCATTACACTCACTGGTAAAGATGGCGGAAAAATGAATGGTCTTGCTGATGTGGATATCCGTGTTCCGCATTTTGGCTATGCTGATCGCGTACAAGAAATCCATATTAAAGTTATTCATATTCTTATTTTGCTTATTGAAAAAGAGATGATCAAATAAAATGTGTGAATTGTTGGGTATGAGTGCTAATGTGCCAACAGATATCTGCTTTAGTTTCACCAGTTTAATTAAAAGAGGTGGAGATAAAGGTCCCCATAAAGATGGCTGGGGAATCACTTTCTATGAAGGCAAAGGTTGCCGAACATTCAAAGATCCCGAACCTTGTAGTTACTCTGCTATCGCCAAAATGGTTCAAGAGTATCCTATCAAATCTAAAGCAGTAGTTGCACATATTCGACAAGCTAATCGTGGCGCTGTTGCACTTGAAAATACCCATCCATTTACCCGTCAGTTGTGGGGAAAAAATTGGACTTTTGCCCACAATGGTCAACTGACTGATTACCAAGATCTCAATACAGGTTTTTTTCAACCAATAGGTGAAACAGATAGCGAATATGCTTTTTGTTATTTAATTAACCAATTACACCAAAAATTCCCTCAGCAACCCTGTGATGTTCTCGTTTTATTTCGCTTTATCAAACTTTGTGCTGATAAGCTAAGTGAGCAAGGAATATTCAATATGTTACTTTCTGATGGGCAGTTTGTACTTGCTTACTGTACCACTAATCTGCATTGGATAACCCGTAGAGCGCCATTTGGCAAAGCAAAATTACTTGATGAAGATGTAGAAATTGATTTTCAAAAACATACAACACCGAATGATGTAGTTACCATTATTTCTACCTTACCTTTAACATCAAATGAGACTTGGCATAAACTTGATAGAAGCGAAGCAATCTTGTTTAAAAATGGTGAAATTATCCAATCTTTTTCATCTTTATGCGAACCATAGGTGGTTCATTTTTGAATAGATATTGTAAATAGGCTAATGTTACTAAACCAATAAAAGTTAAAATAATCCAAGGCAGATGCGGAAAACCAATCTGTATGGCAATATCATAAAGCCATCCTGCACCGGTATAACCCATAAATCCACCTAGGGCAAGTCCTAACCGACTAAATCCCATATAACTGCCTTTAGCTTTAGGATTCGTTAGGACCGTTGATAATGTTTCTCGGGCAGGTTCAGCAATAATTGCTCCTAAATAAAATAGTGCAATTAGTGATAAAAGCATAGATAAATGTGTAGTGAAACCAATAATGATGAAAGCAAATGACATCAAGAACAGACCGAATTTAAGACGTTGATCTAATCTAAAATATTTTTCACTTAAACGTGCTAGTGGATAAAGCAATACTAGTGATATACAAGCTTGAATTGCATACATCCATTTTACATAACTAGGGCTACCAGATACCTGAGTTATAGTGAGCGGTAACATCAACATTATTTGTACCCATAATACATAATAGCCGGTCAAAGTAAGCACATAACTGGTAAATTTCTTATCTTTTACAACCATTTTCATACCATTAATAATCGAGGCTTTACCTATGGCAATATGGTAAGCTGGCAAAAAGAACATGTTGAAAATACCGCACAAGAAAAAAATGAAAGCCCCACACCAACAAACTAAATGAAAGTCATAATCAATCAGAATTCCACCAATAAGCGCACCAATAACTGCCCCGGCATTATCTTGTATCATTAATAACGAAATAAATTTGCCTCGCTCATGTGGACGAGTAAATTTAATGGTTAATCCCATTCGAGGAGGATCAAAGAGTAACCCTCCTAATGCGGAAAGCAAACAAGAAAGTAATAATAGCCAAGGTTCATTAGCAATCGCCATCGAAATAAATCCGATACAACGCAAAAACATTCCTGTAACAATCATTGGTTTTGCGCCAAAACGATCCGCTATCGCACCACCAATAATGCCAAAACCTTGTTGCACAAATTGTCGAAGACCTAAAGCAAAACCGACAAAGAGGGCACTCCATCCAACTTGACTTACAAAATGCGTTGAAACCAGAGGAAAAACGACATAAAAACCTAAAACAATAAATAAATTATCTAACAAGAGTATTTGTCTGCCAGTTTTGCGAATTTGAGATGGTATTGGCATTTACTGGACTCTTTCGATTAAATAACCTTGGTAATCAGGAATTTCGATATCGACTTCATGTTCAAACATTGCTGATTGAATTAATGCATTAGCAGTAGCTTGATTAGTTGCAACAGGAATATTCCAAACTGTTGCTAACCGCAGTAACGCTTTAACATCTGGATCATGCGGTGCGGCGTTAAGTGGATCCCAAAAGAAGATAAGCATATCAATTTTACCTTCTGCGATTAAAGCGCCAATTTGCTGATCTCCACCCATTGGACCACTAAGCATTGGCGTAATATTTAATCCGATCTCTTTTTTTATTAATCTGCCAGTTGTTCCTGTACCCCATAAATTATGATGTGCAAGCTTTTCACTATTTTTTTGACACCAGGTTAGTAATGATTCTTTCAAGTGATCGTGTGCAACTAACGCAATATTTTTTTTTGCAGGTAATTTACGAGTGGTATAACGCATTTTTTTATCCTAATTCTTTATTATTTTTTTAATTTTTTAACAGAGTATGAATTAAAGTGCAAGAGATATTTATTAATCAATAGATAATAAAAAAGGCACCGAAGTGCCTTTTTAAACTTTAACCAGTTACAACTAATTAGAATTGATAGATTAAACCAAGTGCAACGGTATCTTTGGCAGTTGCTTTAATTTGAGACTTAGTAAATGTACCATCTTCATATAAAGCACGACGTGCGCCAATATCATCCTTATCTAACAAGTTGATTTTATAATCAACAATTGCTGATAAATTTTTGTTGAAGTCATAAGTTAAACCAACATCAACATATTTAGCTAGATCATTACCTTTAAGACCCGCATCACTTGTTAAGCTAGACGCATCTTTAACTTTATGTTGGATATAAGCAACAGATGGAGTTAAACGACCAATATCAAAGTCAATACCATATTGTGCTACAATTTCAAATCCTTTAGTTTTTAAATCATCAGCACGACGATTTGTTGAAGCATTGTTCCAACCATATTTTTGCTTACCTTCAATGTAAAGTGCTGCTAAATATATGTTGTTGTTGTCATATTTAACACCAGCTGACCATGATTTAGCATCTTTATGACCGCCTGTTTGTGCATAACCTGCACCAACAGTTAAACCAGTATCAAGCACATCCCAATCTACAACTGAACCCCATGCTTCGGCACTATTGTGACCATTTTGAGTTTGTCTATTGAAATGATCAGTTGAACTGTTATCACCATTGTCAGCGTATTGAACAGCAAAACGTAAACCATCAACTAGACCGAAGAAATCTGAATTACGGTATGTTGCTACAGCTTTAGTACGTGCAGTTAATGCATAAAAATCATTGTTTGATGCATCTCCACCAAATTCTGGTAAAACATCAGTGTAGGAAGTTAACGTTTTTAACACACCATCATTACGACCATAATCGAATGAACCAAAATCACCAAAGTTTAAACCAGCAAATGCATAACGAGTTTCGTTATCAGCGTCTTTACCTGTTTTTGCTTCATATTCCCAACGACCATAACCTGTTAAACTGTCAGTGATTTGTGTTTGTCCTGACATGCCTAAACGAGCGGTAGTTTTGTCACCTTCGCCAGTTTGATTGTTGCGATCAGTAATATAGTTTAAAGCATAAACTCGACCATAAAAGTCAACTTTATTTCCATCTTTGTTCCATACTTCAATAGAAGCGTTAGCTGTACCTGCAATTAAAAGCGCAGGGATAGCGATTGCTAATAGATTACGTTTCATTTTGTTACCCTCGTAGGTATATTTTATTATTAAAAAAGCAAATTACTTTGCTCTGGATTTAATAATTAACTACTAAAAATAGCAATTATATTATTACGGTGATATCTATTTTAATTTTTATAAATAGATTTTAATCATATATACTATCTATTTAACAATGTTCTTTAGATAAAATCTGAGGTTTTGCGATTATTTTAATATTTAATATTAATTTTTTTAAACATTAAATGTTTTTTTGCTTAAAAAAATTTTTATTAGGTAATATAAAAGGCACCTAAGTGCCTTTTATATAGGGGTTAAGAGATTAGAATTGGTAAATTAAACCAACACCTAACACATCTTTAGTACCTGGTTTGTTTTTGTGACCGCGAGAATTTTCAGTATTGTTTGCAGCGCCGACATCTTTACGATCAAGAAGATTGAATTTATATTCAACAATCGCGCTAAAGTTTTTATTTAGATCATAAGTTGCACCTAAAGAAACATATTTAGCTAAAGGTGAGGTTGATGAATGATCTGCATAACGATAATGATCAATACTTTCTTTATGTTGTACATAAGCTAAAGATGGAGTTAAGCGACCCACATTTAAATCAATACCATATTGTGCAACTAATTCAAAACCTTTGATTTTTTCATCAGAAATATATCTATTACCATTAGCATTGTTAGTTACAATCCATTTATTTTTAATTTTGGTTTGGAAATAGTTAGCAGCTAAATATAAATCATAATTTTCATATTTAAGACCAGTAGTCCAAGTGCTATGGCGATGATCGCTTGAAGTTGATTGAGCATAACCTGCACCTGCTGTTAAACCTGTATCAAAAATACGCCATTGAGCATTAAGACCATAAGCTTCTCTTGATTCACCACGAACTGAATCTTCAGTTTGTGAATTATCACCGTTATCAGCATATTGTAATGCAAAACTGATATCATCAGCTAAACCAAATAGATTGTTGTTACGATAAGTTGCAACCGCTTTAGTACGAGCTGAAAGCACGTTCCAATCATTATTCGCTGCATCACCGCCAAATTGTGGTAATACGTCAGTATAAGCAGTGATTGCTTTTAAAACACCATCGTTACGACCATAATCGAATGAACCTAAGTCACCAAAGTTTAAACCAGCAAACGCATAACGAACTTCGTTTGAAGAATTTTTACCTGCTGCCGCTTCATATTCCCAACGACCGTATCCAGTCACGCTATCAGTGATTTGCGTTTGACCAGACATACCTAGACGAGCTGAAGTATCATCACCTTCATTTTTTTGACCACGGTCAGTGATGTTGTTAGCTGCTTTTACTCGACCATAAAAGTCAACTTTGTTGCCGTCTTTGTTCCATACTTCGATAGAAGCGTTTGCACCAGCTGCAACTAAAAGTGCAGGAATAGCGATTGCTAATAGATTACGTTTCATTTTTTACCCTCATGGTTATTTTATTGCTGACACAGTCCATAGGATTTGAGTCAATTTCTACTACGATGATTATTCATCCAAAAATAATATTTTTGTCTATTATTTTTATCCAATTTTCATAGCAGAGTGAATTATGTCTAAATTTAACTTAAAATCAAGTGAACTTTTCGTTAAACATGATGTCTAATGTCAAAAAGGGGTCTGTTTGACTAATTTTTATACTTTTTTTGAATCTGTATTGTGCTTTTTTCATCTAAACCGACTTAAAATCGGTTTAGTGTATGAAATATAATCAGTTTAGAAGTTTGCGTTACGCGGGGTTCTTGGGAATGGAATAACATCTCGGACATTTTGTACACCAGTAACATAGACAATTAAGCGTTCAAATCCAAGACCAAAACCAGAGTGAGGGACTGTTCCATAACGACGTAAATCACGATACCACCAGTAATCTTCTTTTTTAAGACCCATTTCGTCCATACGTTTATCTAACATATCTAAACGTTCTTCACGTTGTGATCCACCAATGATTTCACCAATGCCTGGTGCTAACACATCCATTGCAGCCACAGTTTTACCATCGTCATTCATGCGCATATAAAATGCTTTAATATCTTTAGGGTAATTTTTAACAACAACTGGCGCTTTAAAATATTGCTCAGCTAAATAACGTTCATGTTCTGAGGCTAAATCAATACCCCAACTCACTGGATTTTCAAATTGAGCATCACAATTTTGTAAAATGGTGATGGCATCGTTGTAATCAACTTGTGCAAAATCAGCCTTAATAAAGTTTTCTAGACGATTAATCGCATCTTTATCAATATGTTGAGCGAAAAATTGCATATCGTCAGCTCGTTTTTCGAGTACTGTCTTAAATACATATTTCAACATGTCTTCAGCGAGTTTAGCGTTATCATCAAGATCAGCAAACGCAACTTCAGGCTCCATCATCCAAAACTCAGCTAAATGGCGTGTAGTATTTGAGTTCTCAGCTCTAAAAGTTGGACCAAAAGTATAAACTTTTGAAAGCGCACATGCATAAGTTTCAGCATTTAATTGACCAGATACCGTTAAAAATGCTTCTTTACCAAAAAAGTCTTTATCGTAATCAATTTTACCGTTATCGTTTTTTGGAAGATTTAACATATCAAGCGTTGAAACACGAAACATCTCGCCAGCACCTTCGGTATCCGAAGCGGTAATAATTGGCGTAGAAAGCCAAAAAAAGCCACGTTCGTCAAAAAACTGATGAATAGCCTGAGCAAGAGTGTGACGAACACGCGTAATTGCACCGACAATATTAGTTCTTGCTCGTAAATGGGCAACTTCACGTAAATATTCAATTGAGTGACGTTTAGCCGCCATTGGATACGTTTCAGGATCGTCAACAAAACCATATACATCAACCTGCGTTGCTTGTAATTCGTATTTTTGTCCCTGCCCTGGTGATTCCACAACTTTACCAGTGACTTTAACCGAGCAACCCGCGGTTAAACGCAAAATATCTTGTTCATAATTAGGTAAGTTATTTTCGATAACAGCTTGAATAGGCGAAAAGCAAGAGCCATCATAAACTGCTAAAAATGAAATACCTGCCTTAGAATCACGGCGAGTTCTTACCCAGCCTTGAACGGAAACGGTGCTACCAACAGCGATTTTGCCTTGTAACACATTAACAATAGGTGCAACTGAATTCATTTTATTATCCATCTCTACATTAATTTGTTTAATTAAATTTTAAGTTATACTAATATATTTTAACGATTTCCCATAATAGAATGGAATCAATACCCCAATTAAAAAAGTTTTATTTTGGATTTATATTTATAAGATTAATAATAAGTTATTATTAATATTTAACGTTGAAAGTTCGTTTTAACTCATCAATAAAATTTAAATCTTGAGATATTGTTTTACCTGGACTGTCAGATAATTTAGCTACAGATTGATTATTGCATTGCGTTAATTTAATTACAATATTCAATGCTTTGGTATTCACTTCAGTTGAAGGAATATCACACGCCAAAAAACCACCTATACCAAATGACAGTTTTACTCGATGATTAAAATGGTTATAAATTTTAATAGCTTTATCAAAATTTAAACTATCAGAAAAAACAAGTAATTTAGTCTTAGGATCTATCCCTAATTTTTGATAATGTTTAATCGCCTTTTCACCCCATTCAATAGAGTCCCCCGAATCATGACGAAGACCTTGATAACAAGAAGCAAAGTGATGATCGAAATCACGCAAAAAAGCATCCATGGTAATACAATCAGTTAAAGCAATATCTAAATCATGAGGATACTCGTCTAACCAAACTCGAAGCGCATCTTTTTGGCAATCTTTCAAAATTGGACTTAATCGTTGATGCGCTTGAAACCATTCATGAGCTTGTGTTCCAACAGGCGTTAACCCCAAACGATAAGCAAGTAAATAGTTGCTGGTGCTATGAAAATTTTCAAAATTATCTTTCAAATAGCTAACAACGGCTTCTTGCACCGCAAACGAATAACGCCGACGCGTACCAAAATCCATTAAATTAAAATCAGACTTATCCATATTAGCCGTTTTTTCATTAAATTGAGCTAATTTATCTTTCAGCCTGGCAATGGCCTCCGGTACGCCAATTTGTGGAGAACGAGCCTTATGTACAATTTCACTGATTACCGCAAGTAAGGGGACTTCCCATAAAATAACATCTAACCATTTACCTTCAATCGAAATTTCAAGCATGCCATCTTCGTTTTTAATGGTGAGTAAATCACTATTAAAGTGCCAATTTTTAAGCCAATTTAAATAGTCAGATTTAAAAAAAGGAATGTCAGATAAATAATTAAATTCATCATCCGTAAGTGATAATGATTCCATTAATTTTACTTGATACATTATTTCATCAGCATAGTGCCCTAATAAGTCATCACTACGACATCGGAACTGCGCAACGACGGTTGCATCAGGGTAATGATGAAAAACGGCTTGTTGCATATGCAACTTATATGCATCAGTATCTAAAATTGATGTAATTATTGCTGGTAACATATGTATCTATTATTACTACTATAAAGAAAATTCCTCAGATTATAGCAGAATAATAGTGAAGAGATAGATTAATTATGTAATAAGACTGTTTTTAATCAGCTATAATACTCACTAAATAGAAGATAGATTAAATACCAACCAAAAAGGTCATGACAAAATGAATACCAAAACAGCGGAATTACAACCCATTGCCAAATATCGTCTTGATTATAAAGCACCAGATTTTACTATTACTGACATCGATCTTGATTTTGATTTAGCAGCTGACATCACGACAGTCATAGCTCGCAGTCGTGTTGTGAAAAAAAACAAGCAAGCAAAAGATCTCATTTTAGATGGCGAAGACCTTAAGCTCATTTCGATCAATATTAACGAACAACCATGGCAAGACTATCAAATTACTAAAACAGGGTTAATCATTCAAAACGTTCCAAGTGAATTTATACTCACCATAGTTAACGACATTAAACCAATTGATAATACGGGATTAGAAGGACTATATGTTTCGGGTGAAGCGCTATGTACTCAATGTGAAGCTGAGGGATTTAGACATATTACCTATTATCTTGATCGACCTGATGTCCTTGCTCGATTTTCAACTCGAATTACCGCCAATAAACAAAACTACCCTTACCTACTTTCTAATGGTAACCGTATTGCACAAGGTGAACTTGCTGATGGACGTCACTGGGTTCAATGGCAAGACCCTTTTCCTAAACCAGCCTACCTATTTGCTTTAGTTGCAGGTGATTTCGACATCTTAAGAGATCAATTTACCACTCAATCTAATCGTAAAGTTGATTTAGAAATTTATGTCGATAAAGGTAATTTAGACCGTTCACATTGGGCTATGGCCAGCTTAAAAAATTCTATGCGCTGGGATGAAACACGTTTTGGATTAGAATACGATTTGGATATTTTTATGATTGTCGCCGTTGATTTTTTCAATATGGGAGCAATGGAAAATAAAGGTCTGAATATCTTTAATTCCAAATATATATTAGCCAAACCAGAAACTGCAACCGATACGGACTATTTAGGAATAGAAGGTGTCGTTGGTCACGAATATTTTCATAATTGGACCGGTAATCGCGTCACTTGTCGAGATTGGTTCCAACTTAGCTTAAAGGAAGGATTAACGGTATTTCGCGATCAAGAATTTAGTGCTGATATGGGTTCAAGAGCCGTTAAGCGGATTGATGATGTAAAATTAATGCGCACAGTACAGTTTGCTGAAGATGCAAGTCCGATGTCACACCCTATTCGACCTGACCAAGTCATTGAGATGAATAATTTTTACACAGTAACCGTATATGAAAAAGGTGCTGAAGTTATCCGTATGATGCATACCTTATTAGGAGAAGACAAATTTCAAGCTGGTATGAAGCTCTATTTTGAGCGTCATGACGGTAGTGCAGCAACATGTGATGATTTTGTAGCTGCTATGCAAGATGCATCGGGAATCGACTTAACTCAATTTAAATTATGGTATAGCCAATCAGGAACACCTGAATTAATGGTTACTGACAGTTATGACCCCAAAAATCAGCAGTATACTTTAACTGTTGAACAACATACCCCTGCAACTCAAGATCAAGCAGAAAAACAAGCGCTGCATATTCCACTAGATATTGAATTATATCAACATAATGGCCAAGTGATGACACTACAATATCAAGGAAAACCCATTCACCATGTGTTAAATCTGACGCAGCCTAAACAGCAATTTATTTTTGACCATATTAATGAAAAACCAATTATTTCACTACTACGAGATTTTTCAGCGCCAGTTAAATTGACTTATGATTATCTAGACGATGATCTGATTTTCTTGATGCAACATGCTACTAATGCTTTTAGCCGTTATGATGCATCCCAAATGTTATTGGCAAAATATGTTCGTTTAAATGTCGTAAATTACCAAGAAAATCGTGAATTAACATTACCAGAATCCGTATTAGATGCCTTTAGGGCAGTATTATTATCAGAAACAACTGATCCAGCTCTAATTGCACAAATTTTAACTTTACCGTCTGAAAACGAATTAGCCAATTTATTTAAGGTCATCGATCCAGCCGCTATTTATCAAGTTCGTCAATTTTTATTAAGCCGTTTTGCCAACGAACTGAACGACGAACTCAATGCGGTTTATTTTAATAATAAAGCTGTTGACTATCATATTGAACATATAGATATTGCTAAGCGATCTCTTAAAAACTGCTGTTTAACTTTATTAGCCTATGCTGATAATAAATCCCATGCAAACACATTAGTAAGTCAGCAATACTATCAAGCAAATAACATGACTGATTGCTTAGCGGCTTTAACTGTAGCAGTTAAAACGCAACTCGATTGCTCCAATGAATTGTTAACTGATTTTGATGAAAAATGGCATCAAGATGGTTTGGTAATGGACAAATGGTTATCCCTCAATGCAACAAGTCCTGATACCGAGGTGCTATCAACTGTGAAGAAATTATTAACTCACCGTTCATTTTCAATGAGTAACCCAAATCGGATCCGTGCATTAATTGGTGCTTTTGTGAATAATAACCTTGTTGCTTTTCATGCACAAGACGGCAGTGGGTATCATTTCTTAGTTGAGATTTTAACTGAGTTAAACCAAAAAAACCCACAAGTTGCTGCTAGATTAATTGATCCACTGATTCGATTAAAACGTTATGACGAAAAACGACAACAACAGATGCGAACAGCGCTTGAAACATTACTAAAACTTGATAATCTTTCTAAAGATTTATATGAAAAAATCAGTAAAGCCTTAACGGCATAATCAAGAAAAATATCATCCTACATAATCATTGTAGGATAATATAACGGTGTTAGTTGATATTTTTTACTAAAACGTATAGGTAACCTCAAACTTTTTGACAAACATGATAATGAGTTTTTAAATGACAACGACCATAAAATCAATTACACCTGTGGAACTAGCACAGAAAATAGAGGCATCTGAAGAATTATTCTTACTTGATGTTCGTGAACCTAATGAAGTCGACATATGCAGCATTAATGGGTCAACACACATTCCAATGAATCTTATTCCATTATATTTAGATAAAATTCCAGATGGTATCGATATCGTTATTTATTGCCACCGTGGTGTAAGAAGTTTAAATGTTGCGAATTATTTAGTCGAAAATGGCTTTGATGCCCAAAACCTATATAATCTCACAGGTGGAATTGATGCTTGGGCATCAGTTATAGATAATCAGATGATAAGATATTAAAAAGCCCGTGACTAAACCGGCTTTAGGCGACTAGTTTCCTCTATACTACTATGCATTAATTTGTATTTTGATTTATTCCTTAGGCATTACCCAATAACCATTTTGATTATGTGCTTTCATATAATCTTTGAATTGTTGGGATTGATAAATACGCTTAATATCTTGAGCCCACTGACTATTTTCATTGCCACCGTTTACAACAACCATAATTTCTAAATCAGGAATAATGGTTTCTAAAAGTAACGCTTTACTTGAGTCAATGTTAGCTGAATAAACGATACTTCCTGGTATTACCGCAAAATCAACCTCATTCATTACACGGGGTATGTTCGCTGAATCCATTTCAATAATCTCAATCCCGGCAATATTTTGAGCGATATCATTTTTGCTAACGATGATCGGATCTGCATTGTCTTTCAACTTAATCCAACCTGTTTTTTCTAATAAGTTATAAGAACGGGCAGCATTTGATGCATCTTGTGGGATCGCAACTTTAGCGCCCGCAAACACTTGATCTAATGAGGTATATTTATTCGAAAATATGGCAGCTGGTACAGATGGAACATGAACCACAGGCTTTAAATTTGCTTTGCGTTGACTATTAAAAACATCCATATAAGCAGTATGCTGAGCGACGGTTAAATCAATACTTCCTTCGCTTAAAGCTACATCCGATTCAAGCAAATGTGGGAAATTGATCAATTTAACCTTATAACCTTCTGATTCCAATATTGGCTTAACGGCATCTTTAAACAGATCATTATAGGGACCGGGCGATACCCCCATACTGATCTCTTTTTTCGTTTGATTATCGGTTTGCTTGGATGAGTCATTACAAGCATTTATAAAAAATGCTGAACATATGATGAAAACAAGTGATAGGTATTTAAACAATTTTTGTTTGATTAAACATTTTTTCATGTGAGTTACCCTTGATAAGCTATAAACACTTGATACACTCTATCATATAAAAAATAGTTCATTTATTCCAAGTAATTCTATCTTATAACTTTTTGGAATAAGATATAAAAAACGATTATTAGAGAGATAAATAAGCCTATGTTACCGTTAATGCCATCAATCATCATTAATCGTTGGATAAATTATGAGTCAAACTATCGCAAATACTATTCATCAGCTTTTTGTCGAATTACACCAAAATCCTGAACTTTCTAATCAGGAATTTGAAACCACAAAACGATTAAAATCTTATTTACAAAAAGCCAATATCCGCATTTTAGAATTAGGAGCTAAAACGGGAGTGATAGCAGAAATTGGCTCAGGTTCACCAGTGCTAGCATTACGTGCTGATATTGATGCATTGCCTATCAAAGAACAAACTACTTGTGACTACCGCTCAAGAAATCCAGATGTGATGCATGCCTGTGGTCACGATGTACATGCCTCTATTTTAATGGGAGCAGCTTATTTACTAAAAGCACATGAAAACGATTTAAAAGGAACAATTCGTCTACTGTTTCAGCCTGCTGAAGAAAACTTTAGTGGTGCGTTACATTTTATTGAAATCGGCGCATTAAATGGTGTTGATGCAATAGTAGGGCAACATAATAATCCCAATTTATCCATAAATCAGATGGCATCCTGTGCCGGACCGTTTTCTGCTAACGTCGACCGTATTGAAATTACTGTTAAAGGTGTGGGCGCACATGCAGCAAGACCAGAAACCGGTGTTGATCCTATTGTTGTTGGTGCTCAAATAGTGAATGCCATTCAAACCATATCGAGTCGCAGTATCAGCGGATTAGATGCAGTTATTGTAAGTATAACCAAATTTCAGGGTGGAAATACCTGGAATGTAATTCCCGAAACAGTAGAAATGGAAGGAACGGTTAGAACGCTCACCCCTAAAATTAGAGCTAGAGTTAAACAGCAGTTAACAATTATTACTGAAAATATTGCTTCTGCCCTAGGCGCACAAGCTGAGCTGCGCTGGTTTGATGGCCCACCTTCAATTATCAATGATGCCAAATGGGTGGAATTTGCCAAACAAGTGGCTCAGCAGCAAAATTATGAAATTGTTGATTTTAAACCTCAATTAGGTGGCGAAGATTTTGCTCATTACTTACATCATGTTCCAGGCGCTTTTATTAACCTTGGTTCACAAAGTTCTTATGCTGTGCATCATCCTAAATTTCAAATTAATCGAGATATGATAATGCCTGCGGTTAAATATTTATCTGAACTTGCCCAACAAGCACTCATCCAATTAGCACAAAATAAAAAGCCGGCGGTAAACCATGATTAAATTTGAATGTGTATCAAAACAATACGAGCGTAATGGCATTACTACCCAAGCATTAAATAATATCAACCTAACCATAGCAAAGGGTGATATTTATGGCATTATTGGTTATAGCGGGGCAGGAAAAAGTACACTTGTTCGTTTAATTAATTTTCTTGAAAGGCCCACTCAAGGCAATGTCTTTATTCAAAATCAATCACTCAACCAATTATCTAGTAAAGATTTACGCCTAGTTCGTCGAAAAATCGGTATGATCTTTCAACATTTTAATTTACTCGAGTCGAAAACTGTATTTGAAAATGTCGCCATTCCGTTAGTTCTAATCAAAAAAGATAAACAAACGATTAAACGAAAAGTGAGGGAACTTTTAGAATTTGTGGGATTAAGTGATAAAGCTAATAGTCATCCTAAAGAGCTATCAGGTGGACAAAAACAACGCATAGGTATAGCGCGAGCTTTAGCTAACGATCCTGATATACTGTTGTGCGACGAAGCCACATCTGCGCTTGATCCACAAACCACCCAAGCCATTTTAGATTTAATAAGAAAAATCAATGAAAAATATAAAATAACCGTCGTATTAATCACTCATGAGATGAGTGTGATTGAACGAATTTGTCACAAAGTTGCCGTAATGGAAAAAGGCAGAATTATTGAGCATGGTAATGTGCTTGATGTATTTGGCTATCCGAAACACCATACCACCCAAAATTTTGTCAGCTCTGTGATAAACGATCAAATCCCAAGTGGGGTAATTGAAAATCTATTAAAGATTGAGGAAAACAAAAATAATATCAAATTATTCAAATTGGAGTTTTTAGGACGTTCAGCCTCTGAACCCGTCATTAACTCACTCATATTACAACAAAAAGTCATCGTGAATATTTTATTTGCCCATATGTCAGAAATCGAAAAAACGGTTTTAGGCAGTATGTTTGTTCAATTAAAAGGAGATGATAACCACATTAAAGAAGCGGTACACTATCTACGTGAACGTGATGTTCAAGTGACCGAAATAAAACAATGGGAGATCAACTAAATGCAAATATTAAATAATATATTGAGTTATTTAAGCACGACTTTTGCCACAACGGTCACTTCTGATCAGTTTGTACAAGCCTCTTACGAAACATTGATTATGGTCGTGTGTTCTTTAATATTGGGCTCATTAATTGGCATTCCGCTAGGTATCTGTTTAGTCACAACTCGTCCTTCAGGTCTGCTTGAAAACAGACGGGTATACCGGGTTATCAACCCAATGATAAATTTAGTCCGTTCCTTGCCATTTATCATTTTGCTTGTGGCAATTTTGCCTTTAACAAAGTTTATTGTCGGTAGCTCAATTGGCACCACAGCTGCAATTGTCCCACTGACTTTTTATGTCGCCCCTTACATAGCTCGATTAGTGGAAAATTCGTTATTAGATGTAAAAAGCGGTATTATTGAAGCAGCCCAAGCCATGGGCGCAACACCTATCCAAATAATTTGGCACTTTATGTTACCTGAAGCTTTTAGCTCATTACTTTTAACGCTTACAACCGCCACAATTGGATTAATTGGAGCTACCGCTATGGCAGGTGCTATTGGTGCTGGGGGTATCGGCGATTTAGCGGTTTCATATGGTTATCAACGTTTTGACACCACAGTGACTTATATTTGCGTCTTTATTTTGGTTATTGTCATTCAATTTGTCCAAAGTACGGGTAACTACTTAGCCCGTAAGGCACGCCATGAATAGCTCAATTACGCGTTGATATATAGAGTAAATTACTCTTGTTGATTGCATTAATTCCATTACATGAGTTCAAATTCTATTTTATTGCATATTAATAAAAAATAATGAGTGTAAAAAAGTTTCAGATTAACTATACGTTTGAGAATAAAATATCTGAATAATCAAGTTATAATATCGCTAAAACAGTAAAAACAGACTCACTGATAATGTGTTTAATAGATTTCATTATTTATAAATATCAAGTAAAATAGGCGAAATTTTAATTCTGGTAGTGTAGGAAATCATTGTGACTGATGCATTACAGCAAAATTTGGTTGAAATACACGATATGTCTTTTTATCGTGGAACGCGACCTATTTATAAAAATATGAGTTTGACCGTTCCAAAAGGTAAAATAACCGCTATTATGGGACCTTCTGGAATTGGTAAAACTACACTATTAAGACTGATTGGTGGACAATTAAAACCACAAACAGGACAGATTTTATTTGATGGTGAAGACATACCCACCATGTCCCGCGCAAGGCTATATGAAGTACGCAAACGCATGAGCATGCTATTTCAATCAGGCGCATTATTTACTGACCTATCAGTATTTGATAATGTTGCTTATCCACTGCGTGAACATCTTAGATTACCTGAGCCAGTATTACATAATTTGGTATTAATGAAGTTACAATCCGTAGGACTTCGTGGTGCGGCAAACATGATGCCATCAGAATTATCTGGAGGGATGGCTAGGCGAGCTGCATTAGCTAGAGCGATTGCACTTGATCCAGATTTAATCATGTTTGATGAACCTTTTGCTGGGCAAGATCCCATTTCAATGGGTGTAATAGTTAAGCTTATTTCTGAAATCAACCAATCCTTAGGCTTAACATGCATTGTGGTCAGTCATGATGTAAATGAAGTATTGAGTATAGCCGATTACGCCTACATTGTAGCAGAACAGCATATTATCGCTGGAGGTACCTCAGAGCAACTACGTGACAATAACGATTTACGAGTCAAACAATTCTTGGAAGGACTTGCTGATGGACCTGTGCCTTTTCATTATCCTGCTAATGATTACAAATCGGACCTATGTAGAGGGATAAAATAATGTTGAATTTACTCGAGAAAATTGGGCAATGGTTGATTAATGTGATCGCCCTAATTGGCCGATCAGGAATGATGCTATTTGGTGCATTGATTGGTCAGCCTCAATTTAAAAAACAATTCCCATTACTGATCAAACAATTCTATTTTGTTGGTGTTCAATCACTATCCATTATTATCGTGTCAGGTCTGTTTATCGGCATGGTACTAGCGTTACAAGGTTACTTTATTTTAACAACATTTGGTGCTGAAGCCAGTTTAGGGATGTTGGTTGCATTGGCATTATTACGAGAGCTAGGACCTGTTGTTGCGGGACTGCTTTTTGCCGGTCGTGCAGGTTCTGCTTTAACAGCTGAAATTGGTCTTATGAAAGCAACCGAGCAATTATCGAGTATGGAAATGATGGCAATCGATCCGTTACGCCGAATTATCGCTCCACGGTTCTGGGCAGGATTTTTCAGCATGCCTTTTTTAACAGCGATTTTTGTTGCGGTCGGCATCATAGGTGGCGTATTAGTTGGTGTTGATTGGAAAGGGATTGACGCAGGATTCTTTTGGTCATCCATACAAAGTAATGTCGATTGGTGGCATGATTTAGGTAACTGTTTTATTAAAAGTTTCGCATTTGCTATTGCGAGCACTTGGATTGCACTTTTTAATGGATACGATTGTGTACCAACATCGGAAGGAATTAGTCGGGCAACAACTAATACAGTTGTTTATTCATCATTGGTTATTTTGGGGTTAGATTTTATTTTAACCGCATTAATGTTTAGTAATTGAGGTCATTTAACATGAGTCGTAAAGTAGAAATTACAGTGGGATTATTTATGGTGCTGGTTATTGTCTCAGTACTATTCTTATGCTTTAGAGTAACTGACCCAACATCGTTTATCAGTCATAATTCGTATAGAGTTTATGCGCAATTTGATAATATTGGTGGTTTAAAAGTACGCTCACCAATTAAAATTGGTGGTGTTGTTATTGGCCGTGTCAGTAATATAAGTTTAAAAGCTACGAACAATGAAGACTATAAACCTTGGGTAACCATGGATTTAGACACCCAATATAATAAAATTCCAAAATTAAGTGCACTTTCAATTAAAACATCAGGTCTATTAGGTGAACAATTTATCGATATTAACTTTGGATTAGATCAAAGCATAGAATACGATGTTGATGCTTTAGATGCACCGACATCTTTACCAAGTAAGGACAGTCATAATAAAGAAGATATCAATCCTTATCTTGAAGATGGCTCTATTATCTATAACACAAAGCCAGCAGTAGTCATTGAAGATTTAATTGGACAATTTTTATATAGTGCCGGTGGATCATCAGATAAAGATAAAAAACAAGATACTAATGACAATAAGGAGTAACTATGTTAACCAAATTTAAACAAACCTTTTTTTTAGTACTGACTTTAATGATAAGCGCTACGGCATTTGCAAACGATCCATATCAAGATATGCAAGTTGCAGCAGACAAAATTTTTAGTACGATGAAAGCGGAATCATCAACAATTAAATCTGATCCGAACAAACTTAAAGATATGGTCAGAAGGGATTTACTTCCTTACGTACAAGTTAAATATGCAGGGGCATTAATCTTAGGTAGTGCTTATAAATCTGCGACTGAAGCACAACGTACAGCTTACTTCAACGCGTTTGAAAACTATTTAATACAAGCATTTGCTCAAGCGCTATCAATGTACAATGGTCAGAGTTATCAAGTTGAAAAATCAAAAAATTTAGATGGCAAATCACTTGTTTCAATCCGGATATTATTAAATCAACCAGATAAAAATCAACAACCTATCCGTATTGATTTCCAATGGCGAAAAAATACTGTTACTGGTGAATGGAAAGCTTATGACCTAACCGCTGAAGGGGTAAGCATGGTTACCACTAAACAAAACGAATGGGCAACTATTTTGCGCCAAAAAGGGATTGAAGCATTAACCAAACAACTCAATGATCTATCAAATCGCAATATTGATCTTAACGCTAAATAAAAAGGCTATTTTATAATGTCGCGAATCAAAACAGATAAACAACAAGATGTATTGTATTTACAGGGTGAACTCGATGTTCACGCTTTAAATGATTTATGGTCAGCGCAAAGCTCTATATTAAATGGTGTTAAATACATTGATTTAGGAGAGCTGAGCCGAGTTGATTCTTCAGGACTCGCGACTTTAGTCTATTTTTGTATTAAATATTGTGTAAAACTCAAAAGTATAAATCCACAATTACAAACATTAATCACTTTATATGATTTACAACATGTCATTGATGATTGATTTATTAGATTTTATACTGAAACACCCCCATAACCTGAAACTTTTTTACAAAAATAAACTCTATAGTTTAGAGTAATGATGAGAATAAATAATGGATAAACAAGAAATTATAAATAAATTAAAAGGTTCACTTGAACTTGACGATATTCATGTTATGACTGACGACGGAAGTCACTTTCAAGTTATTGCAGTTGGAAAATTATTTGCTGATCTTAGCCGAGTAAAAAAACAGCAAGCCATTTACGCTCCTTTAGCAGAATTTATTAATGATAATCGTATCCATGCGCTATCCATAAAAACGTATACACCTATTGAATGGCAACGTGAGCGCAAACTAATGGGATTATAAGGATCATTCTTATTAAACCTTGAATAAACGTTTTTTAGCCTCAATATTATTCTCTATTAATAGAAAATATCAATGTACATAAGGTATCGTAACATGACTAACCCATTATTAACAAACGCACCGTTACCCCTATTTTCAAAGATTAGGCCAGAACATGTTTTGCCAGCCATACAAGAAACATTAAAAAATAGCCGTCATACGATTGAAACAGTATTAAAACAAAACAACCACTATACTTGGGAAAATTTAATCCAACCAATTGATGAAATGGACGAAAAATTCAGTCGTGCTTGGTCGCCTGTTAGTCATTTAAACTCGGTCAAAAATAGCCCTGAATTACGCGAAGCTTATGAAGCGTGTTTACCACTACTCTCTCAATACAGCACTTGGGTTGGTCAACATAAACCTTTATATGAGGCATATAAACAACTTAAAGAAAGTGAACAATATGCCAAACTGACAAAAGCTCAGAAAAAAGTTATTAATAATGCCCTACGTGATTTTGAATTATCAGGCATTGGCTTACCCGATGAAAAACAGAAACGTTATGGTGAAATTGTTGCAAAACTATCCGAATTATCATCAACCTATAGCAATAATGTATTAGATGCAACTATGGGTTGGTCTAAATTAATCACGGATGTTAAAGCCTTGTCGGGGCTACCCGAAAGTGCCCTTGTAGCTGCCCAAGAGCAGGCTAAAGCTAAAGGTGAAGAAGGCTGGTTACTTACCTTAGACATTCCAAGCTATCTGCCCGTAATGACCTATTGCGATAACCGTGAACTACGCTTTGAACTCTATCAAGCTTATAATACCCGTGCATCAGACCAAGGTCCAAATGCTGGTAAGTGGGATAATACCCAAATCATCAAACAAATTTTAACGTTACGCGATGAGCTTGCACAATTATTAGGATTTAAGACCTATGCTGACCAATCACTTGCGACAAAAATGGCAAAATCCACCACGCAAGTAATCGAATTTCTGACTGATCTAGCCTCTAAAGCCAAACCACAAGGCGAAAAAGAACTTGCCGAACTTAAACGTTATGCTTATGAGTTTTTCGGTGCCAGTGATATACAACCATGGGATATAGCCTATTACAGCGAAAAACAAAAACAGCATCTTTACACCATCAATGATGAAGAGTTACGCCCGTACTTTCCAGAGCAACGCGTGATTAGTGGTCTATTTGAAGTTGTACATCGGCTCTTTGGTATTACTGCGAAAGAACGCCAAGATGTTGAGGTTTGGGATCCAGAAGTTAAATTCTATGATCTTTATACTGCTGATGGAGAACTTAAAGGTAGCTTCTATCTTGATTTATATGCACGCGAACATAAACGTGGTGGCGCCTGGATGGATGATTGCATCGGTCGAATGCATTTTGCTGACGGTCATATACAAAAACCTGTTGCTTATTTAACGTGTAATTTTAACCGACCGATTGGTAATAAACCTGCGTTATTCACTCATAACGAAGTCACTACCTTATTTCATGAATTTGGGCATGGCTTACACCACATGTTGACCGAAGTTGAAGTACCAGGCGTTGCCGGTATTAATGGTGTACCTTGGGATGCGGTGGAATTACCAAGTCAATTTTTAGAAAACTGGTGCTGGGAGCCCGATGCACTTTCGTTTATCTCAGGACATTATCAAACTGGTGAACCATTACCAAAAGAGATGTTAGATAAAATGTTGGATGCTAAAAACTATCAAGCGGCATTATTTATTTTACGCCAGTTAGAGTTTGGCTTATTTGACTTTACTTTACACAGTCAAAAAGATCCGGATATTTTAGAAACACTAAAAAAAGTCCGACAACAAGTAGCTGTAGTGCCCACTGTTGAATGGGGTCGGTTTCCACATGCTTTCAGTCATATCTTTGCTGGTGGTTACGCCGCTGGTTACTATAGCTATTTATGGGCAGAAGTATTGTCAGCTGATGCATTTTCACGATTTGAAGAAGAAGGTATCTTCAATACTAACACCGGCAATGCTTTTCTTGACAATATCTTGTCACAAGGTGGCAGCGATGAACCAATGACATTATTCAAAAATTTCCGGGGTCGCGAACCACAACTTGAGGCATTGCTTCGTCACTATGGAATTAAGTAATCCTGACACTGCTCAGCTCAAACGAATCGCTGAGCAGTGGTTATCCACACATACCGATCTGCCGTTCACTCTTGTAAATCAAAACAACCAACTCGAATTACAAAAAAACGACGAACCCAAATTAGGCTCAATATGCGTCAATTTTGTATCCGGTGCTATGGCTCATCGTCGTCAATTTGGTGGAGGACGAGGTGAAGCTATCGCTAAGGCTGTTGGCGTTAAAGGGGAGCATTTACCAATGGTTATCGATGCCACCGCTGGACTGGGCCGCGACGCATTTGTACTTGCCGCCATTGGTTGTCATGTCACTATGTTTGAACGACATCCTGTTGTTGCGGCACTATTACAAGACGGTCTACAGCGTGCTTATTTAGATGAAAATATTGGTTCTTGGTTACAGCAACATCTACATTTGATTTATCACTCAAGTATAGATGGATTAGGCACTCACACTCAAAAACCCGATGTGGTCTATCTTGATCCTATGTTCCCTCATCGAACCAAAAGTGCACTCGTCAAAAAAGAGATGCGCATTTTTCAGCAATTAGTGGGCAGCGATGAAGATGCAGACGGTTTACTTGAGCCAGCAAGGCTGTTAGCCAACAAACGTGTAGTGGTTAAACGCCCTAGCTATGCACCCTTTTTAGCTAACCAAAAACCAACAGCAGAAATTAAAACGAAGAATCATCGTTTTGATATTTATACCCCTTTAAAGTAATACAGGAAAATTCATAATTTATGCGATTAGATAAGTTTCTTGCTCATCATCTCGGTATCAGCCGAACGATTGTTAATAAAGAATTAAAAGCAAAAAAAGTCACTGTTGACGGTGCAATTATTAAATCAGGTGCTCATCAATTATCACCTAAACAAACTGTTGAATATGATGGCTTTAAGATTACACCCATTACCGAAAACCGCTATTTTATGTTAAATAAACCTAAAGGTTATGTTTGCTCAACCGATGATCCTGATCACCCAACGATTCTTTATTTTATTGATGAACCTATGCCAGAAAAACTTCATGCTGCTGGTAGATTGGATCTTGATACAACAGGATTGGTACTATTAACTGATGATGGTCAGTGGTCACATCGCATTACTTCGCCTAAGCATCATTGTGAAAAAATCTATCTGGTGACTGTTGAGCGCCCATTAAGTGCAGATCTCATCAAAGTTTTCAACAATGGTATTCAATTAAAAAGTGAGAAATCACTAACGAAACCAGCCAAATTAAATATTCTTGACGATTTCCATGCGGAGCTTACCATTAGCGAAGGACGATATCATCAAGTTAAACGTATGTTTGCAGCTGTAGACAATCATGTGGTTGAATTACACCGTAAACAAATAGGCAATATTAAGATTGATATTCCCGAGGGCGAATATCGCCCCCTCACTCAAGATGAAATTAATTCGTTTAACTAAAATTAAGATATTTAATCAAGTTAAATAATTTTTAGTAGGTTAAATCAATATTGAATATTTCAACATCTTTTACTAAATTGCAGGTATGGTTATCGTTTTTTAGACAACATATTCATCACTGTACAGGTTAGAACAGAAACAGGACTCAATCAGTGCAAGATCAACATTTACAGTTAGGAATCAACATTTCCAAAAAAAAACTGATTTTAATTCTTGGATTATTATCTATGTTAATGCCATTATCCATAGATATGTATCTACCAAGCATGCCAACCATTGCTCAAGATTTTAACGTAGCGGATGCGACAGTACAACTTACCATTAGTTGTTATTTATTAGGATTTTCTTTTGGACAACTCTTATTTGGTCCTATTACTGATAGCTACGGACGACGCTATGTTTTAATTGTGGGTCTGGTTATTTTCATAGTTGCAGCATTAAGTTGTGGTATTGCCGAAAATATCAATCGATTAATTACCTCTCGCTTTTTTCATGGCGTTGCTGCCGCCGCAACAACCATAGTAATTAATGCGTTAATGAAAGATATTTATCGGGATCGCGATGACTTTTCTAAAATGATGTCGTTTGTAATGCTAATATCCAATATCGCCCCTCTGCTTGCACCGATCATTGGTGGATTTATTCTCTATTGGTTTAATTGGCAAGCTAATTTTTACACTATTAGTTTAACTGCACTGTTAGGACTGGCTTTAGTTATCTTTTTTATTCCAGAAACATTATCAAAAACAAAACGCGCTAAATTCAGTTTCACCCGTATTTTGAGTAATTTCATTACGTTATTCCGTCATGGGCAAGTGTTGGCTTATATGATGATAGGAGCCTTTGCAGGCGCAGGTTTATTCTCATTTTTAAGTTTAGGACCCTTTGTTTATATGAACCTACATGGTGTTGCACCGACAAATTTTGGTTATTACTTTGCGCTTAATATTATTGTTATGGTATTTATGAATACACTAAACAGCCGTTTAGTTAAGCATGTGGGTTCATTTAAGATGATGCAGTTAGGTCTTTTTATCCAATTTGTAATGGCAATTGGACTGATGGTCGTGACACTATTTAATTTAGATTTCATCTATTTGATTATCTTTATTGCTGGATATATTGGCTGTATGTCAACCATAGGCGGAAATAGCATGGCAATTATTTTAGATTTTTACCCACATATCGCCGGAACAGCCTCTTCGCTTGCGGGCACAATTCGATTCGCAGTAGCGGGAGCTGTTGGTATATCATTATCATTACTGGTCTCAAATTTTACAACTGTAACAACAGTTTCAGACAACATTAGTGAATGGTTAATGACAGGTTCCATGATTTTATGCAATTTTCTTGCTGTCGGTCTCTTTTTAAAAATCAGAAATATCAAAATAAAATAACCATGATCTACCAATTAGGAGGAGATGGATATCCACAACTTCATGGACATTAATATATTATCAATACGCTGAATATTATTGGTTATGGAATTTGCAATCAATGAGTATTAATTAGGTTTAATACCCTCTAGCGAAAGTGATATTGCTTGATTTATCTTGGCAATATTTAACAATATTCAAAATAATTGTACAGTGCCTATTAATATCCATATTCTTGTATTGTGATTAAAAATATTACCGTTACTCACAACGGTATTCTACGCAATGGTCATATTGAGGATAATAGTTCAATCGGTATGATAAATACCCTCTTTAACAATACAAAATTGCGAAAATTGTTTCTTTAGACTAATCATAAGTGACGCATACGTTACCTAAAAAAGGGTTGAATTATGGAAAGTCACCCGCCAAATTCGTTCACAAACACACTAATGTTAATTTCGTCGTTCATAGACAAAATACTTAAAATACGGTACAAAACGGACAAAGATTTATCAAAAACCTATCATGGATGGATTAATACTAGTAAGAATAATGATGCTTTATGGTTTATTCACTCTGTGAGAGAATGCAATTTATGATAAAATGCTAACAATGTTAACTGTTGCAATTGTTTAGGTATGTACTTGAAAAAGTCAAAAACAACAAGAAAACAGATAATCACTCAATTCATTTTACTGGCAATTATAGGATTATCTGTTGGTCTATTTTTATCCCTATTTTCTTATAATCCATCTGATCCTGGATGGTCTCGTACTGCATGGCACTATCCAATCAGCAATTATTGTGGCTTTATTGGAGCCTATGTTTCAGATATTTTATTCCAATTCTTAGGTTTTATTGCTTTCACTATCCCATTTATCTCGATATTCTTTAGTTCACAACTGGTGATCTATTATTATCGTAACGCCAATGCACCTATCAATTATTTTAGTTTATCATTTCGCATAATTGGTATTTTAGCATTTATTTTTAGTAGTACCGGTTTTTTTGCCTTAAACATTCGTGATGCGGAACAATTTAACGCTGGAGGGTATTTAGGAGCAATTGTCATTGAAAGTCTTTTACCTGTAATGAATACTCTGACTATTTCATTAGTATTACTCATTACAAGCCTTGCCTGCATCACTTTATTAACTGGGTTATCTTGGTTTTACTTAATGGAAAAATTAGGTGCTTTGGTTATGTTACTCATTACGCCATTTTCAAAGTTGATTTTATCACGTAAAACTAACCCGATAATCAATACTCACCAACAGACAGACACAGAGCCATCAATTGTTGATAAAGAGCAAGAACCAAAATTCACTATGCCACTTGATTGCGATACAGTAAAAACTGAGATCGCCCCATCAACATCAATCATAGCCAGTGAAGAAAACATCAATGATGAAATCAATACAGATAAAGCAGAACAAAATATAGAATCAAACATACATAAAGATAATGAAGCATTCATCAAAACTGCGGAACAATTATTGCAAGAGCTTGAAAAAACAACGATGGATCAAAACGATTTATCGAATCAAGATACTCGTGATGAATCTAAAAAGAACATTGATTCTAATGATATTTTAGCTCGTATGGAAGTGATCTTAAAAAATATGAATGAGCGAAAAACCTCACCTGACACACAATCAGATAAATCTGAAGAGGTGAAAGCTTTGGAAGAAAACAAATATACCATTTCTGATGCACCGAGCAAACCTTTATTCACAGTAGGCTATGATTCCCATAAAACAGAACTGAACCAAGAGATTAAAATAAATCCATTTGAGCCTATCAGTGAAATCACACCACCAAAAACTGATTTTTCAACAATCATTGAGGTTGACAATGATCATGAAAAACCCAAAGAAGAAGTTGTTGAAAGACAACAACCCTATGATGTTGATATTGAGTCTTTGAAAAAAGTGAACCCTGTTATTGATGATATCTATCTTGATGAACAAGAGATAGAAGAAATACCTCAACATTCTACTGTTGAAGTAGAGCAGGTAAAAGAAGAAAAAGAGAAAAAAAATGACAATGAGAACGAGAAAGAAGAGGAAAGTTTAATTCACCCTCTATTAAGGCGTGACAATAAGCCTTTGCCAAAACCAACAACACCTTTACCATCGTTGAATTTACTGACAGCACCACCAACAACACGAATTGAAATCGATCATTCAGCGTTAAACGCAACGGCCAATCTTCTGGAAAAAAGTTTATCTGATTATCGAGTTAAAGCAAAAGTCGTTGACTATTTACCTGGACCTGTTATTACTCGCTTTGAAATTGAACTTGCACCAGGCATTAAAGCTGCACGCATTTCAACATTAGATCGTGATTTAGCCCGTTCATTATCCATGCCATCTGTACGTGTGGTAGAAGTGATTCCCGGCAAACCGTATGTAGGAATTGAATTACCAAATAAAAATCGCCAAACCGTCTATTTTAGAGATGTACTTGATAGCCCTCAATTTAGAAATGCACAATCACCGCTCACTGTTGTACTCGGTAAAGATATAGCAGGACAATCTGTAGTTGCAGATTTAGCCAAAATGCCTCATCTTCTTGTAGCAGGGACAACGGGATCAGGTAAATCGGTTGGTGTTAATGCGATGATCTTAAGCATTTTATATAAATCGAAACCTGAAGATGTAAGATTTATAATGATCGATCCAAAAATGCTTGAGTTATCCATTTATGAAGGCATTCCACACTTATTAACCCAAGTCGTTACGGATATGAAAGATGCCGCTAATGCACTGAATTGGTGTGTTAACGAAATGGAACGCCGTTATCGTCTTATGGCAGCTTTAGGCGTACGTAATATTGCAGGTTATAACGACAAAATTAAGCAAGCCGAAAATATGGGTAGACCGATTCCAGATCCCCTTTGGAAACCAACTGACAGTATGGATCTTGAAATGCCAACGCTGGAAAAACTGCCTTACATTGTCGTTATGGTCGATGAATTTGCTGATCTTATTATGGCTGTTGGCAAAAAAGTGGAAGAGTTAATCGCCAGACTAGCACAAAAAGCAAGAGCCGCAGGCATTCATCTTGTGTTAGCCACCCAGCGCCCATCGGTAGATGTGATCACTGGTTTAATCAAAGCGAACATTCCAACTCGTATTGCTTTTACGGTATCAAGTAAAATTGATTCGCGCACCATTTTAGATCAGATGGGTGCCGAATCGTTGCTCGGTATGGGCGATATGCTGTATTTAGCACCGAATAGTTCTATTCCAATTCGTGTTCACGGGGCGTTTGTCCGTGATGAAGAAGTACACGCAGTGGTACAAGATTGGAAAGCGCGCGGTACACCAAAATACATTGAAAACGTTACCGTCGCAACCGATGATGGTGAAAACGGAGGAGCGGATCTGTTTCAGGAAGAGCTTGATCCATTATTTGACCAAGTGGTAGCCTTTGTCGTTGAAACACGAAGAGCGTCTATATCTAGTGTACAACGAAAATTCCGTATTGGTTACAATAGAGCAGCCCGAATTGTGGAACAAATGGAAGTTGAAGGTATCATTAGTGCTCCTAGCCACAATGGAAATCGTGAAGTTCTTGCTGCATCACCACACAATAATTATTGATTTTGTAAATAAAACATCCGCCAACCCTTTGCTTGAATGAGTTGGCGATCTGAAAATATGGCATCACAAAAAAATGATTTTATATCATCGCCTATAGGTAACCATTGATAATGAGTGATTATTCACAGCAAATAGCACTATTAGAACATGAATTAAACAGTGATAACAATCAATCTGTACCCGCACAATTAGCGACAAAAGCATTAATAAAAGAGATCTGTTTATCGCCTAAACCTGGATTGGTTGATATGAATAACAACGGTGCACATCGTGATATGGACTTTCACACTTTTGTTCAAAGTATCAAAGCAATCTGCCCATGGTTTGAACATTTTTATCGTTATGGTCAAACATCTGCTTTGCAGAATAACCAACAATTTTTGGCAGGAATTAGACCGATTGGTATAGAGTGTGAGCAAGCAATGTACCAAGCGACGAATCAAGTCAACACACACAAAGGCGGTATTTTTGCTTTTGGGCTATTACTAGGTGCCATTGGCAAACTAGAACAACTAGGCTTAACAATCAATAAGCAAAATATTTGTCATGAAGTTTCAACCATTTGCCAAGGAATTGTTACCAACGAACTGAGACAAAATAACCAAACCACTTCAATAGGTGAAAAACTGTTTAAACTTCACAATCTGTCTGGAGCAAGAGGGGAAGCAGAATCAGGCTATGCAACGGTTCGTAACATCTCACTTCCTATCTATAAAACGATGAAAGATAGTGGTTACGATGAAGAAACCTGTTTACTGCAAGCAATGTTACATCTGCTTGCCTATAATCAAGATACTAATTTAGTGTCTAGAGGTGGCTTAGAAGGATTAACCTTTGCTCAACAAGAGGCGAAAAAACTCATTAAACTAGGTGGAATGACTCATGCCAATGTTTTTAAACTTTTAAATCAATTAGATGAAGAATTTATAAAACGCAACTTAAGTCCCGGTGGTACTGCTGATTTAATTGCTATTACTTGGTTTTTATCACAATATTAATTGAACAATGACAGCATTTTGGGCTAAATATCTGACTCTTTCTTAGCAGTACAAAAATATATTATGGGCATTTAGAGATATTTATCAATACTTTGATTTTATTGTTCTATTTGAATAATAGAAACAATAAAACATGGTACCCAAAATCGCTACAGTCGCTAGACTGCAATAAGCCGCCGTCATTGAATATAACAGACTAACATAAACATAACCTACCATGATTGGAAAACCGTCAATCCTAAAGCAAATATTATATGTGCCAAAAAAAGTACAAGACCAAAGTAATAAACACGACTTTTTGCACTGCTTCCATGAATTATAATTTTAATGCTTACGATCCTAGAAGTTAAAAATATAACGAAATAAAATAGTTAGCTTCAATTCAAATCAATCTTGTTTAACCTTTTAATCTGTGTTAGGTTGATGAAAGTTAACTCAATGGTAAAAAAGTATTATTAATAAAATTAATATGATCAACTATACATGATCATGATTGTTTCAATGTTAACAACAATTCTGGTCTGTTTGGTCTTTTTTCTACCAAAAATTAACCATTGTTAACATCAGGGAGAAAATAATGGATTATGAGAAAATTGCACAGCAAATATTACTGTTGGTTGGGAATAAGCAAAATATTATCAGTGTAAGCCATTGCTTGACTCGATTACGATTCCAATTAAACGATAATAATAAAGCGAATCATGAAAAATTATTACAAACGGAAGGCGTCATTTCAGTTGTAAAAAGTAATGGGCAATATCAGGTGGTAATGGGAAATAAAGTCAGTAAAATTTATGAGGCACTTTTACCACTTATAGGTGAAGAAATCTCAATAAAACAAGAACAACCCAAAGTATCAATTGGCATTAGAATACTCAATGCTTTTGCCGCCATTTTCACCCCAATTATTCCAGCAATAGCTGCATCGGGTATGCTAAAAGGTATCTTAGCAATTGCGGTTATTATTGCTAATTACTATTCAACGGACATTAAAACTTATAATACTTATATTATTTTACATGCAGCATCTGATGCTGTATTTTACTTTATGCCAATAATTCTAGGTTATACCGCAGCTAAAGTATTTAAAGCCCATCAATTCATCTCAATGATTATTGGCGCAACGCTATGTTATCCCACGATTGTGACGTTAATGACAAGTAAAAGTGAGGTCACCTTTTTTGCGATTGAACTGACTAAAGCCAACTATACATCCAGTGTCATTCCAATTATTATTACTGTTTTTATTTTAAGTTATGTACAAAAATTTTTAGAAAATATCATTCCTGAAGTCTTAAAAATAATCATGGTACCCACATTTTCACTACTCATCATGATCCCTACTACGTTACTTGTTTTCGGTCCAATTGGAATTTATATTGGTGAATTTATAAACTGGATCTATTACTACATCATGGGTTTTAGTCCTATCTTATTAGGTGCCTTTATTGGTGGCGTATGGTGTATTTTAGTGATATTTGGCGCTCACCGTGCGATTGTGCCAATTGGTATCAATGATGTAGCACAAACAGGAAGGCAAAATCTTCTTGCATTTGCAGGTGCGGCTAATTTTGCGCAAGCAGGTGCCGCTATTGGAGTATTTTTTAAAACTAAAAATAAAAATTTGAAAACAGTGGCTGCCTCAGCAACAGTTACTGCTCTGTTTGGCATTACTGAACCCGCTATTTATGGGGCGAACTTAAGATTAAAAAGACCGATGATCTGTGCCGTGATTTGTGGTGCAATCGCAGGTGGATTGATGGGTTGGGGAGGTGCTTATGGTAATGCTTTTGCTAACCAAGGGATATTAACAATACCTGTTTATGCACAAGCAGGTACAAAAGCTTTCTTATGTTATTTAATTGGTATTGGTTTTGCTTTTTTTGGTTCATGCATTATGACGATGATTGTTGGATTTAATGATATAGCAAATGAAGAAGCATCAAAGACAATTGAAACATCATCACAAACCCAATTAACATCGGATACCGCTATTGTGTCTCCTGTTGCTGGTGATGTGATTGCTTTAAATTGTGTTAAAGATGAAGCATTTGCCTCAGGAGCAATGGGAAAAGGAATCGCAGTTTATCCTAATATTGGTGAAATCATTGCACCAGAAGACTGCACTGTTACAGCGCTCTTCCCTACTTTACATGCTATGGGTCTAAAATTGGATAATGGTATTGAACTGCTAATTCATATTGGCATAGATACGGTTAACTTACAAGGTAAATACTTCCAGTCTTATGTCCACGCTGGTCAACATATTACTAAAGGAACCAAATTAGTTTCATTTGATATTGACAAAATAAAACCGGAATTTGATTTAACCACTTCAATTATTGTGGTTAATTCCGATCAATATAAAAATATAAAAGATTGTCAACAATCTCAAGTAAGTATTACAGACAATTTATTCGTTATTCAAGTTTAGAGGTTTAGATATGAAAGCTTTTGCAAAGGATTTCTGGTGGGGAGCATCTTCGTCAGCTTTTCAAATAGAAGGAGGATGGGATGAGGATGGAAAAGGAATGACCGTTGCTGATTATAATTCATTTCAACGCTCCGCCACACAAGCAGACAGTAAAGTTGCCAGTGATTTTTATCATCATGTCGAAAGTGATATTGCTTTATTTAAAGAATTAGGATTAAAAACCTATCGCTTTTCACTATCTTGGGCAAGAATTATTCCTGATGGCGAAGGTGAAATAAATCAAGCAGGAATTGATTTTTACAATCGAGTCATTAACGAATTACTTAAAAACAATATTGTACCTTTTATAACGCTTTATCACTTTGACTTACCTTTTGCCTTAGTTGATAAATACAATGGTTGGCAAGATCGTCGTTCAGTGAATGCATTTAGACGCTATGCTCAAGTGTGTTATAAAGCATTTGGCGATCGAGTCAAACACTGGCAGATTAATAATGAACAAAATCTGATGATTCGTGTAAATGAAAGAATGAATATGTATAACGTTGCACCACAAAATATTGAAAAAGTTCGTGCACAAATGGATTATCATATGTTTGTTGCACATGCAATGGCAACCAATGATTGTCATAAATTAATTTCTGACAGTAAAGTCGGTCCTGCGGTTTCATCCACGATGACTTATCCGGCAAGTAACAAACCCATGGATGTATGGGCTGCAAAAATGAACGATAATTTCAAAACTCATTATGCGCTTGAAATGTACTGTTTTGGTGATTATCCTGGCTATTATAAAAACTATCTAACCCGCTGTAGAATCTATCCTGATACTCATCCAGAAGATGCAGAAATATTAAAACAAGCAAAACCCGATTTTATTGCCGTAAATTATTATCGAACTTTAGTTGCCAGTTATTTACCTGAGGATGATGCGCATCCATTTGGCACGAAAGAAAAAGATATCGATTTTGACCTTTATGGTTATTTTAAAATCGAGAAAAACCCAAATTTAATCGCATCAACTTATGGTGCTCAAATTGACCCTATGGGACTACGTCTTGTACTAAATGAATATTATCGAAAATATCGTTTACCATTAATCATCACTGAGAATGGTTTAGGCACCCCAGATACGTTAACCGCTGACAATAAGATACATGATGATTATCGCATCGATTATTTAAAATCCCATATTTTAGCTTGTCATGATGCAATTGAGGATGGAGTTGAATTATTTGGATATTGTCCATGGTCAATAATTGATTTATTGAGTTCACATCAAGGTTTTAAAAAACGTTATGGCTTCGTTTATGTCGATCGGGATGACCATGATTTAAAAACGCTTAACCGAATTAAAAAAGATAGCTTTTATTGGTATCAGCAAGTGATCAAAGATAGTGGAATTAAAGAATAATGAAAAAAACATTTAGATGGGCTTTTAATAGCCCATCATAACTAATATTAAGTATTATCATTCATTTACTAAATAGGTCACTGTATGCGCTTCCATCGGTAATGGTGCTTATCGTATTATAAAACATTTGTGTTTTATTCATTTGGTAAGCTTATTTCATTATTTGCTATAATAATTATTTTGTTATAGACATACATTTACTTCTAATATTTGATACTCAATTGAAACTCTCCAACCGTTGGATTTATTCAATTTAGCATCAAATATTTAATGGCTAAAATAACGAATAAGCATATTTAAATCATCATAAACTATATAAAATCGGATCAACATATTAACTATGCACAAACCATTACTTTCCTAATCGTTTATAAAGTCTTTCAGGACGCCCTATTTTCCCGTGATTGAGTTCAACTACCAATAATTTAGTTTGGACACAATATTCTAAATATCGTCTGGCTGTAGTTTTACTAATATTTGCTTTTTCGACTATTTGATCTACCGTTTGTGGTTCGTCTATCTTCATAAATAGATCTTTAACTTTTTGTAAAGTAATCTCTTCAATCCCTTTAGAGTGACGATTGATATCAACAAAATCCTTAGTTTGCAAATTAAACAATTCATCAATACGCCTTTGATTGACATGTTTTTGTAAACTTTGACGGTATAAAAAAAGCTCAAAACGCTCAAGTGAATGTTTTAATCGTTGATAAGATACCGGTTTAATTAAATAATCAAAAGCACCAAAACGTATAGCTTTACTGCACGTATCCATATCACTTGCAGCAGTGATAAAAATAACATAACAGTCTAGTTGGTTATTAATAATATACTCAAATAATTCAATACCTTTACCATCGGGCAGATAATTATCTAGTAAAATTAATGTTGGTTTTAACTTTTCAACCATTATTTTAGCTTCATCTAAATTTGACGCAATCCCAACGACTTTTACTTTGGTATCCCTCTGAATAAATTCAGCGTTTAATTCTGCTAAAATAGGTTCATCTTCAACAATAAGAACTTTTATGGCCTCTTCTTTATATTCGTTAAGCTCACTCATGCATTTACCTCTTTTTTATTATTTAGGTATAAAAACTGAAAAAATTGTGCCATATGGTGTATTGTCTTCAAATGTAATATAACCATTAGCCTTTTTTATGTAGGTTGAAACAAGATGCAAACCGATACCATGCTCTTTAGCATCTTGAGAGGTTACGCCTGGTTCGAATATTGATTCTCGAATACTTGCATCTATACCACATCCTTGATCACTCACTTCTAATACAATTTCATCCGTTGCATCACTTAGATACAAATAAATCGTTTTATCACCCTGATTATTTTTCAAACACGCATTAAAAGCGTTATCAAGTAAATTACCTAGCACTGACATAAACTCGGTTTCAGTGATCAATACAGGTAATGCACTTAATTGACATGCAGGGTCAAAAATTAAATTCAAGCCAATTTCATGTGACTTTGAATATTTACCAATTAATAATCCACAAACCGCCGGTATTTTGAAATGTTCAGAAATAAAATCTAAACAGTTTTGATTATCCGCCGAATGTAAAGTAATAAAGGATTGCGCTTCTTCATAACGTTTCATATAAATGAGTCCCGATAAAGTCGCCATCCAATTAAGGTGTTCATGCCGTAAAGCCCGCAAATTATCAATATATTGAGTAACCTGAGTCAATTTCATACTTAATAAATTGATATCATCATAATTGCGAAAAGTGATCACCCAACCTTGAATTTGATCATCCACAATCACACGAATTCGATTAGCAATGACAATAATATTATTAAAGTAACAAATATAATCATGCACATCTTTTGTCTGATTTTCATTGCCGTAAAGAAAATCAGTTGATTTGATAACATTGCGTAAATCATGGTTAAGCAAATCTTGATCACTCGCAATGATGTCTAACATATTGCGAGCTGATTGATTAATATTGATAATTTTATAATTAAGATCAATGGCGATGATCCCTTCAAAAATAGATTCCATTATTGACTTTTGGCTTTTAACCAGTAAGGCAATCTCTTTAGGCTCTAAATTAAACATCTGTTTTTTAACTGCTTTTGAAAAAAAGAACGAAAAAACAAACAATGCAAAAAAGAGTAAGGAACAAAAAATGATGATGGGTATAAATTGGTTAATATGTAATACATATATATCATCAATCATATAACCAACAGATATAATCCCTATTATTTTACCTTGATCCATAATAGGAGCTTTACCTCGAAGTGCTAAACCTAACGAGCCTTCGCTAATAGTAACACTGCTCTTTCCTCTTAATACTTCCTTATTATCCCCACCAACCATTGGTGAATATAACTTATTATTTGAGGTATGATATAATCGATAAGCTTGTTCATCACCAATAACGATATAGCTGGCATCACTTTGTTCAAAAATATCATTAACTAAATTGGCTAACTCGACAGTATCTTTTTCTTTAACATATTTTATTAAACTTGGGATCACAGACAATTCTTTGGCTTGAATTTGTGCTTTTTCACCCAAACTTTTATATAATGTAGTCTTCGTTGCATTCCATATATAACTTTGTAAAAGTGCGAGCATTATTAAAGAAAAAAGCAAAAGGGACAGAAATAACTTTGTCGCAAAAGATAATTGTACTTTTTTTCGCATAATAACGCTCATATTAAAAATTTAGTATTGACTTTAAGTTTATCACAGCATTAAAAAACATATAGCCTTTAAAACCATAAAAACCACACTCAAAGTATGATTTAAATCACAAAATTAGGTTTAAAATTTTGCAACCATATGCGCCAATTTAGCAATTCAGATTTTTTGGAGAAAAATAAAATATGGCGGATCTTAATTCAATCGGGAAAACGCGGACTGAAAAAGAATCAGTATCGAGCTCTGATGAACAAAAACATGATAAATGTTCTCACAATGGGAATCAACAACTAACTGGATGGCCATACAATTGGTGGCGGCTTATGGACAATTATAAAATTGGTGTAATCCCGCTTCCATTATTTATAATTGCTGGTATTCTAATTTTTGCTGAAGTGTTAGTAACTGGTAAATTACCTAGCGAAATTGTTGTGATGGTGGTAACTTGTGCATTCTTTGGCTTCCTATGTGGTGAAATTGGTAAACGTTTACCAATCGTTGGGAAAATGGGAGCAGCAGCGATCTGTGCAACCTTCATTCCGTCGGCATTAGTATATTATGGTATTTTGCCAACTCCGGTTGTCGAAGCAACAACAAAATTCTACAAAGATACGCACATTTTGTATCTGTACATTTGTTGTATTATCGTTGGTAGTATTATGAATATGGATAAGAAAACGCTTATTCAAGGATTCTTAAAAATATTTGGACCAATGGTATGTGGTGAAATTGTTGGAATGTTAGTTGGTGTTGGTGTTGGTTATTTATTAGGTTTATCACCATTTGAAACATTCTTCTTCTTGGTATTACCTATTATGGCAGGTGGTGTTGGTGAAGGAGCTATTCCTCTTTCAATCGGATATGCATCAATATTAGGTATGGAACAAGGTGAGGCGCTTGGCCGTGTATTACCAATCGTTATGTTAGGTGGTTTAACGGGTATTATTTGTGGTGGTATTCTAAACCGTATTGGTAAAGCTTATCCACATTTAACTGGTAATGGACGATTATTACCGGCTTCAGAAGATGATGAATTAATGGGTGCTAAAAAATCAGCTAAAGCTGAACCTATTATCGATGTAACAACATTTGCTTCAGGTGTATTATTAGCAGCGATTCTTTATATGGTTGGTATGATTGGTCATAAAGTAACAGGTATTCCAGCTCCGGTAGGAATGTTATTTGCTGCAGTTTTTGTTAAGTTAGTATCAGGTGTTTCACCGAAAGTATTAAGTGGTTCACAAGTCGTTTACAAATTTTTCCAAACGTCTGTTACCTATCCAATTCTATTTGCGGTAGGTGTAGCAATCACTCCATGGGATAAAATCGTTGCTGCTTTCACTATTACAAATTTAATTGTTATTGTTTGTACTGTTGTTAGTTTAGTCACCACTGGTTTCTTTGTCGCTAAAAAATTAGGTATGTATCCGATAGATGCTGCTGTTATTTCATGTTGTCAAAGTGGTCAAGGCGGAACAGGTGACGTAGCAATCTTAACTGCCGCAGAACGTATGGAGTTAATGCCATTTGCTCAAATTGCAACCCGTATAGGTGGTGCAATAAATGTATCAGTGTCATTACTCATTCTCGGCAATTTCTTAGTTTAGATTAAAATTTTAAAGAGCAACCTTAGTTTATCTAAGGTTGTTCGTTTTTATTTATAGTTAAATTTAGCATAAAACAGCTTTTAAGGAGTTTTCATGAAGCTTGTCAGTTATCTTGTCTCTGATCGAGCAAGTTTTGGTCTTCTTACTCACAATGGTATTGTTGATTTAAAAGAAAAATTAGGTAATAAATATGCCGATTTAAAATCTCTACTTGCTGATCCAGAAGGACTCTCTGTCGCCAAAACTTATCTTGATGCACCAAGCGACATTGATGAACAAGACATTATTTATCTACCTGTTATCCCAAATCCAAACAAAATTTTATGTGTTGGTATGAATTATGCTGAAAAACGCGCGGAATTTAACGAAACTAGCTCAGCACCAACGTTATTCGTTCGTTTTCCTGATTCTCAAACAGGGCACAAAACTAATATTATCAAACCAGCTATCACTAACGAATTAGATTACGAAGGTGAATTAGCCATTATTATTGGTAAAGCAGGATTTCGTATTAAACCAGAAGAGGCATTATCACATGTAGCTGGCTACAGTTGCTATATGGATGGATCTATCCGTGATTGGCAATACACTTGGTTTACTGCCGGTAAAAACTGGCCAAGTACTGGTGCATTTGGTCCATGCATTACAACCAGTGATGAAATTCCTGATCCAAAAGTTTTATCTTTAACGACTTATCTAAATGGTCAGGAAATGCAGCACGATTCAATTAAAAATCTTGTGCACACCGTACCAGAACTTGTTTCTTACATCAGTACATTTACTCGTTTATCGCCTGGAGATGTCATCCTCACTGGTTCACCTGGTGGCGTAGGTAAAAAACGTAATCCTCCAGTATTTATGAAAGATGGTGATAAGATTGAAGTCGAAATTACAGGAATTGGTCGTTTAACCAATTACGTTGTAGCAGAAAGAGGGTAATTTTATGTATGATTTAGTTGATTATACCATCGTTGATATTTCTAAATCAGAACAAGACCATCAAGACATTAAGCAATTATTATCTCGATCGGATCTTGATTTAGATTCGCAAGTGACTCTTTTTATGGTTGCAAAAATTAACGATAAAATTATTGCTTGTGCAGGTATGGATCGCAATATTATCAAATGTGTTGCCATCGATCCTCAATATCGTGGTAATCAACTAAATCTGACTTTAATGGATCACACCATAAAATATGCCAATGAAAACGGCTATTTTCACCTTTTTTTATACACAAAGCCTGAAAATATAGATTTCTTTAAAGGATGCGGTTTTTACCCGATTGTTGAAATAACCGATTTAGTTGTCCTAATGGAGAACAATCCAGTCGGAATACAGCTATATTGTAAACAACTCAATGCACAGAAAAAAGAAGGGAAAAAAATTGGTAGCATTGTTATGAATGCTAATCCTTTTACTAAAGGTCATCAATACTTAGTACAATATGCGGCAAGTCAATGTGATTGGTTACATGTATTTGTTGTCAATGAAAATGCCTCGCAATTTTCCTTTGATACACGCTTAAAGTTAGTTAAAGATGGCACAAAGCAGATAAAGAATGTCACTGTGCATGCAAGCTCACCCTATATTATATCTAGAGCAACATTTCCTACTTATTTCCTAAAAGATAAAACAAAGATTGATCAAGCCTATATGGGTATCGATCTGCTAATTTTCCGAAATTATATTGCTCCAAGTCTCAATATCACTTATCGATTTGTCGGGACTGAACCTTTTGATGAGGTGACCAAAGCTTATAACGATGCGATGCGCTATTGGCTTGAAGATAATACGGTAAGTAATCTACCAGCTATCACAGTTGTAGAAGTTGAACGAATATCCGAAAACAATTGTGTTGTATCAGCTTCATTAGTAAGAAAGCTATTAGCAGCTGGGCAATATGAACAGGTAAAAACGTTGGTTCCCCCAACAACATGGGATTATCTTTCGGCTAATTTGGATAAATTTAAAATTTAACACGTTTTAAAAGGTAAAAAAATGAAAATACAAAAAGAAGCTATGGCTGGGACTCTCGAATCGAGCGATTTGTTAGTTAAAGTCATGCCAAATACGGGGATTGAAATTGTTATTAATAGTGATGTTAATAAGCAATTTGGCGATCAAATACGTGAAGTGGTCAATCAGACTTTAAATGATTTGAATGTAACTGATGGTTTAATTATTATTGATGATAAAGGCGCTTTAGATTGTGCGATTAGAGCAAGAATTCAATGTGCAGTATTACGCGGTGCAGAAGAAGAGAATTTAGATTGGAGTAAATTACTATGAAAAAATTACGTCGCAGCATGTTATTTCTTCCAGGCGCCAATGCCGCAATGTTATCAACATCGTTTGTATACAAACCTGATTCAATCATGTTTGACCTTGAGGATGCGGTTTCAATTAAAGAAAAAGACTCAGCACGTCTACTAGTAGCTCAAACATTAAAAATGCCTGTTTATAAAGAACACAATATTGAAACAGTGGTCAGAATTAACGCACTAAATACACCATTTGGACTTAAAGATTTAGAAGCCGTAGTTCGAGCAGGAGTAGATGTTGTTCGTTTACCAATGACAAACAGCGCAGAAGATATTCATGAGCTTGAAGCTCACGTTGAACGAATTGAAAAAGAATGTGGGCGTGAAGTCGGCAGTACTAAATTAATGGCAGCCATTGAATCGGCTCTAGGTGTTGTTAATGCAGTTTCGATTGCTAAATCATCGTCTCGTTTAATTGGTATCGCTTTAGCTGCATTTGACTATCTTGTCGATATGCAAACAGAAAGAGGCGATGGTACGGAATTGTTTTATGCTCGTTGCGCTGTTTTACATGCAGCTCGTGTAGCGGGTATCGATGCTTTTGATGTTGTCTATTCAAATGTTAATGACGACGAAGGTTTCTTAAAAGAAGTCAGCCTAATCAAAAAATTAGGATACAACGGTAAATCATTGATTAATCCAAGACAAATTGAGCTTTTACACAATGCTTATGCTCCTACTGCGAGTGAAGTAGAAAACGCTAAAAAAGTAGTTGAAGCAGCTGAAGAAGGTGAAAGAAAGGGGCTTGGAGTTGTTTCTTTGAATGGCAAAATGATTGATGCACCAATTATTACTCGTGCTCAAAAAATCATTGAACTAGCAAAATACTCCGGTGTACGTAAAGAAATTTGATAGGATTGAAATATGACAACTTCTATAAACCAAAAAATTGATGATTTATTAAAACAGCATCCTGATCTTAAAAATATCACACCATTTACTGATGCTAATGCAACAACACCATATTTAAAAGATGAGTCTAAATATACTCGTAAATTATGTGATTCTATTGAACAAGCAATTAAAAATTGTGAATTACGTGACGGTATGACCATATCTTTCCATCACGCTTTCCGTGAAGGTGATAAGGTTATCAATAAAGTTGTAGAGACAATTAGTCAATTAGGCATTAAAAATCTGACTTTAGCATCAAGTTCATTGTTAAGTTGTAATGCAGCATTAATTCCACATATTGAAGCTGGTGTGATTACTAAAATTTACACCTCTGGATTACGTGGAAAATTAGCTGATGCAATTTCACATGGTTTAATGGATAACCCTGTACATATCCATTCTCATGGTGGACGGGTAAAACTTATCCAAAGTGGTGAAATTAATATTGATATCGCATTTTTAGCCGTATCTACTGCTGATGAACAAGGTAATGCTAATGGTGTATCAGGTAAGTCACAATGTGGTGCACTTGGCTATGCAATGGTTGATGCACAGTTTGCCAAAAAAGTGGTTTTACTCACTGAAGATATCGTTGGTTATCCAAATAACCCTGCTAGTATTCGTCAAGATCAAGTTGACTATATTGTTAAAGTTGATGAAGTCGGTGACCCAACCAAAATCAGTGTTGGTGCAGCACGTATCACAACCAATCCTCGTGAACTTATGATTGCTCGTTACGCTGCTGATGTTATTGAACATTCTGGTTATTTTGAAGATGGCTTCTCAATTCAAACTGGTTCTGGCGCTTCTTCAACAGCCGCAACGCGTTTCCTTGAAAATCGTATGCGCGCTAAAAATATCACAGCCTCATTTGCTTTAGGTGGCATTACAGCAAGTATTGTTGATTTACATGAAAAAGGATTGGTTAAACGTTTATTAGATACCCAAAGCTTTGACGGTGCAGCAGGACAATCTTTAGGCCGAAATAAAGATCATATTGAAGTCTCAACCAATGTTTATGCTAACCCAGCTTCTAAAGGGGCAAGCGTTGATGAATTAGATATTGTGATTTTAAGTGCTTTAGAAATTGACCTTAATTTCAATGTAAATGTATTAACGGGTTCTGATGGCGTAATGCGCGGAGCATCTGGTGGTCACTGTGATACCGCTGCTGGAGCAAACTTAACAATTATTGTTGCGCCATTAATTCGCAGCCGTATCCCAACAGTAATTAAAAATGTAACCACGCTGGTAACTCCAGGTGAAAGCGTTGATGTACTAGTGACTGATCATGGTATTGCAGTGAACCCTAATCGTCCAGAAATTGCTGAACGTTTAAAAGCAGCTAATTTACCAGTGATGAGCATTGAAGAACTTTATCAACGAGCGGTTTCCTTAACAGGTGAACCAAAACCAATCGAATTTGAAGATAAAATTGTAGGTATCGTTCATTTCCGTGATGGTTCTGTTATTGATGTAGTTCGTCAAGTTAAAGATTAATGACTCAACGATCTTTTATAGCATGGCATAAATAATGTCATGCTATAATTCCTTTATTATGAATAAAATGTTAATTAAATTTGATGATGGCACCCCAATTAGTCTTGAGCAAATGTTATTAGCTAAAGAAAAAAGGGTAGAAAACCAACTAACCGCTATTTCACTTTATAAAAAACCTCTTATATCATTAACGTTAGTCATCCCAGGTCCAATAAAAAGTAGTAGTGGAGCGCATTATCTATTTCAAGAAGCGATCGCCGCGTTACATCAATTTTTTATTAAAAATAATATACCGTTAATTGAAGAGCAACACTATCATGAGTTAACGGGTTCAGAAGCAATTCTTGTGTTAGATTGCGCTATTGAAAAACTGAAACAATACTGCATTGATATCGAAAGCCAACATCCATTAGGTCGTTTGTGGGATATTGATGTGATCGATCCAATAACACAAAAAAGTGTATCTCGCTCGCAATTTGAGCTTGCGCCAAGACAATGTTTAGTTTGTGAGAATATCGCTAAAATATGTGGTCGAACAAAACGACACTCTTTCGATGAAATTTTTGCTGCCATTAAAGAAAAAATAGAAGACTTTCAAAAAAATAATAAAATTTAACATAATGATAAAGTTGAAGAAACAGAATTGTGTTGAGTTGAAATATCACATCATTGTGTAAATTAAACTTTATCATTTTTACTAAAATGTTAAATGGCTGCTAAAGCTTGTTCTAAATCCTCCAACAAATCATTGATATCCTCCAAACCAACAGAGACACGAAGGAGTTGATCGGAAATACCGGCTGTTGTACGTGCTTGAGCACTAATACCTGAATGAGTCATTGTTGCTGGATGACAGATTAAACTTTCAACGCCCCCTAAAGATTGAGCCAGCGTAATAATATTCAGTTCTTTTAAGAATTTAGGCATTACCTCAGGTTCTCCAGCTAATTCAAAACTTAGCAATGAACCAAAACCCTTTTGTTGTCTTTTGGCAATTTCATGACCAAGATTAGACGATAACGAAGGATGATAAACATGAGCGATTTTCGGATGGTTAACTAAAAACTCAACAAGTTTTTGTGCATTGGCTTGTTGTAAAATTACTCGAGCTGCAAGTGTTCTCAAGCCACGTAATAATAGATAACTATCAAATGATGAGGTAAGCGTACCAATATTATTTGCCCACCATAACACATCTGTAGCAAGTTGTTGGTCTTTAAATACTAAAATACCCGCTAAAAGATCGGAATGCCCATTCAGAAATTTAGTACATGAATGACTGACAATATCCGCTCCTAGCTCTAAAGGTTTTTGCAATATAGGGGTCATAAATGTGTTATCGACTAAAACCAGAGCACCAACTTCATGTGCTTGTTGTGATATTTCTTGAATATCAACAACACGAAGTAATGGATTACTTGGCGTCTCAATCAATACTAATTTTGGTCGTAACCTTAAAGCTTCTTTTAATGCAACAGGATCAGATTGATCAACAAATTTTGCTTTAAAATAACCACGTTGACTTAAACTATTAAATAGACGATAGCTGCCACCATAACAATCATGAGGAGCAACCACCAAGTCATCCGGTGTTAACAGCGCTACACTGACAAGATGAATGGCAGACATACCACAGTTAGTAAGAATCGCATCCGAACCACCTTCCAACTTAGCGACCGTTTCCTCAACAAATCGTCTACTAGGATTTGCTTTGCGTGCATAATCAAATTCTCTCGGTGTTGCAAACTCTTGATAACGGTAACACGTTGACGGTGTAATGACAGGAACCACGCTCCCATATTGATCATCGGTATTGATTCCACCTCGGACAGCAATAGTGCCTTGACTTAAATTTTTTGATTGGCTAGCCATAATAACATCCCTAGATAATACTATATTTATTTTAATAATTTACTTGTATAAGAATAACACAACTATTCAAGACGTCAACATGTCTAGACGTCTAACTATCTCGATGTATAGATTGCAGCAAAATAAAAAAAAAGTTAAAATTAACCCTATAAATTGTGATGTAATTTGGTGAAAAATATGATGGAATGGAATGGCCAATACATAAGTCCCTATGCTGAGCATGGAAAAAAAAGTGAGCAAGTAAAAAAAATTACTGTATCCATACCTTTAAAGGTATTAAAAATATTGACTGATGAACGTACGCGTCGACAAGTGAATAATTTACGCCATGCAACAAATAGTGAACTGTTATGCGAAGCATTTCTTCATGCTTACACTGGTCAACCGCTACCTTGCGATGAAGACTTACAGAAAGATCGTGAAGATGGCATCCCTAGCCAAGCTAAGGAAATGATGCGTAATTTAGGTATCGATCCCGATTTAATTGATGAATAACTGTCATTTATATTTTTATTGAAGAATAATATCATCAATTAAGATAAAAAAATAAAAAAGGCGCATAATGCGCCTTTTTTAATGATTACTCTGTAATTTACGGAAAATTATTTTTTACCGCCAACCATAGCAAAACGTTGTTTAAATTTATCTACACGTCCGCCAGTTGCAACATCACGTTGTTTACCTGTATAGAACGGGTGACATTCACCACATACGTCAAGATGAATATCATGACCAATTGTTGAATGAGTATTAATAACATTACCGCAAGAACAAGTTGCTTTAATTGCTTTATATTCTGGGTGGATACCTTCTTTCATAATAAACCTCTAAAGTTTGTTCGTATCGCTATATAAATGGCCATAAAAGCAAAATCTATACACCATACGAGTGTTAAAAAACATGATAAGGTCGCGAATTATACGCCTTAAACGGTAAATAATCAAGTTATAAAAAAGATCAATCAAACTGGTAACTGCCCTATTACCACCTGCAATTCAATCTTTTCTCCATTTCGTAATACGATAATGGGGATGGTTCGTCCCGGTTTCAACTCCGCAATCTGATCCATCGTTTCAACAATTGATTTAACCGGTTTACCATCAACCATAATCAAAATATCATTAGGCTGTACACCTGCTTGTAAGGAAGGACCTTCAGCATTGGTCACTAAAATACCTAACACAACTGGTATATCACTTGGATTTTGTGTTGGCGCAAACTCTAACCCATCAATACCAATATAACCACGAATAACTTTACCATACTGAATTAATTTCTTCATAATTTTAACGGCCAAAGATGTTGGAATAGCAAATCCAATGCCTTCTGGAATTTCATTTCCCATATTTTTTGCAAACGTCAGAGTATTAATCCCCATTAATTCGCCTTTTGTATTAACCAAAGCACCACCTGAATTACCATGATTAATTGAAGCATCTGTTTGAATAAAATTCTGTCTTCTATATGGGCTTAATCCATCTCGACCTGTTGCACTAATGATCCCTTGAGTGATAGTTTGCCCAATATTATAAGGATTACCAATTGCTAAAACGACATCGCCAATTTTGGGTTCGCGTTGGGAATTGATGTGAATCGTTGGAATATTAGTCGCTTCAATTTTTAAAACGGCAATATCAACCAATTTGTCAGAACCAACAGTCAAAGCTTCAAATATTCGACCATCTTGTAAAGCAACAATAATTTGTTCTGCTCCGTCTACCACATGATAATTAGTAATAATATAACCATGTTTGCTCATTATAACCCCTGAACCTAATGGCGTGATTGCGCTATCTTGTGATCGATTTGGCACGGAGCTAATTGAACGACTATAGATATTCACTACTGCTGGAGCAGCAGTTTTAACCGCATATGAATAACTCATAGGGTCATTATTAAAAATGAAGTTTGGAAAATTTGATTGAGTTCCATTACGTAGCGATGGAAAAATAATCAACAATACGATAGCTAAAACAGAACCAATCAATATTGGCCATAGGATTTTTTTAAGCATTAGAATGATTACTAGAGTAGCAGTAGAATAGATATGATTTTAACATATCTAATTAACAGTTAATATTTATGTTTTTCGCCGATAGAAACTATCGGCGAAATCACATAAAACAATGCATTATCGTAAAATAAGATAGAGTTGGCTATCACCACGTACAATATTTAACGCAATTGCTGATGGTTTACTATCGATAATTTTACGTAAATCAGCAATATTGGTAATCCTTTGTTTATTTACACCCGTGATAAGATCACCTTTTTGTAAACTTAATCGAGATGCTGGCGAATTTTTAGCAATACCTTCAATTAAAACGCCTTTTTGTCCTTTGACATTGCCATTACTTAATGTTGCGCCGTCAAGAGCTGGGTGTAATGATTTTGCTTCGGTAGCAGACTCATCACTATTTTTTAATTTGACATTGACTGTCATTGTTTTACCATCACGAATGATACCTAACTGTACAGTTCTGCCCGCACCAGTAGTAGCAATTTTAGCTCGCAATTCTGCAAAACTATCGACTGGCTTACCATCCATTGAAACAATCACATCACCAGATTTAATACCAGCTGCTTTAGCGGCAGAGTCGTCAAGCACCTCACTCACAAAAGCACCTTTTTGCACATCTAAATCAAATGCTTTGGCAATATCAGAGGTTAACTCATTACCTTTAATACCAAGTACACCACGTTTAACTTCTCCATATTCAATCAGTTGAGAAGTTAAATTTTTCACCATATTACTCGGTATAGCAAAACCGATACCGACGTTACCACCACTAGGTGCAATAATAGCCGTATTAATCCCCACTAATTCACCATTTAAATTAACTAAAGCACCACCTGAATTACCTCGATTGATTGAAGCATCCGTTTGAATAAAATTCTCAAAGCCATTCATATTAAGTCCACTACGAGCTAGCGCAGAAATAATACCAGATGTAACAGTTTGTCCAATTCCAAATGGATTACCAATAGCAACAACATAATCACCAACACGTAATTTGTCCGAATCAGCTAAAGTAATGGCCGTTAATTTCTTAGCCTCTTCAACTTTAAGCAATGCAATATCACTTTGAGGATCTTTACCTATTAATTTAGCAGCATATTCATGCCCATCATTTAAACAAACAGTGATTTTATCTGCATTTTCGATAACATGATTATTGGTAACAATATACCCTTTTTCACTGTCAATAATAACGCCTGAGCCTTGCCCTGAAAACGCTCTTGATTGACTATCAGGATACCCAAAAAATCGCTTAAATTCTTCAGGAATATTGGTTTGCATTTGAGCAGTTCCTTCAACCTTAATGCTAACCACCGAAGGCAATACTGTCTCTAACATTGATGCTAAGCTAGGTTGTTGCTGACTATTTTCACTAGTTGGAAATGAAGGAAAAACAGCAAAGGCATTAGGTAAGGTAGATAATGAAAGACTTAAGCCTAACACAATTAAACTAAGTAATTTTTTGGGTTTTAGTAAAGAATTATTAATCATAAAACTCTCTCATCCTTAAAAAATTTAATATTTACCACAACATTTCACCAGATAATTCTAGTGCAAAAAACTAAGATTTATTAGGATTTATTTTCGTCAGTTTTGAATAAACCGGAAGGGTCATCAGAATAATCTTTTGGTTGTTTTTTTAGAGTGAATGTTTTTTTTATACTCGTATCATTGCTCGAATCTAGAGCCATAACTGGCATATCATTTTCTGAAGTAAATTTTCCTGAATTTTCAGCCATATGTTGATAAAGACGACGAAAATCATTAGCCATGTTATCTAAAATTTCAGCGCTATGTGAAAAATATTTACTAATTGTCTGTTTTTGGATTTTTAACTGCTCTTGAGTTTCCTCAAGTTGGCGTTTTACTTGTGCAAATTTACGCCCTTTTGCACTAAACACATTCGTCAAAATAATACCTAAAACAAAACCAATTACTAAGCCAATAACAAGATAAATCATCATCTGTTTATCCATATTTCACTCCTTGTATCTTTCGTTGTATAACTTTTTACACTATTGTTCAATAGTTTTACTTATTTTGCATGGTTAGCAAGTTTAATCAATTGTTTTTTCAGTTTATCTGGAGCACTTTCTGCCAAAGCAGACAAATAAGTAGCACTTTGAGGACTTAAAGCTCGCGCAATTGTAACACTTTTTGATGAATCATTGATCATTTTTGAATGTTGACTGGAAAGGTCTGGATTAATTTTATATTGAATTGAAGATAGGGATGGTAATATCTGTTTTCTAATTTCAGATAACAAATTACTTTGCTCGTATCTTAATCTGGTTAACCAACTGGCTGAGCTTACTTCAAGGACAAGAATACCTTGACGATAATTAGCAATTCTATATTGCTGCCTTAGCAATGTTGGTAATAACTCGTTAATCACATCAGCCAATTTATTTAATGCAAATGTTTTCTCTTTTATCTGGGATAAACAAGTTTGTTGAGACAAAATTGAGGTTAACATCTGTGGCTCATTATAACGCATATTTGATACTTACCTTTATTTCCGAATAAAATAATAGTCAACTAATTACACATGATGCAAAATAAGTAGTATTAATTTACCTTATTTAAATCAAAAAGTCTTACTTAAAAAAAACATTTACAGTTTATTATTTTTTTATTGAAAAACAATAGTATCTCACAACTCTATTTTGTCAAAATTTAAATAATAGAATAATCAACTACTGAATTATTCTATTGAATATAAAGGTCGTTTTTTTGATTGTTTTTCGAGATAAAGTTATTATCATCCAGTTTGGAAAAAAAGCCAGCTCTATTAAGAATAATTGGCACTTTGCTTTTACTGGAATGTGCTTTAACTTATAAATGAAAGCCAGTGTGTTGATTGTTAAAAGTGAATTGAGAATCAAAACAAAACTGTTCACATCTTTATTAGCATGGAAGCAATACTTAGTATAAGTTTTACCACTCTTTATTTTTTACACAGTATTATTATTGCGGATAATTTCGAGCTTCCATGATTATCAATTATTTAAAAACATTTTGCTTATACAAATTGAAAGTTTCAGGACGAGTTAATCTAATCTAAAATATTCATCATTCGAAAACATTATGCATCTTAGATTATCACTCTAAAAATTGTTAATAACCGATATGCATCATAATCTGTCGGTACTAAGAATGAGATTGCAACAACGTTACTTTATCTTTCGTTAGTACCAAAAATATTAAAACTCATTATTATTACATTGAAAGCAATCTAAAAATAATCAATCGAATAGGTTGGTGTCTCTTTTGCTTTCATCTTTATTGGTAACAAAAATTATTGTTCAAAAATTTTTTCGTAAGAGTGATACAACTTCAACTCACTAAATCACAGAGAGTTTGTTTTGCACCTTTTTGCATTAAAGAAAGATAATGATGCGTTATTTGTTCTTTAAATAATGAATTATTCGATAAATCTTCACCAAACACCGCATTCAAACTCAATAAAGCATTTACCCTTTCTAAACCATCTTGACTTGAATTAACAAGCGATTTTAATTCTTTTTGCATTGGATCGCGTACATCAATATCATTCTTATTATCATCCATACCGCTTACATAACGCATCCAACCCGCTACACCTAAAGCAAGCAATGAAAAATCGGAGTTGTTTTTAAGGTGCCAACGCACAGAATCAAGCATTCGTTGTGGTAATTTTTGCGTACCATCCATGGCAATCTGCCAAGTTTTATGTTTAAGGGAAGGGTTACTGAATCGTTCAATAAGTTGATTAGCATATTGTGATAGATTGACGTGTGAAGGTACATGAAGTGTGGGGGCTTGTTGTTGCATCATCAGTGCAAGTGTTATTTTTTTATAATTGGCGTCATTCATACAATCATTAATATGTTCGTACCCTGCTAGATAACCTAAATAAGCCAAAAAAGAGTGACTGCCATTTAGCATACGTAATTTCATCTCTTCATAAGGTACCACATCATTGACAAATTCGGCACCAACTTCATCCCAATTAGGGCGACTGGTAACAAAATTATCTTCAATAACCCATTGAATGAAAGGTTCACAAGCAATACCACATGGATCAAACATGCCACCTAATACATTTTGAATATCAGTTAATGTCTCCGGTGTTGCCGCAGGTACAATACGGTCAACCATGGTACATGGAAAAGTGGCATTCGTCTCAATCCACTCTGCTAATTTTACATCTCGTGCTTTTGCCAAACCTAATATCGCTTTTTTTAATACTGCCCCATTTTCTGGAATATTATCGCAGGATAACACCGTAAATGATTTGAGTCCTCTTTGCATTCTTCTATAAAGAGCTTCGACAATAACACCTGGAGCAGATCTCGGTTTGGATGGATTAGCTAAATCAAATTTAATTAATGGATTCTCTAAATCTAAATCACCACCACCTGGTAGCATGCAATACCCTTTCTCAGTTATGGTTAAAGACACAATCTCTACCACACTATCGGCCATTTTTTCTAAAATTGCATCAATGCCGTCAGTAGATGCCAAAAACGACTCTTTTACACTACCAACAATAAACGCTTGGGTTGTCGTAGTTCCTTTTTCTAATACGGTGTACAAATGATCTTGCTGACGAATATCTTCAATTAATTCCTCACCACCCAAAATATTAACTTCACAAATTCCCCAGTCACTTACGCCCTTATTCAGTAAGCGATCGGTAAACAATGCTTGATGCGCTCGATGAAACGCACCAAATCCTAAGTGGACTATGCGTGAAATCATTTTTTTTCTGTCATATGAAGGCTTATGTTCGATTGATTCTGGGACTTTGGATAAATTTAACATTTTATTCACCGTAATTAACAATTTAAATACTTTATTGGTTGGACATATTTTCACTTGTAGATAAAATTTTCATCTTTAATTTTCAAATATGTGATCATAATCACATATTTTGGTTTATTTAATAGGCACCTTTTCGAAACTATTTATAATACGAATGCATATTGGCATACCAATTATAAAAATAAACGTATTTTAAATCATCAGTGGCTTATAGTACTTATGACAAATCGCTTATAATTGACGTTATTTAACCGAAATTAGAATGAGGATTAAAATAATGCCAACAATTAATCGGCTCTATCAACAAATTGGTAATGAGCTGAAATCATTATTAAAAAGTGGTATTTATAAAATTGGTGAACGATTACCACCTGAGCGCGATATTGCTGATGCATTTAATGTAAGCCGAACAGTAGTGCGTGAAGCGCTAATTATGCTAGAACTTGAAAATCTGGTTACAGTAAAAAAAGGTTCTGGTGTATATGTAATTGGTTTACCAAGTGAAATTTTATCTGAACAAGATAAAAACATAGAAGAAGAGGATTTTGGACCATTTGAACTATTACAAGCAAGACAACTTATTGAAAGTAACATTGCCGCTTTTGCCGCTTCACAAATATTGAAATCCGATATCATCGAGTTAAGAGCAATTTTAAAGCAAGAACGCCAAATTTTAGAACAAGGTATTCTTGATGATTATAGTGCTGATGAGATGTTTCATATTGCCATTGCCAAAGCAACAAAAAACTCAATACTTGAAAGTTTATTAAATGATTTATGGCAAAAACGTTCGGCCAGCAAAATGTGGAATCAATTACACAGTCGCATTACCGATCATAGTTACCGAAAAAAATGGCTTTACGATCATGAAAGAATTCTGCAAGCATTACAGGTAAAAGATGCAATAGGTGCACGCCATGCTATGTGGCAACATTTAGAAAATGTTAAACAAACATTAATGACAGTTTCTGATAGTGAAGATCCAAATTTTGATGGTTATTTATTTGATTCTATTCCGGTTAGCATTGTTAACCCATAGACAATAAAAAATCAGCATTGTTTATAGATCTTTTCGTATAGAAAATTAAACAAATAAAAATCATTGAGGAGATTTATATGGAACAAACAATGCGTTGGTTTGGACCAAATGATCCAGTATCACTAGATGATATCAAACAAGCAGGAGCAACTGGAATTGTGACAGCTTTGCACCATATTCCAAATGGTGAAATATGGACAGTTGAAGAAATACAAAAACGAAAAAAAATTATTGAAGAAAAAGGATTGACGTGGTCTGTTGTTGAAAGTATTCCTGTTCATGAAGAGATCAAAACGCATTCAGGAAATGTTAAACAACATATCCAAAATTACCAACAATCAATTCGTAATCTAGCCGCTTGTGGCATTGATACTGTTTGTTACAATTTTATGCCTGTGTTAGATTGGACTCGTACTGATCTTGCTTATGAGCTACCAGACGGTTCCAAAGCTTTACGTTTTGATCAAACTGCATTTGCAGCATTTGATATTCATATTTTACAAAGACCCAATGCCAAAGAAGATTACTCAAAAGAAGACATCGACTCAGCAAAAATTTATTTTGAGATAATGACTCAAGCAGATAAAGACAAACTTATAGCTAATATCATTGCTGGTTTACCTGGTGCGGAAGAAGGCTACTCTCTTGAGCAATTTAAAGCACATTTGGCGACTTATGATGGTATTGATAAAGCCAAATTGCGCGAAAATTATGCCTACTTTTTGAAAGCAATTGTTCCTGTCGCTGAAGAAGTTGGTGTGGTATTAACTGTGCACCCTGATGATCCTCCTCGACCAATTTTAGGTTTACCGCGTATTGTGTCAACAATCGAAGACATGCAATGGATCAAAGATACCGTTGACAGTATTCACAATGGATTTTGCTTTTGTACAGGTTCATACGGCGTTCGCAATGATAATGATTTGGCGACCATGGCTGAAAAGTTTGCTGACCGAGTTCATTTTATTCACTTACGCGCAACCGTTCGCGAACAAAATCCACTCTCTTTTCACGAAGGTGACCATTTAGGTGGTGATGTGGATATGTATGCGGTAATCAAAGCGCTCGTTACCGAAGAACAGCGCCGTAAAAAAGTAGGAATTCAACGCGCTATACCTGTTCGCCCTGATCATGGGCATCAAATGTTGGATGATCTTAAAAAGCACACCAATCCTGGTTATTCGGGAATAGGTCGTTTACGTGGTTTAGCGGAAATTCGTGGTGTTGAATATGCCATTAAACGGGCATTTTTTGGATAACTTTAATTTTTTCTGTATTAATAAATGCCCATTTTAATGGGTATTTTTTTGCATAATCATAAATAAAGTGTCGTAGATAGGTATTGCATCTAAATAAACATCATTAACTTTCTCCTATTATTGCGTACAATAGAATCATTAATTCACGTCAGGCTCCTACAGTATTTAATAGCGCACCAATAATAATTTTTGGTAGCAATCTAATTTTCTAAATTCATTAGATTCGATAAACAATATTGATAAGTAATGTTTATAAAATTCTTAAGGATATTATACTTTGTCTATTTTTATAATATTGATGAAAAATTAGTATAACTAATTTACTAGAAATGGCCATCCAAAACAGTTAAATTGATGGTGTAAAAGGAAAATAATGATAAAAAAACGCTAAGTAACATTCTACATATTTGTATCATTAAAGATGATTTGAAAAAATCGTTAACCTAGGTTTCTAATTATAAAATGCCAAGAAAATATTACTTTTTTGACTTTTCCTACTGTTCCGCGTTATATTAATAGTGATATTGTCTACATCCATATCGTTAAGCAGTCTTTTCAAAAGCAGTTTAAACATAAGAGGTGTAATATGGGTATCTTAAATAGTATTTTTTCTAAAATATTTCCAAGTGCGCAAGCAGCAGTAGGTAACGTTACTGATGCTGTCAAAAATCAAGTTAATAATATGACAGGTAATAACAAAGATACAACATCTACCGGTCAAGATCAAAACCAACAAAATCAGCAGAATCAACAAAACTCAGGAAACCAAACACCAGCATCAAATGTTGATGTTATGGCAATTCTTGAAAATTTAGCTAAAAAATTTCCTGAAAAACTAAACTGGAAGACATCAATTGTCGATCTTTTAAAACTTTTAGGTTTAGATAACAGTTTGGATGCTCGTAAAAAACTAGCTAAAGAGCTTGATTATACAGGTAGTATGGATGACACAGCTGCCATGAATACATGGCTAATAAAAGCAGTAATGAAAAAAATTGCGGAAAAAGGGGGAAATGTATCTCACCTTTTCTCTTAAAACAAAGAGCTAAAGCATGTTAAATCCACCTTTTATTATAGGTGGATTTTTAATAAAAACGCTATATTAGCGGTCTTGATACTTATCAACCCTATTCACTAGGCTTTAAAAGCATGCAATCGATTCATCGCGGTTTCAATACCATCAGACAACAAAATATCTGTACAACGTACCGATTCATCAATCGCTTTATCAATTAACTCTTGTTCTGCTTTTGAAGGCTTATTTAAAACAAAACCCACAACTTTATTTTTATCGCCGGGATGACCAATACCGATTCTTAAGCGATAAAAATTAGGATTATTACCTAATTTGTTGGCAATATCTTTCAAGCCATTATGCCCGCCATGGCTGCCGCCAAACTTGAATTTAGCAATACCTGGATTGAGATCGAGCTCATCATGCGCAACAAGAATCTCTTCAGGCTTAATCTGATAAAATGTTGCCATAGCTTGTACTGCTTTACCACTTAAATTCATAAAAGTTGTCGGTACCAATAAACGCACATCATGACCAGAAATAGTTATTCTTGAACTGTAACCAAAAAATTTTGGATCATTTTTTAAAGATTGATGATATCGATCCGCCAATTGTTCAACAAACCATGCTCCCGCATTATGGCGAGTTGCCGCATATTCGTTGCCAGGATTGGCTAGCCCTACAATAAGTTTAATAGTTGTCATGATAATTTGATAATAAATGTTGCTAGAAAATATAAGTTGCTCTAAGTAAAAAAGCCCCAAAAATGGGGCTGGTAATCATAATACTAAAACAGATTAGTAATGAAACATTGCTGAAATTGATTCTTCGTTACTAATACGACGAATGGCTTCAGCAAGCATACCTGATAAAGTTAATTGGCGCACATTTTTCAATGCTTTAACTTCAGCGGTTAATGGAATTGTGTCACAAACCACAATTTCATCAATAGCACAATTTTTAATATTACTGACTGCTTTTCCTGAAAAAATTGGATGAGTTGCATAGGCAAATACTCTTTTAGCGCCACGAGCCTTTAAGGCATCAGCAGCTTTACAAAGTGTTCCTGCAGTATCAATCATATCATCCACTAAAATACAATCACGATCAGCAACATCACCAATAATATTCATTACTTCAGCTTCATTGGCACGCTGACGACGTTTATCGATAATCGCCATATCAGTATCATTAAGAAGTTTGGCAATTGCACGCGCTCGCACCACACCACCTATATCAGGAGATACCACAATTGGGCGTTCAAAATCACGTTGCAACATATCTTCTAAAATAACTGGGCTACCAAATACATTATCAACAGGCACATCAAAGAAACCTTGAATCTGTTCAGCATGAAGATCAACTGTCAATACTCTATCAACACCAACAGTTGATAAAAAGTCAGCAACCACTTTAGCCGTAATAGGCACACGTGCAGAACGAACTCGACGATCTTGCCTTGCATAACCAAAATAAGGAATAACCGCAGTAATACGACCAGCTGATGCACGACGCATAGCATCAATCATTACCAATAATTCCATTAAGTTATCATTGGTTGGCGCGCAAGTTGATTGTATAATAAAAACATCTTCACCACGGACATTTTCATTAATTTGGACATTTACCTCACCATCACTAAAACGGCTAACTACAATGTCACCAAGAGAAGTATAAAGACGATTAGCTATACGTTTTGCTAGCTCGGGTGTGGCATTACCAGCAAAAAGCTTCATATCAGGCACGAGAAATCCTCAAGCATGTTATAATGATTACTTTATTTGTAATCGGTTAAATCGGAGCCATAATTATATAATTATTTATCTATCATGCTCAACCACAATATAAAAAATTATCAAAAATATTTGATATATATATCAAAATTATTAATTAAAAAAATTTGACCTTAAGATACTTTGGCTCATACCCCAAAATCGAGTAAAATAACGTACAAATCCATTAATTAGTTTTACTAAATTCCACAATCCAAGTAGATAACGTGATGAACGAACAATTAAATAGCAATAACCAAGAAATCAAACCCAAAAGAACGATCCGAAGTTTTGTACTACGACAAGGTCGTTTAACTAAAGGTCAAGAACAAGCATTAAATAATTTATGGCCAATATTTGGCATTGAATACCACTCAAACTCACCAATATGCTTTGATAAAAATAAATCTGTCGTTTTAGAAATTGGATTTGGCATGGGGGCATCATTAGTTAAAATGGCCCAAAATGCACAAGATAAAAACTTTCTAGGTATTGAAGTACACAAACCAGGTGTTGGTGCTTGTTTAATGGCTATTGAAGAAAACCAATTATCGAATTTAAAAGTAATGTGTCATGATGCCGTAGAAGTGCTAGAAAACATGATTCCTGATCATTCATTAGACAAAGTGCAGATCTTCTTTCCCGATCCATGGCATAAAGCAAGACACAACAAACGTCGCATTATTCAACCACAATTTGTACAATTAATTCGGCAAAAATTAAAAATCGGTGGTGTTTTACATTTGGCTACCGACTGGCAAAATTATGCCGAACATATGTTAGAGGTTTTAACTGAAGCTGAAGGTTTTGAAAATTTATCAGCTACAGGTGACTATATTCCACGACCGGATGATCGACCTATCACCAAATTTGAAAAACGTGGTCAAAATTTAGGTCATGGCGTTTGGGATTTACAGTTCATGAAAAAATAGCAATAAAACAAGGAGTCATTATGCAAAATAGAACAATTGATTTAATTTGTCACCGTCGTTCAATTCGGTCTTACCAATCAACGCCATTAACTAACGAACAAATTGAATTACTTGTGCAAGCTGCACAATCGGCTCCAAGTTCTAATTTTCTACAATGCACCACAATAATCAGAATTACTGACAACAAAAATCGCTCAAAACTAGCACATTATGCTGGAGATCAAAACTATATAAATCAAACCTCTGAATTTTGGGTGTTTTGTGCCGATTTTAATCGCCATTTTCAAATCGATCCAACCATTCCCCTTGAAAAAGCCGAACAGCTTTTAGTTGGTTGCATTGATACCGCTCTTATGGCACAAAATACTGTTATTGCGGCTGAATCATTAGGTTTAGGCACGGTTTATATTGGTGGGTTACGCAACAATATCGATAAAGTAACACAATTACTTGCCTTACCCAAATATGTTCTACCGCTTTTTGGACTTTGCATTGGTTACCCTGACCAAAATCCAGATCTTAAACCAAGATTACCAAAAGAATTAGTTTTTTTTGAAAATCACTACCAACCAATTAATCATCAATTATTAGCACAATACGATACTCAGTTGCGCCAATACTATGGACATCGACAAACCAATCAAAAAACAAGTGGTTGGAGTGATAAAATTGCAGAAACCCTTATTAAAGGGCAACGAGACTTCATTTTAAATTATTTGCATAAACAAGGATGGGTAACTCAATGAACAACAATCAATACCAATTAGACAAAGTCATTATATTAAGTCGTCACGGTATCCGTACTCCGTTAGAAAACACAATAGCATTGTTAGAACAATCCAGCCCGTTAAAATGGCCTAGCTGGGATCATGCTTATGGTTATTTAACAACGCGAGGAGGCGTATTAGAAGCTTTCTTTGGACATTATCTATCACAATGGCTTGAACAAAAAAACATTAATATTGAACCTCAAAATCCTGATATCTACGTTTATGCAAACAGCCTTCAAAGAACAGTGGCAACAGCTCAATTCTTAGTTAATGGCGCTTTTGCGGGTTATGACATTCCTATCCATCACAAATACACCATTGAAAAAATGGATCCGATTTTTGATCCAAGTGTACAAGATGACTCTACAGAATTAAAACAAGCTGTATTGAGGGATATTGAAGAGGCCGACAAAACCGCATCTATCTTCAAAAATTTAGCGCCCGCTTATCAAATGGTCTCAGATATATTGGACTATCCACATTCACAATTATATGCACGCTATCGATGTGATTTTGCCGATATCCCCTATGAACTCTATTTTAAAAAAAATGAAGAACCTGAGTTACATGGACCACTAGCCATCGGAATTTGTGCCGTTGATGCATTTTTATTACAATATTATTCTGCATTTCCAAAAGATCAGATCGCATGGGGCAAAATAACCCGCCTAGAACAATGGCAACAAATCCTGCAAATTCGTAACCACTATATTGATTTAGTCTTCCATTGCAAGACCATTGCTCAACACATTAGTAAATTATTAATCAATAAGATCGATGATTTACTGCATCACCAATCTCACAAAGTTAATCTACTCGTTGGGCATGATAGTACTATTGCAGCCTTGCTCGGCGCTTTGGATTTTGCACCATACCAGCTTCCAAACCAATGTGAAAATACACCAATCGGCGGGATGGTTATCTTCCAACGCTATCGCCACATTTCTTCAGGTGATTACTTTTTTAGAGCCGAATACGTTTATCAAAGTTTTGAACAACTTTATACTGGGCAGCCAATTGATATTCATAATCCACCACAACATTATCAATTAAAGTTGGAAAATGCTTATATCAACAGTGATGGTTATTATAATTGGGCAGATTTTGCAAAACGTTTAAAGGATAATTAATAGTCATTTAAATTTTTCAATAAGACATCGATTCCACCGACACACATCGGTGGAACACATAATCTTTAACGCAATTATCACAAGAATAATTAACGACTGTTTTCAGATGATCTATGAGTAATTTACGTAAAAATATTAATCCTATTAAGCTGATAAAATAGATTACTCACTCAGATCCGATCCCATAACATATTGATGCAAAAATCTGCACAACATATCTTCAGAAAACTACTTATTTTTAAAGGGAGATAATATAAAAACAAACTTAATATACGTTTTCACACCGATTCGATACATTTTCAAAAAAAGCTTACTGACCATTTGGATGAAAACCGTCATCTATGACCTAAATCTCATCTTTCAATATCATACTAAAAGATTAAGTACATTCACGGTACACCCATTTTATTTCTATTTTTAAGTGTCATTATTCATAAAATATCGTTATACCCAATAATTGTAATCGATTTCATAAATCACTTTTTTATAATAAATACCAAAATGAAAAAAAATTAAAAATTCATTTTATGTAAGTAAGCATTGCTGTAACCCTTACTCTATTGGCTACTATTGGCTATTATCACCTCAATAAATTAGAAAATAATTATAAAATATATACTGAAACGTCTGCTTAACCTCAAACTTTTTAACAAAAAACTTAAATGTAATCGATTTCATAAAATGTTAACTGGATCACTTTTTTGTAATAAATAAAGTGATAGTATTCATTTTAACCAATAACGTTTTCGATAAATAAAAGTGTAAACGATTTCTAAATGAGGCCAAATCATTTAAAGCTTAACAGAGGAAGTTCATCATGAATCAAAACATTAAGTCATCACTGCATAATAAAAACTATTGGGTATTTAGCCTCTACTTTTTTCTTTACTTTTTTATTATGGGAGCATACTGCCCTTTTTTTCCAGTTTGGTTAAAAATGATTGGCCTTGATGAAGCAAGTACAGGATACGTCTTTTCTTTTATTTCGTTATTTGCATTAGTTTTTCAACCTATTTTTGGTTTGATTTCGGATAAATTAGGATTAAAAAAACACCTGCTATGGATTATTACCCTGCTATTAGTATTGTTTGGACCATTTTTTATTTTCGTATTTGGACCACTACTCAAATTTAATGTCACGTTAGGTGCAATTGTGGGTGGATTTTACCTAGGTATGGTCTTTAGTGGTGGGGCTCCAGCTATCGAAGCCTTAGTTGAAAAAATCAGTCGTCGCAGTGGTTTTGAATTTGGTCGCAGTCGTATGTTTGGATGTTTTGGTTGGGCAATTTGTGCATCGTTTGTTGGGATTATGATATCGAAAAACGTCAATGCTGTTTATTGGTTATGTTCTGGATTTGCCCTAATTCTATTAATTTTAGTTAAAATCGCTGATCCGGCAAAAACCTCAACAACTGACGTAGTAGAACAATTGGGATTAAACAAACCTGAACCTTTCAATCTAAAACTGGCGTTAGATTTACTTAGAATGCGTAAGACATGGTTTTTTATGCTTTATATCGTTGGTGTAGCATGTACTTATGATGTATTTGACCAACAATTTGCTAACTTTTTTACTTCCTTTTTTTCAAGTGAGCAATTAGGCCGTGAAGCATTTGGTTACGTTACAACACTCGGCGAATTTTTAAATGCCACAGTAATGTTTTTTGCGCCCATAATTGTAATGAAAATCGGCAGTAAAAATACCTTATTGATTGCAGGCATAATCATGTCAATTCGTATCACTGGTTCAGCTTTTGCTAGTAACGCAGTTGAAGTGGTAATTTTAAAAACATTGCATATGTTTGAAGCACCATTATTATTAGTTGGAGCCTTTAAATATATTACTAAACACTTCCCTATTCGCTTATCAGCAACCGTTTACTTAATCGCATTTTGCTTTGCAAAACAATTATCTATCATGTTTATGTCTACTTTTGCTGGATTGATGTATGTTAATATTGGCTTTGAAGGAGCCTACTTAGTTCTTGGACTCATCGCTTTCAGCTTTACACTGATTTCGTCCTTCACATTATCAGGACGTGGACCATGGGATGTTTTCAAATATAAAAAAAATGAAGAATCCGGTAATTAATTTCGATTCTCTGAACATAATTAACTTAAATTAAGGTATTTAGATGAAAATATTAGTCACTGGCGGTTGTGGATATATCGGTAGCCATACTTGTGTTCAACTCATTCAATCAGGCTATACACCTATTATTATTGATAATTTATTCAATAGTAAAGCCTCAGTATTACAAAGAATACAAACTATCACAGGGAAACCTATTATCTTCTATCAAGGGGATGTGTGTGATGCAAAATTATTAGCAACCATTTTTAAAGAGCACAACATCAAAGCCGTTATTCACTTTGCTGGTTTAAAAGCTGTTGGTGAGTCTGTATACAAACCGCTGGAATACTATGAAAATAATGTGTATGGCAGCATTGTGTTAATGAAAGCGATGCGTGATGCAGGGGTTAAGCAATTGGTATTCAGTTCTTCAGCTACGGTATACGGTGAATTAGCACCCGTTCCTTACGTTGAAACGTTACCGCAAGGATTACCTACTAGCCCATACGGTAAAAGTAAACTTATGGTTGAACAATGCATGATGGATTTAGCCAATGCTGAGCCTGATTGGTCATTAACACTGCTACGTTATTTCAATCCAGTTGGTGCTCATCCTAGTGGTTTAATGGGTGAAGATCCTCTTGGTATTCCAAATAATCTTATGCCATATATTACTCAAGTTGCAGTGGGTAAACGTGAATCTCTGGCTGTGTTTGGTAATGATTATCCAACCGAAGATGGCACTTGTGTTCGCGATTTTATTCACGTTGTGGACTTAGCTGATGGACACATTGCTGCACTTAAAGCTGATCAAAATAGAGTTGGAATCCATATTTATAATTTGGGTTCAGGTGTTGGTTACAGTGTTTTCCAAGTAATTAAAGCTTTTGAAAAAGCGTCAGGAAAACCACTTAACTGGCATTTTGCACCTCGCCGTGCTGGTGATTTGCCGGCTTTCTGGGCTGATGCTAACAAAGCCGAACAAATATTAGGTTGGAAAACCAAACTCACCCTTGATGATATGGTAAAAGATTCATGGAATTGGCAATCTAATAATCCACAAGGCTATCCTGATTGAATTGAAGCTCGACAATAATAACAACAAAATCGAATCAAATTAAAGAGGCAAATATGGATATTTTTAACCCAGTAGATCATCCTCATCGTCGTTATAATCCATTAACTAATCAGTGGATACTTGTTTCACCACATAGAGCAAAACGTCCTTGGCAAGGACAACAAGAAGAGTTAAGCGAAGAACAAAAACCGAGTCACGATCCAACTTGTTTTTTGTGTGCAGGAAACAAGCGAATAACCGGTGATATCAATCCCAACTATAAGGGGACTTTCGTCTTTACCAATGATTTTGCTGCATTGATGGAAGATACGCCAATTTCGCCAGATAATAATGATCCGCTATTTCAAATGCAAAGTGCCAGAGGCACAAGTCGCGTTATCTGTTTTTCACCTGATCACAGTAAAACTTTGCCTGAACTCGATTTATCTACCATTGAAAGCATGATCAAAACGTGGATAGGTCAACAACAAGAATTAAGTAAAAAATATCCTTGGGTACAAATATTTGAAAATAAGGGCTCAATCATGGGGTGTTCTAACCCACACCCACATGGACAAATTTGGGCAAACAGCTTTTTACCCAACCAAATTGCGCGTGAAGATCTCAATATGCGCAATTACTATGAAAAATATCACCGAAATCTGTTAGTTGATTATGTAGAAAAAGAACAAATAAAGCGTGAGCGAATTGTCGTTGAAACCAAACATTGGTTGGCCGTGGTCCCTTTTTGGGCAACTTGGCCATTTGAAACATTATTATTACCCAAAATGCATATTCCACAATTAACCTCACTAACAAGCAATCAACAAAGTGATTTAGCAATAGCACTGAAAAAATTAACCAGCCGCTACGATAATTTATTTCGTTGCTCTTTTCCTTATTCAATGGGTTGGCATGGCGCACCATTTATGCAAAATACAACTGATTATTGGCAAGTTCATGCTCACTTTTATCCACCGTTGTTACGTTCAGCAACAATCAAAAAATTTATGGTCGGTTACGAAATGTTAGCCGAAGTACAACGAGATTTAACGCCGGAACAGGCAGCTGAAAGACTGCGTAATGTTAGTGATGTGCATTATAAAGAGATAAAGGATAAATAAATGAAAGAATTAATCAATAAAACTTCGCAAGCATTTGAAGCTAAATTTGGCTATAAACCCGATACGACAATACAAGCGCCAGGTCGCGTAAATTTAATTGGTGAACATACCGATTATAATGACGGATTTGTACTCCCTTGCGCTATTAATTATCAAACAGTAATCAGCTGTCATAAACGTTCAGATAATTTGATTCGGGTCATTGCAGTTGACTACAATAATGAGCAAGACGAATTTTCATTAGATTCCTCAATTGAAAAACATCCAAAATACCAATGGGCTAACTATGTACGTGGCGTAATCAAACATTTAAAAAAATATACTCATAATATACAAGGGGTTGATCTAGCCATTAGTGGTGATGTGCCACAAGGTGCAGGACTTAGTTCATCAGCATCACTTGAAGTTGCCATAGCTAAAATGTTTCAGGTTTTATATAATTTGCCATTAGATGGCACTAAATTAGCGTTGATTGGTCAGGAAGCAGAAAACCAATTTGTTGGTTGTAATTGTGGAATAATGGATCAGCTTATCTCCGCACTAGGGCAAGCACAGCATGCCTTACTGATTGATTGCCGATCATTAGAGGCAATGCCAGTTTCAATACCTAAAGATTTTGCAGTCGTAATTATCAACTCAAATATCAAACGTGGTTTAGTGGACAGCGAATACAACAGTCGTCGTCAACAATGCGAAACAGCCGCTAAAGCCTTTGGTGTCAAAGCGTTACGAGATGTAACTTTAGATGAATTAAAGCAAATTAAAAATAAACTGGATCCTATTGTTTTTAAACGCGCTCGTCACATAATTACCGAAAACGATCGTACCTTAAAAGCAGCTGTAGCACTGGCAAATAGCGACTATAAACTACTATCAAATCTTATGGCACAAAGCCATAACTCTATGCGTGATGATTTTGAAATCACTGTGCCAGCCATTGATTATCTTGTTGAAATCATACACAACAACCTAGGTGAACAAGGTGGCGTACGTATGACAGGTGGAGGTTTTGGGGGATGTGTAGTTGCACTCGTACCAAAAAATAAAGTTGACGATATCAGAGCCGTCGTTAAAAATAATTATGCTAAAGAATTTGGAATCAAAGAAGATTTTTATGTCTGCATACCAAGTAAAGGGGCACACGCTTTATGCTCATAAAACAGATTATAACACTTTCAAACAGACAGGGAATGACAATTAAACTTTCAAACTGGGGAGCAACTTGGCTCTCTTGTCAATTACCCGTTGCAGGACAAAATCGTGAAGTACTACTTGGTTGTAAAAATTTGGAACAATATGCACAACAAAAGGCCTATCTTGGGGCTACCATTGGTCGATATGCTAACCGAATTGCAAACGCAACCATTGAAATTAACGGAATAAACTACTCACTTAGTGCCAATCAAGGAACAAACCAATTGCATGGCGGTAAATTCGGATTTGATAAACAACTATGGCACATCCAATCTCAATCTGACAAGCAAGTTATATTTACCTTGATATCGCCTGATGGAGATCAAGGATTCCCTGGAGAGCTAAAAGTTGAAGTTACCTATAAACTCACCGATGACAATCAAGTTATTCTCTCTTTTAATGCGATTACCACCAAAACTACCCCTGTAAATCTAACCAATCATGCTTACTTTAATTTAGACGGAGAAACGAGCAAAGATATCCTAAATCACACCTTACAAGTTAATGCTGACTTTTATTTACCGGTTGATCATAGCGGCATACCAAACAGTGATTTAGTGAGCGTTAACCAATATGACATGGATTTACGCAGACCAAAATTCATCGCCGAAAGATTTCTAGAAAGCCCGATAAGACAAATCACTGGCGGTTATGATCATGCTTACTTATTAAATAAATCGCAATCCATTGCCGCTAAACTAATATCAGCCGATAAAAAAGTGAAGATGAATGTGAAAACAACCCTACCCGCACTGCAAATCTATACCGGTAATTTTTTAAAACATACGCCTAACAGGCATAATGGTCAATACAATAATTTTGCAGGAATAGCTTTAGAAGCTCAGTTTTTACCTGATAGCCCTCATCATCCTGACTGGCCACAACCAAGCTGTTATTTAGAACCTCAACAAACTTATCATCATCAAATTTGTTATCAATTTGATATTAAATAGGAATTATTAAAAAACTATTGATTAACTCACATTCTCATCATCAATCACTACTCTTTAATAACACTGTATGAATAAAATTATGCAATGAACAAATAATGTTCTCATCCTGTTAAACTGATCACACAATTTTATAAGAGATCTAACACTTTGTGTTTTTTTGTAAAAAAGTTTCAGGTTATCGCTACGTTTGAGTATAAAAACAATTGCTTCTATCACGTTAAACTAACAATCTTGAGCAAAATTAGGTATGATATTCACATCTTTGCTAATGGATAACATAATAAATGAAAAGCAAAACTTTAACCGCAATCTTCCCTGGAACGTTTGATCCCATTACTAATGGGCATATTGATCTCATTACCCGAGCATCATTACTTTTTCCTCGTTTAGTTGTTGCGGTTGCTGAAAGTCCTAATAAAAATAGACTTTTCACCTTAGAAGAACGAGTTAATCTAGCATCTACTGCTGTTGAGCATCTTCTTAATGTCGAAATTATTGGTTTTGATAATTTAATGGCTAATTTTGCCCAAACACATAATGCTACAGTGATTGTTCGTGGGGTACGCACCACACATGATTTTGAATATGAAAGACAACTTGCCGAAATGAATCGTGCATTAAAACCAGATTTAGATACTATATTTTTGATGCCATCAATAGCCATGGGCTTTATTTCATCAACGATTGTCAAAGATGTGGCTTATCATGGTGGTGATATTACCAATTTAGTGCCTACCCATGTCAAAATAGAATTGTTAAAACGACTAACTTAGATTTTAAACTTACGATTATGGTTAAATTTTACACACCAACCAAAAAAAAGCTTACCTCCCAAAAATTGACCGTTACTGTTTCGTCACTTGATGCCTTTGGACAAGGTGTTGCTAGTCACAACGGCAAAACAATTTTTATTAAGTCAGCCTTACCTGATGAAACCGTTGATATTAAATTAACAGAAGATAAAAAAAATTACGCGAAAGCGACGGTTATAAAATATTACAATCAAAGTAACGAACGGGTTAAACCTCAATGTGAATATTTTAAAAAATGTGGTGGTTGCGAGCTCCAACACCTCTCATCACATTTACAACAACATGCCAAATATACGGCACTGATTAACTTATTACAAAAAGAAAGTGGACAGTCTTTAGCAAATATTGTTAAAAATTCACCGCAAATAATTGCCGATCAACCTTACCATTATCGCCGACGAGCAAGATTGGCAATTCATCTTGTTAAAGGTGAATTATTTATTGGATTTCGTCAGGCTGAATCAAGTCAAATAATCAATATTGAGCATTGTCCAATATTGGTTGAACAATTAGATTTATTACTTGCTCCATTACAACATTGTCTACGCAAAATTACCCAAAAAAAAGCGCTCGGTCACATTGAATTAATCGCCGTAGATAGTGGTGTGCTGATTGTATTAAGACACACATTACCAATGACACCACAAGATACCAAAATACTGAAACAATTTGCTGAAGATCATCAACTTACGCTCTATTTTTACGGAACAGAATTAGTCCACATTAGGGGGAACAAAGAACATTATTATTTAATCAATCAATTAAAGTTAACCTTTAGTCCACTTGATTTTATTCAAGTAAATAGCAAAATTAATAAAAAAATGATTAATCAAGCTTTGGAATGGTTAACATTAAAACCAACGGATAATGTATTAGATCTATTTTGTGGAATGGGTAATTTTTCATTGCCGATGTCAACATTATGTAAATCGGTTACTGGAATTGAAGGCATCCATACTCTGGTTGAAAAAGCCAAATTCAATGCTTTATTAAACAACAAAGAAATTTGTGCTAAAACACATTTTTTAGTTAATAATTTAGATGATCAACAGCAACTTTCGACATGGAGTCATGCTAAATTTGAAAAAGTATTATTAGATCCTGCTAGAGCAGGTGCTTACAATGCTACAGCAGAAATTGTGAAGATAGCACCAGAAAAGATTGTTTACATTTCGTGCAACCCTGCTACCCTAGCGAGAGACTGTAAGCAATTTATTGATAAAGGATATAAAATTGCTCAAGTTGCTATTTTGGATATGTTTCCGCAAACCAAGCACATTGAATCAATGTTGCTGTTAACAAAGTAGGATAGTAATTATGGTATCAGTTAGAGGAGCCCATCAACACAGTGAAGAGCATTATTCTCTTGCACAATTTGATATTGAAAGATGGACCAGTCAAGAATTATTATTAGTCAATCCAACCTCTTATAAAAAATTCAAAGAAGTTTGGGACTTTTGTTTTGAAAACAGTGCCGGTGCACCTGAACAGATCCACTGCTTCCAAAATGCGATTGAAATGGTCGAAATTTTATCGACGCTTAATATGGACATTAACAGTCTGTGTGCCGCGTTATTACTTCCTTTCGTTGACACCAAAATTATTCGTCGAGAAGATATTCCCGAAGATTTCGATCGCGAAATTTCAAATATTATTTCCAGCATAGTAAGAATGAAAGAAATTCGCCACTTACGAGCAATTCGTAACGGCAGTGCAACGACGGAACAAATTGATAGTATTCGCCGCATGTTACTGGCAATGGTAAATGATTTTCGCAGTGTTGTAATTAAATTAGCAGAACGCATTACTTATTTACGCGATTTGATGTCTGCCCCGCAAGAAGAACAAGTTTTAGCCGCCAAAGAGTGCTTTAACATCTATGCACCCCTAGCTAACCGATTAGGCATTGGTCAATTAAAATGGGAACTGGAAGATTTTTGCTTCCGCTATTTATATCCTGATAAATATCGCCTTATCGCCAAAAAATTGCAAGAAAAGCGCTTAGATCGGGAATTATATATCAATCGATTTGTTAAGCACCTACAAGATTTAATGAATCAAGATCACATACGTGCTGAAGTTTATGGACGCCCTAAACATATATACAGTATCTGGCGCAAAATGGAACGTAAACATCTGAAATTTGAAGAACTTTATGATATTCGTGCAGTTCGAATCATTTGTGATCGTATCGAAGATTGTTACAACGCTTTAGGTATTGTTCATAGTCATTACAAACATATTGCTAAAGAATTTGATGACTATGTTGCCAATCCAAAACCGAACGGTTATCAATCCATTCATACGGTCGTTTATGGACCGCAAGATAAAACGATCGAAATTCAAATCCGTACTGAACAAATGCACAATGACGCAGAACTAGGTATTGCTGCGCATTGGAAGTATAAAGAAGGCAGTACCGATAAAATGACTGCTTATGATCAGCGAATTTCTTGGTTACGTAAACTGCTAACTTGGCAACAAGAAATGTCTGAAAGTGGTGAAATTCAAGAAGCCGTACGCAGCCAAATTTTTGATGATCGAGTCTATGTTTTTACGCCTAAAGGGGATGTGGTTGATTTACCAGCCGGTTCGACTCCACTTGATTTCGCCTATCACATCCACAGTGATGTAGGACACCGCTGTATTGGTGCAAAAGTAGGCGGACGCATTGTCCCTTTTACCTATAATTTAAAAATGGGCGATCAAGTTGAAGTCATTACCCAAAAACAACCCAATCCAAGTCGCGATTGGTTAAATCCAAATACCGGATTTGTGAACAGTAGTCGTGCCAGAGCTAAAATTCAGGCCTGGTTTAAAAAACAAGATCGTGAAAAAAACATCGCCTCGGGTGAACAAATCTTACACAATGAGCTAGAGCCATTAAACATTACTTTAAAAAGTGTCGAAAAAGTACTAATCAGTAAATACAATGCTCACTCATTTGACGAAGTTCTTGCCGGTATTGGCAGTGGTGATATTAGAATTAATCAGTTAGTTAATTTTATTAATGCTCAATTTAATAAACCAACGGCAGAAGAGGAAGACGAAGCCGTATTAAAGCAAATTGCTCAAAAATCAAATACACAAACTAAAAATAACAACAAATCAGGCAATAAAAAAGGCAGTGAAATTATTATAGAAGGTGTAGGAAATTTAATGTACACCATTGCTAATTGCTGTCGTCCTATCCCCGGTGATCCTATCGCTGGATTTGTCACTCAAGGACGGGGTATTTCAATCCATCGTGCTGATTGTGAACAGTTACTGGATCTAAAAAATCACGCTCCTGAACGCATCACTAACGCTGTTTGGAGTAACAATACGCACTCAGGCTATACCATGGTAATGCAAATCGTTGCTAACGATCGCAGCGGTTTATTAAGGGATATCACAACAATATTAGCTAACGAAAAAATACAGGTACTTGGACTTATAAGCCGTTCAGATATAAAGCAACAATTAGCAACCATTGAGGTAGACATGAAAATCTTTGATCAAGATTCATTAAATCGCATTCTTAATAAAATAAAACAACTACCCGATGTGATTGAGGCCAAACGTTTTCAAGGCTAATTTAGCATAAGATCGCCACATTTAAGTGGCGATTATGCACAAAAGGTTATTTACGTTCTAAAATTTCAAATTGATATGGATAGCTATTTTGCTCATCGGCTTGATGATCTTGTTGATAAATCACCTGCCATTGCTCAGGTAAATAATCGGGAAAATAGGTATCTCCTTGAAGATCGGCATCGATGTGCGTTAAATACAGCCGATTAATTAAAGGTAAAACCTGCTGATAAATATTTCCACCACCAATGACAAAAGCTTCTTCTACGTGCTGTGCTTGCACGAGTGATAAAGCTGCCTCGATCGATTGCACCCAACTTATATTTGGGTTGGCATTAAGGTCACTGACAGCTTGCCGTGAAACAATAATATTATGACGATTGGGAAGCGGTCTACCAATCGATTCAAACGTTTTTCTCCCCATAATCACAGGTTTATGGAGTGTATTTTTTTTGAACCATGCCAAATCAGCGGGTAAATGCCAAGGCATTTGATTATTTTGGCCAATAACACGATGATGTGCCATAGCAACGATAACACTTAAAATCATACTAATTACACGTATCCTAAAGATTTAATTCGTTGATTTACATTTTCTGGAAAAATGGTTTCACTCCACAACCTTCGGCTTAAAGAAAGTAAAGGCTCTGTCTGTCCGGAAACTATCCAATTTGCTAATTCGGTTGCTACATCAGGATAGATTGTTGGTTTAGGAGAAGGTAAGCTCAACCAATATTTAAGTTTGATACAATTTAAACTCTCCATAACAGTTGCCATATCTAACGTATGCAAACAACGTGCATTATAGATTTGCTCAAATTGTCCTGATACAGGCTTAGTCAAAATCTTTTTACCTAATACTAACGCTTCTGAAATTAGGGCAAAACCAGTATTAGTAATAATACCGGAACAACTGACTAAAGCAGCGGTAAAATTATCACGACCAAGTGGTTGAAAAATAATATTGCTTTGTTGTGACAGTTGCTTTATATCCGGATGAAAACAGATAAATTGATGATCCGGAAACTGTTTCAACATTAACGTAATTTCGTCTAATGCTTCAAAAGGCAAATAAACAATAATATTTCCATCTTCAGTTGGTGCAACGTTAAAGGAGTCAATCATTGGTGGAATCAATTTATGCCCAAAATGAAACCAATGTAGGCCAATGGGTTTAGTGACAGGCGCATAATACTTCATAATTACATTCGCTATCATCCCATATTCTTTAGGCTTAAGATATTGGCATACAGCCTGATTACTGATACCTAAACAGTCCCGATGCTGATAATGTGCAGCCCAAGCACTAACTGGCTCAAAATCGCTAATAATACAATCATATTTTGACAAATCGAGTTCACGAACATCTTTAACCAGGCGAAAGGCTCGAATTCGCTGAACGGTTTTACGAAAATTGATTTTGCCATTTAGTGTCGCAAATGACACACCACGATAGGTTTTATAATTACCAAAAGCTTGCATATCAAAATAGTCTTTAGGATTACGGCCACTGAAGATATAGTCAACATCAGCACCAGCTATTTTAAGAGCTTTGGCTAATGTTCTACAACGACTGACATGGCCATTTCCTGTTCCTTGAACACCAAAGAGAATTTTCATATCAATATTATTCGATAGTTGTTATTAGCAAATATAATACCAGAACACTCAATTATTAGCTCCATTATTTTAAGCAAATAAACTCGATATTGATAACAAACATTGATTCACATCAACTTTGATTGCAAACCATAAAATGAAGTTAAACAATTTATCTATCAATCAAAACATTGTTGAACATTTAACGTTTAATGTTATGAGTGAATTTTATCCAAATTCACTCATGGTAATTCAATCTTACAAACAGCAAAAAATTTTTAAATCACGTTTTCCTTCTGTCGTTAACTTTCAATAATAAATTAAAACATCGATATAAAACAATACAATAAATAAAATAATTATTACAGAATCTTATTTATTTCAGTAATGAAATAAAGATTGCATTATTCAAAAAAACATCGTATGTTATTTCGCGTATATTGATTGTCATTATTATGAATTATTTGGTTTAAATTAATCAACAAACCATAACGATCTAAATTAAAGGAATGCATTATGAATTCTATGGAGTCAATCGTTAACAATATTTCATCGTTCATAAATAACTCGTCACTTAATAACTATTCGCTCAACATTGAAGGTTTAAATAACGAGTTAACCTTACCTTCTATTGAATCCATTAAGGGCAATGAAGCGTTAAATATACCTTGGCATTACAACATTATCTTCACATGCCCAAATAAGCATATTGAGATTGATTCAGTACTTAGCCAACATGCTTCTTTAACTTTACAGACTCACAATTTAGCCAATACCTTAACACATCTTACTTCTTATAATCTAAATCAAAAACCAAAAACGCTTCATGGCATTATTACTCAATTCAGCCTGTTATCTATTAATAAAGATGAAGCTCGCTATCAGGTGACACTTGAACCACGCTTAGCATTGCTGGCAAATAGCTATCACTGCGCAATTTATCAAAATCAAAGTGTTGTTGCTGTGGTAGAAGAAGTCCTGCGTAACCATCATTTTATTGGTATTGATTACCGATTTGAACTTAAAGAAACTTATCCCGAAAGGGAGTTTATTACTCAATGGCAAGAAAGTGATCTCACTTTTATACAACGATTGCTTGCAGATGTTGGGATCTGGTTCCGTTTTGAAACGCATCCTGAGCATTATTGTGATGTGATGGTAATAAGTGATGATCAACAAGGATTTGCAGACGGTGGCACCATTTCACTCAAAACACCAAGTGGAATGCATGATGATCATCAAAACAGTGTCTGGGATTTACAATTCACCAGCCACACCAAGCCCCAAAATGTCATTGTTAACGACTATAACTATCGCTCAGCTGACAGTGATCTTAATACTCAAATCAATACCCAACCTAAAGATATCACCACCCGTGGTGATGACTATCATTATGAAGAGCATTACAAATTGCGGGGAGACGAACGCACCATTGAAAGTGGTCAATGGTATGCACAAATTCGCCATCAGCAGTATATCAGTGGCAAACTTATTATTTCTGGCAAATGCAATGACTACAATCTTGCTCCCGGTCAACATATTATCATACCTCAATGTCCAATTAATGATATCCATAATGGTATTATTATTCTCTCGACACAAAATTATGGAGACAGAACTTATCCTTATCAAACCCATTTTACTGCCATTGCCTATGATGAGCTTAAACCTTATCGCCCTACGCCCTTACCATGGCCACAAGTTAGTGGTACGTTACCAGCCAAAGTAACCAGTCCTGATAACGATACATACGCCTACATTGATATTCAAGGACGCTATCGAGTCAAATTCAATTTTGATTTAAAAAATTGGAAAAACGGTTACGAAAGCTTATGGGTCCGGCTTGCTAAACCTTATGCCGGTGAAACTTATGGTTTTCACTTTCCATTAATTGATTCAACCGCAGTAGCCATAGCCTTTACGAATGGTAATCCTGATAGACCCTATATTGCTCATGCTATGCACGATAGTATGCATCCCGATCACATCGCGACGGCCAATAAGCATCGAAATGTGATTCGTACCCCAGCTAACAATAAACTAAGAATGGATGATAAACGTGGGCAAGAACATATCAAACTCTCTACCGAATATGGCAAAACTCAACTTAACTTAGGTCATCTGGTTGATGGGGAAAAAAATCAGCGTGGTGAAGGTTTTGAATTACGTACTGATGAATGGGGAGCGATACGTGCAGGTAAAGGCGTATTTATCACTGCTGACGAACAATCTAAAGCGCAGAATATACAACTTAATATGCAAGAAGCCAAAGAACAACTTGAAAAAACCGTTAATATGGTCTCGGCATTACAAAGTGCCGCCAAACAAGCTGAAGCTGAATTAGCCGACTTAGAAAGTCAAAAAAAACTGTTCACCCAATCGCTGGCAGAATTAAAACAGGCGTCCATTTTATTATCATCACCTAAAGGAATTGCCCAAGTCACACCAGACAACATTCAATTAGCGGCAGGTAAAAATATTATGTTCGCCAGTCATCAACACACCGATATTAATGTATTAAGAAAATTTACCGTGGCAGCAGGCGAAATCATCAGTTTATTTTCACAAAAATTGGGGATTAAATTGCTGGCCTCTCATGGCAAAGTGGATATTCAGGCGCAGAGTGATGAAATGTCACTCACTGCACAAAAAGACCTGACAATGGTAAGTCAACAAGGGCGAACAATTATTTCGGCTAAAAAAGAACTTATTTTAACTTGTGGTGGTGCTTACATTCGTCTTGCTGATGGTTCAATTGACATAGCTGCACCAGATAATGTCATTTGTCGGGCAGCGACATGGCAAAAAACTGGTCCAGATAGTTTAAGTCAAATGTCGAATGAACAAAAAACAAGTAATTATTCTTTTAAATCCCGACTGCTTTGGCAACATGATGGCACTCCAGTCAAAAACCGAAAAGTAAGAATTATTCGTGCAGACAACAGTGAGATCAATACGATAACTGACGAAAACGGCAAACTACCCGAACAGTTTGGCCAATTTATAGAACCAATTACCGTGGTAATAGAACCTGAAAACAAAATTTAACAGGTCAATGATTACCAATAATTATTGTAAAAAATTATTAACAAAAGGGAGCTGATTTATGGGATGGAATATTCCTAGGCCATTAGAGCACGAACCTATCAAAAAAATCTCCTATTTATTATGGGGATTAAGCTTTTTATTGCTTGTACTGATTAGTTTCATAGTGACCTTATTTATCTATGACGGCGATGATTCCCTGTTATTTTGTTTTTTTGCATTCATATTACCAATGATTCTATGGTTTATAGCATTAGCAATTAAGGTATCCAACCTATATTCGGATGATGTTTATAACAACGAAATCACCAAACAAAACCTAGAATCAACCAAACTTTGGCAAAATTGGAGCAAAACACAGCTTCCCATTTTTGCAAGTCACGTTATTTGTGCCGAACCCAATGGAGTGCAGGCATTAACAGGTGAACTAACCAAAATACCACTCTACCCACTAAAAGCACGACCACTATTTAATGCGACTGCCTCAACTAAATCTTTTTGGTTTCTGGATGAAGTAAAGCAAAATCTGGAACAGCAATGCCCTTATTATCGTAAATATTTAAGCCATATCTATATACCTAACGCACTAATGGAAGATGAAGATCTGCTAAACGCCATTTTTAATCGTTGGGATTTGCGTGCAGAACCTATTATGGACTATAACATTTGGATTTCAGAATTATATCAACATATTGATGATATCGAATTATCACTCATCTTAACGTGTCAATACAGTGATACCAACTACCGCAATCACAGTAAATTCATTAGTGCACTACTCATTGGAGGAACATCATTGATTGACAGCCAAATACAAACGGCTCAATCGTGGTTAGGGCGTTTAATGATTTCAGAGCATGATTTATCGGCTGATTTGCAACAGCTATTTACTTATACTCAGTTTTCACCTGAAAACATTAACGATATTTGGCTATCAGGATTAAATAAAAATCATCGAATACAGTTAGCCCTTGCCACAAATCAATTAGCAATGGGTGAAGATAACCAACAACTACTGCACGATATTGATATGACCTTTGCTAAACCAAGCAAATTAACTCAATATTTTACTTTAACATTAGCAAGTGAACGTGTAAGAACGCATTTACGCGATCAATTAACCCTCATTGAATACCAAGGTACTGTCTATTTGCAATTAATCACCCATCAAAAATTGGTGTCATGATAATAAGGATAAAGAGCACATGACTGAAAATAACAATCATCAACAATTTGAATTCAATACCGTACCGCGTTCTGATAACAGTATTGAACACATAACGCTTAAAAAAGAGCGTCAAGTCATCCCGATTATTTTTCTGCCTGGGGTAATGGGCAGTAATTTAAAGGTTAAAGCTCAAAAAAACAGATATGAAGATGACAATGAAAATAATGGTGAAGATGACGATACTGAAGCGATTTGGCGTTTAGATAATATAACCAGTTTAGCAAAATGGATTTTATGGCGATTTGGAAACGCCAAAGCCAGAAGAAAAAAATTACATCCCCAAAAAACCCAAGTTGATAATCGTGGAAAAGTGATCGATGCGGCAACTAATCAGATTAATCTGATTCAAGCCTATGGTATGGCTGAAGATCAAGGCATTAACCCCAGTAATGAACCCACACAAGTACAAATAAATAAAGCCATTAAAAATCACCCTGAAAACAAACTGTTTGGGACCCGACGTGAACGGGGTTGGGGTACGGTAGGTTATATAAGTTATGGTAAGTTTCTAGAAAAATTTCAATCTTCTTTATTTCAAGCTAATGGTCAACTTTCAGATAAATTACGCAGTTTAACCAAGTCCCCTTCATTTGAACTAGATAAAGATAAAAATGAAGAAGAGGACAAAATTACACTAACCTTTACCCAAACACAAATCGACATTTGTAAAAACTATGATTTGCCCCTTTATGCCATGGGTTATAATTGGCTAGAATCCAATGAAGAAAGTGCTAAACGCTTAAAAACTTTAGTGGAAAAAACCATTCCTGCTTTTTATAAAAAACAGGGTAGAATTTGCGACAAAGTGATTTTAATTACCCACTCCATGGGCGGATTGGTTGCCCGCTATTACACCGAAGTCCTCGGTGGTCATGAAAAAGTCTATGGCGTCATTAATGGTGTGCAACCGGCCACCGGTGCGGTAGCAGCTTATACCCGAATGAAACGAGGTAACGAAGCTAACTGGGCTATAGCAAATGTATTGGGGAAAGATGCAGCCGAAATGACCGCTGTTTTAGGTCAAGCGCCGGGGCCATTACAATTATTACCCAGTGCCGATTATGGTATGGGTTGGCTCACCATTACTAATCCGGAAATTAAATCAGACTATTACCCTAAAACCGACCCATATAAAGAGATCTACTTAAATAAAAAAGATTGGTGGTGCGTGTGTGAACCTCACTTGATTAATCCGTTTAACACCAATCATGATTTAACACAAATGCAAAAAGACTGGGAGGATTATGAAGATTTAATAAATGAAAAAGTAGTACCATTTCATGAAGCCATAAATAAGAAGTACTTTAAAAATACGTATGTGTTTTATGGGATTGATCATCGTAAAAACATACAAGAGAAATACTTAACCTATGATACTGCGCATTGGCAAGGAGAGTATATTCAAGGTTATAAGTCTGAAGCTAAAAAACCGTTTAAAAATCATATAGGTGCCGAAAATCGTTTAGATTTAAGTGAAATGTCAGAAACCCGAACCGTAACCACTGAAAATAACTATTGGATTGAAGTTCAACGAAAAGCCGGACGCACACATGTAAAGTATCAAGATTATAAAGGTAACATTGCTGAGCGCTATACCCTCAAACCCGCGGTGAGTAATGGCGATGGCACGGTACCTCAACGTTCCGGGGAAATCCCCATCGAAAGCATTAAAGTACGCATGCATTTGCCCATAGAGCATGAACCAGCATACAAAAATTCAATCACGCAAGAATTCACCTTGCGTGCGGTTATCAATATTTTACTTGAGGTAAATAAACAAAATGAAAAAAAGACTGCCCCTAACGCATGAGCATTACCTCTTAATTATCGCTCTACTCATTATTTTATTTGTTACTTACCGCTACTTAACTAAGGATATACGTATGGTTACTCTCACAACCCAACAACAGCAACAAGTCGATGAACTGCTAAACAATACCGCTACCCGATGCATGGGGGTTTACTTATTTGATCTGCCCAAACAATTCATCTCTTCCCTGGCTACCGAACTCAATTACACCGATAATCATCAGATTATTATTGAAACTGACCAGATTTATTTGCCTCCATTTAAGCAGATGCTTGCCTACCGTGAGCAAGAGCTGAAAAATACCCAACCGGTTTATGCAAATGACGGCAACTTTTTAAAAGCCATTCACCCTGTGCCCACTACCAATCCAGATAAAATGCAAGGTATTATTTTTGAACGGATGGAAAGTACCACTACCCCTGATGTTGCCCGAATATTAGAAGGTTACCGCTGGCAAAACAACGTCTCCTTAAAAATTGAAATAAAAGCTCGTAATGGTCTAGCAAATAGATATAATCAGAAAAGAAAAGATTATCCAAATAGATATAATAATAATGTACCCGAAAAATTAGCACAGATGTATAAACTGTTTGAACAAATTACGGTACGTGATGACTATACCATCCCCACCGAACCTGGGTTTTGTTTTATCAATGGCTTTATGCACGGTGGCGTAAAAGAGTATAAAAATTTGAATTTTAACTTTCGCTACAACAGCCATAAAAGCTTCTCCATTCAAATTGATATTGATGACTATTCCGATGATTTATCACTGCTTGATGCGCCCGATGAAATTGTGATGCCCAAACCAGGACACACGGTTTATAAAGGCAAACGGGAAAGCCATAATTTGCAAATGGAAGAATGGATAGTAAAAGGGGCATTTTTTTCGGATAATAATAAAGACTATCCCATAATGCAAGAAGGGTATATTTTTTACTTAGCAATCAATCAATTTGATGCCAATTATAAAAAGCCGCAATTGACATTTAAAATGCATTATAAGATACCAACCGATACTAGCATTCCCACCTACAACGAAGATCAGCTGATGGTCATTTGGCGTGACATTACCGATAGTATCAGGATCAGAGAGAGTGCTTTTGACGATGAATAAAAAATACATTTGGTCAACAATTATCACAGTCATCATAGTCTTACTGGTTATTTACCACTCTACCCGTTCGGATATTCGTACTGTTACCCTCACAACCCAACAACAGCAACAAGTCGATGAACTGCTAAACAATACCGCTACCCGATGCATGGGGGTTTACTTATTTGATCTGCCCAAACAATTCATCTCTTCCCTGGCTACCGAACTCAATTACACCGATAATCATCAGATTATTATTGAAACTGACCAGATTTATTTGCCTTCATTTAAGCAGATGCTTGCCTACCGTGAGCAAGAGCTGAAAAATACCCAACCGGTTTATGCAAATGACGGCAACTTTTTAAAAGCCATTCACCCTGTGCCCACTACCAATCCAGATAAAATGCAAGGTATTATTTTTGAACGGATGGAAAGTACCACTACCCCTGATGTTGCCCGAATATTAGAAGGTTACCGCTGGCAAAACAACGTCTCCTTAAAAATTGAAATAAAAGCTCGTAATGGGTTAGCAAGTCGATATGACCAAGACAGAGAAGATTCCCCAAAGCTTTATGGAAATAATGTACCCGAAAAATTAGCACAGATGTATAAACTGTTTGAACAAATTACGGTGCGTGATGACTATACCATCCCCACCGAACCTGGGTTTTGTTTTATCAATGGCTTTATGCACGGTGGCGTAAAAGAGTATAAAAATTTGAATTTTAACTTTCGCTACAACAGCCATAAAAGCTTCTCCATTCAAATTGATATTGATGACTATTCCGATGATTTATCACTGCTTGATGCGCCCGATGAAATTGTGATGCCCAAACCAGGACACACGGTTTATAAAGGCAAACGGGAAAGCCATAATTTGCAAATGGAAGAATGGATAGTAAAAGGGGCATTTTTTTCGGATAATAATAAAGACTATCCCATAATGCAAGAAGGGTATATTTTTTACTTAGCAATCAATCAATTTGATGCCAATTATAAAAAGCCGCAATTGACATTTAAAATGCATTATAAGATACCAACCGATACTAGTATTCCCACCTACAACGAAGATCAGCTGATGGTCATTTGGCGTGACATTACCGATAGTATCAGGATCAGGGAGAGTGCTTTTGACGATGAATAAAAAATACTCTAAAATATCAATTTAGATGAATAGGTTAATGAAAAAATAAGTGGCTATTTAGGTCGTTAACTTAAACTGTTGAAGTACTATTTATTTTTGGTTGAGTAATAACCATTGTTAATATCTGTAAAAATAGTATAACTTTGATACTTTTTTAAGTAAAATAAGTCTAAATAGCCTTTGTTAGATGAATAGTGAGATTTTACATGTCATTAAGAATCATCAAAAAACAAAATTATCTTATTGCCATATTAACAATAATTTTTTTATTAGGTTATTTTGTTAACTATTTGTTTGTTAACTTTAATTTATCTTCGCCTGTGATTCAGGCTTCACAGCACAACGCATTTATGCCAGCAGTAAGCAAGAAACCTAGCAATTATCATCTTTTAGCCAAAAAATCCAAATTTTTCTCAAATTGCATACATTTTAATCACTACTCATCTTGCAAGATACTCATTCCTGATATTAGATTTGATCCGGTGTTATTGCCCCATCGTGAACCGTATGTTTCCTATAACTTTGCGCCACAATACAAAGAATGTATTCCTGAATTAAAACCACCTAGAATCGCTTAATTACATATTTAATTTGTATTTATTCTAAAAGTTAGTTCAAGTAGTTATCAGTCAAGTGACCGTTTTGCGATCAGTTTTATCGTTACTAACAAAAGAGTCATTATTTTATTTTATTTTATTTGAATGAAGATGAAAGGTATATTATGAAACGTCGACATTTTTTATTAAATATTACCACTGCAATCAGTGGATTAGCGGTTACCAAAGCCTTTGCCAAAATGGACCACTCAACTATGAGTCATGCCATGTGCACAACAAATTCTGATGAATGTCAAAAGGGGGACAGTATGCACCACGAACATATGAGTATGAATATGAATATGAGCCATAACAACTCTCCACAAAAACTTTTACCTACTTCAGCATTACCACAAGGTCGAAATTTACCAGAATTAGTACACTTAAAAAATACTAGTGATAAACAAGGTACTTTCGAAGCAGATATTGAAGCTAAACCCGTTAAAATTAAATTAACACCAGAATTAACAACAGAATTTTGGGCATATAACAATAGTATTCCTGGCCCAGCAATTGAAGCGTTTGAAGGTGATAAAGTCAAAATAACCGTTAAAAATAGTTTACCGCAAGCAACCACTGTACATTGGCATGGTTTACTGATTCCATCCAATCAGGATGGCAATCCGCAAGACGCAATCCCAGCTGGTCATAGTCGAACTTATGAGTTTACGATTCCTGAAGGTAATTCAGGTACCTTCTGGTATCATCCTCATGGACATGAAACTGTTGCTGAACAAATTGCCCGTGGCTTAGCCGGAATATTTATTGTACGCAGTAAAAACGACCCTCTCGCCTCTTTACCTGAACAAAACTGGTTCTTTTCCGATTTAAAATTGACCGATAAAGGTGAAATTGCCGATAACTCAATGGTTGATTGGATGAATGGTCGTGAAGGACAATTTGTATTAATTAACGGTGCTTATCGTCCTAAAATCACGGTGAATACTGCAACCCGAGTACGTGTTTGGAATGCGTGTTCTGGACGTTATCTAAATTTATCCATACCGAACTGTGATGTTTATTTAGTCGGAACGGATGGAGGATTGATGCCTGAATCCATTAAACTAACTTCACCATTATTATTGTCACCAGCTGAACGTGCTGAATTAGTTATTGTACCAAAGAAATCTGGAGTCGTTTATTTACAATCAATTGGTTACGATCGTGGTAAAATGGGCAATGTCCCCCCAGAACAAGATATCATACTCGGAGAATTAGTCTTAACACAATCATCCTCAATTACTTTACCGTCAATCTTACGTGAATTACCAAAAGTAGGACAAGCAACTGCCCATAAATCACTAGAATATACAGAAGTGATGGATATGAAAGAACCGCGTGGTGGTATGCTATTTTTAATTAATGGCAAACGTCATGATATGCAACGTATTGATTTAGAGAGTAAAATTCATGAAATTGAAGAGTGGACAATTTTTAATAACTCTCATATGGATCATAATTTTCATATACATGGTGCGCAGTTTACCGCTGTTTCACATGAATTCGACGGTAAAACGACACGACCTGAATATGTGGCATTAAAAGATACCATTAATCTACGCCCACGTGAAAAAATCACTCTAAAAATTCAACAAAATATGCCGGGATTACGTATGTACCACTGCCATATAGTTGAACATGAAACATTGGGCATGATGGGACAATTAATGGTGAAATAGTTTGACTATCCCCTCCCTATTTTTAATCGCTGTTTATTAAAATTAGAAGGGGGGGAAGATTTTGTTAATAAAGAAAGTTCTCAGACAGAGTTTAAAGATTAGAATATTAGCTAATCGCTTTTTAAACTAATTTTAATCACAACTTTCAAGGTACAACTTATTACCATGCAAGTTTTGATCAATTTAAATTACTTTTTATTGATAATAGGTCTTATTAGGTTTATCCGCTTATCACTTCAGTACTTCAAATAATCGCTTAACTTGTTGTAATAATTATTTTTGATTTTGACAAAAAATGCTAATATACTGCCAAAATGATCATGATCAATTATTGGCAAAAAATCAGCAAACGCTTGATTATCAATACTGCTTTATCGCACTTATTATTAGGTGTGATTGCTGCTGGGTTTGGATTATGTCAAGAAAATGCTTTACCGGTACAATTGTCAACATCCCAAGTTGGCATCATTACTATTACCCTAATCGTACAAGATCATCAAGCGCCGATAACAACAAAAACACAAACATTAGCCTTATCACAAAAACCACAATTTTATAAGTCATTTACGCCATTAAATTACACTGAGATTAGTCCAAATACCATTATTCGATTATCACCAAATAATGGCATAAGAGCTGGACCCGATGCTACTGCTTGATGAGCCTACCGCTCAATGTATTTAAATTGTTGTATAAGGTATCAGCCTTACTATATCTATTAAAAAGAATAAGAGAAAAGTTATGTTATTAAAATTATTAACTAAAGTATTTGGTAGCCGCAATGAACGCGTATTAAAAATGATGCGTAAACGTGTTGAAAGAATTAATGCCCTTGAACCGCAAATGGAAGCATTAACTGATGAGGAACTTAAAGCTAAAACCACAGAATTTAAACAAAGAATTGCAGATGGTACTAAGTTAGATGACATTTTAGAAGAAGCTTTCGCCGTTGTACGCGAAGCAAGTAAGCGCGTTTTTGGTATGCGTCATTTTGATGTACAACTTATTGGTGGCATGGTTTTAAATGAACGTTGTATTGCTGAAATGCGTACTGGTGAAGGTAAAACGTTAACAGCAACCTTACCCGCTTATTTGAATGCCTTAACAGGTAAAGGGGTGCATGTTGTTACCGTCAATGACTACCTAGCACAACGCGATGCTGAAAATAATCGCCCACTATTTGAATTTTTAGGATTATCCGTTGGCATCAACTTACCTAATATGCCACCACACATTAAACGTGAAGCTTACAATGCCGATATTACTTATGGTACGAATAATGAATATGGCTTTGATTACTTACGTGACAATATGGTATTTACTAAAGATTCGCGCGTACAACGTCCATTACACTATGCATTAGTCGATGAGGTTGACTCAATTCTAATTGATGAAGCCAGAACACCACTTATCATTTCAGGACAAGCTGAAGATAGTTCAGACCGATATATTAGTGTCGATAAAATTATTCCATTTTTAGTGCAACAAGAAAAAGAAGATTCCGAACAATTCCAAGGTGATGGTGATTTTTCTATTGATGAAAAATCTCGTCAGGTAAACTTAACTGAACGGGGATTAGTGAAAGTTGAAGAGTTGCTTATTAAAAACGGTATTATGAGAGGTGACGAATCACTTTATGCACCCGGTAATATTGTATTAATGCATCATGTTAATGCCGCATTACGCGCTCATCACCTATTCCATAAAGATGTTGATTACATTGTTAGAGATAACGAAATCATTATCGTTGATGAACATACTGGTAGGACTATGGATGGTCGACGTTGGTCGGATGGTTTGCATCAAGCCGTTGAAGCCAAAGAACATGTTAAAATTCAAAATGAAAACCAAACATTAGCATCAATCACATTCCAAAACTATTTCCGTTTATATGAAAAACTAGCAGGGATGACAGGAACAGCTGATACTGAAGCCTTTGAATTCAATCAAATTTATGGTTTAGATACCATTGTTATTCCAACCAATCGCCCGATGGTACGCAAAGATCAACCTGATCTTGTCTATATGACTGAGAAAGAAAAAATCAATGCTATTGTAACTGATGTGAAAGCTTGTGTAGAGCGCGGACAACCTGTCTTAGTTGGGACAGCCTCAATTGAAAAATCTGAATTAGTTTCATCTGCTTTTAAAAAAGCAGGGATTAAGCATAACGTACTTAATGCTAAATTTCATGCTCAGGAAGCGGAAATCATCGCTCAAGCTGGTCGTAAAGGTGCCGTAACAATTGCCACCAATATGGCGGGTCGTGGTACTGATATTATGCTTGGCGGTAACTGGCAAAGCGAGATAGCGAAACTTGAAGAACCAACCCCTGAAGATATCGAAACAGCCAAACAAGCATGGCAAGCAAGACACGAAGAAGTCATTGCGCTTGGCGGACTTTATATTTTGGGTACTGAACGTCACGAATCCCGTCGTATAGATAACCAGTTACGCGGTCGTGCAGGTCGTCAAGGTGATCCGGGAGCATCACGTTTTTACTTATCACTGGAAGATCCGTTAATGCGTATTTTTGCTTCTGATCGTGTAGGCAATATGATGCGTAAACTTGGTATGAAAGAAGGTGAAGCCATTGAGCATCCTTGGGTAACTAAAGCCATTGCTAACGCTCAAAAGAAAGTTGAAAGTCGTAACTTTGATATTCGTAAACAGTTACTTGAATATGATGATGTTGCCAACGATCAACGTAAAGCAATTTATCGACAACGTAATGAATTACTCGATAATTCAGATATTAAAGAAACGATCAATTCAATCCGTGGTGATGTCTTTAACGCATTAATTGATCAATATATTCCACCGCAATCCATTGAAGAAATGTGGGATGTTGCAGGACTCGAAACAGCACTTAAAAACGATTTTGATTTAGATTTACCTATTGCTAAATGGTTAGATGAGGAACAAAATCTGCACGAGGAAACATTACGTGAACGTATTTTACAAATAGCACAAGATACCTATATCGAAAAAGAAAATATTGCTGGTTCTGAAGCATTTAGACAATTCGAAAAAAGTGTTATGTTACAAACACTCGATACTTTATGGAAAGAACATCTTGCGGCAATGGATTATTTACGTCAAGGGATTCATTTACGTGGTTATGCTCAAAAAGATCCAAAACAAGAATATAAACGCGAATCATTTAACATGTTTGCCAGCATGTTAGAATCGTTAAAATATGATGTAATTGGTATTTTAAGTCGTGTACAAATTCGTTCACAAGAAGAAGTCGATGAAGCTGAACGACAACGCCTAGCAGAAATGGAAAAATTAATGGCAAAGCAACAAACCAACCATGAAGAGGTAACTAGTATGGGTAGTGAAAGTAAAGACCAATCAGCTGGATCGTCATCACAACCAATCGTAAGGAACCAAACCAAAGTTGGACGTAATGATCCATGTCCTTGTGGCTCAGGTAAAAAATATAAACATTGTCATGGTGCTGTTCACTAAGGCAAAAATTTAGTATCATCAAATAATATTGATATTAAATAACCGATTAAACTCGGTACTTACATTATCAGGGAAAGTAGCCGCTTTCCCTGATGTTGATAACAAATAGACAGGATTATGAAAAAACATACTGAAATTGCTGTAGGTATAATTCGTTCACAAGATTGTCAGATCTTTATAACTCAACGCGGTGAAGACTCACATCTTGCTGGTTTTTGGGAATTTCCAGGTGGCAAGATTGAAGTAGGTGAAACCCCATTTCAAACCTTACAACGTGAAATAGCTGAAGAAGTTGATATCCAAATTCATCAAGCCCAATTTTTAAATATTTTTAAACACAGTTATGATGATCGTCATATCACTATTCATGCTTACCTCGTTGAAGAATGGGACGGCGTACCATTTGCTAAAGAAGGCCAACCTAGCCGTTGGATTGATCAACAAGATCTCAATGCTGACGAATTTCCAGATGCCAATAGACCGATCATTGAAATGCTTAAGAATCTAGATAAACAAATTTGATTTATTTGTCTGTTGGCTTTAAATAGCTTTGAATGTTTTTGAAGCTAGGGTGCTTTTTGTTTTTTTATCATATTAAAACTCTCTAATTTACTTATTCACTTTTGCAAAACGATGTCATTATCATGATTCTATATCATAATATTCACCTAAATTCTCTTTTTTATACTGAAACGTTTGCATTACCTGAAACGTTTTAACAAAATCAGAATTAAACAATTTAGATTGATTAATCCTAAAAATCATAAGGTTCAATATTTGTTTAATTGGCTAAAAAAGGTCTAATTTCTGTCTGCTTTTTAATATCACAATCAAAAAAATGACTATTTTGGTAAATGGATTTAAGGTTTAACCATATGAAAGAATATTAAGTAGTACTCTATCGAGAAGATACGTTATCTTCATTGCTTTAGGTATAGCTAACGCTAATCCAGTAAAATTGTCTGATTTTTTAAATAAATATGCAGTTCAAGGTTGGCAAGTTGTTACTATGGAAACAGACATACGTCGTTTGTTTCTATTTTGGCGTAGAGAAGCTTACTTAGTTATCATGGAACGTGAAGGCAACGAAATTAAACAAAACTTTTTCTAACCGGACAATTATGAAAGGAATCAATATCCCTAATAACTTTATTGATTCCTGATAATAAATAGATCCAATCAATAATCAATCTTAAAAGTTAGCAAGTCAAAAAAATAACTTTTGTCAAAAAGTTTCAGGTAATGCAAACGTTTCAGTATAAAAATTTACTTTTTGCATTGTAATTTTTGCTCAGCTAACGCTAAAAATACAATACCAATAATAATACATAGTCCACCAAGCAAACGAGTTAACGTTATATGTTCATTAAACACAATTATTGAAACTAGCATAACCGTCACCACTTGTAGATGAGAAGCAGCAAAAGCTGGTCCTACCGGCGCATTTTTTAATAAAACCATCCAAGTCATAAATGCACCAGTGTAGCCTAAAATTACCAAATAGACCCATCCATGACTAAAAATACGAATTAACCAATCGAAACTTATTTCAAATGGTAAAGCTGATAATGCGGTTAATTTGAAAGTAGTTTGACCAAACGTATCAAAAAACAATAATAAGATAAAACCAATGATATAAAATTTTTTCATTAAGTCAGTCCCACTAATATCACGCCGATAGTGATAAACAATATACCGATAAGACGAAATGCTGTTAGATGTTCTTTGAATAAGATGCGTCCAGCAACCATAACCGTGATGATATTAAACGATCCTAATAAAATACCTTGCGATAATGGAACTTCACTTAAAAAAGCCAGCCAAAAAATAAAACCAACAAAATAAGTACCAAAACCTAACCAAAGCCAGAAATTACCAAACAATTTTTGCCAATAATATAAACCTTGTTGATGTTTTGAAGTTATCGCGGCATATTTAAATGCAATTTGTCCGACAGTATCACAAAATAAATTAACAAACCAAAGAATAATAATTAAGGCTGACATGACTGACAAATTCCATGGATTTCAAGCACACTATGTTTTATTAAAAACTCATTTTGTTGCGCTAACTGCTTAAGTTGTGTTTCTATATCTTGAGAATGTTTTTCAATAATCTGTTGACACTTATCACAAATAAACAGTATGGAAATATGTTCTGGATCATGAAAATTTGGACAAATAATAAAACTATTAGACGATTCTACTTTATGGATAAAACCTTGTTCAAGCAAAAATTCCAATGCACGATAAATTGTTGGCGGTTTTGCTTTTGGTTCACTGACTTTAAGCAAATCTAAAAGATCATATGCACTCATTGCCTTATTTGCTTTGAGCATAATGCCTAACACAGTTCGACGCTGTGTTGTTAATTTAATCCCACGCTTCTTGCATAAATTTTCTATTTTTTCAATTAGCAGATTAAGCATTGTGTTTCCTTTGCTTCATAAACTATTTTTTTGCTGCTCTTCTTCGTCTGATTTCTTTAGGATCATTAATTAATGGGCGATAAATTTCAATACGATCACCATTTTTCACCAAATCATTAAGATCACAACGTTTGCCATAAATACCAATCAAATGCCCATCCAATTTTATCTGACATATTGATAAGATATTGGATTTTGTAATTGCTTGCAAGACATTCGTTTGCTCATCAACATCGCAAGTAATGATGGTTGGATTATTTGGTAGCGCATAAACAACTTGAATACTGTTCATCTTAATAAATCTGCCTTGCTCTTTGTGAAAATGCATTAACCATGTTAGACATCACCTCTTTAAAAACTGGAGTGAACGCTATATCAAGTAATTTATTTTTGAATTCAAAATCCAAATCGAAACTAATTTTACTTTTGTGTTCACCTAATGCAGTAAATTGCCATTTTCCCGATAAGTATTTAAATGGGCCGTCTAACAAACTCATTTCGATAGAATGAGGCTGATTAATTTTGTTTAATGTTGTAAAAGATTTCTTAAACCCTAATTTTTCAACTTCAATAAATGCGGCCATTAAATTATCTTGTTTTCTAATAATGCCAGTTGCGATACAATCAGGTACAAATTCTGGATAGTGAGTAATATCATTGACCAAAGTAAACATTTGCTCAATTGAATAAGGCTCGATAACCTCGTGAAAAACATGTGCCATAATAATAAAATGAAAAGTTAAAATTAATGGCATATAGTACCACGTAACTTTATAATATCGCATATTATGACTAAGAAAAAATCACACAAGCCGGGTTCGGCAACTATAGCACTAAATAAACGCGCACGCCATGAGTACTTTATTGAACAAGAAATCGAGGCAGGACTATCCCTGCAAGGCTGGGAAGTAAAATCATTACGTGCAGGTAAAGCCAACATAAGTGATAGCTATGTTTTACTTAAAGATGGTGAAGCATGGTTATTTGGCGCAACAATTACACCATTAAATGTTGCATCAACACATGTAATATGTGAGCCTATGCGCAATCGAAAATTGTTATTAAATGAACGTGAGCTCAACTCATTATTTGGTCAAATCAATCGCCAAGGTTATACTGTTGTCGCCCTTTCTTTATATTGGAAAAATGCTTGGGCGAAAGTAAAAATTGGTGTGGCGAAAGGTAAAAAAGAGTACGATAAACGCTCCGATATTAAAGAGCGTCAATGGCAGGTTGATAAAGCCCGTATTATGAAAAACGCCAATCGTTAATCATTGCGTGATTCATCGCGCTATGCTCAACTTAATGATGGCGTATTATTTGTGGTTTGATAAAAATTGTAGGGTTTTTTAACTCATTAAAGTTAAGTAAATTATCGATAACATCAACACAAACATGCGCCATACTTTGAAAATCCTGCGCAATTGCATCAATCGGGTAATAAGAGTAATCTAAATAAATATTGTAGTCATAAGAACATAAGCAAATTTTTTTTGGATCGAGCTTGATTTCCACCAAATAACTAAGCACTTCTTGTAACAAATTTCCTGATGGTGTAAAAATCGCTTTTGGTAATCGCCCTAATTTGTGATGTAAATTTTTTAGTAATTCGTATCCTTTATTGGGACAATAATCATCACTGACTAGCCAATGTGGATTAACGGTTAAACCAGCTTTATTCAGACCTTGCTTAAATCCTTCAAGCCTTGCATCAATCGATGTCAATTGTGTATCACAGCCAATAAAATAAAACTCATCTAATTGTTCGGCATAAGGTCGAATTAATTCAGCAACTGAATGCAATGATTCACTTGTAATAAAAGGTAATGAGGTGTCTTTAAGATAGCGGTCAAAAAACAGAACCGGAGTGTGTTGGTTAATACTCACATAAAATTCATCACTGTCTAAAGATGTCACCACAATCATCGCATCCACTTTGCGTTCAACTAAATTTTGGGCGACATTCACTTCGACATCTTTATTATAATGACTGCACGTAATTAATAATTGAATGTTTTTTTGCCGAAATGATGCTTCTAAATGATGCAAAAACATTGAAAAAAAAGAATTCGACATATCAGGAACAATCACACCCACCGTATTGGTACTGTTAGCTTTTATCAAACATTGACGAATATGAGATTGATCACTATATTGCTGAGCAATGGCTAATACCCGTTGTCGTGTGTGCGGTGAAATACGATATTTTTTGTCTCGTTTATTAAAAATATGACTGACGGTCGTTGCCGACACGCCAGCCAAACGAGCAATATCATTAATTTTTATTTTATTACTCGCCATTTACTCATCTCTCAATTATCGTGGTGTACGTTGTTGTTTATTCGGAAATACCGGATTATGGTTTTCCGATGGACTTTGATACCAATAAGCAACACTGGCAATATCATCACAACGTTCATATAATCTTATATCATCATTACCAATTTGTTGGAATGCAAGTTTGATATTTTTATGGAATGCGATTGGATCGGGTAAATGCCAACGATATAAGCCATGCATAGGTAGGCTATCATCACCAAAACCGTGTACGGGGTTAGAATCTCCTGTTTGAAAAAAATCACGCGTTGCATCACGATTGGTTTGATATGGATACCCCATAAATAACGTTTGGAAACATTTAGCCTTTGGCCGACCTTGAGTATCTCGGTTATGAAATGCCCATGCACCACCAAAATAGTCTTCTGAACCGGTTGAATGCTGAGTTGGGTAATTGCTATCATCATCTAGATAAAACTTAAACTCACCTTCTCCCCACCAATAGCGCTCAAGGGCAGTCAGTGCTAAGTAAGTACCAACATAATAACCATGACCTTCAACATTGTCTAATATTACATAGTCTTGCGCATAGTTGGTGACGCGTTGTCTACGCCATTGTGCATGGAAATAAAGCGGTGCCTCAAACGGTTTTGGCATAATGGCATAATTAATAGTGAAGAAGAAATGTTGTAAATCCGCTTCGTGCTCATTTTGAATTTCAATGCGCGCTTTTTTATTAAATGGCATTCTAAAATAGCTATTAAACCCACCTGTTGGATTAACAACAATTGGCACAGAATTAATATCGCATCTTGCCCCAAAACCATTACAGAAAAAATCCCCAATAGGGCTTTCAACGGAAGGAATTTTTTCATCGTCCCAATAGATGCGAATCACTACATCACGAAGCACAAAACTACCGCGATGCGTTCTATCAGTTAAGGTAAACCACATATGGCGAATCTCGGCCGGACCTGTGATTTGGGCAATGGTTACCGTTTCGCCTGAAGCAATTGAAATGCAACCTTGTCCCTTACGACTAGGACCTAATGCGCTGCTTTTCATGCACGATTGTCCTTTTTCACCAGTCATGTTTTCCGGTGAAATGGTGCGAGTTTGTTCAAAGTGAAATTGTGTTACAGAATTATATATGTTCATTGTGAATCCTTACTAACGTGATTAAATTCGATTAATGAAAATTAAAAACAGTGTTAACTTAATTAACTTCCTGCTCAGTTTCGATATTGATACTTTTCCTGTCACGACTTAGGAAGATGATGGCGAAAATCATAAAGCCTAGCACAACTAAACCAAGATTATTAAATGTAGTTGCCGCCCCTGCGGTATCATAAAAATCACCAACTAACGTTGAAAATAAAATGACCCCCACTGATCCTGCAACCTGATAACCAATTAAAAAAACAGTCGCAGATAAGCGAGCATTAAAGTTATTATCAATATATTTAAATACTGAAACCAAAATGGTTGAAATCTCTAAGCAGTGCATAAGCTTAATCACTGAGATAATTGCAATACTGCTAACGTGACCCGTTAGAAAGATACGAGAAGCCGAAATAAATGCTGCAAAAATCAATGCATTTTTTGCACCAACACGATTCACTACAAATGGTACACAAAACATAATGGCGGCTTCTAAAAAAACTTGGAAAGAATTTAAAATACCATATAAGCGATAACCATCATTGATATCGTCAAACTGTTGTGTGAAATAAACCGGAAATAACTGCTGATCATAAATATTATAAAGACTATAGGTTCCGAGTACATAAATAACAAATATCCAGAATTTTTTCAGGGTAAAAACGGAAAGGATCTCACTAAAACTGAGTTTATCCTTTTTCTGAAACACCGCTTCTGATGATTTACTCAAATCAGGTTTGAAGTTGAAATTAAGAATCATGAAACAAACACCAACTGCCGATGCCGCCCAAAAATTAAGGTGAGGGTTAAGACTAATTAAAATACCTGCAATAAAAGTACCAACAGCATAAGCAATACATCCCCATGTTCGACATTGACCAAACTCAAAACCAAACGCTCGGCTGATTTTTTCGCAATAGGAATCAATTAGCCCCATGCCAGCAATCCAACCAAAGCCTAAAAAGAAACTACCAAAAATCACTCCTACGTAGAAATTATGGCGTAATAGTGGCTCATAGACGTAAATTAATGCTGGAGCGGCGCAGGTAATAATAATACTTTGAAACCAGACAAGGTGTTTTTTTAGCACTAGTTTATCTTGGTAAACGCCATACATAATCATAATGATTAATGAAATAAAGTAGTTAAACGAATAAATAATGCCGGTCTGTTTTGCGCTTAAGCCTATCTCTTTACTTAGCCATATAGCATAAAAGGAAAAAACAAAACTTCCTGCTGCGTAATACATAAAACTGTAACAGGAAGCGAACCAATATGTTGGTTTATTATAAAATGCAGTTGTCATAATTTATCCTATATAGAGTGAACCACTGCAATTGAGTATGCAGAGCTAAAAATTTAGCTTTAAAAGGTTTATTAGATAAATGTGATCAACATCAAAGTTATTTTACTAAAGAAAAGTAAACAAAAATTCTAAGCTACCTAACGATCAGTCGTTGCTAAGTTTAGAGCTGGTCATGTAGACCGTAAAATAACGCACAAATTCTGTAGGTTGGTGTCATTAGCTATGAAATTAACAGCGCTGTTATCCGTTGGTCTCACCTTTCTCATGTCAATAAAGATTCATTACATTTTTTATGTGCAGCAGGATTTACCCCCAGCGAAGATAACTTCCACTCAAATGATAATGTGGTGTAAATTTGCAATGCATATTGGATAGATTTTAATGTGGATTAATTAAGTAAAAGGAATAACAGTAGATAAATCATTAAAACGTTTTTTGAATGTCAGAGTACCTCTGTTAAATGGTAAAAAATTATCGACAAGTTTATGCCAACCTATTTTTAAAAGGAGAATGCTTAAGTTATGCTTTTTAATGATAAAAATAACCGCTATTCAAGCGGTTATTTACTAACAATCACTGATTTTTTTAATAGAATTTAAAAGATCAGTGATAATGCTTTTAAACTTCCAGTTTAATTAATTTGCCATCCTGCTTCACAAATGTTTGATTAACATGAACATCAAGACTGTTTTTAACACAAAGTGGCTCACTCACAACATTATCGACAATAACGTTATTAAACAAAATACTTTGTGCATTTTCGATAAAAAATCCTTTACCTGCCTCTGATTTAACATCCTTAAACATATCAACTTCGCCGGCTTCGGCATTCATTTGCATTGATACTCGTACATTATCAAAAGAAATATTGGTAATGGGCGATTCAGGAATACCATATAAAAATCCAGCATAAGCACGCACATTTTTAGCAATAATATTTGAAAAACTAATATTATGGCAGGCTGGTGTTGCTTCATTTATTGGCATCGGATCTTTATTCCAAACAATTGGATCGTTCCCTTTTGGTCCACAGTAATAATAATAGTTCATCACAAAAGCTGATAGCACTTCATCCATAACAATATTACTAAAAGTAATATCTGAAATGGTGCCACCGCGACCACGACGTGTTTTAAATCTCACACCACGATCTGTTTTTTGAAATACACAGTTAGTAATCGTCACATTACGAATACTACCACTCATTTCACTACCCAATACTACCGCACCATGACCATGAATCATATTACAATTAGTTATTAAAATATTTTCACAAGGACTTTTGTCCGCTGTTTCCTCAGTACCAGCTTTGATTGCGATGCAATCATCACCCACATCAATATAACAATTTGAAATTCTAACATTACGGCAAGATTCAGGATTGATACCATCAGTATTAGGTGAATCAGCAGGATTTAAAATCGATATATTATCAACCACCACATTATTTGACTCCATTGGATGTACCGTCCAACTTGGAGACTGAGTTAAAAAGACTTTTTCAATCGTTATACGTTGGCAAAAATCAAAACCAATTAAGTAAGGTCTTGGATACCTTAGGCTATCACGATTATGACGGAAAGTATGCCACCATTTAGCACCATTGCCGTCAATTTTACCTCCCCCTGTGATAATGACATTTTCAAGATATTGACCATAAATACAGGGCATATACACATCTTGCTTTACCCCTTCCCAACGTGAATGAACGATTGGATAATCTTGCTCATTATCGGAAAACAATAAAGTCGCATTTTGTTCAATCACTAAAGTTAAATTACTGCAAAGCTTTATTGCGCCAGTCAAATATGTCCCAACGGGAACGATAAGGATTCCACCGCCTTGTTGTTCAATATGGTCTATTGCTTTGGCAAATGCAGCTGTGTTGAGCGATTTGCCATTACCTATAGCGCCAAAATCTTTAACAGATACCATTGTCATTGTTGCTTCCTTTTGTATTTTAGTGTGAACGGTAGACTTTAATCGTCTACCGTTCGCATTTTTTTGATAAGAAGGCCAGCTGGTTTAGCCTTGATTGTAAAGTGTTATAGCGTTACACCACTTTTTAATATCGCTAGATTTCTGAAATTATTTATTTCATTGCAAGTCTGCTGACCATTAGCAACCAGTACGATATAGTCAATAAATTCAATTAATAATTCTTGCATAGAGACACCTTCAATCAGTTTACCAGCATTAAAATCAATCCAATTGACTTTTTTGTCAGCTAATTGCGAATTAGTAGCAATTTTCACCGTTGGTACGATTCCACCATAGGGAGTACCACGACCAGTAGTGAACAACACCATATGACATCCTGCTGCTGATAAAGCCCCGGTGGCGACCGCATCATTACCAGGTGCACTGAGTAAATTAAGACCAAGCTTTGTTAGTCTTTCACCATAGTTCAAAACATCAATCACTTCACTTCCACCAGCTTTTTGCGTACAACCAAGAGATTTTTCTTCTAAAGTTGTTATCCCTCCTGCTTTATTACCCGGAGAAGGATTTTCATAAATAGGTTGATTGTTTGAGATGAAATACTGTTTGAAATCGTTGATCATATGCACGGTTTTATCGAAAGTTGGCTCATCAACACAGTGCGACATTAAAATATTTTCAGCACCAAACATTTCCGGTACTTCAGTTAAAACACTGGTTCCACCATGAGCAATGACATAATCGGAAAACAGTCCCAACATCGGATTGGCGGTTATGCCTGAAAAACCATCTGATCCACCACATTCTAAACCAAATTTTAACTCACTCAAACGCCCTGCTTCGCGTTTATCTTGCTTCATAATGGCATACAATTCTCTTAGCTGCACCAAGGCACAAGCGACTTCATCGGCTTCTTGTTGAGCAATAAGAAATCTAACACGCGACTCATCATAATCACCAAGATCGGCTTTAAATTCAGAGATTTGATTATTTTCACATCCAAGTCCAATAACTAATACAGCCCCCGCATTAGGGTGTTTAACAAGATCTTGTAATATTAATTTAGTGTTTTTATGATCTTGCCCAAGTTGCGAACAACCATAAGGATGTTCAAGTACGGTAATTGCATCAATTTCTAATTGATTATTGAGCTCATCACAAAACTGTTTAACAATTTGCTGAGCAATACCATTAATACATGTTACCGTTGGTATGATCCAAAGTTCATTGCGGATCCCCACTTCGCCATTTTTTCGACGGTAAATGTTTACTGGTTTATCCGCTATTTCATGCAGTGCCTGATTTTTGGATAAATTAGGCAGATATTTATAATCATTAATATCACTTAAATTGGTTTTTAAATTATGTGAATGAATATGTTCACCAGTTTTAATTAAACAAGTGGCATGTCCTATTGGTAAACCATATTTAATGATATTTTCATTAGGCTCTATATCTTTAAGCGCAAATTTATGTCCTTGTTTGATCGCTTGTGGTAAATCGATGGCGTTTTCATCGATTATAATATTACTTTCATGTGCTTCAATATCAGATAATGCCACAGCAACATTATCTTTATTATTAATTTTTATATATTTTACCATTGCACCACTCATGTTATTTGCTACCAGTAACACATTTTTTAATAGCACTGCGCATTCCTTCTTGAGTAATGACAGTTAAATATTGTGTTAATGTTTGTGATAATTGCGGAATGCTGAGTAAATCACAATCCCAATGAGCACGATCACTCAGTACTGTTTGAACTAATTGTGCAAGTGTTTCATTGCCACTATTAACCTTCGCCCAGCCTGTACTGAAACGCTCTAACCAAATTGCTTCATCCTGTAATGGATAATTTTGATTACTTCTCACACCACGATAAAAAGCAATTAAGGCAGCGAAAGAGAAGACTAAATGCTTAGGTAATGCGCTTTTTGCTTTTTGATAAGCGAGCAACTGCGGAAGTATACGCGTTTTAAATTTGGTCATACTATTTAGAGCGATTGACAATAATTGGTGTTCAATAAATGGGTTTTTAAAACGATTGATAACTGACTGTGCAAAATCAACTAATTCTTGGTGTGGTAAATCTAAAACAGGAATAATCTCATCAAAAATGGTCTCTTTAATGTACTCGAAGATTTGTGAATCATTCATTGATTCACCTACCGTATCAATTCCTGCCAGATAAGCAACAGGAACCAACGCGGTGTGTGCACCATTTAAAATCGCGACTTTACGCTCTTTATATGGCTTAATATCATCGACAATTTTGATATTCATGTTGCATTTATCTAAGCGCAATTTCTGTGCTAACCATTGTGGACCTTGGATAACAAAAAGATAGAAGTATTCTGCTGAATCAATAAAGTTATCTTTATAACCTAATTCCGATTCTAATTCAGCCATTTGAGCTTTAGGGTAACCAGGTACAATCCTATCAACCAATGTTGAACAAAATACATTATCATTTTCTAACCAGTTAATAAATTTGTCTGACAAATTCCATTGTTTGGCATAGTTTAAAACTAAGTTTTTCAGTGCGTCACCATTATAATCAATTAACTCACATGGAATAATGATTAGACCACTTTCTTTGCTACCAGAAAAATGGCTAAATCTTTCATATAAGAAAGCGGTTAATTTAGCTGGATAGCTAGTAGCTGGCTGGTCAGTGAGTTTGTCACTTTCAACATAACTGATGCCCGCTTCAGTGGTATTAGAAAAAATAAATTGGATATTAGGATCTTTGGCAAGTTCAAGATATTGGTCATATTGTGTATAGACATTTATCTCAGTGTTAACCGAACGAATCATCCTAAATTCTTTTACCGTTTCATTGCTTTCATTTAATCCACGGATTAACGTGGTATATAAACCATCTTGCGTATTTAATGATGGTGGAAAGTCTGTATTAAGTGGACGAATAATAGCGACACCAGCATCAAGATCGGTTTTTTCATTCAAGATATCCAATTGCCAATCTAAAAAAGCACGCAAAAAATTGCCTTCGCCGAATTGTACAACACGCGTAGTATATTTAGCACCAGGAAAATCAACTCTGTTTAATGTTTTCATTACTATCACTCTAATCTATTAATTTAATTCAATACCAAAATAGTTTTTTGCATTATCAAAACTGATATTTTTGACCATCTGTCCTAATAATTCGATATCACCTGGTGCTTCACCATCTTCAACCCAACGACCAATCATACGGCATAAAATGCGTCTAAAATATTCATGACGAGTATAAGAAAGGAAACTGCGGCTATCGGTTAGCATTCCAACAAAACGACTTAATAAACCAAGTTGAGCAAGTTGGGTCATTTGGCGAATCATGCCATCTTTTTGATCGTTAAACCACCAACCTGAACCAAATTGCATTTTGCCTTGTATTGATTCCCCTTGGAAATTACCTATCATCGTACCCAAGATTTCATTATCAGATGGATTTAAACAATAAAGAATGGTTTTAGGGAGAGCATTTTGTTTAGCTTGTGCATCTAAGAGTCGAGACAATGGTTGAGCAATTGGCGAATCATTAATAGAATCAAAACCAACATCAGGTCCCATCAGTTTAAACATTTTTGAATTGTTATTACGTAAAGCGCCAATATGGTATTGCTGAACCCATCCACGTTTGTTGTATTCACTGCCTAAGTAGATGATAACCGCAGTCTTGAATTGAGCGATCTCTTTCGAAGTTAAATTTGCACCCGTTAACCGTTTAGTTAAAATTACATCTAATTCTTTTTCTGTTGCTTCTTCATAAACTACTGTATCTAAAGCGTGATCAGAAACTTTACAACCATGTGCAGCAAAATGATCCATACGTTTTGCTAAAGCCTGACAAAGTTGATGAAAGCTTGAGATGCTGATATCTGCTACTGTCGATAATTTTTCTATATAAGAAACAAAAAATTCAGAATCAATATTAAATGCTTTATCAGGACGCCAACTTGGTAAAACTTTAATATCAAATGAAGTATCTTGAGCAATGGTTTTATGGTGAATTAAATCATCAATTGGATCATCGGTTGTGCCTACCATTTTCACATTCATTTTTTTCATAATACTACGCGCAGTAAAATCTTTAGTTTCAAGCATTGCATTACAGGTATTCCAAATGGTTTCAGCCGTTGCAGGTGAAAGCGTAATGTTATCGATGCCAAAGGGTCTACGTAATTCTAAATGGGTCCAATGATAAAGTGGATTACCTATCGTATGAGGTACTGTTTCAGCCCATGCTTTAAATTTATTAAAATCATTAACGTCGTTGCCCGTACAAAATTTTTCTGGTACACCATTAGTGCGCATGGCACGCCATTTATAATGATCGCCTTTTAACCATATATCGTATAAATTTTTAAATTGATAATCTTGCGCGATTTGTTCTGGCGGTAAATGACAGTGATAATCAAAAATTGGCTGTTGTGCCGCATAATTGTGATAAAGTTGACGAGAAAATTCTGTATCAAGTAAAAAATCTTCAGTTAAAAAACGCATGTTATTCTCCATAAACCGTATTTATCTATTGGATTGCACATGCCAATGGCATGTACAACTTGATTAATTTATTGTTGTTCAGTTGTAGATGGTGCTTTTAATATTGTCCATACCGCTAATGCAGCTAAAAGATCAAGACAACTTAATATTACAAATAATGGACTAAAACCAACTGATTCCGCAACCGCTCCCACAATTAAAGCAAAGATAGTACTTGCAAGCCATGCCGCCATACCTGTAAAGCCATTTGCAGTTGCAACTTCATTTCGACCAAATACATCGGAAGATAATGTAATTAATGCACCAGATAATGCTTGGTGAGCAAATCCTCCAATACAAAATAAAAAGATAGCAACATAGGGATTTGCAAACAGCCCAATTAACCCAGGAGCAATCATTAATATGCCACCAACAGTCACAACTAATTTGCGTGAGTTAATCAAACTGACATTAAAATATTTTTGGAAAAATGGCGCCATATAGCCGCCAAGTACACAACCAAAATCAGCAAACAGCATTGGCATCCAAGCAAAAATTGCAATCTGTTTTAGGTCAAAACCATAAGTTGTAAACATAAATAATGGGATCCAAGCGTTAAAGGTTCCCCATGCCGGTTCAGCTAAAAATCTAGGAATGGCAATACCCCAAAAGCGACGAGTACTCACAATTTTATATGCAGGTAATTTTTCAGTATTTGAAGTTTGGTGACTTACTTCTTGCCCAGATAGAATGTATTTTCTTTCTTCTTCTGATAATCGTTTTTGGTTAGTTGGATGACGATAAAGAGCAAACCAAAATACCCCCCAAACAAAACTTAATAAACCACAAATAATAAATGCTAACTGCCAGCTATGTAACCATATTGCTCCGGCGACTAATGGCGGTGCTATCATTGCCCCAACCGATGATCCTAAATTAAACCAACCAACGGCAATTGATCTTTCTTTCGCTGGAAACCATTCACTTGTTGCTTTTAAACCAGCAGGAATCATAGCCGCTTCAGCAGCACCCACTGCTCCACGAGTGAATGCAAGACCAACCCAACTGCCTGAAAATGCAGTACTAATACAAAAGATTGACCATAATAGAGCGAATACCGCATAACCTACGCGTGTACCCAATAAGTCAAGTACATAGCCAGCTACAGGTTGCATTACGGTATAACAGGCTGAATAAGCAGCAACAACATATGAATATTGTTGAGTTGTCATACCCATGACTTCATTAAGCACTGGGGCAGCAACAGCAATTGAATTTCGAGTTAAATACCCAAGAATGGTGCCAATGGTTACTAACGCTATCATATACCAGCGAAGATTTTTTATTGCTTTGTACATTTTATGCTCCCTATACATTATAAATTTTGGCGCATATTAACATGTCAGTCAACTTAAAAAGTTGACATACATCACAGAACATAACAATTAACCACCATAAAAATCCGGTTGTTCATTTGTCAGTCTTATTGAAAAAATATCAGATAAGGTTACAAAAATTTAATCAAAGCTTGTTTAACTCTAAGCAATTAGATGGTATTTTAAGAACCAAACTAGAATTATGGAATTATTCAAACATTATTATGATCCAAGAGCAAAATGAACATCAGCGTCTTTATCAAGTTATCGCTACAGAATTAAAAAACCGTATTATTAATGGTATTTATTCTGTTGGAAGTAAATTACCGTCAGAAAGACTTATTTGTGAAGAATTAAAAGTCAGTCGTTCGGTGGTAAGAGAAGCGATTATTATGCTAGAAGTTGAAGGTTTTGTTGATGCTAGAAAAGGGTCTGGTATACATGTTATTGCAAATAAGCAACAGACCATCAATATAATTAGTGACTCACACGGACTTAATTTTGCAACAACAGGGCCATTTGAATTATTACAAGCCCGTCAATTAATTGAAAGCAATATTGCTGAGTTTGCTGCAACTCAGATCACAAAAGATGATATTGTAAATCTATTAGAAATTCAGCACAATGCCAAAAAAGAAGATCACTATCGTGACTCTGATTGGGATCTGAAATTTCACACCCAAATAGCCATGATTACGCGTAATACAGCTTTAATAACCATTGTTGAAGAAACATGGCGACAGCGAACTTTAAATCCTTTATGGAAAAAACTTCATGAACATGTACAGCAACAAGATATCGAAAGCTGGTGGGAAGAACATGATAAAATTCTTGAGGCATTAATCAATCGAGATCCCAAAGCAGCCAAATTAGCGATGTGGCAACATCTAGAAAATACGAAAAAAATGTTATTTGATGCAGCGAGTGAAGATTTTGAAACTAAACGCGATCATTACCTGTTTTCAGATAATCCAGTTGTCAGTATTAATGAAAATGAATTTGAATAAATATTCAATTTATGCCTTGTTCATCCATATTCTTGATATCAAACTAACCTCATATTTTATATAGAACAAGTGAATGATCGGGGCTTTTACTCGTGTTATTTTGAACATGACAAGTTAATATCAAAAAGAACTTTTTATACATAACAATAGGACTCAATCAAACCGATATGGCATAATAATACTAAAAAAGATTCAATAAATTTAAAATATAAGTTATGTTATCGCTTGTTTAGTCAATGACAAATCAGTACGATTTTTTTAACCTAACTGATTCTAGATTGATACTCAATAAACTGATCTTAGAAATAAATATTTATAATATTTTTCATATAAACACTGAATGATCATATTGGCAATATTGAATGGCATAATTAAGTTCAGATAAAAGACATTCACTGATATTTTACAGAGTTCTCATCTTTTATCTGATAGCTTGTTAAAAGTCTTTAAAATTGATAAAGTTCATTACTCATTTTATTAATAACGGTTTAAAATAAAAAAATAAATAAGAGACATAAATAAATTTTCACATCACTTAAATCATCTCTACAGAGAACTAACGTTGATCATCAATTGTTATACCTGCTGGTGGAGTAAATTTAAATTTGTCTGAGTCAACTTTGCCAAGTTTTTGGCTAAATAATTCATAGTCGCTACGTTGCCCATCTTCTTCAATAATGGAAAAGTTAGAAATCATGCCCGTTGGTAACACCGAAATAACAAAAACCTGATTAGATCCATCTGTTGGTTTTAATGTAAATGAATCTTGTTTACGAGTCACATTATAAACATTCCAAATGGCATTGTGGCTATCAGTAATCAGTAGCATCAATCGATTATCCACTGCTTTTTTTAAATCCATTACACTCACCTGCTCAACCGCTGGTATATAGACCCACATATCTGTTCCATCGGAAATAATTGAGGTTTCATCGGGTTCGTGCATTGTCCAATTAAAATAATAAGGTCTTGTAACCCAAAGCTCTCCTTTACCTTCTTGAACCATTTGGTTATCAGCAGTTTTTACCTCTTGAGAAAAATGTGCATAAAAACCATCTATTTTATCAAGGCGGCGTTGTAACAACTCTTTATCGCCAGCCCATACTGAAGCGCTAGCCAACAATCCCATTAACAATAAAAACTTTTTCATAACTCATCCTTATGTACTTTATTTGGCAGTATTGAAATCAACTTCGATAATTGAAATTACTTAAAATATTACTGTTTTTTAGTTAGAGGGAAAAGATATTTTCTTTTCTTTTTCACTAATTTCATTCAATAAGTATATAATACCTATAACTTTGTAAAACTGGACTCAATGTGTTATGCCTAGTATGTCTTTTGAATTTACGACAGAAGAATTTAAGCCGTTAGCGGCAAGAATGCGTCCTCGTACGTTATCAGAATATATTGGTCAAACACAACTTTTGGGTGCTAACAAACCTTTACCAAAAGCGATTACTGCCGGTAATTTGCATTCGATGATTTTATGGGGGCCTCCTGGGACGGGTAAAACGACACTTGCTGAAATCATTGCCCATCATGCCAATGCTAAAGTTGAAAGAGTTTCGGCAGTGACGTCAGGAATCAAAGATATTCGTGAAGCCATTGAAAGGGCGAAAATTAATCAGCAAGCGGGTATCCGTACCATTTTATTTGTTGATGAGGTTCACCGTTTTAATAAAAGTCAACAAGATGCATTTTTACCCTATGTTGAAAATGGTACCGTAACATTTATAGGGGCTACCACTGAAAATCCTTCATTTGAATTGAATTCTGCATTATTATCACGTGCTCGTGTGTATCTGCTTAAATCATTAACCACACATGATATTGAGCTAATCTTACAACAAGCGATAGATGACCCAGAACGCGGATACGGTAAATATAAAATTACCCTACCAGATGAAACCAAAAAACAAATCGCGGAATTTGTGGGTGGGGATGCGAGACGTGCCTTAAATACTCTTGAACTTTTAGTCGATATGTCTGATGGACAACCACTTACGCCTGCATTACTCAAAGAGATAATTGGAGAACGTAGCGCTCGATTTGATAATCAAGGTGATCGTTATTACGATTTAATCTCTGCTGTTCATAAATCGATTCGAGGTTCAGCACCCGACGCAGCACTCTATTGGTATGCTAGAATTATTTCGGCGGGCGGTGATCCACTTTATGTTGCTCGCCGATTGTTAGCTATAGCTTCGGAAGATGTGGGTAATGCTGATCCAAGAGCAATGCAAGTTGCACTAGCGGCATGGGATTGCTTTACACGTGTTGGTCCAGCTGAAGGTGAGCGCGCTATCGCACAAGCAATTGTGTATCTTGCTTGTGCACCAAAAAGTAATGCGGTATATTTAGCTTTTAAACAAGCTATGCTTGATGCGCAATCAAAGCCCGATTATGATGTTCCACAACATTTACGTAATGCACCAACAAATTTAATGAAAAAGTTAGGTTATGGTGCTCAGTATCGTTATGCTCATGATGAACCTAATGCATTTGCAGCAGGAGAAAATTATTTTCCGCCTGAATTAGCCGATAGCAAGTATTATTATCCAACCATGCGTGGTGCCGAAAAAAATTATCGTGATAAACTCGCTTGGTTAGAATCGCAAAATCAAGCCAGCCCTATTCAACGTTATAAACCATCCAAAGATTAAATCAATCTGTAAAATGGTCATATTATGACAAAATGATGACTTCCAATTATATAGAAATATATTGCTATTCATCATTGGCAAATACTTATAGTGCATTAAATTTAGTAACGCTTTCAATTCAACATTTGTTTACTAATATCAACTCTAAAGTCATGATATTGACAATTTATTGATTACCCTCAATCGTCAAAACCTATTGTTTTCCCTATATTTTCATCTTTAATTCAGCAAAAAGGCTATAACATTTTCTAAGTTACGATCCTAAAAGGCATTAACATTTTCAAGTATATTTTTAAAACTCCTGTGACTCGATACCGTTAATAATGGGTATCATTTACATTACGAAATATTACTCGGGTATGGACAATAACTTCTATTATTTTAAGCAAACAAAAAATTAAAAAACTTATTGTTTATTATGAATATATTTCATCAGATGTAAGACAGTGAATTATACCTATCATGTTCATTTTTACCTGTTAAAAAGGGTTATATCGCTAATATTTACTTTTTAAATACACAATAATTGACAAAAATTAAAAAAAAACGGTAGTTTTAGATATAATTGATCGACTAGCTATATTATTTTTATTATAATCAGCTCATTAATGATTCAGGTTATCGAATCATTAATTAAAATAAACTAATATATAAAACAAATAATTACATAATAAAATTAACAATTTTAAACATGAAAGTGAATACAATGATCAGATCCTTAAAAACAACTAGGTATGCTTTACTGCTATTACCTTTTTTTCAGTTAAGTTATGCTAACTTGACCATCGAAACAGCTAAAACAATACAAGGAACACAACCAAGATTATCAGAAGACTTAGAAAACGAATTACTAAATAATGGCGAATTAAAACAGTTATTTGGATTACGTATTGATCATAAAGATTATTATGGTGAAGAAGGGATAGCTAGCATGCCAGTTCCAATTAATCATCCATTTAAAAATCGATTTATTCCTGCACAAATTAAACAACCTAATGAAAATGAATATTTTGATAGGGACGGTGATAAATTATCGTACATTTTACCTGCAGATCCGTCAAAAGATATTAAAATGCAATGGTACTATACAGATTCAAGAAATAACGACATTGCCTTTACACCCAAAGACACTGATACATTTTGTTCATTGTCAGCAGAAGGAAAATTTGCGCCCTATAAAGTTAAATTATCTACAGATTTAGTTTTATTTTCTGAATCTGGTGATCCTGATCATACTACTTATCCTAATGACGTTATTAAAAATCAACCATCGGCAACATTTACTGTTATAGATGATATTGGCATTTGTTTTGCAAAACCATCATTAAGACCTAATCTTCCTTCAAGCGATAAAGATCAGTGGATTGCCCAAAAAGGGTTCAAAACTCAGTCAAATACAGACCCAACAAAAAACTTTCCAAATACCGGTTTTGTTGGTGCTAAATTTGAACTAATCCTATCTCAAACAAACCTTTATGCCAATTATGAATGGAATGTAAAACAGGGTAATGATCTTGTCACAGTTACCAAAGATGCTAGAACGAATATACCAACAGTAATCTTCAATGGACCTGATGCAAAAGATACAGAAAAAGCTTGGGAGCATGTTATGGGTGGCTCAGGAGATGGATATCCAGTTGTTATAGAAGGAAAAAACACTAAAACCGGTAAAATAATCCAATATGCCTTTACCATTACCAAATGGTTTGATACTTGGGAGCAAACTGTTATCAACAACATTTATTATGCAAAAATAGATACCGTTGCGAAAGTTGTTGCAGCATGTAAGAAAAAACCGGGTCATTACCGTTTAAGTCAAACTTCCGATGTAACGAATGCTATTGAACCAGATACCGCTAAGACTATTTATATTACGCGTGAAATAGGGACTTTATTTAGCGAATGGGGTGATGTGGATCAATTGAATTACCCAGGATCTTTTGCTCCGAATGTAGCAGGTACTTACAAATTCTTTTATGTAGAACAACCAAGTAATAACAAAGTTTGTGACATACATATTGATACAGGTATATATCATTGTCGTCCTGTTGACACAGAACTAAAAAATGCTGTCTGTGCATCCTATAGACCTTAATATCTAAATGCGGTAAATTCTATTTAAATAAAATGACCATCGAAAAAAGATGGTCATTGTCACTCAACTTATTATTCTATTCTTCGATACCTATCGTATTGTTTACTTCATCATCAAATCAATAAATTAATTTCTAATAACAATGCATTTTTATTAAAAAAATTCTGTAATTTAATGATTGATAGAATTTTATTCATTTTAATGATCTATTTTTCAGTTTGATCTTTTTTGAATGAATTTAACAATACACATTGCGATAAAATTTACAGCATGTTAAATATCCTTGCCAATATGAAGATACTGAAGATAAATTGGTGATGGTGAATTGATATAAAACTTGTAACTCAGTTATGTTTCTGTAAATAACACCTAGCATCTATGAAAAGATGGTCATTATCAATTAAATTGTCGTTTTTTTCTTTTATCTCTTTCTTTTATTCATTTCTTACTAAAAATTATCAAAGTACTGATCAGTGACCATTAACTTCATTATTTATCATTTTAGAAAGCTTTTCATTCGATTGTTAACACAATATATCCGTTAATCATATGAATAAATGAATGATTATTTAAATAGTAAATTCTCATATTTAATTTTATTTTCTTTTCGACTAAACTTAATAATTAAGTTATACTATTTGTAAATATAGAAAAGTTTATGTAAATAAACCTTCTTTTTTCCAATAAATATTTAATGAAAGAAATAAAATAATGAAATTAATAACTTTTAGCCGTCATATAAAAAGCATTACATGTACATTACTTTTGTTGCAATTTTCTACCAGCAGTTATGGATATTTTACATCTCAAACAGCGCAAACAATTCAAGGTAGTCGTCCATCTTTAACACAAGAAATGGAACTGAATATTGAGAATTTGGAGTTATTTGGTTTGAGTATTGATGAGCATAATTATTACGGTAATGAATTAGCGAATATGCCTGTTCCAATTAGCTATCCATTTAAAGATAAGATAAAACCAGCAAAAATTAAACAGCCAGACGATAAACAATTTTTTGATAGGGATGGTGATAAATTAGATTATCTCGGAGTTGATGGCGATATTAGTATGGTGTGGTACTATACGGATGCTAGCAACAGAGAGATTGAATTTAAACCAAAAAACAATGATACATTTTGTTCATTGGTCGCTGAAAAAAAATATGCACCTTTTAAAGTGAAGCTTTCTGCCAATTTAGTTTTATTTTCTAAATACGGTGATCCAGATAATAATACTTATCCTAACAGTGTTATCAAAACTCAGCCATCAGTAACATATACACTCATTGAAGATGTAGGCATCTGTTATGCAAAACCAGAATTAAAACCAACTGCCGTCTTAACTAGTGATAAAAAACACTGGGATTCAACCAATGGTTTTTTAACTCAATCCATTGTTGACCCAACAAAAAACTTTCCAACTACTGGCTTTTATGGTGCTAAATTTGATCTAATCTTATCTAAAAATGGCCTTGTCAATAATTATAATTGGCGTGTAAAACAAGGTAGTGAACTTGTTACTATTGACTATAGTAATGCCAATGTCGTAACCGTATTGTTCAAAGGACCAGATGCTCAAGATGTAAAAAAAGCTTGGGAACATGTTATGGGTGGATCTGGCAAAGGATATTCAGTTGTTATTGAAGGAGTAAATAAAAAAACCAATGTAGCAATTCACTATGCCTTTACTATAACCAAATGGTATGATGCTTGGCAACAAAATATTACCAATAACAATTATATTTCATTGACAGCTCCCGTTGCGAAAGTTATTGAACAGTGCAGTAAAAAACCTGGTCATTATCAGTTAACTTATGCTGAAGAAATAAGTAATGCTGTTGTGGGAGCGAAAAATGACGTGAAATTTACACGAGAAATCGGTAGATTAATCAGTGAATGGGGTGATGCAAGTCAAAAAACTTATCCTGGTTCTTTTGCGCCTCATGCAGGCGGAGCTTACAAATACTTTTATGTATGGGAACGAACAGAACAAGGGGGGAAAAAAGTGTGTGACATACATATAGATACAGGTGTATATCATTGTCGTCCCGTCGACACAGAAGCAAAAAATGGTGTATGTGTTTCAGTACCTGCACAAACACAAGAGTAATTTTTTTAAGCTCTATTTATTAATAGAGCTTTTTTTTAACTTTTAAATAATAACTTTAAACAATCATTCATAGATAAAGTCTTATATCCTCATATTTTTGTTATTTTAGTTATCATCTCGTTATCCTTATTGTATCATCTGAAAAGATTCATCATTTAAAATGGCTTTATCAATTTTAGCTGTTAAAATCAATAATATAAACTAAGTAACAAACATACTACATATAGTAATTAATTCATTAATAGGTACTATATATTGTATATTTTGACAAATATCAATTATTATAGCCTTCCACAAGACACATACGAAACCGGATGAAAAATGAACAAATCAATGCTTGTCACTAAACGAAATGGCAAAAAAGAACCGATTAATCTTGATAAGATCCATAAAGTAATTACTTGGGCAGCAGAAGGATTAGAGAATGTTTCCGTTTCGCAAGTTGAGTTACGCTCACATATCCAATTTTATGATGGCATTCATACTTCTGATATTCATGAAACAATTATTCGAGCTGCAGCTGATCTGATTTCACAAGAAACACCAGATTATCAATATTTGGCTGCACGTTTATCAATTTTTCATTTACGTAAAAAAGCTTTTAATCAATTTACTCCTCCCCCTCTTTTTGAACATGTTAAAAAATTAGTCGATTGTAAACGCTATGATAAACATTTACTTGAAGATTATACTCAAGAAGAATTTACACAAATGGATAAGATGATTGATCACTGGCGTGATATGTCTTTTTCCTATGCAGCAGTAAAACAGTTAGAGGGTAAATATTTAGTACAAAACCGTGTTACAGGTGAAATTTATGAAAGCGCACAATTTTTGTATATTTTAGTTGCCGCTTGCCTTTTTGCTCATTACCCAAAAGAAACCCGACTTGATTTTATCAAACGTTTTTATGATGCAGTGTCAACATTTAAAATTTCACTACCAACACCCATTATGGCAGGCGTTAGAACCCCTACTCGTCAATTTAGCTCATGTGTTCTTATTGAATGCGATGATAGTTTAGATTCAATCAATGCCACAGCTAGTGCAATTGTCAAATATGTCTCACAACGTGCAGGAATTGGTATCAATGCGGGACGTATTCGCGCTTTAGGTAGTTCAATTCGTGGGGGAGAAGCGTTTCATACCGGATGCATTCCATTTTACAAATACTTTCAAACTGCAGTTAAATCATGTTCGCAAGGCGGTGTACGAGGTGGTGCAGCTACCGTATTTTATCCAATATGGCATTTAGAAGTTGAAAGTTTACTTGTTTTACGAAATAACCGTGGTGTTGAAGAAAATCGAGTTCGTCATTTAGATTATGGTGTTCAAATTAATAAGTTGATGTATCAGCGACTGATTAAAAACGAAAATATAACACTGTTTAGCCCTTCTGATGTCCCTGGACTTTATGATGCATTTTTTGCGGATCAAAATACCTTTGAAACACTCTATCATCAATATGAACAAGATGTAACTATCCGCAAACGTGTGGTAAAAGCAATTGAACTCTTTTCATTGCTAATGCAAGAACGTGCATCTACTGGTCGAATCTATGTGCAAAATGTTGATCATTGTAATACTCATAGTCCATTCAATGCACAATTAGCACCAGTGCACCAATCGAATTTATGTATGGAAATTGCGCTACCAACTAAGCCCCTTAATAATGTTAATGATGAAAAAGGAGAAATTGCGCTTTGTACCTTGTCCGCTTTCAATCTAGGTAAAATTGATTCTCTTGATGATTTTGACGAATTAGCTGATCTTACCGTACGAGCACTTGATTCACTGCTCGACTATCAAGATTATCCCGTACCCGCTGCCCGTAACTCATCTATCAATCGACGAACGTTAGGTATTGGCGTAATTAACTATGCCTATTATTTAGCTAAACATGGAGTCAAATATTCCGACGGCAGTGCCAATCATTTAACCCACCGCACGTTTGAAGCAATGCAATATTATTTGTTAAAAGCGTCTAATAATTTAGCAAAAGAAAAAGGTGCTTGCTCACTTTTTAATGAAACAACCTACTCGCAAGGTATTTTACCGATTGATACTTATAAAAGAGATTTAGACACTATTTGCAAAGAACCATTACATTATGATTGGGAATCATTACGTGAATCAATAAAAACTTATGGTTTACGTAACTCGACCTTATCAGCATTAATGCCGTCAGAAACATCATCACAAATTTCGAATGCGACTAATGGTATTGAACCTCCTCGTGGTTATATCAGTGTTAAAGCATCTAAAGATGGTATTTTAAGACAAGTCGTGCCGGATTATGAGAATCTAAAAAATGCATATGAACTGCTATGGCAAATACCAAATAACACAGGTTATTTGCATTTAGTTGGTATTATGCAGAAATTTATAGATCAATCCATTTCTGCTAATACCAATTATGATCCAACTAAATTCCAAAATGATAAAGTACCCATGAAACAATTATTAGCTGATTTACTGACAGCTTATAAATTTGGTGTAAAAACACTCTATTATCATAATACACGTGATGGCGCTGAAGACATTCAAGGTGATATCCCATTAACTGAAAGTGATGATGGCTGTGAAGGTGGAGCTTGTAAAATTTAGTTAACTTTTATTATTGAAAGATTGATACTTGATATCGTATTTAGGGGGGAAGCTAATAACCCCTAATGATTTCCCCCCTCTTTTCTAATGACGAAAGGTGGCGGTAAAAGCAACCAACTCAATGAGGAATAATTTTATGAGTATGAATTACAGTACCTTTTCGCATGTACATAATGATCAACTTAAAGAACCCATGTTTCTTGGTCAACCCGTAAATGTTGCACGATATGATCAACAAAAATATGAAATGTTCGAGAAATTAATCGAGAAGCAACTTTCTTTCTTCTGGCGACCGGAAGAAGTGGATATCTCTCAAGACCGTATTGATTATGCCGCTTTACCAGAACATGAAAAACACATATTCATTAGTAATTTAAAATATCAAACCTTGCTTGATTCAATTCAAGGACGTAGTCCAAATGTAGCACTGCTTCCACTCATTTCGATTCCTGAGCTCGAAACATGGGTTGAAACTTGGTCATTTTCTGAAACTATTCACTCCCGTTCATACACACATATCATTCGAAACATTGTTAATGATCCTTCTGTTGTTTTTGACGATATTGTTACAAATGAAGAAATTCAAAAACGTGCTGGTGATATTGCGGGCTATTATGATGATCTTATCAGTTATGCAAGTTACTATAATTTATTAGGTGAAGGCAAACATACTGTTAACAACAGTACCATAACTATTGATTTGCGTGAACTTAAAAAAAAGCTTTATCTATGCTTAATGAGTGTTAATGCGCTTGAAGCCATTCGTTTTTATGTCAGTTTTGCTTGTTCTTTTGCCTTCGCTGAACGTGAATTAATGGAAGGTAATGCTAAAATTATTAAGCTTATTGCTCGTGATGAAGCTCTGCATTTAACAGGAACTCAATTTATGATCAACACCCTACGCAGTGGTGAAGATGATCCTGAAATGGCTGAAATCGCCAAAGAGTGTGAGCAAGATTGCTACGATTTGTTTTTGCAAGCTGCCAATCAAGAAAAAGAATGGGCTGGATACTTATTCGAAAGTGGCTCAATGATTGGTCTAAATAAAGATATTTTATGCCAATATGTCGAATATATTACCAACATCCGTATGCAAGCAGTTGGACTAAAATTACCCTTCCAAGTCAAATCTAACCCAATCCCATGGATAAACAACTGGCTCGTTTCAGACAATGTCCAAGTTGCTCCACAAGAAGCCGAAATGAGTTCTTATTTAGTTGGGCAAATTGACTCTGAAATGAATGAAGACGATTTAAGTGATTTTGAATTATAGTTTTTTACTTAAACGTATAGTTAACCTGAAACTTTTTTACAAAAAGAATCGTTTCTTTCATTAAAAATGCTGTATAAAAATACTAATAATCTTTTTTGTCATTCAAAACGATTATTAGTATTTCTTATTTAAATTGACGCGCTTATCGCATACTAATAATCAATTATCCATTAACAAGCTAATTTGCACATAATTTTTTTATCGATTAAATAATAAAATTATTATTAAAACTTATAAACAATTCAAATAACTGTAACTTGACAGTCATCTAAAATCAGGTGACGATATGACAATTGACTCATCCTAATTTAATATGATGACTATGACTCAAACGCATATGTTATACCCTATTTCTCCGCTTAATTTTAGCGATGAACAGATAAATATTAACTATCTCAAACAACAGCTCAATGACTTTCAACAATGGTCTGTTATACAATTTGAACAAAATGTCGATATTGATATTTTAGTGCATTTACGCAGTCATTTTATCGATCAACTGTTGCAACGTTTATGGTGCTATTTTCAAATTCCTGAACAAGTTTCTTCTCTTTTTAAACAAAATCGTATAGCTTTAATTGCCGTTGGCGGATATGGTCGGATTGAACTTCATCCATTATCAGATATCGATATATTGATCTTAAGTGATCATCCATTTGCTAAAGATATTGAAAAAAAAGTCAGTGATCTGGTTCGTTTGCTTTGGGATCTTCATTTAGATATAGGCCATAGTGTTAGAACGTTAAAGACTTGTCTACAAGAAGCAAAAAATGACATCACCATCATGACGAACTTGATCGAATCAAGGATAATAGCTGGCAGTCAATCATTATTAGATGAACTTCGTGAACACATTTTTAGTGATAAGATCTGGCCTTCTGCTGCTTTTTTCCGAGCGAAAGTGCAAGAACAACAAGACAGACATAAACAATATCATAGTACCAGTTATAATCTCGAACCCGATTTAAAAAATAGCCCAGGTGGGCTTCGCGATATGCAAATCATACAGTGGATTGCAATTCGCCACTTTGGAGAAGAATATTTACAAAAAATAGCTCACTTTGATTATTTAACCCCCGAAGATATTGAAGACTTTAAGACATGTCGAAATTTCTTATGGCGTATGCGCTTTGCTCTACACAGTGTCATAACGCGCTATGATAATCGCTTACTGTTTGATCGTCAGTTAAGCATAGCGAATATGCTCGGTTACCATGGTGAAGGCAATACACCAGTCGAAAAAATGATGCGCGATTATTATCGTGTTGCCCATAATATCACTGAGCTTAATCAAATGTTACTACAACTGTTTGATGAATCTATACTGGAACTTAATCCACAAAATAAAAGCTATGATATAGATGAACATTTCAAAATTAGGGAAAAACTCATTGATGTAAAAGATGACAATTTGTTCAAAAAAGATCCAGTCATGATTATGCAACTTTTTTATACTATATTGCTGAATCCACAAATTATAGGGCTTTATTCAAATACGATAAGACAACTACGTTCAGCACGAAGACAATTAACGACACTGCTGAGTGAAGATGCCAAAGCAAGATCACTGTTTATGAAAATAATTAAACACCCAGATGCAATAAAAAAAGCAATCTTACCAATGCATCAATATGGTATCCTCACTGTTTATATACCCGGTTGGAAACATATTGCAGGGATGATGCAATTTGATCTGTTCCATGCTTACACCGTAGATGAACATACTATTCGCCTACTGCTTGAGCTTGATAGTTATAAATCCGAATCCGGCAAACAAAGACACCCTAATAGTTCTAAAGTTTTTGCTAAACTATCTAAACCTGAGCTACTTGTGATTACTGGTTTATTTCATGATATTGGTAAGGGTCATCATGGTGATCATTCCGAAATCGGTGCCAAATTAGTAGAAAATTTTTGTCAATTACACGAATTAGAGCCTAGAGATACAGATTTAATCATTTGGTTAGTACGTTATCACTTACTTATGTCAGTAACCGCCCAAAGCCGAGATTTACAAGATCCAGCGGTTATCAGCGAATTTATTCAAATTGTAAAAAGTGAGCGACGTTTACAATATTTACTGTGTCTGACTGTTGCAGATGTCTGTGCAACAAATGAGACCCTTTGGAACAGTTGGAAGCAAAGCTTAATGCGTCAACTGTATGAAACAGCAAAACGATCATTTGATTCCGGTATTCATCAAATACCTGAGCAACGAAGTATTGCTCGTCAACATAAGCAAGAAGCATTAGCTATCTTACTTAAACAAAATTACGATGAACAAAAAATAAAAAATCTTTGGTTAGATTATCGTATTGACTACTTTTTACGCTATACCACAGAACAAATTGTCTGGCATGTACAAAATTTATTATCACATGATTTGAACCAAATTCTAGTATCGATCAATCCAAATCCTTATCACGGTGGTACTGAAATAATTATTTATTCACCTGATAGACCTTATCTGTTTGCTACTGTATGCAATACACTTAACAATCATAACTTAAGCATTCATGATGCACTCATTATTACAAATAAAAAAGGATTTGCACTTGATACTTTTATTGTATTAGAGCCAAATGGACAAACATTACAAAACGATAGGTATCAAAGCATTATACAAGCGCTAACTAAAGCCCTTAAACAGCCTGTTTACAAAGGTGTGACTATTAAACCACCTAAACAAAGGTTACGATCGTTTTCGGTACGAACACAGGTCAATTTTTTATCTGCTTTCAATGAAAGGCAAACATACATGGAACTCATAGCTTTAGATAGACCCGGATTGCTTGCATGTGTCGGTGAAGTATTTGCTAACTTAGATGTATCATTGAGTAGTGCTAAAATTGCAACTATTGGTGAACACATTGAAGATTTATTTATCTTAACCGATAAAAATAACAATGCGCTAGATGATAATACCTGTTATCAATTACGAGAATCGATTATTAAAGCTGTTGAATTATTGAATTAATTATTCAAATGCAGGATGTAATTTATGCAATTTTTTATTATTTTGTTTCCTATTTTTTGTATTTTTATTGTCGGATTTATTTCTCAGAAAATAGTAAAATTTGACGTTGCTAATCTTTCAAAAATGTCACTGTATGTGCTTTCTCCTTTTTTAGCTTTTAAAACCTTTTATGTCCATACTTTGACCATTGATTACCTATATTATATTTCTTATATTTTAGGACTCTGCTTATCATTAGTATGTATCATCTCTATTTGGTCAATCATCATGAAATATTCGACTAAAGAACGTTGTGCAATGATTTTAAGCTCTTGTTTTATGAATAACGGTAATTACGGTACCCCAGTACTATTAGTATTTTTTGGTAGTATAGGTTTTGAGCTTGGTGTAATTATGATGGTGTTACAGCAATTTGTGATGAGTACCGTTGGCATTTATTATGCGGTAAAAGGGAGTTCTCATAGTGACATTGTTAGCCAAAAAGATGTCATTAATAAAGTAATTCGTATGCCTGTTGCTTATGGTGCACTTTTAGGTATTATTTTCCAGTTATGCCACATCCCTTTGTCGAAATCCATTATGACATCCATTGGCATGATTGGGGATGCATCTGTTGTAGTAATTATGATTATTTTAGGGATGCAGTTGGCTAAAATAAAGATCACACAACTCGATTATCCTAAACTTTCATTTTCGTTAATAACCCGTATGATAATTTCACCGTTGGTGGCAACGTGTATGGTCTACTTTATGCCAATTTTACCTGTTTATAAACAAGTATTGATCGTGTTATCGGCAATGCCAAGCGCAGCTAATACCACTTTAATGTCTGTACAATTTGATACCAACCCTGAACTGGTTTCTAGTGCAACGTTAATAAGCACATTACTCAGTTTGATAACATTACCCACTGTACTATGGCTTGTTAACGCCCCCATCCCTTTTTGATACAAAGTCGCGTTCTTTTCAGCAAAGAACGCTAAATCAAACGATAAAAAGGTCATCATCTATCCTAGACATACCATTTAAAAATGTTAATCCGTCATGACGTTAAGACCATAGCTTTCTATAAATTGTTCTAAGAAAGATTAATCTTCACCTTGCCACTCTTTTTCAAATTGTTGAACAAATGCAACTAATAAATTATGTCTGGATAAAGCCAATTTTTTTGCCTTTTCTGTATTCATCCTATCTTTCAATGAAAACAGTTTTTCATAGAAATGATTAATAACGGTATTGGGGCGTCTATAACTTTCTTCATCAATAACCGTTCTTGGTAAAAGAGTAGGATCGTGCATAATATTATGCTTATTACCTCCATAATAAAATGTTCGTCCTATACCTATTGCTCCAATGGCATCTAAGCGATCGGCATCTTGTACAATTTGCCCTTCAAGTGATAATGTTTTTTTACCTGATAAATTTTTTCGAAAAGACATATTTTCAATAATATCAATTATCATTTTTATATTATGATCTAATATGTTTAGTGAATTCAGATAATAATATAATTGTTCTGTCGCTTGATGGACATCATTGACAACTTTTTCATCAATAACATCATGTAAATAAGCACTTAAAATTACGATAAAGGCATCCGCTTTTGGTTCATAAGGTAAGATTTTTTTTGCTAATCTAACTACGCGCTCAATATGCGCCATATCATGACCTGAAAAATCATTAGCAAGTTTTTGCTTAACATAAGCTTGTATTTTTTCAACAATCTGATGTTGTTCTTTTGTTAATTCAATTGATTCGTTTATGCTCATTTAATTTATGATTATCCATTTAATTAAAAGAAAATTAGAAATTTAAAAGTTTTAGTAAAGATTATGCTAACCATAACTTAAATAGGTTACCACAATTGATTCGCTATTAATTTAATTAAACTTGAAAATATTAAGTTATTAGATGATTCAACGTTCTTAGATTTGTGTTTAACAATAAACATCAATTCGTTTCCATTCATTGATGTCATTCGTTTATTAAATACTCAATAAATAGACAAATATTGTAAAAAAATTCTAATGATTAATGGTTTTTTTAAATTTCCTTTAGTTTCTCACGATTGTTTTCATTAGTTTGCAACGGTAGAATGCGCCAATCTAAAACACCATTAAAGCAAGTATCGGAGTTGCTCACGTGAAAATATTAGCGCGTAAAGTTCTGCCTTGGCAATTGATAGAATACTTCACTCGCTATCGTCAAATCATAACGTTATTGTTTGGATTATCCATCTTTTTTATTGCACTTATTTTATGCTGGCATTTACTTAAAGATATTAATCTATGCGATTTAAAAAATGCTGTTGACAACCTTTCAACTATAGCCATTTTGCTTGCTTGTTTATCTGCTATTGGCAGCTATTTGATGCTTATTGGCTGCGAATGGTGTGCAACACGATATGCAGGTGTAAAATTGAAACCATCAGTGATAATGCTTGGTGGTATCTGTGCTTCGGCTATTGGTAATGCGATTGGTTTATCCGCTTTATCAGGCGGTGCGATTCGTTGCCGATTATATTTCAAACAAGGATTAACGACTATCGACGTAGCCAGAATGTCGATATTTGTTACATTGTCATTAGGGCTTATTCTGCCCCTACTGGCTACGATAGCTGCTTTAATAAATATTCAAAATACTATGTTAGCACTGCATTTATCCCAAAAAAATGTAGTGTTAATCTCATGTGGCATAATTTGCTTTTATGCTGGCATGTTGATCTTTTTATATTGCAATCGATTAGAAACAAAACCGAATAAAGATACCCAATTATTCCAATTATTTCACTGGTCAATACGTTTACCTAATTTGCGCCTTGCATCTCACCAATTTGTCATTACATTAATCGATACAGTTTTAGCTGGGACTATTCTCTACTTTTTAGTACCAGTTCAACCTCATTTTATTACCTTTATTATGATCTATATTCTGGCTTTAGTTGCTGGGGTATTGAGCCACATTCCTGGCGGTGTAGGTATTTTTGAAGCAGTGATGTTGGCTGCATTTTCATCCGAAATTGGCCCTGCTTCATTAACTGTTGCGTTAATTATTTATCGTATCATTTATATTTTAATACCACTTGTTATAGCTAGTTTTTTACTTTTAATAAATGAAAGTAAACATTTTTTTGCAATGCCAGAAGTTAAAGAAACTGAAACAGGTATTGCGGCTATTATTATGGCGGCAGCTGTTTTTTTTGCTGGTATGGTAATGATGTTTTCAAGCGTTCTTCCCGGATTTAATCACCACTTAGTCAGTACCTTTATTCCCAATAAAATCATTAATACGGCTCATTTAGTCGCCAGTTTAATCGGAGTTTTATGTGTATTACTGGCAGTGGGTGTACGCCGAAGACTTTATTCTGCTTGGGCGGCTTCGATCATTTTATTGTTTTTAGGTAGTATTTGCTCACTTTTACGGGGCTTGCATTGGATAGAAGCTAGCACGTTATTCACAATCGCGATGTTATTAATCCATTTCAGACATGCTTTTTATCGCAAAAGTCGATTAAATGTATTGCCTTTTCCTTTTAAATCCTTCGCTGTCTGCTTTTGTCTAATCGCTGTTCTTGTATGGTTAATATTATTTATCTATCAAGATGTACCTTATAGTCATTCATTATGGTGGCAATTTGAACTCGACACTCGTGTACCACGAGTATTAAGAGCAACTTTAGGCAGTTTTATTTTATTAATTTGTATTATGCTCTATTGGTTATTTCATCCAGCTTTGCCAATATTAAACAGTCCAAAACGCGAAGAGTTAACCAAGGCTCATCAAATTATTTTAAATTCAGCTCAGCCAGAAGGTGGACTTGCCATGACTGGCGATAAATCACTGTTATTTAATGAATCACACACTGCTTTTATTATGTATGCCAAACGTGGCAGAAGCATGGTCGCACTGTATGATCCAATTGGTGATAACACGGATCGAGCGGATTTAATTTGGGATTTCAGAGATTTATGCGATGCCCACCATCTTCGTCCTGTATTTTATCAAGTTAAAGCCACTAATTTACCTTTTTATATGGATATTGGTTTGCGAACAATAAAATTAGGTGAAGAAGCTTTGGTGAATTTAGAAAAGTTTGATCTTTCATCTAAAGGATATAAAGATCTTCGTTATACATGGAACAGATGCCAACGCGATGGGCTTAGTCTTGAATTTTATGCACCAGGTTCGGCTCCACTTGATGAGTTAAAAGTTGTATCCGATTCATGGTTAAAAAGCAAACATTCTAGAGAGAAACAATTTTCACTGGGATCTTTTTCAAAGTCATATTTAGATAATTTCACTATTGCTGCTATCAAATTTGAAGGTCGTATTATTGCTTTTGTAAATTTACTTGAAACAAATCAACATTACTCAGCTAGCATCGATCTAATGCGATTTGCTGAAAATATTCCTAAACTCACCATGGAATTTTTAATGATTGGTTTAATTCTGCACTATAAAGAAAAAGGATTTGAATATTTTAGTTTAGGTATGGTACCTCTATCAGGCATGCAAAGAAGACGCGGAGCCCCATTAATTCAAAGGTTTGGTGCATTAGTATTCAGGCGTGGGGGTCGATTTTATAATTTTCAGGGATTACGTCGTTTTAAAGACAAATTTGCAACTCATTGGGAGCCGCGTTATATGGCAGTTCCTGCTGGACTTGATCCATTTGTTGCTTTAATCGATACCACTATGCTGATCTCAGGTGGATTAACTGGCTTAAAAAAGAAAAAGAGCTGATTTTATGAAAAAATTTATTCGCTATTTTTTGTTATTCATTGTCATATTACTAATTATTTTGTTTGTATTTACTAGCTGGCATTATATAAAAAATCGCGGCAATGCAACTGTGAAAACCGTGGCTGTAAACAATGATTTTTCAGTAGTATTAGCTAACCCAAAAAATTCAGTAGAAGCAGCCGCGATGATTGTTGCCACTCAAAAAGATCATTTTACTGAAAAACAATTATTGGATTTATCTCAAAAAATGGGTGCTCGGTTGGTTCAATTTGAATTGAAACCTCAGGCAAGTTGTGCAGAACAACAAAATCGTTTTAATCAAGCATTAAAAATTTTAAACGAGCCTGAATTTGTGGTTGCGGGTATGGAAGAAGGCGCGGCTTTTGCTTACCGTTGGCTGGCTAAACAACAAAATGATGATGCTAAAGCGTTATCAATAGAGTTCACTTTGGATAATCAAGATTGTGAAGCACCCTTACCTGCTCAAGCAACACGAGGAACATGGCAAGTAATTTGGAACAACCCGCCTGATGAACAAGTGGCAATTTTTCCTCGCCAACAAAAACAAATTAAAGTAACGACTGAAATTGGCGAATATCAAGCATCACCAACCGAACTTTTAAGTTCACATTTATCATCCATTTTATTTGGTGAATATAAACCACTGCCAGTTATAGAATTACCGGCTAAAAACAAACAACAACATCCTAATACCGTTACATTTTATTATTCAGGTGATGGTGGATGGCGAGATTTAGATAAAGTTTCAGCAGAATATATGGCTTCACATGGTTATTCCGTTGTTGGCGTTGATGCACTAAAGCTATTTTGGCAACATCGTTCAGTTGAACGTAGTGCTAAAGATTTAACTTATTTAATGCAACAATATCGAGAAAAGTGGGGAACGACTAAGTTTATACTAGCCGGCTATTCATTCGGTGGTGATATCTTACCTGCACTATACAATCGTTTATCTAAGGAAGATCAACATAGTATTCAAGCTTTAATCATGATAGCTTTTTCAAAAGACGCTAATTTCGAAATAGAAGTTAGTGGTTGGCTTGGTCAATCTGGTGATGAAATGAAAACTGCTCCTGAAGTGAATCAGATTCCAGCAAATAAATTATTTTGCATCTATGGAGAAGAAGAAAAAGAGGATACTGGTTGCTTACAACCAGAGATGAAAGGTGAAGTTTACCAATTACCTGGTGGTCATCATTTCGATGAAAATTATGAACATTTAGGGCAAATTATTATGCAAGCAATTGACAAACGAATTCTATAAGTAAATAAAGTTAGATGAGTTCATTAAAATTAACCAATTAATAATAAATTTCAAAACATCAATGCTTTTTGAGTTTTATTTTACCTTCTGACAAGAATACACCGAAAAGTGTTAGTACTGTGCCGAATGCTGCAATCCAAGTAAAAGGTTCATTTAAAATAAGAATGGCAGCAATTACAGTAAGTATGGGAACTAAATATAAATAAACGCTAATTTTTACAGCCCCCACTAATTTCACTGCATAATTCCATGAGGCAAAACATATAGCTGAAGCTCCTACCCCTAAAAATAGAATATTGAATAAATTAACTGGGTTAGTGAAACGCATTAAATCCCATTGAAAATCAGAAAAAGACAGTGCAGGAAACATCATTATCAAACCATAAAAGAAGAAGCGCCGAGTCAATAAAATCGTATTGTAACCGTAATTACTGCATTTCTTGGTTAAAATTGAATAACATGCCCAAAACAGACAAGCTAACATCGCAAGAATATCGCCGATTGGATTAAGGGAAAGCACAAATTTACCATTAAAGCTAATTAACCCTACTCCAATAATGGCAAACAAGCAACCTATATAAAAACGCTTAGGGGGTGTTTCGATTTTTAAAAAAAATAGAGATAATATAGCAGTAAAAATGGGGGATAAAGTGGTTATGATTCCCACATTAGATGCCGTGGTATAAGTTAGTGCGATATTTTCACACAAAAAATAGCAAGTCACCCCACATAATCCCGCACATAAAAACATAACTTCTCGCTTAAAACCTTGCCAAATAAAAAAGTGAGGTTGTAAGATCCATAAAGTAATGTAACCAAGCCCAAAGCGAAAAAATGAAATTTCAATTGGTTTAAAATCGACTAATAATACTTTAGTTGCAATAAATGTGCTTCCCCAAAAAAATACGGTCATTAATGCAACTAAATTTCCTTGTACCCTTTTTGACAATAACATAATAACTTTATCTGCTTACTAAAATGAAATGCGACTAATATAAATTATAATATATTATTCATACATCATTTTAATTAAAATGATTAGTAAGACTTGATAACGAAAAAAAAGGCTACTATTTTAACTAATTGCAGTACTTGCTTTCTATTGATCAAAATACAATTTGTTTTTAGTTTATAAAATAATTTATGATAAGGTGTGGTTGATAATCACTGTATCTAAAACTGAATCATTTATCTAAGCAAGATAATTTAGGATAAAAAAAATCCACTCGAATATTCGAGTGGAGGGCAAAAAATGAAAAAACGTAATCTGCTTATATAGACATGCTAAATCATAAAAAGTTCAATTTAAATTCATATATTTTTCCTATTTTCGTAAAATAAAATATAACATAATAATTAATAACAATTTATTATTTTAATTTTTTTAATAAAGTTAACGTTTGATTATTCATCCTTGCATTTTTTACTTATTTTCAATTTGCTACTGAATACTTAACGACTCATGTTATTGAGCTAAATATTCAAATTAATTGAACTGCCTTTAATTATGATCAATTTACCTTTAATCATCTAATGACAAAATAGTATGTTTCTTTTAATAAAAACTTTTTATAGCGAGGTATTTTCGTTTTTACTTCGATACAAAGTTATCGGTGAATGAGTGATGCTTTGATAAGATTAATTGTCAATCATGGCATACTATATATAAACTGTTTTATGTGCAATTTACGCAATTAATCGGTTTGAAATTAAAAACAGCATATGTTGTAAAAGTGATTTTGCACGATTTAACCCAACGATTTCCAATCGGTGTTTCATTAAAATCTTCTTAGTAATATATGTCACTTGGTTTTGACCATCTGTTGATTGTTAGTTTCCTAGTACTCATCAATGGTAAGGGTGTTTATTATAAAAAATATCCATTAGCCACTAATCAATTAATCACTTTAATCAATAGAACTTTTGCTTTACCGTTCTTTGTTGTATTAATATGTTCAATATTCTAAAAATCATGAGCCGATTAACATTTCTCTTTGTCGGTATCGCAACAATTATTAGGCAACATCATCATGACGGTTATATTGCACATTGATAATGTTGTGGCTTTGAAAGGCGCAAAACAACAGGAACTGGATTAATCACAAGGTAAGGTAAGTTAACTTGTATTACAACTTGAATTCACCTATAATGCCCCGATATTGTTTACATTAACAATTCACAATTGGGGCTGATTCTGGATTCGACGGGATTTGCGAAACCCAAGGTGCATGCCGAGGTGCGGTAGGCCTCGTAAATAAACCGCAAAAAAATAGTCGCAAACGACGAAAACTACGCACTAGCAGCTTAATAACCTGCATAGAGCCTTCTCTCCCTAGCCTCCGCTCGTAGGACGGGGATAAAGAGGAGTCAAACCCAAACGAGATCGTGTGGAAGCCTTGCTTGGGGCGGAAGCATTAAACTTAATCAAGCTAGTCTATCGGTAGCGTGTTTGTCCGCAGCAGGTAGGCGAAATTTAAAGACAAACTACGCATGTAGTACCAAGGATGTAGAGATTTCGGACGCGGGTTCAACTCCCGCCAGCTCCACCAACTATCTTCTGTCATATTTTTAAATAGCAAATACATTGAATATAAATAAAAGATTTAAAGTTTTCTTTACTATCATTAATCCCCATTAAGGTCTATTAATCGCAGATAACAATAAAGGAATAACGCTATCTGCGTTATTTAGACAATCTGGCTATGCACCTTCAACGCTTTCTAACGCACTTGTACGGCCATGGACAAAAGGCGAAATGATTATTGCTAATGCTTTAGGTGTAGAGGCTAAACGGATTTGGCCATCTCGTTATAGAAAGAAAATTCGGGTAATGCGAAGTAAAGAATGTGAATAGAAACCATATAATTCGTTTAGTCCCTAAATTTAAATTAGGTGAAAAATCGATTGCAACGATTTTAAGTTTAGTGAGCATAACGAGCAACAACATAAGTACAGCCGTCACTGTGGAATCAAGGACGGATTTGGATATCTACCAATGATCTTTAACATCATCCTAATTATAGAAACGGTATTTAGGTAAACCTGCTATCCTACTTTGATTCAATAATATTTTCATTAGGTTTGGTTGTTGATGTTGGTACATATAACCATTGAAAAGCCAATAAAACTGAGGTAGCTTGTTGTAGTAATTTAACCCATTCTACGGTATCCAAAATATTTATTGTAATTTCAATATGTTCTTGATTAGCTTCTTCATAAGGAAGTATTGCATTATCACAAATATTTAATATTTCGATAAATTCTTCATGTTCTACTGAAGATTGGGAATGTAATTCGTTCTTTAGGTTAATAAATAATTTTTTAAAAGCACAATGTTTATACTCGCCATTACCAAACTTTATGACATAACACGTTATGCCTAAGCAGATAATGCAAATATCCGAAGGAGATTACTTTATTTTAAACATCAACCTTATGTGATTGGCTGACAAGTTAACGCATCTACTTCTCATGAGAGACCTTGAATGCGCTGAACATTCAACCCTATGATTTGTTACAGATAATTTATTACTTCGTGTAATAAATAGAAATTGTTTTTAGTAATTGCATAAAGCGAAGTAAAAATCGATGATGTGAGGCATGATTTGTACAATTCCCTAAACCAAATTCACCAGTCTGCAAGTAAAGACTCGCTAATTACTGCCAATAAAAACCACTTACAACAAAGAAATACTTATGAGGTACAATATTAAAAAGTAGGGTTTATTAAATGCATAGCTTACGGAACGCACACGCACACGCACAAACACTATGCGAAACGCTCACTTAGAGAAAGTCACCGAAAGCGATAGGGTTATCAGAGAAAGAATTATTGCCTGAACAGCAGATCAAAGACAAATGTGATCAGCAGATAATTAGTCAGAAAATTGGACATGAGCAGATTAGCGTTTTTGGGTTTATTTGAGGCGATGATTTTAATAAAAATAAATATAATTTATTTGGTTATACACTAAACAGTTGATAATTTGTTCTGTATAATTACAAAAGTCAAATATAATAAGATTAATAATTTTAAGATGTTAATATGAAAATATTGGAGTAAAGCATAGCAATGGTTGAATTATCTTTTAATTTTGCTGAAATTAAATTAGTAACGAATGAGTTCTCTGTATATCGTACAGAATATGATAAAAAATTATTTGATGAATGCAGAAAAGATCCTAACAAAGATTTTTTTTATTATCGATATGGTGAACATATATATGCTTTCCCCCAAACTCCCTCTTTGACAAAGCCCATTGGATTTCAAAATGAAATTATTAAAATCAATGAAAATACTAGGATTTTTGCTAAATTTCTTAGTTTATTATTTAAGAGTTACTTTGAGTCTAAAGGACGAAAGATTTATTATTCGAAGTATTCATCCCTTTTTTATTTCAATATTCAACAAAAGTCCCCTGAATTAATTGGAGATTTAGAGCTTGTACCTAAATGTTTTTTTTCTGTAAATCCATTATTTACTAATTCTGGAAATATAGTTTTTATATTAACTATATCCAAAGAATTTAAACCTAAATTTAATTGTACGTTAGAAAAGTTGGAGGAAGAAAGAATTGATGTACAGGACTTTATAGTTAAAGAAGGATATATTCAGGCGAATAAATCAAATATAAAAAAATATTTAGAACGAACAGGATTACAGAAAAGTTATAATTCAAAATATGAGCATGTATCTAGGAAAGAAGAAGAATATAATTTTATTTGTTCGACTTTTAATTATCTAACAAAAGATTTGAGCCATATTGATAATGGTTTTAATCTTATAAAAACAATTGAACATCTACATATTTCTAATAGTAATTTCAGACAAATTATAATAGATAAACCAACTCTATATTATTATAACAATAGTACTACAAAAATGTACTTACATGAAGCCTTGAAAAATTATAAACCATTAAGTTTTGATAATTTTTATGATAAAAAAATAAAAATTTGTGCATTTATTCCAACGGTTGAGGCAGAACAATGCCAAAAATTCATTAATAAAATACATTCAAATCTAACTCAATATTTTCATATAGAAGATATAGAACTCACTAATTTTTTAGTAGAAAATGATAGAAATCAACATTTAGATATTATCTCTAAATTTAAAAATAAAGAGTATGAATTAGCTTTACTCTTTCTAAAAAGTGAAGATAAAAACCAAAGTAAAGCTCACTCTGATTATAACAAATTAAAATCTAAATTAATTAGTAAACAAATACCATCTCAAAACGTATTAGTTGAAAACGTACAGAATAGCAATGAGTATACACTAAGAAATTTTGCTTTAAACTTATATGCAAAATTAGGTGGAACAGCATGGTCTATAGAAAAAAAAACTATTGCAAATAATGAATTTATAATTGGAGTAGGTTCAACTATTGACGAGAAAGGTAATAGAAATATCGGATTTGCTAATATATTTGATCATTCTGGCTCCTATATTGTTGGTAATTGTACACCCTTATGTGAAGTTAAAGACTATACTGAAAATTTGAAAACACACTTATCTTCAATAATTAGTAATACAATTATTAATGATAAAAATCTTTCAAAAGGGGATAAAATAAGATTAATATTCCATTTATTTAAGCCAGCTAGTGAAAAATATGAGTTATTTGCAATTAATGAATGTATCAAAAAATATATAGATTATGATATTGAATTTGCAATTATAAATGTGAGCTATGCTCACCCATTTAAATTATTCAAAAATATTAATGAACAGCTTGAAAGGGGAAGATTAATAAGTTTAACTCCCTATCAAGCCTTATTAAGTATGGGAGGAACTGGTCGAGTGCCTTTACAAATAAGATTGGATAAACGCTCTACATATAAGGATTTATTAAAATTAAGTGAACAAGTTTTATTTTTTTCGCACCTTTCTCATCGTTCATTTATGCCGTCAAATAAGCCTGTTACAATAACGTATCCTCAAATTTTAGCAAAACTAACTAATGATTTACTTTCTATTCCTCATTGGGATCCTGATATGTTATATGGTATGGAGGATAAACTTTGGTTTATTTAGATGAGTTGGAAATAAAACTCATAAGTAAGGCATCAAATAGAGAAATAGCGATCTATAAAAGTTCTTGTTCTGAAAAGTACTACTTTGAATATAACCCAAATGATATCGAGAGTATTATTTGTTCAGCTGCATGTTCGGATCCTCAGTCAGGATTAAGTACATTAACTTTGCTTAGAAATCAAAAGCCACCAAAAGGATTATACTATTTTAATAACTTAACATTACTTTTGGCTGCAGCTAAAATTGACTTACATGGTGAATTAAAAAATATAAATAATTATATTAAATCTCATACATTTAAAGGTAAGTATATTTTATCTAAATTGTTAAAGGAAAATTTTGATGCAGTAAGCAAAGAAAGTACTAATTCTATTGATAGATTGGCAGAAAAACTATATGGCAATGAAACAATTGTTATTGATGATATTTCTTGTTGTTTAACTTCTATTTCAGATTTATATGACTTTATTATTTTAAAAGATGCAGTTGCTAAAATAATGACTCAAATTAGTTTAATAAACAACCTCGATACATACAAAAAAATAGTCAGTATTAATAAGGGTATGGTTACGAGGATAAATTGTATATATACAATAATAATTATTATTGCTTTATTAAGTGTAGCTCCCTTTATTACTTATAATCTTTATTGTAACTCGGAATTTTTTACGGCATTACAATCTACATATCAAATAATTATTACTATATTATCATTTTTATTAGAAAGTCTATTTTATTTTGGAATAAAAAAGATTAGAGATTTTATAAAAAATAAAATACTATCTTTGCTTTATAAAATAATAAAAATAGACTACTCTGAATTTAGTGAACTATTAAATAAAGTAAATAACATAAAAAAGTAGATACTATATCACATTGATTTATTAATAATTATTGATCGCTATGCCCACCTCCAACATGGGCATAGATAGAATGGCTAAGAAAACAGGATTGAAAATTTTAAAACTTAATTAAAATCATTTAATTGAACCTAAGTATTCCACTTACAACCCATAAAGATCTCTTTTAATAAGTTAAATGAATATCAATAAAAACTGTTATTTATCTTTTATAGTTGAATTTAATTCTTTATTTCTATGGTATTAAAAACGGGTGGAATCGTTAATTTAATTGAATAACATTCAGCACTGTTTTTTTTGATATAAACAATATCGTTACGTTTCTTACCACAGTCAGAAATATGAAAAGCATCAGCGATAATATAATAATCCCTCAATTCATCGGCAACATAAGATAATGGAAAAATTATACTAAACATTCCTATTATCACAAATGGTGCAAAGCAAAACTCAATTGATTGTGTCTTTTTTCTATGCCTTGTAGTGTAAAAATTAAGAAATCCCCACCATGAAGATTTTATTTGATAAGGAATAAAATAGAATAGAAAAATTAAGATGACACCAATGCACAATGCAACTAACGTAGCATATATACTAACAGAGTAATTTAAATACTCAGGGTTGATGTCATAAATATAACTTAATGACTTCTCGGCATAAATGCGAGCAAAAAAATATAAAACACCAAAACTAAGCAAAAGTTTCCACCATTTATTTATACGAGATAATAATTGTTGATAATGAGTAACAACATAAATAATAGTGGGAATATAAAAGATAATTCCAGCAATAATATAATATTGATTTGCTATTAGATAAAGTACTACAAAACACCAAAATAAGTTTAGTGATATGCTCAAGAACCTATTTCTATTTAAATAATCACTTATTTTGTTCCACATACTATTTATTATTCCTCATATAGAGCGTAGTTTCTTACAACACCTGCTTTACCAAACTCATAATATATTCTAAATTCTTAGTATCAGTTACCGTCAACTCATAATCCCCATTTCCCCAATGACCAACATTCGAAACGTCTTTAGTGAGTTTTTTGGGATCATCAAGTTCATCTTTTTTGGCGTTAATCCATATCTTTAACGATTTACTTTGAATATGAATATCAACAATATTATTTTTACCCTGTTTAAAAGCAATATAAAATTTTTTAGGTGAGATTTCTAGATCTGTCGATAATGCTAAAATAGCATTCTTAAAGCTTTCATAAAGCTCTAGAACGTCATCTGATTTATCCTCTAAATGGTAGTCTTCATCATATACAACTAACTCTTTGGTTACTTTATCTAATGCCGAATCTTTAGTATGTTGTACTTGTTTAATACTTGGTGCCGACTTAGAACGTTTGATAGGGTTAATCGAAATTAAGTCATTATCAAACCGTTTAATTTCCCATAGTTCTATGGCTAAATCTTTGAAGTTAGTCGATTGTTTTTGATAATCAGTAAATGCAGGGGAAACAAAAATAATTTTACTTTGCGACCAATCAATTTGATGACGTTTTAAATTCGCTTGGCAAGATTCATTATACTCGACAATAAAATCAGCCTGATAATCCAGCATAAGATTTAAGTAGGTCACGCCCTGATCAATAACACTAAAATTACGTTCACGTTTATATTCAATAATGACAAACGCATTTGCTTCGGTATCATAAGCTAGGGTATCAATGCGGTAATCTTTAATTTTGAATTCAGATTTTACAAAAGTTAAATTACCAATAATATCTAAATTATGTTCAAATAATGACTGGATCTCTTTTTCTAGTTTGAATGGTTTTTCTTTTAAGATAGTCAATTTTTGACTTTTATTTGTAAAAATTTGCATCATTATTTCCTAATCAATCTCATCATTTTTTATAGAATAAACGATTTCGTGTTTTTTTTCATTGTGTATAAAAATAAAGATATTACGAATATTAACCTAATCAGCACTTAAATTGGTCTACAAAAAATTAAACTATTTTTATTCAATTAATCAATTTATTATAAAAGGATTCAACTCCCGTCTGGGTCGAAGTCTCAATTAATTTCAGTGATTCATTAAAATTAGTAGATAAATTATATTGTTCGTAGACTAATTGTTAATCATGCCAAAACTAAATTTACTTATGGCATGACGAATATTGATAATGCTAGGGTATATTTCAATTTCGCATTTGAATTATCAGGTAACACATGGTCTAAAGCGTTTTCAACTAAGCAAAATGATAGCGGCGTAAAAAATGCAAATAGGACTGATGTGGTAGAATGTGATTCGACTTTAGATGTTGCGTGATAAGTTGCAAAGCATTTATAAGTAATTTCTTATTTCAAATTTCAATTATAAAAAAATTAAAAATTTTTTTATAATTGAAACACAATTTGTTAGAATAGGCTCTATCTAAATACATTCGATATAGCCATTTGGACATTAATCAACAATTACCCTTCCATTCAATGGTTGAACTGGTCGGTTGTTGTCATGATGCATGATTGAATGGAATTTTTGAATTTGTTCATCTGAAGCAGTAACTGATTTTTCAAATACAATCCATCTTACACCTTCTGTACAAGGTGGAGTGGTAAGTGATCCACTAAAGCGATAATAATCCAATTTTTTAGGAAATAATTTTTTAATATCAATTGTTCTATCTAAAATAGTTTTATTGCCTGATTCTGTTGGCATTTGTTGCCATGCTTTTGCTATTTCTTGATTCTCCTTACCATAATCAAACATTAATGCCACTACGGTAAGCTCTCCATCTTTATTTTTGTAAACAAAGTGGGCTTCCATTGGATAATGTTTACCTTTAATGGTATTTTCACTTATTGTATGAAAATGGAATTGCTGTAATTTAAAAATTTGATCGTCCAACGTTAATTGATTATCTCCAGAAACACTAATCTCAATAGTATGTCCATTATTAATAATTTCTTGTTTACCAGCCTCAAAAGAAAACTTTAAATTTTCATGATGAGTTTTTAAAACATGGTCAATGTTAATAGGTGACTGATTTTTTCCGTTTTCACATGTAGAATATTCAATGGATAATTTACCCCAGTTTTCTGGTTTTTCTTGACCTTCATATCCCCAATGTGAAGTATCCTCTGCTGCCGTACAAGATAGACTAATTAACATTAGTGCTACAATTATTATGTTTTGTTTCATTTTAGATTTACATTAATAAATTAAAGGAAAACAAATTATACGTCACAAAAAATAACCTTACTACACGAGATTAACATTATTTTTTCTTTTTTTTATTATTTTTTTAATTGTAAGACGAAATAATTTTAATCAAAAAATTATCAATCTAGTCAGTCTGTTTTATAGTTTATGCTATAGATAACCTATCAATAATTAGGGGGTCTATAATGATGAAGATAGGATTATAAATCGAAAATTAAGAAGTAAAACTCTTCTAGGTTTGTTTGAAATAACACCCTATGATTAAAGATATAAATATTGAGTTGTTGTAGTCTAATTTGCATTTAGTGAGAAAATAAAAAAGGGCAAATGCCCTTTACCGTTAAAATATAATATTAGAAGGTGTAACGAATACCTGCTAAGAAATCCATCGAACTTAATTTAGCGCTCGCTTTTACATTAACACCCTCAATATTGGTTTTTATAGAAGTTTTACCAGCATTAACATAACGTGCGGTAAAATCAATATCGACATTTTCGTCAATGTTATATGTTACGCCAGCAGCTACATTCCAAGCAAATTTTGTTTTAGTATCTGATATGCCAACTGAAGCTGATTCTTCAGTAAATTCACTTTTATAATATCCTGAGTATTTCTGATCCAACTTAGTGAAAGCAATACCTAGTCCAGCTCCAACAAAAGGAGTAATGGAATAATTAGTTTCAATATCATAGTATGCATTTACCATCAAAGTATTCATGCGAACTTTGTGTTTATCGCTAGTTTGAAGATAATCGTCTTCCAAATCTACATCACTATAAGCGTGACGGTATTTTTTATCTGAATTACCGCGTATTGTAAAAGATAGCTCAGTACGAAGGGGAAGTTCATAATCATATTTGAAGTTATAACCAATATTTAACGCCCCTGCGATTTTACCGTTTTTGAAAGATCCAATTTTAACCGTTTCGGACTCATCGAAATAAGACAATGTATCTTTAATGCTGTTAGCCTTCAAAATACTCGCACCTAATTGACCCCCTAGATATATTCCTATCGTTTCAGTTTGAGCAAACGCTGGGAAACAGGCGATAGTTGCCAGAGTAATAAGTGTTTTTTTCATATTTTATTTTCCTTTCCTTTTAAATTACTTTTTTGTCATTTAATTAACGTGGCAAGTTTAAACGAGCAAATAAGATAAAGCAATAAAAAATAAGAAATTTATAAAAGCTGAAGGTAACAACTAATTATTTATATAAGATATACGATAGAGGAATGATAAAAATAAAGGGAGTGGGTTAAAATTGGCTCCTCCAACAGGACTTGAACCTGTGACATACGGATTAACAGTCCGCCGTTCTACCGACTGAACTATGGAGGAACACTCGGGGTAAGATAGTAACGATCTATAATGATTATGTCAATGTGAAAAACAATATTTAAATTTAATTGCTCAGCTTGTAATCAAATCTCTTAATGGCATGCTAAAATAGATAAAATTATATGGTCAAGGTAAATAAATAGTTATGAAAAAAAATATTTGTGTGTTTTGTGGTGCAAGTGAAGGTAATCGCGCAGAATATCGTGTAGCGGCAGAACAATTAGGGGTATTAATTGCAAACCAAAATAGACGATTAATTTATGGTGGTGGAAATAAAGGTTTAATGGCTGTTATCGCCAATTCAGTTTTAGCTCATGGAGGCGAAGTTATTGGAATTATTCCAGAGCGACTAGTCAAAGCAGAAACAGCACACCATAACATTACTCGTTTAGAAGTTGTTGAAAATATGCATCAACGTAAAGCACGTCTTTGTGAATTAGCCGATGGATTTATCGCTATGCCAGGAGGAACTGGTACTTTAGAAGAGGTTTTTGAAGTTTGGACTGGTATGCAAATTGGTTATCATGAAAAACCAGTTTCATTGTATAATCCAGCCAAATTTTGGGAGCCTATGATGAATTTTTTACAGCATGCTGTCGATGAAGGTTTTATTAGAGAAAGTTTTTATAAAACTTTAATTGTGTCTAATGATCCACAATCTATTCTACAAAAAATGGACGATTTTACTGCTAAAGATTTACAACGTTGGGTAAAAAAATAATTCAAAAAATAAAAAATGCCATCAATTGATGGCATTTTAGTATAAATAAATAATTTAAGCAGAAGCCGTTTCTGTGCTTGATTCAGGTTGTTTAAATACCGCATAGGCAACACCAGAAACAAGAGAACCAATTAAAATTGATAGTAAATAACCGCCAACAGGCTTCACTACTCCAGGGATAGCTAAAGCGAATAATCCACCATGTGGTGTCATAAGCTGTGAACCAAATGCTAACGCTAAACCGCCTGTAATTGCCCCACCAATAATACAGCAAGGAATCACTCGTAATGGATCACGTGCCGCAAATGGAATCGCTCCTTCAGAAATAAAGCATAAACCAAGTACTAATGAAGCTTTACCACTTTCTTGTTCAGCTTTAGCAAATTTTTTACGAGCAATTAATGTAGCAATACCCATAGCCAAAGGAGGAACCATGCCACCTGCCATAACCGCCGCCATTGGTGCGTATACTTGAGCTGAAATTAAACCTGTACCAAACGCATAAGCAACTTTATTAATTGGTCCACCCATATCAGTACACATCATACCGCCTAAAAGTGCACCTAACAAAACAGCATTGGCGGTTCCCATTGATTTCAACCACCCAGTTAAGGCTTCCATTAACCATGCGATCGGCGTACCAACTATAAACTGCATGACTAAACCTGTAGCTAATGTAGCAAGTAAAGGTACAATAAGAATTGGTTTTAATGCTTCAAGTGTTTTCGGTAATGGTAAATACTTTGAGATTAACATTGCTAAGTAACCAGCAAAATAACCTATGATAATACCACCTAAGAATCCAGCACCCGTAGAGACAGCCAGCAAACCACCTACAAGTCCAGGAGCTAAGCCAGGTCTATCAGCAATAGAATAAGCAATATAACCAGCAAGTAAAGGTACCATAAGTGAGAATGCAAGCCCACCAATTTGTGCTAAATGAGATTCACCAACCAGTTTTTGTACACCATCAACCATTTCAAATGAACCAAAAGCAAACGATAAAGCGATGATTAATCCACCCGCAACAACCATTGGTAACATATAAGAGACGCCTGTTAATAGATGCTGATAGATGCCTTTCTTCTCATTACTCGATTTTGTTGTTGAAGCAGAACGTGTTGGTTGATAGATTGTCGCTTCTTCAAATGCTCTATCTAATTCTTGTGCAGTTTTTTTCAGTGCAGGACCGGTTTTAGTTCGATACATCTTTTTACCTGCAAACTTGCTTAAATCGACTTCTATATCACATGCTACAATCACAACATCAGCTGAAGCCACCTCTTCTGGTGTTAATTCATTGCCAACACCAACTGAGCCACGTGTTTCAACTTTACACCACCAACCACGTTTTTTTGCTTCTTCTTCAATCGCTTCGGCTGCCATGAAAGTATGCGCAACACCTGTTGGACAAGCAGTTACCGCAACAATACGTTTTACACCACTTCCCGATACTGAACTTGTGTCACTATGTTTAGATTGTGCGAAAATAGCAGCTTTACTTTGTGCATCTTTGAGTATTTGTTTAGGATTGGCAAAAATATCATTGAGATCACTAACTACATAAACTTTTTTTCCGATCACGGTTTTATCACTGACATCACCTGATCCGATAGCAACAGTTACCTCTGCTGATGCCACACTATCGACGATATTAAAATTTAATGAATTAGCAGCTAAAACCAATTCAGCTTTAGCTAAACGTCCATTAACAGGGCCTGCATTATTCCCCTCTATTATGTAAATATTCATGAATACTCCTATCCAGCAATTATTTCAATTTTATCCAACATATTGGTTACAGCCTGACGATCAGCAATACCAACTCCGGCTTGTCCAACAGATAACGCAGCAACACTTGAGGCGAAAACTAAGGTGTCTTTAATTGATTGACTGGTCATAAGTCCATACATTAATCCACCAACCATTGAATCACCAGCACCAACGGTACTTACTACCTGACATTTTGGTGGTTTTGCTAACCATGCTTCATGTTTAGTTACCCACAAAGCACCTTTGCTACCAAGTGAAATGACAACGTTTTCTATGCCATCATTGATAAGTTCCATAGCAGCAGCTTTTATTTCAGCTAACGTCGACAACTTGCGTCCTACAAACATTTCAAGCTCTTTGTCATTAGGTTTTATTAACCACGGTTTAGCTTTCAATCCTGCAACTAACGCATCACGGCTACTATCAAAGACCACTTTAGGACAAATTGCTTTCACTTGTTTCATCCATTCTGTGAACTTTTCCAGAGACACTCCGGCAGGCAAACTACCACTAATTGCAATCATATCAAAATTTTTTAACCATTCGAGAGAATCGGTAACAAAACTTTGCCAATCTTGCTCTGTTATAGTAAAACCAGAAAAGTTTAAATCAGTAACTTCACTATTTTCCTCAGTCAATTTAACATTAATGCGGGTACGACCCGCTATAGATTGAAATTTATCCTCAACATTAAGTGAATTAAATAGTAAATTAAAACCATCACGATTTTCTTTACCTAAAAATCCACCCAAAGTTAATTTAATACCAAGATCAGATAATACTTTAGCAACATTGATGCCTTTGCCAGCAGCAAGTAATGCATTAGTTTGAACTAAATTAACATCGCCAAGTTCTACTTTTGGACAAAAACCTAATAGATCATAAGCAGGATTTAAAGTGATAGTTGCAACACGATAAGTCATGATTAAATACCCTCACCTAAACCACTCTCAATAGCTTTTCCAATCGCATCTAGTGCTTGAACAGCATCATCACCTACTGCTGTGAATAGTAATCGACTGCCTTTTTTAGCGCCAAGAGCAACAATTTTCATTAAGCTTGTCGCACTAACAGGTTCAGCTTTACCATCAAGGTTTGCAACAGTAACTTTACTTTTAAATTCTTTCACTAATTTAACTAATACCGATGATGGGCGAGTGTGCAAGCCATTTTCATTTGGAACAATAAATTCACGAGTTAATATTGGATTATTTGTATCTGAAGTTTGTTTTGCATTGGACGATTGAGTCTCAAGTTGATTTGATACCGCAGATTGATCATTAGATACAAGCAAATCAATAATTTTATCAATATCAGCTGACAGTAAAAGATCCAATTTTTGATTAAAGGCTAAAGAAGCTAAATTATTTACTACGTTATCAATAGCATCATTCATCATCGACATGGTAATCAACAATTTAACTGGTTTACCGTCTTCATTTAGATCGCTTATTGTACGACTAATTGCAATCGCATTTTTTAGGTTACCTTCTTTGCTATCATTGAACCAAACGCCGCTACCCAAATAGTTAGGTTTATTATCCAGTACATTAGTAATAAAATTAGCATTTACTGCACTTTGTTGTTTTAAACGTGAAGCGTTTAATGCTTGTAAAGTTCCTAAACTATCCGCAGGAATATCCAATAATAAAGAAGATTCAGTTATACTAAATTGGCTATCTTCTATGCTCGATTTTCCCGTTAAAATCGCAATTGCCTCATCTGCTGATTGAATATTTTTAATGCGTTCTTCAACACCATCAGCGCTAAGTACATGTGTTAATTGACGAAGTAATTCTAAATGCTCATCAGAACTTGCTGCAATACCAATGGCTAGATAAGCTTTTTCGCCATCATCACCCCATTCAACTCCGTTAGGAAAGCAAAAAACTTGCACACCGGTTTTTTTTACTAAATGACGAGTTTTAGTTGTACCATGTGGAATAGCAAGACCAATACCCAGATAAGTTGCTGCTTGAGCTTCGCGTTCGAGCATTCCATCTACGTATCCTTCCTCAACAAATCCTGCACTTGTTAAAGCAGCAGCTACTTTTTTTATCGCCTCAGTTTTGTTAGGGGCTTGTTCATTTAAATGGATATTTTCTTTAACTAAATGAAACATATAATAAATACCTCTGGGTTGCTATGTTAAATCATCTAACATAATTCATATTATTTACTTAAATAACTTAATTGAATCGTTTCAGCAATAATGACGAGAATTATATTAATTATCAAATAAATTATCTCTATTAATAGAAAATATGTGATCTGGATCTTCTTTTTGTATAAAATTTAACAAAAAATTTTGTTAAAATGATCCTTTTTCATTAAAGTTCGATCCCGACTTAAACTGCCACGGTAAATTAGTCGTCTAGGAATAACTGTGGTTCCTGGCTGATAATTCTCATTTTTCAAACAGTTTAATAACATTTTTATCGTCATTTTAGCAACTTCTTTATGATCTTGACAAAGTGATATAACTTTACAAGGTAAGAAATCCAATAATTCATTATCACCAAAAGTAGCAATAGTTAATGTTTCAGGTAAATGACCGAACTTTCTTAAGATTGCGTCAATAGTCCCTTGAAGCAAGGAAAAAGAGGTCGTAAAAATGCCATCAGGCAAATCATGATCTTCTAACCATTGACTAAAAGCGATATCAGCGTCGTGACGACTATAATTAGTTGCATATAAGAAATCAATTTTATTCTCATTATCATGATTACAATGATTAAGTCTAATATCATTAAATCCATCTAAACGAAGTTGACTAACCGATAGATTAGGTAAGGCTCCTAGATAAACCATAGAACCATGAACAACATCATTAAACGCTTGTGCTAAGGTTTTGGAGTCTTGTTTATCCGCACCAACTATATTTCTAAATTTAGTACTGGATAGAATTCTATCAAGAGCAAATAATGGAATTTTTGTATTTTGCCAATCGTCATAAAAAACATAATCTTTGGCGGAAACAAATGATGAGGAAATTACTAACGCATCAACTTGTCGTTGTTGAAGATGCTTAACGCACTCTTTTTCAATTTTGGGATCATCTTCTGAACATGAAAGTAATACTTGATAACCTTCTTTTCTTATTAACTGTTCTAAGTAATTAGCAATACGAGTATAACTGATGTTTTCTAAATCGGGAATAATAATGCCAATAGTATGAGTTTTACCCGCTCTAAGTCCGGCTGCAACCGCATTTGGCTGATAATCATGCTCTTTTACAACTGACATTACTTTTTCTATTGTCTGATCACTAACGCGATATTTCTTTGCTTTTCCATTAATAACGTAACTAGCCGTTGTTTTTGAAACGCCAGCTATTAGTGCAATTTCCTCTAATTTCATTATTATTATCTCGGCAAAAATATTGTCATTTATTTAACATGAATCAGAGAGAATAGTAAACAATCGTTTCTTTATTTACTTATACATATGTAATGTCTTTATTATTAGAATTAATTATCTATCAATAATAGATTGCGATATTTTGATTATGTATTTTTTCTATTTTAACGGGAGTATCAAAAATATCCTCTAAAATAGTTGAATCCATTACCTGATTTGGATTTCCCTGATAAATTAATTCTCCATTTTTCATTGCAAGAATATAGTTAGAATAGACCGAAGCAAAATTAATATCGTGAATGACAATAACAATAGTTTTCCCCAACTCATCTGCTGCACGACGTAACTGTTTCATCATTGCAACCGCATGCTTCATATCAAGATTATTTAGAGGTTCATCAAGTAATACATATTCTGTGTCTTGACAAAGAACCATTGCAACATAAGCACGTTGTCGTTGTCCTCCTGAAAGTTCATCTAAAAATCGATCTTTATATTCTGTTAAATTTAAAAATTCAAGAGCGCGATTAATATGTGCTAAATCATCTTTAGTTAATCGCCCTTTGCTATAAGGATATCGACCAAAACCTACTAACTCAGAAACAGTAAGTCTACTAGTAAAACGATTTTCTTGTCTTAATACTGAAAGATAGGTTGCAAGTTTATCACTTGGCGTATTAACCACATCCATGTTTTGAATCTTTACTAGGCCCTCATCAGCTAGTAATAATCGACTAATAATTGATAATAATGTCGATTTACCTGCACCATTTGGACCAATAATCGCTGTAATACCACCTTGTGATATTGTTGCACTCACATTTTTTAATACCGGTAAAGTTTGATATTTTTTACTAATATTATCAATTTCTATCACATTGGAACCTTTTTCAATAATAAGAAGATAAACAATGAACCACCAATAAATTCAATTACAATAGATAATGCACCTACCATATTTAAAACATGTTCTAAAAACATCTGTCCACCAACAAGAAAAATCACACCTAATAAAAAAGCTGTTGGTAATAAAAAGCGATGTTGACCGGAACCACTGATGCTATACGCTAAATTGGCAATAAGCAGACCAAGAAAAGTAAAAGGACCAACAAGTGCTGTTGATATTGAAACTAAAACCGAAACGAGTAATAAAATAATGGTGACACTTCTTTGATAATCGACACCTAGATTAATCGCATTATCACGTCCTAGAGCCAGTACATCAAACTTGAATCGCATTCGCCATAAAAAAAGACCAATTATACTGGAAATAACTAACGAAAAGACAATTAATACGGGTTCAGCTCGAGTAAATGTTGCAAAAATTCGGCTTTGCAATACTGCAAATTCACTCGGAGCCATTAAACGTTGTAGTAAATTGGAAAAGCTACGAAACAGTGTCCCTAAAATAATCCCAATTAATAAAACTAAATGCAGATTTTGTTTAAGTTTGGTAAATAAACCTCGATACAAAAATAGAGAAAATAAAATTAACAGTAATGATTCAAAGACAAATTTACCAACAATGCCAATATAAGGAATACCTTGCGCATCAATAAAAAAGATTATCATCGTTTGAATTAACACAAACAAAGATTCAAATCCCATTATAGAAGGGGTCAAAATTCGATTATTCGTAACAGTTTGGAAAAGCAGAGTCGAAGTTGCAGCAGAAAAAGCCACTAAAATCATTGTTAAGACAATCCAAGCCCGATGGCGTAGAATGTAACTAATATTACCTTTTAAATTAAATGCCATAAATAAAACAACACAAAAAACGGCAATAATTAGTAAAAATACTATGGTTTTTCGAGTTGAAATGAGGCGTTTTTGATTAACTAGCATGACGTTTAGTACTCAACAACACTAAAAAAATAATTGCCCCCACCACACCAAGAATTACACTAACAGGTATTTCAAACGGATAGCGGATAACTCGTCCAATAATATCACAAAGTAACACTAACCCACTTCCGAACAAACATATCCAAGGGATGGTTTTACGAACGTTATCACCAAACATTAAACTGACTATGTTAGGAACAATCAAACCTAAAAATGGCAATACACCAACAACGACAACAACAATCCCACCAATAAGAGCTACCACAATAAGTCCGGTTAACATCACTTGATTATAATTAAGCCCAACATTAACAGAAAAGTCACGTCCCAGTCCCGCAACCGTAAAACGATCTGCACTCCAGCAAGCAAACAAGGTGATGCCCCCTACTAACCATAATAATTCATAACGACCTTGTAAAATACCTGAAAAATCACCGGATTCCCAACCTACAAGAGATTGCAATAAATCAAAATACATAGCAAAAAAAGTACAAATGGCACTAATTACTGCACCAAGCATCATTCCAATAAGTGGTACCATAAGGGCTGTTTTAAAAATAATTTTGCGAGAAATAAACATAAATAACACGGTACCAGCCATAGCAAACAAACTCGCTACCAACATTTTCATCATAACACTTGCGCCTGGAGCGAGTACCATCATCACTAATAAACCCAAACTAGCTGATTGAGTAGTTCCGACTAGAGATGGTTCGACAAATCGATTTTGGGTAAGGAGTTGCATTATTAAACCGGCAATGCTCATGGCACTACCCGCTAAAAGTAAAGCCACCGTTCTGGAAACGCGACTAACAAAAAAAATTTGTTGCATATTACTGTCAGACCAAAGATCGACTAACTTTACATGCCCTGCACCAATAAATAAGCTCAATGCAGTCATTGTTAATAAAAAAACAATGCCTGCAATAAAATAAACTCTTTTAGTCATGGTTTATTCAGTTAGCTGATGTTTTGTTTAAAACATCACTTATTTGGTCCATTAAACGACTATAAGTTTGAATACCACCTGAAATATACATTGATGTTGAATCTAAATAAACAATGTGATTTTGTTGCCATGCATCCGTTTTAGAAATTAATTCATTATTTAAAACTTGCTGTGCTGATTGAGCTTCTTTATTACCAATTGCATTGTCTCTATCTAGAACAAATAACCATTGAGGATTAACGCTTAGTACAAACTCAGAAGTAATCGCATTACCATGGAGCCCTGCTTCCTGAAATATGGTTGCAGGTTTAAAACCAAGTACATCAAAAATGAAGCCAAAACGTGATTTTGGTCCATAAGCAGACATTTTGCCACCATTAATCATAATAACTAAGGCTGTTCCTGCTGTGCTTGCTTTTGGACTTAACTGTTCAATTTTTTGATTAAAATCAGCAAGTAATTTTTTAGCTTCTTGTTGTTTACCAAAAATATGACCTAACTGTTCTGTACGTTGCGTTAAGCTAGCTAAGAAATTATTTGGATCGAGATCAAGCGAGATTGTCGGTGCAATGTCACTTAATTTTTTATACGCATCATTTGCACGTCCACCAGCAATAATCACATCGGGTTGGAGTGTACTTAGTACTTCGTAATTTGGTTCAAATAAAGTACCGACATTAGTATAAGCTTTGTCTGCATATTTTGATAAAAACTCTGGAAAATGTACATCTGATTGAGGAACCGCTGTAACAGGAATATTTAATGCATCGATAATATCTAATGTTGCAGTATTAAATACCACTACTTTTTTCGGATTTTCAGGAACGTCTGTTTTACCTTGGGCGTGTTCAATAACGATTGATGTTTTATTATCGGTAGGTGTATCTTTTTTATTGTCACAACCAACCAACGCAAATAAAGCGGCCAGTAATACTAAAAATTTAATTTTGATAGATGAATACATTGTAACTCCTAATTATTAGCTTAGTTCAAAAGCGCATAAATGATAAATATAATAATTATCATTTACGCCAAATTGTAACTAAAAATAAATAAGTGTTCAATGAACTTTAAACAAACAGCAAAATAATACTAAAGAATTTGATAAAAACAGCATTAGAGCATGATAAATTATTTATCATCAGATAACTCTTTAAGCTTTCTAGTCAATGTATTACGCCCCCAACCTAATAGATGGGCGGCATCTTGTTTATGCCCACGAGTAAAATTCAAGGCACAATTTAATAAAATACGCTCAACATCAGCAACGACCTTGGTTAAAATGCCAACTTTCCCTGCAAGTAATGCTTCTTTAGCCCACTGTTCGAGCTGATATTGCCATTCAATATTTATTTGTTCTTGATTACTCTGTTTAATGCTAACATCCCGACTTAAAATGTTTTTAGGCACATTTAATTGCAATAACTCTGGTGGTAAATCTTGCACAAGTATTTCTTTACTAGAAGACATAACTGTGACCCAACGGCAAGCATTCTCAAGCTGACGAACATTACCTGACCAATTAAACTTACATAAAACATCTAAGGCTTCAAGACTCAATACTTTACTTTCTACCCCCAACTCTTTTGCCGTAGTGTGTAAAAAATGTGCTGCCAGTTTTGGAATATCTTGAGCTCGCTCACGTAGTGGAGGTAATAAAATACGAATAACATTTAAACGATGAAACAGATCATCTCTAAATTTTCCTTCTCTCACTCTCGCTTCTAAATCTTGGTGAGTTGCCGCAATAATACGTACATCGACTTTGACTGGCGAATAACCACCAATACGATAAAACTGTCCATCAGCCAACACTCTTAATAATCTTGTTTGTACATCAAGTGGCATATCCCCAATTTCATCTAAAAATAATGTACCGCCATTAGCTTGTTCAAATCGTCCATGACGAATTTGAGCTGCTCCTGTAAAGGCACCTTTTTCATGCCCAAACAGTTCAGATTCAATAAGGTCTCTAGGAATTGCAGCCATATTAAGCGCGATAAATGGTGATTGCGAGCGAGGACTATGAGTATGCAGTGCTTTAGCAACAAGTTCTTTACCCGTTCCAGACTCTCCATTAATTAAAACACTTATTGAAGATTTAGATAAACGCCCAATAATACGAAACACTTCTTGCATTGCAGGTGCTTCACCAATAATACCTGTTGACGCTTTAGAGGTTGTATTATTACTATTTTTACTACTTTGAGTTTGAATTATTGCTCGCTCTACGAGTTGAATTACTTCATCAACATCAAATGGCTTAGGAATATAATCATAAGCTCCTCTTTGATATGCATTCACTGCAGCATCAAGATCTGAATGGGCTGTCATAATAATAACAGGTAAATCAGGATATTGTTCTTTAACATAATGAAGTAATGTAAAACCATCCAGCCCAGGCATTTTTATATCTGAGATTAACACTGCGGGCTTTTGTGGATTATTAACTAGAGCATCTATTGCTTCTTGACCACTTGAAAAACTAATACAGTTAAAATGAGCATTGGTTAACGCCTTTTCTAATACCCAACGAATAGAGCTATCATCATCAACAATCCAAACATTCATTTTAATTTACCTCACTACTTAATTGGCAGATAAACAGAAAACTCTGTATGCCCAGGCCAACTATTAAATTCAATTTTACCGTGATGTTGATCGACAATATTATGTGCAATTGAAAGCCCAATACCCGTACCGCCTTCATAACCACTTACCATTGGATAAAACAGTGTATCTTGTATCTGAACAGGAACACCTGGTCCATTGTCTTCAATATCTATGCGCGCACATAGACGATAACGCTGGCCATGTAAAGTAACTTGAAACGCTGTTCTTGTTCTAATTGTTATAGTTCCACTTTTAGAACCAATAGCTTGTAAAGCGTTACGAACAATATTTAAAATCACCTGCTCAATCTGCTCTGAATCATGAATGAATTCAGGCAAACTGGGATCATAATCACGTAAAATAACAACATTGAAAGGTTTTTCTAAACAAAGCAGTGCATATATTCGCTCAATTGCTTTGTGAATATTCTGTTCCTTTTGCTGCAATCGCTGTTGGGGACCAAGTAACCTATCTACAAGATTTCTTAATCTATCTGCTTGTTCAATAATTATTTGTGTATAATCTTGCAATTCATTTTTAGGTAGTTCACGTGATAATAATTGAGCGGCACCTCTAAGACCACCAAGTGGATTTTTTATTTCATGAGCAAGCCCTCTAACTAATTCTCGTGCTGCACTTTGTTGGGCTTGTTGCAATTGTTCCTGGCTCAAGCGCTTATGATTATTTAATGGAGCCATTTCTATCAATACATGACCATTTGTTAATAATTGTGCCGTTAACGATAAGATATGCAATTCATTGTTAACAACTAAATTAACTTCATTATCCGTAAAACCTTGATTTTTTTCTAATGCATTAAGCATTAATTCAATATCTAAGGAAAAATAACTCAATAAATCTGGAAAATAACTTTCTAATAATTTTTTGGAACTTTGCGCTAGTAATTGTTGTGCGGCAGTATTAGCATAAAAAATATTGAGTTTCTTATCTAATAACAAAATACTTGTGATCATCGAATCGAGAACAAGATTAGCATCAGATTCATTATCAAATGTCATCGTTGGATTTCCGTCCTCTTAAAGAAGCCACCACTAAATAGTGGTGGTTAAGATATAAAGTTTTTACTTATAGACTATAATACAATTCAAATTCAACTGGATGTGGTGTCATACGAACACGATCCACATCTTGACGTTTTAAATCGATATAAGCATCTATAGTGTCATTAGTAAATACGTTACCACGAGTTAAAAATTCACGATCTAAATTTAATGCTTCTAGTGCCTCTTCCAATGAGCCAGCCACTTGCGGAATTAATTTAGATTCTTCTGGTGGTAAATCATATAAGTTTTTATCCATCGCATCACCTGGATGAATTTTATTGATAATGCCATCTAAACCAGCCATTAACTGTGCTGCAAACGCTAAATATGGATTCGCTGATGGATCGGGAAAACGAACTTCAATACGGCGAGCTTTAGGGCTTGTAACAACAGGAATACGAATAGATGCAGAACGGTTACGAGCTGAATAAGCAAGCATAACTGGTGCTTCATAACCTGGTACTAAACGTTTATAAGAGTTAGTGGCTGGGTTAGTAAATGCATTGATTGCTTTAGCATGTTTAATAATTCCACCAATATAAAATAATGCCATTTCAGATAGACCGGCATATTTATCACCCGCAAAAAGGTTTACTCCATCTTTAGCAAGTGATTGGTGGCAATGCATACCTGAACCGTTATCACCAAATATTGGTTTTGGCATAAACGTTGCAGTTTTACCATAGGCGTGAGCAACATTTTGAACAACATATTTATAAATTTGAACTTCATCAGCTTTTTTAGTTAATGTGTTAAAACGACAAGCAATCTCGTTTTGACCTGCTGTAGCAACTTCATGGTGATGAGCTTCAACGATTAAACCAAGTTGTTCCATAATCAAGCACATTTCAGAGCGAATATCTTGTGATGAATCAACCGGTGGAAGTGGAAAATACCCCCCTTTTACACCAGGACGATGCCCTTTGTTACCTTCTTCATATTTAGTGCCTGAATTCCAAGCCGCTTCGATATCATCAATATGAACAAAACTGCCTGACATCGGCGAACCAAAACGTACATCATCAAATAAAAAGAACTCAGGTTCTGGTCCAAAAATAACAGTGTCAGCAATACCTGATGATTTTAAGAAGTCTTCTGCACGTTTAGCTATCGAACGAGGATCACGATCATAACCTTGCAATGTAGCTGGTTCTAAAACATCACAACGTATATTTAATGTCACACTTTCAAAAAATGGGTCAATAACCGCGCTTGATGAATCTGGCATTAATACCATATCTGATTCGTTAATACCTTTCCAACCTGCAATTGATGAGCCATCAAACATTTTACCATCTTCAAAAAAATCAGTATCAATTTGGCTAACCGGAATAGTAACATGTTGCTCTTTACCCTTAGTATCAGTAAAACGTAAATCAACAAATTTCACATCATTTTCTTTAATTAGCGTTAAAACTCTTTGTATAGACATGTATCTTCTCCATTGAGGACAAATAATTGTTCAGTTTAAAAGGCATTCTTGCCGAATTGTTTATAATTATGCAAATATGATGCCATTCTTTAATCATATTGTTTTAGTGGATTTATCTTTGATGATAGTAACATAAATGCACAAATTGCACCAAATTAAAGCAATAAGCACCAAATCAACGCACCAAAATTACTCATCATTCAAAAAATTATCGTTTTAATGCCCTAAAATAGAGAAATTTTACCATATAAGTCATTATGCAAGATCCATTTCGTTTTTTAAATTGACATTTTTCTTAAGCGAATCATCTAATCACCAAACAAAAAACATGAATAATAAAGAATAATGCATAATTGGATTTTAAATAACAGCACATAACTAAAATAGGCTTATAAAAAACATAAAATTAAGATAACTTATTAAAGTTATCTAAAATCCAACCTTAAATTAATACGGTTCCATGTAAATTAAGTTTTCTCCTTTAGCTCTGTATTTCAATGCATAATACCGTTATAATCTTGCCTTATTATTAAAAAATTAGGTAATTATATAAGTATGGACTTTATAACACTCGAAATTCTACCTTTTGTAAAAAATCATCTTTTGCTTTCATTAGGTTGGATTGCACTATTTATCACAATTATTGTATTAACTATTAAAAGTAAACTATCAAAAGTTAGAGTTGTTGATAATGCTCAAGCAATCCATATGATTAACAAAGAAAATGCAGTTATTATTGATATTCGATCGGCTGATAGCTTTAAAAAAGGTCATATCACCGACGCTCATAATGTTTTGCCTATCGATATTAAAAATTCCAGTTCAAAATTAATTGAGAAATTTAAAGAAAACACCATAATTTTGATTGACGAAAATGGTTTATCATCAGCGAGTATTGGTGAAACACTTGTCAAACAAGGCTTTTTAAATGTGTCTGTATTGAAAGATGGCATTGCAGGCTGGAATGGCGAAAATTTACCACTAGTTAAAAAATAATATTATTCAAAAATAAGGTTTTATCATGACAGAACAAAATAATACACAACAACCTGAAACACAATTTGCAATTCAGCGTATTTATACTAAAGATGTTTCATTTGAAACTAATAATGTACCTGAAATTTTTACTAAACAATGGCAACCCGATATGAATTTAGAGTTAAATTCATCCTCGCAAATCTTAAATGAAGGGGTTTATGAAGTTGCATTACGTGTGACGGTCACGGTAAAACAGCAAGATGAGATTGTGTATATTTGTGAAGTGACCCAAGCCGGTATTTTTTCACTTATTGGATTTGATGAAAACCAAGTTCAACATTGTGTTGGTTCTTATTGCCCAAATATTTTGTTCCCTTACGTACGTGAAGTGATTTCTAACTTAGTAAATAAAGGATCATTCCCACAAGTAAATTTAGAACCAGTAAATTTTGAAGCACTATATATGAACTATATTCAGCAACAAGCTGAAGCTGAGTCAACCGAAACATTGCAATAGTTGTAGTGTTTAAATCAATAGAAAGTTTTTTGGATTATTATGAAAAAAAATGCTGCCGTGACAGTTATTGGAGCGGGTTCTTATGGAACGTCTTTAGCTATCTTGCTAGCTCGAAATGGCCACCCTACATTATTGTGGGGACATAACCCTGATAAAATGACTGTTTTGCAGCATGACAGGCAAAATAGGCAGTTTTTACCGGATATTCCTTTTCCTGACCAGCTTCAAATTGAAGCCGATCTAAAAACCGCAGTTGCGGCTTCACCTGTTTTATTAATTGTTGTACCAAGCCACGCTTTTGGTAGTATTTTGAAAAAAATTAAGCCGTTTTTAAGAAAAGACAACAAAATTGTTTGGGCAACAAAAGGGCTTGAAGTTGATACAGGCAGATTGTTACAAGATGTAGCTCGAGAAATTTTGGGTGATCACATTCCATTAGCGGTTATCTCTGGACCAACATTTGCCAAAGAAGTGGCTTCAGGTTCTCCAACAGCAGTAACCGTCGCATCAACTAATGAGCAATTTTTATCTGAATTGCAAAGTCTATTTCACTGTAGTAAAAGTTTTCGTGTTTATAGTAGCAAAGACTTTATAGGAGTACAGCTCGGTGGCGCAATAAAAAATGTTATTGCTATCGGCGCAGGTCTTTCAGACGGTTTAGGGTTTGGTGCTAATGCTAGAACGGCGTTAATCACCCGAGGACTCGCCGAAATGATGCGTTTAGGTGAAGTATTGGGAGCTGATCCTGCAACTTTTATGGGAATGGCAGGACTTGGCGATCTAGTTTTAACATGCACAGACAATCAATCCCGTAACCGTCGCTTTGGAATATTACTTGGTCAGAATAAATCTATTCAAGAGGCCCAAAATATCATTGCTCAAGTTGTCGAAGGTTGTAAAAACACAAAAGAGGTTTGGTCACTCGCTCAAAAGTACCATGTTGATATGCCTATTACTGAACAAATATATCAAATTTTATATGAGCATAAAGATCCCAAACAAGCTGCCATGGCATTACTTGGACGCTCTAAAAAAGAAGAGTTAAAAAGCTAATCTTTTACTTAAATGTATAGTTAACCTGAAACTTTTTTACAAATTTCAGGTTTTTTTTAGATGTTTAAGCCAATACCATTTTCTTTTGCTTTAAGGTAAATGTCATAACCAACATAGACATCAAGTACTGCTGTTCCAACCGATTTAAATAAAGTAATTTGCTGCTCATTTTGACGACAAAGTTGCGGATTTAAAATTAAATCACCTAATTCTAAAAAATCATCTTTTGATACTATTTTTTGGTGAAGCGGATCAATAATATCCCCCGCTTCAGCAAACACACCTCCTTTCGTATCAAGTACTCGAATTTCGGCTTTTTCTACAATATTACTTGGGATCTCATGCATGTCTGGCATGTATGCCCCTACACCATTGATATGAGTGCCTGGCTTAACTAAATCTCCATTAAAAGTTACCTCTTTTGACGTGGTGACAGAGGTAATGATATCCGCTTGATGAATATCTTCATCAATATTGTAAGAAAAATAAAGATTAACAGAAAAATGTTCAAATCTTTTCTTCATTGCTTCGGTAAATTGTTGCCCTTTATTAGCATCAAGTCCAAAGATTGCCACATCTGTTAATGGACGAACGGTTAACATTGCTTCCAATTGTGAAGCAGCTTGTCCACCTGTACCTATCAACACTGCCCGCTTAGAATCTTTACGGGCTAAAAGATCGGTTGCAGCACCTTGCACAGCGCCCGTTCTAAGTTGGGTCACAAAAGTACCATCTAACATGGCACAGACTTCACCAGTTTGTGGATCGATCATCATGACTTGAGCCGGTACAGAGGGTTTACCTAATTTGGGATTATCTGGAAATACCGAAACTATTTTAATACCGACAATATCTTGACCTTTTATATAGGCCGGCATAAACAAGCATTGTCCTTTTTGCATATCGAAATTGATACGTAATGGTACATCACTTTTTCCTTGAGTATAAATTTTTAAAGCTTGTTTATCAGCGGCTATTGCTTCTGACATAGTGTAGAATTTTTCAATATCTTTAGCTGTTAAAATGAGCATTTTGATCCCTTATTGTTCTTTACTATTTATTTACGTATTTTATGTATTTATCATCTATTTTTAGATTGAACATCACCATCTTAATACATAACAATATGTTTTATATTGTTTATTTAATAATATTTACATTTCTTGTATATTTTAATTATTTTCACTATTATTACATGGTGCAATTTTACACGATAATTGAGAATTCAGATGTTATTTAAAACATTAAAAATCTTATTAAAGATGCTATTCCATGTCAAAGTTCATGGTAATTTTAAAAATTTAGAACAAGACAGATTGCTTATCACACCCAATCACGTTTCTTTCCTTGATGGTATTCTAATCGGCGTTTTTTTACCAGTAAGACCAGTATTTGCTATCTACGCAGGTTATATCAATCATTGGTTAGTACGCTTAGCTAAACATTATGTAGACTTTGTGCCAATGGATCCCGTTAACCCAATGGCTATTAAACGCTTAGTTCGTGAAATTGAAAAAGGCCGACCTATTGTAATTTTTCCTGAAGGAAGAATTACAGTTACAGGCTCACTAATGAAAGTTTATGATGGTGCTGCTTTTGTTGCTGCCCGATCTCAAGCAACCATTGTACCTGTCTGGATTGAAGGTGCTGAATTTACCATCACCAGCCGCTTAAAAGGATTATTTAAACGCCACTTATTCCCCAAAATAGTGATTCATGTGCTTGAACCAACATCCATTCCTATGCCTAATGCACCTAAAGCTAGCGAAAGACGCTATATTGCCGGTGAAAGACTTCATCAAATAATGATGAATGCTCGAATGGGAAGTCGTCCAAAATTAACCCTTTTTGAAGCATTGCTTGAAGCTCAAGTGCGCTATGGCGTGAAATCACGAATGGTACAAGATCCTACAACTAATGAAGCATCTTATCGCAATCTCATCAAACAAATTATTGGCATTAGTTGCATCGTTTCTAAATTCACTAATAAAAAAGAACGTGTTGGAGTTCTATTACCCAATTCAACTATTACCGTTGCTACCATTTTTGGTTTATCGGTAAAAAACCGCATTCCAGCAATGCTCAATTATACTGCAGGAACAAAAGGTTTAACCTGCGCTATCACTGCAACTGAAATCAAAACTATTATCACTTCACGTAAATTCATCCAAAAAGGAAAACTCGACTATTTACTTGAAGAAATCAAAAATGTTAAATGGTATTTTTTAGAAGATTTACGTAACAGTTTAACATTTACCGATAAGCTTTATGTTACCGTTCACCAATTTATTCCGCGTTTGGTTAAACAAGATCAATCCTGTGATGACGAAGCTTTAATACTATTTACATCAGGCTCTGAAGGTAATCCCAAAGGTGTTGTGCATAGTCATGGTAGTTTACTTGCCAATGTTGAGCAAATTCGAACCGTGATTGACCCAACGCCTGCCGACCGATTTATGTCTGCATTACCTTTATTCCATGCTTTTGGTATCACCGCTGGACTATTTTTACCAATATTTTCTGGTAGCCGTACTTTCTTATATCCCAATCCTTTACATTATCGTATGGTGCCTGAAATAATTTATGACCAAGATTGTACTGTTCTATTTGGTACACCCACTTTCTTGGCTAACTATGCCCGTTATGCGCACCCGTATGATTTTATGCGACTACGTTATGTGATCGCTGGTGCGGAAAAACTATCTGACGCAGTTCGTGAACAATGGAAAGATAAATATGGCATTCGTATTCTAGAAGGTTATGGTGTTACTGAATGCGGACCGGTTGTATCACTGAATGTTCCAATGGCATTTAAAACTGGTACTGTAGGCCGTTTATTACCGGGTATGACAGCTAAATTAATCTCAATTCCAGGTATTTCTGATGGCGGAGAATTGCTCGTTAAGGGGCCTAATGTTATGAAAGGGTACTTACGAGTAGAAAACCCAGGTAAACTGGAAAAACCAATTGTGACCAATGAACAAGGACAATCGGAAAAAGATTGGTATGATACCGGTGACATTGTTTATATTGATAATCAAGGTTTTATGACAATCAAAGGACGAGTGAAACGATTTGCTAAAATTGCAGGTGAAATGATCTCATTAGAAAGTGTTGAAGCTCTTGCTAAAAAAGTCGATCCTCAAGCGATGCACGGTGCAACAGTAAAAAGTGATGCTGCTAAAGGAGAAGCGATTGTATTATTTACCACATCATCTGAGTTAAATCGAGAACAACTCAATCTAAAAGCTCAAGAACTGGGTATTCCTGCATTAGCTATACCGCGTGATATTCGTATTATTAAAGAGTTACCGCTTCTTGGTACAGGTAAAGTTGATTTTATGACCTTACGAAAAATGGCTGACCAATAATTTAAGGATATCTTATGAACCAACGCCCATTATTAAATAAAGGCATGGTTGCAACCATGCTAGCGCAATTTTTTTCAGCCTTTTCCGATAATGCGATCTTTTTTGCCATATTGGCGTTCATTAAAAATTTACATTATCCCGAATGGAGTCAGTCAGCATTACAGATAGGTTTTGTTGTGCCTTTCATTTTACTTTCCCCTTTTGTTGGTCAATTTGCTGATAGTATGCCCAAAGGAAAAGTGATGATGATTTCAAACGGTATAAAATTATTGGGTGCCGGTTGCGTCTGTTTAAACTTAAGTCCATTTGTAGGCTATTTCTTAGTTGGTATGGGTGCAGCCGCATACTCTCCTGCAAAATATGGAATTTTAGGAGAACTTACCAGCGGCGATAATTTAGTAAAAGCCAACGGGTTAATTGAAGCATCAACAATTGCTGCTATTTTGCTTGGGTCATTAGCTGGTGGACATATTGCCGATCTCAATGTAAGCGTGGCATTGTTTGCTTGTGTATTGATGTATGGACTTGCTGTTATCGCTAACTTTTTTATTCCTAAATTACCCGCTGCAAGAGAAAAAATTCAATGGCATTTTTTAAGTATGGTCAAAGATTTTGCTAACACGATTAACATAATATTTACTAATAAGCAAGTACTGTTTACATTATTAGGCACAAGTCTATTTTGGGGCGCGGGTATTACTTTACGCTTTTTATTGATTAGTTGGGTTCCTGTCGTTTTAGATATTTATGATAATGCAACACCGACTAATCTTAATGCTGTTGTTGCCATTGGCATTGTAATTGGTGCAGGACTGGCCAGTACATTTATTTCTATAAATAACATATTGCGATGTATTCCAGCAGGAATTATGATGGGGATTATGGTTATTACTTTTACTTTGCAAGGCAATATCATTTCATCTTATATTTTATTAGTTATCATTGGGGCTTTAGGTGGCTTCTTTTTAGTACCCCTAAATGCTTTTATCCAAAAAATAGGTAAAGAACTTGTTGGCGCAGGAAGTGTGATTTCGGTACAAAACTTAAGTGAGTATACTGCCATGATGGTAATGTTAGGGCTTTACACTTTGGCTGTTGCTCTGGATTTACCCATTATAGCAATTGGTGTTGGTTTTGGTGGTTTATTTGCCATAATAATTTTATTATTATGGTTAGGATTAAAAAAACATGCAAAAAATTAATCTTTCAGAGATGATAACCGAAAGTCGCAATCCTAATAGCGAACACATAGATAACTGTTCAACAGTAGAGATACTCAAAATTATCAATAATGAAGATAAACAAGTCGCGATAGCTGTTGAAAAAGAACTTTATAATATAGCCCAAGCTGTTGACGTTATCAGCCAAACTTTTTTAAAACAAGGTCGATTAATTTATCTTGGTGCTGGCACTTCAGGGCGATTGGGTATTTTAGATGCCAGTGAGTGTCCTCCTACTTATGGTTCGCCACCACAGCAGGTCATAGGCTTAATTGCTGGCGGCTCATCAGCTATTTTTAAAGCAGTTGAAAACGCGGAAGATGATCCTACTCAAGCTATCAGCGATTTAGCCAATATTAATTTTAGCGTTAACGATGTTTTAGTAGGTATTGCTGCAAGTGGGCGTACGCCTTATGTAATAGGAGGTATGCAATATGCAAAATCAATGGGGGCAACCGTTATTAGTTTATGTTGTAATCCTCAAGCACCAATAATTAAACTGGCGGATATCTCTATTACCCCAATTGTTGGAGCCGAAGTGATCACCGGTTCATCAAGAATGAAAGCCGGTACTGCACAAAAGTTAGTACTCAATATGCTCACTACCGCAAGCATGATCAAAATCGGCAAAGTTTACGGTAATTTAATGGTTGATGTTGAAGCAACTAATGCCAAACTCATGGAACGACAAATATCGATCGTTATGCAATCCACCGATTGTACTCGTGAAATAGCAATGGCTGCATTAAATAAATGCGATAAACATTGTAAAACAGCAATATTAATGATTCTTGCTAATATTGATGAGTTACAAGCAAAAAAAATATTGTTACAAAATAATGATTCTATTCGCAAAGCAATAAACAATCACACCGCATAAATGACTACAAAACACAAATTGGTTCACCCAATTTGTGACTCAAGTCTAATTTTTCATTCTTAATGTTTGAAATAAATATTCATAAAAATAATAATTTTGCTCTAATTTCAAAGGTTACTATGTTCATTAATTAATGGATTTTTTTGAAAAAAACTAATTAAACTTTGATTGTAAGTTTAATCTTATAAAAAGGAAAATCTATGAAAAAATCATTATTACAACTTAATATAGCCACAATTTTGCTTGGTATATTAGCGCTATCCCTCCCAACTTTTGCGAGTAATGAAAAAAATTTACCTATTGTTGATAATCATCAATCCAATATCAACCAAATTGCTGATGCCTCTTTAGTTCAAACTCAATATGGTATGATAAAAGGTCAATTCGATAAAATAAATAACGTTATTGTTTGGACTGGTATACCTTATGCAAAATCACCAGTAGGTCAACTTAGATGGAAAAAACCTGTTGATCCTGAATCTTGGAAAGGAGTATTAGATGCAACCCAAGCAAGCAAAATTGCATTCCAACTGAAAGATAATAAAGTTATCGGATCAGATGATAGTTTAAATCTCAATATATACCGACCAAATAATAAATCGAATAATTTACCAGTACTGGTTTATATTCACGGGGGAAATAATCAAAATGGCAAAGCGGAGGAAATGACAGGGAATACTCTGGTAAATGACATTGAAGGAATTTTTGTCTCAATTAATTACCGTTTAGGACCGTTGGGATTTAATCCGCTTCCAGCCTTACAAACTGGCGATAAACTCGAAGATTCTGGAAATTATGCACTACTTGACATTGCAAAATCCTTAGATTGGATAAAAGAAAATATAACCCATTTTGGTGGAGACGCTAATAATATAACTGTATCTGGATTTTCTGCTGGCGGGCGAGATGTAATGGCAATGTTAATCTCACCTATTTTTAAAGGTAAATTTCAAAAGGCTATATCTTTTAGTGGTGGCATGACTATCGCAGATAAACAAGATAGCGTAAAAGTATTTGCTAAAGCTATCGCTCCCCTTGTTGTTGAAGATAAAATTAAACCAACCCAAGATGAAGCTTATCATTGGTTATTAACCAATAATTCTAATGTAAGAACTTATCTTTATAGTGTATCTTCACAACGACTGGTATCACTTATGGGAAATGCTGGAATAAGAATGAGTGTATTTCCACATTTATACAATGATGGATATGTCATTCCTAAAGATGGTTTCAACACTCATGAATATAATTCTGTACCACTGATTATGCTCACAGGTACCGGCGAATTTTCATTGTTTGCCCAAACATCACCCTATTTTAGTGATACTTTCAATAATGATTTGCCAACAGGAAAAAAGCTTAAAGAATTTAATTTTGCCAATAAATATGGGGGACATTTATATGACCTATTTAATGTAGCAGATTCTGCGCAAAAAATGGCACCCTTTTATAAGGCCAAAATTTATGGACTAGAAATAGAATTTGGTCAAGACAGCAATAGTGTTGGTTCACACATGGCATTATTTGGAGCTTTTCATGGAGTGTTCCTACCACTATTGGATGCTGATTCTCAAAATTATGATCGGTTAATTGGTAATGCATATAAAACTCAAGGCGCCAAACAATTAAGCATGACATTAAAAAAATACCTTAATAATTTTATTCATTCAGGTGATCCTAATGGAACTGATTTAGTTTATTGGAATAACTGGACTACTGAACATAATAAAGCTAATAATGCTTATTTATATATGAATGCAGATAAAGTAAAAGCCATTGCTTATATGGGAGGCAAAAAATTGACTTACAGCGATGTACTTAATGAAATGGATGATGATCAATCAATTAATCAAAAAACGAAAAAAGTCATCATATCTGAAGTTTTAAACGGTCGATGGTTTAGTAGTGAGCTTGATCAACGGTATAACAATAAATCATTATGGATTAAATAAGTTAAGTAATGCTATGCACAATATGTTCTGTATTATCATTTGATGATCATATATTGTGCTTAATAATGATCATCAAAAGTTTACAAATGGATAAAATAAAGTTGAGTGACCAACCAATCTGAATGTCCTATGAAAAGCTTTAAGAAATTATCCTAACGTCTAGAAATGCATAATTCTAGGGAATAAAAAATAAAATTTTTTATTTTTGACTATTCTATTTTTTTATTTTAACAATATGTTTTTTAGAAATATTATCCATTATCCCTGTCACAGATTTTAACAAATGCTATCATTTAATAATAAAATTTATAATATAATAACTATATTCGTTGATGAGATAAATAGGTAATCAGATTGACACTAAAAACTTTTTGCTTTGTTTGCGTAATAAAAAGTAACATTTTTTAGTGTAGAAAATAACTGAGTTAGTCATAATTTTTAAAAATATTTTATAACACATTTATATTATTCAATAATATAAAAATCCGGAGGAAATTATATGGTAGGAATTATCCTAGCTACTCATGGGGAGTTTGCTGAAGGTATTCTACAATCAGGATCGATGATCTTTGGAGAGCAGGAAAATGTGAAAGCCATTACCTTGCATCCTAGTGATAGTCCAGAAAGTTTAAAAGAACGAATGCAGGAAGCAATCGCAACATTTGACAATCAAGATGAAGTATTATTCCTGGTAGATTTATGGGGAGGTACACCTTTTAATCAGGCTAATAATTTATGTGGTGAACACAGTAATTGGGCGATCGTCGCAGGTTTAAATCTTCCAATGCTTATCGAAGCTTATTCTTCACGTTTTTCAATAGAGAGCGCCAAAGAAATTGCTGCAGCAATTATTGATCCTGCAAGAGAAGGTGTCAAAGCAACTGTTGAGGCACCAAATCAAAGCAAATCAGCAACGCAAGTATCTAACACAATACCTGAAGGAACGGTACTTGGTGATGGTAAAATGAAAATTGTCTTAGCGAGAGTTGATTCACGATTATTACATGGACAAGTTGCCACTGCTTGGACTAAATCAACCAATCCTAATCGTATAATTGTGGTTTCAGATTCCGTAGCGAAAGATGAACTAAGAAAAAAACTTATTCAAGAAGCTGCACCTCCTGGCGTTAAAGCCAATGTTGTGCCAATTAAAAAAATTATTGAAGTATCGCACGATCCTCGATTTGGCAATACTAAAGCCTTACTCTTATTTGAAAATCCTCAAGATGTTTTACGTGCGATAGAAGGTGGCGTCGATATTAATGTTGTTAATATTGGTTCAATGGCACATTCTGTAGGTAAAGTCATGGTTAATAAAGTACTTTCTATGAATGCTGATGATGTTGATGCTTTTGAAAAATTGAAAGCTAAAAACGTTAAATTTGATGTTCGCAAAGTACCAAATGATTCCAATAGTAATATGGATGATTTATTGAAAAAAGCAAAAGAAGAGTTGGCTGAACAAAAAGATTAGTTTTATTTACGAGGTTATACATTATGACATTATCAATCATTGCTATCATATTAGTGATAGCTGTTGCCTTTCTAGCCGGTATAGAAGGTATTTTAGATCAATTCCAATTCCACCAGCCGCTTGTTGCATGTTCTTTAATTGGACTTGTGACCGGAAATTTAGAAGCGGGCGTAGTATTAGGTGGATCACTACAAATGATTGCGTTAGGTTGGGCAAATATTGGGGCAGCAGTAGCGCCTGATGCCGCACTAGCCGCCGTTGCATCATCGATTATTTTAGTTTTAGGTGGACAAGGTATTGCTGGTGTATCAACAGCAATTGCGGTAGCGATTCCACTTGCGGTTGCTGGATTATTTTTAACCATGATTGTACGAACTATCGCTGTTCCATTAGTTCATATGATGGATGCCGCAGCAGAAGAAGGCAATATTCGTAAAATCGAATGGTTGCAAGTTTTAGGCATCTGCTTACAAGGTCTACGAATTGCCATTCCAGCAGCAGCGTTACTATTCATTCCAGCAGAAACGGTAAAAGAAGCGTTAAATGCAATGCCTGAATGGTTAACAACTGGTATGGCTATTGGTGGTGGTATGGTTGTTGCAGTAGGTTATGCAATGGTAATAAACATGATGGCAAACCGTGAAGTATGGCCGTTTTTCATTATTGGCTTTGTGGTTGCCGCTCTATCCCAATTAACATTAATTGCCCTTGGTGCGTTAGGAATCGCATTAGCACTGATATATCTCAGTCTTTCAGAACGTGGCAATTCATCGAATGGCGGTAGTAAAGGTGATCCGCTTGATGATATTTTGAATGATTACTAGAAACTTGGAGAAGAAAATGACAGATAGAATTCAATTAAGTAAAAAAGATCGTTTAGCAGTCGCTTGGCGTTCAACTTTCCTTCAAGGTTCTTGGAACTATGAACGTATGCAAAATGGTGGTTGGGTTTATTCTATGATTCCTGCCATCAAAAAATTATATACCACAAAAGAAGACCGTTCAGCAGCGTTAAAACGTCATTTAGAGTTTTTCAATACACATCCATATTTAGCATCACCCGTTTTAGGTGTAACACTTGCTTTAGAAGAAGAGCGCGCTAACGGTGCCGCAGTTGATGATGTTGCAATTCAAGGGGTAAAAGTTGGGATGATGGGTCCTTTAGCGGGGGTGGGTGATCCAGTGTTTTGGTTTACCGTACGACCAATGCTAGGTGCTCTTGGTGCTTCATTAGCGCTTAGTGGTAATATTATGGGCCCTATTTTATTCTTTTTACTATGGAATATTATACGTTGGGGTTTTATGTGGTATACGCAAGAATTTGGTTATCGTACTGGATCGAAAATCACAGATAACCTATCAGGTGGTTTACTACAAAAAATTACTAAAGGTGCATCTATACTAGGAATGTTTGTGCTTGCTGCTTTGGTACAAAGGTGGGTATCAATAAAATTTCAACCCGTTGTATCAACAGTTAAACTAGACAATGGGGCATTCATTGACTGGGATTCGCTTCCAGCTGGCGCTCAAGGTATCCAACAAGCATTACAACAAATGCAAAGTGGATTATCACTAACCCAAGAAAAAGTCACCACATTACAAAATAACTTAGATCAATTAATACCAGGGCTTGTTCCGCTACTTTTAACGTTTTTCTGTATGTGGTTATTACGTAAAAAAGTATCGCCAATCATTATCATTGTTGGATTATTTTTAGTAGGTATTGCTGGTCATTTAGTTGGTCTTTTATAAACCAGTATTTTTGTAAAGAGGTTTTAGGAAAGCATAATGTTACAGTATGAAATTTTGCTTTCTGTCAAACAATAATTATCCTTTTCATTACACAATGTGACAAACAACACGATGTGTATGAAAAGGATAGCATTATCAATTCAACCTTAACTATGGATAGGTAATAGATGGTTCAATCTTTGAATACAAAAATTGATTTGACTGTAAAAGCAACCGCTTTTACTGGTTTATCTGAATATGGCAATATTATGATTGGTGATAAAGCATTTGAATTTTATCATCGGCATGACCCTCGCAAATATATCCAAATTCCTTGGGATGAAGTGGACTATGTCATTGCATCAGTATTATTTGGTGGCAGATGGATTCCACGTTATTCAATTCAAACAAAAAAAAATGGTACTTTCACTTTTGCCTCTGAAAATCCTAAAAAAACATTAAAAGCGATTCGCGTTTATATAGATGGTCAAAAAATGGTGAGATCTTTAGGCTTTTTTGATGTTTTAAAACGAGCTTTTATTTGTAAAAAAAATAAAAAATAGCAGCGATATCTAAATATAAGAACGTAATAGATTCTAAAAAATAAAATATCGTCAGTATTATTTTTATTCATTCATGACTAAATAAGTTTAAAGCAAGCAATATCACGCCAAGCATCAACAAACAGCCATTGCACTTTTTTCCAGAAAGAGTATAATTTCGGGGCTTTGATTTTGTCCATGTTGGGCAAAAGAAAGATTATTTTTTAATTTAAGAGGATGTTATGGTAACTATTCGTTTAGCTCGTGGTGGCTCTAAAAAGCGCCCTTTTTATCAAGTAGTTGTCACTGATAGCCGTAACCCACGTGATGGTCGTTTTATTGAACGCGTTGGCTTTTTTAATCCAATTGCACAAGGTAAAGCAGAAGAATTACGTTTAGATCTTGATCGCGTAAATCATTGGGTTGGTTTAGGTGCAACAGTTTCTGATCGTGTGAATGCATTGATCAAACAAGCACAAAAAGCTGCTTAATTAAGTAATAAATAGTAACTGTAATGATGAATACTGAGAATCTGATCGTTGTAGGTAAACTTGGTTCTAGCTACGGCATTCGTGGTTGGCTCAGAATTTTTTCGTTTACAGAATTTCCAGATAGTATTTTCGATTACACACCTTGGTATATCCAGCGTGCTGGTAAATGGCAAGAGGTAATCGTAGAAAGCTTCAAACCCCATAATCAGGATATGATTGTAAAACTCAAAGGCGTTGACGATCGTGATCAAGCCAATGCATTAACTAATTTTGAAGTATTTGTTGATGCTGAAAAATTTCCAGAGCTTAACAATGGTGATTTTTATTGGAAGGATTTGATTGGCTGTCGAGTAAAAACAGTTAACGGTTATGATTTGGGTCAGGTGACTGACTTAATGGAAACTGGTTCGAATGATGTGTTGGTTGTTAAAGCAAATCTAAAAGATGCATTTGGAGCAACAGAACGTTTAATTCCATTTGTGGATGATCAATTTATAAAACAAGTTGATTTAACAGCAAAAGTGATTGTGGTCGATTGGGATCCTGCTTTTTAATTGGTAAGGTAAGAATATGTGGATTGGCGTTATTAGCCTTTTTCCTGAAATGTTCCAAGCAATTACCTGTTATGGTGTGACTGGTCGAGCCGTAAAAAACGGACTGTTAACAGTAGAATATTGGAACCCGCGCGATTTTGCGTATGATAAGCATAAGACTGTCGATGATAGACCTTATGGCGGTGGTCCCGGCATGTTAATGATGGTACAACCACTTCGCGATGCAATTCATGCTGCAAAAACAGTAGCTGGTAACGATACAAAAGTAATCTATCTCTCCCCACAAGGGCGCAAATTAAACCAACAAGGTGTTGGCGAGTTATCGCAATATCAAAAAATGATTTTGATTTGTGGTCGATATGAAGGTATAGATGAACGTGTTATCCAAACCGAAATTGATGAAGAATGGTCAATTGGAGATTACGTGTTAAGTGGCGGTGAATTACCAGCGATGACGATGATTGATGCATTAGCAAGATTTATTCCTGGTGTATTAAATCACGAATCATCAGCAGAAGAAGACTCTTTTGCTAACGGGTTACTCGATTGTCCACACTATACCAGGCCTGAGGTGTTAGATGGAATGGCGGTGCCCGACGTGTTAATGTCTGGTCACCATGAAGCGATTCGTCGCTGGCGATTAAAACAATCACTGGGACGAACTTGGTTGAGAAGAGAAGATCTTCTTAAAAATCTAGCTCTGACTGATGAAGAGCAACGTTTACTCACTGAATTCCAACGTGAATATCGTGATGAACCGAGCCGTTGATATTTCAGTATAACTAGTAAGAGACAAAATTATGAAAAATGCAATTATTCAGCAATTAGAACAAGAACAAATGAAAAAAGACATCCCGTCTTTTCGTCCGGGTGATACGGTTGAAGTAAAAGTATGGGTTGTTGAAGGTAACAAAAAACGTCTTCAAGCTTATGAAGGTGTTGTTGTAGCAATTCGTAATCGTGGTTTACATTCTGCATTTACAGTACGTAAAATTTCGAATGGCGAAGGTGTTGAACGAGTATTCCAAACTCACTCACCAATTGTTGATTCAATTACTGTGAAACGTCGTGGTCAAGTACGTCAAGCTAAACTTTACTACTTACGCGAACTTCGTGGTAAAGCAGCGCGTATCAAAGAACGCCTTAACTAATTCAAATTGGTTAATATTTGATAAACTAATTAAATATATCCAATTAAATATGGTCACCTTTATGGTGACCGTTTTTATGTATATAGTAAAAGTTCATTCCCGCCAACAATCGTTGACAAAATTCAAGCAATATCTAGATTAAATAAAGGTAACATTATGGATAACTATCTTGTTGCGATTCTTGCTACCACAACCAAGTTATTCGCATTAATGACACCACCAGCAGTGCTAAGTGCATTCTTAAGTGGTACTAAACAATATGATGAACCACAACGCCGAAAAACTGCACTTAAAACATCTTGTGCTGTATTTATAATTGGTATTGTATTGTTCTTTTTTGGAAATACTATGTTTAGTGTTTTCGGTTTTACTCTCGATGCATTTCGTATCGGTTCTGGCGCGTTACTGTTTATTACTGCTGTGACACTAATGAATGACTCTCCAGATAAAAATAAAATTAACAGTAATGAAGATATTAGTGTTGTACCGCTTGCAATTCCTCTTTGCATGGGCCCTGCTTCTATCGGTACAATTATTGTTATGGGAACAAGCTCAGTGGGTTTTGCCGCCAATATGATAGGTGCGGTTTCATTGTTTATTGCTTCCTCGGGCATTTATGCCATGCTTTTATGTGCAAAAAGTATTGCAAAAGTATTAAAAAATACAGGTATTGCCATTTTATCAAAATTAACCGGACTACTAATATCAGCAATTGCTGCACAAGTAGTTTTTTCTGGCATAACGGCTTTTATAAAATAGCTAACCTATATTGATAAATTTGTTACGTTATTACGTAAAATAACGTAACAATTAAATTCACTATTTCATCTAAGATTAAATTATGAGCATTTCTATACTAATTGAGTATAAATAATCTTAATGATTCATGATGAGATTGCGTTTTTATTATAGTAATACGAAGCTAAAATAATGATAATTAAAACAACTTCTGATAATAAAATAAAATGCCCCGACTCACCAAACCACACACCAACAATGATCACAATATTAACAATGATTGAAATTGCTGCTAACCATGGAAATAATGGTGATTTAAATTTAATCATCTCTTTAGGGTATTTACCACTATTCACCCCTTTACGAAATTGATACTGACACCAAGCGATAATAATCCACGCAAAACAACCTACTTGTCCAGTACCTGCAACCAAATAGAGATAAAGCTTTTCCGCGGCAATATATTTAGAAAATAATGAAACTAGAGCAATAATTGCAATAAATAAGATGCCTTTAGTAGGAACGCCCCGTTTATTGACTTCTGAAAAATATTTAGGCGCTAAATTATCCTGTGCCATAGACCATAACATACGCGAACTGGCATAAATAGCTGAGTTAGCCGCAGATATCGCAGCACAAAAAATAACGAACAACATCATATAAGAAGCAAAAGTGATACCGACTTTGTTAAATACCCACACAAAGGGACTAATTTCATCATGCACAGTTCCATAAGGGTAAACTAATGCTAAAATTGCAATAGCTAATACATAAAACAGAATAATTCTAAATGCTACACCTGTAATAATCTTGGGTAATACTGACTGAGGTGACTCAGCTTCACCAGCGGCACTACCAATTAGCTCAACACCTTGAAATGAATAAGTCACAATGGTCATGCATACAAAAATCGATAAAAAACCATTTGGAAACCAGCCTTGTTCTGTTTTAAAAGTAGGTAATATGTGAGTTTGAGTATATTGCTGATAAAGAAGATAAATACCAACACCGATAAAAGCAATAATTGCCAACACTTTAATGGTTGAAAACCAATATTCACTTTCACCAAAAGCACGGACAGAAGTTAAATGAACTGAGGTAATAACAATTAAAATCAATAAGCTAAAAAGATAAATAGGAACAGCAGGAAAAAATTGGTGAGCAATCATAGAAGCGGCAGTTAAATCTGCTGCCATAGACAGAACCCAACTAAGCCAGTATAACCAACCAATAGTATAACTCCAAATCGGATTTGGAATAAACATTAGTGCATAATGCTGAAAAGAACCCGCATGCGGGAATGCACAAGAAAGCTCACCTAAACATAACATTGTTGCTAACATTATGCTACCAGCCATTAAATAAGCAATAATAGTTCCTAATGGCCCTACCGTAGTTAATGGCGCAGCGATACCAATAAATAAACCGGTACCAATCGATCCCCCTAATGAAATCATTAGCAGATGACGATTTTTAAGATTCTTTTTTAAATTACTGAAATTTTGGCTTTGTTGTGATACTGATGTTGCCATGTATAAACCGCCTAATCATTGATAAAAACTGCTGGTTAACCAGCAGTTAACACAAATTAATAGATAAACCGTTTTTCTACACCACTAGTTTGACAAGCCATTAGCAAGGCAGTGTAATCAAGCTCAAATCCAATCATATCACCGACTTTAAGATTTTGTGACACATCTTCGATATCGACTAACGTATGATCACTGGTTTGACCAAGTACAGTAATATTATCATCGATTGGTACACAGCTTTCAGCCGGAACATCTTGACGTCCAAACGCAAGCAGCGCTCGTTTACGTATACCATGATCGACAAAAGTTTTACTGTTTAAAAAAGCATCAACACCTAGCTCGCCGACTGGAACGGTTGGTTTACTGTTAAGCTCGATGATTTGTGCATATAATTTATACATATCACTACAAGCTTTTTCGACAGGTTTATTGGAATGATGAAATTCATCAAGATATTTCATATCCACATACTCAATACCAAACTCATGTAAACCACCAATCCGGATATGATTAAGACCTTCTGGCCAGATACCCTTGTCTAATAAGTGATAACTAGTACAATTACCGGCCGATAAATATTGTATTTTAATATTGCAAGATTTTTCAACTTTACGCGCAATTTCTAAAAAGTCTACTCCATTTTTAACTGTTGGTAACACAGTACCATAACAGTTAAAATTAGTACCTAGCCCATAAAGCTCAACACCCGGTAAAGATAAAATAAGTTTGACCGTATCAATAATTTCATCCAAATGTTCAAACCAAATACCTTCACGTAAATCACCCATATCAATCATTAATAAAACTTGGTGAATTTTTTGTTGCTTAACGGCTTCGTCTGAAAGTGCTTGAATCACCACTTTTTCACTATTTAAGCTAATATCTGCATATTTAACTATTTCACTAATTTCACTTAAACAAGGACTACGCAATAAGCAGGTTTTACACCCTAAAGCATCTTTAAGTTTCTTCAAATTGTAGGTTCTTGACTCAGCAATAACATCAATACCTCCATCTAGAACTGCTTTTGCTGTTTCAACACAACCATCAAACACTTTATTAACTGCCATTACTTCAATGCCGTGTTTAGCAAGCAGCTCTTTTTCAACACGTGCATTGTCTTTTAATTTTCCTAAATCAATTTCCAATACAGGTTTGTACATAAATTTACTCCTCTATCTCTTATTGTTGTTGCATGCGATTACGCTTTTGTGCTCTATGGTATATCCACTCCGCTAACACGATAGCAAGCACTGCACCACCAACAATTTTCGCGATATACTCAACATATCCCCCCATATCAATCTGTGCTGGTGGAATAAACACTAAGATCACCGCAAATAGTGTAGATAAGAATCCTAAACCTGGTAAAACAATCGGTAATACTTTACCTGGGATCTTAAAGCTACGTGGTACATCTGGTTGAGTAATACGTAAACGATAGTATGCAATAAACATCACTAAATAAGGAATAAAGTAACAAATGGTTGTTAATGCAGTTAACATCCAATATGCAGCAGCAATACTTGGCGATACAAACGTTGAGAAACAAAGTACTGTGACAATGATTGCTTGAATAACTAAAGCAAATGCTGGAGTTTGATAGACAGGATGTAAATGTCCAACACGTTCACCAAGTAAATTATCTTCTTTTGACGCCTCTTGTAACATATAGATAGGGCCAACTAACCATGAGTTAATTTGACCTAATGCACCAAAGAATAAACAAATTGCCATTACAGGTAATAACCAAGGCATATGTAACTCTTTAGCCGCTGCTTCCATTGCTTGCATTACACCGGCAACAATATCAGTATCAACAGCAGGTAATAAGGTATTAATGGCCCAAGTACCAATCATATAGATACCAACGATAACAATTGCAGATACCGCCATCGCTTTAGGGAAGTCACGTTGTGGATCACGAGTACGACCAGCAATCATAGGGGCAACTTCAAGTCCAGCAAAAGCAAACATCATACTTGATAGAAAAACAATGGTATCCCAGCTACTTAAATCCGGAATCCAATCACTAATATGACTATAATCAGTGGCCATTGGGTGACCAGTCATTAGCCACACAATGGCTAATAACACGATAATACCAGCAGGAATAAAGACCCCTAACCATGCACTAACACTGTTAATGATTTTAGTCCATTTCAAACCTTTGATATTCATTAATGTTAAGATCCAAAATACTACCATGGAACCAACACCAATAAACACCTGATTTTGAGCTAGTTCAGGACTAAACATGTAGCCAATTGCAGTAAAACCAAATTGCAACATCAGTGGGAAGAAAAGCACGCATGAGAATAAGAAACAAACAACTACTATCCAACCAACTCGTTTACCAAACGCTTCTTTTACCCAAACAAAAATCCCACCATCTTTTGGCCAACCAGTAGAAAGTTCACCACAAACCATTGCTAAAGGAAAAAACAAACAAAATGCAGCAAGGAGCCAAAGCACCATTGCTGACGCTCCATAAGGAGCAACATTAGGAATTTGACGTAAACTTAGTATTGCAATGACATTCATAAATACAATGTCTTTAATACCAAGTAAACTTGAATTTTTAGAATCACTCATAATAACCTCACATTATAATATCTGGGACGATAAGCGCCCCAGATAACTCATGATTAATACACGTCGTATCCAACCATATCCTCGTAAGTGTCCTCACGGCGAATCAATCGATCTTTACCTTTTTTATCAATCATAACAACAGCAGTACGTGGACGGTTGTTATAAACTGTTTGGCTCTCAATGGTATAAGCTCCAGCATCAAGGAATGCAATAATATCTCCAACCTGAGTATCTTTTGGTAGCAAGAACTCTTCCCCTTTTACACCAACATGGTAATAGTCACCACCATCGCATAAAGGTCCAGCAAGTTTAATGTATTGATCATGCTCTTCGGTAATTTTTGATGCATCATAAACATAGAAGAACCAATCAAAATGCTGACTGTCAGATAACACGCTATAGCCTGCGTCAACAAATTTCCACTCAACATGTTCTTCAATGTTTCCGTCTAAATCGTAATTAGTTTTACGTTTTTCACAAGCTACTTCTGTTAATAATACGGCAGCTGATCCTGTTACTTTACGACCTGGTTCAATACAAATCTCAACATCGGTACGCCATTTATGTACTTCTTTAATTACTGCATCAGCAAAATGTTGTGCGGTAATACCTGCGTACATATTATCCTGTAATGGATTGCCATTTTCTTCGTCATATTTATATGGAACAGGAATACCACCACCAACATTAATTAAATCCAATTTAATACCAAGAACTTCTTCTAAACGGCGTGATTCATCAACTAATACTTTCGTTGCTTTAGCAAAAGGTTCTGCTTCTGGTACTTGATCTCCTACGTGCATATGTAAACCACGTAAATGTACATAAGGCATTTCAAGAATACGGCGACAAGTTTCTTCCGCTTGTTCTAAATCGATACCCGATTTAGCATGATAAGCTGTCACGAGTTCCGCATGCGTCGCTGAAGGTACATTGGGTTCAACACGTACACAAACATTTGCCACTTTCTTCAAACGTCTTGAAATTTCATCAATTATATCAAGTTCAAATAAGCTATCTACGTTAATAATATAAAGCTCATTTTGGATAGCAAATTCTAAATCAACTGGTTTTTTAACCACACCATTGAAAACAATTTGACTGCCTGGAAAACCAATCTCTAAACATTTGCGCACTTCAAACATTGAGTTCGCTTCAGCATAAATACCCGCATCTTTAATTGCTTTTAGCACACCCATTACAGAACATGTTTTTGACGCATAAAAAATCTTAGTGTTTGGATGAGCTTTAAACGAATCTTTGATTTCCTGAATATTACGATCAATTTCTTTTTCAGAAAATACGTAAAAAGGTGTTGGGTATTTCTTTGCTAATTCTTCTAAATTTATGCCGTCAAAACATAATTTACCGTTTTGAGCACTGAAACGACGATCTTTAGTTATTAGATCAGTACGTAATTTGTTATAATTTGACATAATTTTGTCGGACATAAGACCTCCAGTTAATTAGTACATAAAAAGTACATAAGAAAACAAGTAAAATGGCTTCTCACTTGCAATGCAATCAGCATGCCAACTTATAAATCATAAAAAATCAATTTATTATGAAAATTATTGCAAAAACAATTTTGGTCATTTTGTTTAAAACCTGTTTTTATGACAAAAATTTGTCACAAAATCATTAATGGTTGAAAGGTATTAAAATTAACGTAAGCTAAACTTAGCTAATAAGCTAAATTAAAAAGGTACTAATATCATGACAATCGATCCTGAATTATTACAATCATTAGAAATATTCAAACATTTTTTTGATTTAATCCATCAGCCAATGGCTATTATCGATAAAGAAGGTAAATATATTTATTATAATCGGGAAAGTGCAGAACTTGATGGTTACCCTATGGAGCAAGCTATTGGTAAACCCATGCTTAAAGTTTATCCTAATTTAAGAAAAGAAGATAGTACCATGTTACAAGCTTTACAACAAGGTAAGGAATATCAGGATAATTACCAAAGCTACTATAATCATGTAGGTAAACTGGTTGATTATATGCATACAACCGTACCACTTTATAACAAGCATAAAGATATTATTGGTGCGATCGAAATAGGACGAAATTTATCAACTGTTAGGCAGCTACACGATCAAGTATTCAAACTCAATAGTAAATTATACCAAAATAAAGATCAGCCATTGCCTGAAATAGTTTTTGTATCACAAAAAATGCAAAAGGTTATTGATCAAACAAATATTTTAGGAGCAAATGATGTCCCAGTATTAATTGTCGGTGAAACTGGAACTGGTAAAGAGCTTTTTGCTCATTTGATTCATCAAACAAGTCATCGCCGTAATAAAGCGTTTATTTCGTTAAACTGTAGTGCTTTACCTACCACATTGATAGAAAGTACCTTATTTGGAACGATGAAAGGAGCCTTTACTGGAGCCGAAAACCATCCAGGTTATTTAGAACTGGCTAATGGCGGCACACTATTTCTTGATGAACTTAATGCTATGCCACTGGATATGCAAAGCAAATTACTGAGATTTTTACAAGAAAAGACTTACTGGCCATTAGGGGGCAATAAAGAGCTACACGCCGATGTTAGAATTGTTGCCGCCATGAATGAATCACCAGCAGAGTTGTTAAAAACAGGGAAAATGCGAAGTGACCTATTTTATCGATTAAATGTCGGATTAATTAAACTTCCAGCCCTTCGTGAAAGAAAAGAAGATATTCCTGTATTGGCGCGATACTTTATTGATAAACATAAAGCGGATGTAAATGTTGTGATAACAGGCATTAGTGAGCACGCATTACAACAACTCATGTCGGCACCTTGGCCGGGAAATGTGAGGATGCTGGAAAATGCAATCGTACGAAGTATAGTCTTACAAAATGAACCGGGAGAATTGCAACAAATTATCCTTGATGATGAACTGTTTGACATTCATAGCCCTTACCCACAAGATCAATTCGAAACGAAATTTGAAAAACAAAGTACGAGCATGACCGCTGGCAACATTAACTTAACTGTACAAGTTGAAAATTATGAAAAACAACTTATTATTGATGCTTTAAATCAAACCAACGGCAAAATTATTGCTGCCGCAAAATTATTAAATATTTCACGGACGACATTACAATATAAAGTAAAAAAATATCATATTCAAATGGGGGTAATAGGTAACTAATCCCTCTTAACAAAAGGCTTGTGCGCAGGCAAATGCACTGCTCCAGGCCCATTGAAAATTATAACCACCGAGCCAACCAGCTACATCCACAACTTCACCAATAAAATAGAGATTTGGATGCGATTTAACTGCCATCGTTTTTGAAGATAAAGCATCGGTACTTACTCCGCCTAACGTCACCTCAGCCGTTCGGTATCCTTCAGTACCATTTGGTGTTATATGCCAGTGTGTCAATGTATTATATAGATCTTGTTGCTGCTTAGGATTAAGTTGTTTAACAGTTGTGTCGATTATCAAATTCAATTGTATCAGTACTTCAATCAACCTTTTCGGTAAAATCTGTGCTAAGCAATTTTTTATAGTTTGATTACGATTTTGTTCAAGTAACGGTTTAAAAGTTGATTCGAATAACCTATCTGGTAATAAGTTAATCATGATTGACTCTCCTGCTTGCCAATAACTCGAAATTTGTAAAATCGCTGGTCCTGACAATCCACGATGGGTGAATAATAAATTCTCTTTAAAACAGATTCGTTCATTAGATACTTCAACTGGAACAGCCATTCCTGATAAAGTAGATAAAACTTCTAACAAAGGTCTATGTAACGTAAATGGCACTAGCCCCGCTTTTACTGGTACAACAGGAATCGAAAATTTTTCAGCTATTTTATATCCGATCGAGGTCATGCCTAGTGCTGGCATCGACTGTCCACCGGTTGCAATAATTAGTTTATCAGTATCAACAAAGCCTTGAGAAGTAGATAACTTAAATCCTTGCTGTTCAGCCTCCACATCTTCAAGTTGTGTTTTTAACATAAACTTAACTTGCCCTTTCTGGCACTCTTGAATAAGCATATCAACAATATCTTGAGCTGAATTATCACAAAATAACTGACCATGATCTTTTTCATGATAGGCAATATGATATTGATTAACGAGTTGGATAAAATCCCATTGGGAAAATCGTTTTAATGCAGATTTACAAAAGTGGCGGTTTTGCGAAATATAATGTTTTGCCTCAACATCGAGATTAGTAAAATTACATTTACCGCCACCAGACATTAATATTTTACGTCCTAATTTTTTACCATTATCAATGACTGTTACATCAAAGCCTTTTTGACCAAGTAATCCCGCACAAAAAAGCCCAGCAGCACCAGCACCGACAATTGTTATTTTGGTTTGCATAACTAATATGTCCAAAAGAAAAGGTGCTAGATTATAACAGTATACAATTGCCACTTATAGTCGTCATTTTATACTTGATTAAATGCATTAGCTGAAACTTATTTAAAACACCAATATAATGGTCTACAATCGTAAAAGACTAGTATTTTCATTAGCTATGTAATCGATACTTAACAAGGTTAGGATATTGTTAAATGCTTGGGGGTGTTCTACCAAGTCACAAATCCAATCACACTAAAAACTGAGTGTAATTTTTGTAAAAAATATTTAGGAGTCTATCCCTCTTGGGATTTGAATTATGCTCATTAACCTGAAAGGAATAGCTATCAGTGTTTAGGTGGCTTAGGTAAGATTTTAATTAAGTCATTCCGATACCTAATGCTAAAGCATTAATTTTCTGTATATCCTTGTACCAAGATCTCAGAAAATTAATGTTATTCTAGGTGTAATCTGCCTACTTTGGAGCAGTGCTATGAATAATTCCTTGCTCGCAGGAAATCAATTCATTATGTTTAATGTCAGTAATTCACAACTACGACTTAATAGATTAATTTAAATCCATGCAAAAGGATTTTTTGTATAAAAAATAGGCAATCTTGACGTGTTATGCTTCCTTGCTGATAATGTTTTATTAGAGCAGCAAATCTTCATACCTTTCCCTATTTAATCACTCAAATGTTGGCGGAGTATTAATTTCATGAAGAAAATACAAGTCTAAATAAAAGCGTCACTTTCGCCAGAAAATCAATAAGATGGAACTATCAAATTTTTTGCATAATCGTTTTTAGGATTTATTAATATCACCAATGTATTTAAAAGACTTTTTGTTGTTTGAAAATATGAAACAAAATAGCGCTGCAAATGTTAAAATAGACACAGCCCCCCATACTGTTCTCCATCCATAACCATGTGCAACACGGGAAACTAAAATAGGTGTCAAAAACGATGAAATGAACACGGTTGTACCGACCATACCTAATGCTGTTCCTGCACGTTCAACGCCAGCTTTTATTGCAGATTCTGTATAAGCAATACCATGCCATGCATGGCCAAACAAACCAGTTAATACAAGAAATACAACGCCTATATACATATTATCAACCATAAAACAAAGCACGAGAGAAGCACTTCCACCAAGAATAGCATAGTACTTTAATAACGAAATACGATTCTTTTTTTTATCCGTATAGTAACCTGACCAAATCCTAAGGATTCCCCCACCAATCTGAACACCAATGAGAATGATAGAGATCAACGTCAAATTTATATTTAGCACATCTCGCATATAGACGCCTCCAAAAGTGAGTACGGCCATTTGTGGTACCGTTAGGAAACCAGCAGACAAAACAACTCTCCAAACTTCAATATTTTTTAGGGGTGAAGGTAAGATAAAATTAGATTGGGATGCATTTTTTAATTCAGTATGTTTAGAGTTGATAAATAAAACAGTAATAAGACCAACAGTAAACGCTGTGATAGCTAAAACAATAAAAGTAACTTTAAAACCGTATGAATAAGCTAGCCAAGGTAGCAAACCCGTGCCAATAGCACCACCAATAGGAATTGCAGTTTGACGAATACTCATGGCAAAGCCTCGTTCACTATCATCAAACCATGACATCACCGTTCTTCCTGATGATGAGTTAATGCTTCCCCCAAAAGCTCCTGTTATTGCAAAAGCGGCTGCCAAGTGTAGATATTTAACGCCACCAGAAGAGGTCTCGGATGTAAACAATATAGCAATTATCAAAAACATCACTGCTGATGACCATAGTCCTAAAATTAGAACGGTCTTATCGCCTAGTTTATCGGTAAGGATTCCCCAAATTATCTCTGAAGCGGCAACTCCTAGCCCCATTGAACCTAATACAAAACCAAGCTCATATAACGAAAAATGATACACATCACGCATCAAAATTCCCGTTATAGGAATTCCTGCAAACCCCATGGCGAATGTTGCTTGTGCAAGTACACCTATTCCAAGCACAAACCAACGATAATTATTTTTTTTCATTCTTTCGTGATCCTTATTTTCAATTAAATACCTACTAGTATGTATTTAAACATAACTTGAAATATTTGTATATAAAAATAAAATTAGATATATAAATGAATAATTGACATTAATTATTATCTGATGAAGTTATTATTTATTTTATCAAAAATAGACTAATTGGTATTTTTTGGTATGAAAGTAATGGGCAATAATGATGACTAATGTAATGATTAATAGTTTTATCTTATTAAGTGATGTTTATACATATTCTGGAAATAAATCCATATAATATAAGATTACATTATAAAACAATCAGTTACATTAAGTTTAACAAACAATAATTAGCGAGTTATAATACATGAGAAATGTAATACTGATAATCCTACATTATCTCATTACTAAATTGATGTCATACGAAAATCTGCAAATGCAGTTAATGATGAGAAAAAATCAAATAATAATATGTATTATAATATGAAAATAAACATTTCATTATTTAAAACTTTCATACACAACGCATTTAGTTAGATGTACTACTTGTAAACGTTGATATTAAATAAGTATTATGATAGTTATTACTCAAGCCATGACAGAGTTTTAATTATTAATGTTATTTTAAAAATAGAGAAAGAAGTGACACATCAATAACTAATTAATACTATTAAAAAGTAATTAATTCAAGAACGATGGATGGTATACTTGTTTATAGAAAAGTTGAAATTGTTTTAACAAAAGTTATTAATGACAACCTATCTAAAGTTATTAGTTAGTAGGACAAAGAAAGCAACAAGAATTAAACCATTTAGTAGATATAATTTTACTGTTTAAATAATTATTCAATTAAACATGTCAATATTACTGATCGGTATAATGGTATTTTGTGAAGAAAATGAATAATAACCAAAACACTAAACGAAATTCGAGAGAAAAGCTAATCAAAGCAATGGCCGATCTTTTGTTGGAAAAAGGTCTAGCTAGTACTAGTCCAAATGACATTTTGACTCGAGCAGAAGTCGGTCAAGGTAGTCTCTACCACTATTTTACAGGTAAAGAGGATTTGTCCCTATACGCAATAAAATACAATGTAGAACAATTAATAAACTTTAATACTTCAATTCTAAATTCAGATAAAGATGCATACAATAAACTTTCAGATCTTCTTCTAAAATCTCGTAATATAGATAGAGGTTGTTTGATTGGTCAACTCGCTCGAGATAGAGCAATTATGGAAAATGAAGCTTTAGCAACAGAAGTGACTCGTGGATTTGAATTCATGCAACAAACATTCACTAGCATTATAAATAGCGGAATTTCTGATGGAAGCATTTCTAATAAACTTGCGCCTTTAGAGGCGGTAACACTGATAATATCAACTTTGCAAGGTGCCTACATTTCTGCAAAAGGGTTACAAGATGACTCATATTTTCGCATAACGATTAATACATTATTGAAAATATTTACTCCATAGCCGTAAATTTCACGAATAATTTAAATAACAAATGTCTTTTGGAGATCATTATTTATTTACCAATTTTATAGTTACTTTTTGTAAATTGCTGTTTAATTCATAAATGATTATCAACACCAATTTTGTGATTACAGCAAACACTTTAACTACTACATAAGAAACCCCTTAGCTACAACTATCCAATCTAGCTGATAAAATACCTACATGTCGTTACAAAATATCACCAAATAGTAAGCAGATCTCCAACATAATTGGTTTCTTAACTTTTAAAGTAAGTCTTTTAGACATTCTAATTGATTGCTGGTTTTTACTGAAATGTATATACATCATCTGAATTTTTTTAACAAAAAAAGAGAAATTTATAGTTATTAAATTACATACCGTTATAAATAAATTAATTTTCCTCATGAAAATAATAAGGATAAATACAATTATAAGCTTCATTAATAACTCTGATAGACCTTATTAAAAGATTGACTTATAAGTAATATTTATTTGACCAAAATACCTTTTTTCTTTAATTTCTTAGCCATTATGGGATTAATGCCTATACCTTCACAAAATATAAAAGCGATGATTTAGAGGCAATGATATGTTATATAACCAGCATCATGAAAAAGATAACTGCGGATTTGGTTTAATTGCTCATATTGAAGGGCAACCAAGTCATAAAGTGGTGCGTACTGCAATACACGGGCTTGCCAGAATGCAACACCGAGGAGCCATACTATCAGATGGTAAAACAGGTGATGGCTGTGGTCTTTTATTACAAAAACCTGATCGTTTTTTCAGACTCGTTGCACAAGAAGCTGGCTGGCGTTTAGCCACCAATTATGCTGTTGGTATGCTATTTCTAAGTCAGGATAAAAAAGAAGCACAAGCTAGCCGTGATATTGTTGAAGAAGAACTTGCTAATGAAACCTTATCTATTTTAGGTTGGCGTGAAGTTCCTATTGATAAAAGTGTTTTAGGTGAAATCGCTTTATCATCATTACCACAAATTGAACAAGTTTTTGTTAATGCTCCTGCTGGATGGAGTAAAATTGACTTAGAACGACGTTTATATATGGTGCGCCGACGTATTGAAAAACGGGTACAAGATGATACTTTTTATGTCTGTAGTTTTTCAAATCAGGTTAATATCTATAAAGGTCTGTGCATGCCTAAAGATTTACCTAGATTTTATTTAGATCTAGCGGATTTACGTATGGAAACAGCAATCTGCCTATTCCATCAGCGATTTTCAACCAATACTGTTCCTCGTTGGCCACTTGCCCAACCATTTAGACATTTAGCCCATAATGGTGAAATTAATACTATTGAAGGTAATAGACAATGGGCGAAAGCACGTTCTTATAAATTTAAAACGCCATTGATTCCAGATCTACAAGATGCTGCGCCTTTTGTAAATGTTACCGGTTCAGATTCAAGTTCATTAGATAATATGCTTGAACTATTTTTAGTGGGTGGTATGGATATAGTACGAGCTATGCGCTTGCTTGTACCACCTGCATGGCAAAATAATCCTGATATGAATGAAGATTTACGTGCCTTTTTTGATTTTAATTCAATGCATATGGAACCATGGGATGGGCCAGCAGGCATTGTTATGTCTGACGGTCGTTATGCAGCCTGTAATTTAGACCGTAATGGTTTGCGCCCAGCACGCTATGTCATTACCACGGATAAACTTATTACCTGTGCATCAGAAATTGGTATTTGGGATTATCAACCTGACGAAGTCGTCGCTAAAGGACGTGTTGGTCCTGGAGAACTGATGGTTATTGATACGGAAGAGGGACGTATTTTACAATCATCCGAAACTGATAACGATCTACAAAAACGTCATCCTTATAAAGAATGGATGAGTAAAAACGTAAAGCGACTCATTCCTCTTGAAGATTTACCCGATGACAATATTGGTTCAGGTATCTACGACGATGTCTTACTGGCAACGTATCAAAAACAATTTGGTTATAGTAGTGAAGAAATTGATCAATGTATTCGTGTTTTAGGTGAAAATGGTCAGGAAGCCACGGGATCTATGGGAGATGATACTCCTTTTGCGGTATTATCAGGCAGACCACGCCTTATCTATGATTACTTTAGACAGAAATTCGCTCAAGTCACCAACCCACCAATTGATCCATTGCGGGAAGCGCACGTAATGTCACTTTCTACCAGTATTGGTCGTGAAATGAATGTGTTTGCCGAAGCAGAAGGACAAGCACATCGTGTAGCATTTAAATATCCGGTTTTAGTTTATTCTGATCTTGAGCAGTTAGTCTCTTTAGAGTCTCGCTATTATAAATCTGAAAAACTTGATATGACTTATGATATTGATGGTAGTTTACGCGATGCTATTGAGCAGTTATGTGGTGATGCTGAAGCAAAAATACGTAATGGTACAGTATTACTGATCCTATCAGATAAAAATATCGCAGCAGATCGCTTACCTATTCCAGCACCTATGGCATTAGGTGCTGTGCAGCAACGATTAGTTGAAAAGAATTTACGCTGCGATGCAAACATTATTGTCGAAACAGGTAGTTGCCGCGACCCTCATCAATTTGCCGTACTTATCGGTTTTGGTGCCACAGCCGTTTACCCTTATTTAGCATACGAAACTTTGGCAAAAATGGTCGATAATGGGACCATCAAAAAATCCTACCGCGAAGCTATTTTAAATTATCGTAATGGGATCAATAAAGGTCTATATAAAATCATGTCTAAAATGGGGATCTCAACTGTTGCCTCTTATCGATGTTCAAAACTTTTTGAAGCTGTAGGGTTACATAAAGATGTGGTTGACCTCTGTTTCCAAGGGGTTACTAGTCGTATCAGTGGTGCGAATTTTGATGATTTTGCTCAAGATCAATTTAACTTATCAAAAAGTGCTTGGTTACGTCGTAAACCTTTAGATCAAGGCGGATTACTTAAATTTGTTTATGGCGGCGAATATCATGCTTATAATCCTGATGTTGTGCAATCTTTACAACTCGCTGTCAATAATGGCAACTATGAAGATTATAAACGTTATGCCGATATCGTTAATAATCGCCCTGTCGCTACATTGCGCGATTTATTAAAACTTAATCCACCCGAAAATGAGGCTATTGCACTTGATGAAGTCGAACCGGAAGAATCTTTATTTAAACGTTTTGACTCAGCAGCAATGTCAATTGGTGCACTTAGCCCAGAAGCGCACGAATCACTTGCCATAGCAATGAATACTTTAGGGGGGTATTCAAATTCTGGTGAAGGTGGAGAAGATCCTGCGCGCTATAACTCCATCAAAGTTTCTCGCATTAAGCAAGTGGCATCTGGTCGCTTTGGGGTAACTCCTGGTTACTTAATGAGTGCAGATGTAATTCAAATTAAAGTGGCACAAGGTGCTAAACCAGGTGAAGGTGGTCAACTACCAGGCGATAAAGTCACACCTTATATTGCTAAATTACGGTTTTCTGTTCCTGGCGTAACCCTAATTTCACCACCACCTCATCACGACATTTACTCTATTGAGGATTTAGCACAGCTAATCTTCGATTTAAAACAAATTAACCCTAATGCAATGATTTCAGTTAAATTGGTTTCCGAACCGGGTGTGGGTACCATTGCAACTGGCGTGGCTAAAGCTTATGCCGATTTAATCACTATTTCGGGTTACGATGGTGGAACAGGCGCCAGTCCATTAACATCAGTTAAATATGCTGGCTCACCTTGGGAGCTAGGACTTGTTGAAACTCAACAATCCTTAGTTGCTAACGGATTACGTCACAAAATACGTTTACAAGTTGATGGTGGTTTAAAAACTGGTACAGATATTGTAAAAGCTGCTATTTTAGGGGCAGAAAGCTTTGGATTTGGTACAGGACCAATGGTTGCATTAGGCTGTAAATATCTGCGTATTTGTCATCTTAATAATTGTGCAACCGGTGTTGCAACTCAAGATGAAAAATTACGGAATGAGCATTATCATGGTTTACCAGAAAAAGCCATGAACTATTTCCGATTTATTGCTCGTAATACAAGAGAGGTCATGGCTGAACTTGGAGTAAGTCGTATTGTTGATTTAATCGGACGAACCGATCTCCTTCTAGAACTAGACGGCATTACCGCCAAACAACAAAAATTGGATTTATCCAGTTTGCTCGAAACAGCGACGCCTCATGAAGGTAAACCGGTTTACTGCATTGAAGAGAATAAACCATTTGATAAAGGTGTACTTAATAAAGAGATCCTTACGCAAACCCAACAGTTTGTTGATGCACGTAAAAGTAAAAGTTTCTATTTTGATATTCAAAACACAGACCGTTCTGTGGGAAGTAGTCTATCAGGTTATATTGCCCAAAAATATGGTGATCAAGGTTTAATATCAGAACCAATTTCATTAAATTTCAACGGCACGGCCGGTCAAAGCTTTGGAGTATGGAATGCCGGTGGTGTGGATTTAACTCTGACAGGTGATGCTAATGACTATGTTGGTAAAGGCATGGCAGGAGGTCGCATTGTAATTCGACCTCCTCAAGGTTCGGCGTTTTTAAGCCATGAAGCAACCATCGCCGGTAATACCTGTTTATATGGTGCAACTGGCGGTAAATTATTTGCCGCAGGTCGTGCCGGTGAACGTTTTGCCGTACGTAATTCAGGTGCCATCAGTGTGGTTGAAGGCATTGGTGATAATGGCTGTGAATATATGACAGGCGGGATTGTTTGTGTATTGGGTAAAACTGGGGTTAACTTTGGTGCCGGTATGACTGGTGGATTTGCCTATATTTTAGATGCTGATGGTGATTTTCATAAACGTATCAATAAAGAGTTAGTCGAAATGCTAAATGTTGCTGATTATTCAATACATGAAGAGCACTTACGAGGCTTAATCATGGAGCATGCTCAACTTACTCACTCATCACGCGCTGAAGAAATTCTAGCGAATTGGCAAGATTTTGCTAAACAATTTGTTTTAGTTAAACCTAAATCGAGCGATGTAAAAGCGCTGCTTGGTCATCGTAGTCGTTCATCAGCAGAACTACGCGTTCAAGCACAGTAAGGAGAGCACGAAAATGAGTCAAAATGTTTATCAGTTTATCGATTTACAACGTGTCGATCCGCCAAAAAAACCGTTGAATATTCGTAAAATAGAATTTGTTGAAATTTACGAAGGATTTTCCCCTGCGCAATCTCAAGCCCAAGCCGATCGCTGTTTGGCTTGTGGTAACCCATATTGTGAATGGCGTTGTCCTGTGCATAACTATATTCCGAATTGGCTAAAATTAGTTAACGAAGGTAAAATTTTAGAGGCAGTTGAACTCTCTCACCAAACTAATAGTTTACCGGAAGTTTGTGGCCGTGTTTGCCCTCAGGATCGACTTTGTGAAGGATCATGCACCTTAAACGCAGAGTTTGGCGCTGTTACTATCGGTAATATAGAACGCTATATTACCGATGAAGCCTTTAAAATGGGCTGGAAACCTAACTTAACTAATGTTGAAAAAACGGGATTAAAAGTCGCCATTATTGGTGCGGGTCCTGCAGGACTTGCTTGCGCTGATGTTTTAGTACGTAATGGTGTAACACCGGTAGTTTTTGATCGTCATCCTGAAATTGGTGGGCTATTAACCTTTGGTATTCCTGCATTTAAATTGGATAAGGAAGTATTAATTAACCGTCGTAAAATTTTTACCGAGATGGGAGTTGAGTTTCGTCTAAATACCGAAGTAGGAAAAACAGTTCAATTATCTGAGTTACTTAATGAGTTTGATGCTGTTTTTATTGGAACAGGTACCTATCAATCAATGCGCGCAGGACTTGAAAATGAAGATGCTAACGGCGTTTATGATGCGTTACCATTTTTGATCGCCAATACTAAGCACATAATGCATCATGAACAAACCAAAGATACCCCATACATCGACATGAAAAATAAGCGTGTAGTTGTATTAGGTGGGGGGGATACCGCGATGGATTGTGTACGAACTTCAATTCGTCAAGGCGCAAGCGAAGTAACATGTGCTTATCGTCGTGATGAAGCCAATATGCCAGGCTCTAAACGCGAAGTCAAAAATGCCAAAGAGGAAGGGGTACAATTTCAATTTAATGTACAGCCATTAAGTATAGAAATTAGCAATACCGGACACGTTACCGGCGTGGAAATGGTCAGGACTGAATTAGGTGAGCCAGATGCTAAAGGCCGCCGCTCACCGGTAATTATTGAAGGTTCAGAATTTGTCCTTCCTGCTGATGCTATAATTATGGCATTTGGCTTTAAACCCCATGCTATACCATGGCTAGCCGAACATGGTGTTGATTTTGATGATAAAGGGCGGATTATCGCTCCAGAAATGAAAGGTTATCAAACAACCAATGCCAAAATCTTTGCCGGCGGCGATGCAGTGCGAGGCTCGGACTTAGTCGTCACTGCCATTAGCGAAGGACGCAAAGCAGCAGAAGGAATTTTAGATTATTTAGAAGTGTGATTGCGTTTTTAGATTAAATCCAAAGATTAACCCCTACTTACGCAAGGTTAAGTGGGGTTATTTTTTAGCAAAATCTTTAATTATCGGTGTAATCGATAAGGTTCATCCATCGTGACAAAACTGTGTTCTTTTAACGCCTCATTTATCCAATCTTGAATACCTTTAGTATGACAAATCGTTTCAATGTAATTAGCTAAAGTTGAACTTGTTTGAATATGATAATTTTTTAATCTTAAGCATAAAGGTGCATAAAATCCATCTGCTATACTAAAGTCACCAAATAAGAAGCGATCATTTGATTTGTTAGAAGATAAAAAAGACGTTAATAAATCATCTAAAAACAAAAGCTCTTTTTTTACTTCGGGGTGATCACGTAAAATTATTTGCCCGACTTCTGGCAATTCGGCCTCGATATTCATGGGTAAATAATTTCGAATCGCTTGAAATCCCGAATGCATTTTTGCAACTAAGCTACGAGCCATTGCTCTACGTTTTATATCCGTTGGCCATAGTGCTAAATTTCGATGCTGTTCAGCTAAGTATTCACAAATCGCTAAAGAATCGTTAATGATAAGATCGTTATCAATAAGTATCGGAACAGTTCCAAATTTTGAAATGGATGATATCGTAGTTTTAAATAGTGAATCTTCATCAAAACTATCAAATTTAACCAATTTTTCAGCAAAGGGAATATCAAAGTATTTCATCACGACCCAAGGCCGCATAGACCACGTAGAGTAGTTTTTATTGCCGATATAAAGTGTGTAATTCATTTTCAACCATCCTTGCAATAAAGATTAAGTTTAGCTTTAGGCGCTAATCTTACTTAACCTTTTCATTAAGAATTTTAAATATTACACTTTATGAAGTTATAAATAAACCACATGTGTGCCTTTTTCTGGTTGAAAGGTCGCTTTACCAAATTCATCAAGGAAATAAGCAATATGATCAGTTTTATCACCCAATAAACGTCCTTTAACTTTATTCCACGTTAATAACGCTATAGTCGAGTCAGGCTCACAGCAGATTAACATAGGTTGTTCAAATTCTTGATTCCAATAAAACTGACCACCATATAATTTATATGCAGTTAATAACAAATAACAGCCATATTCTTGCGATATCATATTAAGTTGTTCTTCTGGAAGACCAAAGCTTTTATCAGCCATTTCGCCAATGATCATCTCAACAACTGTAATACTTTTTTCGGAATAGTCGAGTTGATTAATACTCCAAGTTGGACTATGTAAAATGGCATTTTGTGCCCATGCTTCGATTTCTTGATACAATTCATTTTTTTGTTCAGTCATTTTTATTCACTTTAAACGTTTATTATCTTGTTCTAGTTGTTTAACACTTTGCCATGCCTCTTCCATTTCTTCAAGTGTTGCATCCAGTAAAGCACGATCTTTTTGTTTGAGTATCGATTCTACCAGCTTAAAACGCCGTTCGAATTTTTTATTAGCTTGTTGTAAACAAAGTTCTGACCTTATTTTTAAATGTCTAGCTAAATTTACAGTAGCAAAAAACAGATCACCAAGCTCCTCTTCGATTTTTTGATGATCACGTTCATTTTGATTGAGCTCATGCTCTACTTCACCAATTTCTTCTTTTACTTTATCTAACACTGGTTGTAATTGATTCCAATCAAATCCGACCGAAGCACATCGTTTTTGGATTTTTTCGGCTTTCATTAAAGCTGGAATAGAATTGGGTATATCATCTAATATTGAATATTGCGCACGTTTATCACGTTCTTGTTGTTTTAGTTGTTCCCAATTGGGCTTTTCTTTTGTTTTATTGGTAAAAATATGGGGATGACGACTGACTAACTTATCGGCAACAGCATTACAAACATCATCAAAATTGAATTCTCCTTGATCACTAGCTAAATCAGCATAAAAAATGATTTGGAATAATAAATCGCCCAATTCATTTTTCAGTTCTTGCATATCTTGATGATCAATTGCATCTAAAACTTCGTAGGTTTCTTCTAAAGTATAAAGTTTCAATGATGTGAAAGTTTGTACTTTATCCCATTCACAACCATCAATAGGATTACGAAGCCGCTTAGTAATAGCTTGTAAGCGTTTTAATCCGGTCACGTTAACAATACCTCCATGAATCTACCAATGATCACTTATTGTAAAGCTTTTAAGTTAAAATCGGTTATTATTTTACATTATAATTAACATGAATTTTTAGTATAACGGGTAAAAATTCTACTGAAAAGAATGTTAAAAAGCTTAAATATTCTGTTATTTACAGAACCTCTAGTCGATAAAAGCGAATTAAGTATATAATACCCCCTTATCAAATTAACTTAATGACATAATATGAATAATTTACGAGAACTTACATTAAGAGGCACAATTTTAGGTGCTTTTATCACTGTCATTTTTACTGCATCAAATGTCTATCTTGGCTTAAAAGTCGGATTAACATTTTCATCGGCTATACCTGCAGCAGTAATTTCAATGGCAATATTAAGAATGTTTTCAGGATCGACTATCTTAGAAAACAATATGGTGCAAACCCAAGCTTCCGCTGCGGGCACATTATCTTCAATTATCTTTGTTTTACCGGGCTTATTGATGATTGGATATTGGCAAAGTTTTCCTGTTTGGTTAACACTTGCAATTTGTGCTGCGGGTGGAATGTTAGGGGTGCTATTTTCAATCCCATTGCGTCATGTTATGGTGGTCAAAAGTAATTTACCCTATCCAGAGGGGGTTGCTGCCGCTGAAATATTAAAAGCCGGCTCCAAAACAGAAGGTAACGAAGCGAATAACGGACTAAAAGATATTTTATTTGGTGGTGTGTTAGCTTCCATTGTGAGTTTATTAACGAATGGTTTTAGAGTGCTATCGGACAGCACGGCTTATTGGTTTACCGCTGGTAAATCCATTTTTCAACTGCCAATGGGGTTTTCGTTAGCTCTTTTGAGTGCTGGTTACTTGATAGGCATTATGTCAGGTATCGCAGTATTAGTTGGGACAATTATTGCTTGGCTATTTGGCATTCCAATTTTAAGTCTAATGAGTGATTATGATACAAGTCAACCTTTATCACAAATTGCTATGGGGTTTTGGGCTAAAGATATTCGCTTTATTGGTGCCGGTACTATTGCTATCGCGGCTATTTGGACATTACTTACTTTAATTAAACCCGTAATTGAAGGCTTAAAAATTTCATTTAAAACCATGCGTGCTGACGTGTCAGCAAGTGATATTGCGCCAACAGATCAAGATTTATCACCTAAAACGATATTCTTAGTTATGGCAGGGATATTGATGGTTTTACTCGTTACCTTTTATGCATTTATTGCTGATAGTGGATTACCATTAGGCATAGCATGGTCTTTAGTCATATGTGCAGTGTTATTTGCATTTATTATGGGCTTTTTAGTAGCGGCTGCTTGTGGTTATATGGCAGGATTGGTTGGATCATCCGCTAGTCCAATATCAGGCATTGCGATTGTTGCTGCTATTGTTATTTCACTTATCTTACTTGGTTTAGGCGAAGTAAATGGTATGTTGAACTCTATAGAAGGTACTAATTTTGCAACCGCTCTCGCGCTATTTACCACCAGTGCTGTTTTAGCTGTGGCCTGTATTTCTAATGATAACCTGCAAGATTTAAAAACCGGTTATTTAGTCCAAGCCACACCATGGAAACAGCAAGTTGCATTATTAATCGGTTGTATTGTTGGCGCTATTGTCATTGCACCCATCTTAGAAATCTTATACAACGCTTATGGCTTCACAGGTGCGGTTCCTCGTCCTGATATGGATCAATCACAAGTATTAGCAGCACCACAAGCAACCCTTATGACAACCATTGCTAAAGGTATTTTTTCACATAATCTTGACTGGACTATGATCATAATAGGCTTAGCTGTTGGTGCTGTTATTATCGCTATTGATTTAGTTTTAGCTGCCAATAACTCCAAATTTAGATTGCCTGCCCTTGCTGTTGGTTTAGGTATTTACCTGCCACCTAGCATTACTATGCCTATTTTCGTCGGAACAGTATTATCGTGGATTATAAAACGTAATACTTATGTAAAAGCAAAAATGCATAAGTTGGATCCAGAAGAAGAATATAAAAAGGTCGATCGAAAAGCAGCATTAATTGCTTCAGGCCTGATTGTTGGTGAGAGCTTAGTCGGGGTAATTTTAGCGGTTGTGATTGTAATTAGCATTGCTAGTGGCGGCAGTAATACTCCACTTGCCATATCAGCTGATTTAGGGATATTACCTCAATATCTAGGATTATTTGTTTTTGCAGCTGTTTGTGTGTTATTTATTCGCCGAGCGTTATCCGTTCTTAAACGATAACTCCATTATAATACCCTTTATCTTATTTTGATAAAGGGTACTTATAACTTATTTGAGAGTATTTCCTAATTTAAGTGTCAAAGCTACATTCGTTGATGTCTGAAGAAGATTAGCACTTGCTGCTGTTGGATCTAGAGCTTCGGATAAAGTAGTAACTTTACTTAAAATGCTAAACATAGCATTAATCCCGTAAGGATAAATAGCTTCTGCCTGATCACCTAAACTTCCAACAATTGCGATAACAGGTTTTTGATATTTTTGAGCAATACGAGCAACACCTACAGGAACCTTACCATTGATACTTTGATAATCTAATTGCCCTTCACCAGTAATCACTAAATCAGCATTCGAAATAAATTTATCTAAATTTAAAGTTTCAGTAATAAGTTCGATTCCAGGCCTTAATTTAGCATTCATAAATGCTAATAATGCCGCTCCCATTCCACCAGCTGCACCAGTTCCTGGGATGAATTCAATATCGAGATTAAAACTTTTTTTTATTACTTGGGCATAATGTTTAAGATTTTTATCAAGCAAATGAACATCGGCTTGTGACGCTCCTTTTTGTGGTCCAAATATGAATGAAGCACCATTTTCACCAGTTAAAGGATTAGTCACATCACAAGCAACTTCAAAATCACAATCTTTAATTCGGTGATCAATTTCATTAATGTCAATTGTATCAAGATCACTTAATGAAATACCACCATAACCGATTTGATGACCATATTCATCTAAAAGCTTAACACCTAATGCTTGCAACATTCCAGCACCGCCGTCATTTGTGGCACTACCGCCTATACCAATAATAAATTTTTTACAACCTTTATCCAAAGCATCTTTAATTAATTCTCCAGTACCATATGAGGTCGTGATTTTAGCATCTCGTTTATTAATGGGTACACGCTCAAGACCACTTGCTGAAGCCATCTCTATCACAGCTGTTTGTCCATCTCCTGAAATGCCATAAAAAGCCAAACCTTTTTCACCTAATGGATCAGTAATCGTCACTGTGATTTTATTACCATTTAATGCATCAACCATTGCATCAACAGTTCCTTCTCCTCCATCAGCAACTGGAATTAAATAATATTCAGCCTGTGGATAAACGTTTAAAAATCCCTTTTTAATTATATTAGCAACTTCAATAGCACTTAGACTTTCTTTAAAAGAATCAGGAGCAATGACAATTTTCATATCTATCCTTATCAAATGACTCAAAGTTATTGAGTATGTCACCATACTCAATTTTAACCTTAATTATTTCATTTCTATTTTTGCTAAACGCTTATAGTAACGCGTTAATGCACTATGATTACATTCTCCCTTATCATCAGTTTTTAGGCTTACATCATTTCCATTAAAGCTACCGTTAATGGCAATGACGTACCAATACCATGAGAAGTATCTAACGCATTTTGTAAATCCTTAAAATGTAAATCAATTCTAAAACCTGTTTGAAATTACGATTCAAAACCATTGGAGCTTTAGCATCTAATACAGTACATCCAGCTAATCCCCCGCGAATTGCTTGATAAACTAATTCAGGGTTTACACCAGCTTTAGTTGCTAAAACTTCTTGTAATAATTGGGTTTGCCCCATCATCATTTTTTGCCGTCCTACAGACCAACTTATTAAATTGCCTAATATCTGATGGTTCACCGGTTAAACCAATGACACCCACTATGCGATCGTTGAGCGTTAATGATAAATTGATGCCAGACTTAATCCCTTTCAGACATTTAACCATTGTACCATCAATAGAAACAATTCTTTTTTGAGATATAGATAGTATTGCCCCTTAATGTAATTCCCCAATACGTTCTAAATCACCACTCTACCAATGATACAACCATCGGCAGTTTACCATAATAATTCCTATTCTAATTTTGCATATGCATTATTTTTGTTAGAATAACCCATTTTACATTGAATCATAGGTGACTTAATCATGATAGTATTTGATTCCATCCAAGTTCGCCGCGGAGTTAATGTACTCTTAGATAAAGCTTCTGCCACAATAAACCCTAAACAAAAGGTCGGATTAGTTGGTAAAAATGGTTGTGGCAAATCTACTTTATTTTCACTCATTAAAGGTGAAATTGAAGCGGATGCAGGTACGTTAACCTTTCCTAGCCTATGGCAACTGGCATGGGTAAATCAAGAAACCCCTGCATTAGATATACCAGCAATTGAGTATGTTATTGATGGTGATCGGGAATATCGCCAATTAGAAAAAAAGTTAGACCTAGCCAATCAACATAATGATGGTCATCAAATTGCTCTTATTCATGAAAAATTGGATAATATTGATGCATGGACAATTCATCCAAGAGCAGCCACACTATTGCATGGTTTGGGATTTTCTAATGAGCAATTATTACTACCAGTAAAATCCTACTCTGGTGGTTGGCGCATGCGTTTAAACTTAGCGCAAGCCTTAATGTGCCGTTCGGATTTATTATTACTTGATGAACCTACCAACCATCTTGATTTAGATGCCGTTATATGGCTTGAAAAGTGGTTAAGTAATTATCAAGGAACCTTAATATTAATATCTCATGACCGTGATTTTTTAGATCCTCTGGTCAATAAAATCATTCATATTGAGCAACAAAGTTTATTTGAATATACTGGTAATTATTCTTCATTTGAAACTCAACGCTCAGCTAAACTGGCGCAACAACAAGCCCTCTATGAAAATCAACAAGCTAAAGTGGCACATTTGCAAAGTTACATTGATAGGTTTAGAGCTAAAGCAACCAAAGCTAAACAGGCTCAAAGCCGTATTAAAATGCTAGAAAGAATGGAACTCATTGCCCCTGCTCATGTTGATAATCCATTCCATTTCAATTTTAAAAAACCGGAATTTTTACCAAATCCATTATTAATGATGGAAAAAGTTGTTGCTGGTTATGATGACAAAATTGTGCTGGAACAAATTAAATTAAACTTAGTCCCGGGTTCTCGAATAGGTCTATTGGGCCGTAATGGTGCTGGAAAATCAACCTTAATTAAATTACTGGCTGGCGAGCTTGCACCTAAAGAGGGACATATAAACCTTGCTCAAGGTATTCAACTCGGATATTTTGCTCAACATCAATTAGAATATCTAAGGCCTGATGAATCTGCACTTTGGCATCTCTCTCGAATTGCTGATTCAAATAAAACTGAACAATTATTACGTAATTATTTAGGGGGATTTGATTTTCATGGGGATAAAGTTAAAGATCCAGTAAAAACCTTCTCGGGTGGTGAAAAGGCTCGCCTTGTTTTGGCATTAATTGTATGGGAAAAACCTAATCTGCTTTTATTAGACGAACCAACAAACCATTTAGATTTGGATATGCGTCAAGCACTCACTGAAGCGCTTATTGGGTTTGAAGGAGCATTAGTGGTCGTGTCGCATGATCGTCATTTATTACGATCAACAACGGATGAATTTTACTTAGTTCATGATCATAAAGTGGAACCTTTTGATGGTGATCTAGAAGATTATCAAAAATGGTTATCTAACGAACAAAAAGCTGAAAATCAAACGATAGATCAAGAGAATAAAATTGAAAAGGAGATTATCAAAAAAACAGCTATTCAAAATGTTTCGGCTTTAGATCGTAAGGAACAAAAACGTAAAGATGCACAACGACGTGCGCAAATGCAGCCGCTGAAGAAACAGCTTGAAAAAGAAGAACACATGCTTACACGATTAACGAGCCAATTACACACACTCGAACAACAATTAGCCGATCCAACTGTGTATGAAGCCGATAAAAAAACAGAATTAACTGCGTTACTTTTGAAACAGAGCCAATTGAAAAATGAATTAGAAGATACTGAATTAAAATGGTTAGATATTCAGCAACAACTTGAAGAGTTTGAAGTAAGAAATAATTAGTATTAATGTCTAAAATAAGATGTTTAAATTATTTCTCAGTTAATAAGCAAAAAAAATCACAGAATTAATTCTGTGATTTTTTTAACTTGTAACAGAATGAATAAATTCTAATAAAATTTTAGCTTTTTTCTACCTGGCTAAAATCAAGTTCAACAGGTGTAGAACGACCAAAAATTGAAACCGATACTTTTAAGCGACTTTTTTCATAATCAACTTCTTCAACAACACCATTAAAGTCTGCAAACGGTCCTTCATTAACACGAACAAGTTCACCTGGTTCAAATAACGTTTTAGGACGTGGTTTATCACCAACTTGTTGTAAACGATTCATAATAGCATCAACTTCACGCTGACTGATAGGTGCTGGTCTATCTGAGGTACCACCGATGAAACCCATAGTTCTTGGTACGCTTTTGACTAAATGCCAAGTTGCATCATTCATCATCATTTCAACTAAAACATAACCAGGGAAGAATTTACGTTCACTTTTACGACGTTGACCACTTTTCATTTCAACGACTTCTTCGGTTGGTACAAGTACTTCACCGAATGAATCTTCCATATTATGTAACTTGATATATTCACGTAATGATTGTGCAACACGCGCTTCGTAACCAGAATAAGCTTGAATAACATACCATCGTTTTTGTTGTGTTTCACTCATATCAACGCCCTATTGATGTTAAATAAAAGACTACTGAACGGAATAAAGAATCCATTCCCCAAAGCGCTAAACCAACAACCACTGTGATGGCGGCAACTAATAAGGTGGTTTGTACCGTTTCTTTACGACTTGGCCATACAACCTTTCTTAATTCTTTTCTTGATTCTTGTAAAAATAATATAAATGATTTGCCTTTACCTGTTGTAAATGCAATAAATAAAGTTAATGCTGAAATCACCACAACGGCAATAATCCGAACGATCGTATTAGGTTGATATATATCATTAGGTTCAGAAAAATAAAAATTGCCCCAAACAATAAACGCAATCAATACTAAAACTAAACCCCATTTAAATTTGTCTAGAATAGCATTTGTATCTTGACTCTCGTTACTTACTAGCATATAAAACCTACGATTATGTTATTTATAATATTATCTATTTTCCAAAATGCTCTTTTCTTAAAAACATTTTGCTAAACAGACCAGATAAGAAAGGGCATCAAAAGACACCCTTTCTATGGTAGCGAATAACTTAATTATTTAATAACCTTAGCAACAACACCAGCACCAACAGTACGACCACCTTCACGGATAGCAAAGCGTAAGCCTTCTGCCATTGCGATTGGGTGAATTAATGATACAGTCATTTTGATGTTATCACCTGGCATTACCATCTCTACGCCTTCTGGTAACTCGATTGTTCCAGTTACGTCAGTTGTACGGAAGTAGAACTGTGGACGGTAGCCTTTGAAGAATGGAGTATGACGACCACCTTCATCTTTACTTAGAATATATACTTCTGATTCGAAATCAGTATGTGGTGTGATTGAGCCTGGTTTTGCTAATACTTGACCACGTTCGATTTCTTCACGTTTTGTACCACGTAGTAAGACACCAACGTTTTCACCCGCACGACCTTCGTCTAGCAATTTACGGAACATTTCAACGCCAGTACAAGTTGTTTTTGTTGTTGGTTTGATACCAACGATTTCAACTTCTTCACCAACTTTGATTACACCACGTTCTACACGACCTGTTACCACTGTACCACGTCCTGAAATTGAGAACACGTCTTCAATTGGAAGTAGGAATGGTTTATCGATATCACGCTCTGGTTCCGGGATATAGCTGTCTAAAGCTTCAGCTAATTCAACAATTTTTTCTTCCCATGCTGCATCGCCTTCTAACGCTTTTAACGCTGAACCACGAATGACTGGAGTGTCATCACCTGGGAAATCGTATTGAGATAGAAGTTCACGTACTTCCATTTCAACTAATTCTAATAATTCTTCATCATCAACCATATCGCATTTGTTTAAAAATACGATGATGTATGGAACACCTACTTGACGACCTAAAAGAATGTGCTCACGAGTTTGTGGCATAGGACCATCTGTTGCTGCTACTACTAAGATAGCACCGTCCATTTGTGCCGCACCAGTGATCATGTTTTTAACATAGTCAGCATGGCCCGGGCAGTCTACGTGTGCGTAGTGACGAGTCGGGGTATCGTATTCAACGTGTGAAGTGTTGATGGTGATACCACGTGCTTTTTCTTCTGGTGCATTATCGATTTGATCGAATGCACGTGCTTGACCGCCGTATTTTTTAGAAAGTACAGAAGTAATTGCTGCTGTTAAAGTTGTTTTACCATGGTCAACGTGGCCGATTGTACCAACGTTAACGTGGGGTTTTGTACGTTCAAATTTTTCTTTAGACATTGATTGTCCCTCAAATGTAATACAAATCGGTGGTGAATCACCACATTAACCAAGTATCATATTAAATTATCAACATAATACTAACTTAAAATTAGCTCTGAATAATAACAGATAAAGCTGTATAGTGACAAGCTTTAAAGCAGGCAAATTCGATATTTTTAGAAGTTTAGGAGAATAACAAGAATGGTGCTGATAGGCAGATTTGAACTGCCGACCTCACCCTTACCAAGGGTGCGCTCTACCAACTGAGCTATATCAGCAATTGGAGCGGGCAGCGGGAATCGAACCCGCATCATCAGCTTGGAAGGCTGAGGTAATAGCCATTATACGATGCCCGCATGTTCAAACTCGGCTACCTAAATGCTTCGATTAGCTATTGCTAATATCAGATTACATGGTGGTGGGGGAAGGATTCGAACCTTCGAAGTGTGACACGGCAGATTTACAGTCTGCTCCCTTTGGCCGCTCGGGAACCCCACCCCGAATCTTTATTAATTTGTCTACTTAGGAAAATGGTGCCGGCTGCCGGAATCGAACTGGCGACCTACTGATTACAAGTCAGTTGCTCTACCTACTGAGCTAAGCCGGCCTAAGTGCTGCGCATTATGTACTAGAACATTTAACCTTGCAAGCAAAAAAAACAAATTTTATTTTGTTTGCTTAAAAATAAATCAAAAAATACAAAAAAGCCTGAAATTTAGGCTATTTCAGGCTTTTTTTAGATCAAAAATAATGTATTAAATTATTTCTTTTTTGACGCTTTTTTCTTAGTAATTGCTACGCCTTTGGCTGCTGTATGTACAGCAACTTCCTCGCTAATATCTCCATTATCTTGATATGCACGACCATAATATGTATCAAGTAGGATTTGTTTTAATTCAGCAATTAGAGGATAACGTGGATTAGCACCCGTACATTGGTCATCAAAGGCATCAACAGCAAGTTGATCCACTTGGGCCAAGAAGGTCTTTTCATCCACACCAAACTCTTTAATTGAGAATGGAATATCAAGTTCTTTTCTTAATTGATCTAACCAACCAATTAATTTCTCAACTTTCTTCTCATCTTTATCAGCTACAGCAGTTAAACCTAAATGATCAGCTATCTCAGCATAACGGCTAACAGCTTTAGGATAACCATATTGGCTAAAGGTGCCTTGTTTAGTAGGTTTATTGGTTGCGTTAAAACGCACCACATTACTAATTAGCATTGCATTTGCCACCCCATGAGGAATATGGAATGCAGCACCAATCTTATGCGCCATAGAGTGACAAACACCTAAAAATGCTTGAGCAAAAGCAACACCAGCTAATGTTGCAGCACTATGTACTTTTTCTCGAGCCAGTGGATTTTTAGCCCCTTCTTTATAGCTAGCAGGTAAATAAGCTTTTAACATGCTTAATGCTTGTAATGCTTGCCCATCAGAAAACTCCGTTGCCATAATTGAAACATAAGCTTCTAAAGCATGAGTTACTGCATCATAACCACCCGCAGCACAAAGTGATTTTGGCATATTCATTACTAAGTTAGCATCAACAATAGCCATGTTTGGAGTAATTGCATAATCAGCTAAAGGATATTTTTGACCAGTAGCATCATCAGTAACTACAGCAAAAGGAGTCACTTCAGAACCTGTACCAGAAGTGGTTGTAACACAAATTAGTTTCGCTTTTTTACCCATATTAGGGAAATGGCAGGTACGTTTACGAATATCCATAAAGCGTAATGCTAGCTCATCAAATTTGGTCTCAGGGTGTTCATAAAGAACCCACATAATTTTAGCCGCATCCATTGGTGAACCACCACCTAAAGCAATAACAGTATCAGGTTGGAAGGATGTCATTGATTCAGTACCCTTTCGAACCACACTTAACGTTGGATCGGCTTCAACATCATAAAATGTTTCACAGATAACGCCTTGCGATTCTAATTGATCAGTGATTTGTTTTGAGTAACCATTGTTAAATAAGAATTTATCGGTTACTAAAAATACTCGTTTTGCGCCTTGTTCGACAACTTCACTTAAAGCAACAGGCAATGAGCCCCGTTTAAAATAGATAGAACTTGGTAATTTGTGCCATAACATGTTTTCTGCTCTCTTAGCGATGGTTTTTTTGTTTAGTAAGTGTTTCGGTCCAACATTTTCAGATACCGAGTTTCCACCCCAAGAACCACAACCTAATGTTAAAGATGGCGCTAAATCGAAGTTATACAAATCACCAATACCACCATGAGCAGCTGGTTGATTAATTAAAATACGGCAAGTTTTCATCTTACTGCCAAAATAATCAATACGATCACGGTTGCTATCTTGATCTGTATAAAGTACAGAGGTATGACCCATCCCCCCCATTTCTACTAATTTTTCCGCTTTCTCAACTGCTTCAGTAAAATCTTTTGCTCTAAACATTGCTAAAGTAGGGGAAAGTTTTTCATGCGCAAATGGCTCAGATAAATCAACTTTAGTTACTTCACCAACAAGTACTTTTGAACCTACCGGAGCTTTAAATCCTGCTAATTCTGCAATTTTAATAGCTGGTTGACCTACAATATTAGCATTTAAAGCGCCTTTATCATTCAATATAATGCCTTGTACTGCTCTAGTTTCTTTAGCATTTAAAACGTATGCACCATATTCTGATAATAAACTACGCACTTCATCATAAACAGAGTCAACTACAACGATCGCTTGTTCTGACGCACAAATCATACCATTATCGAATGTTTTAGACATCAGTACTGAAGCAACAGCTCGTTTCAAATCTGCCGTTTCATCAATAATTACTGGCGTATTACCTGCTCCAACACCTAGTGCTGGTTTACCAGAGCTGTATGCCGCTTTGACCATACCTGGTCCACCAGTCGCTAAAATAGCTGCAATATCATCATGATGCATCAAAGCATTAGACAATTCGATAGATGGCTCATCAATCCAACCAATAATATCTTTCGGTGCACCAGCTTTAATTGCGGCATTTAATACAATTTTGGCTGCTTCGATAGTGGATTTTTTTGCTCGAGGGTGAGGTGAAAAGACAATAGCATTGCGAGTTTTTAAACTGATTAACGATTTGAAAATTGCGGTAGAAGTTGGGTTGGTAGTTGGGACGATACCACAAATGATGCCCAAAGGTTCTGCTAAGGTAATAGTGCCAAATGGTTCGTTTTCAGCCACTACGCCACACGTTTTATCGTGACGATATTTATTTAATATATACTCTGCGGCAAAAAGATTTTTTATTACTTTATCTTCAACAATTCCCATTCCTGATTCTGCAACTGCTTGTTGTGCGAGAGGGATTCGAGCTGCGGCGGCCGCTGTTGCTGCTGCTACGAAGATTTTGTCGACTTGCTCTTGAGTATAATTTGAATAAGTTTCTTGTGCTTTCTTCACACGAGTCATTAACTCATTTAACTCATTCATATTAGTTACTGCCATAGATTTCTCCTTGAAATATAAAAAATAAACCGGGATCGTTTGGCGTCTTCCTTGAAACTTTTTAATGCTTAGACATAATTACAAAACGAAATTGGCATTATCGTAAATCAGATTTGCGCTTTATACAATAATATATGAACAAAAAAAAAGATTGTTTTTTAAATCAATAGATATATTTAGACTTTTAGAAGGTAAATAAAGAAAAATATTTACAATAGGAACTCAAAAGACAATTATTTTTAGTCAAACGTTAATTGTCCTTTAAAAGAATTTATTTTAAAAAAATAAAAACTATTTTTTTAAATTGAGAGAGAGAATCATATGTTACATAATTTGTTCAATACATAACTCACAGCAACAAAACCAAACGTTGCTGTTACCGTTGTTATTGCTCCGAATCCTGATTCACAGTCCATTTTTTTATTACTGTCGGCTTGATTTTTAGCAAAACAAATCTGACCATTTTTAGTTGGATAAGTTAGCTGCTCAGTCGAAAATACGCAAGGGATGGAATATTTACCTTTACTGTCTTTATTAAGCTTATAATCATTTTTTAACTTTTCGCGTAATTTAGCCGCTAAAGGATCTTGAATGGTTTTTGCTAGATCAACAATCTTTATTTGTGTAGGATCTTTTTGACCTCCTGCCCCCCCTATTGTAATCATTTTTAATTTTTGACGCTTACAATAAGCAAGGACAGCTGCTTTATCACGAACGCTATCAATTGCATCGATAATATAATCATATCGTGGATTTTGTTTCGTTCCCAAATATTGGCTAACATTATCAATATTAATAAAATCATCGATTTCATTGACAATACATTCAGGATTAATTTGCAAAATTCGTTCTGCCATGACGGATGTTTTAGGTTTGCCAATATTAGATTTTAATGCGTGAATCTGACGATTAGTATTAGTAACACACACATCATCCATATCAATTAAGGTAATTTGCCCTATACCACTACGCGCGAGTGATTCAGCAACCCAAGAACCTACTCCGCCAATACCAATCACACAGACATGTGCACGAGAAAAAAAAGTTAATGCAGACTCACCATATAATCGTGCAACTCCGCTAAAACGTTGAAAATAAGATTCTGAAAATGTGTTTTGCATAATTACCATTCATCTATCAAATTATGCCAGCATACTAACAGCGCATAGATTCAAGCGCAATATGTTAACCAATCTCAATAGATGGTCTCCTCTACATGAGTAATAATCCTAAAATAGATGTTTAATTCTAACCGTTTCTCCATTATTTTTAGTATTTATTGTTACTCAACTGCTTTTTTTAAAGCTATTAATAACTTTTTAATTACTGTCCTTTTATAAAGGTGAGAACATTTACTTTTATTGTGGTTAGTTCTCGTCAAAATACGAATACAATCACAAATGATTATTTAGCAAAATTGATTAATTCATCAACCAGTTGCTGTGGTTCAATGGGGTTTATGATATCAAAAAAATCAGTATTTTTAGTATTGAGTCGATAGACTAAAGATTTTATTGTTACTAAACTGTTAGCCTCATCAAATTGTTGGACAAGAATATAACGTCTGTTTAATCTGGAATCAATACCATCAATATATTTGACGTTATTATAAAGTTTGATTTCTGGTTTTGGATTACCACGCGTTTTAGCTTGCCCAAGAAATATTTGCATGGCCTCTTTTTCATTAGCGACAACTTCATTAATAATTAAAATTCTTGCGTCATTCAAATCATTACTATAAAGCACGACATAATTATCAGTGAAATTCTGGATATTATTAGAATTGAACGCTTCAGTTTTTTCAAAATCGATAGTAAAAAATCGACTTTTCTCTGGTAACTTAAATTTTGACAAGACTTTATCAGATGATTGAATTGAAATTTCATCCGTTTTAGGTACAGATAACGCTTGATTAGTTGGCATGTTTATTAAAATGCATGCAGTAAAGATCGCTCCAAGATTTTTCATACTCTCTACTCTATTTATTCATCAAATCATCATGCTTGAAAATCGATTATAACCTTATTGTGCAAGTTAGCAATTTATATGAGAATCCCTTAACAAAAATTTTTCTAATATCAAACCAATGATTTAAATAAATTTTATCTTATTGAATTAATAATGTTTTTACACAAATACACCTATAACCTCAAACTTTTTTACAAACAGATGTTGTATTTTATTAAATAAATGGTTGAAAAGGTTGCTTCCTATGATGAGCAACCAAAGGGATATTATTTGTCATTAAATGTGTTCGTTTGATTTTTTAGTTTTACCTACAATAAATGCCATTAAACATGAACAATTAAAGAGGAAAAATCAATGCGTAAGCCTAAAAAATTACTTAATGATCCAAATAACATAAGGCAAGAAGTCATGCAAGGATTGGTCTATGCCTATAATGGTAAATTAACGGCTATTTCAGATTATTGTGCTGTTTATGGTAACCATATCTCAAACAAACAAGTGGTAGTTATTTCAGGAGGCGGTAGTGGTCATGAACCAACTTTTGCCGGTTTTATTGGTGAAGGAGGCATTGATGGTTGCGCATTAGGAGAAGTATTTACTTCACCATCACCAGACCAAATAATTGAACTCACGAAAGCCATTGAAAATGGTAAAGGTGTCCTTTTTTTATATGGTAACTATTCAGGTGACGGGATGAATTTTGATATTTCAGCCGAATTATTAGCGGAACAAAACATTGTCACTAAAACTGTTCGAGCAACCGATGATATTGCCTCTGCTCCTTTATCCAAGCTTTCTAACCGCCGTGGTGTAGCCGGTATTATGTTTTTATATAAAATTGCAGGTGCTGCATCTCAATTTGAGAAATACCATCTTGAAAATCTTTATCAAGTTGTATCAAAAGCTAACGTTAATGTTCGCACTATAGGTGTCGCACTTGATGGCTGTGCTTTACCTCAATCAAATAATTTTAATTTTGCATTGGATGAAAATGAAATCGAAATTGGGATAGGTATTCATGGTGAGGCAGGATTACATCGACAAGCTATGACACCAAGTGATGAAGTGGTCAAAGAGATGATAGATCGCCTGTGTGATGATTTACCTTTTCAAACAGGAGATCGTGTATGCGTACTGATTAACAATTTAGGGGCACTTAGTAATACAGAACTATTAGTGGTAACACGCAAAGTCGGAATTGAACTTAATAACCGAGGTATTATCAGCCACGATATTGCTGTCGGGCATTTTTGTACATCACTTGAAATGTCAGGTTTTTCAATCTCACTAATGAAATTAGATGATGAATTGCAACGTCTTTATGATCTACCTTGTCAAACTCTTGGATGGAGAAAATAAAATGAATTTATCACACATTCGTAAAATAATGTTGTTTACTGCTCAAAGAATGGTCGAAATCGAACCAGAATTAACAGCTTTAGATCAGATAATTGGTGACGGTGATCATGGAATTGGGATAAAACGAGGATTCACATCTATCATTGAATTACTCCATGATGAGAATTTTCAACCTGAAGATATAGGTGATTTATTTACCCAAATTGGCACAAAATTAATGACAAGTATGGGCGGAGCTTCAGGTGCTATATTTGGAACATTATTTAGGACAGGCGGAAAAAGTATTGCTGGCACGATGGAATTAAACTCTGAACTCTTCGCTAAATTTCTTAATTCCGGTTGGCAAGGAGTATATCAACGTGGTAATGCAGAACCAGGAGATAAAACGATGGTAGATGCATTAGCAGCAGGTGCAAAAGCAGCCAATGAATTAACTTCACTTACACTTAATGAAGCGTTACCAACAATTGCTAAATCAGCAATGGAAGGCGCAGAAAAAACCAAACAAATGATTGCGGTATTTGGGCGGGCTAAAAATTTAGGCGACCGTACGATTGGGCATATGGATCCTGGGTCGGTTTCAATGGCATATATTTTAAAATACATGAATGAATGTATTCAAATGCAATAAATAACATAATCCGCTGGTCATCGGCGGATTTAAATAAATCACATTGAGTAAAAACATTTTATAAAACTCCTATTGAGTAACAATAAAAAAGATCTTTCAGTTAATAGTATCAAAATAAATGAAAACATCTGCATTTTATAACGTAATGTTGAATTATTACGTTATAAAATAAAGAATATTAAACATTAGTTTTTAAATTTGATTTGTGAAGGATACGCCCAGTTTTGTAACTCTTCTGGTGGAAAACCGCCTGGATCTTTACCATCATTGATAAGCAATGCGTGATAATAAATTTCAGCCATTTCCTCAATATAAGCAGCTTTTAAAACAGCCTCATAAGGATCTTTATCCACAGCTATAGCGCCATGTTTTTCCATTAAAATCGCATCAGCACGTTTAATGGGTTCTATAACACTATGTGAAAGTTCCGTTGTTCCTGGTCTGCCGTAAGGTGCAACAGGGATAACGCCATCTTTTAAATTAAGAATAGCACATTCATAAACGACCGCTGGAATAGGTCTTGATAAGACTGCAAATGAAGTAGCAAAAATAGAGTGAGTATGTGATACAGCAAAAATATCTTCACGAGCTTTATAAATCTCAAGGTGCATTAAACATTCACTTGTAGGTCTTAATCCTGAATCAGCTTCAATAATATTACCATCAAGATCCATCACCACAATATCCCGAATGGTTAATAATTTTTTGTCAATGGTTGTTGGTGTTACCAGCACATACCCAGTTTGTTCATCTCTAACACTTGAGTTACCAGCTTTATGTTTACATAATCCCCATTCGCTGGATTTTTGTGCCATATCAACAACCTTCTGTTTTTGAATCTCTAACATTTTATGACTCCTGTTTTTGGCAAAATATTCATTGATAGTGTGCAAACAATTTCCTAATTTCATGGCTATCGTTTGCTTTTCGTATATTTGCTGCTCCGTCATGAAGTTCTAATAATTCATTTAATTGAGCTAAAGCTTTAAGATGTTTTTGTGGATTATTGGTCGCAAGAACAACGATTAAATCTGCTTGAATGTAACCACAAATATCAATTTTCTGGGGGAATTTAAGCAACGACATGGCTACTTTATTAACACCATCATCTATTCCAGCATGAGCAATAATTAAACCATCCACCAACATAATATAAGGTTGTTCAAATTGAATTTTGTTAACCATTCTTTCAAGATAACAACGCTCAATAGATTGATTACTTAAAAGTGGCTTAGCGGCTAGTTCAAGTGCATCTTGCCATGAAAGATCGACTAATTGCGCTATATTGATATGTTCTTGTTGCATTAAATCAGCAAGCGATGGAATTTCCTGTTGAGTAATGCGTAAAGGATTATCATTTACTTCATCGTTATACAAATATGCGGTTAACTCTTTTTGTAAAGCTTTTCGCTCTTTTATATTACTGAACTTTTCAATAATTAACATGAGCTCTTCAACTTGAATGATGCTTGGATCAATTCCTTGTAAAGTACCGATCACCTGATTACGAAAAGCATTTTTATGAAAATTATTAACGGAAGGATTAACAATAAATAAAAGTTTATCCGTCGATAAATATGATGTTGAAAACACAATATCATAATAGTGATTATATTTTTCAAACTCACGTTTTGACATCGCATCGGAGAAATGCAATTCAGGTAGTAAGACCTGTAAAGTTAAATAAAGATAAGTTGAAACCGTTGCGCTATTTTCACAAACAACAATTGCGATTTTTTTGGTTTTAATTTGATTTATCAAACCTTCACGAGTTAACCAACCACCGAATAAAACCGTAATAAAAGCGACCTCTTCATCAGGCATGTTACCATGCAAAATTTTTTCAAATGGTGCGATGGCTTTTCGTACCATTTCATGCAAATGACCAAACTCTTGTAATACGATGTCATAGACACTATTAATATTGGTAATGTGGTAACGAATTCGATAATAGGCGGGTTTCCAATGTTGGTAAATGCGTTCAATAAGTTCACTTTTATCCTTAAAAGTAATACAGCTAATCTGCTCAAAATTATTAATCACTTCAACAGCGCTTTCCAATAAGACTGTATCTAAATGGAAATATTTATCGGATAACGTTTGGATATTTGAACTTTGCACAAGAATGGTTAAAAAAATCTGCTCATTTAAATCGGTAATACCAAATTTTTCAATCAACTTTTTCATCAGTTGAAAATCACGGCTATTAGCAACTTCAGCATAATTTTTTGGTAAATATTCAATTTTTTTATTCGATTCAATGCGCCTTAACATAAAACAAATAAAATAGGTCAGTTCTTGTAACTGCTCATCGGTAAAAATAATTTTTAATTTTTTCTCTATTTCACTAAATACTTGTCCTACTTGTTCTAATCCGCCTTGGGTAATAATATCATTTTGTTTAAAAATTTTATCTGCGATAGGCATACTGATAATTCTATGAATTAATTCCAGCAACAAATAACGCTTGTCAATTTCGTTACCGACAATTCTGTAACCATTTTCACGGTCGTAACTTATTTGAAGATGATATTGCACCATCATTATTTGTACTTTTTTTATGTCATTAATAACGGTATTTTGACTAACAGTAAGAGCGGAAGATAAATGTATCAAGGACAATCTTTCGGTTCGAGTTAATAAAAAGAACAAAAGCAAATGGACACGCTCATCTTCCGAATATATATAACGTCCGATAGTTTTGGAAACAGGTTCATCTCTAAATGTTTCAATGACATGTTTTGGTACACTAAATTTTCCTGTTTTAAAACGTTTAATTAATTCAAGATTAGAAGACTCAAGAAAATCATTAATTTTCTTAAAGGTATAACTAAGCTGTTTGCGTGTTAACCCAAATTCAGCTTGAAGTTCTACACCACTGATACTTGGATTTTGAATCAAGGCATTTAGGACAGTATGAATTCTCTTATCAACAACCATATCACAATTACCTTTTGTTCGTTGTCTGATGATCATTACCATCAGAGAGACCAAAAACTATTTCCAACGAAAGCTTAAATACTCATTTATCAATTATTTTTAGCTAAATCTTGTAGTGTTTCCCTGCGCAGCTCACGGGAATAAAAGAAATACCCGACACACCAATAGACAGCAAAAATTAAGGGTATAAAATAACCTTGCAAACATTGCCAAATAAAAGAAAACGCATAGGTAAAAATCGGTGCATCAATAGAGCTGTTTGAAATCAATTGATTGGCTGGAATATCAATTGCTTTTGTTGATAATCCTAAATCTGTAATAATAGGCGCAAATTGGGTACCAACAAATAAAAAAAATGGCACACCTATAATTGCTAAAATCACCATTCTTAAAGTATTACCTTTAGTCAAAATATAAGCTGGAACAATAAGAGCAATGTTAATAATGCCAGCAAATGGTAGAATTTTATTGCCCGGTAAAATAACTGCCCAAATTAAAGTAACCGGAATAGCAACAATTACACTAAACCAAATCTCACTAGCCCCGCCCATAAATGGCCAGTCCAAACCTACGAACAATTTCCGTCCAGAAAAACGCTTATTCATATAATCACTAATTGCTTCAGAAATTGGCGAGAGCGCTTGCATAAATAATTTAGAAATCATTGGAAATAACATCAATGCAGTAGCGGCTTGCACTCCTAACATTAAGATGGCTGCTACATCATAACCAGCAATAATTCCAAAGGTCACGCCTAATAAAAAACCAATAACATGATTTTCAGCAAAAATACCAATTTTGGCACGTAATGTTGCTGCATCCATCGGTTTATTTAAAATAGGGATTTTGCGAAGTAGCAGATCAAAAGGATAATAAATCGCACAGAAAAATAACATTCGATGGGTACACGTCACCCCAGGAATACCAGTTAATTTTTCAATACGATGTTGATTTATATCACCAGAATTGAGTTCCAATATGATTTGGAGTATGGCAATAATAAAAGCAAGAATTAATGCCACAAGAGGACCTAAAATAGGTGTAGCTACTGCGACAACAATAAATGCAGTAAAGATTTTGCCCCATACATTCCATAAATCAGCGTTAAATGTATCGGTCTTTCTTAAGACCAGCATTAAAATATTGACGCCCACTTGTAAAGGAAACATAAGAAAAGCATACGGCCAAGCCCAAGATACGTTTGCCATAGTCGTCCAACCGCCATCAACAATACTAAGCTCAATGCCTGTACGTTCCATCATTGTTTGTGCAGCTGAGCCAATGGCACCAACCATAAAACCAATCAACATACTCATACCCACAAATGCAACACCTAGCGTAATAGCGGCTGATGCGTCTTCTCTAAATTTCATTCGTACAATTAAGCCAGCAATAAGCATAATGAAAGGTACAAAGACTGGAGCACCTAAATTTAAAATATAATTTATCATTGTTGCAAGAAAGTCCATAATGCACTCCTATTTACAGGCATCGATAATTTTTTGTAACTCAGCTTCCATATTTATTCCCGTTAAAAATGCAATGCCATTAATTACTGGGATAGGATATTGTTTTTCAATTTTGGTTATCGCTATGTATGCCGCGCTATTTTTGATGTGAGCATCAACCGATTTTAGATCGACAACTTCGACCTTTATGTCATCAAGATTTCGTTCTTTTAATAAACGTGTAACTTTACTTGCAACAGTTTGAGATGTAGCAACTCCACTGCCACATGCAACAATAACTTTTTTCATATTGCCTCCTTATAGATTAATATTCGACGTTAGTAATGTAAAAACTTCATGTTTGTTTTTTGCATGAAAAAGCGACTCTAAAAAACCTGAATTGACAAAGTGGGACATTAATTTTTGTAACAAATCAATATGTCCATTTTTTTCATTAAATCCAAGTAAAAAAACAAAATTAGCATTTAAAACATGGTCGTTATTTGCCATTTCACACCATGGAATGGTTCCTTTGAGTCGAGTAAAAAAGATAAATGGCTTAATCACATGTTCAATGTCAGTATGAGGCATAGCAACGATATAAGGTTCAGTAGGTAAAGCGGTTGGGAATGAAGATTCTCTTTTTTTAATTGCCTCTAAGAAGGAGTGAGTAACATACTTTTTCTTTTTTAAGACAGAAAATGTGAATTCAAAAAATTGATTTGTATTTTGGAAGTCTTTATCTAAAAGAATCAAATCTTCAAAAAAAATTTGGTCGCTAGATTCATTCCCCATTTCATCCTCCATCATTCTGTGATCATCAAATTTTAAAATACTGATTGTTGGCTATTGCTTGAATTAAATAAGTACTGTTTAGATGTGATTGATTTTAGGAAATAAAAATAAAAGACACGAATGGATTTGATACCAAAAAGTCGCCATGATATTGCACATCATAGGGAGCGTTATAACTTCAGTGATAATAATTTTACCAAGCGAGTAAAAGATATTTCTGAAGGAAGAATAGAATATAAATCGGTTGACTTCCGTCTGCTTTTTACAGACGGTGTATAATATAAACAACCAATTTATTAAAAATGAATTAATTTTTAAATGAATGAATTGGAGCCGGAATTCGTCCACCACGATGGATAAAATCACTAGAGGAATATTTATTGACTGACATCACAGGTGCATGCCCAAGTAACCCACCGAATTCAATATTATCTCCGACTTTTAGACCAACCGCTGGAATAATTCGCACCGCGGTAGTTTTGTGATTAATAACACCAATAGCAGCTTCATCAGCGATAATTGCCGAAATGGTTTCAGCTGGAGTATCACCAGGAATGGCTATCATATCAAGCCCTACTGAGCAAACACACGTCATAGCCTCAAGTTTTTCCAAATTTAATGCGCCATTATTTACTGCATCAATCATCCCCGCATCTTCCGATACAGGAATGAAGGCGCCACTTAAGCCCCCCACATGCCCACATGCCATTACACCACCTTTTTTAACTGCATCATTTAGCATAGCCAGTGCTGCAATTGTTCCATGAGTGCCAACAGCTTCTAATCCCATTTCCTCTAAAATATGGGCAACAGAATCACCAATAGCAGGAGTTGGCGCTAAAGATAAATCAACAATACCAAATTTTACGCCTAAACGCTCTGATGCTTCTTTACCAACAAGCTGTCCCATTCGAGTAATTTTAAATGCGGTTTTTTTGATCGTTTCAGCAACAACATCAAACGGCTCACCTTTCACTTTTTCAAGCGCTCGTTTAACGACACCAGGACCACTGACCCCCACATTAATGACACAATCGGCTTCACCGACACCATGAAATGCCCCAGCCATAAAAGGATTGTCTTCAACCGCATTAGCAAATACCACTAATTTAGCACATGCCATACTGCTATTATCGGCTGTTAATGCCGCAGCTTCTTTAATGATCTGCCCCATTAATTTTACAGCATTCATGTTGATGCCTGTTTGCGTAGAGCCGATATTAACTGATGAACAGACTCTTTCTGTTTGTGCTAATGCTTGAGGAATTGATTTAATTAGAATTTCATCACCTTTATGGCATCCTTTTTGTACCAACGCTGAAAAACCACCAATAAAGTTAACCCCCACAGCTTTAGCTGCTGCATCAAGCGTTTTAGCAAATTCAACATAATCTTTATCGTCACTCGCTCCAGCAATTAACGAAATAGGGGTAACTGAAATGCGTTTATTAATAATTGGAATGCCAAATTCTGAAGTAATTTCATCCCCAACTTTAACCAGATTTTTAGCTAATCGCGTAATTTTTTTATAGATTTTTTGACGTGCTTTTTCACCATCACTGTCAATACAATCCAGAAGTGAAATACCCATGGTAATTGTACGAATATCGAGTTTTTCTTCCTCAATCATTTTAATCGTTTCGAGGATTTGTTTGGTTTCCATAAGTATTATCCTTTAATAAAGTACAAAATTTAAATTATAAATGATGCATTGCATCAAAAATTTCTTCCCGTTGAATATTCACTTTTACTTTTAGATTGTCGCCCGTTTGAGTCAATGCAGTCTTCACATCATCAAATGACATATCAATTTTCGATAAATCCAATAACATAATCATGGTAAAATATTCACCCATAATCGTTTGACTTACATCTAAAATGTTAATATTTAACTCATATAACTTCTGACTGATACCTGCAATAATCCCCGTTCGATCTTTACCGATTACCGTTAAAATAGTTTTCATAACACTCCCGCACAAATTTTACACAATCAAAAGACATTTCCTAAGCTAATTATAATAACATCTTCAAAAATTATCGAAATAGGAGTAGATTATTTTTTTAATTAAAAAATAAAAAATTATCACAATAAATAGAAAGGGCAGAATTATGGTAAATTTCCAAAAATCCAATAAATTGGATCATGTTTGTTATGACATACGTGGACCAATTCTTGAACATGCAAAGCGTCTCGAAGAAGAAGGTCAAACGATTCTTAAACTCAATATTGGAAATCCCGCCCCGTTTGGTTTTACCGCTCCAGATGAATTATTAGTTGATGTCATTCGCAATCTCCCCACTTCACAAGGATATTGTGATTCAAAAGGTCTCTATTCTGCTCGCAAAGCAATTATGCAACATTATCAATCGAGAGGAATTACAGATTTAGATGTTGAAGATATCTACATAGGAAATGGTGTTTCAGAATTAATCGTACAGTCAATGCAAGCACTACTCAATAATGGGGATGAAATTTTGGTTCCAATGCCTGATTATCCATTATGGACAGCCGCAATTAGTCTATCTGGAGGGAATGCAGTCCATTATCTCTGTGATGAAGAGTCCAATTGGTCACCCGATTTAGAAGACATTAAGCACAAAATTACTTCCAAAACAAAAGGAATTGTGATTATTAATCCCAACAATCCAACGGGTGCGGTTTACAGTAAGGAAGTGTTACTTGAGATTGCTGAAATTGCTCGACAAAATAATTTAATTATTTTCGCTGACGAAATTTACGATAAAATTTTATATGATGATGCTGTTCATCATTCAATTGCAGCCTTGGCTCCCGATCTTTTTGTCATAACCATGAGTGGTTTATCAAAGACGTATCGAACAGCAGGATTTCGACAAGGGTGGATGGCTCTTTGTGGACCAAAACAGCACGTAAAAGGCTATATTGAAGGTTTAAATATGCTGGCGTCAATGCGTTTATGTGCAAATGTGCCACTGCAACATGCCATTCAAGCTGCTTTAGGAGGATACCAAAGTATTAATGAGTTTATTGTTCCCGGAGGGCGACTCTACGATCAATGTATGTTGGCATGGCGATTACTCAATGATATCCCTGGCGTATCATGTACTAAACCACAAGGTGCTTTGTATTTGTTCCCAAAACTTGATCAGAAAAAATTCAATATTCATAACGATCAAAAATTAGTCTTAGATTTTTTACTACAACAAAAAGTATTACTGGTACAAGGCACTGGATTTAACTGGCATCAACCTGATCATGTTAGGATTGTCGCCTTACCTCATATTGGTGAACTTGAAGATGCTATTGAAAGATTCGCTAAATTCTTATCTTCCTATAAACAATAAAATAACCCCAGTCACCGCTGGGGTTAGGATATCAAAATATTAAATTGGGTAATAAACCACATTAATTCTGTCAAGTGCTTTTCAATTTGTTTGATATTTAACCTTAATACTGTGAGTGACTGTTTATAAATAAGATCTACTTTTCTCATTGAGTAAGACTGATTATTTCCACTACATTGCTTTTCAACATCTCATCGTAACTATACTCAATATTAGAAAAGAACCGAACATTACTTAATAGGTCAGGAGAAGAAAAATAAGATCACTGACGATGGTTTTTATCAATATAGAAAAATAATTGCATAAAAGTTAGATAAAAAACGCCATAAATGGCGCTTTTAAAAATAAAGGAGTTTTATTTTTTTATTTGGGCAATTTTTTTGCGGATATTTGCTGCACGGGATTTAGAAGATGGATGACTGCTTAATATTGAAGAATCTCCGCCACCTAATTTATCAAATGCAGTTGCAAGTCCTGATGGATTAATTTTTTTCTTAACTAAGTAATCAAATGCGTAATTATCAGCTTCTTGTTCTTGTTTTTGTGAGAATTGAGAATTAATTACTGTAGATGCTAAAGCACCTAATTTAGATTTAGAGATTGAAGAAACTGCTGCATTACCAGATGCAGATGCGGCATCTTGAGCAATTTCGGTTGCATAAGCAATTTGCATGGCTTTTTTACTATGACCTAAAGCAACATGACCTAATTCATGTCCTAAAACACCTTGAATTTCATTATCTGTCATTAAGTCCATCAAACCACTATAGACACGCACACAACCGTTCGCCATTGCCCAAGCATTAACGTCTTTAGTAATATATACTTTATAGTTAATAGGCGTACCATCAACTTTGTTACCCAAAGCTTTAACGATTTTCTTTAATCTTTTAGAGTAAGCGCTGTTTGCAGAAGCAACTTTTGACGTAGCATCCATTTGTGCACAAGAATCTTTACTTAATTGTTTAACATCAGCATCACTTAATGTTGCAGCTTTCAGACCTTTCATGCCAAGGTTAGCTAAATCATCTGGGTTCATATTACAACCAGTGAGAGACATGGTTGCAACTAGTGGTAAGGCAACTAATAATGTTTTTTGATGTTTTTTCATAATATTTTCCTTATTTCAATAATTATTTATATCCATCTAAACTAAAGATAAGTTAAGTTAGACGAAGAAATTTTAAACTAACTTTATTAATAATCAATAAATAATTGCTTGTTTTAACACTTGAAAAATATTTACTTGATTACTCAGTATATGAGATTTAGACTAATCATCCATTTTTTAAGGTATAAACTTATGCAACTATCTGATTTCGATTTTACACTTCCTAAAGAACTCATTGCCAAATATCCATCAGAAACTCGAAGTGCATGCCGACTTTTATCGCTTGATGGAAAGACAGGTAAGATTAGCCATGGCATTTTTACTGACATTATAGACAGAATTAATCCCGGCGATTTACTTATTTTTAATAACACACGAGTCATACCAGCACGTGTTTTTGGGAAAAAAATATCTGGCGGTAAAATTGAAATACTCATTGAACGATTATTAGATGGAAATCGTGCACTTGCACATATAAAAGCGTCAAAATCACCTAAAGAGGGAATGGAATTAATCTTAGGAGAAAACTCAACTGTTACTGTAACTATGGTAACTCGTCATGATAGTCTTTTTGAACTACAATTTCCGGACGACGTACTTACCATTTTGAATCAAATTGGACATATCCCTTTACCTCCTTATATTGATAGACCTGACGATGACCAAGATCGTGAAGTTTACCAAACAGTCTACAATAAAGTACCTGGAGCAGTTGCAGCGCCTACGGCTGGACTTCATTTTGATGAAAGTTTATTAGAAAAACTGAATCAAAAAGGGGTTGAAATGGCTTTTGTCACTTTACATGTTGGTGCAGGAACATTTCAACCGGTAAGAGTTGAAAATATCGAAACGCACATTATGCACGCAGAATACGCGGAGGTTTCCGAAGAAGTTGTCAAAGCGGTATTAGCCTGCAAAGCCAGAGGTAATAAAGTTATCGCTGTGGGTACCACTTCGGTTAGAGCACTTGAAAGCGCCGCACAAAAAACCGGAGAAATTGCTCCTTTTTTTGCTGATACACAGATATTTATTTATCCTGGTTACCACTTTAATGTCATTGATTCACTGATCACAAATTTTCATCTGCCTGAATCAACATTAATTATGCTTGTATCAGCATTTGCAGGATATGAAAACACAATGAATGCTTATCAGGAAGCTGTCAAGCAACAGTATCGATTCTTTAGTTATGGTGATGCTATGTTTATCACCAAACAATCTAATGAATAATTCTATAATCTTATCGATATTTAATGAAAAGTTGCTTAATCAAGCGGATAGGTCAAATTTGATTGGTAACTTTTCCAATAAATCAATTTTACTATCTATTGATTATCTAATTTATCTAAAATATTATTAATACGATACAAATTTGAAGGATGAGATGTTGGATGCTCTGATGCATGAATGGGCATTTTAAATAACATATTTACCAAACCTCTTGGATCAATTTTTTCTTTTAATAACAGATTAAGAGCATACTCGTCAGCCTCAATTTCATACTTTTGAGCAATCTCTTGTTTTACAATGATAACAATTTCATTAGCTTTATCGGTAACTTCAATATACGGGGCTTGTCGAAATGATTGAATAGCATGGTTAAGTGCAATATGTCCTTGCTCATGCGCCAATACAGCTTGCAATTCATTATCCGTTAATAATTTCATTAATCCACTGTTCACTCGAACACAACCATTTGCTGTAGACCATGCATTAGGTTCAGTATTTAAATAGACTTTATAATTTACTTTTATGTTATGAATATTATTAGGCAATGTTTCAGCTATTTTAGTTAACCGTTTACTTAAAGCATGATGATTAGCTGCAATCGTTGCCTTATTATCCATTTCATTACACGCTTGCTTGCTAATTGCTAGAATATCTTGTTCAGATAAAATTTTTACTGCTTCAGATGGTATGCGTTTAGGCATACAATATTTTCTGTTATTTTGACATGCGGTCGACAAAAATATTAATGATAATAAAAATAACAATATCACATAATTCACAATTCTAAAAATCCCATCAAAAGTTGTTAATTCAAGTCAAGCACGATAAACTAGGCATCGCAATGTAATAATACACAACGCATTATATCAATAATACGCGCCAAACTGTTTATTTGGTCGCAAGAGGTAAATAAATGAAATTTGAATTAGATAATACCGACGGCTTAGCTCGTCGTGGGCGTATGAAATTCGATCGTCGTGGAGTCGAATATACGGTAGAAACCCCTGCATTTATGCCTGTCGGAACTTATGGAACGGTAAAAGGTATGACACCGGAAGAAGTCGCCGCAACGGGAGCTCAAATCTTATTAGGTAACACTTTCCATTTATGGCTAAGACCAGGTCAAGAAATCATGCGTAAACATGGTGATCTGCATGATTTTATGCAATGGCATGGCCCAATCTTAACCGATTCAGGTGGTTTTCAGGTATTTAGTTTAGGTGATATTCGCAAAATTAAAGAAGAAGGTGTCTATTTTAGAAATCCAATCAATGGAGACAAAATCTTTTTATCTCCAGAAATTTCTATGGAAATCCAATATGATCTTGGTTCTGATATCGTCATGATATTTGACGAGTGTGCGCCATATCCTGCCGAATGGGATTATGTCAAAAAATCAATGGAAATGTCACTACGTTGGGCCAAACGAAGCAGAAAACGCTTTGATGAACTAGGCAATAAAAATGCTCTATTTGGCATTGTTCAAGGTGGTATCCATCAAGAATTACGAGACATCTCAATTAAAGGATTAACGGAAATTGGTTTTGATGGTTATGCCGTTGGTGGTCTTGCAGTTGGGGAACCTAAAGCGGATATGCATCGTGTTTTGGAAGGTACATGCCCGCAGTTGCCGATTGATAAACCTCGTTATTTGATGGGTGTTGGTAAACCTGAAGATTTAGTTGAAGGTGTTCGCCGCGGCATTGATATGTTTGATTGCGTAATGCCAACACGTAATGCACGCAATGGTCATCTCTTTGTAACCAATGGTGTAATCAAAATCCGTAATGCCAAATATAAAGACGATACGACACCGCTCGATCCTCAATGTGATTGTTACACATGTAAAAATTATACAAAATCTTATCTGCACCACTTAGATAAATGTGGGGAAATTTTAGGTGCACGATTAAATACTATTCATAATTTGCGTTATTACCAACGTCTAATGGCAGAGATCCGTGAAGCTGTAGCAAACAAACGTTATGAAGAATTTGTTATCGAATTTTATCAACGTATTGGTAAAACGCCTGCCCCATTTACAAAATCTGAAAATAACTAGCATATTTTTTTAGGTAAGTATTGACACTTTTTTGTTAGCGCAGTATTATGCGCTTCCTAACGGCGAGTAGCGCAGCTTGGTAGCGCAACTGGTTTGGGACCAGTGGGTCGGAGGTTCGAATCCTCTCTCGCCGACCAATTTCAAATAAAAAAGCCTACTCAGTAAGTGGGCTTTTTTATTATCTGTATTTTGACAGGATGAGAACTGATTAGAGGTTCGAGTCGAGTGTAATATAATTTAAATCATCTATCTTATAAAACTAGTTAAACACTAGCCCGCAATCGAATGACTGGAGCTAATTCGGACAAATCTGTTTTTTCTGATGCTTTTTTATTCTTCAAACTATCTAATAACAAAGTGGCCGTATATTCACCGATCTTTTTATATGGTAAAGCGATGGTTGTTAATGCAGGAAAACTCACTTGGCTGAACTCATTATCACCAAAACCACTTACCGCTAACTGATGAGGTACTCGAATATGACGACGTTGGCATTCATACAGGACACCACAAGCTAATTCATCGGAAGTACAAATTAATGCGTCCAATTCTGGCCAATTTAATAACATATCGGGTAATAACTCACTTCCAGTGCTAAAATTAGCTGGTTTAGCGGCATTAATAATTCGATACGTAGGAAGATGATAGACCAACATTGCTTTATGCCATCCGTGTAAACGCTGTTGAAAAATTTGATATTCTTGGTTAGCACAAAGTAAACCAATGTATTGATAACCTTTTTTAATTACATGTTCAGTTAGCATATACATAGCCAAACTGTCATCTATTCCAATATTTATATTGGTTAATCCGTCATAATTCTTACCAATATTCAAAATAGGAACAATTTTATTTTTCAAAATCTGCTTAACAAAACCTTCATCTTCAAATTGGAATAGTAAAATTGCTTCAAGATTGTGACTATATATAGCATCTAACATTTGTGATTCAAATTTGTAATAATGATAAGATTCAATGATTAAGGTTGTATACCCCGCTTTTGCTAAGTGTGTTTGAAGCGAATTTAACCATAGTTGAGCTGAATGATCATATATTTTAGTCGTGATAACAGCAATAACTCGATTCGCTGATGCGGAAGCTAACAAACTTGCTGCAATATTGGGTTTATATCCTAACGTATCAACAGCAATTTGAATTTTTTGGCGAAGTTTATCTGAAACTCGATCTGGGGTTCGTAAAGCTCTGGATACGGTCATTGTTCCGACACCTGCATATTTAGCAACATCAAACAAAGTAATTTGTCCCGTTGTTTTACGCTTCTTTATTTCTTGCATCTTTTATTCCGATTGAATTTAATCTAAACTTTTACTAATAAATGTTATATTAATGACAGCAAAACACGAAAAATAGACAGCATATAATCAATAATATATAAGTGTGATAGCTTCATTTGAACTCACTCTGATTTACATAATACTATTACGTCTAAATAACTATTTTATGTTCGTCGTATTAAAAATGTTATCTCCATCACAAAATAAGAAAAATTTTCATCAACTTTGATAGCGCTATCACATTTCTATTTTTTTTTTATTTCTATTCTTATTTAGTATGTTAGTTTTTAAAGTAACTATTATTGATATCGGTTTTAATGGAGGAAAAATGTTAGGTAAATGGTTAACCAGCCAAGCAGTCAACATTGTCGATTCTGTTCAAGATTGGAAAGAAGCGATACAAATTTGTGCAAAACCATTATTAGAAAATAATGCCATTTCACCCAATTATGTCCAAGCAATTATTCAATTGCATGAATCAATTGGACCTTACTACGTATTGGCGCCTGGCATTGCCATGCCACATGCCAGACCGGAGCAAGGTGTCAATCAATTAGGGTTATCTATGCTATTGGTCAAACAAGGAGTGAAATTCAATTCAACAGAAAATGACCCCGTATATTTAATTACTTTGTTAGCCGCTAGTGACAGTACAAGCCATATTGAAATATTAACTCAATTAGCTGGTCTGTTTAGTGAATCAAACGATATGCAGACAATTTTTAAGGCACAAAACAGTGATCAAATTTTGGCTGTAATCAATCGCTATTAAATTTAATAACATTAAGAAAGGGATAAATAAAATGAAAATTATGGCAGTTTGTGGTTCAGGTCTTGGTAGCAGTTTTATGGTTGAAATGAATATCAAAAAAGTTCTAAAAAAATTAAGTATTGAAGCAGAAGTAACACATGCAGATCTTGCCTCAGCAACACCTGAACAGGCTGATGTATTTGTTATGACCAAAGATTTAGCAGACAGCTCTGGCATTCCTAGTAATAAACTTGTGGTTCTAAATAATATAATTGATATCAATGATTTGGAATCCAAGCTCGTTGAACATTTTGCTAAGCAATAATCAGATAATGAGGTGTTGCGATGATTCAAGAAGTTGTTAAATTTATCGTTGATATTTTAAAAGTACCTGCTGTGTTAGTTGGCATGATTGCTATGGTTGGGTTAATCGCCCAACGCAAATCATTTGCTGATACGGTAAAAGGAACGGTTAAAACGATTTTAGGATTTTTAGTTTTAGGCGGTGGTGCAAGCGTACTCATCAGTGCAATTACACCCTTAGGCATGATGTTTGAGCAAGCCTTTAAATTACAAGGCATCATTCCTAATAATGAAGCAATTGTATCGATGGCATTAAATGAATATGGAGCAGCAACAGCATTGATTATGGCTTTTGGGATGATTGCGAATATTGTTGTTGCGCGTTTTACATGTTTAAAATTTATCTTTCTAACTGGGCATCATACATTTTATATGGCGTGTATGATCAGCATTATTCTAACTGTTGCAGGTTTTGAAGGATGGCAATTAGTCTTTACTGGAGCATTAGTACTAGGGTTAATAATGGCATTTTTCCCTGCGATAGCTCAACCTTATATGTGTAAAATTACAGGTAATAATGATGTTGGATTTGGTCACTTTGGTACCTTAGGTTATGTATTAGCGGGAGCGTTTGGTCAAGTCGTAGGTAAAAACTCTCGATCAACAGAAGAGATGAATTTACCTAAAAATCTCAGTTTTTTACGTGATAGCTCAATTTCAATCTCATTAACAATGATGATTATCTATTTAATTCTTGCCATTTTTGCAGGACCTGATTATATCCAAACAACATTAAGTAATGGTGATAATTACCTCGTTTATGCAATTATCGAAGCAATTACCTTTGCAGCTGGTGTATTTATTATTCTACAAGGCGTACGCTTAATTCTTGCTGAAATTGTCCCTGCATTTACAGGTTTTTCAGAAAAACTTGTGCCAAATGCCAAACCAGCTTTAGATTGTCCAGTTGTTTTCCCATATGCACCTAATGCCGTATTAATTGGTTTTTTATTTAGTTTCCTTGGTGGATTAGTTGGTCTATTTGTATTAGGTCAGTTAAATGCTGTATTAATTCTACCTGGCGTGGTTCCTCATTTCTTCTGTGGCGCAACGGCAGGTGTCTTCGGTAATGCAATGGGCGGACGTCGAGGTGCTATACTTGGTGCATTTGCTAACGGTTTATTAGTCACATTTTTACCGGTACTTTTATTACCTGTTTTAGGTTCACTTGGTTTTGCAAATACGACTTTCTCAGATGTTGATTTCTGTGGAATTGGTATTATCTTGGGTAATATGGCTAAATGGTTCAATAAAGACATAATAATGGTGATTATTATTGCTATCTTTACGCTATTGGTCATCCACAATTACTTGTTTAACCATAAAAGAACCGCAAATGATTAAAGCGTAAAAGTTTCTAATTAATACAAGATAACAATTCAATGACCAGATCAAATGGTCTGGTAGGTTTTTATAAGTACAGTAACAGCACAATTAAAATTACAACTCATGAACTAACTTATATTTATATCATTCTTTAATTTGTGTTAATAAAAAATTGATTGTACTCTTTTAAAGGAATCGTTAATGACAAATCCCAATCAACAAGGCATCTTTGTCAATGAGCATATTCACTTAGTCCCACCAGATCGACGATACTCGACAAAGTTATACAATATTATTGATGTAAACCGTGATAATTTTAGTCAATATATGGCATGGACGAAGTTTGTCAGTAATGAAACAGACACATCAAATTTCTTAGATAATTGTACAATTGAACATCAAATAGATCTCACCAAAACTTATCTAATTTTACTGGATAATAACCTCGTCGGTTTACTGTCTTTCAATCAGATAGATAAAAACAATAAAACCGCTTATATTGGTTATTGGCTCGATAAACGAACAGAAGGTAAAGGTATTATGACTCAAGCCATTCAAGCTCTTACTCATCACTATGCATCACAAAAAATAATTAAACGATTTGTTATCAAATGCTCTGTAGATAATCCAAAAAGTAATGCTGTTGCAAAACGATGCGGTTTTAGCTATGAAGGCACACTTAAACAGGCGGAATACTTAAATGGAATTTATCATGATCAAAATATTTATGGTCTAATTTCAACGTACCTTTAAAATTATCACGATGAAATTATGCACAAAAAAACCGACTAATGTCGGTTTTTTATTTCTATCATTTTTAAATAACCTATCTCACGATAAGCTTTATACATTCAATAATTATCTACTAACCACATTACCATAAAGAGCTAACAGAGCAACGATAATCATTGCAGAAATGGCGATAATATATTGCATTTTCACTTTGTATTTCTTCATTTTACCAAGCGAAAGCTCTTTATTCTGATTCTTTCTATGGTAATAATAATATAAAGGTAAACCAATTAATGTCAGAATGATGGACGCAATGCCATTAAAGGTTTGATAAACAAGCATACCATAAATAACATACATAGCACCCAATATAGCTATAATCGGAATAATTGGATAACCAATTACTTTATAAGATCTTGGAACATTAGCATACTTTTTACGGGCAATGATAACACCGATAAATGTTAATAAATAAAATACCCAAATTGAAAACATCGAGATTTCCGATAAACGATCTGCATCAAGCAAGATCGAATATAAAAAAGAAAATATCACTAATACACATATAGCATTAACCGGTGAGCGGCTATCATCATCAATTGTACTTAAATAACGTGCACCAATGATGGTTCCTCGTTCTGCCATACTAAAAATAGTACGAGATAACGTCATAATATAACCATTAATTCCTCCTAAAATTGAGATCATAATGCCAACAGCAACTAAATTACCACCTAAATGGCCAAACATACGTTGTGAAGCAACAGCCGATGCATCATGACCGAGTGATACCATTTCTTGTACAGGAAAAATTTTAAATAATGCAATATTGATGCAAGCATAAACAATAACTAAAAATATAATACCCAAAATGATTGCTTTAGGTAACACTTTTGCAGGGTTATGAATTTCACCAGCAACCGAGGCTACTTGAGCCCAGCCATCATAAGCAAATAAAGTGGCCAAAATCGCTACAGCAAACGGAGCATAAGTTTCAATACCTTGACCACTAGTACTAAATAATGCGACTTGACCATTGCCTTTCAATAGTCCAAATACCGCTAATAATAAAATAGGAATAAGCTTACAAACAGTAGCAATCGTTTGCAGATAACCGGCTTGTTTCACGCCAATAGCATTAATAACAGCAATAAAACCTAAAACACCAGCACTGACCGCCATTTTAAAAGAATCATCTATGCCAAATAACAGACAAAATACCGAACTAAAATACCCCACCAATGCGCCAACTAATGACGGAGCAAAAAGCACCGTAATCATCCAACCATAAAGATGGGAAACTTTTGAGCCATAAATTTTTTCCAAATAAACCAGCATACCACCTGTACGTGGAAACATAACACCCAATTCACAAAGTGTTAATCCACCACAAATAGAAAAAACACCACCAATAATCCACGCTAATAATGCATAGTTATAATCACCAGCAACTTCTAATACGGCAGGTGGTTTCATAAATGCACCTGCCCCTAAAACCATACCAACCACCAGTGACAATGCAGAAACTAAACCAAGATCTTTCCGTAAATTATTTTCTAAATTGTGATCTTCCATACAGGTCCTCTTAAAACATATTAAATTAGCGAGCAAAATAGATTTATGATAGGGATTTATCAATAAAATACAAGAAAGATTAATATTATTGATAGTAAAAGTCGCGAAAGTAAAATGAATAAATCAATATTTAGTCAAGAAAAAAGCCGGCATCAAGCCAGCTTTTATTCTTTTTCAACTTAAATAGAAAAACGATCAGCTCTGTTTTTTCATTTTCATATCAACAACCATACGACCGCGAATTTTACCTTCTCTCATTTCATTAATCATTTCGTTGATGTCTTCAAATGGACGCTTTTCAACTATTGGTACAACTTTACCTTCAGCACTAAATTGGAATGCTTCAGCTAAATCTTCACGCGTACCAACCAAAGAACCTAAAATTTGAATCCCATCTAATACCGTTTTAGGAATACTTAAATCCATAGTTTCAGAAGGTAAACCTAAAGCGACCACTCTACCTAAAGGACGAACAGACTCAATTGCTTGATTAAAGGCTGTTTTAGTGACCGATGTCACTACCGCACCATGCACACCTCCACCCGTATGTTTTTTAATATAAGCACCAACATCAGTTACTTTTTTCGGATTGACAATTAAGTCAGCACCCAGTTCTTTACATAGTTCTAACTGGCTGTCACTATTACTAATCGCCACCACTTTATTGTTGAATACTTTTTTGCCATATTCAACTGCCAAGGTGCCTAAACCACCAATACCAAATACCGCAAGCCATTGCCCCGGTTTGGTGTCTGCAACTTTAATACCTTTGTAAGTTGTTACTCCTGCACAAGTTATACTGGTTGCTTGAGCTGGATCTAATCCTTCTGGCACTTTAACAGCGTAATCCGCTTTTACAATACACTGTTCTGCCATACCACCATCAACACTGTATCCAGAATTTAAAGCACTACGGCAAAAGGTTTCTTGACCTGAAATACAATACTCACACGAACCACAGCCAGCATGGAACCAAGCAATACTGACACGATCACCTATTTTTAAGCTTTTTACATCTGGAGCAATTTTAGTCACGATCCCTACTCCCTCATGTCCAATAACACGACCTGGTTTTTTACCAAAATCACCTGCCGCGACATGAAGATCGGTATGACAAAGGCCACAATATTCAACTTCAACTAAAGCTTCACCTGCTTCTAATGGACGCAGTGGAATATCTTTAATTTCAACTTGACCATCGCACTCTTGTCTAACAACTGCTGCCTTCATTTTTTTCTCCTACATAATTTGAAAATACAATATAACTGAGTTTATTTTATCCTAACCATGCTGAAAAAAAATGAGTTATTTCACAAAATTATTAAAAACATTGAATATTTAATAATCCTAATTGAAACGTATATCTAACCTCAAACATATTGACAAACAATAGCGAAATATTTCAAAAAAACGTGTTTAAATTAGATTTTGATAATTTGGTTAGTTTTTTATTTTTTTGTTCTCTATTGAATAAAAAAGCATACTTATAAACTTAATTAAACTTAGCCAAATAAATGGATAACAAAAGTATTTTCACGATCAATAATCCTAATTTTAACTTTGCATTCATATCATGAAATTTAACGCCAGTTAACAACGTATTAAGATATTTTGAAAGATTCTGTCAGGAAAAGAATGGACGATCATGGGCAGGAAAAAATGTTTATATACCTTAAAGGAACGAGTCTAAATACTCGCTCCTTATTTAAGTTTAACACAATGATTATTAACCAATATCTTTTGCAATATATTTCTGACTCTGGTTATTTATTAATAAAAATAGCCCAATTAATGCACCTAGTGTAAATAACCCAACCACATACATAGCAGGTGCCATTTTGCTTACAAAGTCACTCAAAAAAGATATTAATAAAGGTGTTAATCCACCTGCGATGGCATACGCCATATTAAATGAAAACGATACGCCACTATAACGAATTTGAGCAGGAAAAACTTTCACCATAAAACACGCAAAAGCCCCAACAATACCAACACAGAATCCGGCTAGAGAATAAGTGATAAATAAAAGTTGATGGTTATCTAATGATAAATAAAAAATAGCGATAGCAAGTGTAGCAAAAATACAACCCATTAATATGACTTTACCCATAGCAAACTTATCCATCATCATGCCATAAAAAGTACAACTTATAATCAGACCAATGATGGCTAATATATTAGCTTGTAATGCATCAATAGGTGAGTAACCAAATGCTTTTTGCAATAAAATGGGGGTCATTAACATAATGACCATAATACCGGCAGACAAAACCCAAGTCAGTAACATTGATAATATTGTCTGGGGTAAATATTGAGTTATCACGGTAATAACAGGAATTTTATTAGACAATTCTTGCTGTTTACGTTTCTGAATTTCAAGAAAAATTGGGGTTTCTTTTAACCAACGGCGCAAATACATTGCCATCAAACCAAAAATACCACCAATAAGAAAAGGAATTCGCCATCCCCAATCAATTAATTGTTCGGGAGAGACGCTTTTATTTATAACAGTTGAAACCAATGATCCGAATAAAATACCTAAACTTAAGCCACTGGTTAAAATTCCACATGCTAAACCAATTTTATTTTTTGGTACGTGTTCAGCAACAAATGTCCAAGCACCGGGTACTTCACCGCCTACTGCCAGACCCTGACATAATCGCATAAGTAGGAGTAATAAAGGAGCAAAAACACCAATATGGGTATATGTTGGTAAACAACCGATAAATAACGTCGGTAAAGCCATAAGCAGTATACTAAGCGTAAACATTCGTTTTCGACCAAAAAGATCGCCAAAGTGCGCCATAATAATTCCTCCAAAGGGACGAATTAAATAACCTGCTGCAAAAATACCGAATGTTTGTACCTGACTTAACCATACTGGCATATCATTTGGAAAAAACAGATGACTAATAGTAATTGAAAAGAAAACAAATATAATAAAATCATAAAACTCTAAAGCTCCACCTAAAGCAGACAATGCTAACGTTTTATAATCTTGTTTATTTAAAGTACGAGTGTACGTAATGGGTGCTGTGTATGACATGATCTTCCTTGTAATTTTTTTTTTACACATAGTATATTTTAATGTACTAATATACCTGAACACCCTATTTTTTAAAAGAAAATATCAATTAAAACGACAACCTACATTTTATTATCGGTATAATATAAAATCTTTTTTTAAAATATATCTTATTTGATTAGATAAACAGCACTAAATGATTAATATACCGTGACAAATTAAAACTACAATCAAAAAATATTTTAAAATGGAGAGTCGTGAAATGGCTATAAAACATATTACTCGAGGTAAATTCACACGCATGCAACAATTATCTAACCAAGATGGTGTGATTGCAGCATTAGCGATTGACCAACGCGGTTCAATGGTAAAAATGATGGAATCGGCAGTAGGTAAAGATCACTATCATATAGATATGGTGTATGAGTTCAAAGAGCTTGTCTCACAAGAATTAACCAAATATGTTAGTGCTATCTTGTTAGATGAAGAGTATGGCTTTAAAGGTATGGCTAAAAAAAATAAAGATGCTGGATTAATCATCTCCTACGAAAAAACAGGTTATGATGCTAATACTCCAGGTCGTCTACCCGATGTTTTGCCAGAAGACTCTCTACAACGGTTATTGAAAAAAGGAGCCGATGCCGCAAAAGTTTTGGTTTATTATAATCCCGATGATCCTCAAGATATTCTAGAAAAAAAACATGCTTTTTTAGAACGTATCGGTACTGAAGCAAGAGCGGCGGATATCCCGTTATTTGTAGAACCAATCGTCTATGATAATGTGATAACTGATGATAAAAGCCCTGAATTTGCCAAAATAAAACCTCAAAAAGTCATTAATACCATTAAAGAGTTTACTAAAAATCAATATTATATTGATGTACTAAAAGTTGAAGTCCCAGTACTTTTCAAAAATGTTGAAGGATTTAATGATAATAATGCTGTTGTTTACACCCAAAAACAAGCTGCTGATTATTTTAAACAGGCCAGTGACGTAGCAACTCGCCCATTTATTTATTTGAGTGCAGGTGTACCCACTAAAACTTTCCATCAAGAATTAATTTTTGCTGGCGAAAACGGCGCTAAATACAGTGGTATTTTAGGTGGTCGCGCAACATGGTTTGAAGGCGTTGCAGCTTATGCCAAAGAAGGAAAAGACGGTCTTAAACGCTGGTTAGATCAAACAGGACGTGAAAATGTTGAACACCTCAATAAAATTTTAAAACAGTATGCGACACCTTGGTATGATATTTATGGTGGTAAACAAAACATAGAAGTGATCGATATTAAATTAGGTAATTAATCATAAATTCGAACCAAATAGCTGTAAATTACGAGTAAGCAAAGATAGAGTACAGGATGTTATCCTATTTACCTGTACTCTCTTTTAAAGTGCTAAAAATGTTATTACCAAGATGTGCTGTCAATAAAAAATAAATTAGAACGTCCTAAATGATATTAGAGCGCTTTATCAAAAAATAAATTTACTTTAGTTAATTTAGCCATCGACTCAATATAACTTTGCACTTTAGGTGGAAAAGACAATCCTTTTACACATGTTAAGTTGCGTAGCACAGGAAACAAACATATATCATCTAAAGATAATTGCCCATTACACGCTTGTGACGAGATAATTAACGGTTCAAGATCATTCAATAATTTAGATATTTTAGATACCAATGAATCCGTCTGTGCTAAACATTCATCAAACGAACCTATTTTTTTAGTTTTACTTGTGACAAAGTAGTTGATTGCACTTTGAGTAGTAAATTCTGCCAAACCAAGTTTTATATAGCGTGGGCACTCTAATTTATAATCATATTGTTGTAGTTGTTTAATTAAATTTTCAATATTTGCAGATGTTGGTCCGATTAAAATAGGTTTGCTCCCATAATGATTATCCACATAATGAACAATATCTAAACTTTCAGGCAAATAACTGCCATCATCTTTTTGTAAAATTGGGGCCATTTTTTGACCTATCATGCTTTCGGGAGACTTAAAATCATCACTTAGAAATACATGTAGCTCAACTGGGATATTTTTTAAACCAAAGATCATTCTAGCCCTTACACAAAAAGGACAATGTTCGTAAATATATAATTTCATTTTTACCTCCTTCTTAACCAATCAATAGCCCATAATAAATATGCGAGCCCGAGGAATACCAGTATAACAATGCTTGCATTAATCAATGCTTGCCAATAACCGATTTTTGTTACATTGATAAAAGGATACGGATAGAAATGAGTAAAATACCCTCGTACAAAAGTATAAACACCATAAATTAACATGCTAATTAAAGATCCCATAATGACGCGAAAATTAATCCGCTGAAATGGTCCCCAAATCAACCAACTTAAAATACCAAATGTGGGAATAACGACATGTAAACTTTCATTAGCTAATCGCATATATATATTGGGCGGGATATGAATGCCACGCAAAAGCGAGTTATACACAATAGCAGTAATGATTACCCCCACCAACCCATTTAATCGAATAACTCGAAAAATAAAACGATTACAATTCGGGCTAAAAGCTAACCATAAACAACTTATTGCCAACATAAGGTTAGATAATACAGTAAAAAAACTGTAATAAAACACCATACGCCCTATTGGTGTTGCTGGTTGCCAGCTTCGAAGTTGTGCATGCCAATAAGTATAAGTTTCAAAACCGACAACAAACAGCACATATAATGCAATAAAAAAATGAAAATTTCGTTTCAACATAACAAACATAAAAAAATCAAACCGTATTGCAGTATATATCAGTTCATATAAAAAAACGAAAATATAAAAATAGATTAATGTGTGACTTTTAATCAAAACTCTGAACAAAATACTCATAAAGAAAGCATAAAGAAGGCATAAAATCTAAGTATTTTTCACTATTGCAATTTACGCTTCTAATTTAAAATTACCACGATTTTAGAATAAAACGGTATACACTCCTGAATATTTTTTACAACTTAAATGATCATTTTTGTCATTATTTTGGGTTTTATTATCGGTATTGGTCTTATATATTTAAGCAATGATGATTCAAAAAAACAAAACCATGAACTTAATCAACCGGAAAATTTAATTATAGACCTTACAATTTACCCTTCAACCATTCCTGAAAATCAATTATTACATATAAAAGAAGCTAAAAAGTTGTATGAATCAGCTTTTGACGATCAAGTATTCCATGCGGTAGTTAGCCCGGACAACTTAATCAAATTTTTAAAACATGCCTGGCAATAAGATAAAAATGCCATGCCATATTATTACTCTCTTCTTACTTGGCATAAATTCTTTGATGAAGATTACGAAGAAAAAGGGATGATCTCATTTACAGAATTTATGCATAAGTATCGGGATCAGTTAGTGGATAATCCAGGTAAACCGTTAGTCGAACCTTACGTATTTAAAAGTGAGCAAATGCGGGGGTACTTATGGGATAAGTTTGCCGATTTAAAATATCCGTATTTTGCAATTAGAAAAGGTTGGAGTAAGGGGGCTTGTAGGTATGATGAACAAGGCATGGCGAGACCCTGTACAGATGAGCAATTAGAAAAAAGTATTGAGTATTTTAATTACGCCATTGACGGTGGCTATCATTGCTACGAAGGTTTGATAGCCCGTATGTTATTTCAACAAGGGCGTTAATATAAAGATCAGAAATATGAGCAACTGAATAAATTAACCGAATACCGCAAAGTATTAAAATCAGACAATTTAAAACAGGCGATAGATTATGCATAGCTAATAGCAGAGCATAGCTCGATTATAGGCATATTGCGCATGACTGAAGCCTATTTATATGGTTTAGGACGGGAGCAAGATCCGGTTAAAGCCAATGCCTGGTCACTATTAAGTGATTATGCAAAAAAAATTATCGAGATAGGCAGGAATTTAGCGTGGGATGCAGAGCAACTACCACCGGTTTGGGAATATAACAAAGAAATCCAAAATCGTTTGGAGCAACAACTTACCCCCAACCGAAAAACAAGCGGCATTAGATTATTTGGAAACGCCGAAAACCAAAGTGGTCACTTGGAATTATAATAAATGGCGAGATCAAATAGATAATTTTCACCCTAAACCATAGACAAAATCCTATTTCAATTACAGAAGCCCATTGGCTTATTTGCTAATAAATTGAGCCTAAAATTCGTTGCCAACCTGCCTATCGTAAAAAAGTATTTCTGCTTCAGAAACAAAGGATTCAAAGAGTTATACCGGTATCATTTATTTTAAAACAAAAACTACCATTACATCTGAAAATCAAGGAGATCGAAGTCAGAATTGATGATAAAAGTAGTTAAAATTGTATTAAGAACTCATATCAAGCTTCTTAGATTTTTCTAAATTGAAACGTCGGATATTTAATAGTGCTATGCAGCTAATGACGTATAATTAAAAATGGACATTAACGTTTTTACAAAATTCAGTGTGACTAGATAATGAAATTAATTTTGTCAAAAAGTTTCAGGTTAACTATATCTTTGAGTAAAAATATTGGTTAAATCTAATTGTAATTGAGCATCAAAAAAAGATTATATCGCCTTATAATCTGAACCTATCTTTAACTTCTTATCTTCAGTTGGTATATAATATTTATCACAAATTATTCGTAGGGACTACTTTTGATATCTGATAAAAACATACCAGCACAAAATAAAATGTTAATTGAACAATTTTTAGACTCGCTATGGCTGGAACGTAGTTTAGCAGAAAATACTATTACATCTTATAAACTTGATTTAATTGCATTAAGTCAATCACTGCAACAACAAGATGTAACATTATTGACCGCGCAAACTAACAATTTACAGAATTTTTTAATGCAGCGTGTTCAAGATGGTTATAAAGCCAGTAGCTCTGCACGTTTACTCAGCGCGACTAAAAGATTTTTTCAGTATCTTTATCAAGAAAATTATCGCACTGATGATCCTTCAGCAGTTTTATCATCACCAAAATTACCGAAAAAACTGCCCAAAGATTTAACTGAATCACAAGTCGACGCATTGCTTGAATCTCCAAGTATTGAAGATCCTATTGAGCTTCGAGACAAAGCCATGTTAGAAGTTCTTTACGCCACAGGTTTACGTGTTTCTGAACTGGTTAATTTAGAAATAAGTGATGTGAGCTTACGTCAAGGCGTCGTTCGAATCATCGGTAAGGGTAACAAAGAACGCTTAGTGCCACTCGGTGAAGAAGCGATTTATTGGTTAGAGTATTATTTTAAATATGCCCGAAATGATCTTTTAAAAAATGGCGCAGTTGATGTACTATTTCCAAGCAGATTAGGTAAAAAAATGACCAGACAGACCTTCTGGCATAGAATTAAATATTATGCCATACTAACCGGTATTAACATTGAAGCACTTTCCCCACACGTACTTCGACATGCTTTTGCAACCCATTTGCTTAATCATGGTGCAGATTTACGCGTGGTACAAATGTTACTCGGTCATAGTAGCTTATCGACCACTCAAATTTACACACATGTGGCAACGGAAAGATTAAAACAGTTACACAGCAAACATCATCCTCGAGCATAGTTCTCAACAAAATAAGGATAATTAAATGAAGAAAATAGTTTTAAGTATAGGTTTAGCATTGATCTCAACTTCAGTACTAGCAGCGAATGCCGATATTACAAAAAGCTTAAACCAATTAGGATATCAAACCAAAGACATAAAAATTGAGAATAGTCCAGTAAATGGATTTAAAACCGTGATCACACCTGATGGCGTTTTTTATGTTTCTGATGATGGAAAATACCTAACTCAAGGACCAATCTTTGATGTTCAAGGCAACGAACCTCAAAATATCGCTAATAGTCACAATGCTAAATTAATCAAATCGATTGAGAAAGATGCTATTGTCTATAAAGCTAACAATGAAAAATATGTTATTTCCGTATTTACGGATTATACCTGTCATTATTGTAAACTGTTGCATGAAAATATTAATAAATATTTGGATGCAGGTATTTCAGTACACTATTTTGCTTTTCCTCGAGCTGGCGCAGATAGCGAAGTTGGAAAAAACATGCAATCAATCTGGAGTGTAGCGGATCGTAAAGCTGCTTTTGAAAATGCTTACAAAGATAATCCTATCTCTCCAGCAAGCAGTATGATACCTTATGTAACCCAACAATTTAATGTTGGTAAACAAATTGGTATTACTGGCACACCTGCCATTGTTTTAGCTGATGGTCAACTTGTTTCTGGCTATGTCCCTGCTGATAAATTACTTACTATTTTAAATAAAAAATCGGTTAAGTAAGATTTTACGAATCAATTTTAATTATTAATTAAAACGAACATAAAGACATATGTTAGCGTTTTGACGCTAACATCTATAATATGAATAAAAATAGAATATTACATCGAAAATTACCTGATTCTTTTCCCGAGTTATCACAAGATATTCCGCAATTATTGCAACGAATATACGCATTACGTGGCATTAAATCCATGCATGAACTTGATTATACAACGCGTAATTTATGCAATTATGATAAATTAACTGGCACACAAAATGCTGTTGAAATCCTTTATTCAGCAATGAAAGAGAACAAACGCATTGTTGTTGTAGGTGATTTCGATACCGATGGGGCAACAAGTACGGCATTAACCGTAACAGCACTGAAAAAAATGGGCTGTCAATTTGTTAATTATATCATTCCAGATCGCTTTGAAGATGGTTATGGATTGAGTGTAAGCGTCGTAAAAAAAGCCATTTCACAACGTGCGGATTTGATAATCACTGTTGATAATGGTATTGCTGCCATTGAAGCTGTTGAGTTTGCAAAGCAAGCTAACTTAATGGTCATTATTACTGATCATCATTTATGTCCAGAACAGTTACCCAGGGCTGATGCCATAATCAATCCTAATTTACCTAATTGTTCTTTTCCATCTAAACATTTAGCTGGAGTCGGGGTAGCATTTTATTTTATGCTCGCATTAAGGGCCAAGTTACGTAAGGAAGATTGGTATACAAAAAATAACTTAATACCATACAATGTTGCCAATTTATTAGATTTAGTAGCTTTAGGTACCATTGCCGATGTAGTAAAACTGGATCACAACAATCGAATTTTGGTCCATCAAGGCATAAGACGAATTCGATCTGGCTATTGTTGTGAAGGAATAAAAGCTTTATTGTATATTGCAAGAAAAGAGCCATCTTCTTTCACTGCAACAGATCTCGCTTTTTATATTGCACCAAGATTAAATGCAGCAGGAAGAATGGATAATATGTCTTTAAGTGTTGAATTATTACTTTGTGATGATTTTGATACGGCTATAGAACAAGCCAAAAATCTTGATATGCTCAATAATGATCGCAAATTGATTGAGCAAACTATGCATAAAGAAGCATTATCATTTATTCAACAAATTGAAAAACAAGCAACAGCCATTCCAGACATACTGATTGTTTACCACTCTCAATGGCACCAAGGTATTATTGGTATTTTATCGGCTCGATTAAAAGATAAGTATTATCGACCTGTTATCTCATTTGCCTCAACTACAGATGGTTATTTAAAAGGATCTGGAAGATCAATAGCAGGAATACATTTACGTGATTTATTAGATGAATTTGATCAGCAATACCCGAATTTAATTGTGAATTTTGGTGGTCATGCAGTGGCGGTAGGTTTAACCATTCGTGAAGAGGATTTTGAACAATTTAAAACTTGCTTCGAAGAGCTAGTCAATACTAAATTCATTAAGACACCATTAGAACCAATCATTGAAACAGATGGCGAAATAGAGGGTAAAGATTTTAATTATGTCATAGCAAAACATTTAAAAGAAGCCGGTCCTTGGGGAGAAGGTTTTTCTGAACCCATTTTTGATGGGGAATTTATTATTCATCAACAGCGCTTGTTTGCAGAAAAACATCTTAGATTAGTTTTGGAACCCCAAAAGGGAGGACCACTTGTTGAAGGCATATTGTTTAATGCTAACTTGCAACAATGGCCAGATCAATCATTAAAAAATGTCAAAATCGTTTATCATTTAATGGTAGATGAATTTCGTGGTAATCAAATGGCAAAACTATTGATTAGATATTTATGGCCTATCGCATAAGCCATAAAAATCGACTATAATTACGCAGACATTTCGGAATTACATCCAATTGCCAATCAAAACAACAGTGATAACTAAACAAATATTATTATCAATACATTTTTATTAAAGTTAAGGACTAAAAATGCATATTCATATTCTAGGAATTTGTGGCACATTTATGACAGGAATTGCATTAATAGCCCGTTCGCAAGGTCATAACGTAACGGGTTCAGACAAGAATGTTTACCCGCCGATGAGTACACTTTTGCAAAAAGAGCATATCGATATTATTGAAGGGTATGATCCTTCTCAATTGACCCCTACTCCCGATCTGGTAATAATCGGTAATGCGCTATCAAGAGGTAACCCTTGCGTTGAATATGTTCTTGATAATAATATTCCCTATATTTCAGCCCCTCAATGGTTACATGATAATGTCTTACGCGATCGTTGGGTGATTGCTGTTGCAGGTACCCATGGTAAAACAACGACTGCTGGAATGGTCAATTGGATATTAGAAAAACAAGGTTATCAGCAAGGTTTTGTTATTGGTGGTGTTCCGGGTAATTTTGATGTATCGGCACGATTAGGCGAAGGTAATTTTTTTGTAATTGAAGCTGACGAATACGATTGTTCATTTTTCGACAAGCGATCAAAATTTATGCATTATTGCCCTAAAACCTTAATCATGAACAATTTAGAATTTGATCATGCTGATATTTTTGATGATCTTGGTGCAATCCAAAAGCAATTTCATCATTTAGTCCGTTTAGTACCAAGTAAAGGACTTATCATCACGCCACAAGATGATGTAAATTTAAAACAAGTATTAGCTAAAGGTTGCTGGAGTGAACAAAGCTTTACGGAATCTGAAACAGGTTGGCTAGCACAACGTATTAATAGTGATGCCAGCCACTTCGCGGTTTATTATAATAGCGAAAAAGTGGGCGAAGTTAAATATTCTTTAGTGGGTGAATATAATATGCATAATGCGCTGATGGCTATTGCTGCCGCTCATAATGTGGGCATTCAACCTACGGATGCTTGTGCAGCATTAAGTACGTTTATCAATGCGAAAAGACGATTAGAACTTTATGGTGAAGTTAATAATATTGAAATATATGACGATTTTGCCCATCATCCGACTGCAATTTTGGCAACTCTTGAAGCTTTGCGTAGCAAAATTGGAGCTAATCGCCGAATTTTAGCCGTTCTTGAACCTCGCTCAAATACAATGAAACTTGGTGTATCAAAAGATGAGTTGGCACCATCACTGGGTCGTGCTGATGAAGTTTTTATATTCCAACCGGAACAATTACCATGGTTAGTAGCAGATGTTGTTGATGGTTGTATTCAACCTGCATACTGGTCTGGCGATATCGATTTGCTTGTTGAAATGATAACGAAATCCGCTAAACCTTCTGATGCTATTTTAATTATGAGTAATGGCGGTTTTAGCGGAATACATGATAAAATTTTAGAAAGCCTAAAAAAAAAACAGCTAAAAGATCAATTGGATGAACAATCATTACTCTAATGATGGGTGAATTTACCTGTATGATTTTGCCACTTAATGTGGCATCTCATTTACAGTAAGAGGCAGTATCATGCAATACTTAGTTACCTCGTCTGAAATGAAGCATTATGATGCTTATATCTCAAATAAAATTGGTTTACCCTCCTTGGTACTCATGGAACGTGCTGCCCTAGCCGTGGTGAATCAACTTAATAAAAATAACTATAATTTAAATAAAGTGGCTGTAGTATGTGGATATGGTAAGAATGGTGGTGATGGTATTGCTATTGCTCGCTTACTCAAATTACAAAACATTGATGTTAATGTTTATTTAATTGGCAAACCAGAAAAGGCTTCAAATGAAACGTTACAGCAAATCAAAATAGCACAACATTATAATATTACCTTTGTAACTTCACTCAAAGGGTCCTTAACTAAATATACAACGATTGTTGATGCTATTTTTGGTATAGGGCTTAATCGTATCGTTACAGGTGATTTTTTTCATACAATTAAATTGATTAATCAGAGTAACGCTGAAGTTCTTGCTGTTGATATTCCTTCAGGACTTTGCAGCAATACGGGTAACATTCTTGGTATTGCTGTCAAAGCGAAACAAACGGTAACATTTGCCTATTCAAAAATTGGTTTATCACTTTATCCAGGAGCTGAATTAGCCGGCGAAATCACTATTGCAGATATTGGTCTCTATGCAGATACGCCAGCAACTCATTATACTTATCAATCTAGTGAGTTGAGCCAGTTATTACCACGTAGATCGAATCATAGTCATAAGGGTAGCTATGGTAACGTATTGATTATTGCCGGATCAGAAAATATGTCCGGAGCAGCCTTCTTTTCAGCTAAAGCCGCTTATAAAACTGGTGCTGGGTTAGTACGTATTTACACACCAATATGTAATCGTGATATTTTATTAACACAACTACCTGAAGTATTATTTACACCTTATATTCCCAATCAAATTGATACAACAAAACTTGAAGAATTAATAAATTGGGCCTCAGTCATCGTTATTGGGCCGGGAATGGGAGTATCTAAAGATACTTATACAATATTAATGCACGTATTACAATACGCTACGATTCCCATTATTATAGATGCTGATGGACTTAATACCTTAGGTGGGAATTTGAAATTATTAAAACAAGCGCACTCAACCATCATTGTCACTCCACATTTAGGGGAAATGTCCAGATTAATCAATCTACCAATTGAAAAAATTAAAAACAATCTCATCATGACTGCAAAAAAATTTGCACAAGACTATAACGTAATCTGCGTTCTTAAAGATGCAAAAACCATTGTCACAATCCCTCAAAACGCCACTTATATTAACCAAACCGGTAATAATGGTATGGCAACGGGCGGGACAGGTGATGTTTTAACCGGAATTATGGCAGGACTTATAGCACAACATTTACCACCTATAAAAGCGGCCCCAGTAAGCGTTTACTTACATGGATTGGCGGGTGATGAGGCGTTAAAAAGACGAAATAAATACAGTTTATTAGCCAGTGATGTCATCGACAGTCTAAATGATATATTATAAATTTAGCTCAACATATAACCTGTAGTTTTAGTTTTAGTTTTAGTTTTAGTTTTAGTTTTAGTTTTAGTTTTAGTTTTAGTTTTAGTTTTAGTTTACTCAGTAAGGATATTTCATGAATGAAATTACCGATATGATTAAATTGTTATGTCGCCGAATAAAAATAACTAGAATCGAAAAAAATTTATCACAACAAGAACTTGCAGATAAATCTCAAATTGGTATAGCAACGATAAAACGTATTGAGCAAGGCGAATCAATCACATTACAAACATTAATTTCAGTTCTTAAAGGATTAGGTGAACTCGATCAACTCAATAATCTACTCGCCTACAACGAAGTCATTCACAAAACTTATGCAGACCAACCAAAACGAAAAAGAAAACAACGAACAACCAGAAAAGAAACAGTTGAAATACTAATTGAAAATGATTTTTTACGCTCTAAAGTGAATACCATGCGCTGGAAATACTAAAAAGATACTCTAAAAAACAAAATGCTAAAAATAAGTATATAGGGTAATTTTTATCTTCGCCAATGATAAAACAGACGAAGATAAATAATGAGATCTTAATTACAATGTACCGTAATTGCCAATCCTCCTCGCGATGTTTCTCGATATTTAGCATTCATATCTTTACCGGTTTCATACATTGTTTTAATCACCTTATCTAAAGAGACTTTTGCTGCCGTTATTCTTCTCAACGCCATTCTTGTGGCATTAATAGCTTTAACCGCTGCAATAGCATTACGCTCAATACATGGCACTTGCACCTGCCCAGCGACAGGATCGCACGTTAAACCTAAATTATGTTCCATCGCAATTTCAGCCGCCATACAGACTTGTTGAGGATTACCCCCTAAAAGTTCGGCTAATCCCGCAGCAGCCATTGAACAAGCCACGCCCACTTCACCTTGGCAACCCACTTCGGCACCAGAAATAGAAGCATTCATTTGATAAAGTTGTCCAATTGCACCACAGGTTAAAAAGAATCGAATACAAATATCAGGCGTGACTGGATTAATAAATTTATTATAATAACCCAAAACAGCAGGAATAATACCGCAAGCACCATTAGTTGGAGCCGTAACCACACGCCCACCAGCTGCATTTTCTTCACTAACTGCAAATGCAAACATATTCACCCAATCAATGATCACCATAGGATCGCCGATGATCTGATCATTCATTGTTGATAGCTGCCGATAAAGAGAGAAAGCTCGGCGTGGTACCTTAAGTGGCCCAGGTAATAAACCTTCTGTGTTCATGCCACGTTTGATACATTCTAAAATAGTTTGCCCTACGCGTGAAAAATAATCTTCAATTTCTTCATACGAATGAAGTTGCAGCTCATTTTTCATTATAATACTTGAAATTGATAAAGAATTATCTTCACAATATTTTAATAATTGTGAGGCAGAAGAAAACCGATAAGGCAGTTTTACTGTTTCTGGTTTTTGCTGTGCAAACTGTTCTTCTTCTACAATTTTACCACCACCTACTGAATAGTAGGTTTTCTCAAACAGCAGAGTTTCACCATTGTAGGCACTCAATTTCATACCATTTTCATGGAGTGGCAAAAATTTTGAATGAAACACCATACAACTCGCAAGAGAAAAATCGATTTCGTAACGCTTATTATAAATCGGTAAGCGATGCGTTTGACTGATTCTTTCAATGAATGATGGAATACTATCAATATTAACCCTATCAGGTTTTTCGCCGGCAAGCCCCATAATAATTGCAATATCGGTTTGATGACCTTTACCTGTTAGTGATAAAGATCCATAAACATCAGCAACAATTTTGGTAACTGATGACATCATGTCATTATTTATCAGTTGATCTACAAATGCCTTTCCTGCTCTCATAGGGCCAACAGTATGTGAGCTTGAAGGACCAATACCTATTTTAAATATTTCAAATACCGAACTCATATTTTTCCCTTTTTGATACAAACGCAACTCAATGGCGCGAGTCTAAATCTTTAAAAATTTACTATTGTAACAAAACGGCCAATAAGCTAATTCACTATTAACACTATTTTACCTATAGATCCTGCATACTATTGGCTAATACCCATGGATTTTATTCATTAAAAAATCAAATCATTCATAATAAATAATGGGTTAATCTTAAATTAAATTATAAATAGCGGCTGAAATCGCAATGAATCCCATGATCACAATAAATCCATTACTCAGTTTGCCACGATATTTTGCTAATGTGGGCAATTTATGAATGGCATACATAGGCATTATGAACAATAGGACAGCCAAAATTGGACCACCTAGTGATTCAATTAAACCTAAAATACTCGGATTTAGTGTTGCAACGCCCCATGCTGTTAAAAACATAAATGACACAACAAGTTTTTCAAGTTTGTTTTCAGATATTGTTTTGTTACGACAACGTAAAGCTTTATTCACTATACCATTAAACCCTTCTTTAGCTCCCAAATAGTGTCCCAAAAACGATTTAGCCATAGCAATAAAGGCAATTGGTGGACCAATATACTCAATCACCGGCGAATTAAAGCGATTAGCTAGATAAGATAATATTGAAATATTTTGCGCTTTTGCTTCTAAAAGTTCTGTAGGTGATAAACAAAGTGCACAACTAAATACAAAAAACATCACAGTTACAACCATCATAATATTACTGACTGCAATAATTTTAGTGCATTTTGGTTCAGCATAAGTTTTCCCATATTCTTTACGTTTCGCAACAGCTAAAGAAGAAATAATCGGCGAATGATTAAATGCAAAAACCATAACAGGAATGACCAACCAAAGTGTCATTAAAGTACCATGACCACTATAATCATTATTACTAAAAGAAATATTATGAAAAATTTCACCATTCCATTCAGGAATTAAAAATAATGCTAAAATCATTAATACCGCAATGAAAGGAAACACCAAAATGGACATAACATTTACAATAAACCCTTCACCAAAATGAACAATCGACATTAAAAAAGCGACCAAAATAAAAGATAACAAAACTCTTGGTAGTGAAGCCAAACCAAGTTGGTGCACCATAAAACTGTCGACGGTATTAGTAATGCCAACACTGTATACTAATAAAATGGGGTAAATAGCAAAAAAATAAAGTACTGTTATCCAGTTACCTGCAGTGCGGCCAAAAGCTTCTTCAACGACAACAGTAATATCCCCTTCTCGGTTTTTACCTGACAATACAAATCGACACAAAGCTCGATGAGCAAAAAATGTCATAGGAAAAGCAAGAACTAACATCACTAATAAAGGAATTAAACCTCCAACACCCGCATTAATTGGTAAAAACAAAACTCCTGCACCAATCGCAGTACCATAAAGGCTTAGCATCCATAGAGTATCGCTTTTACGCCATTTAGATAATGCCGCATCCTCTTTAGAAATTGTTATCCCCTCATTAATGGTTAATTGGTCCATATTAAACTACTCCTTATGTTTAAAAATTTTGCGCATATGATATCAACTTAATATCCTTATCAACGTGATCTTTGTCACATAAACATAATAAGTTAAATATAATCAATATCATATATTTTAAAAATATATCTATTTTGATACTTAGTGTTGCCAAAAAAATTAAAGCATCAATTTTAATACAAAATATTTATAAAATTACCAACAATTTTCAATTGGCCAAAAAATTATAATGCAATTTAAATTAGAATTAGATTTGGCATTGATCGCAAGTCGCTTGTGTTATTTGAAAGGCTATTAAGGTTTTTATTATCTATTTCACATCAAAAATAACGATAAAATTACTTTAGTGTTGCGCTGGGTACTGCTAAACTAGCAAGCATTTTTAGTATATTTATAAGTAAATTATTTTTCGGGATAAATTCATGCGAACCAGTAAATATCTTCTTTCTACGTTAAAAGAAACGCCAGCTGATGCTGAAGTAATTAGTCATCAATTAATGTTACGTGCCGGTATGATTCGAAAAGTTGCGGCAGGTTTATATACTTGGTTGCCAACTGGTTATCGTGTACTTAAAAAAGTTGAAAACATTGTCCGAGAGGAAATGAATAAAGCTGGTGCAATTGAAGTACTAATGCCTGTTGTCCAACCTGCTGATATTTGGCAAGAAAGTGGACGTTGGGAACAATATGGCCCAGAGCTATTACGTATTAAAGACCGAGGTCATCGCGACTTTGTATTAGGACCAACACATGAGGAAGTGATTACCGACTTACTACGCAATGAAGTTAGTTCCTATAAGCAACTACCATTGAATGTTTATCAAATTCAAACCAAATTCCGTGATGAAGTTCGCCCACGTTTTGGTGTAATGCGTTCACGTGAGTTTATTATGAAAGATGCTTATTCATTCCATACGTCACAAGCATCATTACAAGAAACTTATGATGACATGTACAAAGCTTATAGTGCAGTATTTACTCGCGCAGGCTTAAACTTTAGAGCAGTACGTGCCGATACCGGATCAATTGGAGGTAATTGGTCACACGAATTCCAAGTCTTAGCTGATAGTGGTGAAGATGATATTGTTTTTTCAACTGAATCAGATTATGCAGCCAATATCGAAATGGCCCAAGCATTAGCACCGACTCAAAACCGTGCAGCGCCAACAAAAGTAATGGAAATTGTGGATACTCCAAATGCTAAAACCATTGATGAATTAGTTCAACAGTTCAATTTACCAATTGAAAAAACGGTTAAAACATTAATGGTAAAAGCAACTAAAGAAAGTGGTCATCAATTAGTCGCATTATTAGTGCGTGGTGATCATACTTTAAATGAAATCAAAGCTGAAAAAATTGACATTGTTGCTTCACCATTAGAATTTGCAACTGATGAAGAAATTCGCGCTATTGTTAATGCTGGTCCTGGATCATTAGGTCCAATTAACCTAAATATGCCAATTATTATTGACCGGGATGTCGCAGTAATGAGTGATTTTAGTGCTGGAGCGAATATTGATCATAAACATTACTTTAATATTAATTGGGAACGAGATGTTGCTCTTCCACGCATTGAAGATATTCGTAATGTGGTTGAAGGTGATATGAGTCCTGATGGTAAAGGCACATTACAAATTAAACGCGGCATTGAAGTTGGGCACATTTTCCAACTTGGAACTAAGTATTCAGAAGCCATGAAAGCTACGGTTCAAGGCGAGGATGGACAAAACCATGTTATGATTATGGGGTGTTACGGCATTGGTGTCAGTCGCATTGTGGCCGCAGCAATTGAACAATGCCATGATGAACGTGGTATTGTATGGCCAGAAGCCATCGCTCCATTTAGTGTTGTCATTATTCCTATGAACATGCATAAATCTGAAAAAGTACAAGCAACAGCTGAAAGACTTTATGCGGATTTACAAGCTACAGGTATTGAAGTGTTGCTTGATGATCGTAAAGAGCGACCAGGTGTGATGTTTGCCGATGCTGAGTTAATAGGAATTCCACATACCATTGTTATTGGTGAACGAAATCTTGAAAATGGCGAAGTGGAATATAAACACCGCTGTGGAGGGGATAAAGAAATGGTAAAAATTGAAAGCATCATTGAATTTATCCAAAACCGTCGTCAATTGGTATAAAATTAATAGATAAATTGCACATATTTATGCTGTCACAACACAACAATTAAGTCCTTGTTATTGCTTTATCAACGTAAAAATAACAAATTTATTCATGTTGTGTTGTGTCTTTTTCAGGATATTTGACTGCCAATTTAATATGAAACCTAGCAATAATTTACCCAATAATTTTTATAAAATCTCGAACGATCTTTCACGATCAGAACAGCCTACTCGAAAACAGATACAATATCTTAGTAAGTTAGGTTTTAAAACCATTATCAACTTGCGTTTATTGCATAGTAATCGAGATAAGTTAGAAAATACTGTTCTTTCCGAAGTTTGGATCAAGGTACGGGCTGGCAATATTACCGACGAAAAAATGATTGAGATACTCAGAGCTTTTAAACAATCACCCAAACCAGTCTTAATTCATTGTTGGCATGGTAGCGATCGTACTGGTGTTGCTGTGGCTATGTATCGTATAGTCTTCCAAAATTGGTCAAAATCTCAAGCCATTGATGAATTAATGAACCCAGAATTTGGTCATCACTATAATGTTTATCCTAATATTGTTAAATACATCAAAAATGTAGATATCGAAAAAATTCGAGCCGCAGTATTATAATATTTTATTATTTTTTATCCTCAAAACCTGATATATTTATAGATTGATTAATAAATCAAAGTGAAATTGTGTTTTTTTTCATCTAAAATGATAATTGTCAAATATTCATATTCCTATAGGTTGAAATAATGTTAAAAAAAACAGTCGCATTTGTGCTATCTACCTCACTATTATTACAACATGCCCCTTTAGTTTATGCCGATAATATCAATCTTCCTGATATAGGTACGACCGCTGCTTCAACGTTAAGTATAGGACAAGAGATGGAGATGGGCGATTATTCTATGCGGTTATTACGCGCGGATGCCCCTATTATTAACGATCCAGTTTTGAATCAATATATCAATGATTTAGGTAAAAAATTAGTTTCAAAAGCAGAATCAGTACAAACACCTTTTCATTTTTATATTATACGAAGCAATATAATTAATGCATTTGCTATGTTTGGCGGTAATGTGGTTATTCACTCTAAATTAATATTAGATACAAATAATGAAAGCCAATTAGCTTCTGTCATGGCTCACGAAATTGGACATGTTACTCAACGTCATTTAGCGAGATCAATGGAAAACCAGAATCGTAACAGTCCTTATGTTTGGAGTGCTACATTAGGTTCTTTACTATTAGCATTAGCCAATCCAGAAGCTGGGATGATGGCAATGACAAGTACTATTGCTGGTTCAACGCAAAGTATGATTAGTTTTACTCAAAGTAATGAACAAGAAGCCGATCGTGTTGGTTTAAGGACACTTGCTAAAGCAGGGTTTGATCCATATGCTTCATCGGAATTCTTGCAAAAGCTAGCGGATGAAACCCGTTTTAGTAGTAAGCAGCCAGAAATTTTGCTTACTCACCCGCTACCAAATAGTCGTTTAGCCGATATTCGTAATCGTTCAATGCAATATTCCAAAAAAGATGTTGCTCCTTCACTTAATTATTATTTAGCCAAAGCAAGAATAGCAATTTTACTCAATAATAATAGCAATACTGGTAAATTATTACTTGAAGATTACAAAAAAATCAATAATGAACAAAGCAAAATGGCTATGATTTATGGTGCTGCACTAACGGATTATCGAGATGGTAATTATCAAAAAGCAAAACAGCAACTGCAACCATTATTAGATAATGATCCCAATAATCTTTGGTACATAGATTTAATGACAGATATTGATCTAAGTACGAATAACAATAGTGCTGCAATTAATCGATTGCAAGCTGCATTAAAAAAATCTCCAAATAGTTCAGCATTACAACTCAATTTGGCTAATGCTTATGTGCAAAATAAAAATTATCAAAAAGCCGTAAGTATCCTTCATCGATATACTTTTGATCACAATGATGATACCAATGGTTGGGAGTTACTGATTTTGGCTTATGGGGGATTGCATTCAAGAGCTAAAGAAATGAGTGCTCAAGCAGAACTCATTGCACTACAAGGTCAATTTCAACGTTCAATCCAAATATTACAAAATGCTAAAAATCATACGAAAGGCGATCAAATCTTGATGTCAAGGATTGAGGCTAGAATTAAACAGTTACAACAGCTACAACAACGGTATTCACAATACAGTAAAACATAAATGTTATGCCAGTTTATTATCTCTCATTTTATGTTATTAAACACATTATTTGAGAGATAATAAAAAATACATGGCCAATTATTTATCCGTTAAATGATCTATATTGTTATAATATTTAACCGTAAATTTCCCTTCTGACTGGTCATCGGCTTGTTGATAATTAACAACACTTACGCTGGTATTTAACATACGAGGAAAGTATTGTTCATCACGATGTAAACGCCAATCGCCTCCATTTAATACGCAAAGTAATAACCGTAATACCGTTCCATGCGAAACAACCAAAATATTGCCTGTATTTTGTGGCACTTGTTGGATTATTGTATTTAAAGCTTGTTTCATTCGTGTTAGAACATCCAGGTAATTTTCACCTTTATTAACAGATGCATCAAAATTAGCGGGATCGGTTAAATAAGTCATAAATTCTGGCACTTCTTTTTTAAGAGTCGGTACGTGTTTTCCCTCCCAATTACCAAAATCCATTTCTTGCAAATCAGACAGTTCGAAAGTTGGAATATTATGAAGATTTTCGTTAACAATATAATTTCGTGTTTCTATAGCACGTTGTTGAGTACTGGAGTATGCTTGCAAAAAAGGCACATTTTTTAAATGTTTCCCTGTTATTTTCGCACCCAAAATGCCTTGCTCTGTCAAAGGTGAATTTTGCGATCCTTGCATTTGATCTTTAACATTCCACTCTGTTTGCCCATGTCTAATTAAGTATAAATTGAGATCTTTCATTCGTACTCACTACCTTTTTTTTATTTTAACGATTCTGTTTGTTGATATTTATCATTTCTAAGCTGATTTAAACATGCCTGTAACTTATCATCCATAGGCGCATGTAATTGCATTTCTTGTAAAGTTTTAGGATGAATAAATTTCACATTTGCTGCATGTAAAAATAACCGGTTAAGCTTTGTATTTACCAATAGTGCATCAAATTGGTTATCACCATAACGATCATCAAAAGCAATTGGATGGTTAGCATATTGAGTATGAACTCGAATTTGATGAGTACGCCCCGTAACCGGACTGGCTTTAATTAAAGTTGCAAAATCAAATCGCTCTTCAACTTTAAATCGTGTTTCAGAAGGTTTTCCTTCTTTATCAACTCGGACAACTCGTTCACCACTTTTTAATACGTTTTTAAGTAATGGAGCCTGCACTACTTTACATTCCGACGACCAATTTCCTTTAACTAATGCAAGATAATTTTTTTGCATCTGTTTAAGCCTCAGCTGCTCATGTAATGCTTTTAATGCAGAACGTTTTTTAGCGATTAACAACACACCCGATGTTTCACGATCAATTCGATGGACTAATTCTAAAAATTTTGCTTCGGGTCTTAATGCACGTAATCCTTCAATAACACCAAAACTCAAACCACTACCACCATGAACAGCAATACCAGAAGGCTTATTAATTGCTAAAATCACATCATCTTCATAAATAATTGCTTTTTCCAAATCGGCTACTTTATTAAGCTTAGTTGAAATTTCGGGGGTCGATTTTTCGGCAACGCGAATAGGAGGAATACGAATTTCATCACCATGATTTAATTTATATTCGGGTTTTACGCGTTTTTTATTAACTCTCACTTCACCTTTTCTTAGTATGCGATAAATCATACTTTTAGGCACACCTTTTAAATGTGTGATTAAAAAGTTATCAATTCGTTGTGTCGCATTTTCTTCTGAAATTGTAACAAATGAGACTTGCAATTTAGTTTGTGGAACGTTTGAATCCATAAGAAGTGATTAATCCGCCATCAATGTATAAAAGTCGTTTACATTATCCGAAAATAAACTACACTACCATCACTAAAAAATCAGTTAGATTACTTTCGATATAATTAAAGATAGGTAATTATAACGGAATATGGAGGAATAAAATAGTATGTTATCACTACTCAATCATTACTCACATGGCAGAGCTGCTTGGTTTTTATTATTCCTTTCTACCTTTATTTTTGAATTAACGGCTCTCTATTTTCAATATGGGTTAGGACTAGCCCCTTGTACATTATGCATTTATCAACGCTGTGCAATTTTTGGAATTATGCTTGCAAGCATTATTGGATTGATTAAGCCTAATAATTTTATTTTTCGATTAATCGGAATTTTGATTTGGTTGATTAGTGCATATAAAGGATTTACCCTAGCCACATTTCATGCCCATTTACAATTTGAACCCAACCTCAGTGATACATGTTCAATTAACGTTCAATTTCCATCTTGGTTACCTTTAAATCAATGGTTACCAAGTATGTTTAATGCGTATGGCTCATGTGCCGATAAAATTTGGACTTTTTTAACCATCGAAATGTCTCAATGGATGATTATTATTTTCGCCTGTTATTTTCTTGTTGGGCTAGCTGTCTTTATTGCTCAATTTTTCTCGGCAAGAAAACATAATGTCAAGCCAGAGGCACTTTTATAAAACTGGCACTTTTTGTTGAGTTTGCTAAAATGTATGGCAATTTTATTTTGAGAATTGTCATACATAAATGCTTTTGGAATATCATCCCCCCATTGACCCTTGGCTTTCTATCCTACATCAAGATGACCATATTGTCGTTGTTAATAAACAACCTGGTATATTGTCGGTATCAGGCAATAAACCTCAATTTATTGACAGTATTATTCACCGTTTACAACAGAAATACAGTTATGTGGAGTCTGTTCATCGCTTAGATATGGCAACCAGTGGTATTATGGTTGCAGCACTATCAAAATTAGCAGATCGAGACATCAAAAAGCAATTTCGAGAACGGATCCCTAAAAAAACCTATATTGCTGTTGTATATGGGCATCTTGCGCAAGATACGGGAAAAATTGAACTGCCTTTAATTTGTGATTGGCCTAATCGCCCTAGGCAAATGGTCGATTTTGAAAATGGTAAACATGCATTAACTGAATATCAAGTTATTTCACGAAATGCCAATAATACCACCAGAGTTAAATTATTTCCATTTACGGGGCGGTCACATCAATTACGTGTTCATATGCAAGCTATTGGGCATCCAATTTTAGGAGACAAATTTTATGCGCATCCTGAGGCATTTTCGATGTCTCAAAGATTGTTGTTACATGCCCAATTACTGACCATTAATCATCCTAAAACAGGTGAAAGCATGACTTTTACGTGCGAACCTAATTTTTAAAAATGTGCATATATCAACTCCCCACAGTGACACAAAATTCACTAGCGATAATATTTAACAAACAAGTTATATTAAGGAAATTAGAATGCAAAAAATTGTTTTAGCAACAAATAACCAAGGTAAAGTTAATGAACTCCAAAACCTTTTAGCCAATGCAGGGTTTAACATTGTTGCACAAAAAGAGTTCAATGTACCTGATGTGGATGAAACAGGTTTAAGCTTTATTGAAAATGCGATATTAAAAGCAAGACATACCGCTAAATTTACTGGATTGCCAGCAATCGCTGATGATTCCGGATTAGTGGTTAATGCTCTTGACGGTGCTCCAGGGATCTATTCTGCCCGTTATGCAGGTGAACAAGGTAACGATGAAAACAATAATCAAAAATTATTACAGGAATTAAACAATGTACCAAGTGAAAAACGTTCCGCTTATTTTTATTGTGCATTGGCATTTATGCGACATGAAAATGATCCAACACCAATTATTTGCTTAGGAAAGTGGAATGGCATCATTTTGAATGAAACACGAGGTACAGGTGGCTTTGGCTACGATCCATTATTTTATGTACCTGAACTCAATTGCAGTGCAGCAGAGTTAACAAAAGAGCATAAAAGCCAGATTTCTCATCGAGGACAAGCACTTAAACAACTTATTGCTAAGATTAAAACCGAAAATTAAATCAGTTTCATATCAACACGAAATTGCATCTTTACAAACAAACAGTATATACTGAAAAAAACATCAATATTGGAGTTTTAATTGTGATTCTGATGATAGTAAGTGGACGTTCTGGTTCAGGAAAATCAATTGCTTTACGAGCGCTAGAGGATATGGGATTTTATTGTGTTGATAATATTCCTGTCGCTTTATTACCGCAATTAGCCGATGCATTAAAAAATAATAATACGCCTGTTGCTGTTAGTATTGATATTCGCAATTTACCTATCAATTTTGAATTTAATTACGATATACTGCAAAAACTTCCTGAATCAGTAACACCTGAAATCATTTTCTTAGACTGTAGCCGTAATACTCTTATCCGTCGTTATAGTGAAACAAGGCGAATCCATCCTTTAGCCAACCAAAAATATTCACTTGAGGAAGCAATCGATCTTGAAGAAAATTATTTAGAATCGTTAAAATCACATGCAAGTTTAGTAATTAATACTGATAATCTTTCCGTTCACGAATTATCTGACATTTTAAGAACACGTATTTTAGGTAAAAAAGAGCGTGAATTGACTATCATTTTTGAATCATTTGGGTTTAAACATGGATTACCAGTTGATGCCGATTTTGTATTTGATGTCCGTTTTTTACCTAATCCTCATTGGGATATCAATTTAAGACCCCTAACCGGATTAGATAAACCTGTTATAAATTATCTATCCAAACAAGATGAAGTAACCAATTTTATTTATCAAACCGCTAATTATTTACAACAATGGTTGCCAATGTTGGAGAAAAATAATCGAAGTTATTTAACTATCGCTATTGGCTGTACCGGTGGACAACACCGTTCTGTTTTTATTGCAGAACAGTTAGCTGAATTTTTTCAAGCACAAAATAAACAAACACAAATTCGCCATCGAACATTAGAAAAAAGATAATTATTTATTTAGATCATTATTAAAATTCCATGCATCTTCTAAACGTTTTATACAATGTTCAAAAATGTATTTTAATGTTACTTTTGGTTTAGATTCTGTTGGTAATGGAATTACAAGTTGACTGACTTTGATTAATTCAATATCTAATGGTAAGTTAGCCAGTTTATTTTTAAGCACATTGATCGTCTGTGGATGTGGGTGCCCAATAGCAATGGCTGAACCATTTTTACGTGCAACTTTGATAGCTAACTCGAATTGTTGACTAATAGCAGCTTCATTTTGCTTATCATCTAGAAATACATCTCGTTCTAAGACGGGAATATCATAAATACTTGCAGCATCTATGACCGCTGTTTTTCCGACAGTTTTACTATCTAAAAAAAACATTGAGTGATGGCGGAGTGCTTTCATAACATTTTCCATTCCAATTTGGTTGGATGTCATTAAGCTACCCATATGATTATTAACACCAATTGCATGAGGTACTTGTGCTACCGCATCGGTTACAATACGATCAACTTCCTCTTCTTCCATATAAGGATACAAAGTATCTTTTTCTAACGGCTGCTTACCAAATGGCGCCATTGGCAAATGAATGATCACATCATTACCATGTTGATGAGCGATATTTGCAATACGATGCGCATTTGGAGAATTAGGCAATACCGCCACAGTAATATTAGGCGAAAGCTTAATAATTTGTTCTTCATTATGTTGCCTATAGCCAAAATCATCAATAACAATTGCTAACTGTGCCGCCCATACATTGCTTGTTTGTAATAATAGACCGAGGGCCATTGAACTAAGTAAACGAACCACTATTTTAACCATCCACTAGGATTTAACGCTTTTCCATCTCGACGAATTTCAAAATATAATCCTGAACTATTTTGCCCACCACTAGAGCCTACTAAAGCAATGGGTTGACCACTATAAATTTTATCACCGACTGCCACAAGCACTCTCTGATTATATCCATACAAACTCATATCACCTTTACCATGTTCAATTGCGACAACAAAACCATAACCTTGTAACCAACTCGCTAATATTACTCGTCCATTGGCTATCGCTTTCACTTGTGTACCATCTTTAGCATTTATCACCATTCCTTTCCAATATAATTCACCTTGTAGTGACTCACCAAATCGATGTAAGACAGTTCCACTTACAGGCCAATTAAACTGGCGTTGTGGTTTACCAATGCCACTCACTCGAGCCATGAGCGAACGCTCATCAGGGCTTAAAGTATAATTATTATTTTTTTGTTTTGCTTGTATATTTTTTGCTTGTCTTGCTTCTTCTTCTGCTACACGCCGGCTTTCTCTCTCAGCTTCAGCAATTTTTGCTTGTAGTTTTGTCTCATTTTCATGCAATTGAGCCAGTTTTTGTTGATTTACTTGCATGGATGATTCTAATGAAGTAATCGTTTTTTTTCTATCTTGACGATTTTTTTCAAGTCCTATTTGTTCCTGCTTTTGTTTTGTTTGTAACGTTTGCTGGGAGACCTGTTTCTTTTGTAAAGCTAATTTTTTTTCGTTAAGCTGTAATTGAGTTTCACGCAGAGCATTAATATGTTGTTCTCTGGCGTCATTAATGTAACCAAAATAGGTGATAAGACGTTCATTACGTTCACTTTGTTCACTAGCAAAAATAAGCTCAAAACCTGTTTTTTTACCTAGTTTAAAAGCTGTTTCAAGTTGCTTTGCTAATGCGCGTCTTTGTTGCTGTTGTTTAACATTTAACTCATCGATCTGCTTGATTAACTGAGTAATTTCCTTATTAAGTTTATTCAATGTGACATTATTTTTTTCAATTGAAGTCAACAGTTTGGCAATCTCAGTTTCTTGGTGTTTGAGATCACTCACTAATTGTGTTCTTTCCTTTTTCTGTTCAGCTAAACGAATTTCTTGTTCTTTAATTGACTGGCGCAAAGTTTGTAACTTCTGATTATCATCCATAGCATACAAGAAGTTGGCGTGCATTAATCCAATTAAAATAGGGATAAGAAATTTTTGATAAATAGCCATAGAATTGTAATTAGGATTTATTATCAAACGTAAATGATAAAATACTATACATACAAATAACTAAATAAGCAAAATGTATACCATCTCAGTGGGTTTAAGAATAATTGCAGCATAATAGTATATTAGATATTTCACAAGCACTGATAAAAAGTATAAAATATAAAACTATTTAAATTACCAAAAAATCAATTCAACCATAAAGATAACATCATGCAAAAGTTTAATGTCAAAACCTTTCAAGGGTTAATACTAACGTTACAAGATTACTGGGCTAATCAAGGTTGTACGGTGATTCAGCCGTTAGATATGGAAGTCGGGGCAGGAACCTCTCACCCTATGACTTGCTTACGAGCTCTTGGTCCCGAGCCTATTAATGCTGCTTATGTACAACCTTCGCGTCGCCCTACCGATGGTCGCTATGGCGAAAACCCAAACAGGCTACAACATTATTATCAATTTCAAGTTATCTTAAAACCTTCTCCTGACAATATTCAAGAGCTATATTTAGGTTCATTAAAAGAGTTAGGTCTGGATCCAACTATCAATGATATTCGTTTTGTTGAAGACAACTGGGAAAACCCAACTTTAGGCGCATGGGGACTAGGTTGGGAAGTTTGGTTAAATGGTATGGAAGTTACCCAATTTACTTATTTTCAACAAGTTGGAGGACTTGAGTGTAAACCTGTTACAGGTGAAATTACTTATGGTCTTGAACGACTCGCTATGTATATTCAAGGTGTAGATAGCGTATATGATTTAGTTTGGAGTGACGGTGCATTTGGTAAAACAACTTATGGCGATGTGTTTCATCAAAATGAAGTGGAACAATCAACTTATAATTTTGAATATGCCAATACTGAATTTTTATTTTACTGTTTTGAACAGCATGAAAAAGAAGCTAAATTTTTACTTGAACTCGAAAAACCACTGCCATTACCGGCTTATGAACGTATTTTAAAAGCTGCTCACTGTTTTAATTTACTTGACGCACGTAAAGCAATTTCAGTTACTGAAAGGCAACGGTATATTTTACGAATCAGAACATTAACCAAAATGGTGGCTGAAGCATACTATGCATCACGCGAAGCACTCGGCTTCCCTATGTGCCAAAATTCACGTTCTAACCCAAGCGTAGCAAAGTAGGAATTTAAAGATTATGCAAAAAACATTTTTAGTGGAAATTGGTACTGAAGAGTTACCTCCAAAATCACTCCGAACATTAGCTGAGAGTTTTGCAGCGAATTTTATTGAACAACTTGATAATGCCAAATTGGAACACGGTGAAGTACTTTGGTATGCATCGCCTCGTCGTTTAGCATTAAAAGTATTGAATTTAAATGATACACAGCCAGATAGCCAAATCCTGAAACGTGGTCCAGCAGTGAGTGCTGCATTTGATGCAAATGGCAATCCAACCAAAGCAGCGGAAGGATGGGCTCGCGGATGTGGTATTAGCGTAGTGCAGGCTCAACGGATCCAAACTGATAAAGGAGAATGGCTTTGTTATACGCAAAATCAAAAAGGCCAGCCTGTAGTTAATTTATTGTGTGAAATGGTAAAAAATGCATTAAGCAAATTACCCATTCCTAAACCGATGCGTTGGGCTGCCCGTCAAGTTGAGTTTATTCGACCAAGTCATACTGTAACGATGCTTTATGGTGAAGATTTAGTGCCTGGTATTATTTTAGACATTGAATCTAACCGAGTAATTCGTGGTCATCGCTTTATGGGTGAACAAGAATTTACTATCGATAATGCTGATCAATATCCTGATATTTTAGAGCAACGAGGTAAAGTCATCGCGGATTATGATAAACGTAAAGCTATCATCAAACAACAAGCTCAAGCTGCTGCAGCTAAACTGAATGGTAAAGCAGATTTAACCGACAGTTTACTTGAGGAAGTGTCTTCTTTAGTTGAATGGCCAGTAGTGTTAACAGCTAAATTTGAAGAACGCTTTTTAGCTGTACCTGCCGAATCATTGGTCTATACCATGAAAGGCGATCAAAAATATTTCCCAGTTTACGATAAGCAAGGCAAACTGCTACCAAATTTTATTTTTGTGGCAAATATTGAATCAAAAGACCCACAAGTGGTGATTTCAGGTAATGAAAAGGTTGTTCGCCCTCGCCTTGCGGATGCGGAATTCTTTTATCAATCTGATTTAAAACAACGTTTAGAAGATCGCTTACCTCGTCTTGAAACCGTTCTATTTCAACAACAATTAGGAACAGTTAAAGATAAAGCGTTGCGCTTAGAAGCTTTGTCTGGCTTTGTTGCCGATAAAATAGGTGCTAACGTTGAACAAGCTAAGCGTGCAGGTAAACTGACTAAATGTGATTTAGTGACAAATACCGTTTTTGAGTTCCCTGAAACGCAAGGTATCATGGGTCGCTATTTAGCACTAAAAGATGGAGAAAGTATCGAAATAGCTACAGCTATCGAGGAGCAATACAAACCTCGCTTTGCTGGTGATGAGTTACCGAGTACTTACGTGTCATGCGCTGTGTCTATTGCCGAGAAAATGGATACTTTAGCGGGTATTTTTGGTATTGGTCAACACCCTAAAGGTGATAAAGATCCATTTGCGTTACGTCGTGCAGCCATTGGCGTTCTACGTATTATTGTTGAAAAAGCGCTACCTTTAGATTTGTCAGATTTATCAAGTTATGCGGTGTTACTATATGGCGATAAGTTAAACAATAAAAATGTTGTTGAAGATATTGTTAGCTTTATGCAAGGACGATTCCGTGCTTGGTATCAAGAACAAGGTTTTACCATTGATACCATTCAAGCTGTATTAGCACTCAATCCAACTAAACCTGCCGATTTTGATGCCAGAGTTAAAGCAGTAACGCATTTTAGGACATTATCGGAAGCATCGTCATTAGCGGAAGCCAATAAACGTGTTTCAAATATTTTGTCTAAAACCGATAGCATTATCTCTGAACATGTAAATGCTGCCCTGTTGGTAGATGGTGCTGAAGGAGAATTAGCTAAACATGTGGCAATATTAACGGATAAATTAGCGCCTTACTTTAAAGATGGACGTTATCAAGAGGCTTTAGTTGAATTAGCCGCGCTTAAAACACCAATTGATGCCTTCTTTGAGAAGGTCATGGTGATGGTAGATGATGAACAGGTTAAACTCAATCGTTTAGCCCTTTTGAAAAAGCTACAAAATTTATTTTTAAAAGTTGCTGACATTTCACTTTTACAATAATATCCCTTTCGTTAATTATATTTAGTGGTAACTTAATAGTTACCACTAATGAGGTAAGAATATAAACATGCAAACAGAACTCTCTTTTTCCATAGTTTTTACTCAGGCCGCTAATTTTATTCGAAATCGGTTTTGGCCAATCGCGCTAATCAGTTTATTCTTAAATTTAGTCTCATCATTAATTTTAAAAAATACAGTTGATCTAGCTACTCTCACTCAACTTCTTCAAACAGAAAATTCAAGCGCATTTCCACATTTATTAAAATTGCTAGTAATTAAATTAGTATTATTTATAGTAATTGATGCTATTTTAATTGCCGTTATTTATAACTATTCTATCCATGAAAAACTGAATTTAAATACAGTATTCTCCAGAATGTTACCCAATTTACTCTATATGATTGGTTTTGAATTGGTATTCTTAATCATATTGCCAGTAGTATTTCTATTTGGGGGATTAATATTTATGATTTTAGGATTAATTATTCCAAATACTGTAGCCATTTTTTTATTTGTAATTGTCGCGATTGTATTTGCTGTATTTTTTAATGCACTTTACTATAATTTTTGTGGATTAATCACTCAACCAACGACTAAAACTTTTTTCGAAAAATTCGCTGAGTGTAACAGATATACCTTAAAGTATTGGCGTTTCGCTCTTCCAATGATGCTAATATATTTTCTTGTAATTTTAGTCGTTTCGCTTTTTAATTCAGTAAACAGTAATACTTTTTTATCTGTTATTTATTCAACATTATTAACAATCTTAAATATTTTTACAATTTGCTTCTTTTATCGATTGAATATGCTATTAACAAATAACAAATCAGATCTTGAAGCAACTGAGCAAAATAACAATTTAATTATTTAAATAATAATTACTTTCTCATATTACCCTATTCACTTTCGTGACTAGGGTAGTTAAAATTAAATAATTAACCTATTTTATTTCATCCTAGTAGACACCACTATGACACCTGCGATTAACCTTCTCAAAAAGTTAAATATCACATTTAAAATTCATCAATATGAACATAATCCTAATGATACACATTATGGACAAGAAGCCGTGAATAAACTCGCTCCCAGTTTAAACGTAGTTGCTGCACAAGTGTTTAAAACATTGGTTGTGAGTTTAAATGGTAACGATAAGACGTTAGCAGTTTGTGTATTACCTGTTGATAATCATTTAGATCTTAAAAAAGTAGCCAAAGCGCTGAATTGTAAAAAAGTCGATTTAGCAGATCCTAGTTTAGCTCAAAAAATTACCGGTTATTTAGTAGGAGGTATTAGTCCATTAGGACAGAAAAAGCAATTACCTACTGTTATAGATTCAAGTGCAGATCAACTAGAAAAAATGTTTATTTCGGGAGGAAGAAGAGGCTTAGAAATAGAACTGATCCCACAAGATTTAGCTAGAATATTAAAAGCAACATTTGTAGAAATAAAATCTTAATTTTATATAAATCTGCTTTTGTTTTATAACAAATCGCTGTGTGTTGAAAAAAGAAAATAGCCAAGAAAAACTAGGCCACAAGACAACGTCTTATGACCAAAAGTACATCCCATCAATATAATAAAATAGGAAGAAAAACCAAACTTATTTGATTGCTTCTTTTAAGCTTTTACCAGATACAAACGCTGGTACTTTACTTGCGGCAATTTTGATTTCTTTACCAGTTTTTGGATTACGACCAATACGAGCTTTACGATCGTTAACTTTGAATGTACCAAAACCAACTAATTGCACGGATTCACCCGCTTTCAATGATTCAGTAATAGCTGCTAATGTTGCTTCTAGAGCTGTTTTTGCAGCAACTTTTGTAATATCTGCTTTGCTAGCAATAGCATCGACAAGTTCTGTTTTATTCATGGAAATATCCTTACATAATTATTTTATTGTTAAAGTTAACATTATAAGCAATGCCGAGAATCAACTTTGCTTCTGTAAACAACCTCAGATTACATTGTTATTAAATGTAGTCTATATTCTCCTAATGTTAAAGAAAAATTTGGTAAAAAATAAAAAAATGACGCATTTAAAAGCTTAATCGCTCAAAAAAACACCAATATTACTTATTGCTGATTCTCGAATATCGGCTTTTAAACCTTTTATTAAGTCAATCATATCGTTATTTTCATCTCGTAATAATCGATAGATTTCCCATTGAAAATCAAATTCATCAATCACACTAGGTAAAGTTTGTTGCTCATCTTCACTTAGAGCAATATTTGATTTTGTCATTTCAAATTCTGCAACAGTTGTTGCCGATATACTACTCACTTTTATTGCGTGCTCAGCTATTTCACCAGTTAAGTGAGAGTGTAACACCTCACTTAAAGCCTGACATGCATCAATAGCAGGGTAAATCATGTAGGGACTATTTTCGGTGATAATAGGAATAATGACTTCTAACTTTTCCAATTGTAAATCAAAATTGATTTTTACATTATCAATCAGTAATGATTCCCACATCAGATCAAGTATCTTTTTATAACTTTTAGCATCTTCTTCATTTTTCTGCTGTTTTGCATAAAAGACAAAATTTGGATACATTCTCTCACACAAACAAAGCATAAATAAACGTTGTTGCCATAATGCTAATTTTTCGATTCTTAACTGAATTGGATTTTTAATCATGATGAAACCTTTTGGAGCGTTGATGTACAGCCTCAATTAAATATTGTACATGTTCTACTGGAATATCTTGATGAATACCGTGTCCTAAATTAAAAATATGACCATTCTCTGTACCATACTCTTTAAGAACAGTATCAACATTAGATTCTATTGTTTGTCTATCAGCATATAAAACCGACGGATCTAAATTACCTTGCACAGCAATTTTACCTTTTTGTCGAATATCACTTAAATTAACGGTCCAATCAACACCAATCGCATCGCAGCCAGTGTTAACAATATTATCTAACCATAATCCACCACCCTTGGTAAACAATGTAACAGGCACATATGAGGTGATATCCGGAGTTTTATTACCTCGTTTTAACTTTGATAAAATTAATTGCATATAGTTGAGAGAAAATATTTGATAACTTTGATGACTTAACACTCCCCCCCAAGTATCAAATATCATTATTGATTGAGCTCCCGCTTCAATTTGTGCGTTTAAATATAAAGCAACACTGGTTGACAATTTTTCAAGTAATAGATGCAGTGCTTTGGGATTACTATAAAGCATCTTTTTTATTTTGGTAAAAGCTTTACTGCTTCCCCCTTCAATCATATAAGTCGCCAACGTCCAAGGACTACCAGAAAAACCGATTAAAGGAACTTTGCCATTAAGCTCTTTTTTTGTCAGGCTTATCGCATCCATTACATAGCTTAGAGACAATTGCGGATCGGGAATAGGTAATTTTTCAATATCAGATAAGTGAGATATAGTTTTAGCAAATTTGGGACCTTCCCCCGCTTCAAAATATAATCCAAGTCCCATTGCATCAGGAATGGTTAATATGTCTGAAAAAATAATTGCTGCATCAAGATCAAACCGACGTAATGGTTGTAAAGTCACTTCACACGCTAATTCTGGTGTTTGGCACATCGTCATAAAATCACCAGCTTTAGCTCGTAACTGTCGATACTCAGGCAGATAACGTCCAGCTTGTCGCATCATCCAAATAGGGGTGTAATCAACAGGTAAACACTGTAATGCGCGTAAATAACGATCATTTTTTAATTGATTCATATTATTTGCTCTGTAAGTGATGATTGTACTTTGTAAAGAAGTTTCAGATTAGCACTACGTTTCAGTAAAAACATCTCGTTTTATTTATTATTTTCTATCTTGTGGCTGAGATAAAGAACGTTGGGCATAACGAATTAAAGTTTCAGAAATATTTTGCATTACACTACTTTCAGGTGCAAACCGATGCCAATAAAGCATTCGTCTTTGGTATAAACCTTCGGTCAAATTTACCAATTCACCATTTTTTAACTCTTGCTCAACTTGTAACATCGGTATCATACAACAAGCAGATCCTTGCTTAGCAAGCTGAACAAAGGCTTCTGATGAACTTGTGATATGACAAATTACACTGCCAGGTGTAAGATTAAAATTTTCTTGTAAAAAAGCTTGATGCATATCATCCAAATGGTCAAAAGCAACCGCAGGTGCTTTTAAAAGCGAAGATCGAGTCACACCATTAGGAAAGTATTTTTTAGCAAACTCAGGAGATGCAACAAAAATATAGTCAAGCGCCCCTAGTAAATCAGATAAACAACCAGGTAATGGATTAGCTTGAATACTGATGGCCGCAACCACCGTGCCTAAACGCAATAGTTCTAAAGTATGCTCTTCATCCCTTACTTGAATATCAAAACGAAGAATATTTTTATCCAACACGGGTTTTAAAGCAGGTAAAAGCCATGTGGCTAAAGAGTCTGCATTAATCGCAATAGATAACGACAAAGGGGTCGTATTTTGCTCATTATCACCTAACCATTGCTGTTCTAATAATTCAACTTGATGAAGCAATCCTAGAAGATGCTCTCCTTGTTTAGTGGCTTTCGGTGGTATAGTTCTAACTAATAATTGTTGACCGAAAAAGCTCTCTAATTGTTTGATACGCTGTGATACGGCTGGTTGTGTAATACACAATTTATCAGCTGCTCGTTCAAATCCCCGTTCTTTTATCACTGCATCTAATGCTTGTAATGCTCTATAATCTGGACGCTTCATAATCTCTTTACTAATGATTTGATCATTGATTGGATATTCAAGCTATTTTAATATCGTAAAAAATTTTTAATAGATCAAAAATTAATATATTTCTTAAAATACTAATGATTTTTGCTTTCCAATTGGGTACTATGCCATATCTTTAATAATTTTTCTTTTAAAATTTTATTTTTTTGAGAAAATTATCCTTCAGATAGGATGATATCATGACACAAGACGAATTAAAAAAAGCTGTAGGCTGGTCAGCCTTAAAATATATCAAACCAAATTCTTATGTTGGAGTGGGAACAGGTTCTACTGCGTCTTATTTTATTGATGCATTAGCTACAATAAAAGATCAGATTAAAGGCACCGTTTCAAGTTCGGAAGCATCGACACAAAAATTAAAAAGCTACGGTATTCCAGTATTAGACTGTAATGATGTTGATAGTTTAGATGTATATGTTGATGGCGCTGACGAGATAAATCAACAATTACAAATGATCAAAGGCGGGGGTGCTGCATTAACACGTGAAAAAATAGTCTCAGCGCTGGCTAAACAGTTTATTTGTATTGTCGATGAATCTAAAGTCGTCAATGTTCTTGGTAAATTTCCACTTCCAGTAGAAGTAATTCCGATGGCCCGTTCTTATGTTGCTCGAGAATTATTTAAACTTGGCGGTAAGCCAATCTATCGACAAGGTGTAGTGACCGATAATGGCAATGTTATTTTAGATGTGCATGATCTTCTTATCACCAATCCTGAGCAATTAGAACATCGGATTAATAATATTGCAGGAGTGGTAACCGTTGGATTATTTGCCAATAAAGGGGCAGATATTGCATTAGTCGGATGTCGCTCAGGTGTAAAAGAGTTAAATAAAGCTATCTAATTTTTAAAAATTTAAAATTTTAAATCATAGTAAATACCAAATCTATTTTGTAGGAAAGAGAGGAAATAATGGTTGTTCAGTCGTTAACAAAAGATGAAAATAAGTTTGTATTACTTGAAGGTATCCACCCTAGTGCGGTTGAAACACTTAAATCAGCAGGTTATAGCAACATTGAATATCATAAAGGTGCATTATCGGAATCGGAACTCAAGGCCGTTTTAAAAGATGCAAGATTTATTGGAATTCGATCACGAACACACTTAACGAAAGATATCATTGATGCCGCCCCTAAACTTGCTGGGATTGGTTGTTTCTGTATTGGTACCAATCAAGTTGAACTTAATGCCGCTACCGTTAAAGGTATTCCTGTTTTTAATGCACCGTTTTCTAATACCCGTTCTGTTGCAGAGCTAGTATTAGCTGAAGCGATTTTATTACTTCGTCGTGTACCAGAAGCCAATGCCAAAGCTCATCAAGGAAAATGGAATAAAATGGCTACAGGCTCCCATGAAGCGAGGGGTAAAAATTTAGGTATCGTTGGCTATGGTCACATTGGCAGTCAATTGAGTGTACTTGCTGAAGCATTAGGTATGAATGTTTACTTTTATGATATTGAAACAAAATTGTCATTAGGCAATGCCAAACAAATTTCAACTATGAAAGAGTTACTTGCCATGAGTGATATCGTCAGCATGCATGTTCCTGAAAATCCAACAACAATTAAAATGATCGGTAAATCAGAAATTGATATGATGAAATCAGGAGCAATCTTAATTAACGCTTCCCGCGGTAGTGTCATTGATATCGATGCCCTAACTCAAGCGTTAGAAGCCAATAAGCTCAGTGGTGCAGCAATTGATGTATTTCCAACTGAACCAGCCAGCAATAATGATCCATTTGAGTCGCCATTATGTAAATTTGATAATGTCATTATTACTCCACATATTGGTGGTTCAACCAGCGAAGCCCAAGAAAACATTGGTATTGAGGTGGCAACAAAACTGGCTAAATACTCAGACACAGGAGCAACACTTTCCGCAGTTAATTTCCCTAAAGCTGCTCTACCAATTCCAGCAAAAGGGTCAAGTCGTTTTATTAATATTCACCATAATCAACCTGGGGTATTAACGGCAATTAATACTTTATTTGCAGAACAAGGCCTCAACATATCTGCGCAATATCTGCAAACGGACCCTAAGATTGGTTATGTTGTTATTGATATAGATAGAGTAGAACAAAGCAAAGCTGAAGAGTTATTAGTTAAATTAAAAAATGTAGAAGGCACAATTCGAGCGAGATTATTATTTTAATAATGCGTTCGAGCAGTAATTTTTTTAAGGATAATAAATAAAATTATCTTTTGAGCAATTTTAAATAAAATCGGAAATTACTCAAGATCATTAAAAACTCAAAGCTTGTTATTATGTTAATTTTAATAAGCTTTGATATTTGCTATTGAGTTTAATACCCACTTTCTAAGATTTTAAATTTAGGTTTTCTTACTTATCTAACGGCTTTACTTTAATAACGTTAATAGCCTTTTGAATTAATGCATTATAGTATTTATCATCTAAATTATCGTCGGTAATGATGGTATCGACAGCACTTAAATTACACACGACATTCGGGCTGCGTCGTCCAAATTTTGAAGAATCCGCTAATAAAATTAGTTTAGCAGCAGCCTTACTCATTGCGACACTACCATGATAGCTTTCATTAAATGTAGTTACACCACCAACTAAATCTACGCCATCGGCACCCATAAAAAGTTTATCAAACGTATAGGATTCAAAAGCGGCGATGGCTGAAGCATTATTGCTATGAAATGAGGCTGATTTACGGCGAAATGTTCCCCCTGTTAAGATAATAGTTTGATCATTATCATTAGCTACCAGTTCATTTACCATATGTAAACTATTGGTCATAATAGTCAGATTATTGAATCTAGCAAGCATAGGGATCATTTGGGCAACCGTGCTACCTGCATCAAAGATAATTGAATCCCCCTCATAGATCAATTTAGCAGCTTCTTGAGCAATCGCTTTTTTAGCTACAGTATTAATGTAAGTTTTATGATCGATGGCTCTATCACCAATTTCACGATTTAGCATAGCGCCACCATAAGTACGCAAAACTAAACCACTTTCATAAAGCTGTGTAAGATCTTTACGAATCGTTGTACCAGTTGTTTTAAAGTGTCGAACTAATTCATCAACACTAACTTGTCCGTGATTTTGCAAGTATTCTAAAATAGCTGTCTGTCTTTGCCTTACCTTCATGCTTGGATCCCATCATTATTAGTGTATAAAAAATTAGTGTATAAAAATTTTTATTTTATATAATTATTATACTTTATAATGAAAGAAAATACTTTTCAAAATAAAAGTTAATTTTACTTATTGGCAGTCAAAGCAACTATTAATGCACTTTGTGAAGACGGCTCACTGGGAAATACCTTTTCAGGTATGATATCTAAAACTGACAGTCCATGTAATTGTGAGACGGGTTTGGGTTTAGCAAATACCGTGATCCCTTTCATAATAACAGAATCAATGACTATCTGGTTTTCATCCAATGAAAGCGCAATTAATACTCTCGGTTTAAAATGTTTATTTTTACTACGGCCAACACCCAAGTACCTACTTCTTTTCATAGATGAAAAAGCATGATTAAAACGGCGTATTTGCAACCAACTCAAAATAATTTGGGTACACCATGCAAACAATGCCATGACAATTAGCGTATTGGTCATAATTATGATTTGTCCATTTGATATAAACTAAATAATGAAGTGCGATAAGTTTTACATTAACTTACGCACTTTATTCTAATTAAAACATTACTTGACCACCAGTTATATTAATTGATTGTCCTGTGCAATAAGAAGCTTTGTCACTTGCATAAAATAATAGGACATTAAGCACATCTTGATAATCACAACCACGTTTTAGTGGTACTTTATCAATATAAACTTGCTCAACTTGGTCTTCCTCAATACCTAACTTTTTAGCATATTGAGGTATTAATGATTGGAACATGGGTGATTTTAATAAATTACCTAACATTAATGAGTTAACAGTAATACCATAATCAGCAAGATCAAGAGCTAATGATTGAGTTAAACCAACGCCACCAAATTTAGCCGCACTATATCCAGAGTTATGTTTACTGCCCACTTTACCCGATTTTGAATTAATTTGAATAATTCGACCAGAGATTTTATGATTTACCATTAATTTAGCAAATTCACGTGCACATAAGAAATAACCTGTAAGGTTAACATTCACTGATAGTTGAAAGTCGCTTAATATAAAATTAGTAACCGGTGCAGCTTTAGCAATGCCAGCGCTGTACACCATTAAATCCGTACGTTTAAAAGCATCATCAACATCACTCGCCAGCTGGATAACACTCTTTTCGTTCGTTGCATCAACACCAAAACCTTTTGCAGCACCCATACCATGTTTTTGATTTATCTCGTTTGCAACTTTATTGGCGTTAGCGATATTTAAATCGGCAACAGCAACCTTGTATCCAGCATCAGCAATCCCCTTACATAAGAATTCACCTAAAGTTTGACCACCACCTACAATAACTGCTACTTGTTTCATTTTTATATTCCTTAATTAGTTAAAATTCTAATTTCATCACCGACAAAAAGTTTTGCAGGGATGTCACCTTTTACATGCACCGTTCCAGGTAATTCAGCTTGATTATTACCATCAAACCTTATTGTGATATGTCCTAACTGTTGAAAATTAACATTTGCTACATCACCTACCGCTGTAATGTTATAAATACGACTGCCTAAATAAATTACTTGCCCGACTTGCAAATTCTGCTTTAAAACATCATGGCTATGAATAAAACAGTAATCTGCTAAATCTGCTGGTGCGCCAGTTTTAAATAGAATTAGCATGCCATCGGCTAATGCTTCTAATGCAAATTCACCGATTTGATTAATATTTGAATGATAGATAACTTTGGACATTTTTAACCTTCTCATATTTTGACTAAACACTCATTTCCATTACTATCGTCAGCTTAAAATGGGATGTACAATTCCATTTTTTAGTTCGTTTATTGATAAATAAATAATGATACGGCCCAAGCGATTAATACAGTTGGTGCACCAGTTAAAAATCGACTGACTAAAACAGAAGGAACGCCAACTCTAACTGTATCTTGCTTAGCTTCAGCCAATGACAACCCAACAGGGATAAAGTCACATGCGGCCTGAGCATTTATGGCAAATAACGCAGGTAAAGCTAAATGTGGTGGAATATGACCAAGTCCTATTTGCACCCCAACTAAAGTACCAATAACTTGTGCAATTACCGCGCCAGGACCTAAGAATGGTGAAAGCAAAGGAAAAGAACAGATTAACGATAATATAACCAGACCAAGTGGATTATTAGCTAATGGTACAAGACCATGTGCAATAAAGTCACCTAAACCGGATGCGATGATTATTCCTATTAATGCCGATACAAACGCCATAAAAGGAAGGATGGTTTTAAGTACTGTATCAATCGTATCACGACCAGCTTGGAAGAAAACTGCAACACCGGATCCCATTCCAATACCAATTTTTGCCAATAAACCATCACTTTGTTCAGTAATTTTTTTACTGCTATCATAATCTTTAAAATTAGAGGTGGTGCCGCTCGCTTGGTATTCCGTGTTGTCACCAACTTCATCTTCTTTTTCAATTAATGTGATATTGTGTGGTTTTACAGCTGACACATAAATGTCTTCAACAATATATTGCGCAAGAGGCCCTGATTTGCCCGTTGCATGAATATTAATGGTTGGTATGCGATTTTTTGGATAAATACCGCACCGTAATGTACCACCGCAATCAATTATAGCCACGCCAATGTCTTCTTTTGGTGGTTCCCCTTCTTTAAAACCATCAATCGCTTGCCAACCCGTTAATTGGGTGAGAGTGTCAACAATTGTAGGTCGCGTACCGGCAGCAATATAGACAATTTTTTTTCCAGCAATGACAGGCAATTCTAAAGGTCCGCCCCAACCAGATTCACCTTTTTCTATACGAATAAATTCAGCCATTTTGTGTTCCTTATCATTGTTATAAATGCACTTTTCTATCTAATTTAATACCCATTTTTCGTTCGAAAATGGCTGTACAAAAGTCTGTGATCCAACCTCTAAAAAAGTTTGTACCTAAACCGATGAGGAAATAGCTAACCGCTAAAGGACCTAATGGTAAATTTAAAGTGGTTAAGCCTGCTGCTACCCCTAAATAAACAAAAAGTTCACCAGGATTAACATGAGGAAATAAACCATTCATTGAATGGCAGCTATAAGATGAAGCAGCGTAATAACTTGGTTTGTAAAACTCTGGCATAAAGCGTCCTAGACTTAGTGTCATTGGATTACAAAATACAAAAGTACCAATTAGCGGTAAAATCAAATAACGAGAAACAGGATTACCCGCACAAGCTTGAGCTAGACGTTCAATACGTTCTTGTCCAATAAATTTAATCAGTGCGTTCATCACTACAAGCAATGAAATTAATAATGGTAAAATCGACGTTACCATCCCCACAAAAACTTTTCCTCCTTCCTGAAATAAACCAATAAACCATTCAGCACCAAATGAAATAGCATCAATCATATTGTCTCCTATTGAGTTGAATTTCGATTAAATACTATCAACATCAAAAACAAATAACTTTTAACTAGATCACACTTTGAAATATTTTCTTTTATTTTGAAAGAAATAAATTAGAAAATAATTAAAAAAAAAGGTGTTTATGAAACGATTGGCATCCATAGATTGCTAAAATAGCAGTGATAGACAACAATAGCTCATTTTGATTGGACTTTAATTGATAGTTAGCGTAATTTGTAAATACTTACTTGTTTTGTTTTTCAACTTAAGGAGAATATCATGGCTAAAAGTATTACCTCATCTAAATCTAAAAAAGTTGCTAGTGTAAAGAAAATACAGCAATCAGCAATTTTGTTTCCTACTGATTTAGGTCAAAAGGCATCAAAAGATATTTCCGGCGCAATGAACTCTGTATTAGCAGATGTGTTTGCCTTATATTTAAAAACTAAAAACTTTCATTGGCATGTAAGTGGTCCTCATTTTCGTGATTACCATTTAATGTTAGATGATCACGGAGATGAATTATTTGCAATGACTGATCCAATTGCGGAACGTGTGCGCAAATTAGGTGGCACAACATTACGTTCTATTGGTCATATATCAAAATTACAAAGTATTTCTGATAATGATGCAGATTTTGTTGAACCTTCAGATATGATTGCTGAACTTTGCCAAGATAATATTAAACTTACCACTCGTATGCGTGTTGCACATGATATTTGTGATAAATATAACGATTCAGCAACAGCAAGTTTGATTGAAGAGTGGATAGATCAAACAGAAAAACGTGCTTGGTTTTTATTTGAAACCAGTCGTAAATTGGATTCTTCGGGTCACTAAAAATTTAGTAATGCTGAATCATTATCCCTAATAAGAGACACATTATTGTGTCTCTTTATCATTTCATTAAGGGGGAATTACAAATGAGTAAAAAAATTGCTGTTCTTGTTGGGAGTTTACGTAAAGAGTCCTATAATTTAAAAGTAGCCAAAGTGTTTCAACAGATTGCACCACCATCACTCTCACTCAATATTGTTGAAATAGGTGATTTACCTTTTTACAACGAAGATATTGATGCTGATACGCCACCACAATCTTATAATCGTTTTCGTCAAGAAATTACTCATTGCGATGGTGTGATTTTTGTTACACCAGAATACAATCGAGGATTACCTGCTGTCATAAAAAATGCACTGGATGTTGGTTCACGTCCTTATGGTAAAAGTGTTTGGTCAAAAAAACCAGCCGCTGTGGTTTCGGTATCACAAGGTGCCATTGGTGGCTTTGGTGCCAATCATCAGTTACGACAATCTTTAGTTTTTCTTGATATGCCTACATTACAACAACCGGAAGCTTACATCGGTAATATTGGTACAGCTTTTAGTGAAAATGACAATATTAATGAAAAAACCAAGTCTTTTCTTTCATTAATTATTGAAAGTTATGCTAAATGGGTTGAACAGCTAAGTTAATAATGATTTATTTTAATATCCACAACCAATATAATTGACTGTGGATATTATTAAATTTATTTGAAACACATGCTAAACTTCCATCCTTCTAATGAACAAGAGTTATTAAATCGAGCAAAAATGGCTGCTGGTTATAGCTTTGCTGAGATAGCTCAGTATGTCAATATTCCTATCCCTGCTAATCTTAATAAGCAAAAAGGATGGGTAGGCAATCTGATTGAAACTTACCTTGGTGCGAATGCTGGCAGTAAAGCAGAAAGAGACTTTTCTAAATTAGGTATTGAGCTAAAAACAATTCCAGTCAATAAAGACGGTAAACCATTAGAAACCACCTTTGTCAGCGTTATTCCCTTAATGGCAAATCACGGTGTGATTTGGGAAACCAGCCATGTTAAATACAAACTTAGCAAAGTGCTTTGGATCCCTATTGAAGGGGAAAGAAGTATACCTCTTGCAGAAAGAAAAGTTGGAGAACCAATACTGTGGACACCAACTTTTGAACAAGAGCAACAGCTTAAACAAGATTGGCAAGAATTGATGGATATGATAGCACTTGGTCAAGTTGAAAAAATTACCGCACGTTATGGCACCTATTTGCAGATTAGACCTAAAGCAGCCAATGGAAAAGCTTTAACTCAAGCCATTGGTAAAAATGGCGAGATCATTTTAACTCGCCCAAGAGGATTCTATCTTAAAAAGTCATTCACTTCACAAATCCTACAGAATTCCATTGATCATTTTAGTTAAAAAGAATTGATCATTTAATTTCTATCACCCTTATTTTTTTAGCCTTACAAAACTTTTTTTTTCGTTAAGAAAAAATCATTTCTTTTATTTTGAAAGATTAAAATACCACTTTAAAAATATTTGTTAGAGGTGATGCTGAAAAAGTTAACAGTTTGATTGCGGTATTAAATGCAAATTATATTGATGTATTAGTCTTTAGTAATAAAATGGCAAATCAATTATTTGATTAAATTCATGAATAAATTGACACATAAATATAATATTAAACACCATGTTATTTTCATAAACTGTTTTTAAAATTTGTGACTCTATTAACAGATTCTTAGATTATTAACCTCGATAATCATGTCTATCTTCAATCTTTGATCTTTTATTCTTCATTTTGGAAAAAACATGTATCGTTTAATTATAAAAAATGGATTATCGATTAGTTTACTCACGCTTACCGCTAGTTTCGCTGTGATAGCTTCACCACCATTTGTTCCAGTTACTTTGGACAAACTTAATATTCCTAATAAACAATGTAATGTCAGAGATTATGGCGCTGAAGCAACAGGTATTTGGTATGATACAAAAGCATTTCAAACCGCTATTAATGATTGTGCGCAAAATGGCGGTGGTAAAGTTATTGTTCCTGCGGGTTATTACCTATCTGAACCTCTATTTTTAAAAAGTAATATTGAATTTCATTTAGAAAAAGGGGCGGTAGTACAAGCTTCAGCAGAGGAAAGTGCATATCATCCTTCAGAAGAACAAAAAAAATGGTCATCATCAGCTGAATCATTACCACTAACAAAACAATGGATTGGGTTTATTAATATTGCAGAAGAAAAAAATATTGCTATCACCGGTGAAGGAATTATTGATGGGCAAGGTTCAACGCTTTTAGAAAAATACCGCGCCGAGACTCGTCAAGCCGGAAAAAAGGGACCAACCAATCGCCCACGTCTACTTTTATTTAAAAACGCTAACAATATTTTAGTTGAAGGCGTCACAATACAAAATTCGCCAAGTTTTCATATTGTTTTTAAAAATGTGGAAGATATTACAATTAATAAAACAACAATATCCGCTCCAGCTTGGTGGCAAAACACCGATGCCATTGATCCAATGGATAGTAGAAGAGTCAGTATTACAAAAAACACAATAAGTGTGGGTGATGACCATGTTGCAATTAAATCAACAGTAAACAACCTTAGCCATGATTTTTATATTGCAGATAATAACTTTATGCTCGGTCGTGGATTATCTATTGGTTCAGAAACATATGGCGGTGTGAGCAATTTACTGGCAGAAAATAATACCTTTACCGATGCGATGTATGGTATTCGAATCAAATCGCCAAGAGGCAAAGGTGGTGAAGTTAAAGATATTGAGTATAACAATACAACAATGGTCAATGTAAAAACGCCAATTGTTTTGTCAGCTTATTATAAAGGCGGCCCAACAACAAAAGATGCAAAAATTAAAGCGTTGCAAGAAGGTGAATTTGCTGGTGGATTTATGTTAGGCGATCAGATTTATCCTGCGGATACTGAACAACCAAAAGAGCATAAACAAACCCCATACTTCAATAACATTAGCTTCAATAATCTTACTGTAAAAGGTAAAAGTAATTACGCTGGTTTTATTATTGGAACACCAGAAAAGCCATTCAATAATATTAGATTTTCAAACATCAATATTGAAGCGGAAAATGGTTTTAAAATTCGTAACGCATCAGTTGAGTTTAGTCACACTAAAATTAATGTAGAAAAAGGATCAGATATTATTAAAGAAAAAGGAAGTCATATTACTCATAAATAGTAATTTGGTGGCTCAGATTTGAGCTAATAAAAAATTCACAAACTAGAGCGTTACCAATTGAAACTGTCAAACCGACAAACAAAACAGGTAACGCTTATATTTCTGACTCAAAATTAACGCAATAAATAGTCTTATTAAATTTACTTGAAGAACTACAGAATATTTCATTGATCTTCGCTAAAAAGTGCATTATCTATCATTAATTTCCGTGAAATCAAAATCGACTAAGCACAAGCAAGACATCACACTCTTGTTCATTATGCTGTTTTTTAATTTTTCTTTTTACCACAACGTGATCTCTCATTAATCGTTTTGACTTTAAAAGCTCGCCTCTAAAATGATTTTTATCCGTTCAATGTAAATTAAGTAATTCAATATAGAACTCAAAACTTAATGAAATGGTATAGACTCCTCAATTATTTTTACAAATAAACGTCAATCAACCCAGAAAATCATCAACTAAAAAGTTTAATTAATGTTCCATAATCAAGATCAATAATTTGCTACCAATTGATTATTCGCATATTGTATTTGATGATTTGTGATCCAAAACACAATATAAAACATCGGTTTAATTATAATGATCTTAAGTTATGTTATTGAGTTTGGAGCTAAAAAATGGACCTTTTTCTAAATATATTTGGTCAGCCAGCTATTATTATTGCATTAGTTGCGTTCATAGGATTGGTACTACAGAGAGCAAAACTTTCTAAAATTATTACTGGCACCCTACTTTCATTTATTGGGTTTGTGTTAATTAAAACGGGTGGAAAAATCTTAGGTGGCGTGTTAATTATGTTCAGTAACATGTTTACTCATGCATTTGGAATGCATGGGGTCGTACCAAGTAATGAAGCCATTACCGCATTGACGATGGAATCACTTGGTACTAGTGCAGCCTTTATCCTCTTTTTTGCGATGATAATTAATCTACTATTAGCAAGATTTACCCGCTTTAAATCGATTTATTTATCATTGCATTTAGTGCTATTCATGGCATTTTCATTTACCGCAGTTTTACAAGGTATGGGCTATAATGGCTATATTATTGTTGCAACTGGCGCAATGATTATTGGCCTTTATATGGCGATATTTCCAACTTTACTCTCTAAATTTAGCCGTACAATAATAGGGAATAATGATTATTGTATTGCCCATGCTGGTACCGTTTCATACTTATTAGGTTCCTATTTAGGTAAATGGCTAGGAAATAAAAAAAATGATATCGAAAAGATTAAAATAAATGATCGTTTTAGCTTTTTGAGGCAATCAGATGTTGCGACTTTTATTACCATGTTTGTTTTACTAGGCTTATCCGGTGCTTTTTCATCCGCTGAGTATTTGAAAGAGATACTTAAAAACAATACGTTTATTATTTTTGCGTTGGAACAATCCGCTATTTTTGCCGGAGGACTCTATATTGCCAAAAAAGGGATCGCTATTTTTACTGAAGAAATCATCCCAGCTTTTAAAGGATTTGCCCAAGTTGTCGCACCTGGTTGTGTACCGGCAGTCGATCCAATGGTGTTATTTGATAAATCACCAAATTGTGTATTAGTTGGTTTTATTGTGAGTTTCTTTACTGAAATAGCTTGTGTGGTTGTTTTCCCTTTTATTGGTTTACCTATTATCATTCCCGGAATTATGGCAAGCTTCATCACTGGTGGAACAGCAGCAATATTTGGTAACTCAACAGGTGGAGCAAGAGGAGCGGTTATTGCCTCTTTCGTTAATGGTTTACTTTTATGTGTGTTGCCAGCCCTCGCATTACCTCTCTTTAAATTTTTAGGTGTTGAAGGTGTAACCTTTGCTGATCCTGATTTCACATCCTTATCGTTAATCACTGAATTTATTGTTAAGCTATTTAGTTAATCAAAAAGTCCGTTGCTATACGGACTTTTTCTCGATAAATTTAAATTAAATCAAACATTAATATTTTTGAGTTTCTTTGATAATTATAGAGTTGTTTCTTTTTAATCGGCAGATCATCCACTTCAGCTGGATTAAAACCTTTTTCACGAAACCAATGAATGCTTCGAGTGGTAAGCACAAAGATTTTTTCTAATCCTAAATTATTAGCACTTTCTGAAATTTTTTCTAATAATAAATCACCGCGTGATGAGTTTCTATATTGCGGATGAATCGCCAAACAAGCCATTTCACCCATTTTTTCTTCTGGATAAGGGTAAAGCGCAGCACAGCCAATTGTCATATTATCACGTTCAATAATAGTGAATTTGTCAATTTCCATCTCTAATTGTTCTCGTGAACGTTTAACTAAGATACCCTGCTCTTCAAGTGGTCGAATCAGCTCCAATATTCCACCTATATCATTGATTGTTGCCAAGCGAACTTGCTCTGAATGTTCCATTGCAACTTGTGTACCAATACCATCGCGAGAAAACAGTTCTTGCAAAATAGAGCCATCGACTAAATAGCTAACTAAATGGCTACGGCGGACGCCATTACGACATGCTTTGGATGCCGCACGCAAAAAACGAGCCTCACTAGATAGGTGTTTACCACATTCTTCTTTGCGATTAACATAATTATCAGCATCCACTGGGAACAGATCAGTTATTACATGATTTTGTTCATCAAGTACACCTTGTTCTGCACAAAAACTGATGAGTTTATCGGCTTTTAAGCGAATAGCAACTTCAGCAGCAATATCTTCAGATGCTAAATTAAAACTTTCGCCAGTTACCGAGACACCTACAGGACCGAGCAAGACAATAGAACCTCGCTCTAATTGTTCAGCAATAGCTTCGTTGTTTATGCGGCGAATTTTGCCTGTATGACAATAATCGACACCTTCATCAACCCCTAATGGCTGAGCAATGACAAAATTACCGCTAACTACACTAATATGAGCACCTTGTAACGGGGTATTATTTAAACTCATAGATAAACTTGCGGTTATGTTGAGCTGTAACAGACCAGTAACTTGCTTGATGATATCTAATGTAGTTGCATCAGTAATACGTGTATTTTTATGGTATTTAGGTGTAATGTGATGGTTTTTTAACGACGCATCAATTTGGTTACGTGCACCATTAACAATAACGAGTTTAATACCGAGACTGTAAAGCAATCCAATATCACTGATGATACTTGAATAATTATCACTGTTTAGGACAGCACCAGTAAGTAAAATCACAAATGTTTTACCCTGATGCGCATTAATATAAGGTACTGAATGTCTTAAACCTTCAACTAACTCAGTTGTACGCTCTTTCATTTACACAACCTTTTAAATTGAATATTTATTCATTATTTGTGTATTTTTATTTATTTTTATTTTGATCGCAAGCAGTTTTTGAAAATAATTGAGAAAAGAAATTTTATTCATGTAACAGTAAAAATTTCAATTATTAAATTGAAATAATTGATTTTATGAATGTGATTTGTTTAATCTATAAAAAAGAGCCTGCAAGTAACCGCAAACTCTTAAGATTAAAATATTTTGTTAAATGAATTATTGAGCTTTATCTACTCTTTTAGGAAAGTTAAATATTTTTTGGTAACGCATCAAGACAACAATTGCTAATAATGTTCCTAAACCAGCAATAATTGCATCACTAAGCATAACATAACGCAAACCAAAATTTGTTGATATCCAACCAATAAAAAATGGTATTACGGTAGTTGCAATACTTGACGATGTGAAGAAAATACCCAATACTTTTCCTTTACCCGATGGAAAAAATTCGGCCATTGTTGTTAATGCTAACTGCAATACGCCACCTGCTGCTGTAAATCCAAGCACAAAACCTCCGATAATACACATTATTGGTGTTGGATGACTATAAAGAATAATTAACATTAACATTGAAAATAAAGGATATATAACAACAATATAAATAGGTCTTACCAAACTTTTTACTAAAATTGAAGTTAAAAATACACTGGCTAATGTGCCAATACCGTATGATGAAAATGCCTGAATCGCGCCAGATGAGTCCATACCAGCAACTGTTTGTGAAAAATCTTTTAAACAAGATGAGACTAAATAAAATGTCGCTGTAGAGGTAAAACCAATCACAATAAAGCATATACCTTCAATAAAAAAATTAGCTTTTTGTTTCAATGTTGGTGTCTCGTTTTCCAAAGTTTGTAGATCTTTCTCTTTTTCCTTTGTAGTAACTTTATAATTCGGAAATGGCATTTTTAATACAATTAACGCATTTAATCCTAAAATAATACAACATAATATAAATGACCAACCAAAATAACCATGGTTAGCCATAATAATACCCACAATAATTGGCAGTACAGATTGACCGGCGGCAATGGCTCCTTTAATTAAAATTGACGCTGACCCTGGTGATTTTGGAAATGCTTCCATTAAAGCTGGATAAGTACCAGCATCTAATGTTGAGTTAGCTATACCGCCTAAGACGGCAAACATAAATGCAATTTGCACATTCGGGCTTACTAAAATACCGAGTAAAAATCCAATATAAAATAGGGCTCCTAAAACTATAAACGGTTTACGTCCAAATGTATCTGAAAGAGTTCCCATAATAAATAAAACTAATAATCGACCGACACCTAACCCCATCATGACATTATAAACACTTTGTTTAGCTTCACCTACTAATCCAAGTTGTTCCGGTGTTAATGAATCTTTTGTAATACTAAATAAATAGGCAAGCTCTGGATTAAATTGTGCGGCTAAATAATCAATATTAAGCCCAAGAATTATCGCTCCCATTCCGTGCACAAAATAGTTCATATATAAACAAACTGAGGTGCCTAAATATTTATTTAACATTTATTATTTCCTTTAAACTTTCATTTTTTATTTCGAATAATTATTTGGTTTTTAAAAACTTTATTAAAATTTTGTCCTATATTTTTTTCATATCAATCACTTGTTTAAATCGATAAAAGACAATAGAACCAAGTATTACACTAGACAACGCGATAAAAAAGTCGATCAAAATAGCATAACTTACATTATAGATAGCTAATTTAGGAACAATGAGCGGTATAACAATAAAGGATAACCCACTAAACGTATACATACACCCTACAGCTATACCTTTGCGTGTTGGAAACAATTGCTGCATAACAACTAGAGTTAATTGAAGTACACCTCCTGCTGCTGTAAATCCCATACCAATTGCGGCGATAACACACATCATAGGTGAAATATTAAAGTAAAATAGGATTAATACTATTGCAGAGAGTAAAGGTAATATAATGATACAATATATTGGTTTTAATAAATGTTTAACGATAAATGCCGTTACAAAGACCGAGATAATTGATGCGGTACTATAATAGCTAATCAATTGTTTAGCTTCGATATCGCTCATATTAACCCCATTAATGGCAATTGTAGGTAACCACTGTAAAATTATGACAAACGTTGCTGTTGTAGTGAATCCCATAATGATCAACAAAACGCCTTCAACTTCGAACTTAGGTTTAGCTTTGAAATAATTTTCAGTACCACCGTTACCTTTTATTGCAGTTTCTTTGTTAGGAAAATTTTGAGGAAATAAAATTAAACTATTAATAACTAAATAAGCAGTAAAGCCAAGAAACGCCCAACCATACCAGATTTTGTTTGTATCAAAAAAAGTGACAATGAATGGAAGAATTAGTGTTCCAATAGAAATAAATGCTTTAATAAGGACACTTGCAGAACCCGCTGAACGTGGAAAACACTCTGTCAGAGCAGGCATTGAACCTGTATCTAAAAAAGAATTGCCAGCCCCTACTGCAATTGCAAGACAAAAAGCGATATGAATATTGGTACAGAAAGTCATGCCAATAAAGAAAATCGCATAGCAGGCCATACCCAGATAGATAAAAAGTTTTCTTCCAAATTTATCTGATAAAATTCCACCTGCAAACATTAGAAAAATCTTACCAATCCCTATACCAGAAGCAACATAGCCAAGACCAATCATATCTGTGTTAAGCTGCTTTGAAAGATCTAGAGAAAATTGCATAATCACAATCAATGCGATACTTTGAATAATATAATTTGCATAAATAGATCCGACTATTCCATAAGAATTTATTTTTCGATTATCCATTTGCTATACTCCATATGTAGAATTAAATTTTTAACCTTATAATTGTATTCAATATACAAGCATCAGCATTAATCTGAAAGCAATAACGACAAATTTATTGTTAAACTTTACATTTTTCACATTTATCTATAGATTTGAATTTATCTATAAATAAAAGCAGCATAATATTGAATAAAAATCAAACTTACCAATAGGTTTTTTTTATAAATTATTAAATAATTATTTTTATTTATTATCAATAAAAATACCACTTTATTAAGTGGTATTTAGTAAAAGAGTATTCAGTTAGTTTTGCAACATGTGAAGTATATTAGTGAGTATTAGAGCTTCATCCTGTTCAACATTAACAACATGATGTGCTGCATCATGATATAGCGGTAATCGCTCAGCCAATACTTTTTCCATTTCATCAACAATAGACAGACCTGTCAATGAAGGTCGCTGAGCAATATTAGGATCTTTCATTAAACGTGCAGCTAATGTTTCAGCAGTGGCCGATAAAAAAATGACAGTCCCATTTTGTTTCATAAAATGGCGATTATGATCAGCGAGTACCATTCCGCCACCGGTAGCAATGACTCGATTAGGCTTCGTTGTATCAATTAAAATCTGGCTTTCTCTGGCTCTAAAGCCTTCCCAACCTTCTTTTTCAACAATTTCAGCTACTGTTTTTTTTGTAGTTTCAAGTAAATAACAATCTGTATCAATGAAAGAAAACGATAGCTTATTTGCAAGCATTTTTCCCATTGTTGTTTTGCCAGCTGCTCTGGCACCTACTAAAAAAATAGTATTATTCATATTGAGTCATGTCCTTTCAAATTTACAGCTTATAGAATATACCGTCTATGCTAGTGATTCACTCTAAATTTTGCAATATTTTTTTTACATATTATAATAAATTTAAAAAGACATTGATTTTTATAAAATAATTTAATATATTTCAATCCATATTCGTAAACAATAGTTTACACATTATTAAAGATATCTCTAAATATAAATATTGGTTGCATTATATTTTATTAACACAATTTTTCTAACCCCCGAAAATATAACTCTGTAGCAATAGATTGATGTAATCGCCATTGAATGATATCAAGTTTTGGATTCACTTTCTTGAACTCTTCATAGGTCAAAAAATAGCGAATAGTACTACTACCAACCCGATCATTAATACTATTAATGATAATATTGACTTTATCAGTTCGGAGTTTTTTTAATTCTTGCATTGCTGTAACAACATATTGGGGAACAGGGCTAGTGCCTTTTTCCCAATTATGCCATGTACTAACATCAGTTTTACCAATATATTCACTTGCCTCTGAAACTTTTAGCATAAGGAAGCGACGATACGCTTGCAATTCTAGGTTAGTCATAAATACTCCTCCTTAACATATTTTTACATATACTGTAACTCTACATATGGTACCAATATCATCCATTGAAATAACGTTTTTAAAATAAAATTTAAACATATAGATATCAGCAATACATCTAATTTAAATTAATTAGATAAGTCAATACTTTTACTTATTAATCATTTTCCTGCTAGAGCATCAATTACAGCTTGTTTTGCCCGTTCAGAAAGATCTTTGCCTGTCCAAATTTTAAATTGAGCATTTGCTTGCCCGATAAACATCTCTCGACCTGAAATTGATTCCCAACCAGCTTTTTCAGCTTCTTGTCTGAATCGAGTATTATAGGGCGTATATACGATATCATACGCAATACCTTTACCTTTAAACCATGCTTGTTCATAAGGTGTTTGCTCTTCAAATTTACCTGTCATACCCAATGGAGTCGAATTAATAATTATTTGTGCTTCTACTTTACTTCTATCTTGCCATGTAACGGTTTTAAGATTGAACTCATTTGCTAACGATTGTGGTAAATCATCAACAATATCAGTGACAGTAATATCTGTATAACCGAGATCTTGTAATCCAACTACTGCTGCTCGTGCGGCCCCCCCCGCCCCAAGTAATAAAACTCTTTTGTATTCGGCTGGCAAATTCTTTTCTCTAAGTGGTTCCATAAAACCAACAATATCCGTATTATCACCACAAAGCTTATCGCCATCCCAATAAACTAAATTAGCTGCCCCCGCTTTTTTTACATGCTCTGTGACTTCATCTAAATAAGGAATAATTGTCTGTTTGTGTGGGATAGTGACACATAATCCACGTATATTTAATAATCTTACAGATTTAAATAACGTTGGAATTTCTTCTGGAGGAGTAGGAAATGGAACTAAAACAGCAGCAATACCATAATCTTGAAATGAGGTAGTATGAATAAGTGGACTCATACTGTGACCTAAAGGATAACCGATAATACCGTATATACTATATGGCTTAAACTGACTCATATAATCTCCTTGAAAGTTGAAAAATCAAAAGGCATAAATAAAATCTTAATCCTAATTATTAAAACACATTTATTATAAAATTGAATCATTTTTTCTAAAATTACAGAAGAAGTTAAGATTTTGTTTTATAATAATTTGTTTAATTTATAAAAAATAATTCCTACTCTATCAAAAGAATATTTTGAACAGAATTTAACTTTTTAATTTTTCACTGTTTCAAGGTAATATTTTGACATCTCAAATAGCAAGATAATTTTAGCGGCCAAAAATAGCATCATCACTATGCTCAATTAGGAAATGATAAAACTTTTGTGGTGCAGGCAATAAAGGTCTATTTTTCATTGTTGCAATGAAAATATCTCTTTTTTGATAACATTTATTCATGGGAACAAGAGTAACATTAAATTCTTCAGGAATAAGTACTCTTGGCATAATGCCTATACCATAATTTATGGAAGCCAAACCCATCATGGCACTTTCTGTTTCAACATGACAAGCAATATTGGGTTGCAAACCCGTTTTAGTTAACATATCATCTATCACAGTTTTTATACCGTTTTTTTCATTAAAAAGAATTAGAGGTTCATGAATCAATTCTTTTAAATCAAGTTTTTTACGTTTAGATAAAGGATGATCATTAGAAATAATAAAAACAAGTTCTTGCTTAGTTAACTTTCGAAAGTGAACATCGGGTTCATTTTGTAAATGAGAGCAAATTCCAATCTCATACTTTTTTTCTCTAAGTCCTTCAATAATATTTTGTGATGTCCCTTCATAAAAAGAAAACGTAATGTCGTTATTTTCAGGTTCAGCTAAAAAAGCTTTAATGATTTTAGGGATATAATTTGAGCTAATGGAGTAGATAAAAGCCAACCCAATATGTCCATGGGAAACATTGAGCAATTCTTTAACAAATTGTTCACCTTCCGATAGTGCATTTAATGCTTGCTCAACATAGGTTAAATATTGTTTACCTTCTTTAGTTAACTCTACATTTCGGCCTCGTTTTTGAAACAATTTAATTCCAATTTCCTTTTCAAGTTCTGAAATCGAATGGCTTAAACTTGGTTGACTAATCGAAAAATAGTCCGAAGTAGATGTGTAATGTTGAGTTTTTGCAAGCAATTGGAAATATTTTAATTGTTTCAAATTCATATAGTCAAACATTCTTTAATGATTTATACCCAAGACAGTATAGGATAAATATTTATTAACACAATATTTGTATTTGGGTTTTATTTGAATGACATTTACTTAAACTTATTTTAAGCTTACATAAGATAATGCTTGAGAATTTGTGTATAACAGCGTATACTTCGCTACCTCATTATTGTGGGTGTAGTGTGAGAGGTTAGACTGCTTCTCAGATAGAACTGCAGCAAACTAAAAGCCTGACGAGGTTAATTCCATTAACATATTACGCCCAAGGCTTAAGCATAGAAATTTCGGAGAATTATTGACATGTCACGAGTATGCCAAGTAACAGGAAAAGGTCCTTTAGTGGGAAATAATCGTTCTCATGCGATGAATGCTACTAAACGTCGTTTTCTACCAAATCTTCAAACTCACCGTTTCTGGGTTGAGAGTGAAAAACGTTTTGTAAAATTGCGTATATCTGCTAAAGGTATGCGAACTATCGATAAAAAGGGTATTGATGCAGTTTTAGCTGAACTTCGTGCCCGTGGTGAAAAGTACTAATAAGGAAACCCTATCATGGCAAAAGGTGTACGCGAAAAAATTAGATTAGTTTCTTCTGCTGGTACAGGTCATTTTTATACCACTAGCAAAAATAAAAGAACTATGCCTGAGAAAATGGAAATCAAAAAATACGATCCCGTTGTTCGTCAGCATGTTATTTATAAAGAAGCTAAAATTAAATAGTTATCTAATAAATAAAAAAACCCAGCAAATGCTGGGTTTTTTTATATCATTATATAAAATTCTCTTAATATTATTTGTAATAAATTATGCAATATATTTTATTTATCTAGGATGAGCAAAAGACGGATAATTCATTTCAAATATTAAAGAATATAAATTATACCTGTTTAAGTAAAATAAATTATTTATTAAAATTTTACAAAAAAAAAGCTTCAGTAAAACTGAAGCTTTTTTAAGAAAATAGTTAATACGTTATTTTAAATAGTGTTGTTCATATACTTTTGCTTTTTTATCATCAAAAGCATGTTCCCAACGAGCAATAACAATCGCTGCTAATGCATTACCTACAACGTTAACAACAGTTCTACCCATATCTAAAATACGCTCTACCCCCATAATATAACCAATACCCTCAAGTGGAATACCTACACTACCAAGGGTTGCAGATAAAACAAGAATTGAAGCACCTGGTACACCTGCTATGCCTTTAGAAGCAATCATCAATGTTATAACAATAATAATTTGATCTAGAATAGTTAAATCAATATGAAATAACTGAGCCAAAAAGATGACCGTAATACTTTGATAAAGCGTTGAACCATCGAGATTGAAGGAATAACCAGTTGGAATAACAAAACTTGTGATCGATTTTGGAGCACCATATGCTTCCATCTTTTCAATAATTTTGGGTAATGCCGTTTCAGAACTGGCTGTTGAAAATGCTATGACTAACTCTTCTTTTAATATTTTTAAAAGGGTAAAAATATTAAATCTACAAAGTTTACATACAAGTCCTAATACTACTAATGTGAAAATAATCATTGCTGAATAAACAGTTAAAATTAATTTAAACAACGGTAGAAGAGATTCAAATCCATATTTAGCAACTGTTACTGTGATGAGCGCAAAAACACCAATTGGCGCATAACGCATAATCATATTGGTTACTTTAAACATGGTGTCAGATACCACTTTTAAGAAGAAAACAAATGGTTCACGTTGTTTATCTGGTAACGACATTAAACCTAAACCGAAAAAGACACAGAAAAAGATAACTGGCAAAACAGCGCCATCAGTCATAGCTTTGAAGATATTAGCTGGGATCATATCTAGTATCATCACAATCAAACCATGAGGTTTTCCGCTTAATTCTTCTGCGGCTTTAGTATATTTAGTGATATCTGTCGTTGCTAAGGTTGTTGAATCAATTCCCGCACCAGGTGCAAAAATATTTCCCCACAAAAGCCCTAATAAGATGGCAATCGTGGTGATAATTTCAAAATAGAGAATTGTTTTGAAACCCAATGTTCCTAATCTTTTTGAACCACCAATACCTGCAATGCCTAAAGTTAGAGTACTGAGTATAATAGGTAATACAATCATTTTAATTAAACGAATAAAGATATCACCTGCTGGTTGAAAAATGTTAACTATCGAAAATTGATAGTATGAATGTAAAGGATGGCTTGGGACAGAAAGTTCAAATAAATAAGCGCCCATCGCTACGCCTAGTATCAAAGCAATTAAAATTTGCCATGCAAGATTCGTTAAGATTTTCTTTAAAAAAAATGACATTTAATACTATTCCTTTTCTGGATTTTATAAATAAAAAAGGATTAGTTATAACTAATCCTTTTTGATAATTAAAAATTATTCTTCGGACTCCAGAGCTGAATTCTGCCGTTCCTCATCTTGAGAAAAATCAGATTCACTTTCCTCATCCTCAGTTTCAGCTATTCTCTGTAATCCAACCACTTTCTCGTTATCTGCTGTACGAATAAGCATAACACCTTGTGTATTTCGGCCAACGATACTTACTTCTGATACACGGGTACGTACAAGCGTTCCAGCATCAGTGATTAACATAATTTGATCCGTTTCATCAACTTGAACGGCACCAACGACTTCACCATTTCTTTCACTAACTTTGATAGAAATCACTCCTTTGGTTGCTCGTGATTTAGTTGGATATAATTCTTGTTGTGTACGTTTACCGTAACCGTTCTGTGTTGCGGTTAAGATCGCGCCATCACCACGAGGAACAATAAGTGAAACAACTTTATCATTACTATCAAGTTTGATACCTCTAACCCCTGCTGCTGTTCGTCCCATGCAGCGGACTTTATTAGCTGGGAAACGAACAACTTTGCCATTAGCAGAAAATAACATAATGTCTTCAGTAGTTGAAAGCAGAGTAACCTCTTCATCCTCACTTTCAATATCCTCAACAACATTATCATCATTAAGTTCTTCATCATCGCAAACAGCAGAAGGATCATTACTTGTTAGATCAATACCAATTAATTCATCATCATCACGTAAATTAATTGCGATAATACCACCACTTCTAGGACGGCTAAATTCAATTAATGAAGTTTTCTTAACTGTACCTTGTGCAGTTGCCATAAATACACAATGTTCATCATCAAATTCTCGGACTGGTAGAATTGCAGTAATTCGTTCACCTGCTTCAAGTGGTAATAAATTGATAATTGGACGTCCACGTGAACCTCTACTTGCTTCAGGTAATTGATAGACTTTCATCCAATATAACCGTCCACGGCTTGAGAAACAAAGAATAGTATCATGTGTATTTGCTACTAGTAATTTTTCAACAAAATCTTCTTCTTTGATTTTGGTTGCAGATTTACCTTTACCACCTCGACGTTGCGCTTCATAATCAGATAAAGGTTGGTATTTTACATAGCCTTGGTGTGAAAGAGTTACAACAACATCCTCTTGAGCAATAAGATCCTCAATATTAATATCAGCACTGCTTGCTGTGATCTCAGTTTTTCTTGCATCTTGAAATTGATCACGAACCGCTTCAAGCTCTTCACGAATCACTTCCATTAAACGTTCTGGACTAGCTAAAATATGTAATAACTCACTAATTTGAATAAGTAATTGTTTATACTCATCCAAAATCTTTTCATGTTCTAGACCCGTTAAACGATGTAGACGAAGATCTAAAATAGCCTGTGCTTGTGCTTCTGATAGGTAATAATAACCATCACGAATACCAAATTCTAGTGCTAAATCTTCTGGTCGGGCAGCATCATTACCCGCTTTTTCGAGCATTGCTGCTACATGACCAAGCTGCCAAGCTTGAGATAATAATTTACTTTTAGCTTCAACTGGTGTTGATGCAGCGCGAATTAATTCGATAATGGGATCAATGTTAGCTAGCGCAATAGCTAATCCTTCTAAAACATGAGCTCTTTCACGAGCTTTACGTAATTCATAGATAGTTCTACGAGTGACTACTTCACGTCGATGAAGCACAAAGGCTTCAATCATATCACGTAAATTTAAAAGTTTAGGTTGCCCATTATGTAAAGCTACCATATTGATACCAAAGGAGACTTGCAATTGAGTCAATGAGAATAAGTTATTTAATACAACCTCAGCGACAGCATCTCGTTTAATTTCAATAACAATTCGCATCCCATCTTTATCAGATTCATCACGCAGTGCTGAGATACCTTCAACTTTTTTGTCTTTGACTAATTCTGCTATTTTTTCGATCAGTTTTTTCTTATTAACTTGATATGGAATCTCATTAACAATGATTGTTTCACGTCCAGTATGATCATCAACTTCGATAGTTGCTTTAGAACGAATATAGATAATACCACGTCCGGTTCGGTAAGCATTTTCAATACCCTTTCGGCCATTAATTAAAGCGGCAGTAGGGAAGTCAGGCCCATGAATATGTTCCATTAATCCATCGACTGAAATATTTTCATCTTCAATAAAAGCAAGGCAACCATTAATGACTTCAGATAAATTATGAGGAGGGATATTAGTTGCCATACCCACTGCGATACCTGAAGAACCATTGATTAGTAGATTAGGAATACGCGTTGGCAATACATCAGGGATCATTTCTGAGCCGTCATAGTTTGGAGAGAAATCAACAGTTTCTTTATCAAGATCAGTCAATAACGCGCCTGCAAACTTTTGCATACGTATTTCAGTGTAACGCATTGCTGCAGCCGAATCACCATCAACAGAACCAAAATTGCCTTGACCATCAACTAACATATAACGTAATGAAAATGGCTGTGCCATACGTACGATTGTGTCATATACAGCAGAGTCACCATGCGGATGGTATTTACCAATGACATCCCCAACGACACGAGCAGATTTTCGATAAGGTTTATTCCAATCGTATCCGGCTTCATGCATGGCAAAAAGGACCCTTCTATGGACCGGTTTTAAGCCATCGCGTACATCAGGTAAAGCACGCCCAACAATGACAGACATTGCATAGTCAAGATAAGAGGATTTTAGCTCATCTTCAATATTAACGGGGGTTATTTCTTTGGCTAGTTCGGTCATAACACCATATTCTCTTATTAAATTAGGTCATCAAAATAGCTTGTAATTATAGCATAAAATTCGTTATTAATGCAGGACTATACTGTTTTTATTTCAACTTATTCATGTTGAATAAACAAAGTATTTTCAATTAATTGGCATAAACAATTTAAAATCATGGCATGCATTTCATATGCCATTACTTTTTTGTAAGATGGAACTCTTATTTCAATATCATTTTGACCTAGTAAGCCAATAACTTCACCACCATCAAAGGCAGTTAAAGCTACAATTTTCATATCTTTAATCACTGCTTCTTGAACAGCACGAATAATTGAACGGCTGTTACCTTGGCAAGTCAATACGATCAAAATATCACCGCGATGACCCAAAGCTTGTATTTGGCGAGCATATACTTCTTCATGATTAGCAATTGCACTCAATAATACATTATCCGATACCAAAGCTATAGCGGGTATGCTGGGCCTTTCTATATTAATACTGGTAATTAATCGAGAAGTAAAACTTTGTACATTTGCAGCTGATGAACCATTGCCACAACTCATAATTTTATTACCATTAAGTAAACCTTGAACAATAATGCTTGCCGCTTTTTCAATTGATGTACCTAAAGACTCAGCCATTACAATTTGAGTTTGAATACTCTCAGTAAAATAATTTTTAATTAAATCTTGCACGTTTTTCACCTAAAAATTAAAACGCATTAATAATCCATTTTTGGTTTTTGCCCGTAATGGCAAAAATATCAAATCTAAATTCTGTATCATCAATATTCATATTTTCTGACAACATCCAGAGTTGTGCCGCTTGCTTAATTTTATTTTGTTTACTAGATGTTACTGTCATTTCAGCATTACCAAAATTAGCATTTTTTCGATAACGGACTTCAACAAAGACAAGACATTGTTTATCACGCATAATCAAATCAATTTCGCCTAAACGATACTGGCTATTTTGAGCAATAAACAAAAGTCCCTGTTTTAGTAAATATTGACAAGCAATGTCTTCATAATACTTGCCAATTTTTTTGTTATTCTTGTGAATTTGATTTAGATGACACATGGGTATATTGTTGCCAAGATAAAGCACGAGTGACTTCACATTGATCCTTCGTCGATAATTCTCCTGTCATACCATTTAAAAAGTCAGTTTGATAGGAATTGATTTGATTAAAGCGATTTGCGAGTCTCCATGCATCTATCCCCATTGCATATAAACGCATTAATGAATAATTTTTCTTGATATTATGAGGGATCATTTCTGACACATTATCAGAATAATTAACGATCATTGGGATTTCAGCATACTCTGTATGATTCATATCATAATTAAAATCCTCTGAAGCATTCGCCACATGACTTTTAGAGCTTGTGTAGATCATAAGTGATGATGAATTACCAACTGTTCTTCCTGCTGCCATATCAATCATTGGTTTTATAAGAGTTAGTTCATCGTATGAGGCATAAATATAGACAGCGTCAAAATTATCGGATTGATCTTCTGTATTATTTGTTAAAATCGGCGTTCCAGTAAGTGTTATCCCAACATCACGATTCATACCAGAACTTAATGTACTTTTATTACCAAAATATTGGACATAAGCTTGTGAGCTATCAGATGATAATTCAGACCATTTTTTGGCAAAACTTTGAGCCACACGTTGACCGAGATCATTTTGAGGAACAAGCAATAACGGCTTTAATTTGTTTTGCGCATAAATATGATCTGCTGCATCTTGTGCTTCATCTTCTGGTGATAATGCGAAATAACACATTTTACTCGCTGTGGTGGAACTATTATCCACTTTATTTAATGCTAAAACAGGTAAAGAAGGAGATAATTGTTTAATCTTAATCACTTCATCTTTCAATAAGGGGCCAACTATCAATTCTACATTTTGTTCCTTAGCTTGTCTTAGAAGTACATCTATTTCGGTACTTGTTGTATCAAGTAAAACTATACTTTGTTGTGGCTCTTGTGGAAAAAATTTAATAGCATCAAAATAACCTTGTCGAATAGTATCACCAAAAATACGTGATGAACCTGTTAATGGTAATAATAATGCTACTTTTTTAGCATTAGCATCATCAACATTTAATACTGGTTCTCCAGTTAATACAGAAATAATATTTTTAGCAGGATGATCTGGATATTGTATTAACCAATCATTTACAGCCTGTTTTAATAATTGGCTCTGTTTTTGTACTTTTTCTGCAATAATTTCGGGTGTATCATCTTCTTGTGTTTTTAGTTCTATACTATTACGCTTATAAGCATCAGTTAGATTAATCCAACCTTGTAAGGTTATTTCATCTTCATAAACTAAAATGGCATTAATATCTTTAGAACTTAATTTACTAAAAAATTTCCATGTATCATTTAATAATTGTTTTTTCTGGTTTGCTGGGATATATTTTTCTAATTCAATATAATCATGGGCTTGTCCATTAACATCTCTATTTTTTTCATCCAAACTTAATTTAATAAAGTAGTAACGGTATAATTGTGAATTAGTTAATTCATCAGAATTTAACTGTTTGATATTAAATGATTTGCCTGATTTTACGGCAATTTCACCTTGCAATAATAATTTTTCTTTTTGTTGTTTATCATTGAGATCAGAAGATAGTTGAGATAATAAATCCTTTGCTTGAGAAACTTTATTTTCTTTAATTAATGCCTGAATAGCTAATAAATGCCAATTGGTTTTAACATTTCCAGAACTTTGATCCGCGAGAGATAGATAATAACTAGAACTTTTATTTCCATCATAATCATTAAGTTGAGCTTGATTACTTGGGCATCCAGTTAAAAATGTCAATAATGTAGATATTAATATTGTATAAAAGAAATTTTTTAAATTCATACACCTACTCTCTTGTAATTTGCTATCCCCAAATTCGTTGCACATGAACAGTAATTTCTTCGCGATCATGATAAAGCTGTTTAGCCTGAATTTGAACATTGATTTGATTATTATTTAATTCATCGTTGAGTAACTTTATATTTTGTTTTACTTCTTCATACCTTTTTTTCATTGGTAATTTAAGATTAAAAATAGTTTCTCGACACCAACCGTTAATAAGCCATTTGGCTATTAATTGCGTTACTTTAGTCGGCTTTTCAACCATATCACAAACTAACCAATAAATATTATGCTTTTTAGGTATAAATTTAAAGCCATCTTCACGATAATGTTTAACTTGCCCAGTTTCCATTAACTTATCATTCATTGGACCATTATCAATAGCATAAACCATCATACTTCTTTTGACTAATTGATAAGTCCAACCGCCTGGGCAAGCACCTAAATCAACCGCGTTTAAACCACCTTTTAAGCGTTCATCCCATTCCTCATAAGGAATAAAAATATGGAAAGCCTCTTCTAATTTTAATGTAGAACGACTTGGTGCATCAGCAGGAAATTTTAGTCTTGGTATTCCCATATAAAATGGTGAATTATTCTGGCTTAAAGAATAACCAACATAACAACTATTGCTATTAGTAAAAAATAGATGAATAACAGGTTTTGTTGGATTTTCAACTTTTAACAAAATACGTTTACTTCGCAATGCTTGACGAAGTGGTACAGTAAATTTGCGACAAAATCCAGCTAATTCTTTACCTTCATTCGTATCAGGAACTTCTACACGCACATCACCTGCATTATTTATTAGACCAGATAACGCATTAATTATTGAAGTGATCCGATCGTTAGCTGGCAAATTAGTCAATAAATCACCGGATACAAACATTTGTCTAGCAAAAATCAGGGTACGAAAAGAGAGTTTTTTTATCAGTATTGTAGCTTGATCATCTTGATAACATTCAAAAGTGACATACCCACTGTTTTCTATCACTTTGGCAAAACCAAATATTTCTAGTTGTGCAGCTCTATCTGTGATTTCTGCAGCACATTCTTTTTCAAAACCACAACGACAGTATAGAATAATTTTATTTAGTTTTTGCATTTCGTATTTTTACTCATCAAACAGACACTATAAAAAATAATTGGATTAATCAGATTGAACATCATCAGTATACAAAGGTGCTTCCCCCTTTGGACGAGTTTTAAATCGTCGGTGTAACCACATATATTGTTCTGGAGCTTTTAAAATTTCCTTTTCAATAGCTTTATTCATAAAAGTTGCTGCTCGTACATCATCTTCAATAGGATAGCCTTCAAGCGCTGGTGTTACATATACTGTATAGCGACCATTTTTCTCACGCTTAGGTGTAAATGGAATAATGGCGGGTTGTCCTAATTTAACCAATATGCGTGTACCTATCGTAGTTGCTGCTTTTTCTACTGAAAATAATGGAGCAAATACACTATTTTTAGGTCCATAATCATGATCTGGGGCATACCAAAGTAACTCTCCATTTTTTAATGCACGGATCATACCCTTGGTATTATAGCGATCTAACATGTATTTATTAGATTTGAGTCTACCTTTAAGCTGAATATAATCCATTACCAGATTATCATTTGGTCGATAAACCCCTACGCCAGGATGACTCATTCCCAAAATACGCGCTCCCAATTCTAATGTTAAAAAATGGATTCCAATAAGTAAAACACCTTGACCGGATTGCTGTACATTTTTGATATATGGATCACCAACAATAGAAGAATGTTTAGCTAATCTTTTATCAGACCAGAACCATGCCATTCCTGTTTCAAAAATAGCTAATCCTGTGGAAATAAAATTTCTTCGTAATATTTGATCACGTTCAAGCTGTGATTTTTCAGGAAAACAAAGTTTAAGATTTTGTCTTGCTGTTTCTTTACGCTTACCAATTAATTTCATTGAAAGCAATCCTAAACCTTTTCCTAATTGATAAATTACTGGGTAAGGAAATAAAACAATTAAATATAAAATGCCAATACCAAACCACGTTAACCAGTAACGAGGGTGAAGTAGGCGTTTAGTAAAGATAGGATGGATTTCCTGATTTTGACTCATATTAAGATTAAGTTATTGTTAATAACAAAGTTGATTATTATATACTATATCTTGATTTAAAGGGCAAAAAATAGAAAGATCTTCGAAACAATAATTTATTGAATAAAGTATAGTTAATACAGATCACAACAATATATAATTATTTGCTGTGATCTTCGTTCTTTAAATTTTATATGCTAACGTAATATTTTTCTGAAACTTTTTTATAAGAATCTAAACCGCAACAGGTGCTTTGATCGCAGGGTAAGGATCATAGTCAATAATTTCAAAGTCCTCAAACTCATAGTCAAAAATTGTTGGTGGTTTACGTCTAATAACAAGTTTTGGCAGTGCCCTAGGAGTTCGACTCAATTGTAAATGAGTTTGCTCCAGATGGTTTGAATATAGGTGCGTATCACCACCAGTCCAAACAAAATCGCCCACATCCAAATTACACTGCTGAGCAATCATATGAATCAACAGTGAATAGCTAGCGATATTAAATGGTAATCCTAAAAACACATCGCAAGAACGTTGATAAAGCTGACAAGAAAGTTTACCATCAACGACATAAAATTGAAAAAATGCATGACATGGAGCTAAAGCCATTTGATCCAATTCCCCAACATTCCAGGCAGAAATGATTAGACGCCTTGAATCAGGATCATTTTTGATTTGATCTATCAGTTGTGATACTTGATCGATGTGCTGACCGTTAGGCGAAGTCCATGCTCGCCACTGTTTTCCATAAACAGGACCTAAATTACCATTCTCATCTGCCCATTCATCCCAAATAGTTACTTTATTATCTTTTAGATAGTTAATATTTGTGTCGCCTTTTAAAAACCATAGTAATTCATGAATGATAGAACGTAAATGGCATTTTTTTGTAGTGACTAATGGAAATCCATCTTGTAAATTAAACCGCATTTGATGACCAAAAATGGATAATGTTCCAGTTCCTGTTCGGTCTGACTTAGGCGCACCTTCAGCTAAAATCTTTTGCATAAGTGCTAAATACTGTTTCATTGTGTTGTCGCCTTTTTGTTAACTCTATATGTATATAAAAGAAATAAAATACCAGCAAAAATCATTGGTAGGCATAAAATTTGTCCCATACTAATGATATTAAAAAATAGTCCCAATTGCTCATCAGGTTGTCTAAAGAATTCGATTATAAATCGAAATAAACCATAACAAAGCAAAAACAATCCAGAAACAGCACCAGTTGGTCTATTTTTACGAATGAACAAATTTAGAATGATAAATAAAACAATCCCTTCAAACATCATTTCATAAAGCTGAGAAGGATGTCTTGGTAAAATACCATTAAGAGTAGTATAAAGCGATAACCACTCTGGATGTGCTTGTACAAACATAAAATCAGCATGAGAGGAAGTTGGGAATAACATGCCAATGTGTGATTGAGTCACACGCCCCCAAAGTTCGCCATTAATGAAATTACCAAATCGTCCAAACATTAATCCAATAGGTACTAATGGAGCAACAAAGTCAGCTACTTGCATAAAGGTTTTATGATTCTTTTTTGCGAAAATTGCAATAACGCAAATTGCGCCTATTAAACCACCATGGAAAGACATACCGCCTTCCCAGACTTTAAACAATATAATTGGATTTTCGATAAAAACTCTAAAATTATAAAAAAAGATATAACCTAATCGTCCGCCTATAAAAAGCCCTAAAAAACCCCAGAATAGCAAATTTTCAACTTGTTGTGTTGTCCATTGGCTATTAGGTTTATTTGCCCTTCGTTTAGCTAAATAAAGTGCTCCAAGTACCCCAAATAAGTACATTGCACCATACCAATGGAGCGATATGGGACCTAGTGAAAAAGCAATTGGATTGAAATTAGGAAATTGTAAGTATTGATTCATTTTTTAACACACTGTTTATTTTTTCGTTTATGAGCGAAGAAATTAAATCGTTTCTTCTTAGAAACATTTGCTATTGGCGCTTCCACCTCAGATTGGATGCTAAATACTAACAATGAAAATTCTTTCATTGCTTTTCGATAAACTTCACGTTTAAAAGCAATAACCTGACGAATAGGATACCAATAACTAACCCACTTCCAATCATCAAATTCAGGAGTAGAAGACATATTAAGATTAATTACCGATGTATCAGAGATTAATTCTAATAAAAACCATTTCTGTTTTTGACCAATACAAACAGGTTGATTTTCCCAACGTATCATTCGTTTAGGTAATTTATAGCGTAACCAACCGTTTGTAACGGATAGAATTTTTACATCTTGAGGTAATAATCCTACTTCTTCGTTTAATTCACGAAACATTGCCTGCTCAGGCGTTTCGTTTAGTTTTATTCCGCCCTGAGGAAACTGCCAAGAATTTTGTCCATAACGACGAGCCCAAAGTACTTGACCATACCTGTTACAAATAACTATTCCTACATTTGGACGGTAGCCATCATTATCAATCACTGACTACCTCAAAAAATTTATTCTTATATAGCTAAATTGTTTCATACATACAGCAAGAAATAAATAGGAAAATGAATTAATCGAGTAAATATACCTTTATATAGTTTGTTTTTTAGATAATTTGATAATCGTTATAATATTAATTATGGCAAAAGTTACTTCAATTGCCAGACTACCTAAAGATCCTATCCATAAACTATAAATAATCCATAGAACACTGCTCATTAGTATAAGTAGCCGCATTTTCTGCTGTTGTAAACGAAATAATGCAATAGTAACTAATGTAGTACCGATAACAGATAAATAATGTATAAATTCAGTCGTATCGGGAGTAGTAAGAAAATAAAATATCCACATTAAAGCAATAAAAAATAACATTGCTAACATATTTTTAGTGTAATTCGAAGTAATATTTCTAAATATATTGACTATATTAAGAATTGCCGCAGGATAAGACTCTGGACCCAATAAGTAAAAGTGTACAGTCATAATGATATTAACAATTGTTAACTGCCAACGAAAAGCATTATCACTACGTTGTAAGAATGCACTAATACCTACAAGATAACCTAAAATACCAATTAATTGAGGTAAAGTAGTATATCTATCAATAAAATCTGGGCCCATGAATTGATACAAAAAGTTTAGATTATCCATTGTTCACTCCATAGATAAATGGATCTAATAATTAGTTAGTAACTTACATATGAATAAACAATAAAAAAAATAGTTTATTAAAAGTGATTAATAAAATAATCATCTAATCACATACTCAAACATACAAACTTCTTTAGAAGTTTGTAATTTCTGTATGCAAAAAAGCCCAGCATTCCTGCTGGGCTCTCGATATATTTAAAAGTCTGGCGGCTCCCTACTCTCACATGGGTAATACCCACACTACCATCGGCACTTCGGCGTTTCACTTCTGAGTTCGGCATGGGGTCAGGTGGGACCACCGCGCTATTACCGCCAGACATATTCTGTCTTCTCTTTTTCTATTGATGATGATTATCACATATCTTCACCAATTGCTCAATCCGGAACAAACTGTTTCATCAATCTTTCATCATCTTTCGATGATTTCTTAATCTCTCAACTTCGCGTATCCAAAACAACTCCGAGTTGTAAGGTTAAGACTCTCGGTTCATTAGTATCAGTTAGCTCAATGTATCACTACACTTACACACCTGACCTATCTACGTCTTAGTCTCAAACGGACCTTACTGAATCTCTTCAGGGAAAACTCATCTCGAGGCTAGTTTCGTACTTAGATGCTTTCAGCACTTATCTATTCCGCACGTAGCTACCGGGCAATGCAATTGGCATCACAACCCGAACACCAGCGGTGCGTTCACTTCGGTCCTCTCGTACTAGAAGCAAACCCTCTCAATTTTCCTACGCCCATGGCAGATAGGGACCGAACTGTCTCACGACGTTCTAAACCCAGCTCGCGTACCACTTTAAACGGCGAACAGCCGTACCCTTGGGACCTACTTCAGCCCCAGGATGTGATGAGCCGACATCGAGGTGCCAAACACCGCCGTCGATATGAACTCTTGGGCGGTATCAGCCTGTTATCCCCGGAGTACCTTTTATCCGTTGAGCGATGGCCCTTCCATTCAGAACCACCGGATCACTATGACCTACTTTCGTACCTGCTCGAGCCGTCACTCTCGCAGTCAAGCTAGCTTTTGCCATTGCACTAACCTCCTGATGTCCGACCAGGATTAGCTAACCTTCGTGCTCCTCCGTTACTCTTTGGGAGGAGACCGCCCCAGTCAAACTACCCACCAGACAGTGTCCCTTACCTCGATTCAGAAGTATAGGTTAGAACATCAAACATTAAAGGGTGGTATTTCAAGGTCGACTCCACACACACTGGCGTGCATGCTTCTTAGTCTCCCACCTATCCTACACATTAAGGCTCAATGTTCACTGTCAAGCTATAGTAAAGGTTCACGGGGTCTTTCCGTCTTGCCACGGGTACACCGCATCTTCACGGCAATTTCAATTTCACTGAGTCTCGGGTGGAGACAGCCTGGCCATCATTACGCCATTCGTGCAGGTCGGAACTTACCCGACAAGGAATTTCGCTACCTTAGGACCGTTATAGTTACGGCCGCCGTTTACTGGGGCTTCGATCAAGAGCTTCTGCTTACGCATAACCCCATCAATTAACCTTCCAGCACCGGGCAGGCGTCACACCGTATACGTCCACTTTCGTGTTTGCACAGTGCTGTGTTTTTATTAAACAGTTGCAGCCAGCTGGTATCTTCGACTGACTTCACCTCCATCCGCGTGGGACTTCAATTACCATCAGCGTGCCTTCTCCCGAAGTTACGGCACCATTTTGCCTAGTTCCTTCACCCGAGTTCTCTCAAGCGCCTGAGTATTCTCTACCTGACCACCTGTGTCGGTTTCGGGTACGATTAACTATAACCTGAAGCTTAGAGGATTTTCCTGGAAGCAGGGCATCAATTACTTCACTACCTTAGTAGCTCGTCATCACGCCTCAGGGTTTCAGTGACCGGATTTGCCTAATCACACCCCTACACGCTTAACCCACCATCCAATAGGTGGTAAACCTAGCCTTCTTCGTCCCCCCATCGCAGTTATAGCCAGTACGGGAATATTAACCCGTTTCCCATCAGATACGCCCTTCGGCCTCTCCTTAGGGGTCGACTCACCCTGCCCCGATTAACGTTGGACAGGAACCCTTGGTCTTCCGGCGAGCGGGCTTTTCACCCGCTTTATCGTTACTTATGTCAGCATTCGCACTTCTGATACCTCCAGCATGCCTCACAACACACCTTCTACGGCTTACAGAACGCTCCCCTACCCAATACACTTACGTGCACTGCCGCAGCTTCGGTGCATAGTTTTAGCCCCGTTACATCTTCCGCGCAGGCCGACTCGACTAGTGAGCTATTACGCTTTCTTTAAATGATGGCTGCTTCTAAGCCAACATCCTAGCTGTCTAAGCCTTCCCACTTCGTTTCCCACTTAACTATGACTTGGGGACCTTAGCTGGCGGTCTGGGTTGTTTCCCTCTTCACGACGAACGTTAGCACCCGCCGTGTGTCTCCCATGATTAAACTTGTCAGTATTCGGAGTTTGCATCGGGTTGGTAAGCCGGGATGGCCCCCTAGCCGAAACAGTGCTCTACCCCCAACAGTTATACATGAGGCGCTACCTAAATAGCTTTCGGGGAGAACCAGCTATCTCCCGGTTTGATTGGCCTTTCACCCCCAGCCACAGGTCATCCGCTAATTTTTCAACATTAGTCGGTTCGGTCCTCCAGTTAGTGTTAACCAACCTTCAACCTGCCCATGGCTAGATCACCGGGTTTCGGGTCTATACCCTGCAACTTAACGCACAGTTAATACTCGGTTTCCCTTCGGCTCCCCTATTCGGTTAACCTTGCTACAGAATATAAGTCGCTGACCCATTATACAAAAGGTACGCAGTCACTATTACCCAACGGTAACAGCTCCCACTGATTGTACGTACACGGTTTCAGGGTCTATTTCACTCCCCTCCCGGGGTTCTTTTCGCCTTTCCCTCACGGTACTGGTTCACTATCGGTCAATCAGGAGTATTTAGCCTTGGAGGATGGTCCCCCCATCTTCAGACAGGATATCACGTGTCCCGCCCTACTCTATAAGCTTCCACATAATGCATTTTCATGTACGGGACTTTCACCCTCTGTCGTGCGACTTTCCAGACGCTTCCACTAATACATTATGCTACCCGCTTGGGCTGCTCCCATTTCGCTCGCCGCTACTTTGGGAATCTCGGTTGATTTCTTTTCCTCGGGGTACTTAGATGTTTCAGTTCTCCCGGTTCGCCTCATCTGACTATGGATTCATCAGATGATAGTGCAGTCACCTGCACTGGGTTTCCCCATTCGGACATCAACGGCTATCGCGCCTTTTATCGGCTCACCGTCGCTTTTCGCAGATTAACACGTCCTTCATCGCCTCTGATTGCCTAGGCATCCACCGTGTACGCTTAATTTCTTAACCTTACAACTCACAGTTGTCTTGGTTTTAATTACGCTTTTTTCTCTTTTCTACTTCTTCACATTCATATTTTCATACAAATGCTTTCCGTAAAAACGAGAACTCGTTTCTTTCAGCTTGTTCCTAATTGTTAAAGAGCTTTATCTTTCTATTTACTCTTATAAGTAAATACAAACATAATTTAGTTAAAAAGAGACTTCTTTAATGGTGGAGCTAAGCGGGATCGAACCGCTGGCCTCCTGCGTGCAAGGCAGGCGCTCTCCCAGCTGAGCTATAGCCCCATTTTCTTTCACTTCTTCAACCCGTTAAAGCCAAAATCAGCAAAAAATAAGTTGAATTGGTGGGTCTGAGTGGACTTGAACCACCGACCTCACCCTTATCAGGGGTGCGCTCTAACCACCTGAGCTACAGACCCAATAAAGTGACTCTTTTCTTAACAAACAATCTGTGTGAACACTTACGAGCACTTCGTAAGGAGGTGATCCAACCGCAGGTTCCCCTACGGTTACCTTGTTACGACTTCACCCCAGTCATGGACCACACCGTGGTAAACGCCCTCCCGAAGGTTAAGCTATCTACTTCTGGTGCAACCCACTCCCATGGTGTGACGGGCGGTGTGTACAAGGCCCGGGAACGTATTCACCGTGACATTCTGATTCACGATTACTAGCGATTCCGACTTCATGGAGTCGAGTTGCAGACTCCAATCCGGACTTAGACGTACTTTATGAGGTCCGCTTGCTCTCGCGAGGTCGCCTCCCTTTGTATACGCCATTGTAGCACGTGTGTAGCCCTGGTCGTAAGGGCCATGATGACTTGACGTCGTCCCCACCTTCCTCCGCTTTATCAACGGCAGTCTCCTTTGAGTTCCCGACCGAATCGCTGGCAACAAAGGATAAGGGTTGCGCTCGTTGCGGGACTTAACCCAACATTTCACAACACGAGCTGACGACAGCCATGCAGCACCTGTCTCACAGTTCCCGAAGGCACTCTCGCATCTCTGCAAGATTCTGTGGATGTCAAGACCAGGTAAGGTTCTTCGCGTTGCATCGAATTAAACCACATGCTCCACCGCTTGTGCGGGCCCCCGTCAATTCATTTGAGTTTTAACCTTGCGGCCGTACTCCCCAGGCGGTCGATTTATCGCGTTAGCTTCGGAGCCCATCACTCTAGGCAACAAACTCCAAATCGACATCGTTTACAGCGTGGACTACCAGGGTATCTAATCCTGTTTGCTCCCCACGCTTTCGCATCTCAGCGTCAGTATCTGTCCAGAAGGCCGCCTTCGCCACCGGTATTCCTCCACATCTCTACGCATTTCACCGCTACACGTGGAATTCTACCTTCCTCTACAATACTCTAGTTAACCAGTTTTAAGTGCAATTCCTAGGTTGAGCCCAGGGCTTTCACACCTAACTTAATTATCCGCCTACATGCCCTTTACGCCCAGTCATTCCGATTAACGCTCGCACCCTCCGTATTACCGCGGCTGCTGGCACGGAGTTAGCCGGTGCTTCTTCTGTAATTAACGTCAATTGATGAACCTATTCGATTCATCACCTTCCTCATTACCGAAAGTACTTTACAACCCGAAGGCCTTCTTCATACACGCGGCATGGCTGCATCAGGGTTCCCCCCATTGTGCAATATTCCCCACTGCTGCCTCCCGTAGGAGTCTGGACCGTGTCTCAGTTCCAGTGTGGCTGGTCATCCTCTCAGACCAGCTAGAGATCGTCGCCTTGGTAAGCCTTTACCCTACCAACTAGCTAATCCCATATGGGCTCATCAAATGGCGCATGGCCCGAAGGTCCCATGCTTTGGTCTCTCAACATTATGCGGTATTAGCAGTCGTTTCCAACTGTTGTCCCCCTCCATTCGGCAGATACCCATACTTTACTCACCCGTCCGCCACTCGTCATCAAGTGCAAGCACTCATGTTACCGTTCGACTTGCATGTGTTAAGCCTGCCGCCAGCGTTCAATCTGAGCCATGATCAAACTCTTCAATTTAAAGTTTGATGCTCAATAACTGTCTCTGACATATTCAAATGAATCTTCAGTGTCACTTATCAAGACTTAATTTTTCAGTCCGTAGACTTTTAATCTTTCGTCTCGCAAGTGCCCACACAGATTGTCTGTTTCTTCTTTTTAAAGAGCTGACAGCTATTTATCTTTCACTAAACATTTTGTTATTCAGTTTGCTGTCTCAAGGGCTGCGTATACTACGCTACACCTTTTTATTCGTCAAGATCTTTTTTCAAAATTTTTGACCTTGCTCACTTACACCCGCTGTCTCTGTTTGTCGATGACGCCGTGTCAGTGGATGCGCATTATAGGCACTTTAAATTTTACTGCAAGTGTTTATTGCTATTTTTTTTCTGTTTGCGTTTTTTTTATCCTATTTCTTTTGTGGAATATTTTTAAGCTTGTTAAAATAAGAACAAATTAAATAATAAAAAACATGTTATTAGCCATCATAAACAAGTGAATTTTAAGTGGGACAAATTTGCAATTCTCGATATAACATAGTAGAACGAAAAAATTAGATGCCTATTAGTGTTTTAATGTATGAAGTAGGAAAACATTCACTATAACTTCAATAATAGAGTCGTAATTATTTTTGAAAAGAATTAAGTTCCACCCATATGATAATCAGTGGGTGGTAATTTTTTACTGCTAATTTAAAAATAATATTTAATAAATCACAAATTCCATAGGGCTGGGAACCTAATGGACATACAATGATTCCAAATAAGCAAATTTATCTTAAAAACGATTAATTTTATAAGTTAATTAATCGATTTTAACGCATTCCTCCAATAAGATATTTTGCTTTATCTTTGAAAACTAATTTAATTATGTTAGCAATTATGGTACTAATCACTAAAGTTAATACTAAAAAAGTTACTGCTCCTAATGAGGCTAGTTCACCATTACTTGTTTTAATAATATCACCTATTGGTGATATATAAAGTTGATACTCAAGCTCTAATACTATTATTTCATGAATAAAATAGATAGGAAAACTCACATTTGCCATATAGGAAAAGAATTTATAAATTTTTCCTTCATTTACTTTATGATTTAATCTATCTAAAAAATAGAGAGCTAGTATAAATAAAATAATTTTTTGCAAAGTATCAAAATAAAGATTCTGAATACCAAAGTAATTCATATAACGATATGCAAAAGGAACAAAAAAACATAAACCAAAAAGAAAGATAATTAATAACAAGTTATCTTTCACAGACTTCATAATAGTTTCATAATTTTGTTTAAGCATCATACCGACTAAATAAACGGGACCATAATGCAATAAATTTTGAAGAGGCTTAGTAAAATCAGGTTTAGTAAATATCACCACCCAAAACATAGCTATTAAACCAGTCACAATTAAATTCTTTTTTGACCAATAAAAAAAAAGTGGTCCCATTAGATATACAATAATTATCATTGGGATAAACCATAGGGGTAAAAGCTGCTCGCCAGTTAACATCATCCTAATTATTGAGCTGATAACGCTAGGTTCTGTTGATGAGTACCATGGTAATCCCGATAGATATTGATAGTGATAAAAGAAAAAACAAAAAATAGACACTGAAATATAAGGACATATAATTGTTTTAAATTTTGATAAATAGTATGTTTTAGTATCAAATTTGTATGTTAAATGTTGAAACAAAAAACCAGCAATCAATACAAAAAAGGTTGTGAAATTAAATGCAAACAAATTTAAAAAAGAAAATAAATAACTATTCGCAATTAGATTAGAGTTTTTAAATACACCTAAACAATGACTAAAAACAATCATAATAATTGCAACACCACGCAATACGTGAATAGAATAAATTTTTTGAGGTTTCGCAGATTCCATCTTAAAATCAAAATACTATGGTAATAAATATAGCGATACATTAGCACATATTCGAATAACTGGAACTAGCATTTATAAAAAATAATATTTAAAATAAGGCTTGACAATTTGATAATTGAAATATTTAAATTTTTTTAATAACTAGAATTAATTTTGTTCGTTTAATTTTTTAATAGCAAAAGAACAAATAGGAATAATTTTACGGTTTTCTTGTTGTAACTTTTTTACAACAAGATCTAATAATTTTTCAGCAATGCCTTGACCTCGATAATCAGGAGCTATATAAGTGTGATTAATAGTAGCTTGATTTTGTCCTAGACGAGTAAAAGTCATCTCGGCTATCTGTTGATGTTTTGCATCACAGACATAGAAACGATCAATATCTTCTAAATAACTTAATGACATAATCTCTTCCTGCTATTTAAACTATTTATTTGGGATCTGAAATTTAATAAATTGAGTAAAAAATAAATATTAACAATGTATCTATAAAATTATTATCAAACAGAAAAATTAAGTTTATTGATAGTATAAAGTCAGCTGAACATTAAAAAAATTAATGAGTGAATGATTGAAATATTGTTTTATCAATCATTCACTTATTAAACAATGCTTTCTTATTACTTATATTTATGCAGATTGTTTGATCGACATAATATTAATAACTAAAATAAACGTTTTGCAATATTATAAAGATCTACATCAAATGGGCGCTTCATATTATTAATAGCATCTATTATATCATGATGTACTAATTTGCCATTTTGAACGCCTACACTTCTTCCTGCATGACCTTGTAATAATAATTCAACAGCATAAGCACCCATACGTGAACCTAAAATACGATCATAAGGAACAGGAGTGCCACCTCGTTGAACATGACCTAATACTGTAGCACGAGTTTCATGGTGAACGGCTGCTTCTATATCAGCTGCAAGTTGATTTACGTCACACATATGCTCTGTAACGGTTACAATTGCATGTTTTTTACCTTTTGCAAAACCTAATTTAATTTCTTCAATTAAATCTTCTTTTGTATAAGACATTTCTGGAATAATCATGAATTCACAACCACCAGCAACTGCCGCATTTAATGTTAAATCACCGCAATCTCGCCCCATAATTTCAATCACAGATATTCGATGATGTGAAGAACAAGTATCACGCAATCTATCAATAGCTTCAACAGCAGTACTTAATGCTGTGAAATAACCAATCGTATAATCGGTTCCTCGAATATCATTATCAATGGTACCTGGTAAACCAATACATGGAAAACCTTCTTCTGTTAAACGCATGGCGCCCATATAAGAACCATCACCACCAATAACAACTAAAGCATCAATTTGATGTTTTTTCAAATTCTCAATAGCTTTTTGTCTTACTGTTTTATCTTTAAACTCTGGGAATCTGGCAGAACCTAAAAACGTACCACCACGAGTAATGATATCTGACACGCTAGAACGTTCTAACTGAGTAATTCGATCTTCACAAAGACCTAAATAACCATCATATACACCAAAAACTTCCAACCCTTCTGTTAAAGCAGTTCTAACCACACCTCGAATGGCTGCATTCATCCCTGGTGCATCACCACCACTAGTCAAAATACCTATTTTTTTTACCATAGAAAATAACTCCTAATAATTAACTTCTGATTATTATAGAGTCTTAACAGATTTCTAACAATAGATGATAAAAGGTATTTTTGGTGTTTTTTTCTACGACATTATTTCAATTGGTACAACCGAAATGGGATCTTGATGAATAATTACTGTCGCAGGAGAAAAGAGTTCAGCAATACGCTTTTCAATTGAATCCGCTATAGCGTGTGCTTTAACTAAAGGCATATTATCATCAAGTTCTATATGCAATTGAATGAATTTTATCGGACCTGCTTGCCTAGTTTTCAAATCATGAAAACCATGAACATTCGGATAGGATGCAACAATATTAGCAATCTTCTCGTTATCACTTTCTGGCAATGCTCTATCAAGTAAATCTTGTATAGCATTGTAAGCAATCTTATAAGCATTATAACAAATATATAAAGCAATCAAAAAAGCAAATGCAGCATCAGCAAAAGAAATTCCATACCAGCTTAAAAAGAGTGCAATGATGACAGTAATATTCATTAACATATCAGAAGAATAATGTAGCATATCAGCTTGAATTGCCTTACTTTGAGTTAGTTTCACAACATATCTTTGATATAAAACAAGTAAACAAGTAAATACCGCAGATATGGCTGAAACAATAATCCCCAACAATGGAGCTTGTAGCTCACTAGGATGAACAATAGATTTAATACTAGAAAGCAATAAAATTGTCGCTGAACCTATAATAAATGTACTTTGTGCCAGTGCTGCAAGTGATTCAGCTTTACCATGACCGAAAGTATGATCATCATCGGCAGGTTTCATAGCATAACGTACCAAAAAGAAATTAAGTCCTGAAGCAAGTAAATCAATACTTGAGTCTAATAATGACGCAAATAAACTTATTGAACCCGTTATCCAACAGGTAATAAATTTTAAGAAAATTAGAAAAATAGATGTTAAAACAGCAATCAATGTAGATCTCTTAACTAATTTATCGTACAAATGTGAATTTGACATTTGGTACCTTTTTATTGATAGGATTCAATCCCCAATGGAAGGACTAATTGCTGAGCAACCTCAGCTGCCTTTTTTCGCCCGACTAAAACATCAATAATTTTCAAAGCAAAATCTATTGATGTAGCAGGACCTTGACTCGTGATAACTTTATTTTGCTCATCAAAATATACTCTATCCGTTTTCCAAAGTTTAAATGCATCTTTTGTAGATGGGTAACCAGTCATATATGCCTTTGGAAATAAATTATGATGTTGTAAAACTATTGCTGGAGAAGCGCATATTGCCGCAATAACGCCGCCAACGTGATGAGTTTTTTTCAATATTTCGATTAATAACGTGCAATCTCGAAAATTTTCAGCTCCTTTAACCCCACCTGGTAAAATAACCACATCAAAATTCTCATATTGAACATCTGAAATCGTTTTTTGAGCTAAAATTGTTACTCCACGAGAACATTTAACTTCGCAACAATCTGAGATACTCGCAGTAATGACTTTAATACCTGCTCTGGTTAGTAAATCAATTGTTGTTACTGCTTCTGTTTCTTCGCAGCCATCTGATAAAAAGATCATCGCTTGTTTCATCATTATGGTACTCCTTTTAACCAATTAAGAATCTATTTAATTTTAATTATGATGAATTTTATTTTATTCTTTCAATATTGGCTCCTAAACTTCTTAGCTTTTCTTCAATATTGTCATAACCTCTATCAATATGGTAAATACGATCAACCATTGTAGAACCTTCTGCAATACAACCAGCCAACACTAAACTTGCCGATGCTCGTAAATCTGTCGCCATCACTTGTGTGCCACTCAGTTTTTCTACGCCATGTGTAATTAATGTATTACCTTCAATTTCTGCTCTAGCACCCATACGAATTAATTCTGGCACATGCATAAATCGATTTTCAAAAATTGTTTCTTTAATAATTCCAGTACCTTCAGCGACCATATTCAATAATGAAAATTGTGCTTGCATATCGGTAGGAAAACCTGGATGTGGCGCAGTATGAATATTTACAGCTTTTGCTCGTTTATTTTGCATATCTAAACAAATCCAATCTTCGCCAACTTCAATATCTGCACCTGCTTCTTTTAATTTTGATATAACGGCATCTAACAAGTTTGGATCAGTTTTGCGACAAGTAATTTTTCCTTTTGAAATAGCAGCGGCTACTAAAAAAGTTCCTGTCTCAATTCGATCTGAAACAATTTCATGCGTACCACCACCTAAATTTTTAACACCTTCAATTTCAATACGCATTGTTCCAGCACCTGTAATTTTTGCACCAAGCATATTTAAAAATTTAGCTGTATCAACAATTTCAGGCTCACATGCTGCATTTTCAATTATCGTTTTACCTTCGGCTAAAGTTGCAGCAGACATAATCGTCACTGTAGCACCTACACTCACTTTATCCATAACAATATGAGCTCCTTTCAATCGACCATCTACAGAAGCTTTAACATATCCTTCATCCAAAACAATTGTAGCACCTAATTGTTGAAGTCCAGTAATATGAAGATCAACAGGTCTTGCGCCAATTGCACAACCTCCAGGTAATGAAACCTGTCCTTGACCAAAACGAGCTACCAATGGTCCCAAAGCCCAAATGGAAGCACGCATTGTTTTCACTAATTCATAAGGTGCACAATAATTGTTAAGATGAGCAGCATTAAGCTGAACAGAACCATTACGTTGACATTTCACACCTAACTGGCTTAGTAATTCCAATGTAGTATCAATATCTTTCAACTTAGGTACATTTTTTAGTTCTACCGGCTTTTCAGCTAAGATGACCGCAAATAAAATAGGTAAAGCAGCATTTTTAGCGCCAGAAATAATCACTTCACCGTTTAAAGAAGTTGGACCTTTAAGGAGAAACTTTTCCATTATTAAACTCTAATAAATAATAAATTAGGCAATATTATAAAAGTTATTTAATAATATATAAATCAATTTAGTAAAAATATATTTAAATCATTAAAAGGGATTAGGATAGATTTCACACAATATTATTATCATTTTTATGTAATTTTATAAATTACTTCAAATCAATGATTGACTCAAGTTATATAGCGTCTTATATTGAAAAATGTTCTAATTATTAATATAGTTGATTAAGAGAAAATTAAAACTCTTAATGTTCTTTTTCAAAATAATAAGAGATAAAACATGTTTGATTCACTTACCAAAGCAGGAAAATATCTCGGTCAAGCTGCTAAGCTTATGGTCGGTATTCCTGATTACGATAACTATGTTCAACACATGAAACTAACCCATCCTGAACAAACACCTATGACTTACGAGGAATTTTTCAAAGAACGCCAAGATGCACGTTACAGTGGTAAAGGTGGATTTAAATGCTGTTAAAATTGAGAGATAGCAAATGAGCAACCCAATCATTCCGCATCCCCTACCTGTCACTTTACTAACAGGATTTCTCGGTTCGGGTAAAACGACATTAATTAATCATTTATTAGAGAATAATTGTAATGAAAAAATAATTATTATTGAAAATGAATTTGGTCAAGTAAACCTTGATAGCGATTTATTAAATGTCAATTGTGATATTCAAATTGTTGAGATGACAAATGGTTGTATCTGCTGTACCGTTCAAGGCGAACTTACGGATGCCCTTCATAAATTGCACGCACAGCGAACAGCTGGCAAATTAACATTTGATCGTCTTATTATTGAAACCACAGGACTTGCCGATCCAGCGCCAATTATTCAAACATTTTTTATTGATGGCTTGATTCGTGAAACAATTAAACTTGATGCGATTATTACCTTAGTCGATGCTCAACATATTTTGCAGCATCTAGAACAACACCGAGTAGTACTTTCACAAATTGGATTTGCTGATCGCATTATAATTACTAAAACTGATTGTGTAAGTGAAGAGCAAAAAAATGAAATTATTAATAGAATTAATAGAATTAATAATAAAGCAGCAATTGTTGTAGCAATAAATGGACAATTACCAAAATCACAATGGATTGACATTCATTCATTTGATTTAAATGACGATTTAATTATTAATAAAGGTTTTTTTGTTATCAATTCAATAAAAAATGTTGAAACAAGCTTTAAAATTCTCCCATTAGAGAAGCAACCTCAATCTTGGGAAGATAATATCTGCTCCTATCTTTTTGAAGCTGGCGAACTTGATTTGAAAAAGATAGGCTTATTTATGGAAAACTTGGTTGAACAATATGGTAATGACATGTTACGGTATAAAGGTGTATTAGCTATTAAAGACAACCCACAACGCTTGATTGTTCAAGGCGTGCATAAAATTGTTGGTTTCGATTATGGTTCTTCATGGCAAGATCCTTCTGAAAAAATATCTCGATTAGTAGTAATTAGTCGTATTTTGCCATTTGACGATTTGAATCAAGCATTTTTAAAAACTATTGCTGACTAAAAATTAATGCATATTTGTTTAACCCAATAAAAGATAACATCTATTTCATCGATTAATTCACTATCTATTTTATACTGAAATGTATAGTTAACCTGAAAGATCTTTACAAAATCCTAAATTAGAAACGGTATAACCATAATAGTCACTTTTTATTTTATATATGATAATATGACGGAATTTTTCAAATTTATTAAGTAAGTAATATAATAATATGGATTACGATATTGCAATCATTGGCCTAGGTCCTGCAGGTAGTACGTTAGCACGTTTACTTAACCCATCTTTTAAGATTATTGCTTTAGATAAAAAAGATCAAACTGGTGATAAAGGTTTTCATAAACCTTGTGGAGGATTATTGGCAAATGATGCTCAAAAATCTTTTGCTAGACAAAAATTAAATATTCCAACTGATATTTTAACCAACCCACAAATTTTCAGTGTCAAAACTATAGATTTACAAACTAAATTAGTTCGTAACTATCAACGTAGCTATATTAGTTTTGATAGACATAAGTTTGATCTATGGTTAAAGTCACTTATTCCTTCAACAGTTACAGTCTTACATAATACGCTGTGTAAAGAAGTAAGAAGAATCATTGATGGTTATCAAATTACTTTTGTCGATGAAAATGAGATTGAACATAATGTTACCTCTCGGTATGTAATTGGTTCTGATGGAGCAAATTCGATTGTTAGACGAATGCGCTATCCAAATCATTCCATTAGGCAATATGTAGCAATTCAACAATGGTTTATTGAAAAACATACAAATCCTTTTTATTCTTGTATTTTTGATAACCAATTAACTAATTGCTATGCTTGGAGTATGTCTAAAGATGGGTATTTTATACTTGGTGGAGCATTTCCCAAAAAAAATGCCAATAAATATTTTGAACAATTAAAACAAAAATTAACACAACAAGGCTTTATACTTAGCGAATCGGTGAAATCTGAAAAATGTCTAGTTATCTATCCTAATCGTTTCCGTGACTTTTATACTGGCAATGAAAATATATTCTTAATAGGTGAGGCGGCAGGATTTATCAGTGCAAGTTCTTTAGAGGGAATCAGCTACGCTCTTGACAGCGCTGAGATTTTAAGCAAAATATTAAACAGTGGTCAATCAAAACCAAATAAGCGATATTATCAAAAAACAATACCATTACGCCTTAAATTATATAGCAAAATTATTAAAGCCAAAATATTCACTACGCCAATTTGGCGAAAGCTGATTATGAAAAGTAAGATTCAACATATAAGAACGAATTAATTAATATTGAATTTATATCAATAAAATAACTCAATAATAAATACATAAGGAATTGTTGTGAAGTTTAGTGTTAACGATTTAATCCGTTTTAATCACGAATGGTCAGAAAAAATAGAACAAGAAGATCCCGAATTTTTTAAACAACTTGCTATTGCTCAAAATCCAAAATTTTTATGGATTGGTTGTTCAGATAGCCGAGTTCCTGCAGAAAAATTAATTAAGCTAAAACCCGGTGAGTTGTTTGTTCATCGAAATGTCGGTAATTTAGTTATCCATACAGATCTTAATTGTTTATCTGTTGTGCAATATGCCGTTGATGTGCTAAAAATTGAAGATATTATAGTGTGTGGACATTTAGGATGTGGCGGTATACGCACTGCAGTCGAAAATCCTGACATAGGATTAATTAATAATTGGTTGCTACATATTCGTGATTTATGGTTTCGTAATAGTTCGCTCATTGGTGAGTTTCCACCAAAAATCAGATTAGATATTTTATGTGAGCTTAATGTTATTGAACAAGTTTACAATTTAGGTCATTCAACAATTATTCAATCTGCATGGCAACGCGGACACAGAATAAATTTACACGGTTGGGTTTATGGTATTGATAATGGCAAAATTACTGATTTGCATATCACATCATCAAGTAGTGAAAATCTTGAGATTAATTATCGAGAAGCAATATCCTATCTTTTAAACTTACATAAGTCTCAACAATAATCTTAACGCTTTATTTAAAACGATAAATGATTTGATTGCTGCTTCCTCGCCATAATAGTCGAGGATCAGCTAGTTGTTGAATAAATTTACCATCAATTAGTACATCAATATAAGATATAACTTCTTGCTGTTCGGCATTGAGTTCATCAAGTTTATATCCAGTCCATAGCCAAATATCTTTGTTATCACATTCAGATTTAACACGTTTAACTAGTTTTAATATTGCTGGAACATTCTTTGGATGTAAAGGATCACCACCAGAAAGTGATAATCCTTGACGTTTTATTTCTGTATCTTGTAAATCTTTAATAATCTGATCTTCAAGTGATTGTGTAAACGGCGAACCTGAATGAATTCCCCATGTACTTTTGTTATAACAACCTGGACATTGATGTACACAGCCAGCAACAAAAAGTACACAGCGGGTCCCTTCCCCATTTACAACATCAACAGGATAATAGCGATGATAATTCATATTTTTTAAAACTATGATTAACCAATTTGACCATTATTTAGATGCTTAACTCGACGTTTTACTTCTTCTTGTTTTCCTGCATTAAATGGACGAGCATCAGGGCTACCTAAGTAACCACACACACGACGAGTCACAGAGACTTTAGAGGAATCATGATTACCACAACTTGGACAAACAAAGCCTTTACTGGTACAAGAGAATTCCCCCATATAACCACATTCATAACACTCATCAATTGGGGTATTGGTACCATAATAAGGTACTCGACTATAGCTATAATCCCAAACATCTTCTAATGCTTTAATATTATTTATCATATTAGGATATTCTCCATAACAGATAAATCCGCCACTTGCTACTGGTGGATAAGCTTTCTCAAACTCAATTTTTTCATATGGATTGACTTTTTTTTCAACATCAAGATGAAAACTATTAGTATAATAACCTTTATCAGTGACACCAGAAATGATGCCAAACTCGGCAGTATCGAGTCGACAAAAACGGTCACATAAATTTTCGCTTGGTGTACTATACAAACTAAAACCATAACCAGTCTCATCCTTCCATTGTTCTACTGCTTTACGTAAGTGTTTAACAATAGCAATACCTTTTTGACGTAATGTTTCATTATCAAATGGGTGCGTTTGATTACCATAAAGTGCATTTAAGGTTTCATGAATACCAATATAGCCCAATGAAATAGAAGCACGGCCATTTTTGAATATTTCAGACACACTATCATCTTCTTTTAATCGCACACCACAAGCTCCTTCCATATATAAAATAGGTGCTACACGAGCTTTAACACCTTCTAAACGAGCTATACGTGTCATTAAGGCTTTTTTGCATAGAGCTAAACGTTTATCTAAAATTTTCCAAAACTGCAATTCGTCGCCACGCGATTCAATTGCAATACGCGGAAGATTTAAACTAATTACTCCCAAGTTATTACGCCCATCATGAATTTTATGACCATCTTCTTCATAAACTCCTAAAAAGCTTCGACAACCCATTGGAGTTTTGAATGAACCAGTGACTTCAACAACTTTATCGTAATTTAGTATATCTGGATACATACGTTTGCTCGCACACTCTAATGCAAGTTGTTTAATGTCATAATTGATATCGTTTTTTTTATGATTAATTCCATCTTTAATTGCAAAAACTAATTTTGGAAAAACAGCCGTTTTATGATTTTTACCTAAACCTTTTATACGAACTTTGAGAATGGACTCTTGAATTAAACGTGACTCCCAGCTAGTTCCTAGACCGAAGCCGAAAGTAACGAACGGAGTTTGTCCATTAGCAGTATGTAACGTATTAACTTCATATTCTAAAGATTGAAAAGCATCATAACACTCTTTTTTAGTTCGACTTTCAGCATAAGCTTCTGGATTAGGTATATTCCATTCTTCAGCTACTTGTTCATGTTTTTGATAACTGATAGTGACAAATTTTGCTAAAATTTCATCAATACGATTTATAGTTGTTCCGCCATAAATATGACTAGCAACTTGAGCAATAATTTGTGCAGTTACTGCTGTAGCAGTCGCAATTGATTTTGGCGGTTCAATTTCAGCATTTCCCATTTTGAAGCCATTTGTTAACATGCCATCTAAATCAATTAGCATACAGTTAAACATTGGAAAAAATGGTGCATAATCAAGATCATGATAATGAATTTCACCACAATCATGGGCTTGCGAAATTTCTTTAGGTAATAGATATTGTTTTGCATAATGCTTTGCTACAATTCCCGCGAGCAAGTCGCGTTGTGTAGGAATAACCTTACTATCTTTATTAGCATTTTCATTTAATATTGCAACATTACTTTGTTCAATTAAACCACGAATATCTTGAGTTAAACGACTGCGTTGTTCACGCTCTCGATCACGATCATGTCTATACTCTATATAGGTTCTTGCTAACTTTTTATAAGGGCCTGACATTAGCTGATTTTCAACTGCATTTTGGATTTCATTAATATCAACACTTTCACGATCAGCCATTTGATTAGTAATATCTTGGGCAACAGCAGCACAATAATTAGGATCTTTAACATTAGCAGCAACTGCTGCCTTAATGATAGCATCTCTGATTCGATCTTCATTAAATGCGGTCTGATAACCATCACGTTTAATTACTACAGGCATATATACTCCTCAACATTCATTAATAAATAGCAGTTTGCATAAGATTTATATCAATATTAATACTCATGTTAATTGTAATGATTAAAACAATTGATTTTTTTATAAGAATATTAGACTTTATTTGATATAGATCGAGATTTTCACATTGCTAAGATAACACTATATATAGTAAATACAAATAAATTATACACCATATATTGTGTTTTTCCAGATTTTTTAGTAAATAATATTACTTGACAAAGCAAAGTTCAAGAACAACAAGTCTTTTTATGGATAACTTAAAAAATTTGAATGAATTTATTGGATGATAAGAAGACAATTTTTATAAGAGTGCGAGATAATCTTGCACTCTTTTAGCAACTGTTATTACTTGGATTAAAAATAATTATGACTCAATATTGAGCCAATCGGTATGAAAAATACCCTCTTTATCAATACGTTGATAAGTGTGAGCACCAAAATAATCTCGCTGTGCTTGAATTAAATTAGCGGGTAATACTGCTGAACGATAACTATCATAATAAGCTATAGCTGCCGAAAGCGTTGGCACAGCAATACCCTGTTGAATAGCTAAAGAGACAACATCACGCAATGACTGTTGATAAACTTCAACAGTGTGATTGAAATAAGGTGCTAATAATAAATTATCAATCTGATTATTATTAGCATAGGCATCAGTAATTTTTTGCAAGAATTGCGCACGAATAATACATCCAGCTCTGAAGATTTTAGCTATCTCTCCATAATTTAAATCCCAGTGATATTTATGAGATGCAGCCTTTAACTGTGCAAATCCTTGAGCATAAGAAATAATTTTACCCATATAAAGTGCTTTACGCACTTTTTCTATCAATTCTTTCTTGTCACCAGCATAAGGATCGTGTTTAGGACCTGTTAATACTTTTGATGCAGCCATACGTTGATCTTTAATTGCAGAAAGATAACGAGCAAATACCGATTCAGTTATCAATGATAAAGGTTCCCCAAGATCTAAGGCACTTTGACTCGTCCATTTACCCGTACCTTTATTACCCGCTGCATCTAAAATCACATCAATAAGATAATTACCATCCTCATCTTTAAATTTAAAAATATCAGCTGTGATCTCAATTAAATAGCTATTTAACTCACCTTCATTCCAATCACAAAAAACGTTAGCTAGCTCATCATTAGTTAAACCTACAACATGTTTTAGAACTGAATAACTTTCAGCTATAAGTTGCATATCACCATATTCAATACCATTATGTGCCATTTTCACATAATGACCTGCGCCATTTGGACCAATATAAGCCACACATGGTTCTCCATTAGCTTTAGCAGCTATTTTTTCTAATATCGGTGCAACTAATGCATATGCTTCTTTTTGACCTCCAGGCATAATTGAAGGACCTTTTAATGCACCTTCTTCACCACCAGAAACACCTGCACCAATAAAGTTAAAACCTTCATCAGATAACACTTTATTTCGGCGAATAGTATCTTCAAAATACGCATTACCACCATCAATAATAATATCACCTTTATCTAATAGCGGTCGTAGCTCATTAATAACGGCATCTGTTCCCTTACCAGCTTGAACCATAATAAGGATACGGCGAGGTTTTTCTAAAGAATTTACAAAATCTTCAATAGTGAAGTAAGGAACCAATTGCTTATCAGAATGCTCTGCCATTACTTGTTCTGTTTTATCTTTAGAGCGATTATAGATAGCAACAGAAAATCCACGACTTTCAATATTGAGCGCAAGGTTACGCCCCATAACTGCCATTCCAATAACACCGATTTGTTGTTTAGACATGATTTGGCTCCTATATTAAATCTATATATCACCTTAAATATTAAGGCTTTTTAACAATACCTAAAAATTATTTAAATTACGCTATATTTTGCCACAAAAAAACCGTATCAGAATATAATACGGCTTTTTTGGCAACTTTAATTATACTGAGTTCTAATTACGCAAATCATGAACGTTTCATCATTTCAAAAAACTCATCATTCGTTTTAGTCATGGCAAGTTTATCAATTAAAAACTCCATCGCGTCAATTTCACCCATTGGGTTAAGAATTTTGCGCAAAATCCACATTTTCTGCAATTCATCTGGTGAAGTCATTAAATCTTCTTTACGAGTGCCAGAGCGATTAAAGTCAATTGCAGGAAATACACGTCGTTCTGCTATTTTACGAGATAAGTGCACTTCCATATTACCGGTACCTTTAAACTCTTCGTAAATAACTTCATCCATTTTTGAACCAGTATCAATTAGCGCAGTTGCAATAATAGTTAAACTACCACCTTCTTCTACATTACGTGCGGCACCAAAAAAACGTTTTGGTCGATGTAATGCATTTGCATCTACACCACCAGTTAATACTTTACCGGATGATGGTACAACCGTATTATAAGCACGAGCTAGACGAGTAATCGAATCGAGTAAAATAATGACATCTTTTTTATGTTCTACTAAACGTTTAGCTCGTTCAATGACCATTTCCGCAACTTGAACATGTCTTGCAGCAGGTTCATCAAAGGTTGATGCAACAACTTCGCCTTTTACCAGACGTTGCATTTCAGTAACTTCTTCTGGACGTTCATCAATCATCAAGACTACAAGTTCACACTCAGGATGATTTACCGCCAAACTTTGTGCAATATTCTGCAGAAGCATGGTTTTACCTGCTTTTGGAGGTGCTACAATCAAACCACGCTGACCTTTACCAATAGGTGAAGCTAAATCAAGTACTCTGGCAGTAATATCTTCGGTAGAACCATTACCGCGTTCCATACGTAATCGAGAGTTTGGATGAAGTGGGGTTAAGTTTTCAAAGAGGATTTTGTTGCGAGCATCTTCAGGTTTATCATGATTAACTTCGTTAACTTTAAGCAAGGCAAAATAACGTTCGCCTTCTTTTGGTGGTCTAATTTTACCCGCAATCGTATCACCTGTTCTTAAATTAAATCGCCTAATTTGACTTGGCGATACATAAATATCGTCAGGCCCAGCTAAATATGAGCTATCGGCAGAACGTAAAAAACCAAACCCATCTTGCAAAATTTCAAGTACGCCATCGCCAAAAATATCTTCTCCACTTTTAGCATGCTGCTTTAAAATCGCAAAAATAATGTCTTGTTTTCTAAGACGAGCAAGATTTTCAAGACCCATTGTTTTTTCACCAAGCGTTACAAGCTCGGAGACAGAAGTGTTTTTTAATTCAGTTAAATTCATAATTTTAAAAATTCTTGAGGATAAAATTGATATGTTTGCAATTACCGCTATTTTTTGTATATTTCTTTTAATTTACTTATAAAAAACCTCTTTCTGGCAATAAACAAACGCAATCAATTATTAATTTTTGATGATAATATGCGCTTAGATATAAACTATTCACCCACTTAATCAATAAAAACAATGGATTGCAGAAAGGAGTTCTTGTAAGAGGTTAGCAATGTACACTAAAAAAGGTACTATGTCTATACTTAATTATAGTTAATGTATAGAGATATATGTATTTAAAATGAAATAATAAGAGTAATTTTATTACTCTTATTATTTGTAATAACTAATTAACACAATTAAAGTTGGTCATCAATAAAGCTTTTAAGTTGTGCTTTAGTTAAGGCTCCCACTTGTGTTGCAACAACTTTACCATGTTTGAAAATTAATAGTGTAGGAATTCCACGTATATTAAATTTAGGGGCAATGTTGGGATTTTCCTCAATATTTACTTTAGCAAAAATCATTTCATTACTATATTCTTCTGCGATTTCTTCTAAAATTGGTGCTATCATTTTACAAGGTCCACACCATTCAGCCCAAAAATCAACCAATATCGGTTTTTCAGCATCATTGATTTGTTTGTCAAATGTCGCTTCAGAAAGTGTAACAATATTATTACTCATTTGTTTATCCCCCAATAAATATTTTATATTTATAATATTAATAAATTTTCTATTTTTCCACTAGTAATTAGTATAATAGGGCATAATTATTAGTGATGTCTGTATGACTAATATGCTATAATTCTCAAACTTTGATAATTACATTTGAAACCATAATGATTCCATCTTATCTTACCAAAACAACTTTTAGTCAATTTCCATTACATCCTTTAGTAATAAAAGCACTTGATAAGAAAGGCTTTACTTATTGTACGCCAATTCAAGAACAAACATTACCGTTAACAACAAATGGTGTTGATATAGCTGGGCAAGGACAGACAGGAACAGGTAAAACTATTGCTTTTTTAGCCTCAACTTTTAATCATTTATTAAATCATGAACCATTAGCGGATCATAAAGCAAATCAACCTAGAGCAATTATTATAGCTCCAACTAGAGAGCTTGTGGTACAAATTTATCATGATGCAGAAGTATTATCTGAAGAAACAGGTCTTAAGTTAGGGCTAGCTTTCGGCGGTGATGGCTATGATAAACAGTTAAAAATGTTATCAGCTGGCGTAGATATTTTAATCGCTACCACAGGTCGTTTAATCGACTATGCTAAACAAAATTATATAAATTTAGAAGCAATACAGGTTGCCGTTTTGGATGAGGCTGATCGTATGTTTGATTTAGGATTTATCCGTGATGTACGCTGGATTTTTAAACATATGTCTTCCCCTTCAAAACGATTGACTATGTTATTTTCAGCAACATTAACACATAACGTACGTGAATTAGCTTTTGAGCACATGAATAATCCACAATACGTTGAGGTTGAACCTGAACAAAAAATTGGTCATCGAATCAAAGAAGAACTATTTTTTCCATCCAATGAAGACAAACTTGCCCTACTACAGACACTTATTGAAGAAGAATGGCCTGATCGCTGCATTGTATTTGCCAATACTAAAGTCACCTGTGAAAAAATATGGCGACATTTAATTGCAGACGGTCATCGTGTGGGACTATTAACAGGTGATATTGCTCAGAAAAAACGTTTGTCAATTTTAGAACAGTTTACTCGTGGAGATCTAGATATTTTAGTTGCAACGGATGTTGCTGCGCGTGGTTTACATATTCCTGATGTTACCCATGTTTTTAATTATGATCTACCTGATGATTGTGATGACTACCGTCATAGAATTGGAAGAACAGGGCGTGCAGGGGCTGAAGGTTACTCAATTTCACTTGCTTGTGAACGTTATTCTCAAAATTTACCAGCAATTGAAAAAGCAATTGATCATACTATTCCAGTTAGTCAATATGATCCATCTGCATTATTAGTTGACTTACCAATACCAAAAACGTTTAAACGTACTCCACGTAGAAGATCATCCACATAACATAATAATATAAACTTTGTAATATTATTATAAGCAATATACAGTTATCTTAAAAAATCAGTCATAATTAAGATAACTGTTATCAAAATTAATATATTTATTTAACTTATAGATTAATAAATAATTAATTTTTATTTTTGTTTTTTAAAAAATCTTCATAGGCTAATTCAATCTGTTTTTTAGTTGCCTTAGATAACGATGCAACATGGCGTTGATTCAATGAGCCAAATAAAATAAATAAAACATTACCTGAAATACGAGAGTTTTTATTTTTTATCCTATGATATGCTTCTAAATATCCTACTCTATAAAATATTTCTATATTGGTAATACCAACACTAAATAGTAACTTTTCTAATGATAATGTTATATTGGGAAGTGTTTTAATTCGCTGATTTTTTAGCTTAATTTTCTCACTCTGTTCTAACTGAGCATATTTAATAACCATTTTAACCATGGAATGAAAAGTTTGTGTATCTTCAAATAATTCATCACTTACCTTGTAATAATCTAATGATTTTGTCAAAATCCCTGAAGGTAAGGTTAAAGTTGTCATGCCCATATCAATAAAAATCGAGCGATAATGTGAATGACCTCTTAAATAAAACTCTTGTTCACCAATCCATCCGAACATTACTCCTTTGCTATTAATACTAAAACCCCCAAAAAATGTTTTGATTGAAATATTATCAAAGGAAGATAAATCCTTCAGGATTTTATTTGCAAATGTTGAACTCATAATTTATCTCCACTTAACTTAATTAATTTAATAACATAGATAACTTACTGCTTAAATTAAGTTATAGTAAATAGTTTAATAATAAAACTGTTTTTTTTATAAATTCATAATTCTGGGATCTATCTTTCATAAATAAACATAAATGAGATTAATACTTGATAAAATAAATTTTTATCTTTCTAATATTCGTTTCAAAAATAAAACTAATTATAAATAAACAAATCTTAATAATTCTTTAAAAAGAAAAGATACTTTAACATTGTTATTATGTTGTAAAAATTATACAATCAACACACTATGAATTATATGGTTTCAATTATTGTCAATTCACATTAACATGATCAAAATTGCTGTTATTTTGTTTGTTTTGTTTTGTTCATCTGCTGCAACTGCAGATAAACTTGCATTAATACAATCATTGACTCTTTGTAATCCTAATTTTTTCAAAGAAGTTTATGCTAACAAAAGTGAATTGCAAAAATATACAGAGATCCAAACTTTTGATAAGAATAAAGCTTATATTTCTGTCGAAAATCGTACAGATACCAATAAAAACTATACTTATTTCAAAATTCCTATGATTTATAAAAATTTAACAATTAAAGGTTACTATGATAGTGCCATGGATCTAGGAAAAATGGGAAAATATTATTTTTGGGGCTTTATTATTGATAATGATATTAACCAAATTAAAGATGCATTGAATTTCATTGATTGGAAAAATATGGAAGACAATTTACTTTATATTGCTAATCCGATGATTCGTAATATTAACGATGAAATACATGTGTGGAATGAAAATACCGGTACGGTAGTAGGTGTAAAAACCATTCCTGCACCGGATACAACTGAAAAGTTGTTATTACTTGAAAAAGGCGCAAATATGAATCTGTTAATTTGTTCAATTCAAGGCATTGTAACAGTAGAATTACTAAAACAAGAACGCCCTGATATCAAATAAATTTAACTAAATTGCTGAATCATCCGTTTCACCGGTACGAATACGAATAACTTGCTCGACATTATAAACAAAAATTTTACCATCACCGATTTTGCCAGTCTGTGCAGTTTTCATAATGGTTTCGATACACATTTCTAAAATATCGTCAGAAACTACTAGCTCAATTTTTACTTTAGGTAAAAAATCCACCATATATTCAGCTCCACGATAAAGTTCTGTATGCCCTTTTTGACGACCAAAACCTTTAACTTCAGTGACGGTCATACCTGTTATACCCTGATCGGCTAACGCTTCTCGAATATCATCTAATTTGAATGGTTTGATAATAGCTTCAATTTTTTTCATACTTATTTTCCTCAATTCGAGATCACCAATTTTTAAATCCAAATGCAGATGTTATTGGATAACGTCTGCCTTTTCCAAAATTACGCATTGTGATTTTTGGACCGACAGCTGATTGACGCCTTTTATACTCATTAATATCAACTAATTTAATAACACGCCTTACTGTAATTTCATCATAACCTTGCTCAATAAGCTGTTCAACGGAAAAATCTTGTTCAACATAACCTTTCAATATTCCATCTAAAATATCATATGGTGGTAAACTATCTTGGTCTTTTTGATCTGGAGCTAATTCAGCTGAAGGAGGGCGAGTAATTACTCTTTCAGGAATAACATACGAGCGAGTATTTCGATATTTTGATAATGCAAACACCATTGTTTTAGGTACATCTTTAAGTACATCAAAGCCGCCGGCCATATCTCCATAAAGCGTAGCATAACCCACTGACATTTCGCTTTTATTACCCGTTGTTAATACTAGGCGTCGTCGTTTATTGGACAAAGCCATTAAAATAACGCCACGGCAACGTGCTTGCAAATTTTCTTCTGTAGTATCTTTTTGTGTACCGGAAAACATGGGTTTTAAAGATGACATAAACGCATCAAACATCGGTTCAATCGAAACAATATCAAATTCCACACCTAATAATTCAGCTTCTTCTTTAGCATCAGCAATACTAATATCAGCCGTATAACGGAATGGCATCATAACAGCCTGCACTTTATCTTTACCTAATGCATCAACCGCAATAGCTAGTGTTAACGCTGAATCAATGCCCCCAGAAAGACCTAATACTGCGCCTTGAAAACCATTTTTGGTAATGTAATCACGTGTTGCAAGAACCAATGCATCATATATCGACGCTAAAAGAAGATTTTTATCTTCAGCAATGGTAGTTTGGTTAGTAGGTACACCTAATTCAAAACAAGTAATTTGCTCAACAAAAGATTTTAGTTGGCAAACAATATCACCGTATTGATTACAAACAAAAGAACTGCCATCAAAGATAAGTTCATCTTGACCACCAACTTGATTAACATAAACAATGGGTAATCGGGTTCTAATGGCATGATCTTTGATTAAAGCTTGTCGTCGCTGTTGTTTTTCATAATCATAAGGAGAAGCATTAATAGTGATTACCAAATCTGCATTCTGAGCACTAATTTGATCGATAGGCTGATCTTGCCAAAGATCTTCACAGATTAATAACCCAATTTTTTTACCTTTAAATTCGACAATACAGCTCTGATTATCGGAAGTAAAATAACGCTTCTCATCAAAAACATCATAATTAGGTAGTAGTTGTTTGTGATATCGGGTTAATAACTTTTCTTCATAAAAAAAAGATAATGCATTAAAGATATGTCCATCTTGCCAATGTGGATGACCGACAATTACAGCACAATCGACACTCGCCTGCTGGACTAAAGATAGCGCTTTCTGACACCGATCTTTAAAATCAGCACGATAAATTAAATCTTCGGGCGGATAACCGCAGATAGCAAGCTCTGAAAAAATAATAAGGTCATTCGATGAATGGCTATGTATCAACTCAACAATTTGTTGAGTATTACCTTCTATATCGCCAACACACCAATTCATTTGTGCTAAAACAATAGATAAAGACATATAAAATTCAAAATCTCAAATAAAATTGGCGTTAAGTTTAAATGATTCTAAGTTGCGCTGCCACTTTTTTATCGTTAACATGAAGTAATAAATTAGCTTTGACTTGACTGGAAATTATTATGCAAAAAATCTTAAATGTGGCACTAGCCAAACGTAGTTATCCTATAATTATTGGCGAAAATCTACTAAATGAATTCCACCATTTTAATCTTCAGGCAGGTCAACGTGTGTTAATTGCTACAAATGAAACTATTGCCCCACTTTATTTACAATCATTAATTGATATGCTAGGAAAACATGGTGTGAAAACCGATTCCATCATTGTTCCAGATGGGGAAAAATATAAAACCATAGAAACATGGAATACTATTTTAACCGCTTTGCTTGCTAATAATCATACGCGTAACAGTATCCTAATTGCATTAGGAGGTGGTGTAATCGGTGATGTTGTAGGTTTTGCTGCATCTGCTTACCAACGAGGAATAAAGTTTATTCAAGTTCCTACAACACTGTTATCGCAAGTTGATTCTTCGGTTGGCGGCAAAACAGCGATTAACCATCCATTAGGTAAAAATATGATTGGCGCCTTTTATCAACCTCAATCCGTTGTTATTGATCTTAATTGCTTAAAAACCTTACCACAACGTGAATTTTCCTCAGGTCTGGCCGAAGTCATAAAATATGGTATTATTTTAGATGCAGACTTCTTTAATTGGTTGGAAATATATATTGAAGACTTACTCAATCTAGATCTTAAAGCGCTCAGTTACTGTATTTATCGCTGTTGCCAACTCAAAGCCCAAATAGTTGCAGCTGATGAAACTGAACAAGATATGCGTGCAATATTAAACCTAGGACACACTTATGGGCATGCAATTGAGGCTGAACTTGGATATGGTAATTGGTTACATGGTGAAGCTGTCAGCGTTGGTATACTTATGGCAGCTCAAACCGCCAAATTATTAAATAAGTTAACAGATACCGAAATTGATCGTATAAAAAACTTATTGATTAAAGCTAAACTACCAGTAATAAGACCCACACAAATGTCCATAGAATCATATCTTCCACATATGATGCGCGACAAAAAAGTTCTATCAGGGCAATTACGCCTAGTAATTCCCACAAAAATTGGTCATGCTGAAATTATTGATGGAATTGAAAAAGAAATGGTGTTTAAATCGATACAGCAAGTTTAAATTGCTATTTTTAATATTAGACATTATTTATAAAATAAAAGGTGTTATACAGGACACCTTTTATTTTTACCCTCTTATTTTTAATCTGTTTATAAATCAGATCGAATACTACACCCAACAACACAACCGCAATTGCAATATAAAATGCTTTAGTATAATTTCCACCATTATTGACCAATAATATCAGCAATAATAGTACCTAATGCAAACCCACGTTTCTCTTTGAAAAATTTAATTTTATTGCTTAAGCAGCCTAAATAAGCTAACCCTTGTTCAAAACCACTTAGTATCATAGGAATTGGTCCAACAGCAGAATTTATGCCAACTGCAACCATAAAATTAGACATACTCCAAATTTTCTCAATACATAAAGTTCCTGTAGAAACATTAAAAGTATATATAGCACCAGTACAAAGCAATATTGATGTTGATGCAACTTGAACAATCTATCTATTAATATAATACTTTTCATTCACCATGATTAGACTTCACTCTTTGATTTATATCCTTTGATGCAGTTTTGCCAGCAATTCGACCAAAAGTAAAAATATCGGTTAATGAATTACCGCCAAGTCTATTACCTGCGTGAATACCACCTGCAACTTCACCTGCGGCATATAAACCTGTAATTTTTTGTCCTGATTTATCTAATACATGTGTTTGCTTGTCGATTTTTAAACCTCCCATAGTATGATGAACAGCGGGTTTTCTCGGAGTAGCATAAAATGGCGGAATATGGACTTTCAAATCAAAAACATCTTTGCCAAATTCAGGATCGTTTCCGGCATCAACATAATTATTATAATTAGTTATAGTTTGTTTTAAGACTTTTGCATCCATACCCAGTTTTTGTGCTAACTCTTCTAAAGTATTAGCACAAAATAGCGTGCCAGCCGCAATTTGTTTGTCAATTTTTTCTTGAGACGTGTTATAAGCAGTTTTCTTAATTTCTTCATCAGCAATTAGATAAAATAACCCACCATTATCAATTGCAGCTTGGGTAAGTTTATCTCTACTGCCATACTCATTCACGAAACGCTTACCTTGCTTATTAACCATAATGAAGTTTTGTGGGGGAACTTGCAATCCACTAAATAACGCACCGGTTTCAGGATCAGAAACTGGCATCATTTGGGAAAATCCCATACCAACAAGATCAGCTCCAACACTTTGTCCTAAAATAATACCATCACCTGTAATAGCAGGCGAATTTGATGTTTTAATATCATCATCAATTTCTGTCCAATAGGTATTATATTCTTTTAACATTTTCGTATTAGCACCAAAACCACCAGAAGCTAAAATAACCGCATCAGCTTTCACTGTAACTTTCTTACCATTTAAACCACTGCCTATTATCCCAACAACTTGCCCTTTTTCAACAATTAATTCTTTTACTGCTGTATCGGTAATGATTATACCGCCATGAACTTCGACATATTTTTGTAAAGCTGAGATATAAGCATAGCCTTCACTCTTTATTGGTTTATGACCTCTACGCCATAATGCTCCAACAGGCATGGTCACATCATGTTTATCAAATTCAACACCAATATTTTCCAACCATTTAACGGAATCTAAAGCTTCATCAGTTAAAATTTTCACTAAATCGTATTGACCATAAATGACATTGCCTAATTGATCCGTTCTTTTACCCCCAAGGTAAGTTTGAATACGATGCAATAATGCAGAATCAAATAAATACCCAGTCTTATCTCTATTTTCAGCCAGATAATCATTAATCTGCTGCTTTAATATTTTAAAATCATCAAGGTATTGAGTATCAATAGCTGACTCATTGATTGTCGCGATTTCTTGTAAAGTATGACTTTCACCAGCCATGGCGCTAAACGTATTTTGCCATTTAGGATTAGCCGCATTCATTGGCCCTCCCGTACGTACTGTATTACCACCAACGGCAGGGAACTTCTCAACCACTATAACTTTTTTCCCCTCTTGTATAACACTTGCTGCTGCAGATAAACCAGCACCACCAGCGCCCACCACAACCACATCGGTTTCATATTGCACATCGCTATTATCAATCGCACTTGGAGCTTTTGGTCGTTTACGTAATACATCAGGGTTACCACCAGCCAACTTAATTGCTTTAGCTACACCATCAATCACGCCATTACTAGTAACAGATGCACCTGATAAAATATCTACATTAAGGGTTTGCCCTTCAAGGATTTGTGATGGAATACGTTTAAATACCACATCAGCAATGCCTTCAGATTCACCCTCTATATCAATATCAATCGACTCAATACGATCATTTGACAACATAACCACCATCGGTAAATCACCATTATGGCCTGGTGCAGTAACACAGTATCTTCCAGGTTTAAAAGAGATTTCTTCTGGAACATTAAGTAAGCTTAATACTTGAGTAAAGCGAGTAAACCTGAAAAAACAGCTGTCTAAGAAATCAATTGTACGTTCTGATTTAAGATCACCCTTTTCATCAAATGCTTCATGCGCTCGTCCAAGTAAAAATTCAGATCCTGGCATAACATTGGCATTCACTCCCGGCGCATCGAGGATTTGTCTTAAATGTAATTGTGCTCTTGATGAACCTTGTACATCATAAGCAGCACCTACAATCATCACTGGTTTGCCATCAAATGGATGTAAATTAAATGATAGCCATTCAATAATGCTTTTTAGAGCTGATGGAATAGAATGATTATGTTCAGGAGTAGCAATGATCACGCCATCAGCCTGTATAATTTTATTATTAAAATTCTGAATAATCGGATTATTAGATTGATCATTTGATTCATTAAACATTGGCACATCAATCAATTCTAATAGTTCAATTTCGGCTTTATCAGCAAAATGTTTTTGCATAAATTGTAGTAGTAAACGGTTATAAGACTTCTGAGCATTTGTTCCAACAATTCCGATTAATTTCATTATAACGCTCCTTCTTTAGCTGCTTTTTTCCAATTGAATTTCTTATTTTTTTCTGTATTACATTGTGATTTTTTAAGTAATTCATTAGTGAATGTAACAAACAAAATGAATTCTTCGAAACATTCCTCTAATTCTTTAACTTTATCGGGATAAATAAGAACACCATTTTCATCAAAAGCTTGGAGCGAATGCCCTAAAAGGAATTCTGAACTTGGCATAATTCGTGCTTTTAGCTCTGGAGCATCTAAAATTTGCCGTAAATGCGCCTGTGCTCTTGAAGAACCTAACGATCCATGGGAAGCTCCTACAATCATCACACATTTATTAATTAGTGGGCGAGTTGTGTAAGACAACCACTCAATAGCACTTTTTAAGGCCGCAGTAATTGAATGATCATATTCTGGTGTGGCAATAATCACCCCATCAACTGCTTCAATTTTATCTGATAACTCTTTTACTGTTGAAGGAGGAGTTTTATCTTCAGGCTCATTAAATGCAGGCAATGACTTAATTTCACAAACTTCAATTTCTGCTTTGTGCGCAAAATGCGTTTTCATAAAATGGAGTAATTTCCTATTAGTTGAACGATCCGAATTCGTGCCAACTATGCCAATAAATTTCACTTTAAAACCTCACTTAGTAATTATCAGTACAAATTTTATTAATATTTCATTTTTTTAGAATAAATTATTTAGAAATCCTACAAAACAGTTGTATATTTAATTATTAGATTTAGCATGTTTATATTTGAGTGATATGCATATCAAAGTTAGTTTAGAACAGAAAAATACATTTGTGAAATAGCTGATTAATTATAGAGTTATAAGTAATTTGTTATAACAAAGTAAAACAGGAAATGAGAGATAAAATGACTAAAATAAATTCATTAAATATGATGCAATACATTGATGTTTTACTTAAACATGGAAATTACACCAAAGCAGCAAAAAATCTTTATATTTCTCAATCATATTTAACGCAAACAATAATAAAAGTAGAAAATCAAATTGGTATTGAAATCATTAATCGTCAAACGGTACCCTTACAATTAACTGAAGCAGGTAAGATTTATTATCAATATTTAGCTTCACTGGTAGACAAAGAAGAACAATTTAAAAGAAAAATAAAAAAGTACACTGATACAAATTATGAAGTAATTCAAATAGGTGTTTTACCTTGTTTAGGTACCTATTTGCTGCCACTTTTTTTGCCAGAATTTATGCAAAAATATCCAAATGTAAAAATTGAATTACATGAATATACTCCAACAAATCTTGAAGAAAAAACAGAAAATAATACGTTAGATTTTTTTATTGGGCAAAATCCTGAAACAATATCACAAAACTTAATTAGCCATACCTGTGGCAAACATTGCTATTATGCGCTGATCCCTCAAAGCTCAAAACTTTATCAAAAAAATCCAAAAATACTTGAATGTAATAATGATGTTATAAAAATGTTACTGCAAGAAAAGCTTATTTTAACAGCACATGGATCGGCAATTCGTCATCAGATTGAATATCTAATTCAAAAATATAAAATTGAACCCCAAATAATTCTTGAAAGTAGTAATATTTTTACACTTGTTGAGTTAGCCAAAAAAGGGATAGGTATTACTTTCATTCCAGAAAGTGTTAATATTTGCAATAAAAAAAATGATCAAGCTTATAACTTATTACCACTTCCTTTAGATCTCATTTCTCTTAATTACTTTATTGCATATTCTGCAAATAGAGCTTTAAATTCTTCTAAAAGGGCGCTTGTTGATATTTTTATCTCATCACTTAATCGTGAAGCCAAGCCATTTAATTAATACTTATTTAATCTATAAATGATTCATTCAATAAGCAAACCATCTGAACAAGCAAACTTATGATTAATCGTAACAATCATTCCTTCAATATCAGGTATTTTATTTATAGCCTTTATAGCATACTGAGCACTTGCCCCATAAAGCTGTGTAGTCCAAATTTCTCCATTAAGCGAGTTTTTTGACACAATAGTAATACTGGTTAGATCGGTTTCTACTGGATATCCAGTTCGACTATCAAAAATATGATGATAGGTTTTGCCATTATAACTAAATGTTCGTTCATAAATACCAGATGTAACCACTGACTGATTTTTTATTTTTAGTGCAGTGATAATATTTCCTCTTGGTTGAAAAGGATTCTGAATACCCACTCGCCAGTATCCATCATCATGAAAAGGACAATCACCAAAAGTTAAAACATTTCCACCTAAATTAATAAATGCTGCTTTGGCACTTTGTTGTTTAAAAAACTCAATTATCTTATCAGCAAAAAAACCTTTAGCTAATGCACCTAAATCAATAGCCATTCCTGGTTGAGTGAGAAAAACAGAATTATTGGATTCATCTAAAATAATATTATTAGGATTAATAAACTTTAATTGCTGTTTTATTTCTTTATCAGAAGGATATCTAGCATCATTAAAACCAATTCGCCAAGTTTGTATTAAAGGTCCTATCGCAATATTTAAAAAACTATTATCAATAGTGCTTTGGATTTTTCCAATCTTAATTAATGTAAAAAGGTCTGCTGATACTGGTACAAATTTAATCCCAGCATTTTGATTGATATTCATTAATTCTGATTTAGGATTATTAGCACTAAAACGACGATCGTAATCCATTAACTGACTTTCTGCTGCATCTAATAAAACTTCTGCATTATCGTCTAACAACCATATTTCAATAATAGTACCCATTATATGAATAAATCGTTTTTGTTGAAGCATTGTTGATTGTTCCTAAATTCACAATTTTACACATTACAATTATTTTTTAACAAAAACCAGTCACCATCAATCTCTATTATCCATAAAAATTTAACAAGTAAGCTATTTGTAAAATTTTATTTACACAACAAAAAGATAACTTATAAATTCACTCATTTATAAAAAACAGCTTTATATATTACATATATAATATTATGAAACCATCATTATGAAATAAAAACAAAAAATTCTATTTACTATTATGTAATTTTGTGTTTACATAGTAGGCGTTTATGTAATTAATATTTTACATATAAAATATTTAAAAGATTTTTCATAAGGAAAATAAAAATGTTAAAAGATACGTTGAATAATGTTCGAATTAGAGATGAACATATGCTAATCACCCCTAATGAAATAAAACAACTTTACCCACTTTCTCCAGAATTAGAAAACCAAATTGCTTCGTCACGAAAAACTGTAGTTGATATTTTAGAGAGAAAAGATCCCCGATTACTCATTGTCTGTGGTCCATGTTCTATTCATGATCCTCAAGCAGCAATTGAATATGCGCATAAACTAAAAAAATTATCTGACGAAGTTAGCAATGATTTATTTATTGTTATGCGTGTTTACTTTGAAAAACCTAGAACAACCGTTGGTTGGAAAGGTATGATAAATGATCCACATATGGATAGTTCATTTGACATTGAGTACGGACTCAAAAAAGCCCGTAAATTATTACTTGATATCACTAAAATCGGTTTACCTATCGCAACCGAGGCATTAGATCCAAACACACCACAATACATTGCCGATTTAATTAGCTGGTCTGCTATAGGTGCAAGAACAACAGAATCACAAACCCATCGTGAAATGGCATCTGGTTTATCCATGCCAGTTGGTTTTAAAAATGGTACCGATGGCAATTTAGATGTCGCAATTAATGCTATGAAATCAGCTTCTATGCCTCACCGTTTTGTAGGTATTAACCAGCAAGGACAAGTAACAGTTTTACAAACTGTCGGTAATTCTCATGGACATGTGATCTTACGTGGAGGTAAAGCTCCAAATTATAATGCTGAAAATGTTGCACTATGTGAAATACAGATGAAACAAGCGGGGTTATTACCGAATTTAATGATTGACTGTAGTCATGCAAATTCTAATAAGAATTATCGTAATCAACCAATTGTTGCAGATTCAATTATTGAGCAAATCAAACTTGGAAATAATTCAATTATTGGTGTGATGATTGAAAGTAATCTAGTTGAAGGTAATCAATCTTCCGAACAATCAAAAGAAAACTTTAAATATGGTGTTTCAGTGACTGATGCTTGTATCAACTGGGATGAAACAGACATATTACTTAGAAAAATGGCAAATACTTTAGCAAATCCTCTTGTAGCAAGACAAAAACAAGATGCAAGCGCTTAATGTAGCCATTTTATTTTAACAAATAACCGCCGACAAATTTCGGCGGTTTTTATATTTTAACCCAACTGCTTACGTGCATTGCGGAATATTCGCATCCATGGACTGTCTTCCCCCCAATTATCAGGATGCCATGAATTAGTTACTGTTCTAAATACTCGTTCAGGGTGAGGCATCATAATGGTTGCACGGCCATCACTTGAAGTCACAGCCGTAATACCATTTGGTGAGCCATTTGGATTAGCAGGATACTGTTGTGTTACATTGCCGAAATGATCAATGTAACGTACTGTAATTAATCCTGATGTTTCTAATTCAGATAAGTGAGCATCATCTCGAATTTCAACTCGCCCTTCCCCATGTGATACTGCAATTGGCATATGCGAACCCGCCATATCAGTAAAAAATAATGAAGGGCTAGATTGAATTTGTACCAAACTAAAACGTCCTTCAAATCGTTCTGATAAATTACGCACAAAACGTGGCCATAAATCAGCACCAGGAATTAGATCTTTTAAATTTGACATCATTTGACAACCATTACAGACACCTAATGATAAAGTATCATTACGATGAAAAAATTGTTCAAATTCATATCTAGCTTGCTCATTAAATAAAATTGATTTAGCCCATCCCTCTCCAGCACCTAAAACATCACCATATGAGAAACCACCGCAAGCAACAAGAGTATGAAATTGATCTAAAGTCACCTGACCAGATAATAAATCAGTCATATGGACATCAATTGATTCAAAACCAGCTCGATTAAATGCAGCGGCCATTTCAACATGAGAGTTAATACCTTGTTCACGTAAAATCGCAACTTTCGGTTTCACTCCTTTTAATATATAAGGTGCGGCAAGGTCTTGCATTGGATCAAACGTAAGCCATACATTCAAGCCCGGATCATCATTATTTTGTTTGGCTTGATGTTCTTGATCGGCACACGCTGGATTATCACGTAAACGTTGCATTTGCCATGTGGTTTCAGCCCACCATGTTCTTAATGTTAAACGAGATTCGCTATAAACTACTGCTATATTATTACGTATAATGAATTGCTGTCCTGCTTTTGCTTTACCTAGCGTATGAATCGCATGAGAAAGTTCAAACTGCTTAAAGCATGCCATTACCCTATCTAAATCCTTTCCACGAATTTGAATAACGGCCCCCAGTTCCTCATTAAATAGAGAAGCAATCACATCACTACCAAGCGTATGAATATCGACATCAATACCACAATGCCCAGCAAAAGCCATTTCCGCCAGGGTAACTAATAAACCACCATCTGAACGGTCATGGTAAGAGACTAGCAAACTATCCGCGATTAATGTTTGGATAGCTTGATAAAAAGATGCTAATTCATTAGCATCATGAACATCAGCTGTTTTTTGCCCTAAATGACGATAAACTTGTGCTAATGCAGTTGCCCCCAATGCTTGATGACCTTTGGATAAATCAATAAGCAATAATAAATTATCTTTATCTGTGCATAATTGAGGTGTGACAGTTTTACGAACATCTTCAACTCGAGCAAATGCGGAAATTACTAGCGACAATGGTGAAATTACTGCTTTTTGTTCACCATCTTGTTGCCATGTTGTTTTCATTGACATTGAATCTTTACCAACAGGAATCGCCAACCCTAAAGCTGGACATAATTCTTCGCCAATAGCCTTAACTGCTTCATACAGACCGGCATCTTCACCTGGATGACCTGCAGCAGCCATCCAATTAGCCGAAAGCTTAATCCGTTTAATATCGCCAATGTTGGTCGCTGCAATATTGGTAATTGCTTCACCAACAGCTAATCTTGCTGATGCAGCGTAATTAAGTAGTGCAACAGGAGCACGCTCACCAATCGACATAGCCTCACCATAATAACTGTCTAAACTTGCTGTTGTCACTGCACAATCGGCAACGGGTACTTGCCAAGGTCCAACCATTTGATCGCGAACAACCATTCCTGTTACCGAACGGTCACCAATCGTAATTAAAAAAGTTTTTTCAGCAATCGTTGGCAAATGTAAAACGCGTTTAACCGCGTCATATAAATTAATGTCATTTGGTGAAAAATTATCACCATGAGCTTGTCGAGACTTAACCTCTCGTAGCATTTTAGGGGGTTTACCAAGTAAAACATCTAAAGGTAAATCTATCGGATTATTATTAAAATGTTCATCATGTAAAACTACCGCTTTATTTAATGTAGCCTCTCCGATAACTGCATAAGGTGTACGTTCGCGTTTACAAAATTCATCAAATAACTCAAGACTTTCTGGATGAATAGCCAGCACATAACGCTCTTGTGATTCATTACACCAAATTTCCAACGGCGACATACCTGATTCATCACTTAATATTTTACGTAATTCAAACTGCCCCCCACAGCCACCATCACTAACCAGTTCCGGCATAGCGTTAGACAAGCCACCTGCACCGACATCATGGATAAACAAAATAGGATTTTCATCACCAAGTTGCCAGCAACGATCTATCACTTCTTGGCAACGCCGTTCCATTTCAGCGTTATCACGTTGAACTGATGCAAAATCAAGATCAGCATTAGATTGCCCAGATGTCATTGAAGAGGCTGCTCCTCCTCCCAAACCGATATTCATGGCAGAGCCACCAAGAACAATTAATTTGGAACCAATAGGGAATTCCCCTTTTTGGATATGTTCACGGCGAATATTTCCCAAACCACCGGCTAACATAATAGGTTTATGATATCCTCTAACTTCTTCACCATTAAAGCTATTTACTTTTTCCTCATATGTACGAAAATAGCCTAACAATGCAGGACGCCCAAACTCATTATTAAATGCGGCACCTCCTAAAGGTCCATCCATCATAATGTCAAAAGCGCTCACTATTCTGTCAGGTTTGCCAAAATCTTGTTCCCATGGTTGTTCAAAATTTGGGATTCGTAAATTTGAAACTGAAAAGCCAACTAATCCAGCTTTCGGTTTGGCACCTTTTCCTGTTGCACCTTCGTCACGGATCTCACCACCACTACCTGTTGCCGCACCTGGCCAAGGTGATATCGCTGTTGGATGATTATGCGTTTCAACCTTCATTAAAATATCTACATATTCCTGATGATAATTGTAGGTTCGATTTCCATAATCAGCAAAAAATCTACCTACTTTAGAACCTTCCATAACCGCGGCATTATCTTTATAAGCAGATGAAACATAATCAGGTACATTTTCAAAGGTGTTCTTTATCATTTTAAACAATGATTTAGGCTGCTTAATACCATCAATAATCCAATCTGCATTGAAAATTTTATGTCGACAATGCTCTGAATTTGCTTGCGCAAACATATACAGTTCAATATCTGTTGGATTACGATTTAATTTTTTAAAACTTTCAACTAAATAATCAATTTCATCAGATGCTAACGCTAAACCTAACTTGATATTAGTCTCCTCGAGTGCCTGTCGTCCTTGACCTAACAAATCCACAACAATTACTGGTGCTGGTTCATCAACTTTAAATAATTGTTCTGCTTGATCAAATCTGGTTAATACGGCTTCCATCATACGATCATGAATTAACTCGGCAAATTCATCTTTTTGAGATTGAGTCATTGGCAAACTTGTTGCAATGTAATAAGCAATACCCCGCTCAATACGATGAATTTGTGTTAAACCACAGTTATGAGCAATATCAGTTGCTTTTGAGGACCATGGAGAAATCGTGCCAGCACGAGGCGTGACTAAAAAGAGTTGTCTATTGGTATTACAATCTTCATTTACGTGAACAGATTTCGGACCATATTTTAATAATTTTTCAAGTATTGATTGTTGCTCAACTGTAAACTCATCAATTGAATCAATAAAATGGATAAATTGAGCTTCAAGGCTAATAACGGGAATGGATTTTTCATGACAAATAGATAAGATTTTACTAATACGAAATGCGGATAAAGCAGAAGAACCAGCTAAAATTTTCATGCTAATTACTCTTTTTAAGACCAAAATAGGTAAAAAATAGAGCAATAGTATAAAAGAAACTGCACATTATGGCTATCTTAAAAACAGTTTATATTGTGTGGATAATCATGCATTAAGTTGCCTAACTTTATGATAAGTATTGAATATCAAATAAATAATAGAGAAATGATAATGAATAATGGTATCATGTTATTTAATGAATCGTAAAATTTATAAGTTGTGTTTACTGAATAATATATTGAGAGGAAAATTAAGGTAAATGATTCTTGCAATTGATGTTTATTACATAAATAACCAAGCAAAATCTGTAGGAATTTTATTTAATCATTGGGCTGATAATAAATGTGATATTGAAAGAATCATTATTGATTATCAAAATAATGTTGCCCCTTATCAATCAGGTCAGTTTTATCAACGAGAACTACCTTGTATAATGTCACTTTTAAATAAAATCGATTTAAGCAAAATTACCACAATTGTTATTGATGGATATGTGCACTTGAATAACGGTAAGATAGGATTAGGTGGATATTTATATAATGCTTTAGATAAAAAAATACCCATTATTGGAGTAGCGAAAAAACCTTTTTATGAAAATAGTGAATACTTAATCGAAGTAGCTCGAGGGCAAAGTAAACATCCTTTATATGTCACTGCTTTAGGTATATCATTAGAAAAGGCTGCGGAAAATGTAAAATCAATGTCAGGTAAATATAGAATACCTGATTTACTTAACTATCTAGATCAACAAACAAAATTATTTAAATTTGAAGATTAAAGATTAAATTTTAATAATCCGCCGACCTAAGTCGGCGAATGTCATGTTATTGTTTAAGCATCGTTCCAACTATCTCTCAATCCGACAGTTCGATTGAATACCAAATTATCATCTGAGGCATATTTGCTGTCTAAACAAAAGTAACCTTCACGTTCAAACTGAAAAGCCTTACCGATCTCTGCATATTGTAAACTTGGCTCAACAAAACCTCTTTTAATCAATAAAGAATTAGGATTAATGGTCGATAAAAAGTCATCGGCTGATCCAGGATTTGGCGTATTAAACAAACGATCGTAAAGACGAATTTCAGCTGGTTTTGCAAATTTAGCTGACACCCAATGAATTACACCTTTAATTTTACGCCCATCTTCTGGATTTTTATTTAATGTAGTAGGATCATAAGTACAATAGATCGTTTGGATATTACCTTCTGAGTCTTTTTCAACGCGATCAGCACGAATTACATAAGCATTACGCAAACGAACTTCTTTTCCTAAAACTAAACGCTTATAATTTTTATTAGCTTCTTCTCTAAAATCAGCACGATCGATATAAATTTCACGAGTAAAAGTCACTTCACGATTACCTAACTCTGGACGATTAGGATGATTAGGCATGCTTAATACTTCATCAAGTGTTTCTGAAAAGTTCTCAATTACTATTTTAACAGGATCAAGCACTGCCATAGCACGTGGGGCATTCTCATTAAGATCTTCACGAATACAAAACTCAAGCGTACTCATCTCAACGGTATTTTCTTGTTTAGTTACGCCAATACGACGGCAAAATTCACGAATCGAGGCTGGTGTATATCCACGGCGACGTAGGCCTGAAACAGTAGGCATACGTGGATCATTCCAACCATCAACAATTTTTTCTGTCACTAACAACGTCAGTTTACGTTTAGAAGTTATTGCATACTCTAAATTTAAACGAGAAAACTCATACTGATGCGGACGAGCCTCAATTGTAATGTTATCCAACACCCAATCATATAAACGCCGATTATCTTGGAACTCAAGTGTACAGAGAGAATGGGTAATATTTTCAATCGCATCGGAAATACAATGGGTAAAATCGTACATTGGATAGATACACCACTTATTACCTGTTTGGTGATGCTCTGCAAATTTAATGCGATATAAAACAGGATCGCGCATGACAATGAATGGAGATGTCATATCGATTTTAGCGCGTAAACAAGCCTTCCCTTCAGCAAAGATACCTTCTCTCATTTGTTTAAAAAGTGCCAAATTTTCATCAACACTACGGTTGCGGTAAGGACTATTTTTACCTGGTTGAGTTAGCGTTCCTCGATATTCACGAATTTCATCAGCTGATAGTTCATCAACATAAGCGAGTCCTTTTTCGATAAGCTCAATAGCATACTCATATAAACGGTCGAAATAATCAGATGAATAACAAATTTCACCATCCCACTCAAAACCTAACCAGCGTACATCTTCTTTAATTGACTCAACATATTCAATATCTTCTTTAACTGGATTAGTATCATCAAAACGTAAATTACATTTACCCTGATAATCCTGAGCTAGGCCAAAGTTTAAACATATTGATTTAGCATGACCTATATGTAAATAACCATTTGGCTCCGGTGGAAAACGAGTATGTGTTGTTTTATATTTTCCTGCTGCAAGATCTGCATCTATAATTTGGCGAATAAAATTTGTTGGACGATTATCAGTCTCAGCCGGTAGTGAACCGCTCATAAAAAACCTCTGATTTTATATTTCAATGACGAATTTAAAAATTTGTTCTGTCACTTTTTATCATTTTGACTAAAGAATATAACAAATTTTTTCTTTTTCTGAAATGGAAAAAAAGCAGACTTTTTATTCCGATAAAACACTATGTTTTACTAAAATTTATGCTTTACCTAATATTTCTGACAAGATAATCAACAAGAAAGAATGATTAAAAATCGTTAAAATCACCACGATACATTAAATCTAATAAACAGTTGGTCCTTCTTTGACAAATAGCATTGCAGTTATTCCAACCATAGTAATAACTGCAGCTAAGTAAAAACCACTATTTAAACTTACCGTTTTATCGGCAATCAAGTCTGAAAAATAAGGAGCACAGATTGATGCAGCCATACAAAAAAACTATACAGTCCAAATACAGTACTTAATGATGCTTTTGATGCATTATCAGAAACTAAAGCTATCAACACGGTATTTAAACTAATTTTACCAATATATCGCCAGGAACAAGTGATGGTATTTGAAATATTGTATAAGCGAAAAAAACAAACTTATCATGCCCCCCATTTTGTGCTTTATTTAAACCAAACTGGGATTGTAATTCTCATACTAAAGGAATTAAAACAGATCTTCCAGCATAAATAACATTACAATCCAAAAAGAAAAATTATCACAAACTTGATCCAATAAAATTTTGGAATTGAATGCATTGACTTATTTGTCATAATATTTACCTCACTGTTCAATAAAGTAAATATTATCTTATGATAAACTGTAAAAAATAACTTATTGAAACTTAATAATTATGATCATATTTAATAATAACGCATTAATTATAAGAAAATGATTAACAATCGTTAGACTTTAATGAAATCACAAACCTTGCTCCTCCAAGAGGGCTAGTAACGACGAAAGCATTACCATCATGAAATTCTGCCATTAATTTGACATATGCTAAACCAAGGCCATAACCACCAGTAGAACGTGTTCGACTGGTATCTAGTCTAGCAAAGGGCATAAAAATCTTTTCACGTGCTTCAAACGGAACGCCTGGTCCATCATCATCAATTTCAATTACTACGCTATTTTTCTGTTTTGTAATATTTAATACTGCTTTATGCGTAGCATATTTAAATGCATTTAGAAGTAAATTTTTAACAATTGTTTCTGCTAAATTAGTATCAATGATAGCTAAAACATCCTGACTATTGCACACTAATTCAAATCCTTTTGGTTTAAATAATGCTAAGGACTGACAGACTTTTTCAACCCATTGTTTTAATGAAACTTGAGTTAAGTTTAACTCAATATTACTCTGTTGCATTTTAAAGTAATTTAAGCTGGCACTGATTAAGGTTTCTAATTCGTTAATATCATCACTCATACCTTTTTGTAGAAGCAATTTTTCTTGTTCATCATTAGATTCTTCAAGCATACTAAGCTCAAATCGCATACGGGCAAGTGGTGTGCGCAGTTCGTGTGCCATAGCATGCGAGATAGTTTGGTTCGTACCAACTAAATGTTCTATGTGTGTTCCCATATTATTTAGAACTTTTGCGAGTGGTTTGAATAACCAGCCTTTAACGTTTTCAGTTCTGGCTTTTAAATTGCCCTGCCCAAGCTGTTCTGCAGTTTGTCTTATATTTACTAAATCTTTCCAAACTGCACTAAAAGCAAAATAGATTAGAATAAAAAAGATGATCGCACTAAATAACGCCCAAATAATTAAAAAAACACTTAATGACATAGTGTTAGACTGTAATATATCGCGCATTACGATAGGACCTAACTGTAATAAATTACCATCATTTAAATCAATGTAGACAACTTCTTTATCACTATCAAAAGAAAAACCAAGATTTTTTAATTCTTGAAAAACTGAATGCGGTAAAACCGTATTGATTGGTAAAATTTCTATTGGGTAGCCAAAATAAGGTTGCAACTCGTCAACAACTTCTTGCAAAGGACGATTTTTATTTTCGTTAATTCTCATACGAATTAAGTTTACTGTACCTCGTTGTGACTCACGAAATACAAGATGATCATCGGGCATATCAGTTAATGAGGAAGGTAAAGAATCAAATACCAATAAAGCTCCATAAGCAATGATACACTGCAAAGAAAGTAATATAACGAGATAAAATACAATTCGTCTATTAAAAAATAGTGGTTTGGCTAATAATTGACTCAATGACTATCCCCCTCACGCATGAATAAGTAACCTTTTCCTCGAACCGTTTTAATTCGTGATGGATTGTCAGGATCATCGAGCAATTTACGGCGAAGTCTTGATATACGGGAATCAATAGAACGATCGCTACCATCAAAATCAATACCACGCACTTGAGAAAAAATATCATCCCTTGATAATATGTTTCCAGCATTATTAGCCAATAACCATAGAAGATCAAATTCCGCGGTAGTTAAATCTATCTCTTGTTCTTGTAATACTACTTTCCTATTTTCGCCATCTATCACTAAGTTATCAAAAATAAGGGTTTTGTTATTTAAGGGCATAACCCATTCTTTGCCACAATCTTTTTCATTTTCTATCTGTTTACGTCGTAACAAGGCACGTATTCGAGCAAGTAATAATCTTGGTTCAACTGGTTTTGCCAAATAATCATCAGCACCAAGTTCAAGTCCGACAATTTCATCGATGTTATCTTCACTGGCTGTCATGATTAAAATATAATTGGCGAACCAGCCTCGTATATCACGACAAATATCAAAACCTGATTTTTGTGGCAACATTACATCTAATATGACCAAATCTGGATTGAGTTGACGAATTTTTTCTTCTGCTCCTTCACCACTATTATGCCAATCAACAGTATACCCTTGCCGAACAAGGTATACTTGTATGAGGTTGGCTAATCTTGGATCGTCTTCAATGATTAATATACGTTCGCTCATTATCGATTCTCATTACTATAGCTTATACCGAGTGAACCTCATTATACAGACAATTTCACCCTCGTTACAAAATATATACAAAGAGCCCACAAAGTTTAAAACTACTTTATGAGAAAATTTGCGCCATTATCTACAATTAGACTATTTTGATTTTAAAATGAATACTTTTTCATCGATGGCTGACCATCTTTTTTATCCATCTTATACTCAGCATCAGACTCCTATTGTCTTATGTGATTTTGATGGAACCATCAGTGTTAATGATGTAACCGATACTTTACTGAGTTATTTCGGGCAAGATGGTTGTGATGAGCTTGAAGAAATGTGGGTTAATGGCAAAATTGGCTCTCAAGAATGCATGAGTAAACAAATTGCTCTAATGGATGCCAGTTTAGAGGAACTCAATCAAGTTCTCTCCAAGATTGAAATCGATCCAATGTTTAAATCGTTTATTAATTATACCGAACAAAAGAATATTCCTGTTCATGTTGTGAGTGATGGGTTAGATTACGCAATACAGTTTGTATTAAAACGTCATGGAATTGAACATTTGCCTATTTTTGCCAATAAGTTGCTTCATGATAATAACCGTAGTTGGCGACTTGAATTTCCTTATGCCAATAAGGATTGTATTAAACAAAGTGGTAATTGCAAATGTAATCATGTTAAAAAGCAACAATATTTCCCCCAAATACTTTTTGTAGGAGATGGTACCTCAGACTACTGTGTATCACATAATGTTGATTATGTTTTTGCCAAAGACAAACTAGTGAATTACTGTAAAAAAAATAAGATTGCGCACTGTGCTATCAATAGTTTTGCTGATGTAACCAAAGCATTAGAACAAGCACAACATTCTTTAATTCCCATCATGATAGTAAAATAGTAAAGGCATAATAATGAGTACAATGCAAGATTTATCTTATTTTTTACCTGGTAATAAAAATGGTGTACTTCTAATTCATGGCTTAACTGGTACGCCGAATGAAATGCGAATTTTAGCTAATGGTTTACATAAAGCTGGATTTACAGTTTATGCTATTCAACTAGCCGGTCATTGTGGTACCGAAGCTGATCTTTGTAAAACATCATGGCAAGATTGGTACCAAAGTGTACAAGAAGGGGCTGATTACTTAGCTCAACATGTTGATAATGTTTATGTTGCTGGATTATCAATGGGTGCACTTTTAGCACTGAAACTAGCCGCTGATAGACCAGAACAAATTAAGGGTGTTGGCGTTTTAGCACCAACTTTTTATTACGATGGCTGGAGTATGCCTTTTTGGGCAAAAAAATTCTTCTTTTTGTTGGTTTATTTTAAAAAATTAAGAATTTTCCAAAAAGTGTCTTTTATTGAAAAACCACCATATGGACTTAAAGATGAACGGATTCGAGCCGTCGTATCTGAAAGCATGTTAAGTGGTGATGCAGCTTCAGCAGGACTTGCAGGAAATCCCTTCCCAGCACTTGCCGAAATGCAATTACTTGCCAAGGATGTACGTGCTCAACTGCCTAATGTTGTTTCACCATGTTTAATTATGCACTCAGGTAATGATGATATCGCCAATATTGAAACCAATGCAAAACTAGTTGAAAAAAACGTTTCTGGCTCCAAAAAACTAGTGATCTTAAATGACAGTTATCATTTGATAACAATTGATAGTCAACGTCGGGAAGTGATTAAAGAGTGCATTATATTCTTCAATAATATAGCAAAAGGAATAGAGTCATAATGTCACCATTAGTAATGATACTTTGGGTTAGTAACATCTGTTTTGATACTTTAGGACAAGTCGCTTTTAAATTTGCTGCCATCTCACCAAATAATCGTGATGGTTGGTATTATTGGCTAGATTTGGCAAAAAATCATTGGATTTGGATTGGCATTATCTCTTATGTTGCAGAATTTTTATTATGGTTGGCATTTTTAACTTTAGTTCCCCTTTCACAAGGTGTATTGCTAGCCTCATTTAATATTATTACTATTATGATTGTTGGACGTATTATTTTCAAAGAGCTGCTTACCTTTTATCGTTTAATTGGCATGCTATTAATTACTACTGGCGTCATTTTTGTAGGAATGTCTTAAATATGGCTAGATTCTATCTTATCGGTTTTTCAGTATTACTTTTTTTTGATACTATTGCACAATGTAGTTTTAAATTAACCGCTATCCATGCCCAACCTCTAGAAATGAGTATGGATTGGTTAGTGCGGGTTTTTACTAACCCATGGATTTATATATCAATAACAGGATATATTCTTACTTTTTTCACCTGGATGACGTTATTAAAAAAAGCACCAGTCGGTCCAGCATTTGCCGCATCTCACTTTGAAGTAGTAACGGTAATGATTGCATCAATCTGGTTATTTCAGGAACCTATTACGTTATTTAAATTAATCGGTACAATTCTAATTGTTTCAGGAATTTTGTTTTTAGCATTAGCAGAAGGCAAATTATCTAAACAGAATTCTTCTAAACATCATCCTTAAATTTTTTTCAGATCTTTGGAAAAGTAGGTCTAAGTTTTATACTCAAACACCTACATTTCCTCAAACTTTTTGACAATAGTTTATCCTGAAATAGCTTTCAATAACGTTAGATTAAGCTGATGTTGCTCTTTCTGCCAATTGATAAGATCATCAGATGATATGCTGGGTTGCTTATCTAGTGAACTAAGAAAACGTTTAAACCAATTTGTCGGTTTCCATATAGAAAGTTCCCCTGTAATATCACTACCAACAAGCCTTGGTTTGATTGAGGTGATAGTATCAAGGATATGATATGTTTGTAATTTACCCTGATCCCAATTGGTATGTACAACTTCTTCACTTAATGCATCTTTATCAATCGATAAATAAACAGGTTGTGCGCTATGATATTGTTCTGAAAGAAAGCTAGCAATAAGATCATCAGGGGTAGCAAAATGGCGAAAAGCATGACTTAAGCCAATTTTTTTTGCCCAAGTAACATTGACATCTAAACTCCAATAAGTCAGTTTTTTATGGAATAGCGGTGACCATCTGTTTTCCCAAAAATGAGAAAGACCAATGTCTTGAGATGAAATACCTAAAACATGTACGCGGCTAACAAAAGGTAAACTTGCCACGTAACTAATCCATGATCCGCAATGTATTCCAAATAAATAACGCATATTGTCAGGATGATTATCAAAAACGACAACTTGAATGGGATTGCTAGCTGAATATTCTTTAGCTAAACGTTCAATCAATAATAACGAAACATGATGAAAATCTCCACTTCCCATTAACACCGTTCCATATTTATCAGGTAGGGATTGTTGCAACACTTTTTTAAAGTGAAAGAATTTTTTCTCAGTACAGCCAAAGCGAATGGCATCCTGCCACTCAGTCACATCGATGGTTTTAGCATTGTTTATCTTACCTACACTTTTATCGAAATTGAGTATAATAGGACAGGTCATGCTACTTTCTCCTTGTCACTTTCAAAGTGACCAATCAATTTACGTAATATTACACGTAATAATGGATTACGAATATATACTAAATGTTTAGTAAATGTGAATTTAGCACCCAATGATGCTTTTACTTCAGGATCTGTCCAACCTGCAATATAATAATTAAATCCTTGTTGCAACGCATATTCAAGATTTACAAACCAGCTTACGAAGTAAAGATTTAGTTCTCTTGCTTTTGGATAAACCATGCCGATATATTTATCAATCAGCATATTATTTACTTCAAAACAGATATTAAAACCAATAAATACTCCATTATTGTGATAAGTAAAAATATGGGCTTTGGCTGCTTTACTTTGCAATAATTGAATAAAAAATGGTTTAGTTAATAAATCAAAATGTATTTCGCTTTGCTGATAAACATTAAGATAAAGTTGATAATATTCGTCTTGAACATCTTGATTAAAAAAGCATTCATCCCCACTATGCAAAATATTAATGTCTAATTTATCGCGTGATTTTAGTTTTCTTCTAAAATTTTTTCGTCGACTATACGAAAAACGCGAGAAAACTTCGTTTATATCAACAAAATCAATAGGTAACCAAGCTAATGCTTGTCCTTCAACTTCGATATAGCCTTGTTCTTTTAACGCTTCAATAAGCTGCTCTGAATAGTGGTTATCGTATTCACTTAATAACGGGGATGCTAAAGGAAGATCTTTAACAATCATAAAAGGATATTGTTTGGCATAAGTTGTTTTAAGATGTTTAGCTAATTGATTAGCATCAACCTTATCTGTTAATAACGTATATTCCGAAACAGTTGTCCCAACAAAACAGGTTCTTGGCTGTAACCAATGTTTCCATTTTTTATAAAAAGGAAATTTTTGAATTTTATATTTAAAATCATCATTTGCAGTTGTAAGTAAATCAAACTTGGCAGAAAAAACAGGCACATCATCATCACTTAACCAAGCTGAAAAATCCTGTGGCGGATAAGTTAAAAAGCTGTCTATTAATTCATTTTTTTCTAACTGATTGATGTATTTCATAAATTTAATAAATGGTTGGCTATAAAACGCAACCTGCCAACAAAAGTTGGCAGGAAGAATAGAATTAAAGGATTAAAGTTCTTTTTTTGCTCGTGTGATTAATTGATCGAGCAATTCGATACCTTGATCGATTTCTTGACGAGAAATATGTAATGATGGAGCAAAGGTGATAACATTTTTATAGTAACCACCAATATCGAGCACCAAGCCCATTTTGTTACCTTTCCAATCAAGATCACCTGACATACCAATATCTACCATTTTATCAACTAAGGCTTTGTTAGCGGTAAATCCATCTTCGGTACAAATTTCAGCGCGAAGTGCAAGACCTAGACCATCAACTTCGCCTATCTCTTTATGTTTCTTCTCTAGTGTTTTTAATCCTTCAAGGAAGTATGCTCCGCTATCCATTACCATTTTTTCGTAATCTGTTTCAGAAGTCATTTTTAATACTTCTAAACCAACTGCAGTACCTAAAGGATTTGAAGCAAACGTAGAGTGAGTTGAGCCAACTGGGAATACTTCCGGATTGATTAACTCTTCACGAGCCCATAAGCCACCTAATGGATTTAAACCATTAGTTAATGCTTTCGCAAATACCACCACATCAGGTTTAACATCAAAATGCTCAATTGACCATAATTTACCAGTACGATAAAAGCCCATTTGAATTTCATCAACAACTAATAAAATACCATATTGATCTAAAACTTTTTTCAGACCTTTAAAGTAATTACGTGGAGGAACAATATAACCACCCGTTGCTTGTAACGGTTCGGCATAAAATGCAGCATATTCAGCCTGTCCTACTTTTGGATCCCATACACCGTGATATTCAGTTTCAAATAAACGAGCAAACTCAGCAACTAAATGTTCACCATATTCTTCTGCTGTCATTCCTTTTGGACGACGAAACGGATATGGGAATGGTACAAACATTGCACGATCACCAAAGTGACCATAACGACGACGGTAACGGTAGCTTGAGGTAATTGAAGATGCACCCAAAGTACGGCCATGGTAACCACCTTGAAATGCAAACATCAGAGATTTACCACCAGTAGCATTACGAACGACTTTTAATGAATCTTCAATACATTGTGAACCACCAACATTAAAATGAACTCGCCCTTGGTAACCGAATCGCTGCTCCATACCTTGAGCAATTGTTTTGGCTAATTCGATTTTAGTAGGATGTAAATACTGGCTAGCGCATTGTGGTAAAGTATCAATTTGCTTTTTAAGTACGTTATTTAAACGTTCATTAGCATAACCAAAGTTACAAGCAGAGTACCACATTTGTAAATCAAGGAAGGCTTTACCTTCTTTATCATACATGTAACTACCTTCACAGCCATCAAAAATCTTTGGTGGTTCAACATAATGCACGGTATCACCAAATGAACAATATTTTGCTTCATCAGCCAATAACGTTGCATCGTCGGGCCGACTATTAATCATTTCTAAAGTTGGTTTACTCATAATTTATCTCACTAATCCATATTCAAATATGACAAAATGTGGCATTATTATTAAGGAAATTCATTTGTTACAATGTACAATTAATGTATTGATTGTGTGACCAAGACTCCAGATGAATAATATTCGATTAGATGATAGCGTTATTACTTAAATGGATATAAAAAAGATGAAAAAAACATTTTGTTCAATTCCTATTTTATCAATAATTACTTTATCAACTATACCAACTGTATCTGCCAATCCAACATCTATTGGATTAGGTATTGGTTGGGGGAATTCTCCGTATAAAAGTTACAGTTCAAAGTTTTATCCAGTTCCTCATATTGATTATGACAATGGTCTATTTTTTATCGATGATTTATCAGCTGGCATTTATGCTTATAATACAAATAATCAAAGTTTATCCATTGGAGCACGTTACTTATCTAACGAATTCAAACCAAATGACTCCAATAATCATCAATTAAAACTTCTTGATAACCGTCACTCAACCCTATTGGCTGAAATTGAATACTCTATAGATACTAATTTTGGAAGTTTTTCTAGTAGTATAGGAGCTGATATACTAGATGAAAGTAATAGTTTATTAGCCAATGCTGATTATAGTATTCCTTATATGCAAGGTAACTTAATAATTGTTCCAACTATAGGTGTAAATTGGGCAAACAGCAAACATAACGATTATTACTATGGTATTTCTCATAAAGAATCATCGCGTTCAAAATTACATTACTTTAATGTTGACAGCTCATTTACGCCTTACGCTGAAATAGGAGCACAATATTTATTAACTGACAACATTGCTACATTTGGTAGTGTACATATTGATAAATTAACTGGTGATGCTGCGGACAGTCCAATGGTTGATAATAGTACAGTAACATCAGTTTATATGGGCATATCTTATAAATTCTAACCTTAGAAACATGCTGAATCTAAGCACAATAATAAAACTATGACTGTTTTACAATTTACAGGCAGTTAATAAAAACTAAACATGCTAAAATAATAACCATAAACACATTTTAGGAACGATAAATCCATGCTTTGGTTTAAAAATGCCATTATTTATCAATTAAATAATGACACGTTACTCAATAAAGATGCTATTGAAAAAGCAATTAAATCTCAAATGTTTACCCCATGTGGCAACTTAGATACAACAAAAATGGGCTGGGTTTCACCCTATCATGACAATAACCAAAATGATTTTATTGTCGATATGCAAGGTCATTTATTATTACGTATAAAAAAAGAAACCAAAATATTACCAGCGCCAGTCATTAAACAAACTTTATTAGAAAAAATTGATAAACAAGAACAAGCTCTAAGTAGAAGACTTACAAAAAACGAGAAGGCTAGCTTAAAAGATGAAGTTTTAATTGACTTAATGCCAAGGGCTTTTAGTAAATATAACCATTATTGGCTTTGGATTGATACTGAAAATAAACGTATTATTGTTGATTGTAGTAGTTTTAAACAAGCTGAAGATATTCTCGCGATTTTACGCAAAGAACTTGGTTCATTAGCATTAACTCCACTATCAATTGACAAACCACTTGAACAGATTATGACCTCATGGGTTAAAGAAAAGCTTAATTTTTCACCCTTTATATTAGGTGATCAAGCTGAACTTAAAGATCCGCTCGAAGGTAATGGAATTATCAGCTGTAAAAATCAAGAAATCACAAGCGATGAAATGCGCGTTCATTTTGATTCGGGTAAATGGATTACAAAAATGAAAATTGTCGATGAGAGAGGTGTTAACTTTATCGTCAATTCTGACCTAACATTTAAACGAATAAAATTTGATTCTATAATACTAGATGAAAATGAAGATATAAGCTCAGATGAATTTGATAAACGACTTGAAGCTGACTTTTTTATTATGTCAAAAGTGTTATCCAATACGGTAAATGATTTTACTACAGTGATTAACAAAATATTTTGATAACATTGTTTAAATTTTTTAAAGGCGATATCATTAGATATAGATTTGTATACAAGATATGCTATAATCAACTAGGATTATGTATAGCATAATTAATACAACAATAAGTAATTGTTCTTTTATTTAAAGTGAAATTTAAACAAAAGGAAACTAAACATCGTCTATAACAACATTAAAGTTGAGGCAAAAAAATGAAAAAAACAACTCTAGCTCTAGCAATTGCAGTTGCAAGCTTAACAGCTACTGCAGCTAATGCAGCATATGAAGATAACACTTTTTATACAGGTGCTAAATTAGGTTGGTCAGAACTCTACAGATTAGATGCAAATAAAATTCGTGAAAACTCTAACGTTGGTGTTAGCACTTCTGATCGTAGCAATATCGGCGGCGGTGCTTTTCTTGGTTTCCAAGCAAATCCTTATCTTGCATTTGAATTAGGATATGACTGGTTGGGTTCTGCTAAATATAAAAAGACTTACAATTATCAAGGCACTCACAGTGATCTAGGTCACAGTAAAGTTTCAGCACAAGGTGTTTCTTTAACTGGTAAATTAAGTTATCCAATATCATTCATTTCTGATGACCTTGATATTTATGCTCGTGCAGGTGGAATGGTAACTATTGCTAAGTGGAAAAATAGCGGCTTAGTTAAAGATGTAAATGGACACGGCGGAACTAAAACTGACTTATCTCCTGTTTATGCATTAGGTCTTGACTATCGCTTTGATGAAGACTTCTCTACTCGTTTAGAATATCAATATGTTCAACATATCCATACTAAAACTAATGCATCACCAGACGCCGGTTTATTAACTTTAGGTATTACTTACCGTTTAGGTTCACCTGTTGTAGCAGCACCTGAAGTTGAAGTTAAAACACAAGAAAATCGTTATGTATTAAATGAAGATGTATTATTTGCCTATGCGAAATCTGACTTAAAAGCTGAAGGTCGTCAAGCATTAGACAACTTATTAACATCACTTGTTAAAATTAACCCAACTCAAAGCGCTATCGTTGTAATTGGTCATACTGACCGTATTGGTTCAGATACCTATAATCAAAAACTTTCTGAGCAACGCGCACATTCAGTAATGAAATACCTAGTAGAAAAAGGTGTTCCAGCTGATCTAATCAGTGCACGTGGTGTGGGTAAAACACAACCAGTTACAGGTACTAAATGTAATGCACTTCGTGGCGCTAACTTAAAAGCATGTTTAGCACCAGATCGTCGTGTTGAAATTGAAGTTAAAGCACGTAATATTCAAGAAGTTAAAGTTATTGATACAACAAATTAATTATTACTTCTACTTGAAAAACCCAGTTAAACTGGGTTTTTTTATCTATATAATTTTTATTCATCAAATTATATAGTCACCCCTATCTATAAATTACCCACAAAAAAGATTATAATTACAGAAGCATTGTTAGTAATTAAAATTAAAGGAGTTGCTGTGCCTACCGCTATTTGGCAAGATTGTCTTTCTCAATTACAAGAAGAACTTCCAACAACTGAATTTAATTTATGGATTCGACCATTGCAAGCGGAAATGGTTGATAACAAACTCTATATTTATGCCCCTAACAGATTTGTGTTAGATTGGGTCAGAAATAAATATTTAACAACAATATCTCAATTACTAAATAAGCATTTTAATAATGATTCTTTGAAATTGCATCTCGAAGTTGGTTCAACACTTTCGATGGATAAAAAAATCAAAAATGAACAACCAAAAGCAGAACTTGTTCCTGCTTGGAAAATGACTAAAGAAACTAATAGCAATCACGCTTATCACTCAGGTATTAATCATAAGCACACATTTAATAGCTTTGTTGAAGGCAAATCTAATCAACTTGCTGTTGCTGCTGCTAAACAAGTTGCCCAGAATCCAGGCAAGGCTTATAACCCATTGTTTTTATACGGTTCAACTGGATTAGGCAAAACTCATTTATTGCATGCTGTTGGTAATCAAATAATTGATGAAAAAGATAATGCAAAAGTTGTTTATATGCATTCAGAACGTTTTGTGCAAGATATGGTAAAAGCCTTACAAAATAATGCAATTGAAGAGTTTAAAAACTATTATCGTTCTGTTGATGCATTACTTATTGATGATATACAATTTTTTGCGAATAAAGAACGTTCTCAAGAAGAATTCTTTCATACTTTTAATTCATTACTAGAGGGTAACCAACAAATTATATTAACTTCAGATCGTTATCCAAAAGAGATAAATGGCGTAGAGGATCGTTTAAAATCACGTTTTGGCTGGGGATTAACAATAGCAATAGAGCCACCGGAACTTGAAACCCGTGTGGCAATTTTAATGAAGAAAGCAGAAGAAAATAATATTAAACTGCTTGAAGAGGTTGCTTTTTTTATTGCTAAACGTTTACGTTCCAATGTGCGTGAATTAGAAGGGGCGCTTAATCGCGTTATTGCTAACGCTAATTTTACTGGCAAATCAATTACTATTGATTTTGTAAAAGATGCTCTAAAAGATTTACTCGCCTTGCAAGAGAAACTTGTTACTATTGAAAATATACAAAAGACAGTTGCTGAGTATTATAAAATCAAAGTATCTGATTTGTTATCAAAACGTCGTTCACGATCTGTTGCAAGACCACGTCAAGTTGCAATGGCATTAGCGAAAGAATTAACAAACAAAAGTCTTCCTGAAATTGGTGATGGATTTGGAGGAAGAGATCATACAACAGTATTACATGCATGTCGTAAAATCGCAGAATTAAAAGAAGAAAACAACGATATTAAAGAAGATTATTCCAATTTAATACGAACATTATCAACCTAAAAAAGAATCAACATTATGAAATTTATTATCGATCGCGAAAAACTTATCAAACCATTGCAACTTGTTAGCGCACCACTAAGTAGTCGCCCAACACTACCAATTTTAGGTAATTTATTATTACAAGTGAGTGATAATGTTTTATCAATGACAAGTACAGATCTTGAAATTGAAATGATTTCTCATTTACCTTTGATTGAAGCAAGCGAACCGGGTGCAACAACAGTTCCCGCGAAAAAATTTCTCGATATCTGTCGTAATTTACCCAGCAATGCTCAAATTTCAATAACTGTTGACGATAACCGATTAATTATTCAATCAGGTCGAAGTAAATTTTCATTAACAACACTACCTGCTAGTGATTTCCCTAATCTTGAAAATTGGCAAAGTGATATTGATCTTTCCGTTCCACAAAAAACCATAAAACGACTTATTGATGCAGTTCAATTCTCAATGGCTAATCAAGATGTAAGGTATTATTTAAATGGTATGCTATTTGAAATTGAAGATGGTTTATTAAAATCGGTTGCGACTGATGGTCACCGCTTAGCATTTTGTGCTCAGCCTGTTGGGCAAAATATTTCTACTGCTTGCTCAGTTATTCTTCCAAGAAAAGGCGTCATTGAACTTGCGAAACTTGTTGGTGATAATGAGGAACCGATTAACATACAAATTGGTAATAATAATTTACGTGTTAATCTTGGTGATTTTACTTTTACTTCAAAATTAATTGATGGAAGATTTCCAGACTACAAACGAGTACTACCTCGAAATCCAGATAAACCTCTAGAAGTATCTTGTGATGAATTAAGGAATGCTTTATCTCGCGTAGCAATTTTATCTAATGAAAAATTCCGCGGAATAAGATTGTATGTACATAATAATCAAATAAAAATCACAGCAAATAATCCAGAACAAGAAGAAGCCGAAGAGTTAATTGATGTAAAATATGAATCAGCAGAACTTGAAATTGGCTTTAACGTAACGTATTTATTAGATATATTAAATACATTAAAATGTGATAGCGTACAGCTTTTATTAACTGATGCAACATCAAGTGTTCAGATTGAAGACATTAATGACCAATCAGCCACTTATGTTGTTATGCCAATGCGTTTATAATCAAATCTCATTTAGCTTCTGACGATGATCAGAAGCTTTATTCATTAATATGACAATTTCACAAATCAAAATTCATCATTTTCGTAATATTGATAATGCTGAGTTATCATTATCTCATCATTTCAACTATATCATAGGTGATAACGGTAGTGGTAAAACCAGTCTACTTGAAGCCATTTATATGCTTGGACATGGACGTGCATTTAGACATATTCAATCCAATCGAATTATACAACACGAACAACCAGAATTAGTTTTATTCAGCCAAATTAAATCAATCAATCAGCAAATTCGAACAATTGGTCTAGCAAAAAATCGTAATAATGATAATAAAATAAAAATTGATGGTGATGAAGGTTTCCGGTTAACAGATTTGGCTAAACTATTGCCAATTCAGTTAATTACACCTGAAGGTTTTGATTTATTAACTGGAGGCCCAAAATATCGGCGTTCATTTATTGATTGGGGATGCTTTCATCATTATCCCGAATTTATTTATCTTTGGAACAATTTGAAGCGTTTGTTAAAACAACGTAATGCTTTACTTAAACAATGTAATAGCTATAATCAATTACTACCTTGGGATAAAGAACTAACCCCAATAGCTGAGAAAATAAGTCAGATTAGAGCAAATTATTCACAACATATTTTTCCAGAGATTATTCATACTTGTCAGGATTTTTTACCTGAATATCAAATTAATTGTCAATATTATCAAGGCTGGGAACACGGTATTGAATATTCAGAAATATTAAATAAACAATATGAAAGAGACAAATTCATTAATTATACATCGGTTGGACCTCATAAAGCTGATATTCGATTACGTATTGATAATATTCCCGTTGAAGATATGTTGTCTCGAGGTCAGTTAAAATTATTAATGTGCGCTTTACGTCTTTCTCAAGGTGAGTACTATTCAAAACAAAACTCACAACCTTGCGTTTACTTGATAGATGATTTCGCTTCAGAATTGGACAATACCAAACGAGAATTATTGGCAAAACGTTTAAAATTAGCTAATTCACAAGTATTTATTACTGCAGTTAGCCAAGATCAGATTACCCATATGATCAATGAAAATGATAAGATTTTTCACATAAAATCTGGTATAATTTCTTAGATATACAGAACGATATAAACAATCAAATAAGTCGAGAAATTCATGTCTAATTCTTACGATTCTTCTAGTATTAAAGTACTCAAAGGGCTTGATGCTGTCCGAAAACGTCCAGGGATGTATATTGGTGATACTGATGATGGAACAGGACTTCACCATATGGTTTTTGAAGTAGTCGATAATGCCATAGACGAAGCATTAGCCGGTTATTGTCACCATATTGAAGTCACTATTCATCCTGATAACTCTGTTTCTGTGCGAGATGATGGTCGAGGTATTCCAACAGGCATTCATGAAGAAGAAGGAATTTCAGCAGCTGAAGTTATCATGACTGTATTGCATGCTGGTGGTAAATTTGATGATAATTCTTATAAAGTTTCTGGTGGTTTACATGGTGTAGGTGTTTCGGTTGTTAATGCCTTATCAAACAAATTAGAATTAATTATTTACCGTGATGGAAAGATTCATCGCCAAATCTATAAACTTGGGGTTCCACAAGAACCGCTTAAAGTTATTGGTGAAACAACGGAATCAGGTACGTATGTTCGTTTTTGGCCAAGTCCAGAAACTTTTACTAATATTGAGTTTATCTATGAAATTTTAGCTAAACGTCTACGAGAACTATCATTTTTAAATTCAGGTGTATCGATAAGACTACTTGATGAACGTACCGGTAAAAGTGAACATTATCACTATGAAGGCGGGATTAAAGCATTTGTTGAATACTTAAACAAAAATAAAAATCCTATTCATCCTAAAATCTTTTATTTTAGTACTGAAAAAGACGGCATTGGTGTTGAAATAGCATTACAGTGGAACGATGGATATCAGGAAAATATCTATTGTTTTACTAATAATATTCCGCAGAGGGATGGTGGTACACACTTAGCTGGTTTTCGAGGCGCCATGACTCGAACGCTTAATAATTATATGGAAACAGAAGGATACAGTAAAAAAGCAAAAATCAGTGCCACGGGAGATGATGCTCGTGAAGGTTTAATTGCTGTAGTATCTGTAAAAGTTCCAGATCCTAAATTTTCATCACAAACCAAAGATAAATTGGTTTCATCAGAAGTTAAATCAGCAGTAGAATCTGTTATGGGTGAAAAATTAGCTGAATACTTACTTGAGAACCCATCGGATGCCAAAATTGTTGTTGGTAAAATCATTGATGCAGCTAGAGCCCGTGAAGCTGCACGTAAAGCACGTGAAATGACCCGTCGGAAAGGCGCCTTAGATTTAGGAGGACTACCGGGGAAACTCGCTGATTGCCAAGAAAAAGATCCTGCACTTTCAGAACTTTACTTAGTGGAAGGGGATTCTGCAGGTGGATCGGCAAAACAAGGTCGTAACCGTAAAAATCAAGCCATTTTACCGCTTAAAGGTAAAATTCTAAATGTTGAAAAAGCACGTTTTGATAAAATGCTTTCTTCTCAAGAAGTAGCAACATTAATTACCGCTCTAGGTTGCGGAATTGGTCGTGACGAATATAATCCTGATAAAATGCGTTATCATAGTATCATTATCATGACCGATGCCGACGTCGATGGTTCACACATTCGTACATTGCTATTAACGTTCTTTTATCGTCAAATGCCAGAAATTATTGAACGTGGTTATGTTTATATAGCTCAGCCACCTTTATATAAAGTAAAAAAAGGCAAGCAAGAACAATATATTAAAGATGATGATGCGATGACTCAATTTCAAATCGCCTTAGCTCTTGAAGATGCATCATTACATGTTAATGATCATGCACCAGCATTAGCTGGCGAAGCATTAGAAAAGCTTATTGCTGAATATCAAAAAGTTGAGAAGCTAATTACTAAAATGGAACGACGCTACCCTAAAGCGCTGCTTTCTGAAATGGTTTATCATGAAGTATTAGAAGAAAATATACTAACAGACCAACAAAAAGCTGAAAATTGGGTAAAAACCATTGTAGAAAAATTATCAAGTAAAGAACAACACGGTAGTAGCTATGGTTATTCGGCCTCTTTTAATGAAAAAACGCAATTATATATACCAATCATAAAAGTAAGAACACATGGCGTTGATACTAATTATGCATTAGACCAAGTATTTATTCATAGTAATGAATATCGAAATATTTGCCATTTAGGATCGCAATTAAAAGATCTTCTTGAAGAGAGTGCATTTATTCAACGGGGAGAGCGTAAACAGCCTGTTAATTCCTTTGAAGAAGCGGTTAATTGGCTAATCCGCGAATCTCGTCGGGGACTTACTATTCAACGTTATAAAGGTCTCGGAGAAATGAATCCCGAACAACTATGGGAAACCACCATGGATCCAACTAGTCGCCGTATGTTACAAGTGACTATCAAAGATGCTATAGAAGCAGATCAACTTTTTACCACATTAATGGGTGATGAGGTTGAACCTCGCCGATTGTTTATTGAAGAAAATGCCTTAAAGGCAGCTAATCTAGATTTTTAAAATTGTTTTTTCAATAAAATAAATAAAAAAACCAGACAAATGTCTGGTTTTTTTATTCTTATTCTGATATATAATTTGGATAACCGTAACTTATATATTCTAAAAACTGTTCTACTTCGTGAGGCGGTTCAACTAACGTTGCCATCATGGATAAAGAGTTATCAAACACAATGATCATTCTTGATGGATTAGGATTATTTTGTATCTCTTCTTTTAGTAATACAATTCGTGAAATTTTTGTTTTCTAGCGATGGTTTAGGTGCCTTTTCTATCCTGATACCAGAGTTTGTATCTTCAATTGGTAACTTTTCATACTTCAATTCTTCTATGAATCTAGGTTCTTCTTTAGAAGGTTCAATAATTGGTTAAAGTGTTTTTTCTAATCAATACAGGAGAAATAATAATAATTTTCGGTATGGTTTCTGAGAATTTATCCTTGTTAAATGGATAAAAAAAGAACAATGAAGCGCCTAATGCGGATAATAATAGAGTTAATAATAACACATTCCACCATCTCCAAAAAAATTTTCGAGAATTTGATACAATTTTGATTGTTGGTAGTTGTATTGAATCTACAAGCAAATTAAGAATGTTCAGATAATGGCCATAATAAGATTTCTTAATTATTTCTAATTCAATATCCTCTTTATGTAATTTTAGTCGTTCTGGCTGAGGAGCTAATTCTTGGAATAAGTCAATTAACCAACTTGTTATCCATTTTAGCTCTAGATACCAAGAAATCTGATCTGAGCAATGTGCCAGACTAAATACTGAACCTTTTTTTACATCATTCTCATTAGGAGCTAAATAAACAACGTATTGCATATTTGCAAAGATTTTAGTATCAAATGCAAAAGTTACACGATGTGTATTGCCATCAGGTTCGTCTCCTTCTGGAATGCTAACAATTCTTACACGTCTCCAGTTATGAGATCCTATATCAAAGCGTTCAAGGGGTATTGATCTTAAAACAGAAACAGGCAACCAAATACCATCATACATTTTTAGTGATTGGTCAACACTAATCTCTGGTGTAGGGGTAACTATAAAAAAGTGATTACCCGGTTCAAAAAATTTACCATTATTGCTATCTTCAATTAATCTAACTAGTGCCCCACTTTCAGAAGGATCGATAAAACTACCATTAATTTTATTGCGCCATTGACTATCTTTTCAATCTATTTTTAACTAAAAATCAATAAATTGAATTCCAAAATTCATTATAAGTGTAACTTCTTGACCATAGTTATGTGTTTCTGGAAGCATATACAACCTTATTGTTTTTTCATCGTAATGGGGAACAAAGCCCCGTTGTCATAAATTCCCTGACAATCAGCTTGATTATTGTTGCCTAATTTACACTGAATCTTAGGTAATTGATATTTGGTATTATCACTACAAATAGCTTGGTTATTACCGACAATACTCAAGTTAGCATTTTGAATACCACTATCAACTTGACCTAGACATTTAACTCCATCGCTACGAGTAACAGTAACTTGACCATTCCTATTTTTAAATTCATAGCTCAATTGTAATGGTTTACCTGTAGCCTTATCTTGAATACCTCCACTCACAGACCATTGTCCATTCAAAAAGTTAGTTGATCTTTGTGTTACTTGAGCTGGAGATAAAGTTAAATTATCGACTTTTTTATCTGGCTTTGCTAAGTACAAGTTACCAACTTTGTCATTTTTATTACTTAAAGTGTTTGAAACTTGATTAATACCACCATTATTTTCAATATTATTTGGTATTACATTTGAATCAACCGTATTAAGAGCATCTACTAAAACATCAGTACTAATAGGTACACCGTTGGTTTCAACTGTATACTTTGCATTATTTTTTGTGCCATTATTTACATCAATTTGCCTATCAATCACGGGATCTTTCGCCATCACCTCTTTTATATCTTGTTTTTTATCGGTTAACGAAAGTTGATTGATATTATTTTCTTTGCAATCTCCTGATGGACCGAAATATCCAATTTGCCAACATCCTCGTAACCTAAATATTGCAAATACAAGCAATAATAAAGGCAACAAACCAAGCATCCATATCAGCCAACGTTTCCAATCTATTTTTTTATCCTCTCAATTTCGATTACTGTTGATGATGAAGGGGATTATTGTAATTGTTTTAAAAACTCTTCATCAGTTAAAACTCGTAATGGTTGCATATCACTTTCACCTCTTATAACTAAAGAGGGATCAGAACGTAAACATGCTCCTCCATAATGCCCGCCTACTGTAAAGGTACATAATTGTAGATAACGATCATCAACTTTCGGCAAACACCAAAGTTCTTGGTAAATATTTTCTTGCTTAGCAAACTGCCCTACGGTTTTATCGAGAATTTGTTCTTGACTACTAACTAATTGAATATCACTTCCACGGCGCCCTGCTATTGGTTTGATGGCATAACCTTTTTTAATCAAGCTATCATTAAGTTTGAACGTTGATTCTAATAAATAACGGTGATTAGGAAATAAAGACCACAAAACAGGCAAAATAGCTTTGTTACTCGGAATAACTGTCCACAGAGGCTCAAAGACTGACACTTCAGGTCGTAAAAGCACATCAATTAACCTTACAGCATTTTCAGGATGCCAAGTACGAATTGGTAAACCGGCAATTTGAGCTTCACTTTCTTCTCGTAGTTGCTCTAAAACGGTTTCCCATGCCCATGTTTTCCACACACATGTGACTTGCCGCTCTTCATCATCGACTAATCGACCTTGCTTATCCCATCTTAACCCATTAAGTCCACGTAGAATCTTGCTATTAAACCCTGCTTGAGTTAAGGCTGTTTGCATAAACAAGGCGTGATAATTTTCCTCACTATCATTATCTTGCATGATATGAACAAAAGCTTGTGCATCGCTATGTGTCCAACAGTTAGCCAAAGAATTGAGTAAACCACAACTTGGGTTCACACCAACATTTAATCCTGCTTGAATCGCCCACTTTTCTAATATATGTCCAGCTTCAGTATGACAAGAAGCGGAATCAGCGTTATACTCGTAAACTTTAAAACCTCGTTCATCCATACAAAAATCTAATCGTCCTGTGATCATTTGATAGCGACGTTGTTGCCATGACAGTCGGAGTCTGGGCCATAATATTTCAGGAATATTAAAATTAACTAATAAGCGATCATCTTTTAAGACTTTATCAGTAGCATGTAAATACATTAAATGTAATTCATTGGTTGCGCGAATTAATTCTTGTTCAGCACTTTCAGAAATACTGAAATAACGATAGTGATCGTCATGGCTGATTTCATGTCCTGTGGCTGATACATAGGCATTTTCAAGTGTATTTAATTCATCGAGCCACTTTTTATCAAATTGATTTTCATTTTCTATATGAGTACTGTGTATCTCCAGCAACAAATTAGATACATTGGGTTGTGGTAAACTATATTCGGTATTATCTGTTTGAATCATCCAACCAAGAATTGTTGTATCATCAAACGTATCATGCAATTGATAACCACTATCTATCCTTGTCATGGCAAGCTCACGTGTCCATTGTTGACCGATTGGCAAACGTGTATGTATCACATTTTGTTCAGCAATCCGAATTTTATCTTCAAATACTTCAGTAATAATAGCAACATGACCGGTACGATCAAAAAAGCCACCATCATCCCAAACCAATAATGCACCTGCTTCTGGGGCTCGTTTACTGCCATTGGCAAAGGCTTGTAAAGGTAAAATGGCTTCATTAATCACTTGTCTTAAAAATCGTAATGAAAATATCTCATGTGCCATGCCCACATCAGTAAATACAATACCGTGATTTAAAAATAAAAATCGCCTTGCAAATTCAACACATTGCCATTTGTATCCCATATATTCATGTCCAGAATAACTGCGAAATGAAGCATCATTAGGGTAAAGATTGGAATCTAATGTTTCATAATCAGATGAATAAATTGCAACACCGCCTGGCGCATAACCTAATAATGTTCCAAAAGATTCTTTGTTATTGGACAAAGATGACATGCTATATTAACCTTATATTTATGAACAAAATGCAAGATAGATTTATCAAGCTATGTTAGAATTTTCTTATCATAGATCAAATTATAAGCTTTAAAAAGCGATGTTTATATTTCCTAATACTTGAAGAATTATAAACCGCCTATATATATTCGTAATTCCTGGTATTCATACCAATAAAATGAACTAATAAAATGAGACATATAAAATTATGCAACAAACAAAATTAAATGAATTATTAGATTTCCCTTGTTCATTCACTTATAAGGTGATGGGAGAAGCAAAACCAGAGTTGGTTGACAAAGTCGTATCCGTGATTCAACGTCATGTACCTGGTGATTATACGCCGTCTGTCAAACCAAGTAGTAAAGGTAATTATCATTCTGTATCGATTACTATTAATGCAACACATATTGACCAAATTGAGAATCTTTATAAAGAATTAGGCGAAATTGATATTGTGAGAATGGTTTTATAATTCTTTGCTTTTTTTTAAAATTTTGTGCAAAATGTGAGCTTCATACTGCAATAATGAGGCTCTAATATGAAACCAGAAACCATTGCCATTCATACTGGCTATACACCCGAGTTAACAACCCACGCTGTTGCTGTACCTATTTATCAAACCACTTCTTATTCTTTTGACAGCACTCAACATGGCGCAGATCTTTTTGATTTGAAAGTACCTGGAAATATTTATACAAGAATTACAAATCCCACTAATGCCGTACTTGAGGCAAGAGTCGCAGCGCTTGAAGGTGGAGTTGGTGCCTTAGCTGTAGCATCAGGTATGGCGGCTATTACTTACGCAATTCAAGCAATCACTTTTTCAGGTGAAAATATCGTTTCAGTTTCTAAGCTTTATGGTGGAACGTATAATTTATTTGCTCATACATTACCTAACTTTGGTATTACAACTAAATTTGCTCCTCACGATGATCTCATCGCTATTGAAAAACAAATTGATAATAAAACTAAAGCCATCTATTGTGAAAGTATTGGTAACCCTTCTGGCAATATTGTTGATCTTGAGGGGTTAGCAAATATTGCTCATCGTCATGGTATTGTTTTAATTGTTGATAATACTGTCGCTAGTCCTGCACTTTGCCGACCGTTTGAATTTGGAGCGGATATTGTCATTCATTCGCTCACTAAATATATTGGTGGACACGGCAATAGTTTAGGTGGAATGATTGTTGACTCAGGTAAATTTTCTTGGAAAGATCATGCTGATAAATATCCAATGTTGAATCAACCCGATCCATCTTATCATGGCGTTTCATATACTGAAACATTTGGTGCGGCTGCCTATATAGCTCGCTGTCGTGTTATCCCATTGCGTAATATGGGTGCTGCATTATCTCCATTTAACACTTTTCTAATATTACAAGGACTTGAAACATTATCTTTAAGAGTTGAACGCCACTGTCATAATACTCTAAAAGTAGCTCAATATTTAGAAGCCCACCCTCAAATTAGCTGGGTAAATTATGCCGGTTTATCAAATCATCCAGAACACCACTTAGCCGTAAAACAGATAAATAATAGTTTGCCAGCTGGTATTTTATCGTTTGGTATAAAAGGAGGTAAACAAGCAGGAGCTAAATTTATTGACGCATTAAAATTAATAATCCGCTTAGTTAACATCGGCGATACTCGTTCATTAGCTTGTCATCCAGCTACCACAACACATAGACAACTTAATGATGAGGAACTGCAAAAAGCTGGGGTCAGTCAAGAAATGATTCGCTTATCAATTGGTATCGAACATATTGACGATATTATTGCAGATCTAGAGCAAGCCCTTACAGCTGCTTCAAATTGATCTTTTGTACAATATTAAAAGAGTCAGATACTAAAAACGATCTGACTCTTTTGATGAAATCAATTATCCTAATATTTTAGCTAATTCTTTTGTTACATCAGCAACCGGCTGAGTTCCATCAATACGAAAATATTGTGTATGCCCTTCTTTAGCTTCATGTTGGTAATAACTAATCAAAGGTTTTGTTAGATCATGATATTCAACAAGACGTTTACGAACAATTTCTTCACTATCGTCTTTGCGAGTAGTCAGTAATTCTCCTGTAACATCATCAATATTTTCAACTTTTGGAGGATTATGACGGATATGATATACACGACCAGAAGCAGCATGAATTCGTCGCCCACTCATACGGTCAATAATCACTTCATCAGGTACATCAAACTCAAGTACATAATCGACATCAATACCAGCAGCCTTCATTGCATCTGCTTGTGGCACTGTACGAGGAAAACCATCTAATAAAAAACCATGACTACAATCACTTTGTGCAATACGTTCTTTCACTAGCGCTATGACCAGCTCATCGGTAACAAGTTTTCCTGCATCCATAAGTGATTTTGCTTGTAGTCCTAATGGGCTACCTGCTTTCACTGCTGCGCGCAACATATCCCCTGTTGAGATTTGTGGGATACCATACTTTTGCATAATAAATTGTGCCTGAGTTCCCTTTCCTGCTCCTGGCGCACCTAATAATATAATTCGCATTAAATAACCTCTTATAACTTTAATATAAATAGTTTTTCTATTCTGGTAAATAATGAAATATCACTTTACTACTTGATATTAAACCATCTGTTTGACATATATAATTGATCGAGCCACAGCCTTTAATCATTTGCGCACTTTGTTGGCAAACTGGACAAATATATTGTTCAATGTAATGCTGTTGGCATTTAGAACAATTAAAATGTTGAGGAGAAATAAGACTCATTTTTTCATTACAGTTCGGGCAAATACCTTCTTGTCCATGATTCACTGCTATTTTTTTTGTCATAATTTATTTTCGACCTCGAACATGTTTCATCAATCGGCGACGCTTACGTTGCTGTGATGCTGTTAGGCTATTTTTTCGACCTTCAAACGGGTTAGATCCCTCTTTAAATTGTATTCGAATTGGTGAACCCATAATTTTTAATGAACGTCTAAAATAGTTCATTAAATAACGCTTATAAGAGTCAGGTAAATCTTCAACTTGATTACCATGAATAACAACAATTGGTGGATTATAGCCACCAGCATGTGCATATTTTAGTTTTACTCTACGACCACACACCAAAGGAGGTTGGTGATCATCTTGTGCCATTTGCATGATTTTTGTTAATAGTGCAGTGTTCACACGACGCGTCGCACAATCATAAGCTTCTTGGATGGAATCAAATAAATTACCAACGCCGCTACCATGTAATGCAGAGATAAAATGGACTCGAGCAAAATCAATAAAATCGAGTCGATCATCAAGAGTCGTTTTGACTTGTTCTTTAATATCTTGTGATAAACCATCCCATTTATTAACAGCTATTACAAGTGAACGACCACTATTTATAATAAAACCAAGTAAGGATAAGTCTTGATCCGATATGCCTTCTCTAGCATCAATAACTAAAATCACCACATTTGCATCTTCAATTGCTTGTAACGTTTTAATAACAGAAAATTTTTCAATAGTTTCAGTTACTTTACCACGTTTACGAACACCTGCTGTATCAATTAAGATATACTCACGCTCATCACGTGTCATTGGTATATAAATGCTATCTCGCGTTGTTCCTGGCATGTCATATACAACAACGCGCTCTTCACCTAATATGCGATTTGTTAGTGTTGACTTACCAACATTTGGACGACCAACAATAGCAACCTTGATTGGTTGGTTTATCAATGATTGAGTATCATCAAGGATATCATCATACGATTCAGGTAGATCGTTAGATAGTTCGTCGTTAACAAAATTATTTTGTTGTTCATTTTTGAATTGAAAAATGGGTTCTAAAACAGTCTCAATTAATGAACTTACTCCTCGACCATGACTAGCTGCGATTGAGTGAATTTTACCTAATCCTAACCCATAAAAGTCAGAAATCGCAATGTCAGCATCAATACCATCAATCTTATTAGCGACTAAAAATGTGGCTTTCTGGCGCATACGCAAGTGTTTAGCGATAGCATGATCAGCAGGCATAGCACCTGCTCTAGCATCTACTAAGAAAAGCACAATATCTGCTTCTTCAATCGCTTGTAGGGATTGCTCTGCCATAAAGCTCTCAACCCCATCTTCAGTTCCATCAATACCACCAGTATCAATGACGATATATTCGTGACCTTTAATTTCAGCTCGTCCATATTTTCGATCACGAGTTAATCCGGGAAAATCAGCAACTAATGCGTCCCTAGTTCGAGTTAACCGATTAAATAAAGTCGACTTTCCAACGTTCGGACGACCAACTAGTGCTATAACAGGTACCATGTATATTCTCTAATTACCTTAATTTTTTGTAAACGCATAAATATCTCCATTTTTTGCTTGGACAATTATTTTATTGTCTACAACTAATGGTCGAGATATTAAACCACTACTACTTATTTCTGTTTTAGCAACGATTTCGCCGCTATCTTTATTTAGCAAATACAAATAACCTTCAAAGTCACCTACAATAATATAATTTTGGTAAATAACTGGATCGGTCAATTGACGATGCAAAAGGCTAGATTGGGTCCAGTCCACTGCTCCACCTTTTTTAGTGATAGCTTGAACATTATCATCTTGATCAACAATGAATATTTGTTGGGAGTCAACAGCAAAACTATGAGTTGATCCTAATTGCTTACGCCAAACAATTTGACCATTACTTAAATCTAATGCCACAACATTTCCATTATAACCAACGGAATAAACCAAATTCCCTTCAACAACAGGTGTAGAATCAACATCGTTCAATTTTGCTATTTCTGTTGAACCTGTCGGTTGAGAAATACGTTGTTGCCAAATTAATTGTCCATCGTTGATATAGTAAGCATTAACTCTTCCACTATCATCACCCACAATGGCAGCACCATGAACGACAGTTGGTGTGGAATTGCCTCGTAACGATAAAGTAGGTGCATCAAGGGTTACATCCCATAGATCTTCACCTGTATTACTGTTTAGTCCTTGTAAAATGCCGTTAGCAGTATGAATAATTAATTTATCCTGAAAAGAGACAGGTCGTGCAAGAACTTCGCCTTTTACATTTTTTTCCCAAATAACTTTACCATTATTGCGATCTAAAGCATAAACAACAGCTCGTTCACTTCCAATGTAAACGTACTTGTCATCAACACTTACTCCACCTGAAAACAAAGCTGTTTTGCTACTAAAAAAAGTACTTTGGGATAAATTTACATCCCATATAGTATGACCATTTGATAAATCAATCGCTTTAACCTGTCCACTGCGACTAGCAACATAAATTATATTATCATAACTGGCAGGCCCTAATAAGGAGTATATTTGCGTATTACCGGCTGTATTATTTCGCCATATTTGCTGAATAGGAAATTGGCTTTTCACTTTCGGTGAAGGTGAAATCTGTACAATCTCTTCTTCACCACCAAATAAAGAACATCCCGCAAGTAAGCAAATTAAAACACTGGAAAAAAAACATTTTGTTAACTTCATATTATATGACCCTTATAGCAGGATAAATTAATTTTTACTTTCTTCAGTTGCTGCTTTGTTCCCTTGTGACTCTTGTTTTTCCTTATCTTTTATTGCTTGTTCATCCTGTTTAGCTTTTAAATATTCTGCTTCGTTTAATTTCATTTTTATATTTGTTTTTAACTCATTAGTTGTTGATGAGGTCAGTGCAAGGTTATATGCATCTACCGCATCACTATAACGGTCCATCTTCACGAAGTTATCGCCACGAATATCATTTACAATTGTCATCCAACTTTTTTCTGATATCTTACTTAATGAAGTTAAACTTTCTTGATATTGTTCTTGCTGATATTGTAAACGAGCTATTCGAATATATGCGATTGCTTTAACTGGTTCTGCATCAGTTTTCTTCAAAGAGTCAGTCAGTAAAACTTGAGCTCCTTTATAATCTTTTAATACTTCTACATAAAATTTCGCCGCATTAAAGCTAGCAAATACACTATAAATAGTATCATCGTTTTTAGCAAAAGCGACTAATTCACCGACAGAATCGGGATTAGTATTATCTAATTTCGCTATTAATTGTTCATATCTTTCTGATGATTCAATTGATTTATCTACTTTATAAGATTGCCAATAACGCCATCCATAAAAAGCTAATAAACCAATTACGATAACTGCAACAATAATTTTCCATGTTTTAGCAAGAAATTCTTTAATTTCTGAAAATTGTTCCTCAGGCGTTAATTGATGACTCACTTTTTTCTCCTATTATCCTTTATTTATAGTATAGCCAAACAAGTTTGAACAATATCTGTATTCGCAACTTCAACTTGTTCACCGCTTAGTAAATTTTTAATGGTTACTGTTTGGTTTTCTATCTCGTTTTCTCCAATAATAACCGCTATTTTAGCACCTAACTTATCTGCCTTGGCAAATTGTTTCTTAAAATTGCTGGAACCATAATTGGTGACAATGCGCTTTTCAGGTAATCCATCCCGTAATTGTTCGGCTATGCATTGTGCTGCAGAGATTGTCCTTTCATCACCTGACGAAATCATATAAATATCAATAGAATTATCAAAATTTAATGACGGATTGACCGCTTGAACTAATAAAACTAAACGCTCAACACCCATAGCAAAACCAACAGCAGGTGTAGATTGTCCTCCTAATTGGCTAACAAGACTATCATAACGACCACCTCCACAAACGGTACCTTGTGCTCCTAAACTACTTGTTACCCATTCAAAAACTGTGCGATTATAATAATCTAATCCACGGACTAATCGTTGATTAATATTGTATTTGATACCAGCATTATCCAATAAGCGACACAAACCGTCAAAGTGCTGTTTAGATTCTTCATCTAAATAATCAAACAGTTTTGGAGCTTCATCTAGCAAATCTTGTACAACAGGATTCTTAGAATCAAGAACTCTTAATGGATTAGTATACATTCTACGTAAACAGTCTTCATCCAATTTATCTTTGTGTTGTTCAAGGAAGTTCACTAAAGCATTACGATAATTTGCTCGAGCGTCAAGAGAACCAATTGAATTAAGTTCAAGAGAAGTATGCTGTTCAATACCAAGCGCCTTCCAAAAACGCGCCGTTAATAAAATAAGTTCTGCATCAATACTTGGCCCTTCAAGCCCAAAGACCTCAACACCAAATTGATGGAATTGGCGATAACGCCCCTTTTGAGGTTTTTCGTAACGAAAAGCAGGTCCTAAATACCAAAGTCGTTGTTCTTGGTTATAAAAAAGACCATGTTCAATGCCCGCACGAACACAACCTGCTGTAATTTCAGGACGCAGAGTAATGCTCTCATTATTACGATCATTGAATGTGTACATTTCTTTTTCAACGATGTCTGTAACTTCACCTACCGCCCTTTTAAAAAGTGCAGTATCTTCAACAATAGGTGTTCTAATTTCGTTATAACCATAGCTATTTAATACACCTTTAACGACTTTTTCAATCTGCTGCCAACTTGCACTATCTGTTGGAAGTAAATCGTTCATTCCTCGTATTGATTGAATTTTTTTCTCTGTCATTTGTTTATTCGCTTTCTTTTAAAATTATAATTCAGTTGTTGAAATTTTATTTTTCAACAATAATGCTTTAGCTCGGATTTTAGCTTCTAATTCGTCGATCATTTGTTCATTATCAATACGGCCTATTCGAACACCATCTTCATAAAAACCACTTTTATTATGGCCTCCAGCAACCCCCATGGTTGAAGCTAATGCTTCTCCTGGACCATTAACCACACAACCAATAATTGAGACATCCATGGGTGTAATAATATCTTCTAATCTTTGTTCCAATATATTTACCGTATTTATCACATCAAATTCCTGACGAGAACATGTAGGGCATGCAATAAAATTAATGCCTCGAGCCCGTATACGCAGTGATTTTAGAATATCAAATCCTACTTTCACTTCTTCTGTGGGGTCTGCAGCTAATGACACACGTAAGGTGTCACCAATGCCTTCTGATAATAATAATCCCAATCCTATAGCCGATTTAATAGCACCACTACGAACTCCACCGGCTTCAGTGATACCTAAATGTAGTGGCTGCTTAATTTGCTTAGCTAACAATCGATAAGCATCAACAGCCGTAAAAACATCTGAGGCTTTTACACTGACTTTAAACTGTTCAAAGTCAAGTCTGTCAAGTATATCAACATGACGCATAGCTGACTCAACAATTGCTTGTGGAGTTGGTTCCCTATATTTTTCTTGAATATCTTTTTCTAATGAACCTGAATTAACCCCAATGCGAATTGGAATATTTTTATCTTTAGCGCAATCAACAACCGCACGTATTCTTGATTCGTTGCCTATATTACCAGGATTTATCCTTAAACAATCCACACCATACTCAGCAACTTTCAAAGCTATACGATAATCAAAATGAATATCAGCAATAAGTGGAACTTTTGCTTGCTGTTTAATAAATTTAAACGCTTCAGCCGCATCCATTGTGGGAATAGAGACACGAACAATATCGACTCCAACACGTTCAAGAGCTTGAATTTGAGCTACAGTTTTTTCTACATCTGTTGTACGAGTATTTGTCATCGATTGAACAGCAATTGGTGCCCCTCCACCAATAGGAACATTGCCGACATAAATTTGGGTAGATTCTCGTCTAATAATAGGTGAATCTTGATGACTCATAACATGCCTAATTATATTACAAAATAACTAGCCAGCAATCTTAACAAGATTTAAAGCAAAAGTCTGTATAAGAATAAGAAAATTTGCTAACTATTAACATGTTTAGATAGTGATGGTGAAATATAATGACTAACTTCCACAAGATTGCTTTTATTTTCTTTATTAACATAATATAGGGTAATACCAAATGCACACAAAAAAACTAAAACAATCATAAAAAATATTTTTTTTCCATATCTTTTTTTATATTTTTGTGAATAACTTTTCATTTCATAGGATTGGTAATGGTGGGATAATTCATTAAGATAAGGTTGATATTCATCAGCAGATAATCCCACAAGTTCAGAATAAGAACGGATATATCCTCTAACAAAAACGAAAGAAGTGCGAATCAATTGTTCTTTTTCAATATCATCAATTATCGCTTTACGGACATGAATCTTATTGGCAATATCATCTTGAGTAAATCCCATTTGCTCTCTTAAATAGGCTAGCTTTCCTCCCAATGAAACGTTATCCATTATCCCCTCATGTCTATAATAATCCCGAAAGATGTCTCATTTTTACATATTTTGATAATTAATCAATTTTTTTCGCACTAAACCACTGAGTTGGCTTTGCTATTTCATCTTGTGCAGCCACCAATTGTAGTTCATATTCTTTTTGTTTTAAAGTTTCAAGCATAACAGCATACACCGCAGCAGTAGTATGTTCTAAAGCTTCTATCAATGATTTCCCAAGTAAAATATTAGCTAAAAATAATCCACTGGTCATGTCACCAACACCAACCGGTTGTCTTATACCAAAATCAACTAACGGTCTACTTATATGCCATGCTTCATTTTGAGTCACGAGTAATATTTCAAAACGATCATTATGATATCCTGCTCGGCTTAGATGCTTAACCAAAATAGCTTTTGGTCCTTTTTTACATATGGTTCGGCAAGCTAATACGGCCTCATCAACATTATTGATAGGCTGTTTTCCGTTGAGCTCTTCGAGCTCAAGTATATTTGGTGCCATAATATCTGCCATAGATAAAGCAGTATTACATAAAAATGCAGATACTCCTGGAGCAACAAAGCAACCTTTTTCAGGATGCCCCATTACTGGATCACAAAAATAAATAGCATTTGGATTAACGGCTTTTGCTTTTTTAACAATCTGAATAATGGCATCACCTTGTTCTGGTGATCCCATATAGCCACTTAGTACTGCATCGCAATGCTTTAATTCATTAATAGCATTAATTCCATCAACAATCTCAATCAAATGAGATGCAGGCATTACCGTTCCAGTCCACTTATGATATTGAGTATGATTAGAAAATTGAACTGTATTTAGAGGCCAAACATTTACACCTATTCGACGCATAGGAAACACTGCCGCACTATTTCCCGCATGACCAAAAACCACATGTGACTGAATCGATAAAATACTTTTCATGGAATTAGCTCCAAATTAATAAGCAATAATATTTTTTACCGCGGCGAAGTAAAGTATAGCGATTAAAAAGTTTATCGCTCTCTGAAAAACGATAATCAGTTGTTGTATTACGTTCACCATTAATTGAAATAGCATTCGATTCAATCATGGTTCTAGCTTGTCCTCGTGATGGTGCAAATTGGGTATTGACAATTGCTTGTTGTAAATCAACGTCACTTTCAACAACAAGGGTTGGCATACCATCTTGGGCAAGTTGTTCTAAATCTGCTTCAGATAGGTCACTTAATCGTCCAGAAAATAAGCTTTCAGTAATTCGTTTAGCTGCATTTAGTCCTTCTTCACCATGTACGAGACGAGTAACCTCCTCGGCAAGAACATATTGAGCACGAGGTGCAACACCACTATTTTTATCTTCTTCCTCTAATGCATCAATTTCATTTAATGGCATAAATGTAAAGAATTTTAAAAATCGATAAACATCAGCATCAGCAGTATTAATCCAGAATTGATAAAATTTATATGGACTGGTCTTTTTAGGGTCAAGCCATACTGCACCACTTTCCGTTTTACCAAATTTAGTACCATCTGATTTTGTGATCAACGGTACAGTCAAACCATAAACTTGTTTTTGATGTAAACGACGTGTTAAATCTATACCACCGGTAATATTACCCCACTGATCAGATCCTCCAATTTGTAAAACAACATTATGAGATTTATTTAAACATGCAAAATCATACGACTGTAATAAACTATAAGAAAATTCTGTAAACGAGATCCCAACTTCATCGCGGTCAATACGTTGTTTTACAGATTCTTTATTAATCATAGCATTAACCGAGAAGTATTTACCAATATCACGTAAAAATGTCAGCACATTCATGCAACCAAACCAATCGTAATTATTGGCAACAATAGCCGATTTTTCACCACAATCAAAATCTAAAAATGGTGAAACTTGTTGTTTTATTTTTTCACTCCATTCAACAACTGTTTCTTGAGTATTAAGTTTACGCTCAACAGCTTTAAAACTAGGATCACCAATTAATCCTGTTGCACCACCAACTAAAGCAACAGGTTTATGACCTGCTAACTGAAAGCGCTTTAAACAAAGTAACGGCACTAAATGCCCTAAATGTAGGCTATCGGCGGTTGGATCAAAACCACAATAAAGCGCAATAGAATTGTGTTCAATGAGTTCTATCAGTGCTTTTTCGTCAGTAAGCTGAGCAATAAGTCCTCGCTCTTGTAGTTGTTTGATCACATTTTTTGTCATAATATTCTACCTATTAATTTTTTTACGATTTATATTTTATTATTTAAATAATAATCTATTGTGTCTTGTTATGATAACGTTTATACGCTTGTTTAAAATGATCTTCCACTATTTCATTAGGTTTTTTATCAAAAAGACTAAAAATCATAATACCAATAGAGGCAAATAAAAATCCAGGAATAAGCGAATAAAGATTAAACCAATTAAAATTAATCCAAAGCAATACAGTTACTGCACCAATTATCATACCAGCTAATGCACCATTACGTGTCATACGTGACCAAAAAACAGAAAATACAATAATAGGTCCAAATGCTGCACCAAAACCAGCCCATGCGTGACTGACCAAATCAAGTACACTGTTATTTGGATTAATTGCTAATAATATTGCGATAATTGATACAATTAGTACCATTATACGCCCTACCCAAACAAGCTCTTTTTGTTTTGCTTTCGGTCTAAAAAATGCACGATAAAAATCTTCTGTTAATGCACTTGAACAAACTAATAACTGGCAACTTAGAGTACTCATAACCGCAGCTAAAATAGCTGCCAGCAAAACACCTGCAATCCAAGGATTGAAGAGTAATTTTGACAATTCAATAAAAATACGCTCATGTTTACCATTATTGATCAGATAAGATAAATCAGGATGATGGGCAAAAAACGCAATACCAAAAAAACCAACAGTAATTGCGCCTCCTAAGCATAAAAGCATCCATGTCATACTAATTCTACGAGCATTTTTCATCACATCATGGGAGTCTGCAGCCATAAATCTAGCTAAAATATGAGGTTGCCCAAAATATCCAAGCCCCCATCCCAATAGTGAAATAATAGCGACAAAATCCATATGAGCAAATAAATTAATGTAATTAGGATTAAGCGACTCAATATAATTCATTGCATCAGTAAATCCACCTGAGTTTATCATAACCATGATTGGCGTTAAAATAAGTGCAAACATCATTAAACTAGCTTGAATCGTGTCAGTCCAACTTACTGCTAAAAATCCACCAATAAATGTGTAAGCTATCGTTGCTCCAGCACCGGCTAACATAGCCCACCCATAACTCATACCAAATGTACTTTCAAACAATTTCGCTCCCGCAACAACACCGGAAGCGCAATAAATAGTAAAGAAAATAAGAATAATGATAGCTGAAATAATACGAAGTAATGAGCTTTTATCATCAAATCGACGAGCAAAGTAATCGGGTAAAGTTAAAGAGTTATGGTTAATTTCGGTAAAAACACGCAGTCTCCCAGCAATCAGTAACCAATTAAGATATGCACCAATTATTAAACCAATTGCAATCCAGCTTTGTGAAATACCAAATAAAAAAACAGCACCAGGAAGTCCCATCAACAACCAACCACTCATGTCAGAAGCTCCAGCAGAAAGTGCTGTCACCACGCTACCGATACGACGTCCACCTAATATATAATCACCAAAGTTTTGTGTTGCGCAAAACGCAAAAAAACCAATTGCAATCATTCCTAAAATGTACACAGCAAAGGTGACAATCATTGGTAACGACATTTTTATAATATACCCTGTAAAATGAAATTAAAAATAGTTGGCTAGCTTATCATAAAAAGCTTATGCTAAAAAGCAGGCTATTTATGGATATCTGTAAGCAAGAAATAAAAGATAACTTAATGCTAACATTAAGAATATTCAACTTATATAATAATAGCTATGTTTCTTTCATAGGTATGGGCTATTTAAAAACTCAATTTAACTTACAGATAAACCCTAAATTAAAGTATATAATAAACGGTAAATTACTTTTAGATATAACTATTTTGTGAAACAATTAACTCGAATTCAAATTTTAGAAAGACTGAAAGAACACATTAAAGATCCAACAACGGAGCTTGTATACAAGACTCCTTTTGAATTACTTATTGCGGTTGTACTTTCAGCTCAAGCTACTGATATTAGTGTCAATAAAGCAACAAAACCATTGTTTTCTGTTGCCAATACTGCTGAACAAATTTTAGCGCTTGGCGTTGATAAATTAAAAGACTTTATTCGCACAATTGGTCTTTATAATAGCAAAGCGGAAAACATCATAAAAACATGTAAAATATTAGTGGATAAATATCAAGGTCAAGTACCAGAAAACTTTGATTCACTTATTGCATTGCCTGGTGTTGGCCGAAAAACTGCAAATGTAGTATTAAATACTGCTTTTGGTTGGCCAACAATTGCGGTTGATACCCATATCTTTCGTGTCAGTAATAGAACAGGTTTCGCACCAGGTAAAACAGTAGAAGCTGTTGAAGAAAAATTATTAAAAGTTGTACCGGAAAAATATAAAATTAATTGCCACCACTGGTTAATTCTACACGGTCGTTATACTTGTATTGCCAGAAAACCTAGATGTGGTGCATGTGTAATTGAAGATCTGTGTGAATTTAAAGAAAAAATTTACCCTGAGTAAAAAATAATGCTAGATAAATATAAATTAACCCAAGATGATATCAACTTATTTAAAAATAGCTTTGGAGATGCCAAAAAGTTAAAACAAGATACTGTGCTACACAAACCACAAAAGCGTTCACAAAAAGTAATAGAAATCCAAAAACAGCAATATGAAAAAATTAATGCTGAATTTTATTTTTCTGACGATTATCAACCACTATTACAAGAAGATCCCATTCGATATAGTAGAAAAAATGCTGATCCTAACGAAGTTAAAAAATTACGACGCGGTTTTTATGAGCCTGAATTTTTTTTAGATTTACATGGCTTAACACAACAAGAAGCCAAAAAAGAGATAGCCGCGCTTATTGCAGCTTGTTTGCGAGAAAAAAATCCTTGTGCATGTATTATGTATGGACATGGAAAAAACATATTAAAAAAACAAACACCAATGTGGCTTGCACAGCACCCAAAAATTCTTTGCTTTCATCAAGCACCAAAAGAATTTGGGGGCAATGCTGCGTTACTTATTTTATTAGATATCAATGATGAATTAGCAAATAATTAATCATTGCCAATTAAAACATTTGAATATATATCAAAATCTCGCCAAATTTTTATCACTAATGCTCTACTTGCAATATTTACAGTTGTATAAGTATATTACTAATGAGTAACAATAAATTATGTAGAGATTCATCATATATTATTCACAAGAATTATAACGATGATTAATTACTGTCATATAACGTATATGAATATTTTAAAAATAATTAAAATTGAATAATAAGGTATGAATACTTTATATTGAAAATGTGTCTTAGAAATAGAAATTCAATATCAATATACGATAACAAATATAATTTAATATTATGAAAGCAAAAAAGCCAGCCTAGATAAGCCAAGCTGGCAAACATTGGAAGCAATGTGAGCAATGTCATACTTTATTAGAAATCTTTCAGAGTTCTAATAAAGCACAAATTAATGATAATGATTCTCATTATTAAAAGCAAGCGTTTTTTTGGACTTTTTTAAAAATAAATTTTCCATACATTATTTTAAAAAAAGATTAATATCCAACCAAATAAAAAAGAAACGAAATGAGTAGAGGCGGTTGCCTCTACTTGTAATAGATAATTTTATAAAGTAGCTAAATTTGATAGAATGTAGAATAGAGTACAAACTTTCTTATTTTTGATAAATGAATTCAATACCCTCTTCATCACTTTCGTCCCAATCATCAAAATCATCATCAAAAGCTTCATCTATTACTTGTTGGTGATAATCATCCCACATAAATTCTACTTTTTCAGCTGATGATTCTTCTTGTTCAGCTTCACGCGGATGAGCATTCATGTATTCCATCAAATCCCAACAAAGAGCTTTTACTCCTTCATGTTTAACTGCAGAAATAACATAAAATTTGTCTTGCCAATCAAGTGCTTTAGCAATTTCTCCTGCACGTTTAGCACTCTCTTCAGCACCCAACACGTCCATTTTATTAAATACTAACCAACGTGGTTTATTGGCTAATTTTTCACTATACTGATGTAATTCCTGGATGATTACTTTTGCATTTTCAATAGGATCAGATCCATCTATGGGAGCAATATCAACCAAATGAACTAATACACGGCAACGTTCAAGATGTTTTAAAAAACGAATACCAAGACCGGCTCCATCTGATGCGCCTTCAATTAAACCTGGAATGTCAGCAACAACAAAACTTTGTTCATTATCCATTCTTACTACACCCAAACTTGGAACTAAAGTTGTAAATGGATAATCAGCAACTTTTGGTTTAGCGGCAGAAACTGAACGAATAAAGGTTGATTTACCCGCATTTGGTAAACCTAACATTCCCACATCAGCAAGTAACAATAATTCCAAAAGCACATCACGCTTTTCACCTGGAGTTCCATCGGTTTTTTGTCTTGGCGCGCGGTTTACAGATGATTTAAAACGGGCATTACCCAAACCATGGAATCCACCTTTAGCAACTAATACTTTTTGTTGGTGGTGTGTTAAATCACCGATAATTTCACCAGTGTATTTATCGGTAATACGTGTTCCTACTGGTACTTTAACAGTAATATCTTTGCCTCGTTTACCTGTACAATCTGAACCTTGACCGTTTTGTCCGCGTTCTGCGCGATAATTTTTTTCAAATTGAAAATCAACCAATGTGTTTAAATTTTCATCGGCAATAAAAAATACATCACCTCCATCGCCGCCGTCTCCACCATCAGGACCGCCTTTGGGTATATATTTTTCTCGACGAAAACCCACACAACCATTTCCACCATCACCGGCCTCTACTCGGATTGAAGCTTCATCAACAAATTTCATTATTCTTCCCCTTTTTCCGGTTAATTAGCCAACCTTTTCTTGGATGCCAAATATGGTGTCCAATAGTTGCAAACATAGCACCTGCAACAACAGATATTGCACCAATATAACCTAAAATATTTAAATATTGCATAGCAAATTTTTCTGGCCAAATTAACGCAAACAAATCGGAAAAGATTAGTGCAAATAATGGCGTTAAAGTTGTTATAGCGCTAACTTGTGCTGCTTGCCAGCGTTCCATGGCCATCACTAATGCACCATAAGCAATAATGGTATTTAAACCACAAAATATGATAGCAAACAATTGTGTACCGTCGGCATTAGCTATAATACTCGGTGATGCAAAAGGCCATAAAAAGACAGCACAAATAAGGTAAATTAACCAAAGTAACTGTTCCGCACGTAATTTTTGCAATAAAACTTTTTGAGCCAGCGCATAACCTGCCCATGAAACCGAAGCAAGTAAAGCGAGCCATACGCCAATGCCATAAGTAGACATATTAGCAAAAAGATCAACAATATTTTTATTAAAAAATAGCCCTAATCCAATCAACAATATTGTTATACCAATAATTTGCGTTGTTCTTAACCTTTCTTTAAAAATAAATGCACTTGAAATCATAAATATTACAATACCCATTTGACCAACAACTTGAGCTGTTGTAGCACTAAGATACTGCACTGCTGTAGCAAATAATGCAAAATTACCTAATAAACCAAAACCTGCAACCATCAACAAAATAAAACGACGACGTTTTTTAAAAATGGCTAAATTTGGAAATTGTTTTTTAAATGCAAGCCAAATAGTAATACCAATTGCCGAAATAGAAAGTCGTGACCATGCTAAAGTTAATGGGTCAATAACGACTAACGCATATTTCATTGCAATCGGCACAACGCCCCACATCACCGCAGTTAATATGGCCAACGCAAAACCTAATTTTACATTTTGCTGTTTTATCATATTGCAACTAATTTATAAGAATTTCAAGAAATGAAAAAAGCCCCACAATAACTGTGAGGCTTCTATAACTTCCAAACCGTTTTTAATTAACTGTTAGCAATTACACTAACATAACGACGGTTTTTAGGCCCTTTAACTTCAAATTTTACTTGTCCATCAATCAAGGCAAATAGAGTATGATCACGACCACAACCTACGTTAGTGCCTGGGTGGAATTGAGTTCCACGTTGACGAACTAGAATATTACCAGCAAGAACTTCTTGAGAACCATAACGTTTAACACCTAAACGTTTACTCTGGGAATCACGACCATTACGTGATGAACCACCTGCCTTCTTATGTGCCATTGTTCGATACTCCTATTAAGCGATTGCAGTGATCTTCACATCAGTAAACCACTGACGGTGACCTTGTTGTTTACGATAATGTTTACGACGACGGAATTTAACAATCTTCACTTTATCGCCGCGACCATGTTCAACAATCTCTGCTTTAATTGTTGCACCTTCAACAAACGGAGCACCAACTTTGATGTCTTCACCATTTGCTACCATTAAAACTTTATCGAAAACAACTTCCGCACCTGTTTCGACTTCAATTTTTTCCAAGCGAACGACTTGTCCTTCGCTAACTCGGTGTTGCTTACCACCACTTTGGAAAACTGCGTACATACTTAACTCCGCAATAAAAAACAGACGATTATTTGATTGAACATAGATGTCTGTATGATTAATCTTATAGGGCGTGAATTTTACGCAAAATTTATTCTTGTTGCAAGCGCTGTTTAGTAAAAGATCGCAAAAAGTTACAAAAAAGATCTGAGGTATACTGTTTTCACGTTACAATAATTATAAATTATTATTTATTTGAAATATTTGCAATCCTATAGAGTTTCAATATGTCAGGAAGAAAAGTTGGCTACAATGCCTCTATTACTAGTCGCTTAACACTACTTATGTTCATTTTAGGCAGTATTGCATTAGTAGCACTATCACTATCAATTAGAATCGCCAATGATACTAAAGGTAGTGCTTATATGATTAATCAATTAGGGCTACTTAGAATGAAGAGTTATCAACTTTTGACAATTATTCCAGTGCACCAAAATGATCATAATCGTCTTAATATTTTTGTAGATTTATCTTCCTCAAAACAATGTTTACAACTATTTGAGCATTATGGCTTAACCAATGAATTCAACCAATTAAAATATGAGTGGATGAGGAATATAGTACCAAAAATACAACAAGCCCAAAAAAGTGATGAAGTAAAAAATGATATAGATAACTATGTTGATCTCACTAATAACTTGGTACACAAAATTGATCTAAAAACGGAAAAGCAAATCCATTATATTTTTCAGTTACAATTAGTATTTATTGTCATCATTATAATTTCCTTAATTATCCAAATTTACTATTTACGCCGCTACATTTTAGTTCCATGGCAAAAACTCATTGATATGGCAGAAGCCATTTCAAAGCATAACTTCAGCGAACGTTTTAATATTCAGAAAAAAAAGAATGAATTTGATTTACTTGGGTTAGCTTTTAATAAAATGTCAGAACAAATTGAATCACAATATTTATTACTTGAACAGCGCGTTACCGAAAAAACTTCTGAATTACAGAAGACCAATCAAATTATTTTATTTCAATATTATGCAACCAAGCAACTGCATACTTCAGAACCACTATGTGAGCGTTTTCTTAAAATACTACGAGAATTAGAAGAATTGGTCCCCCTAACTCAATTTCAAATTCGTTTTTATGAATCTAATAATCCAGAACATTATCAACAAATCAGTTATGATAACCAACAAAAATTACCCTATTGTCTTAATCCCAAATGTAATGCTTGTTTAACTCCCTCAAAAATCTATCAAAAAAATGGGATTCAACGCCTTTGGTATCTTCAAGAAAATGGTGAAAAATATGGCGTTTTATTTGCTATTCAACCATCTAACATCACATTAAGCATTGAGCAAGAAAATCTAATTACTGGATTAATTGAACAAATGACCACAGCAATTATGCTTGATAGACAAATTGAAAAGCAAAAACAATATTTGTTAATGAAAGAGCGTTCGGCAATGGCGCGCGAACTTCATGATTCGATAGCCCAATCGCTATCTTGTTTAAAAATTTATCTCAGTTGCTTACAGATGCAATCTGACTTGAATTCACCAACCAGCGCTGATCTACTCACGACTATGCGCAAAGAAGTGAATGTTACTTACTCTCAACTAAGAGAGTTAATTACCTCTTTTCGTTTACGTCTAAATCAAACAGGATTTTATGCAAGCTTAATCGAGTTAGTAGAAGAGTTTAATGACAAATTAAAATTCAATATTCAACTTGAATATCAATTGCCTTTAAATATCATTAATAGCAAATATGCTTTTCATTTATTACAGTTTATTCGTGAAGCACTGAATAACGTATATAAACATGCAAAAGCTTCCTGTGTAATAATAAAATTAGAAATGGATAATAATCAAATTATTACACTAAATATAAAAGACAATGGGATAGGCTTTCAAAATCAAATTAAACAAGATCACCATTATGGTCTTATTATTATGCGAGATAGAATTGAGATATTAAATGGTAATCTAATTATTGATAGTAAACCCAATAAAGGAACACAAATTGTGGTAACATTTAAAGCTATGAAAGCCATTCCATTAAAAATAGTAGAAGATTAACCAATGGAACAAATTAAAAGTTCAATATTACTTATTGACGATCACCCTATGTTACGAAATGGTGTAAAGCAATTAATCCACACCGTCAATCATTTTGAAATAGTTGATGAAACAGGGTCAGGAATAGAAGGAATAAAACTGGCTGAAGAGCTTGATCCAGATATTATATTACTTGATATTAATATACACGATGTTAATGGTTTAGATATTCTTCGAAATTTACGTGAAAAAAATATCTCAAGTCGTATCATTATTTTTACCGTATCAAATGCAAAAGAAGATATTATTACGGCTCTTAAAATAGGTGCTGATGGTTACCTATTAAAAGATATGGAACCAGAAGATTTTCTCAAAGCGTTACAAGATATTTCAATTGGAAAAGTAATAATGGATGATACAATTTCGCATATTATTCTTAATTATATGCGTCATGGCGAAGAACCGACAACCAAACCGATCCATGATGTCAGCCTTCTCACCCCTAGGGAGCATGAAATATTTCATCTATTAGTGCAAGGACTATCCAATAAACTAATAGCCAAAGATTTAGATATTGTCGAAAGTACAGTAAAAGTTCATATCAAAAGCATATTCAAAAAACTTAACTTCAAATCTCGCATGGAAATGACAGTATGGTATTTACAAAGTAAGGAATAACTCAAGTAATGAAAACAAATAGATTTAATTTATATAGAACAACAATTATTGAAAATCAATTCGTTACAGTTTTTAAAAATAAAATAATCTATAAATAACAGACAAGTATATGACTAACAGGTAACATTTACTTGCCTATTAAAGTTAATGATTAGAAAACCAATTTAATTTTTCACGCAGTGCAACCACTGACCCAATAAAAACTAGACTCGGACTTCGTGCTTGCAAAGCCAGATTCGCTAAATCGTTCAATAAACCAGTAATGACTCTTTGCTTAGTACTTGTTCCCTCCTCGACAATTGCAATAGGTGTTTGAGCATTCATACCATGTTTAATCAATTGATTCCGGATGTTTTCCGCTTGAGAAAGCCCCATATAAAAAACTAAAGTTTGTTTTTCCGCCGCTAAGCTCTGCCAATCCAAATGATCTCCATTTTTTAAATGCCCTGTAACCAAACGTACGCTATGTGCATAATCACGATGTGTTAATGGTATACCACTATATGCAGAACAACCAGAAGCAGCAGTTATACCGGGCACTACTGAGAAAGGGATATTAGCATTAAATAATGTTTCAAGTTCCTCTCCACCACGACCAAAAATAAAAGGATCTCCCCCTTTTAAGCGTACTACACGTAATCCTTTTTGAGCTTGTTCTAACAAGATTTGGTTAATTTGTTCTTGTGAAACACAATGATATCCCACCCGTTTACCAACAAAAATACGCTGAGCATCGCGACGAACAAGATTCATAATTTCATCTGATACTAATCGATCATAAACTATGATATCAGCTTGTTGAATTTGCTGTAGTCCTTTTAATGTTAATAAGCCAGCATCACCTGGCCCTGCGCCAACTAAAACAACTTCTCCGCGATCATCAAGTGACATATTAAATAATTCACTAGTTAATAATTCAATACGTTCTGAATCATTATTTGCAATAGCTTGTGCTAACCTATCATGGGTAAATAACTTTTCCCAAAATCGGCGACGTTCTGTTAATGTTTTATAACTTAATTTGACTTTATTACGTAAATAACCAGCATATTTGGCTAATTTACCTAAATGTTGTGGTAAAATAGCCTCTAATTTTTCACGTAATAATCGTGCTAAAACGGGAGCATGACCCGCAGATGAAACCGCTACCATAATTGGTGAACGGTCGATAATTGAAGGCATAATGAAGCTAGCATTTTTAGGAGAATCAACCACATTACAAAAAATACGTCGATTTTCGGCTTCAATACTTACTTGTTGGTTAGTTTTGTCATTGTCAGTAGCAGCAATAACCAACCATTTATCATCAAGTAATTGAGCTCTAAATTCATCTTGAACTAAAATTAATTGCTTTTGATCTTGCCAACACAAAAATTGTTGGCTAAAAGTGACCGCATTAACAGTAAGATTAGCCCCAGCCTCAAGCAACAAACGAGCCTTTCGTTCAGCAATTTCACCCCCCCCAACCAACAAACAATTACGATTTTGTAATTTACAAAATAAAGGAAAATAATCCATAACTCTGTCATTCCTGTACTTTAACTATGTAATTGGTACTAAGGACGTTCTGATTTAGGTGTTGCATACCAATATCCTAACCCCATAAAAATAGCACCAGAAACAATATTACCCAATGAAACCCATAATAAATTATGACCTATATCAGCTAATGTGTAATTATCACCATGGTTACCAAACCAAGATAAAGAAAAAAGTGTCATATTGGCAACAGAATGTTCATAACCACAAGCAATAAAAGCCAGTAAACACCACCAAATAGCAATAAATTTTGCAGATCCTTCAACGCGATTTGCCATCCAAATAGCTAAACATACTAACCAGTTACATAAAATACCACGAAAAAATAAAGCACTAGCTGGCGCTGATGTTTTAGCTAACGCTGCACCATGTACTAAACTGGTATCAGTTGATAATAAAGGAGTTGCAGCATAGAAGTAAATTAATGAAACAAAAATTGAACCTAGCAAATTGCCTAACCAAGTTTGCGGTAATACAAACCACATCTGTTTATGAGTAATGCTTTTACATTTCACACCAAAGGTTAAAAACATGGTATGACCCGTAAATAATTCAGAACCAGCAATTATGACTAACGTTAAAGCAATCCCAAATGTTGCCCCCATTAATAATGGTCTTAAGGCAGGATCAATTAAATTACCAAGCGTAAAAATAAGAATAATACCAAGCCCAACATATGCGCCAGCCATAGCTGAACTTAACCAAAATCCGAATGGATTAAATTTTGCAAATTGAACAATGCGTGCCGCATTAGCGGCACATTTATTGATAGTATCGCTATACATAACAAAGTTTTCCCTTTAAATAAATTTAATCCGCTTTTACTTGTACAAAGCCATCATCATTCACTTTCACTTCATAGTGAGGGATACAATTATTTTCATCATCATAACAATAGCCATCTTTTAATCGAAAACGTTGTTTTTTTAGTGGACTAGCAACCCATAAATCATCATCATGCTGACCAATAATGCCACGTGACAACACACTAGCATGAGCAAAAGGGTCAATGTTACTTATCGCATAAAGTTTGTTGGAATGGTAAGGTCGAAAGATCGCTACATGTGTTCTTCCAACTAACGCACAAACACCTGCTCCAGGCAGTATATTATCTATTTTACAAACAGTTACCCAATCCGTCATATTATTGCTCCTCAAATATTGCATAGCGTTCTTGTAAACTTGCTGGGCGATGTTGATTTCGCTCAGGAATAAACTGAACATTTTCATCTCGTTTGTTGCTATTGATAAAGTGAGCAAATCGATATTGATTTTCCGGATGTTCAATTGTCTGCTTCCATTCACATACAAATAAACTGCGTAAACGAGTCATTTCTGTTTCTAGGTCATCATTAATACCAAGTTTGTTATCAATAATCACACTACGTAAATAGTCAACACCTCCTTCCATATTTTCAAGCCAAACAGACGTACGTTGTAATTTATCTGCGGTACGAATATAGAACATAATAAAACGATCGAGATACTGAATTAATGTAGCTTTATCTAAATCGGCCGCCAGTAAATCAGCATGACGAGGCTTCATTCCTCCATTACCACAGACATATAGATTCCACCCATTTTCAGTAGCAATCACACCAATGTCTTTACTCTGTGCCTCTGCACATTCACGAGTACAACCTGATACTCCTAATTTAAATTTATGGGGAGCACGAATGCCTTTATAACGATTTTCCAACTCCACGCCAAAACTAACGCTATCTCCTACACCAAAACGACACCATGTGCTACCGACACAGGTTTTTGCCATCCGTAAGGCTTTAGCATAAGCATGACCACTTTCAAATCCAGCATCAATTAGCTCTTTCCAAATAGCCGGCAAATCATCTTTTTGCGCACCAAAAAGACCAATACGTTGTGAACCAGTAATTTTAGAGTAGAGATGATATTTTTTAGCTATCTTTCCGACGGCGATCAGTCCTTCAGGCGTAATTTCTCCACCTGCACTACGAGGTATAACTGAATAAGTACCATTTTTTTGAATATTACCGAGAAAGATATCATTACTATCTTGCAGAGGGATCAAATCTTGACGCAAAATATAATCATTCCAACATGAGGCTAATAACGAAGCTATCGTTGGTTTGCAAATTTCACAACCATAACCAATACCATATTTTTTTATCACCTGCTCAAATGTTGTCAGCCCTTCAACTCTAATCAGATGATATAGTTCTTGGCGAGAATATTTAAAATGTTCACAAAGTGCATGACTGACTTCTATACCTTGTTTTGCTAATTCCGTATTGAGAATTTGTGTAACCAAAGGTATACACCCTCCACAACCTGTACCAGCTTTAGTTTGAGCTTTAATCGCAGCTACAGTATGGCAGCCTGCATTAATGGCATTAATGATTTTTTCTTTAGTAACATCAAAGCAAGAGCAGATTTGAGCTGAATTTGGCAACGCATCGACACCCATTGTTGGTTTAGAACCAGTATATTCTGGCAAAATCAAAGTATCAGGGTGTTCAGGTAGATCCATGTTATTGAGCATCAATTGTAATAAATTACTGTAATCTGCCGTATCTCCCACTAAAACAGCACCCAATAATTTTTTATTATCATTAGATACAACTAATTTTTTGTAAACAGGGATAGTTTCATCTAAATATACATAACTACGGTTACCCACAGCTTTAGCTTTGGCATCGCCAATACTTCCAACATCAACGCCCATCAATTTTAGCTTAGCACTCATATCAGCACCCTCAAATGAGGCACTGCCACCAAGCAAATGTGCAACAGCAATTTGAGCCATTTTATAACCAGGAGCCACTAAACCAAAAATTTTGCCTTGCCAACATGCACATTCGCCAATAGCATATATATCAGGATCGGACGTTTGACAATAATCATTGATTACAATGCCTCCACGGTCACCAATGTCTAACTGACAATCGCGCGCTAACTGATCATTTGCACGAATGCCAGTAGAAAAAATGATAAAGTCGATTTCTAGCGATGAACCATCAACAAATTTCATTACTTTACCTTTTGGTGTATGCAAAATTTCTTGGGTGTTTTTGCTGGTATGTACACTAACCCCCATTTCTTCAATTTTATGGCGCAATTGTTCACCACCCATCACATCAAGCTGTTCAGCCATTAAAACGTTGGCGAACTCAACTACATGGGTTTTTATACCTAAATTTTTAAGCGCTCCGGCTGCTTCAAGTCCAAGCAAACCACCTCCAACTACGGCCCCAGTTTTGCAATGACGAGCACATTGTGCAATAGCGTCTAAATCTTCAATAGTACGATAAACAAAACAATCAGATCCATCAGCACCTTTAATTGGTGGAATCCAAGCATATGAACCTGTCGCTATCACTAACTTGTCGTACTCAACAATTCGCCCAGTTTGTGAATACACTTGTTTAAGCTGACGATTGATTAAAATCACACTTTCATTTAATAAAACATTGATGTGATTTTCTTCATAAAATCCATCACGAACAAGCGATAATTCTTCGGCAGTAAAGCCAGAGAAGTAAGAAGAAAGGTGTACCCTATCATAAGCGACTCTAGGTTCTTGACAAAAAATTGTAATATTGAATTGATCAGACTGTATTTTGTCGATAATTTCTTCGACAAAATGATGTCCAACCATCCCATTACCAATGATAACGAGATTGGTTTTACTCATACTAAAGCTCCAATTTATTCTAATTTAAATAATCAATTTTGATACTATCCACATTGTATGAAACTTTATACGGAATATAATTACTCTCAAGGGTTACTACTTTAGTAGTAATCTCAAATAATATTATTTAAATACATTATGTTATTTATATTTTATATTTAAGTAAAATTAAAAATGTTACAGCCCCTTTGAAAACAGGCTTGTTAATTAGTCATTAACAGATATAAAAAAATCAAATAAAAAATGATTGCCAATTAAGATTAAACCAGTATAATTAGCCGACTAAATAAATTGAGTAATGATAATTGAATTACAAGTTAAGAAAGCTTCCATCTCGTGAGACATTAGCACGAGCACAAAGATTTAATGATGATATTATCGACGTATCGGGTATTGACCTAGTTTTAAGTTTGATAACAACAGCTGATTTGATTCGTTCAAATATTTATGCACAACTTACTAAAGATTATGACGTTTCTGAAGGTAAGTTTGCTTTGTTAATGTCATTATATTCTGAAGGTGAAACCAGTGCTGGCGAACTTGCACTACGTATAGGAGTAACTCCAGCAACCGTATCAGTTATGGTCAAGCGAATGTTGACCACATCCAATCCATTAATATCCATGACAAAAAACGAGGAAGATGGTCGTTCACGTTTGATAACTTTGACAGAAGCTGGAATAACACTTATTCAAAATGCATTACCCGATCACCTTAAATCGATTCGTACTTTTGCACAGGTACTAAACTCGCAAGAACAAGAATCTTTAATACTTATGTTACGTAAATTATTACGAAATAACTGACTTCAATGAAAATTGAAGTCGTTCTTTTTAATTAAATACTTAGCTGACTAAATAAATGGAAAATAAGCTATATATGAAAAAAAATGTCAAAATTCCGGTTATCTTTTTACTTCTCCTATTTGTTGGATCGTTTTTAATCTTTTTGGGCTCTCGAAATGATGCGGTAACGGTTGCTAAAAGCATTAAATCAGGCGTGTTAACGGCTGATGAAATTAATGTGGCTTTTCAGAATGTAGGAGGTAAAGTCATTAAGCGATTTGTAGAAGAATCACAAATGGTTAAAAAAGGGGATCCTTTAATGCAATTAGAGGACGTCGATACAAAATTAGCAATTGATCGATTACAAGCATTGGTTGATAGTCAAAGAGCTGCGGTCAATCAAGAACAAGCTGCAATTGAAATCACAGAAAATGAAACCAATCTTTCTGAACTATCTACTTGGCGAAAAATAGAAGAAGTAAAAGCAAGCTTAGAATCGGCAAAATCTGCTAGAAATTTAGCTAGCACTGAGTTTGATCGGCAAACACAATTACGTAAAACAGGTGGAAATTCACAATCTCAACTTGATAATGCTCGTAATACTTTTATTGGAGCAAAAATGCAAGTTGTCCAAATTGAAAGCCAGCTATCGACATTAATGATTGGTGCTACATCAGAACAAGTCAGCCAATTTGAGAAAACGCAAAATGCCACTGGCATGTCACTACAATCAATTACAATTGCCAGACAAAAGCTTAAAAATCGCCAAAATCAATTAGCACAACTTAAAGCACAGTTAGCTCAAGGCGAAGCTGATTTAAAACAGTTGCAAATTAATTATCAACGACTGACGTTAAAAGCACCTGAAGATGGTAAAGTCTTAAAACTGATGTTTGAAGATGGTGAATTGGCACCAACAGGCGCACCCGCTGTATTATTAGAAACTGATCGTAAATATATCGATATTTACGTGAATGAAAAAATGGTTAATAACTACCAACCAGGTACAACTGTTAAAGCAAATGTGATTGCTTTGGATAAAAAAGTAAAAGGTAAGGTTCGTTTTGCTACAGCAGCACCATCTTTTGCTGATTTACGCATGACTCGAGAACGAGGTCAAGCCGATTTAACGTCTTATCAGGTCAGAATATATATGGAATCCATTCCAAAACTATTAACCGGAATGACACTTGAGGTTGAACAATGATGCAAAACATCATTAAATCTATTCAAGAAGAGCTTGATGCAATGTTATCAGGCTACTTTATCCCGTATTACAAGGTTGCTATAGGGTTAGCCGCTATTGTTGCGCTTATTTTTTCTATAGTACTAAGCCATAGTTCGGTATTTGAAGGAAAAATTGCAGTTATTGACCTTGATGGTTCTAATTATTCGACTGAATTAATTAGTAAAATAAATACGTCTTCTTACATTGAAGTTTCGGAAGTAATCAGATCGCCGGTTAACCCTATAACTTTAGTTTCTCATGACCGTAATTTAGGAGTGTTATATATTCCTAAAGGGTTAGAAAAGAGTTTAAAAAAAGGGGATCAAACTGTTCGTTTAGGTTACTTTGCTGATGATACGAATGAAGCCCAAAATGCTAAAGTACTTCAAAATCTCAACGAATATATACCTGAATTAGGTGCAGAACTAAGTGTGGGTAAAGTTTCTTCATTAGGGTTTGGTCGAGAAGGTACCGAAGCAACCTTATCACCTATGCAGCTAAAATCTCGTAATCTATTTAACCCAGCAAGTTCATCAACGATTTCTACCATCATCTATTTTGTTTACTTTTTCTCATCTTTAACATATGGATTAACATCATTGATGATTATAGGTCGTTTAAAAGTTACTGGCATGTGGAATACCGTTTTAGAAAGAGGATTTGTCGCTTTATTGGCAAGAACAATACCTTATGCATTGTTTTATACCACCGGATTAACATTGATTACCGCAGTACTAGTTTTATTTGGACAACTGCGTTTTGATGGTAATTATTTCGTATTTGTACCTAGTATATTTATGACAGGGCTAGCATTTGGTTGGTTAGGTTTTTTACTCTCCTGGAAAACAAATAATCCAGGTGAAGGTGCAAGTAAAATGGTATTTTTAGTACCTCCAGGTTTTATTATGGGGGGATCAACAATGGCTGTTGGTATTATGCCAATATGGGCTTATTATGTTAGCCACGCCTTTCCTTTAGTTTGGTTATTCCGTTTTTTCCGAGATATCGCTATGCGTGGGCGTTCACTCATTGATATGCTGTCCACTTATGGAATGTTTATTATTTATTTAACTGTTATTGCATTTGTGGTAATGATAGTTTTTAACCAAGTTAAAAAATCTACTTCTCAGCCGGAATTGAATTAAAAAATCCAGTTATTGAAACTATAAAATGGTTTCAATAACTTTCTCACACTAATTTTTTCCTCTAATCATTTTTACATTAAATCTGCCCAAAATGAGTATTATTTTAAATCAAATTACCAAATTTGTGATAAACATCACTTTATAAAATGAAATTACGTACTTTCATTTCTGATTCAAAAAATTTTTAATCATTATTTATTTTTTTGTTAACTATTTGAATAAGAATAATAATTATTATTTATCTGAAATATAATTTTATTTTCATTCTTTCACTTATTTTCAAATGAAATGATTTTTTGTTTTTTTTAAGCAAAATCCATTTTGTGACTTATTTATCATTTTTCAGTCCCTTACATATGTTCAAATCTAATAACAAAATGAAAGGTTAACAAGTTACAACTTTATGACTAATGAAATCATGAACACTTTACAGCGTCGAGAAAAAATTATTCATGTACTCGGTAAAGAAAATACCGTATCAGTAAATAAGTTAAGTAAACTTTTTAATGTTTCTACCGTCACAATCCGTAATGATCTTCGCCACTTAGAGCAAAAAGGCTGCGTATTACGTTCTTATGGGGGAGCAATGATAAATAAAACTTTCGCTTTTGATAGACCTTTATTTGATAAAAGTCGCATAAATTCAATAATAAAAAATAAGATTGCTAAAAAAGCTGCCAATATGGTAAATGATGGCGATAGAATTATTCTCGATTCAGGCTCAACAACCTCTGCAATGGTGCCATATTTAGGTAAAAAACAGAATTTAATCGTTTTTACAAATGCGATTAACATTGCTTACGAATTAACCATCAATACAAATATAGAAGTGATCATAGCTGGCGGTAATATTAGAAACAAGGCTTACTCTATTTCAGGTCCAACCGTTGAGCAACAATTAAAGATGTACCACTTTAATAAATTATTTTTAGGTGTTGACGGATTTGATCTCAATGCAGGTATTACAACTCCCAATTTTGGTGAAGCTTCGGTTAATAGAGCAATGTGCCAAGTTTCTGAACACATTATTGCAGTAACAGATTCAACAAAGTTTGGTCGGAAAAGTTTCTGCACGATAGAAAAAATTCATCTTATTCACACAATAGTGACTGATTCAAAAATTTCCAAAGATCATTTAATGCAATTCCATTCATTAGGTATTAACGTGGAAATTGCAGATATATAGATGATCTTATTTTTAACCAAATGATCACTCAAAGGTAGGATCTAAATTATGCAAAAGTACTTAAATTATTCACTAGATTGGCTTAAAAAGCACGGTGCAGAACATACTGCTAAAGAAATCTGTCAACAACCTAAAATTTGGCGTGATTTACTACAGTTAATTGATCGAAACAGAACCCAACTACAAACATTTTTAAAACCTTTGCTGTCTGATCCGAGTTTAGAAATTATTTTGACTGGAGCTGGATCATCGGCTTTTGGTGGTGTTGCTCTTGCTCCGTGGTTAAGGGAGCATACTCATCGAAACGTGCATGCCTATGGCACAACGGAAATTGTTGCTGACCCACTACAATATTTTTCACCAAATAAAAAAACGTTAATGGTGTCATTTGCTCGTTCGGGAAATAGTCCTGAAAGTGTGGCAACGGTTAAATTAGCCGATCAATTAATTTCTGATTGTTATCACTTATTTTTAATATGTAACCCAAACTGTGCTTTAATCGATTATGCAACATCTAACAATTCATCAAATCGTATTCTTCAACTAGTCATGCCAGAAGGAGCTCATGATTTAGGTTTTGCTATGACCTCAAGTATTAGTAGTATGATGCTTGCAGCATTACTCCTTTTAGGAAATATTGATCATGTGATGGCACATAAGGCTGTAATGGAAATTGCTCGTGTCTGTGAACAAAAAATAGAAAGTTGGCAGCAAATAACTAAACAATTAGCACATAAAAACCATGAAAGAGTTATTTATATCGGTAGTAGCTGTTTTATTGGTGTCGCTCAAGAGTCTGCATTAAAAATTCTTGAACTAACAGCGGGTAAAATAGTTTCTCGATTTGATTCAATTTTAGGTTTACGTCATGGTCCTAAATTTATGATTAATTCACAAAGTTTAGTTGTTTGCTTCTTCACTAATGAACATTATACACATCAATATGATACTGATTTATTTAATGAATTAATTAATGACCATATCGCAACCGATGTGTTTGTATTATGCGGAAAAAGTAGCAGTAATAAACAAAATATACTTACAGTAAATGGAGATTATTCAGATTGCTGGCTCATCTTCCCATACCTTATTTTTTCCCAAATGCTTGCATTTGAAAAATCATTAAATAATGGTTTAACACCTGATAATCCTTGTCCAACAGGTGAAGTTAATCGAGTAGTAAAAGGCGTTACTATTTACCCATTTAATCAAATTTAGGGTATCCAATTATCACAAAACAAAGGATGTAAAACGTATGAACATTCCGAATATTCTTATGACGCGCATTGATAATCGCTTAGTTCATGGTCAAGTTGGGGTGACTTGGGTCAATGCACTTGGAGCTAATTTATTATTAGTTGCTAATGATAATGCAGCACAAGATCCTGTACAACAAAATCTTATGGATATGGTTATTGCAGAGAGAATACAAACCCGTTACTTCACTTTACAAAAAACCATCGACATTATTGGGAAAGCAGCCGAACGACAAAAAATATTTATTGTTTGTAAAACACCACATGATGTTTTAACTCTCGTTAAAGGAGGCGTACCAATCAAATTTGTTAATGTAGGTAATATGCATTTTTCAGAAGGAAAAAAACAAATTCATAAAACAGTATCTATTGATGAAGAAGATATAGCTGCTTTTAAAGAACTTGAAAAATTAGGTGTAAAATGTGAGATTCGCCGTGTGCCAGATGAAGCTGGTCAAAAAATAATAGATCTACTTGATTAATCCTAATACGGGAGCAAACTATGGTAATCGATGCAATATTAATTGGACTACTAGCAGGTATTGCTGGTGTAGATTTATTTGATGGGCTAACTCATTTACATAGACCTATTGTAATTGGTCCTTTAGTTGGATTGATCTTAGGTGATATAAAAACAGGGTTATATGTTGGAGGTTCATTAGAGCTAGTTTGGATGGGAATGGTACCATTAGCAGGAGCGCAACCACCTAATGTTGTCATTGGCGGAGTAATTGGTACAAGTTTTGCAATTTTAACTCATGCCGATCCTAAAGTTGCCATTGGTATTGCCGTACCATTTGCTATAACGGTACAAGGTTGCATTACTATCTTATTTACCATCTATTCACCAATGATGCACAAATGTGATCGCTATGTTGATCAACTTAATTTTAAAGGTATTGAATGTGTCAATTATCTTGGCATGATTATCCTGTTTTGCTTTTATTTTATTGTCGCATTTTTACCAATTTACTTTGGCGCTGATATGGCAACAGATTTAGTAAAAAAATCACCACAATGGTTACTTGATGGATTGAGCATTGCTGGTGGGATGATGCCCGCAATCGGTTTTGCTATGTTAATGAAAATTATGATGAAAAAAACATATATTGCTTATTTCATTCTAGGTTTTCTTAGTGTGACATACCTTAACTTACCAATTTTAGCAATTGCATTAGGTGCTTTAGCAATAGCGATGATTGATTTCTTTAATGATAGCCAAGTCAATAACGATAATAACAAATCAGTACAGGCAAGTTCTGTAGAGGTGGAAAATGGTATTTAATGACGAAAATGACAGCAAAATGGCAGCAAAAGCAGAAAAACGTATGGAACAATCATTGTCAACAAGCAAAGTATCAACTGATACTTATATTGATCAAAGTCAAAATGTAACATTAACTAAAGTTGACATTAATCGAATGGCATTTCGTTCCTTAGCTTTACAAGCCTCATTTAATTATGAACGTATGCAGGCTGGAGGTTGGCTTTATACTATTTTGCCTGCACTACGTAAAATTCATAAAAACTCAGATGACTTAAAAAACTCAATGCATATGCACATGGAGTTTATAAATGTCCATCCGTTTGATGTTACCTTTTTATCTGGTTTAGTTTTAGCAATGGAAAAAGGTAAAGAAAATATTTCAACAATACGTTCAATTAAAGTTGCTTTAATGGGACCTTTAGGTGGTATTGGAGATGCACTATTTTGGTTAACATTGTTACCTATTTGTGCTGGAATTGGTGCTTCATTAGCACTAGAAGGTAGTTTTTTGGGACCAATAATATTTTTATTAATATTTAATTTAGTCCATTTCGGATTACGTTTTGGTCTTGCTCATTATGGTTATCATGCTGGTACTAGCGCATTACCTTTATTAAAAATTCATACAAAACGCATTTCACATGCAGCATCAATCATCGGTATGACAGTTATTGGTGCATTAGTGGCTTCTTATGTACATCTATCCACACCATTAGAGATCAATGCTGGTAAAGCACATATTGCTCTACAAGCCGACGTATTAGATAAACTCATGCCAAATTTATTACCGTTAGGATTTACATTATTTGTCTATTATTTAATGAAACGTAATTTCTCGCCTGTAAAATTAATCGGTTTAACAGTGGTAATTGGCATATTTGGTAAATTAGTTGGTTACTTATAGAGGTTGATTATGTTAGGTGTTATTTTAACAGGTCATGGTGGCTTTGCCACTGGTCTTTATGAAGCTGTAGTACAAATCATTGGAAAACAAGCACAGTTTACTGCGATTAACTTCCCAGATGGGATGAGTACTAAGATACTAGAACAACAACTCACTGATGCCTTAAAAAAGTGTGATAAAGGTGATGGTGTAATATTTTTTACTGATATCTTAGGAGGCACTCCATTTCAATTAGCCGCACGGTTAAACTATCAATTTAATCATGTTGAGATAATTAGTGGTACAAATTTACCAATTTTATTAGAAATGTTATTACAACGTGATGAATTAGATGCTGAAAATTTTCGTCTGAGAGCATTAGATATTGGTAAATCTAGCATAACCAGCTTATGGAGTGAAAACCACAGAAAATCAATTGATAAAAAGGAATATTCAGATGGAATTTGAAAAAATATAGGCAAGCAAATAAAGTCTGTTCATACAATATCAAAATTTTACCTGCATTAATAGATACCCACATTTTCATGGAGTAATGAACGCAGATATAATGGATGCAATACATGAAGCACTTAATACAATGAGCCATTTCTTAGTACAACATGGTATTGGTGCGTTTTTAGCTACGACTGTTACAGAAAGTCAATCAGAGTCATGATTGGGCATACTAATGCAGACTATCAAACAACAAAAGCGGAACTACTTGCTGGTGCCAGTGGGGTTGTGCACTGTTATAACGGCATGTCAGGATTGCATCATCGTAATCCAGTTGTAGTTGGTGTAGCACTAACAATTGATAATTGCCAAACTCAAATTATCATAGATGGTCATCATGTACATCCTGCCGCAGTTAATATCTCTTATAAATGTTGTGGCAAAAACTTACTATTAATTAGCAATGCAATGAGAGCAACAGGGATGTCTGATGGTAATTATTAATTAGGCAAATTAAAAGTACATCTCCAAAATGATGTTGTACGTACAAAAGATGGAGGGCTAGCGGGAAGTACTTTAACAATAAATTGTGGAGTTAATAATCTTGCTAATTATGCGAAGATTTCATTTGAACAAGCATGGTAACATGGTAGTTCTTATCCAGCAAAAGCATTAGGCATAGATCATTACTTGGGTGATATTGCCATAGGAAAACAAGCTAATCTAGTACTTTTAAATGCGAATAATCAACTATTGGCAACTATAGTAAATGGCAAGATTGTTTATCGAACATCAGTAGATGTTAACGATATTTTGATTTAAAAATCCATAAAAATTTTTTCATCAAAGTAAGAATCAACGATGTTCTTTTCTTAGGAATAAAAATGTTTATCAAATCAATTTTCATCACTTTTATAGTATTATTAGAATGTATAAGTACTATTACTGATGCTGACTTAATCAAAATTATGTCATTTGATACTCATCATAGTGAAAAGCATGATGGAAGGATTAGCACGGCAAGCATTGCCAATATAATCATCACAGAAAGAGCTGATATTATTGTATTGTAAGAAGTTGATGATAAAACCAACGAACCAACAATGTTGATCAATTGGCTCAAATAGTAAAACTAGTTCACTTAAAGTATTATAAATTTAATGCATTTTTCGATTATGATGGTGGACAATATGGCATAGGAATTATGAGTCGTTACCCTATCATTGATTCATATAATATCTCTTTACCAAAAGGTTCAGAACCAAAGACTGCTTTGATGACAACAGTAAATATTAATGGAAAAAATCTCAATGTTATAGGAGTACATCTCTATCGCTCATTTGAAGAAAGGACATTACAACCCAAAGCCATTATTGACTATGTTCAGTCATCAACATTACCACTAATAGTGGCGGGCGATTTTAATACCACTCCAACCAACAGTTCACCGACTAAATACATGAATTCAAACATTGATCATAGTAAAGATAACACACTCATTCAATATTTGACTTCACATTGGAACCAATTAGAAAAAATGATAAATAAAATCTTATTTCCATCAAGAACTTTGTGGGATAAAGATGGAGAAAGACAAGTAGAAATCGATCATACCTTTATCAAAAATTTGGATATTAACAATGTAAAAGCACACTACCTAATTGAAAAAAATTGTAAGTGATCACCGACCACTTATAACAGAAATATTATGGTGATATTATCTCTTTAAAAGTGAATTAAGAGGTTTTTTATGAGGAAATTAAAAATAATATTAGCTTTGTCTTTTGTTTTATCTTTCTCTGTACAAGCAATAGAAACATTAGATAAGTATACCTTAGAACAAGTAATCGTATTTAGCCGACATGGTTTAAGAGCGCCACTTTCCAGTCCAACAAGTACACTTGGTAAAATTACACCAAATCAATGGCCACAATGGGATACACCTGCAAGTTATTTAACTGCTCGAGGAGGGGTACTAGAAAGTTATTTTGGTCATTACTTTAGTGAATGGTTTATTGATAATAAACTTTTAACTGGAAATACCTGCCCAAGTGAACATGAAGTGTATATTTACACCAACAGTTTACAACGTACTATCGCTACCGGTCAGTACTTTACGGTTGGAGCTTTTCCAGGTTGTATTATCCCAATTATGCATAAGGAAAAATTAGGTACCATGGATCCCGTATTTTTTCCTGTAATTCGTGATGATAACCCTAAGTTTAAAAAAATGGCAATCATTTCAATCAACCAAACAGCTAATGAAAAAGGTATTGAAGGGTTAAATCAAAAACTGAATCAAACTTATCAAGATCTGTCTAACATCCTAAATTATACTCAATCAACTAATTGTTTGACCGATAAACAGTGTGATTTTACCAATTTACCAACTCAATTTATTATTGAAAAAGGTAAGGAGCCCGGCATAACTGGTCCACTTCGAATTGGGACATCAATCGCAGATGCCTTTATTTTACAGTACTATGAAGGCGCACCATTGCAAGATATTGCTTGGGGAAAGATCAAAAGCAATCAAAAATTTGAACAATTAGTTTCTATAAAAGAATATTACAATTCAGTTTTATTTGGCGCACCTATTATTGCTAAACAGGTTGCCGCAAATTTAATTAACTATATTAATCAAGCTTTCTCTGAAAATAATCATACTAAATTTACTCTTTTAGTCGGCCATGATTCTAATGTAGCATCATTATTATCAGCATTAAAAATTAAATCTTATAAACTGCCGGATCAATTTGAAAAAACGCCAATTGGTGGCAAAATAGTGTTCCAAAAATGGCGAGATAATTATAGTGGTAAAACATTGATGAAAATTGAATATTTTTATCAATCAACCGATCAAATCCGAAATCTAACTCAATTAAATCGTAATAATCCACCCCATAAAGTAACATTAGCAATGGAAAATTGTCCAATTGACACAATGGGTTTTTGTTCGTTTTCAATCTTTAAAAAATTCATAAGCAATATAAATTAATAATGTCTAAATCCGTTGATAATATATTCAAATTAAGTAAAATTGAATGTATTATCAACAATTATGTGACAACAATATTTTCGGATACAAAGGTTACTCACATAAAGCAATAGATAACTTTATCAATTATATTTTATAAATTACTTTTCAATATTACAAAATCATTCATGTTTAATTTTTTAATTAAACGCTCGCCAAAAGAATAAATATCTACCATACAATTATCACCAAGTGAATTAGTAGAGTTTACACTAATAATTTGACAATGCCATTAAATGCAGATTCAATCCCCACTTTAGAATCTTCAAAAACAATACACTTATCAGAAGGTAATCCGAGTAAATTTGCTTCTTGTAAATAACCATCAGGATCTGGCTTAGTATTAATCACCATTTCACAGGTAATAAAAACTTTTGGTTTAGCTACATTAAGAAAGCCAAAACGAGGATCAGCAACTTTTTTGAACCTGAGGTTACAATTCCCAAGGAATATTAAGTGAAAATAATTGGCGTAAGAAATAACTAGCGCCAGATATTTGTGGTTAATATCTTTCACATCTTGAGCCTCTAATTGTTCCATCCAACGATACTCTTACTTGATAAAACTTTCTTATTTATTAGGCAAGAATAATTTTATGTTATCGATAGCTTTACGACCATGAATAGTTTCTAATACATATGAATGATTAAATTTATGACGATAAGCTAATACTAACCAGCAACGCTCAACTGCTGGTAATGAATTGACTAATATCCCATCTAAAACAAATACCCTTTGTTTGCGTACTACAATTTCCCAGCACTACCACAAATACGAATCTTATCTTTTACAATTTTTTCATAGCTGATTTAGCCGATTGCATATAATGCCTTAGATCATTAGTATCGGGATAAATTTTAAATTCTTGTTTTAAAATGTCAGAATATGATGATCTAAATGTAACACAAATGGAAAATGATGAATTTACGCTGCATTTTTACAAATATTGATTAAATACTGCGTACCAGCATAGTGATAAGTGGCGGGTGTTGCTGCATCAATTACAACTTGAATCGTCTCAAGGTAGGTTGTGTATATTAAAAGCGGGCACAGCATATTGTTCTCGCTGAGCTTTTTAACTTCTCTTGATGTGGAAATAAGATACATAATTTATTCCTAATTAACCTTATGATTTATATATTTTTTAAATTTAACTTATTGAACATAATTACTCATGTTGAAAACCCTTTCTGTGATTCCATTGTATTTAACATATCCATCGTTATAGCACGTTTCAACATATCATCTATTGATTCATTTTAATGTAAACTTACTGCAAAACCAGATAATATGACATCATCACCTGAACCAACGGTATTAACTACGTTAATTCTAAGAATTGTGACTTGATAAAATTGGTTATAACAACAAGCAAACGCCTCTTTTTTACCTATCAAAATAATCATGAAAGGAATACCCTCTAACAAAGAATGACTAAGTGCTTTTGTTAATGTATTATTATTACTATCATCAATATCCATTTGAATAATTTGTTTTTATTCTTCTTTATTGAGTTTTATTCAATAGGGTTTATGTTTTGAAATGAGCGATGCATGAAACATTTTTTTAGAAAAACAAGCAAAACAAGAATCTGATATTTAGCAGCTTATTCAATTAAACTTACATAAAAATCGATGGAAAAATCCTGAAATAATGAACCTGAAATGGTCACAAGGTCTGATTTTTCAAGCAACGTTTGATAGTGTTTTAAAAAAGATTAGCTTCCTGTATATCGAATTCTGGACCCGATTCTAAAATTTCGTTTTGGTTTCCTACATATAAGATTGCAATACAGTTTCTTGATTTCTGCTTTGTAATATAACAATCATAATCAATGTTATCTTTACCTAATTATATTTGGATATATTTGAAAATTTAATTTCTCTGGTAACATTAAGTCCTTTACCGCTAGCCGTCTTTTTTACATTAGATACCCGATTAATATCATTAATGATAAATTTATTTAATGGGTATGATAAGTTCACCGATGGATTCATCGTAATTGTTAATATCATATTCTCACCTACAAATTAATATTGTTGGGAGGAACAACCATTTTAAATGATCAACTTTTTAGATAAGATTCATTTTAAGTAAGTATGCAAACAATACTTAAATAAATAAACTGAAATTCGTTATCTTTAAAAAATTTAGATCCATTAAGTCTACTTTAATCTGGTTTCCAATTATCAACAAAAATATTAAACAGCGATTAAGCTAACACCTTGTTTTCTAAATTCTTGCTTATATTTACTATCAACATTGATATCTGTAATAATAGTATTAAGCTTATTCAGTGGTAAAACTACATTGATGCCATTTCTTCCAAACTTAGATGAATCTAGTACTGCAATCACCTTTTTTGCGGTATTAGCCATCACACTGCTGGTTGTGTACCCTTCATTAAAAGTTGTTATTCCTCTTTTTGCATCTATACCATCTGCACCAACAAATAAAATATCAGCAGAAATGCCCTCTAACGATTGCTCAGCAATTTTTCCATGAAAAGATCGGGTTTTATGCCTAAGTGTCCCACCACACATAAATATCATTATGTCGCTATTATCAGAGAGTATAAAAGCTGAGGTAAGACTATTTGTTATAACAGTAATATTTTTTAATTTAACCAGCTCTTCGGCTATCAACATGGTGGTACTACCACTATCTAAAATAATAGTATCGCCTTGTTTAACATGTTTGACTGCTTCAATTGCAATTCGTTTTTTATCTTCAATAAATCGTTGATACCGTTCTTCTAACTGCAACTCTTTAAAAGACTTTATATCGCTATGATTGATGATTTTTGTTGCGCCACCATGAAATCGTGTTAGCTCACCTTGTTTTTCTAATAATCGAAGATCTGTTCTAATTGTGACTTCTGAAACCTCATATTGTTCCGATAAGTCGCTTACTAATACCGTTGCTTGCATATTGAGAAGTTCAATTATCTGTTGACGTCTTTCACTTGCATTCATAATATTTCCTTTTTCGAAAATTATTAAGCAGTGTATAACAAACAAAATCAAAAGATAAGCTTTCATTTTTCATAGCTAATTTGAAACAAACTTTTAGCTGCAATTTAATAAAATTTTACCCTTCATTGGTTGCCCATTTAAATTTATCACTTCCTGAATAAATGTATTAAAATCAGCAATCACCGCTATCAATTCATTAAGATTTATCTTACCTTCTACAAAAAACTGACTTACCAATAGCCACTCTTTACCAGGCCATGGTGCAGAATAATTCATCCAACTTCCTAAAATTTGTAACTCTTTTCGTAAAATAAGCCCGAATGTTTTTTCTGGTAAGGTAAAATCATCATGAACAGTACCAACTAAAACCACTTTAGATCTAGGACCTGCAATGTCAATGGCTAATCTAACCGTAATTGATGAACCAGCTGTTTCTAATACGATTTGCTCAAAACGTTGAGGAGATAAGGCTTGATAAATCTCATCAACACTAACATTTTTAGAGTTATAAATAGCATCAGCACCTAGTCGTTTTGCCAGATTCAGCCGTTCATCATTAATATCTAAAACAGCAATAAAGCTCGCCCCCATTGCCTTAGCACAAAGCATAGCAAGCAGTCCGATTGTTCCACCACCGACAATTACGACATGTTTATTTTGGCAGCCATCAGCTAATAGTAGAGCATGCATTCCTACAGTCATTGGTTCAAAAAAGGCGCCGTCAAGAAGATTTACTCCTTTGGGTAATTTAAATGCATTTTTTTTATTTAATACAATATATTCAGCAAAACCGCCTGTTATTCTTGATCCCACAAAGGTATAATTTTTACAAAGTGAATAATAATGCTTTTGACACTCATCACATTTAAAACATGGTAATAATGGTACACAAGAAATTAAATCCCCAACGTCAAATTCAGTTACACCATCGCCTATTTCAATAACCGTACCACTAAACTCATGTCCCAGCGTGATAGGATAAAAATGCGAACCATGATGGAATATTCTAGGAATATCTGATCCACATAATCCACTATAAGCAACTTTTACTAAAATTTGATCTGGATATGTAATTTTGGGCATGTCAATATCTTGTACAGATAGAGATCCCCCTTCATTGACAACAACCGCTTTCATTTTATTTTCCTTAATTAGTCATCACATTATTTTGAAATATGATTTTCACGGATACTTCGTGAAAGTCACAAAATTACAGATATTTATAGGGCTTATAGACTAATTTTTTATTTTATCTGTCTGCACTATTTGCTGTTCTTTTAAAAAGAATTCGTATTTTTTCGCTCGCTTCCAAGTTAAAAATAGACAAAAAAGGTAAAATAATCCAATAAAAGAAAAGCCAATAGGTTGTGTTAAGTTCACTAACTGAACCATCATATAAGTAATTGGAGAACCACCTTGATCCATTGCCCCAACACTAATACTATTATCATCAGTAATAATATCAGCATTGATTGCAAGTTGAGTTGTTAATGGGACCATTTGTGTGGCGATCCAAAGCGTGATAGCAATAATAATTGAACCTGAAATAATGATTCTAAACAAATTACCCTGATGAATTGCCACACCCATTGCAATAAAAAAGCCAATAGTGGCTAAATCACCAAATGGTAAAATTTCATTTCCTGGTAAAATAATGGCAATGAAAATACTTAGAGGAATAAAAATTAAGCTAGCAGAGACAACTGTTGAATGTCCTAACAGTAAGGCAGGATCTAAACCGATAAGAAATTCTTGTCCACCAAATTTTGATTGTAGGTGTTTGCGAGCTTGTTTGGATATTGGTGTTAAACCATCCATAATTGGCTTAATTACACGTGGCATTAATAACATTACTGCAGCAGTTTGAATAGCAAGTTGTAATGTTTCTTTCACGCCATATCCAGCTAAAAATCCTAATATAATGCCCATAAATAAGCCAACGGTTACGGGTTCACCAAACGCACCAAACCGTTTTTGCATATCAACAGCATTAAAATTAATCTTATTAATGCCCGGTATTTTTTCAATCGCAGCATCAATAAACACAGCAATTGGACCACAATAAGCTGATGTACCATGAGGAACAGCAATCCCTTCAAGTTCAAAAAACTCTTTAGTATCTTTAGAAAACCAATCACCCAATTTAAAGGCAATAATAGCATGAATAATAACACCTGTAATACCTAACCAATAAGAACTCGTTACGATATAAACTAATGCCCCAGAAAATGTCATATGCCATATATTCCAAATATCGACATTGACTACTCGTGTTAACTTTGCCAATAACATGACAATATTTACTGCGATAGCAATAGGTATCGCAACCAAGGCTATCTGTGAAGCCCAAGTCATCGGCGCAGTTCCTGGCCACCCCACATCAACAATATTCAAACTAATATCAAATTTTTCGGCCATTGCTTGAGCTGCAGGACCAACAGAACTTGTTAGTAAACTGACAACTAAACCAATACCAACAAATCCAATACCAATATGTATACCTGCTTTTAAGGCATCTCCCATTTTCATTCTTAACGCTAATGAAAATAGAATAATGACAATGGGTAACATCACTGACGGACCAAGATCCAAAATGTACTGCATAATTTCACTAAACATAGATTTATCCCTTTAATATCGCTAGTATTTTATCTTTTAGCTGATCTATTCCAATACCTGAAACAAAAGGCATGCCATGTATAATAGGAATGTTACCAAAAGTTTGATCCATTCTTGCTGTGGTACAAATTAAATCGACATCATCAATAAAAGTGTTAATTTCATTAATCCGACATTGAATAAGATCCAACTCAATATTATTTTCTTTACATAAATCTTTAATCTCTTCAGCAGCTAAAGTTGATGTTGCAACCGCACCACCACATGCAACAATAATCTTCTTTTTCATAATGCCTCCTAACTCACTTTTTAATTAAATATCACTTTACTAAAATGCTCTATAATTTCATTTTGTGGCGCTTTTAATAAGAAGTGATAGAATTCTTTATTCTGTAAATGTGAAAAAAGCGCTTTCAACAAATCAAGTTGAGCTTCGGGGGAAGTTACAACTAATGAAATAATAAGGGAAACATCAACTGTACCGTCATCATCAGCTCGATTGAAAGCTACTGGGCATTGTGTGCGAATAATAAAAATCGCAGGTGTATTAGCGTGTTGAGCCTCACAATGTGGAATAGCTACAGCATAACCATCAAGTGCAATACCTGTGGGAAATAAGGCTTCTCTTTCAATTAATGCTTTTAAATGGCTTTTTTTTACAATATTTTTCTGCTGTAAATGCTCGCTAATATACGTTAATGCTTCTCGCTCATTGTTAAATTTGAGCTTGTCTTCGAAAATAAGCTGACACTTGTTCATATTAAATCTCCATTGTTGTACTTCTATTAACTTTTTTAACTTTCGAAAACAAAATATTTAACGAAAGATTATTTTCTTTCGATTTAAAAAGCAAATAGACTTTTATATTTTTGTGATCGAAATCTATTTTTTAAATAAAGATCAAAACGCAAACTTGTAATTATTTTTGTTTATGAAGAAAAGTATGATCACGATCACAAAAAGAAGGTTTTTAAATTGAAAAAAATACTTAATATGCAAAAATGTTACCCGTAACAATTTGCATATTAAGGAGCCACTGTGACGAAAAATAACAAACAAGTTTTTATATTAATGGGTGTTTCTGGTAGTGGTAAATCCGCAGTTGCCAAGCAAGTTTCATATAATCTTGATGCAGCATTTCTTGATGGTGATTTTTTGCATCCTAAAGCAAATATTTTAAAAATGCGTAGTGGAACACCATTAAATGATGAAGATCGTTTTCCTTGGCTTGATTTGATTAGTAATGCGGCATTCGCTATGAGCAACATTAATAATATTTCAATTATCATCTGCTCAGCTTTGAAACGGAAATATAGGGACATTATCCGTGGTAAAAACGAAAATGTACACTTTATCTATTTAAAAGGTAGTTATGATGTAATTGCTGATCGTTTAGCAAAACGAAAGGACCATTATCAAAAAACAGGGATGTTACAATCGCAATTTGATACTCTTGAAGAACCCACTGTTGATGAAAAAGATGTGTATACCGTCAATATAGAACAATCTTTAGAAGGGGTTGTGCATGATACCCAACAGTTAATAAGCACAACATGCCAGCGCAAAAAATAGAATATAAAATAATAAATTATACAATAGGTTAATGTTAATCCAACTGTCAACAATGTAACACAGCGAATTATTGAACGCTCTAAAGCTTCTCGCACAGCCTATCTGCAAAAAATTGAAGATGCGATGATTAACAAAGTTACCCGCTCTAAATTGCCATGTAGTAATTTAGCACATGCTTTTGCAGCCTGCTATCTTGATGATAAGAATGATCTAAAAAATATTTTAAAAAGTAATATTGCTATTATTAGTTCTTCCAACGATATGCTTTTAGCCCATAAACCTTATGAGTTCTATCCAGAACAAATTCGCAAAGTCTTACATGAAGTTGGAGCAGTTGGCCAAATCGCAGGAGGGATACCAGCAATGTGCGATGGAGTAACTCAAGGTGAACCAGGAATGGAGCTATCATTAATAAGTTGAGATATCATTGCGATGTCGGTTGCTGTTAGTCTTGCACATAACATGTTTGACGGTGCGTTATACCTTGGCATATGCGATAAAATTGTACCGGGTTTATTAGTTGGGGCTCTAACCTATGGTCATCTACCCACAATTTTTGTACCAGCTGGACCTATGCCCTCTGGACTATCAAATAAAGAGAAAGTTCGTATACGTCAACTCTATTCTGAAGGAAAAGCCTCGCGTGAAGATTTATTAGAATCAGAAGCTGCATCTTATCATTCTAGTGGTACTTGTACTTTTTATGGAACGGCAAACAGTAACCAAATGGTGATAGAATTAATGGGATTACCCTTGCCGGGAGCTGCATTGGTCAACCCAGAAACGGCTTTACGTTTCGAGTTAACCAATGCAGCAGCGAGACAGATTACTCGGTTAACTTAACAATCAGCTTATTATAAGCCTATTGGAAAAATGGTTGATGAAAAAGTCATTGTCAATGGCTTAATTGCCTTACTTGCTACAGGCGGTTCAACTAACTTAACAATGCATATCGTCGCAATAGCTAAAGCTGCAGGCATAATTGTTAATTGGGACGATATTTCAGATCTTTCAACAGTAGTACCACTTTTATGTCGAATTTATCCAAATGGAGTGGCTGATATTAACTATTTTCAAGCTGCAGGTGGAACTTCAGTGTTAATTAGAGAATTACTTAAAGGTGGCTTATTACATGAAGATGTAGAAACGGTTATGGGTCGAGGATTGAGTCATTATATCAAAGAGCCAATATTAAAAAATGGAAAACTCATTTTCTGAGAAAGTCCAAATCAATCATTAGATGAAAATGTAATTGCATCAATAAAAAAACCTTTTAACTCACATGGTGGATTAAAAGTGATGTCAGGCAATATTGGTAGAGCAGTAATGAAAACTTCTGCTATTGCTTCTGAACATCAGGTCATTGAAGCTCCAGCCGTTGTTTTTAATAGTCAATATGAATTAGATGATGACTATAAAGCAGGCAACTTAGATAAAAGTTGTGTTGTAGTGGTTCGTTTTCAAGGCCCTAAAGCAATCGGTATGCCTGAACTGCATAAATTAATAACACCTTTGGGAGTTTTACAAGATCGAAGGTATAAAATTGCCTTATTAACCGATGATAGATTATCAGGAGCATCAGGTAAAGTGCCAGCAGCAATACATGTAACACCAGAAGCCTATGATGGCGGTTTACTAAGTAAAATAAAAAATGGAGATATGATTAGAGTTAATGGACTAACTGGAGAAATAACATTATTAGTAGACGCAACAATCTAGCTAAACGTCAGCCTTATCGCTTTGACTTATCTAATTCACATCTCGGTTATGGGCGAGAACTATTTTCTATCATTCGTGAAAATTTAACTTCTGCTGAAGAAGGTGCAGTAAGTTTCTAAATGAGTTCTTCTGCCGCAAAATGCGGCAGAGATCAGTAAAAAATATACTGAAATGTATTCTTAACCTGAAACTTTTTGACAAAGATTATTAATAATAACGTTATAAATTATTTTTTGATAAAGTTATCAACCAATAAATTCATTACGTCGCCAATTTTTCCACTCAAAGAAGCTTTCATACTGTAAAGTGCCATCCCCATGACTTGCGAAGCATGAATTTCAGGGGGCATAACAAGTTCATCAGCACTCGTTTTAACGTCCAAAAGCGCTGGTCCATCATGAGTTAAAAATGATTGCATTGCTGCTTCAAGTAGATCTGAATCATCAACCCTTATTGAAAATAACCCCATCGATTCAGCTACTTTAGCAAAATCAGGATTCTGTAAATCAGTATAGTGATTAATTAATCCCTCTACTTTTTGTTCTAATTCTACAAAATTAAGTGAACTATTATTAAGTACGATAATTTTTATTGGTAATTTTTCTTGGATTGTCGTTAATAGATCGCCCAATAACATACTAATGCCACCGTCTCCGGATAAGGTGATCACTTGACGATTAGGAAACGCTTTTTGAACACCTAAAGCTTGCGGCATGGCATTTGCCATAGTACCATGTTTTAAACTAATGACGGTTCGTCTTTTACCATTAGTATTAAAGTGCCGACAAGCCCATACCATAGCCGAACCAACATCAGCGCAGAGCACGGCATCATCTGTTGCATATTTATCAATTAGTTCAGTTAAATATTGAGGATGGATAGTTGATTTGGAAGCCAATGCTTTCTTATTCAATTTACTCATGGCACTACTATATAATGCCTGGCATGTTTCTAAAAATTTAGTATCTTTTTTTTCGTTAACTAAAGGTAACAAAGCAGTTAAAGTTGGTTTACTACTACCAACAACACCAATACTTACTGGGTGACGTCGTCCTAAGTGAGTTGCATCAATATCGATTTGAATAATTTTGGCATGATTTGGATAAAATTGTGACCAAGCAAAATCAGTACCTAACATAATAAGAACATCACACTCTTTAATTGCCATAGTTCCTGATTTAACACCAAACATTCCTGTCATACCAACATTGTATGGGTTATCATATTCAACAAAATCTTTACCTCTAGAGGTATGTACAATAGGCGATTTTATTTTTTCGGCAAATGCAATAAGCTCATTATGAGCATCATAGACACCTTGACCAGCAAAGATGGTCACTTTTTGATTTTTATTTATAATATCTGCGATTTCAGCTAATTCCTTATCTGATGGGCGTATTATTGGTTTAGGATGATAAATCTTATGACCACTTTTATCTTCTACTTTCTCTAAACTAATATTATAAGGAATTACCAATACAGCAACACCGCGTCGATTAATAGCAGCTTGAATAGCAGCAGTAGTAATTTCTCTGACTTGAGTTGCATCACTAATTTCCCGACAAAATACGGAACAATTTTTATAAACCGATTCAAAATCTACTTCTTGTGGAAAGTCGTTTCCTTGTTGTGAAGTAATTAATTGACTAGCTAATAAAATGACTGGAACTCTATTTCTTTGTGCTTCATAAATACCATTAATGAAATGTAAACTACCGGGTCCACAAGAACCAGCACAAGCCGTAATTTGATCAGTGAGATAAGCTTCTGCTCCGGCTGCAAAAGCTCCAACCTCTTCATGTCGAACGTGAACCCACTCAATATCACTTTTTTCAATAGCAGAAGTAATTTGATTTAATGTATCACCTACAATACCATAACAATGTTTAACACCAGCTTCACCCAAAATATCAACTATAATTTGCGCAACTGTTTTCTTTGATGTCATATTTTCTCCTAAAAAAGGGTTATTAGTTGAATAAGTTAACTTCGGTAAATTACACCAAAGTTTGGTTAATACGAATAGGTTATAAAAAATTAGCAAGAAATGTTAAAAATGTAATAAATGATCAATTATTGTTGAATAAATAGCAATAGAAAATATTCCCTATTACAATAAATCAAGGTATTATGTATAAAATAAAATCTACCTCATTGAGTTATTTTTGTGAAAAATTTGTCATCTGAGCATGGCTTAATGTCATTTATTACTGCTTTTTTGCCTGATTATTTAACCCAACATTACCCTCTAATTATTGTTTGTATATTGCTATGTATTGCCATTATCTTATTTTCAATTAGTAAGTTAAGAATGGATATAATTGCATTACTTACAATTACAGCAATCACCATGACGGGGGTGTTAACGCCTACTGAAGCACTCTCTGGATTTAGTGATCCCAATATTATCTTAATCGCACTACTTTTTGTTATTGGTGAAAGCTTGGTAAGAACGGGTATTTCATACAAGATGAGCGAATATATTCTTAAAATAGCCGGTCAAAATGATATTCGAATTATCACTTGCATCATGTTAGGCATCGCTTTACTTGGCTCAGTAATGAGCTCAACAGGGGTTGTCGCTATATTTATTCCTGTAGCTATTAGTATTGCTAATCATACTGGTATTCATATTAAAAAATTAATGATGCCTCTTTGTATTGCAGCATTAATTAGTGGCATGATGACATTAGTCGCTACCGCGCCTAATCTGGTAGTAAACAGTGAGCTAAGTCGTGCCACACTAGAAGAGTTCGGATTTTTCTCAATTACGCCAATTGGTATTGGTGTTTTAATTGTTGGCGTTATTTATTGTATATTAACACGCAATTGGTTGCTTACCGCAGAACAAGTTACACCAACAAATATTCAACCACAAAGAAGAAAAATAACTGATCTAATTCGAGACTATAAATTGATTGGTCGTGCTCACCGCGCACAGATATTAGCTGGTTCGCCTTTTGTAGGAAGAACTATTGATGGTTTACATTTACGCACTGAACATGGTGTAAATGTTATTGGTATTGAACGTTGGCGAAAATTTCATAAAGTATTAATACCAGTAAATGGTTCGACCGAATTTCGTGAAAATGATATTTTATTATTGGATATGTCGCATTCAGAAGCCGATTACCGAACATTTCTAACAACAAACAATCTTGAACCTAAAATTTTACGAGGTGAATATTTTTCTGAACAAGTTAAAGAAGTAGGTATGGCCGAAGTCGCACTACTACCGGAATCAACACTGTGTGGTAAAACACTCAATGAAATAGATTTCAGAGGAAAATATTTTCTAACAGTAATTGGTATTTGGCGAAATCATGCTCCAGTTGAAACTAATAACTTATTCCAAGAACGTTTAGAAATGAGTGATACATTATTGGTATGTGGAGATTGGGGATCAATTCAGAAACTGCAAACACGCACTAATGATTTTGTGGTCTTGGATTACCCTGCTGATATTGATGATATCGCACCTGCAAGTTCACAAGCTCCCGCAGCTTTAATAAATTTAACAATCATGATTCTATTAATGGTTACAGGTATTGTACCGAATGTAGTTGCTGCGCTCATTGCCTGTCTATTAATGGGAGCCACTCGTTGCATTGACATGTCTAATGCTTATAAATCCATTCATTGGCCAACATTAATTTTAATTATTGGGATGATGCCTTTCGCTGTAGCTTTAAATAAAACGGGAGGAATTTCGCTAATATCTGAATGGTTAGAAATTCACCTAAGATCTTTTGGTCCATATATGATATTAACTTTTATCTTTTTATTGTGCTCAACGGTAGGGTTATTTATTTCTAATACTGCAACTGCGATTTTAATTGCTCCAATTGCGATTGATTTAGCAATTAAATTTAACTACTCACCTTATCCTTTTGCTATGACAGTCGCCATTGCAACATCAGCGTCGTTTATTACACCTGTTTCTTCACCAGTTAAAACCATGGTAGTTGCACCAGGAGGATACAGTTTTAGTGATTTTGTTAAAGTTGGCATTCCTTTAACCTTTTTGGTAATGATTGTAGATATTGCTTTAGTACCTATATTTTTCCCTTTTTAAAAATGAATGGTATTTTGATCGCTTAAAACGAATGTTTTGATTTGGGATCTTGTATCAAGATGCAATGAAATTAACACAGAAAGTATTAGATTGCTAAAAAGAAGGTATGATCAATCGTAACATACCTTTATCATTTTACTCGTAATTTAATTCAACATAATGCTATACGAAAATAAGGTTTTTCTGTAACAAATAATAGCCCCTTTTTTTGTTTAAAGATTCTCAATGAAATTTCGATTATAATCATTATTTTTTATTATGGATATAAAACTTATGCAACAGACAATTAAACCGTTAAATATCATTTTTGCTGGTACGCCTGACTTTGCAGCCACTCATTTAAAAGCATTAATTGATTCTAATCATAATGTAGTTGCAGTTTTAACACAGCCTGATCGTCCTGCAGGTCGAGGCAACAAAGTAACAGCTAGTCCAGTTAAACAATTGGCATTAGAAAATGATCTTCCGATTTATCAACCTTCAACACTTAAAACACTAGAAAATCAAAAAATCATTACTGATCTAAATGCTGATATTATGGTTGTTGTAGCTTATGGATTGATTTTACCACAATTAGTATTAGATGCCCCAAAACTTGGGTGTTTAAATGTGCATGGTTCGTTATTACCAAGGTGGCGTGGAGCCGCTCCTATTCAACGCGCTTGTTGGGCCGGTGATACTTTAACAGGTATTACGATTATGCAAATGGATGCTGGGCTTGATACGGGTGATATGTTATATAAACTCACCTGTCCAATTGAACCTTATGATACCAGTGCAACGTTATATAACAAACTGGCGAAATTAGGTCCACAAGGACTACTTGATACATTAACACTGATTACCGATGGGAAAATTCAACCCAAAAAACAAAATCCATCAGAAGTTACTTACGCTGAAAAATTATCTAAACAAGAAGCTAAACTTGATTGGAATTTATCGGCACAGCAACTTGAACGATGCGTTCGTGCCTTTAATCCTTGGCCTGTTAGTTATTTTGAAATAAATGGCGAACCAGTAAAAGTATGGCAATCAGAAGTGATAACAATATCCCACAATCAACCAGTCGGTACTATTTTACAAGCAGACAAACAAGGGATATGCATTGCAACAAGCGACGGTGCATTGAATATGACACTTTTACAACCCGCAGGCAAAAAACCGATGTCAGCTCAAGATTTATTAAACTCTCGTAAAGCTTGGTTTGTTGTTGGTGAAAAACTAAATAACGATTAATTGATCAATGTAAAAAATTACAGGATGATCCATCCTGTAATTATTACCGTTTTTTAGCTAGCAAAGTCGCAAACCTCAATTTAATTCGATTACCATGTCTATCTGTTTTATGTAACTCCCCAACATTTTCGTTATATTTCAGTATTTTCCAATCCTGATAATAATCTCGCAATTCATTTTCTTTAAACGTAAATGAAAAACCAACAGAACAAGGATAATCAGAAGTCGACATGGCACTGACAATAAGATTATACCCTCCCGATTTAGTCAATTTTTGCATATTATCAATAATGTTAGGGATTTTTTCAGGTTGCAAAAACATCATGACAACAGTTGAAAGAATAAAATCATATTCGCCTTCTAAATTTGCTTGATTGATATCATATACCTTTGTACTAAGGCGCTTTAAATTTCCATCATTGATGATTTGGTGTAAATTACTAATACTCAATTCGGATTTATCAACGGCAGTCACATCAAATCCAATTAGCTGTAAATAGAGCGAATTACGTCCTGAACCACAACCTAAATCCAATACTTTTCCTAACGGAATAATTTTGCTTGCCGCTAGTACTTCAGAATGTGTTTTAGTCATTTGATACTTTTTAAAAGTATAGTCTTCTGGTAAACAATAAAATGATAGTTGGCATTGCAAATCTTCAGATACCTGAGCGATGCGATACCATTGTTGAGGCAAAATAAAAGCAGGCTGATGGAAAACATCATAATGATGTTTCGATTGTATTTTTCCTTTTTCTGTTAATATTTCTAAATCTATACTGCCTACCAGGATATGAAGCTTAGCCCAAGTACCAACTTGCATATTATGTTTTTCATGAAATGATTGCGGTAATGATTTAGCATACCAAACAGATGATATTTTATAACAAATTAGGTTTTTCAAAATTTCATCGCGAGTTAAATAAACCAATAGTTGACTATTATAATCAACTATTGATGATATAAACAACATTTTGCTGGTCACTCAGTCACCAAAACAAAATCATTAAAACTAAATTTATTGTGGCGAAGTTTACTTTATCAACATATAATCATCACCATCCTAAACTATATAGCTAAAATATTAGAGGAAAAATTTATGGGATTTTTAGTAGGTAAGCGCATACTTGTTACCGGTGTTGCTAGTAATCGTTCTATTGCTTATGGTATTGCAAAAGCTATGCATCGTGAAGGTGCTGAATTAGCTTTCACTTATCAAAATGATAAATTGAAAACTCGTGTTGAAGAGTTTGCTGCGGATTTTGCTTCTAACATCGTGTTACCATGTGATGTAGCACATGATGAAAGCATTACTGAGCTTTTTACTGAACTAGAAAAAACATGGGACAAATTTGATGGATTTGTACATGCAATCGCTTTTGCTCCAGGTGACCAATTAGATGGTGATTATGTTAATGCGGTTACACGCCAAGGCTTTACTATCGCTCATGATATTAGTTCATACAGCTTTGTGGCTATGGCTAAAGCATGTCGTCCAATGTTAAATCCAAATTCAGCATTAGTGACACTTTCGTACCTAGGGGCTGAACGTGCAATTCCTAACTACAACGTAATGGGATTAGCTAAAGCATCGCTTGAAGCAAATGTTCGTTATATGGCAAACGCCATGGGACCAGAAGGAGTACGTGTTAACGCAATTTCAGCTGGTCCAATTCGTACACTTGCCGCATCAGGCATTAAAGACTTCAAAAAAATGTTATCGCACTGCGAATCTGTTACTCCTATCCGCCGTACGGTTACAATAGAAGATGTTGGTAATTCAGCAGCCTTTTTATGTTCAGACCTTGCATCAGGTATTACTGGCGAAGTTGTACACGTCGATGGTGGATTTAGTATCGCTGCAATGAATGAGTTAGAACTCAAATAATTCCCAATATCATTATTCTCCCGTAAAGTTACGGGAGAATGGTTCATAGTAAAGTTAAAATCTGCTAAAAAACGAATGAACAGTGATATTTATTCCTATCAATCAGTAAAGCTACTGAATTGAATATTGCAAGAACATGAAAAGTATTAAGGATGATTTAATATTTTGCTAAATAGCGGCACAAATAAGCTGTAGGTTCTACAACAACATCAAATTGACTTTCTCCTGCAATATGAAAAATTTGCCCCATTTCAAAAATCTGCCAATCTTTTGCTGTAGGTAATAATACTTTCAATGAGCCTGTAATCACAGTCATTTCTTCAGGATTATCGGTGCTAAAAATATACTCACCTGGTAGCATTACTCCAATAGATGCTTGACCAACAGACGCATTTTGAAAGCCAATGGACTGAACTTTACCATTAAAATATTGTTTTATATTTAACACAATCACTCCTTATAATTTTTAGTTAGTTTCGAATTTTGATTGAATTGAGTAATTTATTGATAAATGATTCATCTCCAAACATGTATTATTAAAAAATGAAACAGAACAACCTTAATTCAGCAATGATAGATTTATACAAAACAATATAAAATAGAGCTAAGTATATTACAGATGTTAACAGATTTAAGCATCTTTTATCGAAAAAATTTTATAGAAGATTAAAAAAATTTCCTTAATTTCATCCCAAATTTTTTTAAAAAGAAAATAGCATACAGATTAGATTTTTTCCGTTAAAATCTAACTTAATTTGCTCAATAAAAGTTTATTGGAGAAAAAATGAAAATAGCAAAAAATAAAGTTGTCAGTTTAACTTTTCAAGTTCGAACTAAAGATGGTGTACTAGTTGATGAAGCAACTAAAGCCGCACCTTGTGAATATTTGCATGGAGCAGAAAACTTATTACCGGATTTAGAAAAAGCATTGGAAGGTCATCAAATCGGTGATAAATTTGATATTGAGCTAATTAATGCTTATGGTGATTTTAACGATGCACTTGTACAAAATGTTCCGCGAGATGTTTTTGTTGGTGTAGATGAATTAGAAGTTGGCATGCGTTTTTTTGCTGATACACAGCATGGACCGCTGCCGGTGGAAATAACAGCTATTGATGGAGATAGTATCACTATCGATGGTAATCACATGTTAGCCGGACAAGATTTACAGTTTGTAGGTGAAGTATTAGCTATACGTGAAGCAACAGAAGAAGAAATTGCTCATGGACATATTCATGGTGAACATGGTCACGATCATGGGCATGGCGGTTGTGGCTGTGGTGAACATGATCATGAAGAAGACGATAACCATGCTTGTTGTGGTGGTAGTCACGGTGGTTGTGGTTGTCATTAATTATTTCGACAATGATTACAATATTTCAAAAGCGCTGTTAGGCGCTTTTTTTCTATTGTGCAAAATTTCTCTTTTTTTTGTGAAGTAGTTCATAATACTTTTATTGATTATTTTATCTAATTTATTATTTCACCAATAATTCAGTTTTGAATAATAGGAATTGTATTATGCCTGCACTACATCCAACATTAATGCCCCGCGAAAAGCTTTTGAAATTTGGAGTAGAAACCTTAAGTGATACTGAATTATTAGCAATATTTTTACGTACTGGTACGCGTAATTTACCTGTTTTACAGTTATCTCAACAATTATTAAGTGAATTTGGTTCCTTATATAACTTAATTAATGCAAGTCATAGTGAATTTTGTAATAAACATGGATTAGGAACAGTTAAATACACACAATTAAAAGCAGTCATTGAACTTTCACATCGATATCTTAGAGTTAAAATGGCAAATGAAAACTTTCTTTCCTCACCATCCTTAACACATCATTATTTGGCCAGCCGATTAGCGAATAAAGATCGTGAGATTTTTATGGTGATTTTTTTAAATAATCAACATCAAGTAATTACATCTGAAGAAATGTTTGTAGGTACCTACAATTGTGTCGAAGTGCATCCGAGGGAAGTCGCTAGGCGAGCATTACAACATAATGCAGCAGGTTTGATTTTAGCGCATAATCATCCATCAGGAATGGCTGAACCAAGTCAGGCTGATCGTATATTAACTAAAAAAATAGAGCAAGTTTGTGAGTTGATTGATATCCGAGTTATTGATCATCTTGTAATAGGTAAAGGAGAATATGTCTCTTTTGCCGAACGTGGATGGATTTCATAAGCTTTTTTGCTTACAATATAAAAAAATGAATCGAATCAAAAAAACGCTTTATGAAACATCAATTAGAATTACTAGAAACAAAAGTTGCATTTCAAGAAATGACCATTGAAGAATTGAATCAGATGGTGGTTAACCTACAATCGGATATCAGCAAACTTAAAGAACAATTAACGTTGTTATCACAAAAACTTCAAGCTACACAAGTGTCAAATATTGCTAACTTATCTGAAGAGACTCCACCGCCACATTATTAATATGTATTGTACATTTTATAGTGACTACATTGAATTTTTAACTGAAAACACAATAATAAAGTTAATTATTTGTTATTTAAATATACCATCTCCTACAAATGAATAACCTATATTTGATTAATAAAAAACCGGCTTATAGCCGGTTTTTGTACACAATGATTTTATAATTACTCAGTTGCTGCTTCTGCTGCTTCTACTGCAGGGCGATCAACTAATTCAATATAAGCCATTGGGGCATTATCTCCATCACGGAAACCACATTTTAAAATGCGTACATAACCACCAGGACGGGTAGCAAAACGTGGACCTAAATCTGAAAATAATTTTTTCACTGTATCTTTATCACGGATACGAGCAAATGCCAGACGGCGATTAGCTACGCTATCGCTTTTGGCTAGCGTAATTAACGGTTCAACAACACGACGCAACTCTTTTGCTTTAGGCAATGTAGTTTTGATGATTTCATGTTCAACAAGTGAACTAGTCATGTTACGAAACATTGCTTGACGATGGCTGCTATTTCGGTTCAGTTGACGACCACTTTTACGATGGCGCATAACTTTATCCTTCTTATAAATTTTATCTTAGTCTTCAACAATACTTGCTGGTGGCCAGTTCTCAAGACGCATGCCTAAAGATAAACCACGAGATGCGAGCACATCCTTAATTTCAGTAAGCGATTTCTTACCAAGATTAGGAGTTTTCAGTAACTCAACTTCAGTACGTTGCACTAAATCACCAATATAATGAACTGCTTCTGCTTTTAAGCAATTAGCAGACCGAACGGTTAATTCCAAATCATCTACTGGACGTAAAAGAATTGGATCGAACTCCGGTTTATCTTCTTTAACTTCAGGTTGACGTACATCACGTAAATCAACGAAAGCTTCAAGTTGTTCAGCCAAAATTGTTGATGCACGACGAATAGATTCTTCAGGATCGATTGTACCATTTGTTTCCATATCGATAACCAGTTTATCTAAATCTGTACGCTGTTCCACACGAGCAGCATCGACAGAATAAGCGATACGCTCAACAGGACTATAACATGCGTCAACTAACAAACGACCAATTGGTCGATCTTCATCTTCTGACTTGACACGAGCAGAAGCAGGGACATAACCACGTCCTCGTTGTACACGAATACGCATACTAATTGAAGCATTGGCATCAGTAAGATGACAAATTACTAAATCAGGATTAACAATTTCAACATCACCATCATGAGTGATATCCGATGCAGTTACCGCACCAATACCTGATTTATTTAAAGTCAGCATAACATCATCTTTATTATGTACTCGAACTGCCAATTTTTTCAAATTAAGCAGAATATCAAGCACATCTTCTTGAACGCCTTCTTTAGTACTGTACTCATGCAGAACACCGTCAATTTCAACTTCGGTTACTGCATGTCCCGGCATAGATGATAATAAAATGCGGCGTAGTGCATTACCTAAAGTATGACCAAAACCACGCTCAAGTGGCTCTAAAGTCACTTTAGCATGAGTTTGACTGTATTGAACAACATCAACTAGGTGAGGTTTTAAAAACTCTGTTACAGAACCCTGCATTATGTCCTCTCTTAAGTGCTAAACTTTACTTAGAGTAAAGTTCGACGATCAAATGTTCGTTGATGTCAGCAGATAAATCTGAACGTTCTGGTAAGCGTTTAAATACACCTTCCATTTTGCTAGCATCAACTTCTAACCATGTTGGTTTTTCACGTTGTTCAGCTAACTCTAAAGCGGCTTTAATACGTGCTTGTTTTTTTGATTTTTCGCGAACACTAATGACATCTTCAGGTGAAACCTGATAAGAAGCAATGTTCACTACCTGACCATTAACAAGAACAGCTTTATGACTAACTAATTGACGAGCTTCAGCGCGAGTTGCACCAAATCCCATACGATAAACAACGTTATCTAAACGACGCTCTAAAAGACCAAGTAGGTTTTCCCCGGTATTGCCTTTAATACGCGCAGCATTTTTGTAATAATTACGGAATTGACGTTCTAAGATTCCATAAATACGTCTAACTTTTTGTTTTTCACGTAACTGAACACCATAATCTGATAAACGCGGTTTACGCGCACCATGTTGTCCAGGAGCTTGTTCTAATTTACATTTACTATCAATCGCTCGGACGCCAGACTTAAGGAATAAATCTGTACCTTCACGACGACTTAATTTGAGCTTTGGTCCCAAATATCTTGCCATTTTATTTCTCCAATAATCCTAAACATTCAATGTTTAATAAAATTAAACACGACGTTTCTTTGGTGGACGACAACCGTTATGAGGAATCGGAGTAACATCAGTAATATTAGTGATGCGATAACCCGCTGCATTTAATGCACGAATTGTTGACTCACGACCAGGACCAGGTCCTTTTACCATAACTTCCAGATTCTTAATTCCGTAATCTTTGACGGCTTCAGCACAACGCTCCGCGGCTACTTGAGCTGCAAAAGGTGTTGACTTACGAGAGCCACGGAAACCAGAACCACCAGCGGTTGCCCAACCCAACGCATTACCTTGACGATCGGTAATAGTTACGATTGTATTGTTAAATGATGCATGAATATGAGCTATACCATCAGAAACTTGCTTTTTAACACGTTTACGTGTACGAACAGGTGTCTTTGCCATTTAATTATACCTCAATTATTTCTTGATTGGCTTACGCGGTCCCTTACGGGTACGAGCGTTAGTCTTAGTGCGTTGACCACGAACCGGAAGTCCACGACGGTGACGCATGCCACGATAACAACCAAGGTCTAATAAACGCTTGATACTCATAGTTACTTCACGACGCAAATCACCTTCAACTGTGAATTTAGCGACTTGTTCACGTAACGTTTCAATCTGATCTTCAGATAGTTCTCTGATCTTAACATGTTCTGGAATACCAGCTTCAGCACAAATTGTCTTAGCGCGGGTACTTCCGATACCATAAATTGCTTGTAAAGCAATTACAGCATGTTGTTGATCAGGAATGTTAATGCCTGCTATACGGGCCACTATGCACTCCTTTATTGTTAATGTTTAGTAAAATCACTATACTGAAAAGCCCGTTTTCAGGATACTCAAACAGCGATTTTACAAATAAATTTAGGCTGGCTATTCTAGCCAGCTTTACTATACTTTGGCAAGTAAAATATGCAAAAGTTACAACTTCGCAACTAAATAATTAGCCTTGACGTTGTTTATGTTTACCTTCAACGCAAATGACACGAACAATGCCATTACGTTTAATGATTTTACAATTTCTGCATAATTTCTTGACTGAAGCACGAACTTTCATGTTTTTCTCCGTAACTTCTGGCTAACTTATCGGCCGTAGCCTTTAAGGTTCGCTTTCTTTAACACTGACTCATAACGATTTGGCATCATTAAAGTCTGTACTTGTGCCATAAAATCCATGATTACAACAACCACAATTAATAATGAAGTTCCACCGAATTGAACCGGAACTTTCATTGCACTTGTCATAAACATTGGTACCAAACATACAAAAGTAATGTAGATTGCGCCAACCAGCGTTAAACGAGTCATTACTTTGTCGATATATTTAGATGTTTGTTCACCTGGACGGATACCTGGAATAAATGCACCAGATTTTTTTAGCTGATCTGCCGTCTCTCTTGGGTTGAAAACCAACGCCGTATAAAAGAAACAAAAGAAGATAATCGCTGCTGCAAAAAAGATTATATATAATGGTTGATCATGAGAAAAATATTGACCTATAAGAACAATAATATATCTCCATCCTTCGCCATCTCCTTGAAACCAAGAAGCCATCATTGATGGTAACATAACAATTGTTGAAGCAAATATTGCAGGAATAACGCCTGCCATATTTATTTTTAATGGTAAATGTGTACTTTGTGCTGCATAAACTCTACGACCTTGTTGACGCTGTGCATAGTTGACAACTATACGACGTTGACCACGTTCAACAAATACAACAAAATAAGTCACTCCAACCACTAATGCTGCGACGACTAATAATAAAATCGGATGCAATGAACCAGAACGAGCTTGTTCAATTGTTTCATATATTGCATGAGGAAGACCTGCAACGATACCAGCAAAGATAATGATTGAGATACCATTACCTACACCGCGTTCCGTGATCTGTTCACCCAACCACATAAGAAACATAGTGCCAGTAACTAAGCTAACCGATGCAATAAAATAGAAAGAAAATCCTGGATCAATCACAACTTGACCATAACCAGGAATATTTGGTAAACCAGTCGCAATACCAACTGCTTGTACCATCGCTAAAGCCAATGTGCCGTAACGGGTGTACTGACTGATTTTCTTACGTCCTGATTCACCTTCTTTCTTCAATTCTGCGAGTTTAGGGCTAATGGCCGTTAATAATTGCACAATAATGGATGCAGAAATATAAGGCATTATCCCTAAAGCAAAAATTGAAGCACGGCTTAAAGCACCACCAGAGAACATATTGAACATACCAACAATACCATTAGATGATGCTTGTTCTAGTAAGTCCGATAACGCTTTAGTATCAATACCAGGAACCGGAACGTAAGAACCAAGACGGAAAACAATAAGCGCTAAAAACACAAATAATAAACGTCTTTTAAGCTCACCGCTACCGCCTCGTGTACTTTGAAAATCTAATCCTGGTTGCTTTGCCATCTTTCTAATTATTCCTCAATTTTTCCGCCAGCAGCTTCAATTGCAGCTTTAGCACCCTTAGTCACTCGAATACCGCGAACAGTTACAGGTTTAGTTACTTCACCAGATAACATAATTTTCGCATACTCGATTTGTGAATTAATCACATTAGCAACTTTTAAGCTATTTAGGTCAACAATATCACCTTCAACTTTCATTAAATCTGAAAGACGAACTTGAGCTGTAACTTGAGCTTTACGTGAGGTAAAACCAAATTTTGGTAAACGACGATATAAAGGCATTTGACCACCTTCGAAGCCGCGACGTACGCCACCACCTGAACGAGATTTTTGACCTTTAACACCACGAGTACCAGTTTTACCTAATCCAGAACCAATGCCTCGACCTACACGTTTAGGTGCATGCTTTGAACCTTCAGCAGGAGATAAAGTATTTAAACGCATTACTATTACTCCTCAACTTTAACCATGTAATAAACTTGGTTTACCATACCGCGAATCGCAGGAGTATCCTCGCGTTCAACAGTATGACCAATACGACGTAATCCTAGACCAACTAACGTTGCTTTATGCTTCGGTAGACGACCAATAGAACTACGAGTTTGTGTAATTTTAATTGTTTTTGCCATGGCTAATTACCCCAAAATTTCTTCGACGGTTTTACCACGTTTAGCAGCAACCATTTCTGGTGATTTCATATTTTCTAAGCCATCAATTGTTGCACGAACCACGTTAATTGGGTTTGTAGAACCATATGCTTTAGCTAGAACGTTACGAACTCCTGCAACTTCTAAAACAGCACGCATTGCACCACCGGCGATGATACCAGTACCTTCTGATGCAGGTTGCATATAAACACGAGAACCTGTGTGAGCACCTTTAACTGGATGCTGTAAAGTATCGTTATTTAACGCAATATTAATCATATTACGACGTGCTTTTTCCATTGCTTTTTGGATTGCTGCTGGCACTTCACGTGCTTTACCATATCCAAAACCTACGCGGCCATTACCGTCACCAACTACTGTTAGTGCAGAAAAACTAAAAATACGACCACCTTTTACGGTTTTAGAAACTCGGTTAACTGCGATTAATTTTTCCTGCAGTTCACCAGCTTGTTTTTCGATGTTTGACATCTTTAACTCCTACCTTAGAACTGTAGGCCAGCTTCGCGAGCAGCATCTGCTAGCGCCTGAACTCGACCATGATATTGGAAACCTGAACGATCAAATGAAACTTCTTTGATATCTTTCGCTAATGCGCGCTCTGCGATTGCTTTACCAACTGCTGCTGCTGCATCTTTGTTTCCAGTGTATTTTAAACTTTCACTGATAGCTTTTTCTAATGTAGAAGCGGCTGCCAGTACTTCTGATCCGTTTGGTGCGATAATCTGCGCATAAATATGACGCGGAGTGCGGTGAACCACCAAGCGAGTTGCAAGTAGTTCATGCATCTTGCGACGCGCTTTAGTTGCACGACGGATACGAGCTGATTTCTTATCCATAGTGTTACCTTACTTTTTCTTAGCTTCTTTAGTACGCACAACTTCATCTGCGTAACGAACACCTTTACCTTTATAAGGTTCAGGACGACGATAAGCACGGATATCTGCTGCAACTTGTCCAATTAACTGTTTATCAGCACTTGTTAGTACGATTTCAGTTTGTGATGGACATTCAGCTTTTACACCATCTGGTAATTGATGTTCAATTGGATGAGAATATCCAAGAGATAAACCAATTGCATTACCTTTAACTTGTGCACGATAGCCGACACCAACTAACTGAAGTTTTTTAGTAAAACCTTCAGTAACACCAATAACCATTGCATTAACCAATGCACGTGCAGTACCTGCTTGAGCCCAAGCATCTGCAAAGCCATCGCGAGGACCAAATTTAATTTGATCTTCTTCTTGATTAATTACAACAGCTTTATTAATTGTGCGAGATAACTCGCCATTTTTACCTTTAATCGTAATTACCTGACCATTGAGTTTTACCTCTACGCCAGCAGGAACAACGACAGGTGCTTTTGCAACACGAGACATTTTTTTCTCCCTTACGCTACGTAGCAGATAATTTCACCACCAAGACCTGCTTGGCGTGCTGCACGATCAGTCATAACACCTTTAGAAGTAGAAACGACTGCAATACCTAGTCCTGCCATAACTTTTGGCAATTCATCTTTACGTTTATAAATACGTAAACCTGGACGGCTAACACGTTTAATACTTTCTACAACAGCTTTACCTTGGAAATATTTTAAAGTAATTTCCAATTCTGGCTTAGTGTCACCAACAATTTTAAAGTCCCCGATATAACCTTCTTCTTTTAGCACATTGGCAATTGCCACTTTTAGCTTAGAGGAAGGCATGGTGACTGCAACTTTATTCGCAGCTTGACCGTTACGAATACGGGTCAACATATCTGCTATAGGATCTTGCATGCTCATCTATAACACTCCCCTGATTACCAACTTGCCTTTTTAAGACCAGGAATCTCACCACGCATGGCTGATTCACGAACCTTAATACGGCTTAAACCAAACTTACGAAGGACGCCATGAGGACGACCAGTTTGACGACAACGACGACGTTGACGTGATGGACTAGAATCACGAGGAAGCGTTTGCAATTTAAGCACTGCATTCCAACGATCTTCATCTGATGCATTAAGATCAGAGATAATCGCTTTTAATTCTTGACGCTTTGCAAAATATTTTTCTGCTAGCTTTACGCGTTTCTTGTCGCGTTCAATCATTGATTGTTTAGCCATTATGCCCTACCTTACTTACGAAATGGGAAGTTAAAGGCAGATAATAAAGCTCGGCCTTCTTCATCTGATTGTGCAGAAGTTGTGATAGTAATATCTAAACCACGAACACGATCAACTTTATCATAATCGATTTCAGGGAAAACGATTTGTTCACGAACACCCATGCTATAGTTACCACGACCATCGAAAGATTTTGCGCTTAAACCACGAAAATCTCGAGTACGAGGAAGAGCAATATAAACTAGACGTTCAAAAAATTCCCACATGCGTTCGCCACGTAAAGTGACTTTACAACCAATAGGATACCCTTGACGGATTTTAAAACCAGCAACTGATTTGCGTGCTTTAGTGACTAGTGGTTTTTGACCACTGATTGCAGCTAAGTCTGCAACCGCATTATCTAATAATTTTTTATCAGTAATTGCTTCACCCACACCCATATTCAAGGTGATCTTTTCGATCCGAGGGACTTGCATGACAGATTTGTAGCCAAACTGTTCTTGCAGTTTATTTACTACCTGTGCTTTGTAGTAATCATGCAGTTTCGCCATCGTACACTCCAAATTACTTATTTAATTAATTCATTAGTAGACTTATAAAAACGGACTTTTTTACCGTCTTCAATACGAAAGCCTACGCGATCTGCTTTGCCTGTAGCTGGGTTAAAAATTGCTACATTAGAAACATTAATAGCTGCTTCTTTTTCAACAATTCCACCTTCTTGATTTAGTGCAGGTACAGGTTTTTGGTGTTTTTTCACCAAATTAATACCTTCAACAATCACTTTGCCAGTAGACAAAACGCTTTTTACTTTACCGCGTTTACCTTTATCTTTACCAGTTAACACGATAACTTCATCTTCTCGACGGATTTTCGCTGCCATTACCCGCTCCTTACAGTACTTCTGGTGCTAATGAAATGATCTTCATAAACTTCTCAGAACGAAGTTCACGAGTGACCGGTCCAAAAATACGCGTACCAATCGGTTGCTCACTGTTATTATTTAAAATAACACACGCATTGCGATCGAAACGAATGACAGATCCATCAGGACGACGAACACCTTTTCTAGTGCGCACAACCACAGCTTTAAGTACATCACCTTTCTTAACTTTACCACGTGGAATTGCTTCTTTGATAGTAACTTTGATGATATCACCTACCGCTGCATAACGACGGTGCGATCCACCGAGAACCTTGATACACATTACACTACGTGCGCCAGAGTTATCGGCAACATCTAGCCTAGTCTGTTCTTGGATCATTTTAATGCTCCGTATAAATTAATTATTGTCTAATCTACCTTCATCCACCTCAACTTCCATGGATAAGAATAGACAACCAAAAACCCACTTACGTGAGGGCGCATAGTATAACACCACTCAAATAAAATGGATAGCATAAAATAAACGGCCGTCGAGCCGTTTATTATATTATGTACAGTTTTTAATCAAAAAGATTAACTAACCGCTTTTTCAACGATTCGAACAAGAGTCCATGATTTGGTTTTTGATAATGGACGACACTCTTTAATTTCTACAGTATCACCAATACCACACTCGTTGTTTTCATCATGTACATGCAATTTAGTCGTACGTTTAATGAACTTACCATATAACGGATGCTTCACTTTACGTTCAATAGCTACAGTAATAGATTTATCCATTTTGTCGCTAATAACACGACCTTGCTGAGTACGAATTTTTACTTCAGTAGTCATATTACGCACCCGCCTTCTCAGTTAATAACGTTTTAACTCGTGCAATATTACGACGCACTTGTTTTAACATATGAGTTTGTGTTAACTGACCCCCAGCTAATTGCATACGTAAGTTAAATTGCTCACGTAATAAATTAAGAAGTTCAGTATTTAACTCTTCAACGCTTTTTTCGCGTAGCTCTTTTGCTTTCATTTACATCACCGTCTTAATCACAAAGGTGGTTTTAATTGGCAGTTTTGCAGCTGCCAACGCAAATGCTTCACGAGCAACTTCTTCCGGTACTCCGTCCATTTCATAAAGGACTTTACCTGGTTGAATCTGAGCAACCCAGTATTCAACGTTACCCTTACCTTTACCCATACGCACTTCAAGTGGTTTTTCAGTAATTGGTTTATCAGGGAAAACTCGAATCCAGATTTTACCTTGACGCTTAACTGCACGAGTCATTGCACGACGTGCCGCTTCGATCTGGCGCGCAGTCAAACGACCACGACCCACAGCCTTAAGACCGAATGTACCGAAACTAACGTCAGTACTTACAGCAAGACCACGATTGCGGCCCTTGTGCACTTTACGGAATTTTGTACGCTTTGGTTGTAACATCAGCGACGCTCCTTATTGTTTTCGGCCTTTGCGCTGCTTTTTCGGTTGAGCAGCAGGTTGTTTTTCTGCTTGTTCAACGGCAGCCATACCACCAAGGATCTCACCTTTGAAGATCCACACTTTAACACCAATAATACCATAGGTTGTTAATGCTTCAGACAAACCATAGTCGATGTCAGCACGTAATGTATGTAAAGGAACACGACCTTCACGATACCATTCACTACGAGCGATTTCAGCGCCGCCTAAACGACCACTTACTTCAACTTTGATACCTTTAGCACCCGCTTTCATTGCGTTTTGAACCGCACGTTTCATAGCACGACGGAACATAACACGGCGTTCTAACTGAGAAGTAATGCTGTCAGCAACTAATTTAGCATCAAGTTCAGGTTTACGAACTTCGGCAATATTAATTTGTACTGCAACATCACGTTTTTCTCTTTTGTCTTTATATTTATTGACAATAGAAGCTACGGCATTACGTAATTTTTCAACATCCTCACCTTTTTTACCAATCACAATACCTGGACGAGCAGTGTGAATAGTAATGCGAACGTTGGTTTCTGCTGAACGATCGATTACAATCTTAGAGATTGATGCTTGTGCTAATTCTTTGTTCAAGAATTCACGCACTCTAAAATCACTTTCTAAATTATCAGCGAATGTCTTTGTACCCGAATACCATGTAGATGTCCAAGGCTTGACGATGCCTAGTCGGATACCATTTGGATTTACTTTTTGACCCATTGCTATTCTCCAGCCTAGCGATCTGAGACGATCACGGTGATGTGACTCGTACGCTTCAAAATTCGATCTGCACGACCTTTCGCACGAGGCATAATACGCTTCATGGTTGGGCCTTCATCTACGAAAATTTTCGCAACTTTTAGATCATCAATATCAGCACCATCGTTATGCTCTGCATTAGCAATAGCAGACTCTAATACTTTTTTAACCAGTACAGCCGCTTTTTTATTGGTGTACGTTAAAATATCAAGTGCCTGAGACACATTCTTACCGCGAATAAGATCTGCAACTAAGCGAACTTTTTGCGCAGAAGAACGAGCGTGGCGATACTTTGCAATTGTTTCCATCTCTTTCTCCTACTTATTTCTTCTTAGCTTTCTTATCAGCCGCGTGGCCGCGATAAGTACGAGTCGGCGCGAATTCACCCAATTTATGACCAACCATTTCGTCGGAAACATAAACAGGAACGTGCTGACGACCATTATGGACAGCGATGGTCAAACCGATCATATTAGGAAAGATCGTTGAACGACGGGACCAAGTACGAATTGGTTTCTTGTCCCCGCTTTCCACCGCTTTCTCTACCTTCTTCAGCAAGTGTAGGTCAATAAAAGGACCCTTCTTGAGAGAACGTGGCATAGCTAATCCTCTATATTAATTATTTCTTATTGCGACGGCGAACAATATACTTATCAGTACGTTTGTTGCTACGCGTTTTCAATCCTTTGGCTTTTTGACCCCATGGAGACACAGGATGTTTACCAAAGTTACGACCTTCACCACCACCATGTGGATGGTCTACCGGGTTCATTGCTGTACCACGAACAGTAGGACGAATACCACGCCAACGCGAAGCACCTGCTTTACCTAATACACGAAGCATATGTTCTGAATTACCCACTTCACCAATAGTGGCGCGGCAATCAGATAACACTTTACGCATTTCACCTGAACGTAGACGTAATGTTACATAAGCACCATCACGAGCAACGATTTGAACATAACTACCAGCTGAGCGAGCAAGTTGTCCGCCTTTACCTGGTTTCATTTCAATATTATGCACGGTAGAACCGACTGGAATATTGCGCATCGGTAAACAGTTACCTGTTTTAATTGATGCATCAACACCAGATTGGATCTGATCACCTGCTTTTAAGCCTTTAGGCGCTAAAATATAACGACGTTCACCGTCTTTATATAAAACCAATGCAATATTTGCACTGCGATTTGGATCATATTCCAAACGTTCAACAACTGCTGGAATACCATCTTTATTACGCTTAAAGTCAACAATACGATAATGTTGTTTATGACCACCGCCGATATGACGGGTAGTGATACGACCATTATTATTGCGACCACCAGTTTTGCTTTTTGAATCAAGCAACGGTGCATAAGGCTTACCTTTATGCAACTCTGGGTTAACCACTTTAACAACGTGGCGACGACCCGGAGATGTAGGTTTACACTTAACAACTGCCATTGTTCTTACTCCTCCGAATTACTCAGCGACGCCAGCAAGGTCTAAATTTTGACCTTCTGCTAAAGTAACGTAAGCTTTTTTCCAGTCGCTACGGCGACCGATTTGTTGACCACGACGTTTAACTTTGCCTTTAACAACAAGTGTATTAACGCCATCTACTTTAACTTCAAATAGTTGTTCAACTGCGGCTTTAATCTCTCTCTTAGTAGCATCTTTAGTAACTTTCAATACTAATGTATTCGTTTTTTCCATTGAAATAGATGCTTTTTCAGAAATATGTGGTGCTCGCAGGACTTTAAGCAGACGCTCTTCACGAATCATGCTAACATCTCCTCTACTTGTTTAACAGCATCAACAGTGATAACCACTTTGTCAAATGCAATCAAACTAACTGGATCAATACCTGCCACATCACGCACATCAACTTTATGTAAGTTACGTGCTGCTAAGAAAAGATTTTCATCAACATCAGAAGTAATAATAAGAACATCATTAAGGTTCATATCATTTAATTTCTGAGTTAATAATTTAGTCTTAGGTGCTTCAACAGTGAATGTTTCAACCACAACTAAACGTTCTTGACGCACTAATTCAGAGAAAATACTCTTTAATGCACCACGATACATTTTACGGTTAACTTTTTGGCTATGATCTTGTGGTTTTGCTGCAAATGTCACACCACCGCTACGCCAAATAGGGCTCTTAATAGAACCTGAACGAGCACGACCTGTGCCTTTTTGACGCCATGGTTTTTTACCTGAACCAGCGATTTCTGCACGAGTTTTTTGTGCGCGTGAGCCTTGACGAGCAGCAGATGCATAAGCAACAACTACTTGATGAACTAACGCTTCATTAAACTCACGTCCGAAGGTAGTTTCGGAAACAGAAAGCGCTTGCGCGTCTTTTACTACTAATTCCATCTCTATCTCCTCGACGTTAAGCCTTGATTGCCGGTTTAACAATTACGTCACTATTAATTGCGCCTGGAACAGCACCTTTTATTAATAAAAGGTTACGTTCTGCATCAACGCGCACGATATCTAAGTTTTGAACAGTTACACGCTCATTACCTAAGTGACCTGCCATTTTACGACCTTTGAACACTTTACCTGGAGTTTGGTTTTGACCGATAGAGCCATGACCACGGTGTGCCAAAGAGTTACCATGAGTTGCATCTTGAGTACGGAAATTCCAGCGTTTAGTTACACCTGCATAACCTTTACCTTTAGATGTTCCAGTAACATCAACTTTTTTAACGTCAGTGAAAATATCAACGTTAATATTTTGACCTACAGTAAATTCGCCTTCTTCAAAACGGAACTCCCATAGACCACGACCAGCTTCAACGCCAGCCTTAGCGAAATGACCTGCTTCAGGTTTATTTACGCGGCTTGCTTTTTTGCTGCCAGTAGTAACCTGAATAGCTTGATAACCATCATTCTCAAGCGTTTTAACTTGAGTAACGCGGTTGCTTTGAACTTCTACTACGGTGACAGGAATAGAAACACCTTCTTCAGTGAAGATTCGTGTCATTCCTACTTTACGACCGATTAAACCAATCATTGTTTCGACCTCTCAATCATTCAGCTTAGGATTAACCTAAACTGATCTGCACATCAACACCGGCAGCAAGATCTAGACGCATTAAAGCATCAACTGTTTTTTCAGTTGGCTCAACAATATCAACTAGACGTTTATGAGTACGAATCTCATATTGATCACGCGCATCTTTATTTACGTGCGGAGAAATCAATACAGTGAAACGCTCTTTGCGTGTCGGTAATGGAATAGGACCACGAACTTGCGCACCAGTGCGCTTCGCAGTTTCTACAATTTCAGCAGTTGATTGATCAATCAAACGATGATCAAACGCTTTTAACCGGATACGGATTCTTTGGTTCGACATGAGACCAGAGCTCCATTATTTAAAAGTTATAACAAAAGATTACTCCTCTCACCCTGTTTCGATTGACAGGAGAGTGTAATCCGTTCTTTTCGTAACCCCCAAATCGGGAGTATTGTTAATATAATTCAATATATTACATATTAATTATATTTTTATACGCATTTGCTGTTGGAAAATCAACAAACAAAGTGCGTCAATTATACGTAAATTATAAACGAATGCAAGGAGTAATTAATAAAGCATACAGATAATTATTTAACGAACAACATTTTTAAATAACAAGTATAATTATAGGTTTTTGACGCTTGAAAATGAATTTAATCACAACACATCATTTTTAAAAATAAATTATTCATAAATACAGACCAACCTTCCCGCCATTTATTTCAATATAGTAAACTCCATCAGTACTAACAGTAATAGAGATACGTTTCACGCCCTACTGATGAAACTTGTCAACAAATTTAAAAATATTTTGATTGGAATAAATTTTCATACCAATTAAAATTTCAGTTTCTAAACGATTAGGTTTTAAAATGTGAATTTGTGATAATCAATCTTTAATTTTATGAGATTCGAAAGCGAATAAGGTATCAATAAAAATATGACAATAATTATGATAATAAGGAAGAAAAACGCTTTACAGCAATTAAAATAAATTATGGTAAATAAAACCGCCATCATGGCGGTCTCTTTAATGATCTTCTTTAGCGTGATTTAAAGTGTATCTTGGAATTTCAACTTCAAGATCTTCATCAGCAACTCGCGCTTGACAACTTAATCGACTATGAGGCTCTACTCCCCAAGCTTTATCAAGCATGTCATCCTCTTGCTCATCACTTTCTTCGAGTGAATCAAAACCTTTGCGGACAATACAATGGCATGTTGAACAAGCACAAGACATTTCACATGCATGTTCAATTTCAATATCATTACGAAGTGCAACTTCTAAAATAGATTCACCTTCTTCAGCTTCAACTGTTTTGCCTTCAGGACAAAGATCAGCATTAGGTAAAAATGTAATTTTGGGCATAATAATCTCGTTTGTTAAATATCATCAACTTTATGGCCAGTTAAGGCTTGACGAATTGATCTATTCATACGTTTAGCAGCAAACTCTTGAGTCACATTATCAACAATTTTAATATGCTTTTTGATAGCATCACTATCATCTAATTCACTTACTGCTTGTAATTGATGTTTAGCGATTAAAATCTGATTAAGCTGTTGCTCATTTAATAGATCCGCATCTTTATCTAAGGCGCTTTGTAAACTTTCAAGTACTCGTGCTGCTTCAACCTTTTGTTCGACAAGTATTCTTACTTGTTTATCTTGCTGCGCATGATTGATTGAATCTTGGATCATATTAGCAATTTCATTATCAGTTAGACCATAAGAGGGCTTAACTTGAATTGCGGCTTCAACACCTGTTGATTTTTCCATTGCTGTAACATTTAATAAACCATCCGCATCCACTTGGAAAGTGACACGAATATGTGCTCCGCCAGCAGGCATTGGGGGAATACCTCTTAGCGTAAATCGAGCCAACGATCGGCAATCTGCAACACTTTCACGCTCACCTTGTAACACATGAATCATCATGGCTGTTTGACCATCTTTGAATGTGGTAAATTCTTGAGCTCTGGCACATGGTATTGTGCTATTACGTGGGATGATTTTTTCCACTAATTCCCCCATCGTTTCTATTCCTAAAGACAAAGGAATAACATCGAGCAATAACATATCTGAATCGGGCTTATTACCAATCAGAATATCAGCCTGTATTGCCGCACCAATGGCAACAACTTTATCAGGATCAATTGAAGTTAAAGGCTCGTTTCTAAAAAAATCACCTACTAATTGTCGGACTAAAGGGACGCGAGTTGATCCACCAACCATGACAACTTCAACCACTTCATCAATATTGATTTCAGCATCTCTTAATGCACGACGACAAACCACTAAAGTTCGTTTAATTAAAGGTTCAATTAAGTTTTGAAATTGTTCACGCGTTATAGTTAAGGTTCGACCTTCTATATTGGCTAAAGCGGAGTTTTGCTGACTTAATTCTATTTTTATTTTAACTGTTTCATCAATAATTTTTTGGTTTATATAAGGATCAGTATTATTTGCTAAACCTAATTTATTTTTCAAATAATCAGCAAGCAATCGGTCAAAATCATCACCACCAAGCGCTGAATCCCCCCCCGTTGCTAAAACCTCAAACACACCTTTATGTAGACGCAAAATAGAAATATCAAACGTACCACCACCTAAATCATAAACTGCAATAACGCCTTCTTTGCCAGAATCTAAACCATAAGCGATAGCAGCAGCGGTTGGTTCATTCAATAATCTTAAAACATGCAGTCCAGCTAATTTAGCAGCATCTTTAGTCGCTTGCCGTTGCGCGTCATCAAAATAGGCTGGCACTGTAATTACAACACCATCCATCTCGCCTCCTAAACTCTGTTTTGCACGTTGAGCTAAGGCATTCAAAATTTCGGCGGATACTTGTATTGGGTTAACTTGATTATTAGGCAAATTCAATAACGGAACACCATTATCAGTTTGTGAAAAACTATAAGGAAAATAAGCAGTATCAATATCAGATAACTTTCTACCCATTAACCGTTTAACAGAACTCACCGTATTTTGAGGATCATTCACAGCATTAGATTTTGCATACTTACCAATGGTAATAATAAGATTATCATCAACACCTAAACCGTAGTGAACTACTGACGGTAGTAAAAAATCATTATCCAAATCTGGCAGCACTTCGGCTTGTCCGCTACGCACAGTAGCAACTAGTGAATTGGTTGTACCTAAATCAATACCCACAGCTAAACGACGCTGATGAGGTTCAGGAGTTTGTCCCGGTTCACTAATTTGTAATAATACCATTTGAATTGTCTCTAATTGATCTATGCTTAAGTAAGATTATAAAGCATATTGTTTTTCTTGTAACTTTTCGATTTGTTCAATCAATCTAGTTAAATAGCGGATTTTAAAGATTTGATTAAGAGCAGCTGCCCAATCTTGTTTATTCACATATTCTAATAATTCTTTATAAACATCACGTTGACGAGCAAAGACTTCCGAATGAAAATCTTCTAATATAACAAAATCATTCTGACTTTCTATGTCTTCTAATTTTTCACGCAAAGCAAATTGTTCCATTAAAAAATCAGCATCATGGATAATATTTTGCTCTGTTACCACATCAAAACCTTGTAAAGACAAGAAATGTTCAGCAGCTTTAATCGGATTTTTTAATGCATAATAACCGTCATTAATCATTGCTGATTTTTGTACCATCATTATTTTATCGCTATCGCTAGCATTGGCAAAATTATCGGGATGATATTGTTTTTGTAATTGTTGATAATGCGCAGTTAATAACGACATATCTACAGGTAGCTGAATGGGTAAATCAAATAGCTTGAAATAATTAGCCATATTCATTGTCTCAATTACACATTAAAGCTTTCGCCGCAGCCACACTCGTTCTGCGAATTGGGATTATTAAATTTAAAACCTTCGTTTAATCCCTCTTTAACAAAATCCAATTCAGTACCATCAATATAAACCAAACTTTTTTTATCAACAATGACTTTAACATTTTTATCTTCAAATACACTATCATCATCGTTAATAATATCAGCAAATTCTAAAACGTATGCCATACCGGAACAACCTGATGTTTTAACGCCCAATCGCAGTCCAACTCCTTTTCCTCGATTAGCAAGAAAAGCTTGAACACGATTAGCCGCACTCGTTGTTAGTGTAATTGCCATTAACTTTGACCTTTTTTAGTTTTATAGTCATCAATTGCCGCTTTAATTGCATCTTCCGCTAAAAGCGAACAGTGAATTTTAACGGGTGGTAACTCAAGCTCTTTAGCAATATCCGTATTCTTAATTGCTTGCGCTTCATCCAAAGATTTACCTTTAATCCACTCAGTAACTAAAGAACTTGATGCAATTGCACTACCACAACCATAAGTTTTAAATTTAGCATCTTCAATGATACCGTCATCGTTTACTTTGATTTGTAGGCGCATAACATCACCACATGCAGGTGCCCCAACCATGCCACTGCCAACGTTGGGATCATTTTGATCAAAAGAACCAACATTACGAGGATTTTCATAATGATCAACTACTTTTTCGCTGTATGCCATAATTTACTCCTATTTTTTAATGGGCTGACCATTTGATTTTACTTAGATCAACACCATCTTTAAACATTTCCCAAAGCGGAGATAATTCTCTTAATTTACCAATAGAGTCTTTGATTAGTTTAATCACATAATCCACTTCTTCTTCAGTACTAAATCGACCAAATGAAAAACGTATCGAACTATGGGCAAGTTCATCATTAAGGCCAAGAGCCCGTAACACATAAGATGGTTCTAAACTAGCAGAAGTACAAGCTGAACCTGATGATACAGCCAAATCTTTTAAAGCCATCATCAATGATTCACCCTCAATGTAAGCAAAGCTTACGTTTAAAATATTAGCAACGCTGTGTTCTAAAGAACCATTAAGATAAACTTCTTCTATATCTTTCAAGCCATTCCACAAGCGATTTTTTAAAGCTAATAAACGCGGCATTTCAGTTGCCATTTCTTCTTTAGCAATACGATATGCTTCTCCCATACCAACAATTTGATGCACAGGTAAAGTTCCAGAGCGCATACCCCTCTCATGACCACCACCATGCATTTGTGCTTCAATACGTACTCTAGGTTTACGCCTTACATAAAGCCCACCGATACCTTTAGGACCGTAAATTTTGTGACCTGAAAATGACATTAAATCAACTTTCAATTTTGTAAGGTCAATTGGCAATTTACCGACACTTTGGGTTGCATCAACGTGAAAAACAATACCTCTTTCACGACACATTTCACCAATTTTTTCGATATCTTGGATGACGCCAGTTTCATTATTGACATGCATAATTGATACAACGGTTGTATCACTGCGCATTGCAGCTGCTAGTTTATCTAAATCCAATATTCCATTAGATTCAGGGGCCAAATAAGTTACTTCATAGCCTTCACGTTCAAGTTGACGGCAGGTATCAAGTACCGCTTTGTGTTCGGTTTTACAAGTAATAATATGTTTACCTTTAGCTTTATTGAAATGAGCTGCCCCTTTAATCGCTAAGTTATCAGCCTCCGTTGCTCCTGAAGTGAACACAATTTCTCGGGAATCAGCACCAATAAGATCGGCAATTTGATTTCGAGCAATATCCACCGCTTCTTCGGCTTGCCAACCAAATTTATGAGAACGGGATGCTGGATTACCAAAAATACCATTTGGTGTTAAATATTGTATCATTTTTTCAGCAACTCTAGGATCAACCGGCGTTGTAGCTGCATAATCCATATAAATAGGTAATTTCATTAATTACTCCCAATTACAAATTCTGTATTTTATTTTTTAATTAATGCTGATGTGCTGTATATTGCTTTGTCGATTAGCTACGGCTTTTACTTCATTATTATTGACTAACTCGCTAAGTGTAATGCTGGTTAAGAAGTCCTCTATTCGCTCGCTTAAATCATTCCATAGTGTATGGGTTAAGCATCTAACACCACCTTGACAGCCATCTTGACCGTGACACTTGGTTGCATGTACCGTTTCATCAACGGCTTTTACAATTGAGCTAATCGCAATTTGATCCATTGCTCGACCCAACACATACCCCCCACCTGGGCCTCTAACACTGGTTACTAAGCCATTTTTTCGTAACCGCGCAAATAATTGTTCAAGATAAGAAAGTGAGATTTCTTGACGTTCTGAAATATCGGCAAGTGATACAGGCCCTGAACCAGAATGTAATGCTACATCCAACATTGCAGTTACCGCGTATCTTCCTTTTGATGTCAATTTCATTAATCATCCCCCTATGTGTTATAATATTTATTGTATATATCCTTTTATTTTAGTCAAGTATTTAGTTGACCATTTTAGTGGGAATTGTCTCCTCTCAGTTCATCATCGACGAAACACAATGAAATATGCTAATCTAGTTGGGTAAATTCATATGGGAGCTAAAGGATGAAATTGGTATTACGTTACTTATTGATAATAAGTTTAGTATTTACGAGTAACACTTTCGCAAATAATTCTCAAAAAATGTTACGAGAAAATTATCAAAAATGGATTAACTCCTATCAATCGTTAAATTTTCAAGAACAAAAAACATTACTTGCAACCCTAAAAAATTATCCATTATATCCTTATGCTGCCGTGCAATTTTTTCAAAAAAATATAAAAGTTGTTCCCCCAAATATGGTCAGAGAATTTGTCAAAAAATATCAGGATTTTCCTTTAACAAACTCTCTAACACAATCTTATTTAAGAGAATTAACCAATCGCCAAGATTGGGATTCTATAATTTCATTTCCTAAAGATAATTCGATACCTTCTAATTGTCTCTACCAATATGCTTTACTCAAGAAAAACGATGATAAATTCATTTTCAATGATGTGAAATCACTTTGGCTTACAGGTAAAGAGCTTTCTTCTGCATGTGATCCATTACTTGATGCCTGGACTAAAATCGGTAAACGAACAAATAATTTAATATTATTACGTATTGAATTGGCAGTCGAAGCAAATAATTTAAAATTAGCTCGACATCTTGCAAACTTATTAGATGAACGTTATACAACGACTAAAAGCCATTTACTAGACTTATTTGATAATCCAAGAAAATTGGAAGATTTCTCAAAAAATATTAAAGCAAGCTCTTTTACTAAAAAAATTATTTTAGCATCATTCTCTCGTTTAACCAAAGTCGATATGAAATTAGCTGAGACTTTATTACCGCAATTAATTAATCAGCAAAAATTAAATGAAAACGAACAAAGTTTATTGCAAAAAAGTTTAGCTAGTGTTTATTTTAATGATTCTGCTACTGATGAACAAATTAAATGGAGAGACAATTATATTGCCAAAAGTCATGATTCATCGTTGGTTGAAAAACGTATCCGTATAGCTATTGATGAAAATAATTACAAAGATATTGATTATTGGCTAGCACAACTAACACCAGAAGATCAATTAAAAGAGGATTGGCAATATTGGAAAGCACGTGTGTTATTAAAAAATAATCAAAAAAAAGAAGCGCATGGGATTTTACAAACACTCACAACGAAACGTGGCTTTTATGGTATGATTAGTGCACAAGCACTGAATCAATATTACTCTCTTAATAATCAATCACAAAAAATTACCCATACCGAAATTTCAACATTAAAATCTAAGTTTGATAATAAACCTTTTATCAAAAGAATTAATGAATTACGTAGTTTAGGTATGTTATCAGAATCAAGCCGAGAATGGCGATATATGCTCAATAGTCAAATGGATAATAATGAATACCCGAAATTAGCTCAATATGCTTTACATAAAGGTTGGGGAGATCTAAGTATTCAAGCAACCATTGCAGGCAAACTATGGAATAATTGGACCGAACGCCTACCTATCATGTACCGTGACTTATATCATAATGCCTTAAAAGATAAAGCTATCCCATTTTCTTATGCTTTAGCTATCTCTCGTCAAGAAAGTGCGCTTGATACTACAGTACAGTCTTCAGCTGGAGCCAGAGGATTAATGCAATTGATGCCAGCCACCGCAAAAGAAACGGCTAAAAAAATGGGCTCTATTACTTATGTTTCATCAACACAGCTGTTCGATCCTAAAATCAACATACAATTGGGTAGCTACTATTTAAATTCAGTTTATCTACAAAATGATAATAACCGGATATTATCTTCAGCAGCTTATAATGCAGGACCTAATCGTGTCAAAGGCTGGTTAAAAGAGAGTGGTGGAAAACTTGATGCTGTTGCTTTTATTGATAGCATTCCATTTACTGAAACGCGTAATTACGTGAAAAATGTATTAGTTTATGACTATATCTATCAAATGATCTTAGGTAAAAAAAATCCACAAATTTTAACTCAGCATGAATTTAATAAACAATATTAATGGTGATTATAATGAAAAATAACGAATGGCAACAAACCGTTAAGCTATTACACCAAGCTTTTAATGACGGTTATTCACTTGATATATTAAAATTATTAATGACAGCCGATGAGCGAGATGCCCTGATAACCAGAATGAAAATTGTACATTCATTGCTTGACGGTTCTATCAACCAACGGCAGTTAAAAGATCAACTAAAAATAGGCATTGCAACAGTAACTCGAGGTTCTAATAGTCTTAAAGAGGCAACACCTGAGTTTAAAAAATGGTTAGAAAACACTCTATTAAGCTCAGATAACTAAAACATGGCTAATAACAATGAGCGATACTTGTAAAAAGTATCATTATAAATTTTGTTGGATATTAACTTCAGTTTCTGTAACAACTGGCACGCAGTAATCACACTCCATAGTTTTAATATCTTTCACAGAGCAGACTGTATCATTTTGATGATTATGATGAATTTCGATTAAACAACTGGAACTACGCAACCGTACTTTTAGGGTTGGCATTGCAGCTAAATGAACTTGAGAGATAAAATCACTAAAATTATCTGGCGAACCAATATATTTAAAGCACAAATATAATCCACCTTCACTGACAACTTCTTCAATATGTTCAAGATTATTATTATGATCTAACGCAATGGTATAAAGTAATTCTTGCTCATTGGTGTTATCTTTACTTTTTAATATACGACTAAACGCATAAATTTTATCAGGCAAATCTTCATTATTATTTGTACAACGAGATAAATAATTATGAAAAAACTGCGTCCGAAGTCTATTTTCTTCGTCTAATAATTGCCCTAAATTACAATTATTCTTAAATGAAATCCCCCAAAAAGTCTGTTTCGGCATATCAACAAATTTGGGATCAGGTAGTGAAAGCTGATTTTTATTAAGATCAATTGCTGGTGTTAATCCTACAGGATCCCAAAATTCACCTCGACGATAACTTGCTGGAGTTTCATTAAACTGTTTTTTAAAAGATCGAGTAAATGTTTGTTGCGAATCAAAACGATATTGCATAGCAATGTCTAAAATCGGCTTGCTTGTCATACGCAAAGCGAGCGCCGCATAAGTTAAGCGACGATGGCGAATATACGTCCCAAGAACTTGACCCGTTACTTCTTTAAACATTCGTTGTAAATGCCACTTTGAATAACCAGACTTTTGCGATACATTATCAATAGACAATGGCTGTTCCAAATTTTTTTCAATCCAAATAATAAGATCTGAAATAATACTAACTTGATTCATAAAACGCCATCATAAAATGAACAGACACATAGCCCCTGATTATGACTTAATCCCAGCAATAAGCAAGTTCTAAATCAAAATTATTTTCAATGCATTTTAATAAAATGAATGTGCGCCCGCTTGATGTTCGGTAATATCTTTCACTCCTGCAAGTTCAGGAAATTCAACCATTAATTGTTTTTCAATACCTTCTTTTAACGTATAATCAACCATTGAGCAACCATTACATCCACCACCAAATTGTAATATGACATAATTATCGTCGGTTAACTCAACTAGATTTACACGTCCACCATGACTTGCCAACTGAGGGTTAATCTGTGCTTGGATAACATAGTTGACTCGTTCAATTAACGGGGCATCATCCGCAACTTTTCTCATTTTGGAATTTGGTGCTTTTAAAGTTAACTGTGCTCCAAATTCATCCGTCACATAATCAATCACAGTTTCTTCCAAAAATGGGGCACTCAATTCATCGATATAAACAGAAAAATCGGCATACTTTTCTTCTATATCGTTATCTTCAACTGTATCAGCCGGACAATATGAAACGCCACATTCTGCACTAGGCGTACCTGGATCCATAACAAATACTCTAATTTGTGTGCCTTCTGGTTGATTAGCAAGCAATTTTTTAAAGTGCTGTTGAGCTGATTCAGAAATAGTAATAATAGACATAACTCCTCACTTTAACACTATTTGGTATAAATAATACCCAGCATCATTTATAATAGTTGACTAACTTTCTTGGTTATTATAGGGGCTGTTTAGGATTTTACAATACCGTACGGCATAAACAAATTATCTCAACACGAGTAGCCCCGCGTTGTTTTAACTGTTGACTAATAACATTTATAGTATTACCAGTAGTAACAATATCATCAATAAGCATTACCGATTTATTAGCAACATTTTGGTTACAAACAAAAAGTGTTTCAACATTGCTCATCCGTTGTTTAAGTGATAACTTCTTTTGATCTGTCGCATTTTTCCTTCTTGATAACAGATGAGGATAAAAATCGCGATTTAACCATTTAGCAATCGGTTTTGCTAACAATTCAGCTTGATTGTAGCCTCGGGACCAATATCGAAAATGATGTAAAGGAACACAAGTTACCAAATCTGGTTTAGCTAAGCCTTCCATTTCCCGCCGTTGATACCAGGCTAAAAACATTAATCTGGCTAATGCCAAATTTAATTCAATTTTTTTATAAAATTTTAAGTGATGAATTAAATTCTTTAATGGGTGAATATATTCACTAGCAGCAATAAGTTCGTCCCAATAGGGTTTATGCTCTCGACATCGATAGCATACATTTGTTGATAACGAATGGGGTAAACAACATTGGGGACAAATCTTATTGAATTTAGGTAAATTTTTAACACATTGGCTGCAAATACCATGATGAGATAAAGATAAAGACATATTACATAAAATACAGCGCATAAAGTTTGTTTTTTGTAAAAAAGTTTGAGGTTAACATAATGTTTCAGTATAAAATCTACTTATCATTTGGATCCACTTCAAAATAGAAACCCAGTAAATTCATTTATAATAAATGTTTAAAAAACGTGTTCTTAATAAAGAATAAAATTGCGATCTATGACACATAATTTCATCTGATGTTGCATAATAATTATTTAAAATAATCAAATATTCGGTATAATCAGCCAACTATATCGGATTAAGGAAATAATATATGAAAAAAATCAAATTGTTATTTATATCATTGTTGTTCACTCTTTTTACTAGTGTTGCTGGCGCTGATACTAAAGTGTTATTGCAAACGAGTCTGGGTGATATTGAAATTGAATTAGATAGCGAACATGCGCCAATAACTACTAAAAACTTTATTGATTATGTTAAGAGTGGATTTTATGAAAATTTAACCTTTCACCGCGTCATGCCTGGCTTTATGATTCAAGGTGGTGGAGCCGACGATCAATTGAAATTTAAAGAGGGAAATGCACCGATAAAAAATGAAGCAAACAATGGTTTGAAAAACAATCGTGGTACGATAGCCATGGCAAGAACAAGTAATGTGGATAGTGCAACTAGCCAATTCTTTATTAATACTGTTAACAACGAATTTCTCAATTACCAATCACCTGAAAATTACGGTTATGCTGTTTTTGGTAAAGTGATTAAAGGGATGGATACTGTTGATAAAATTGTGAATGTAGCAACTCACCGTGTTGGACCTCACCAAAATGTGCCAGTTGATCCGGTCTATATTAAAAAGGTAACCATTATTGAATAGATGGAATAATTTTTTAAAACGATGCGCTCCTAAAAAAACCATCTTAATAATTTAAGATGGTTTTCTTCTTTTATTGCCAATACAGATATTTTATTTTAGGTTACTTAATAAATTAGCAAGCGTTCTTATACCAACACCTGTAGCACCTGTTGCCCATAATGCGGTTGCACTTTTACGAAAGGTTGCTGAACAATCAATGTGTAGCCAATTTTGTTTATAATTCTTAATAAAATAGGATAAAAAAGCAGCTGCCGTACTTGCGCCAGCGGTATTCGGTAATCCGGAATTTGCCATATCAGCAAAAGAAGATGGAAATTGAGAGCGATGAAAATCAGCTAATGGTAGTCGCCAGAAATTCTCATGTTCAGCTTGACTACTTGCTAATAACTGATGAGCAAATTTATCATCAAATGAGAGCAATGATTGATAATCATTACCTACAGCAATTTTTGCTGCACCAGTAAGGGTTGCACAATCAATGATATAATCTGGGTTATCATTATCAGCACTAATTAATCCGTCAGCTAAAACCAAGCGACCCTCAGCATCGGTATTATCAACTTCCACTGTTTTACCATTACGATAACGAATAATATCACCCAATTTGAAAGCATTACCACTTACCAAATTATCTGCACAGCATAAATAAAGTTTGATACGATGATTAACTCCTCGAGCAATAGCAAGGGTCAGAGCACCTGTTACCAATGCAGCTCCCCCCATATCCGATCGCATTGATTCCATAAAATTGCTTGGTTTTAGGCTATATCCTCCTGAATCAAAAGTAATACCTTTCCCAACTAAGCAAGCAACGATAGGCGCTTTTGGATTTTTAGTAGGATTATAATCAAGCTCAAGCAAGGCTGCCGGCCTATCAGAACCTTTGCCAACCGTGTAGATTCCCATATAATCTTGTTCTTTTAATGCGTTACCTGAAATAATGTTATAGGTAATATCAGAGGAATAATGACTAATTAATTTTGCACTTTGTGTTGCCAGTTCTAAAGGGCTTAATGTTTCTGCTTGTTGATTAACAATGTCACGACACCAATCAATAATGGCTAAGCGATTTTTTAATTCTTGCTTATCTTTATTATTTAACTTTGCCCAACTGACTTTATTATGATTCTTAGCATTACGATAACCCATCCAAAAATGCCAACATGACTCTAAATCCCAATTGTCACCACTAAGTTTAACTGACTTAATACCTTGATTATCTAACTTTCGTGCAGCTCGCTGAATGGCATCATATCGATGCTCGAATTGATAATGAATGGTCACAGCATCTTCTGAAAAACTGAGCAATCCATCTTTACCCCACTTTGATGGTGCGGGTTTTTCCGAAAGTAAAATAGATAACGTCGACATAATAATTTCCTCAAGCAATATTAATGCAAAAACGATGAATCAATTCTAATCAGAAACATGTTAATATAGCAAGCAAAGTTAACCAAAATAAGGACCTATAATGACATCAGTTGTACCAATCAAAAATGGAATCAATTTTCGTGATTTAGGTGGCATTAAAACCAATAATGGACGTCAGATTCGTTCAGGAATGTTGTATCGTTCAGGTGAATTTTCACGTATTAATGAGGGTGAAAAAAACTTTTTATCTGATGAGCTTAATTTGCATTATGTATTAGATTATCGAGATCAACATGAAATCAATCGTAGTCCCGATAATCTTTGGAATAATAGCCAATATATTAATGTGCCAGCAAACCCATTAGATGATGAAATTACAGCAAGCCTAACCAGTAATGATATTTTCATTATGAAAAAATACTCACCGTTTGATTTTATGGTTCAACTTTATCAATTATTACCATTCAATAATCCAGCATATAAAAAGCTAATATCGCTGCTATTCAATGCCAACGGAAAACCATTAGTACAACACTGCGCTGTAGGAAAAGATAGAACAGGTGTCGGTGTCGCCTTAACCCTATTTGCATTGGGTGTGAGTGAAGATGTTGTTATGCAAGATTACTTACTTACCGAACGTTATTTAAATGAATATCGCGAAGCCATATTGAGTCAAAATAAAAGTAAATTATCACCAAAAGAATTTGAAAAACAAAAAACCATTTTTGCAGCGAAAGAAGAGTTTTTAAGTGCAGCTATTGATGAAATCAAAAAACGATATAACACAATCGACAATTGGTTAACTAAAGAATATCAATTAGATTATAAAAACAGAAAAATTCTTCAAGATATTTACCTTATTTAACTAAAATAAGGGGGGATTCACTATCCCCTTATTAACAATCATTTTATCTTTATTAGAAGCGAATCAAAATTATTTATAATAAGTACACAATAAACTCATTCCACAGATCCTATTACAGGTTAAATATGTAACAGCATATTTATTCATTAAGATTGTAGTATCAATTCTGTAATAGGTTTATTATGGTTAACAGCAAGATGAACCGATGCTACTTGCTGATATTGATAATAAAAATGCTGTCCAAATGGTGCACTAATCAACTTTTTATCAATATCGACTTTTACTGATTTTATTTGCCAAACGCCTTTAGCATATAATTTAAGTGCTGATTCTTTTAATGTCCAAAGCTGCCAAAAGGCTTTTAAAGTATCCGCTTGCTTCATCATCCATTGACACTCCGCATCGGAAAAAAAGTTTTTGGCAACATCCAAATAATTTTTTCGGGGGCGATCGACTTCAATATCAAGACCGATGCTACCATTTAACGATATTGCAACAGCTACCCAATCTTGACTATGACTGATATTAAAATCAGGAAGATTAGTATTTAAAAAACAAGGTCGGTGATTATCACCTATGACCATAGTTGGTAAAATATCAATTTGACAATACTGATTAAGTAAACTCGCTAAGATTGAACGACAGACTAAAAACTGTTTTTTTCGTCTTCCATTGAATAATTCAGCATCGTTAATGATTTGTGTTGATAATAGCGAATAGTTCACTTCTGCCGTGTCTAAATGGGCAAGTTGGACAATTAACATTTTGTATAGCCATTTTAAACAAAATTTATTTTTTACTATTTTAACAGCATGCTATGCTAACTGTTACCAAAATTTATCAGATCACTAAGGATGCATCATGTCATTACAAACAAAATTAGTTCATGCGGGTCGAAAAAAACGCTATACCCAAGGTGCAGTCAATTCCGTTATTCAGCGAGCTTCATCGCTAGTTTTTGATTCAATCAAAGCAAAAAAAGAAGCAATGGAAAATCGTACTAAAGGGGCTCTATTTTACGGTCGTCGTGGCACTTTAACTCATTTTGCTTTGCAAGATGCCATGGTAGAAATAGAGGGAGGAGCAGGCTGTTACCTATATCCTTGTGGAGCAGCAGCAATTGCAAATGCCATTTTAGCTTTTGTAAAAGCAGGAGATCATATTCTGGTATCGGAAGCCAGTTACGAACCTACCCAAGAATTTTGTGAGCATATACTTAAAGATTTTGGAGTGGAAACCGATTATTTCCCGCCACTCATTAGTCGATATATTACTAAATATATAAAACCGAATACTAAAGTGGTATTTCTTGAATCACCAAGCTCAATTACCATGGAACTGCATGATGTGCCTGCAATTGTTAAAGCAATCCGTAGCGTGAATCCAGAAATTGTGATTATGATGGATAATACATGGGGAGCAGGTGTTTTATTTAAAGCATTAGAGCACGATGTTGATATCTCAATTCAAGCCGGTACTAAGTATTTAATTGGTCACTCAGATGCCATGTTAGGAACGGCTGTTGCCAATCAACGCTGTTGGGATAAATTACGTGAACGTTCTTATTTAATGGGGCAAATGTGTGACGCAGATACCGCTTATATGGCAGCACGAGGATTGCGAACTTTAGCCGTTAGATTAAAACAACATCATGAAAGCAGTATAAAAGTGGCAAATTGGTTAGCTAATCACCCTAAAGTGGCAACCGTTAATCATCCAGCACTCGAAAGTTGTAAAGGACATGAGTTTTTTAAACGTGATTTTAGTGGCGCTAGTGGTCTATTTTCATTTGTACTTAACGATCATTTAAGCGAAGTGCAATTATCTGATTTCTTAGATAATATGACTCACTTCTCAATGGCATATTCATGGGGTGGATTCGAATCACTAATATTGGCCAACCAACCCGAAGATCTAGCAAAAATACGACCAATATCCGGCATTGATTTCACTGGTACATTAATCCGATTACATATCGGTCTTGAAGATCCTGATGATTTAATTGCCGATTTGGCTGCTGGTTTGGATAGAATCAAACTACATACAAACAAGGTTAATGCATTACAAAGTTTAGTATAAATGGATAGCAGATGGGTCATCAAACAAAGAGCGACAATGTGATTGAACAAACTATTTTACAACACCTAAACGGTCGGCAATCGCTACTTGTTGCCTTCAGTGGTGGAGTTGATTCAACCGTATTAATGCAAGCATTAGTCAATTTAAAGCGACAGTTACAAAATTTGCAACTCAGAGCAATTTATATCCATCATGGTTTGAGTCAAAATGCCGATAATTGGGCTGAACATTGCAAACAACAATGCCTAGTTTGGCAAGTCCCTTTGATTATTGAAAAAGTAAAACTTGATAGAACAGCTGGCAATATTGAAGAACAAGCCAGAGAAGCCCGTTATCAAGCAATTTATCGACATTTAGAAAATAATGAGTTTTTATGTACTGCCCAGCACCTTGACGATCAATGTGAAACTTTCTTTTTAGCGTTAAAGCGTGGAAGTGGACCAACTGGCTTATCCGCTATGCCGATTGAAAATGGACAACATCTTCGACCATTATTAACGATATCTCGTCAAGAGATTGAACAGTATGCCAATCTACACCAATTAAGTTGGATAGAAGATGAAAGTAATCAAGATGACCATTACGATCGCAACTTTTTACGTTTAAATGTTCTACCAACACTTAATCATCGTTGGCCTCATTTTTCACAAATGGTTGCTCGCAGTGCAAAATTATGCCAACAACAAGAAGCGCTACTTAACGAACTACTGTTAGCTGATTTTAAACAAGTTACAACATCAAAAGGGCAGTTATGTTTAACAGCGTTACATGGCTATTCGGACTATAAACGTAATGCCATACTACGAATGTGGTTTCGATCTCAACAAATCAATATGCCAAGCCAAAAACAGTTATCGTTGATATGGCAAACAGTGGCTTTGGCACAAGAAGATGCTAATCCGAAATTCATATTGCATAATTGGCAAATTCGCCGATATCAAAACCAGCTCTATTTGTTGCCTTTGTATCAAGATATTGAGCAACAAATTTTACCTTGGGATTTAACCGCTTCGCTAACTTTGCCGGATAATTTAGGTATATTGCAGCCCAATTACCAAACCAATTTAACTTGTCGTTTACCACAAAATGATGAAACCGTATCAGTCCGATTTCATGCTCAAGGGCAATTTCAAATTGTTCAACGCCAGGGATCGCGATCGATAAAAAAATTGTGGCAAGAGCATCATATTCCACCGTGGATGCGCACCCGTATTCCCTTAATTTATTATAATGAACAACTCATTACCGCAGTTGGGGTATTTGTTACTGAGCAAGGTAAAGGATCACAAGTTGGGTTTAACCTTATAAATAAACAATAAGGAGACAATCCGTCTCCTCAATTTACAAAATATCAAATTATTTTGTTTCAGAACGAGCTTTCCATCGTTTCAACAACAACGCATTTGTCACCACACTCACACTGCTCAGTGCCATTGCTGCACCAGCTATCATTGGATTTAAAAAACCTAAAGCAGCGAGAGGTATGCCAATTAAATTGTAGATAAACGCCCAAAATAGGTTTTGTTTAATTTTATTATAAGTTCTTCGAGAAATATCGATAGCATCGGCAATTAAAAATAGATTGCCACGCATTAAAGTAATACTGGCTGTATGCATTGCGACATCAGTTCCCGTCCCCATTGCAATACCAATATCAGCGGCAGCTAAAGCCGGTGCGTCATTGATACCATCACCAACCATGGCAACTTTATTATTACTTTGGCTATCTTTTTGTAATTGATAAATATAGTTCGCTTTATCTTGAGGCAAAACTTCAGCAATAACTTTATCCAAATTTAATTGCTGTCCTACATAATTAGCAGCTTGTTGATTGTCACCGGTTAACATAACCGTATTTACCTTTAATTGATGTAATGCATCAATAGCACTTTTCGCTTCAGGCTTAATAACATCAGAAAAACCGAATATGGCTAATATCACAATACTATTTTCTGATTGCTGTTTGGCTAAAAATGAGATTGTGTAACCTTTTTGCGTAAGCTCATTAACTTTATCCTGCATATCTACAAAATAGGCATTTAACGTTTTCATCCAACGCAAACTGCCTAAATAATATTCATGGCTATCAATCGTTGCCATCACTCCTGAACCCGCGATTGATGTAATATTTTGTGCATAACTGTAGGATTTAGCCTTAGCTAATATTGCTTTAGCTAGTGGGTGTTCACTACCTGCTTGCATAGATGCTGCAACAGAAAGAATTTGATCGGCTGTTTCCATGCCCAGCACATCTAGTTCAACTAACTCTGGTTTACCGATTGTTAATGTGCCAGTTTTATCAAATGCTACAGTATTAATATTGTGTAAGGTCTCAAGTGCTTCGGCATCTTTAATCAAAATACCATGACGAGCAGCAACCCCCGTACCAACCATTATAGCTGTTGGCGTTGCTAACCCTAGCGCACATGGGCAAGCAATCACTAACACGGCAACCGCATGAAGTAAAGCTTGCTGCCAATCATGAGAAATAAAGCCCCAAGCAAGCAATGTAATTAAAGCAATCAATAAAATGACGGGTACAAAAATAGCACTAATCCGATCCACAATACGCTGAATTGGTGCTTTTTTCGCTTGGGCTGACTCAACCATAGCAATAATCTTAGACAACATAGAATCAGCTTGAATAGCGGTTGTTTTTACAATTAATAGTCCTTCACCATTTATAGTTCCACCGGTTACGGTACTATTGAGTGTTTTAGTAACCGGAAAACTTTCCCCAGTCAACATAGACTCATCACAACTTGATGCGCCTTCAAGAACAATACCATCAACGGGTATTCGCTCACCGGGTTTAATAACCACCACATCATTAACCTTAACCTGACTTATTGGCAAACTCACCTCTTGCTCCCCTTGTCGAACTAATGCTACTTCAGGGCGAAGCGCAGAAAGTGCCTCAATCGCTTGGGTCGTTTGATGTTTGGCCCTTGACTCTAACCATTTACCAATCAAGATCAAGGTAATAATAACCACTGATGACTCAAAATAGAGGTGATCGGCATGACCAATAATAAGCTGATAAAGAGAAAGTCCATAAGCAGCGCTGGTACCAATAGCAACAAGTAAATCCATATTCCCAGACAATGCTTTAGCTGCATTAAAACCACTACGATAAAATTTAGCGCCAAGTCCAAATTGTACAATCGAAGCAATCACTAATTGCAGCCAAGCGGGCATCATCCAATGAATTCCAAATAATTCAAATAACATCGGCAAAACAAAAGGAAGTGCTAATATAACCGAAATAATAATCGGCCAAACTGATGCTTGCTTACTCACGTCTTTAGCGTGAATTTCCGGCTCGGAAATCTTCACTGCATGGTAACCAGCTTTATCAACTGCTGCCATTAAAGTTTCTAATTTAACATCAGCATTAGCCTTAACGGTGGCCTTTTCAGTTGCAAGGTTTACACTAACATCAATCACACCATCAATCTTTCTTAATGCTTTTTCTACACGGCTAACACATGATGCGCAGCTCATATCTTCAACAAAAAAATTGTATTCAACTGTTTTCATTTGATGCATCCCTTAAGTGTTGATGTTGTTTGGGTTCAGTATTGGCTGAATGTTAACAAACTATTTTCCAACTAAATCTATTATTGTTTTAACAGATAGAGAAAGACTATTTCTTATCTTGATTAAAATGAGCCTGTCCTATTAAATGACATCAAATAACTGATAGCCACCTATAAAACAAGTCTTTTTTAATACTCAATCAAGATAGCAATAATCTCAATGATTATAATACTATAACAACATCAAAAAAGTTTTAGTAACGATTCTATTAATAACCTATTTAATAACCATTCTAATGTTTATTATTCTTATAGCAAGAATGAACTTTTTTGATCTATACTTCCCCAAAAGAAACTATTGGGTCATTAACATGACGTATAAATCCGATCCTAATGAAGATTATCAACCTACTATTTGCTGCCAGTTGAGACAACAACAAATATCATTGGATAAGAATACAACTCTCTAATTTTATTAAAATTAATGAAAGAAAAAACATTAAGATATTCTCAGTTACGTAAAGAAAGCCCATATGCACACCTAAAATGCTCACTCAACAACTAGGTGATCTTGAAACAAATGGCTTATTAATTGTAAAGTATTCTCAGTTATTCCACCGAAAGTCGAATATTCATAAACTTATTTTGGTAAAACGGTTAAACTCATATTAAAAGCAATGTATAAATGGGGATACCCTTGCTTAAATAGCCTAGGATCAGAAGTTAATTGTTCAATTGTTGAACTAGCAGACTAACTATAATAATTTAATTTAATCAGTTAGATAAGATTAAAAATCTGTATACGAAAAATACAGGATCTTGATAACCCTGTATTTTAATCTAAAAAATTAATTACGTAATTTTTCTGGCCAATCGTTTTGAGTGGAAACCAATAGATCTTTAACAATTCTAGGATTTCCAGCGACAACATTACCAGAAACCATATAATTATTACCACCAGCAAAATCGGTCATCACACCGCCAGCTTCACGCAAAATCAATTCACCGCCAGCGATATCCCATGGTTTTAAACCAATTTCAAAAAAGCCGTCTAGACGACCTGTTGCAACATAAGCCAAATCTAAAGCTGCCGAACCGCTACGACGAAAATCGCCACATCGAGTAAATAACTTTTGTAGAACCGTAAAATAGCTATCGCTATATTGTTTAGCCTTGAATGGAAATGCCGTTGCTAGCACACTACCATCTAAATCTTTAGCGTTACTGACACGAATACGGTAACCATTAAGCTGAGCACCTTTACCACGCGCAGCAGTAAACAATTCATTACTCATTGGATTATAAACCACAGCAACTTCGGTTTTGCCCTTAACACGAGCGGCAATAGAAACAGCAAAATGCGGAATATTCTTAATAAAATTGGTCGTACCATCAATTGGATCAATTATCCACTGAGTTTCAGCATCATTACCTTTAGCCAAACCACTTTCTTCGGCGATTATAGTATGATCAGGATACGCTTTTTTGATTGTTTCAATAATCAAAGCTTCAGCAGCGCGATCAGCATTAGTAGCAAAATCGTTAGCGCCTTTAGTATCAATTTCGATTGAACTAGGGTTTTCATAAGCCTTTATGGCCACATTACCTGCTTTACGAGCAGCGCGAATAGCAATATTAAGCATCGGATGCATAAATTTCTTCCAATTGATGATGTTAAAGAACGGATGGTTTTAGTAAAACTCACATAGTCATACTAAAATTTACAGTATAGTATAAAGGTTTTACCGCTTCATTGCCAGATTATGTTAGGATTGATGGCTAAAATAGCCTTATTCTCGTAACGCTGATCCTCTATCACCTTGTTACTTAATTTGCTTTATTTATATCTAGCTAATCAGTAAGAACTTTATTGATAACTATTAAGTTAGCTCACCAAGATTAATTAGAGTTAATAAAAATGGTTAAATCATTCTATCGTAACTTTTTTCACCGCATAATTGGCTTTCTATTCGCAATAAATTAAGAATTATTGCATAATACTTAGCGTATAAAAAAGCGAACTTAAGTTAGGAATAATTATGGAACTTCTTTGTCCAGCAGGATCTTTACCATCACTTAAAGTAGCCATTGATAATGGTGCTGATGCGGTTTATATTGGTTTAAAAGATGATACTAATGCCCGTCATTTTGCTGGTTTGAATTTTAATGAGAAGCGCTTAATTGAAGCCTCTGACTATGTGCATAGACATGGTAAAAAACTCCATATTGCAATTAACACCTTTGCGCATCCTGAAAATTTCCAGCGTTGGCAATATGCAGTTGATACAGCCGCCAATATTGGTGCCGATGCACTTATTATTGCGGATTTAGCAATGCTAGATTATGCTGCTGAAAAATATCCAAACCTTGAGCGTCATGTCTCAGTACAAGCATCATCAACCAATGAAGAATCAATTAAGTTCTACTATAACAATTTTCACGTACATCGTATTGTGTTACCGCGTGTACTTTCTATGCATCAAGTAAAGCAACTTTCACAAGTTTCGCCAGTTCCACTTGAAGTATTTGCCTTTGGTAGTTTATGTATTATGGCAGAAGGACGTTGTTATTTATCTTCTTATCTTACAGGCGAATCCCCCAACACTGTCGGTGCTTGTTCACCAGCAAAATTTGTTCGCTGGGAAGAAACCGAAAAGGGTCTTGAGTCGCGCTTAAATAATGTATTAATTGATTGCCATAAAAAAGGTGAAAATGCTGGTTATCCAACCTTATGTAAAGGTCGTTATTTTGTAGGAGATGAACTTTATCATCCTATTGAGGAACCAACCAGTTTAAACACAATTGAACTATTACCTGAGCTGTTTGCAGCCAATATTGCGTCAGTCAAAATTGAAGGTCGTCAACGTAGCCCTGCCTACGTTGAACAAGTAACTAAAGTATGGCGTCAAGCAATTGATCGCTATAAAGCAAATCCACAATCATTCCAGGCAGAAAAAAGCTGGATGGATACACTAGGTTCTGTATCTGAAGGAACCCAAACTACATTAGGTGCTTACCACCGGAAATGGCAATAGCACCATAGTGAGTATACTGCTTTATTAATTATCAAGAAATATTGATTATCAAACTTATCAGTTCTTGATTTTTTATGTACTTAACAACTTACGTTATGTCATTTTATTAATTGAAACCAGATTTAAGATAAATAAATTATAGTGAGCAAAACCATGAAATATGCATTAGGACCAGTGCTTTATTATTGGCCTAAAACTGAAACCGAAGCCTTTTATCACGCTGCAAAAGAGAGTGAAGCTGATATTATTTATATGGGCGAAACAGTTTGTACCAAACGTCGAGAAATGAAAGTCCCCAATTGGCTAGAATTAGCTAAGGAAATCGCCAAATCAGGCAAGCAAGTAGTACTTTCAACATTGGCTTTGCTTGAAGCTCCCTCCGAATTAAATGATTTACGACAGCTAGTCAATAATGGAGACTTTTTGGTGGAGGCCAATGATTTAGCTGCCATCAATATTGCTCAAGAAAATAAATTACCTTTCGTTGCAGGTCCCGCTATCAACTGTTATAACGCCTTGACTTTAAAATTATTACAAAACCGAGGTATGGTACGTTGGTGTATGCCTGTTGAACTTTCACGCGATTGGCTCAGTAATGTTCTTACACAGTTTGAAAGTCTAAATATTGAAAAAAACTTCGAAGTGGAAGTCTTTAGTTATGGTTACTTACCTTTAGCTTATTCCGCACGTTGTTTTACCGCTCGTTCAGAGGATAGACCAAAAGATAAATGTGAAACTTGCTGCATTAACTATCCGGTTGGTCGTGAAGTATTTTCGCAAGAACAACAAAAAGTTTTTGTACTAAACGGCATCCAAACACAAAGCGGTTATTGTTATAACTTAGGTAATAATTTAAAAGAGATGAAAGGATTAGTCGATATTGTACGAATATCGCCATTAGGAATCGAAACACTTGATATTGTAAAACAATTTAAAGCTAATGAAGATGGCTCTAATCCGCTGCACATTGAACATAAACGAGACTGTAATGGTTACTGGAATGGTATTGCTGGACTCGAACTTAGTCAATAAACATTTTACACCAAAGCAATTTAGGGCTGATTTTCCAGCACTAAACGGTAATAGTGTGTATCTTGATTCCGCCGCGACGGCCCTTAAACCTCAGGTAATGGTGGATGCCACCGTAACCTATTATGCACATAACACCGCAACAGCCAAACGAAGTTTACATCATGATGCGTTGCAAGTAACCCTTGCTATTGATAAAGCACGTCAGAATGTTGCTAATTTGCTTCATGCTAACAAAAATACTGAAATTATCTGGACTCGCGGCGCTACTGAATCAATTAATTTAATTGCCCAAAGTTATGCTCGCTGTGTATTACAACCTGAGGACGAAATTATTGTCAGTCAATTAGAGCATCACAGTAATTTAATACCTTGGTTAATGGTCGCTCAACAAACTGGAGCAAAAGTCATTGAATGGTCCGCCGATGTGGATGAATTATCATCTATAATATCATCAAGAACTAAAATTGTAGCAATAACTCATATGTCAAATGTCACTGGATTTTGCCCAAATTTAGCGACAATTAGCCATATCGTTCATCAACATAATGCTATCTTAGTAGTAGATGGTGCCCAAGGAATTGTCCATCATGATATTGATGTAACAACCCTTAATATTGATTTTTATGCTTTTTCGGCTCATAAATTGTATGGTCCAACAGGGCTTGGGGTTTTATATGGTAAACAAACCTTACTAGAGCAAATGTCTGTTTGGCATGGCGGAGGTAAAATGCTAAAAAGTGCCTCATTTGATGACTTTATACAAGAAGAGATTCCTTATAAATTTGAAGCAGGCACACCCAATATAGCAGGCATTGTAGGCTTTAGTGCAACACTTGATTGGTTAAACCATTGGGATCTTAAAAAAGCAGAAAATTACACGGAACAATTAGCTCATTATGCTAAATCACAGCTAAGCAAACTGCCCAATTTACAATTTTACAATGTTGAAAACAGCCCAATTATCACATTTAATATTAACGATATTCATCCTAATGATGTAGCAATTTTACTGAGCGAGCAGAACATTGCGATTCGTACTGGCGAGCTATGTGCTCAGCCCTTAATGAAGAAATTGGGTTGTCATGGGGTTATTCGTCTATCATTAATGCCATATAATAATCAGCAAGATGTGGATACTTTTATCCAAGCATTACAAAATGCAATTGAAATCTTAGCCTAATTTTATACTGAAACGTATAGTTAACCTGAAACTTTTTTACAAACAGTCAATCATTTATAGGTCAATATTATGCTATCACAGCAAGACTTAACCAAATTATTTTTACAGCAACACAATTGGCAAGACCGATATCGACAATTAATTGTATTAGCGAAACAATTACCAACAATGCCTGAAAATTTAAAAACTGATAAAAACCAAGTCAATGGTTGTGAAAATCGAGTTTGGCTAACTTATCAAAAGCAAAAGGATAATACCTTTATATTTCAAGGTGACAGTGAAGGGCGTATTGTTAAAGGTTTACTGACCATTCTAATTATTATTGCTAACCACAAAACGGCAGAAAAAATTGCCAAAATTGATTTTCAATCTTTATTAAGCGAGTTGAAAATTACTGATGAGCTAAGTCAATCGCGATTACAAGGTATGACTAAACTCATTGAACGTATTCAATCTGTTGTATAAAAAAGGAGGGGAAAACTAGCTTTTCCCCCTTTTTGCTAAAAATTGTTACTAATTTATAAAAATGCTCATTAATTTTGGCTATAAGTAAAAAGTGTGATCACTTTTTTAACACCATTGACTTTACTAGCAAGTTGTGCAGCAGCTTTACCATCTTCTGATGTCACAATACCAATCAAAAATACTTCGCTATTTTCAGTTACAACTTTAATATTGCGTGCTTTAGTTTTAGCATTCATTATTAGCTGAGATTTAACTTTCGTTGTTATCCATGCATCATTGGTGATTGTCCCTGCACTTACAGGCTTACCTAGTCGAATTTGATTGTAGACTTTTTTTACGCCTTCAACTTCATAAGCCAAGCTTTCCGCCTTTTCGATTTGTCCACTGTTAGCTTGACCCGTTAAAAGGATATCACCGCCATAAGTACTGGTAACGATTCGTGCTCCAATAAATTGAGGACTATTATTTTTAAGTTTTATCCCCATACGTGAATTTAAAGTGGTATCATCAACTTGTGTACCAGTAGTACGAGGATCGGCAGCAACTTTTGCAGTAGCTGTAGCGCCAGCGCCAATTACAGCGGCAGTAATACAGCCTTGTAACATTAATGCACCGGTTATTAACACAGCAATTAAGGCAGCTCTCTTCATTATTACTCCTTACAATTTATCATATTGTAATAATCAAATACTAAAATCGCTGTTATTATGCCTTGTTGATAATGATTTGCAAAACAATTTTGTGTATTACGTTATGATAAAAACGATTAAAAATATAAGAACATAAATGATTTAAAAATTGTTCTATTTTATTACTAATCACAGTTACTTTTTTTGTTACAATCTAATGTCAATAATATGATGTAACATTTGGAATTATTGGAATTAACACATGAATAAAGATAGTATTGATTGGCTATATGGCTTGTCCGCGCCAATGGTTGCTTTAAACAAAGATAATGGTGCAAGTTATACTTCAGCATACTTTATTCCCGAACGTAATTTTGTAGATTTGAGCGAAAGTTGGGGAATCACATCTCGTCAGACTCTGCTCAATTGTGTTTTTGATATGGTTGATAATGGACATTCGCCATTATTATCTCACTATTATTCAATATACTGTCGATCCTCAGAATCCGATTGGCGTAATTACTGTCAAAATCAAGACGATTATCAAAAAGTTTTACTGGAATTTGTTGAACAAACTTTTTGTGTATGTGGTATTGGTGGCATTCGTAGTTGGGATTATGCACGTATGGCATATATACTACGAAATGGCACGACCAACAAATATATTACCGAAGAAGAAGCGCTATGGATTCTTACAAAAATTGCTGCTCGTTCTCAATATTTTTATAAATCCTGGCGTAACTACTTTGCTGGTTGGTCCGTTGGTTTTCAATTTTGGGAATCATTTAACAACAAAGAAAATCTTGAAGCTTTACGTTGTGAATTAACCAGAGCATCGCAAACGCGTACCATGAAAATATTAATTAGCGACGAAGATTCGCCTTGCAATCGTCTACCTTGGTACATTGATATTAAAGAACGCGAAAAACCAGAATCTTTAAGGGAGTATGATTGGTCATGAATACAAATTTTTGGCAAATATTAGGCATCAAACCCACTACGGATACTGCGATTATTCGTCAATCGTATCGTGCAAAGCTGCCATTATATCATCCAGAAACGGATCCTAATGGATTTAAAGCATTGCGCGAGGCTTATGAAGCAGCAATAAATTATGCAAATTCACCTGAAACAGCTATTGATGCAGCAACCCAACAATCCGAGCAAGAATCTTTATTACAACTAACAGAAGAACAAATTCAAGCAAATGAAATTTACCAAGCTTACCAAGCTCTATTAGAAGATCCCCTGCGTTGTTATAAAAGAGATGAATGGCAAAAATTTATTGCTTCATTTTATGATTACCCAATGTCGGTTATTGATTCAGTCAAGTGGCGATTATTAACGTTAAGCTATGAAACAACCAATATTTCAGAGTCATGTGTTAAGATTCTAGCCGATAATTTACGCTGGCGTCAGCAATTAATGACTCAGTTTACTGATGAATCTCAACTATATGATAGTTACTTAAATCATATCGATCATGGCGATTTATTTGATTACACCTGTCTACCAACAACCAATAAAGCATTACAAAATGCTACTATTGATTATATTTATTCTATCAAATGGTTTTTTTGGGAACGTAGACCCGACGATGTTTATATGTTCTTATCCCAAGATACTGTCATTTATCTTCCTGATGATAAAAATTTAATGCTTGAATTTGCTTTTTGGCATAGTGAAGCAAACATGAAAAATCAATTTATTTTGGATTATGCTTTAAAATGTATTGCCGGAAACGATCAAAATGAACAAACCATCATCGATTGGAAATATATAGCCGCTATTCAGTATACTTTGCTTGAAGACAAACACAATGCCTTACAATCCTGGTTAGACTTGTATTATTCTGGGCATTATCGAGAAAAAGCAGAAAGTTGGATCGCGGGTTGGTGCGTCTACTTTAAAAAAGATTACTTCCCTCTATTAATTATGGCATTAAATAAAAGTCATTGTGCTGCCACCGATAAAACAGAAATTTATTTACACACAATTCCGCAATTAACTACTGCCACAACAGCACGATTAGCTGGACTCGATGATATCGACAGTTACCCAAAAGAAATTGTTGATTTTGTTAATTGGAGTTTAAGCGTAAATTGGAGTTATCGACAAATTCTATCGATATTGTTACGCGATGACGGTTCGAGTCGATTATATCGATTATATCGGCATGCTGTGATGTTGCGCCATGGTAACGAAATATTATTACAAGAAATTTTAGATGATCAAAGCAATGATCCTTTTGAACAATTTATTCTGCATCATTTACAACGACAGGCACGACAACATCTAACATGGCTCAAACAACTCTCACCAATACAAGAATTTAAAGCATGGTTATTTGATAAGGATAAAAATGCCCAGTTACCTAAAAAATTCGATCCAAATGAAAATGGTGAGCTGGTTTTATATGGTCGCTTATGGCTAGATAGATTCCAAGCGATCCCCGATATTGCTAAATTACATTTATATCATAGCTTTCATTATTCAAATATGGAAATGTTTGATTGGGCTATATTTTTAGAATTCATGGAATATTATTTGCTACCCGAACCGCCAGATGCATCAACAAGAATGAATAACAAAAATGCGTATTGGCAATGGTTTTATCATTGTTTATTAGTTTATGCTATTGTTAACGATCCGACAAATGTCGCTATTTATATTCGACAAAAAAATGATCATTTTACTATGGAGGAGGATGATAAACTTAAACCATTAATAGAGATATTTAAACATGGCAATTGGCACAATCAATCTGAACTTTACAACCTAATTGATAATGATAGTGATCTAGTTAATTGTATTTTAAACAATTATCCAGATTCAATAGAATGGTTTATTGATGATCCAGACTATATCGATTTTAATGATATAGAACAAAAAATAGAACAATTATGGGCACAGAAATTAGCTAAAAAAAATCCAGCTTATTTGATATTGCTATACCTGATTGTATTAAACAAACCTGAACAAAAAACCAAATTAGATCACACGTTACAAAAACTGGTTGGTAACAATAAAGATCTACAAAAGGTAGCTAACTCTTTAAAAGATAATTGGAGATATCCTTTTACGATTAATAAAAACAGATATCACAATACCAAGCAATTTAACGAGTTCGCATCACTTGCTAAACGCTTATCCAATCAATACGGCGTATGTGATGATGATGAACTAAAATTGTTAGATGAATTTAAAAATGATAGCGATAACGATTTAGTTTTACGACTCTGTGCAGCATTACTTTTGGCAAAAGATACTGAAAATAAAAAATGGCTTGATTCACAATCCCTACCCTCAAATAGATGGTGGCAGTTTTGGCGTTGGAATGGGCGCACAAATATAATAGGCTTTATCGTGCAATTAATCTTATCTATTAAAATGGTTACGTTTTTAAGTAAAAATGATTTAGACAATATAACAAGTTGTGTCATTTTGACATTGATAGCAATGAATACTATTTTTGCTATCAAACGACGTATCAATGATACTGATAAAGGACAACCTTTATATTTTGTTACAACAACACTTAAGCTACCACTATTATTATTACCATGTTGGTTTCCAGAATTCAAAAAAACCAATCGCTTTGGACCACCAATAAAAAAAACCATTAAGGAAAAGTAAGCGGTATAAAATCCCCTTTTTTAGTTCGTATAAAAAGGGGAAAATCGTCTGATAAAAATCTATAGTGGTTATCGATTGAGCTCTTTTAGATTTACTTCAATTTCATAGCGCATTTCACTAATTTCTTCTGAATTTTGCTGATTTAACACCTCAATAAAAGCTTCAATATACGACCCAATTAATGCTCTTTCATCACCTAATGATTGCGCCCATGCTCGTTCTAACCTTGCTAATAAAGTCCGATTTGGCATCTCATCACGGGGATGAACTTTGAGCGATTTTAGCCGTTCATGGCTCTCTTGTCTTTGTTCATCAGTTAATCCTATTGGGCTATGATCAATAACTTTTCCATGTTGAATGCCTGTTTCAAGTTCAACTACATCAACTTCTAACAAACCATTCAAATCATAACTAAAACGCACATCAATACCTTGTGTTTTCTCCATCGGGGTTACCAACACATCAAACTGATCAATCAATACATTATTTTCTACGCGTGGGCTTTCGCCTTGATAAACCGAAATACCAATAATTTTCTGTTGCGGGTGCACCGTGTAAAAAGTTTTTACTTTCGAGGTTGGAACAATGGTATTGCGTTCTATAATTGGTGCAAATAATCCGTCCACATTACCTGAACTACTTTCAATACCTAATGTATAAGGACATACATCCGTTAAAATAACCTCTTCAATATCTGCATTACGTAATCGACAAGCAGCTTGAACAGCAGCGCCTTGGGCCACAATCGTGGTAGGATTAATATGGCGATAAGGTAATTTTCCAAACAACTTCGTTACCAATTCACGCACTACACCGAGTTGCGATGAGCCACCTACCAACACAATATGCTCAAGCTGATTAGTCTTTAAACGCGCATCATTTAAAGCTTGTTCAATAGGCGCACGCAAACGATTAAGAAGTGGTAACCATAGCGTTTTGGCTCGGTTTTCATTTAAGGAAAATTGCCACTGCTTATCTTGCCAAAACCAAGTTAATTTGTGCAATTCATCTCTGTTTAATTTACATTTTAGTTGCTCCGCTAAATCCAATAAACGTGCATAGTCATCAACAGGAATATCTTTCTGTTTAAGATTCCACTCATTTAAGCAGGCCTTAACCAGTTCATCAGTAAAATCTTCACCACCTAAATAGTTGTCTCCAGCAGATGCATGTACTTCAATAATTGGCAAAGCATACTCCAGTACAGTCACATCAAAGGTACCACCACCTAAGTCAAAAACGAGAGTATTACCTGATTGCTCTTCATGTAACCCATACGCCATAGCTGCTGCGGTTGGCTCATTGATTAAACGTACTGCATTTAAACCCGCTAATTCTGCGGCAAAACGTGTTTGTTTGCGTTGTTCATCATTAAAATAAGCAGGAACAGAAATCACGACATCGTGTATTTCTTGGTTTAAATAAGCTTCGGCATCGGCTTTAAGTGATTTTAGCACCATGGCAGAAAGTTCAGTTGGTGTAAATTTCTTGTCATCCAATTCAAATACTTTATTAGAGCCTAGAAAACGTTTGAATGCTGCTGCCGTTCTATTTGGATGAGTAGTTAAACGGGATAAAGCTGCACGCCCAACTAAAATAGAATCATCTTCATCAATACTTACAACTGATGGAGTGATAATTTCTCCTATTGAATTGGGAATAAGTATTGGCTTACCATCTTGCCAGACACAAATTAAACTATTGGTAGTACCTAAATCAATTCCTATGGGGTGATGCATAATTGGTTTTTTCTCTTTATATTTTTAAAGTTAATATCAACAATATTATATAGTTAATACTGCTTGGGGTACAATTCTATCAAACGTTTGAATATTCAAATTTAATTTAACTTATTATATAATTCATATCTCGAAATGAGACCAATAAAAATAATCATTTCCATTTGTATTTATTATTTTCAATAAATGACCATTAAATCAATCGTCATTTAAAAATTGCACTAATAATTATCTTTATTTTTGTATATCAACAATTTTACTAGTTAAGTGACCACTAACTAATCGGGTTGTGATAAGCTCACCTTCGTTTACTTGTTCAACATGACGCACAACGGTATTTTGTTGATTGGTCGTTATAGAGTATCCTCTTTCTAATGTCCCAAGTGGACTGACACTATTAAGTTGTGAAGTTTGCAAAATAAATTGATGTCGTGACTGAGTTATTTTTTGATGAATTAAATTAACAATTTGCTGACGTTTTTGGCGAATTAGCTGACTCAAGTAGATAATATTATTTTGTGGTGATAGCCGTAATAGTTGTTTATCTAAAAAATTATGGCAATTTGACTGTTTGAGTAAATATTGCTGCATATTTTCATATAAAGCATGCTGGTAAGAAAGTAATCGATTTAACTTTTTTGCTAGTTTAGCTTGTGGATGTTGGGTATGTAATTGGTGACGCCACTTATTGAGCATTTCACGGCGTCGTGTTAAATAATAATCCATTGCCATAGATAAATGCTGCTCTTGAACTTGAATACGCCTAATTTGCTCCAAATTATCGCGACTGACCAATTCAGCTGCAGCTGAGGGAGTTGCTGCTCTGACATCTGCAACAAAATCGGCAATGGTAAAATCAATTTCATGTCCAACGGCACTGACAATTGGCAATTGGCTGGCAAAAATTGCTCTTGCGACCACTTCTTCATTAAATGACCATAAATCTTCGAGTGAACCACCACCTCGACCGACAATTAACACATCACATTCTTGACGAACATTGGCAATTTGAATCATTTTAGCGATTTGCGCAGCAGCTTCTGTACCTTGTACTTGCGTTGGATAAATAATTAAATGCAAACTTGGATCACGACGTTTTAAGATCTGACAAATATCATGTAATGCCGCTCCAGTTGAAGAGGTAACAATGCCAACAGTACGAATATTTTCAGGCAATGACTGTTTATAAATAGAATCAAATAAACCTTCTTCAAATAATTTTTGTTTTAATTGTTCAAACTTTTGTTGTAACAATCCTGCGCCAGCGGGTTGGATTTTATCAATAACAAGTTGATATTCACCGCGTGCCTCATAGAGTGTAACTGTAGCTCTAACCAATACCTGCTGACCATTTTGTGGTGTAAAGCCAGCACGGAAATTGCTATTGCGAAACATGGCACAACGAACTTGAGCTGTATCATCTTTTAACGTGAAATACCAATGCCCAGAAGCTGGACGAGAAAAATTAGAAATTTCGCCCATCAGCCAAATTTGACCAATCGCATCAGAAAGAAGATCTTTCACCATTTGATTAAGATCTTTAACCGATAAAATCGAACTATTGTGCTGCATAGTCTTCCTCTGTTGTTATGATACAGTTACCTATTTTAAGCTAAATCAAATTGTGCCCAAATTGGCGCATGATCAGACGGTTTTTCCATGGCGCGAATATTGTAATCAATGCCTGTTTGTTGACAATATGCCATCAGCTTTTCACTTGCTAAAATCAAATCAATTCTTAATCCAGTATGGGTATCAAATCCCTTAGAACGATAATCAAACCAGGAATATTCCTGCTTTGTTGGATGTTCATTACGATAAGTATCTGTAAACCCAAGCGACAGTAAATTGTTCATCCAATCCCGCTCTTCAGGTAAAAATGAACATTTACCAGTACGTAACCAACGTTTACGGCTATCGTCTGAAATGCCGATATCCAAATCGGTTGGGCTAATATTCATATCGCCCATAATTAAGCAGAGCTGATCACTCAATTGCTGTTGCTTTAAATGATGAATCAGATCTTGATAAAATTTACGTTTTGCAGGGTATTTGATTTCATGATGCAGACTTTCTCCTTGCGGAAAATAACCATTAATCACCGTTAAATTACCTTGTCTGGTTGCTAACTGAGCCATAATTAATCGGCATTGTGCATCATCGCTATCCGTTGAAAAACCACATTGAACCGAAAGGGGCTTTTGCTTAGTTAACAGTGCCACACCATAATGCCCTTTTTGCCCATGATAATTTAAGTAATAACCAAACTGTTCCAGTTCTTCAACTGGAAACTGATCATTATGAACTTTGGTTTCTTGCAAACCTATCACATCCGGTTGATGCTGGTCGATAATGGCGGCTAATTGATGTATTCGAGCCCGAAGGCTATTAATATTAAAAGAAATAACTTTCATGATAAATTTATTATATTGGAATTAAGGTTGCAATAGTCCCATCCTACCAAAAATACGTTATACTGTTAAGCTATTATAGTAACAGTTATCATTTGTGAGAAAAGGAATAACCGAATATGTCTACGGAATTACTTGCCTTACGCGATAAAATCGATGAAATCGATCAATCAATTTTATCTCTAATTAATAAAAGATTATCATTAGTTGCCAAAGTTGGCGATGTAAAAAGCAAACACGGTATTCCGATTTACGATCCCAAGCGTGAAGCAGAAATGTTAGCCCAAAGAAGACAAGAGGCTGAAAATATTGGCGTTTCACCTTCTTTAATTGAAGATATATTACGCCGTTTAATGCGTGAATCATACATCAGTGAAAATAACAAAGGTTTTAAAAAGGTCTATACCGGTCAAGGTTCTATTGTTATCGTTGGAGGTAATGGACAAATGGGTAGATTGTTTACCCGTCTATTCACTTTATCTGGTTACCATGTTAAAACCTTAGGTTCTAAAACCATGCATCAAGCAGCTGAAGTGGTTGCTGATGCCGCAGCAGTGATTGTGACAGTACCAATTAACAAAACATGCGAAATCATCGATCAATTACCGCAACTGCCTAAGGATTGTATTTTAACCGATTTCACGTCTATAAAAGTTAAACCCCTGGAGGCTATGCTCAAAAAGCATTCCGGTCCTGTTGTTGGGCTGCATCCGATGTTTGGTCCTGATGTGCCGAATTTAGCAAAACAGATTATTGTCTATTGTGAAGGGCGTGAACCAGCTAAATATGAATGGTTAATTGAACAAATGCGTATTTGGGGAGCCAATTTATGTGCAATTGATGCTAAAGAGCATGATAAATGCATGTCATTTATTCAAGCTTTACGCCATTTTACCTCTTTTTCATATGGCGTGAATATGCAGCGGGAACAAGCCGATTTAGAACAATTGATTGCTCTATCTTCTCCTATTTATCGCCTAGAATTAATGATGGTTGGTCGATTGTTTGCGCAAGATCCAGTACTTTATGCCGATATTATTATGGCATCTGACGAAAATATTGAGTTGATCAAACATTATTACCAATGTTTCGGAGAAATGGTTGAATTAATTGAGCAACGTAACAAAGAAAAATTTATTGAGAATTTTAATAACGTCACTGAGTGGTTTGGTAATTACGCCCAACGCTTTATTAAAGAAAGTCAGGTTTTACTTAAATTTGCTAATGATAATCGGGAATGATTTTATACTAAAACGTATAGTCAACCTCAAACTTTTTTACAAAAAGTTCATACATACTGCGTCTAGTTAAAATGATTTATAAATAATAATCTTATAGTTAAAAGCAGACCAAAATAAAATTTAGTGTGAGGGAATAAAATGTCTAATCGAAAATATTTTGGAACAGATGGGATTCGAGGAAAAGTTGGAGAATACCCCATCACACCGGATTTTGCGCTTAAGCTAGGGTGGGCTGCAGGTCGTATACTTGCCAAAGATGGGGTTAAAAAAGTATTAATTGGTAAAGATACGCGTATTTCGGGTTACATGCTTGAATCAGCTCTTGAAGCAGGATTTGCTTCGGCTGGTGTTGCTACTGCATTTACTGGTCCCATGCCAACCCCAGCTATTGCCTATTTAACACGAACATTTCGAGCTGATGCTGGTGTAGTGATTTCGGCATCGCATAACCCCTTTTATGATAATGGTATTAAATTTTTTTCAACCGAGGGGAAGAAACTTGATGATGCAATCGAATCAGAAATTGAAGCTCAACTTGAAAAAGAGATCGACTGCGTTGAATCCAAACAACTCGGACGTGCAAGCCGCATTACCGATGCAGCAGGCCGTTATATCGAATTTTGTAAAAGCACCTTTGATCATGATTTAAGTTTAGCTGGATTAAAAATAGTCGTCGATTGTGCTAACGGTGCCACTTATCATATCGCCCCTAAAGTTTTACGTGAACTTGGTGCAAATGTGATAAAGATTGGCTGTGAACCCGATGGTGTCAATATTAATGAAAACTGTGGTGCTACTGATGTAAAGGCATTAACCAAAAGTGTTCTTGAAGAAAAAGCTGACTTAGGCTTTGCTCTTGATGGAGATGGTGATCGCATTATTATGGTCGATCATAAAGGCAATAAAATTGATGGTGATTTAATTATTTACATTATTGCCCGTGAAGCCTTAAGACAAGGTCAACTAAAAGGGGGTGTTGTTGGCACATTAATGAGTAATATAGGACTTGAAATCGCGCTTAAAAATTTGGGCATTCAATTTGTTCGCGCTAAAGTTGGTGACCGTTATGTACTTGAAAAAATGCTTGAAAAAAATTGGCGTTTAGGTGCTGAAAATTCTGGTCATGTTTTATTGTTAGATAAAACCACCACTGGTGATGGTATCATTGCTGGTCTACAAGTTTTAGCTGCTATGGTGCGTAATGACATGTCATTGGCGGATTTATGTAGTGGTATGACTATGTTGCCACAAATATTAATTAATGTACGATTTTCTGGCAAACACGATCCATTAACAAATTCTAATGTCAAATTAGCCATTAAACAAGCCGAAAAACAACTTGGTATTCATGGGCGTGTTTTGATTCGAAAATCAGGAACAGAACCACTCATTCGCGTCATGGTAGAAGGTAGTAATTCTGCGGAAGTACAGAAACTAGCAGAACAAATTTCTGAAGCAGTTAAAGCATCAAATTAGGTTAATTAATCCCCATTAATGTGACAATTAATAGGGGATTATTTCTAATAAAGTAACACGAGAAGTTGCTATTCTTTACACAAATTTAGTAAAAAGTGTCTAAATTCTTAATTTTGTTAATCAAAGGTTGACTTATTATAGGCAATTAGGTTTAAAATAGAAGCTTCGGATTATTACAAGCGATTGCTTATACCTTTATCAAAAAAGAATATAGGCAGTATTTTTAAATTTTAGAAATAAGGTAAGAGGGTTTTATGTCAGTTTCCTCTCCAGCTTCACCACAAGCTTATATCAAGCATCATCTTGAGAACTTGCAAGTAGGTTCTGGTTTTTGGACCTTTAATCTGGATTCGTTGTTCTTTTCAATTGTACTAGGTATTATCTTTTTATGGATATTCCATTGTGTAGCTAAAAAAGCGACCAGTGGTGTACCGAGTAAATTGCAATGTGCAGTAGAAATACTCTTCGAATTTGTTAATAACACTGTCAAAGACATGTTCACTGGTCAAAATAAACTCATTGCACCGTTAGCCCTAACAGTGTTTACTTGGGTGTTCTTGATGAATTTAATGGATCTCATTCCAGTAGATTTTTTACCTTACGCAGCGCAATATTTAGGTATTTCTCATTTAAGAGTCGTTCCTTCTGCAGATGTTAGTATCACAATGTCAATGTCATTAGGCGTATTTATTCTTATTATAATCTATTCAATTAAATACAAAGGTATTTCTGGATTTATTAAAGAATATACACTTCATCCTTTTAATCATTGGGCATTTGCACCAATCAATTTAATCCTTGAACTTGTTAGCTTATTAGCTAAACCTGTTTCTCTAGGACTTCGACTTTTCGGTAATATGTATGCAGGTGAACTTATTTTTATCTTAATTGCTGCACTATTACCTTGGTGGTCACAATGGATACTGTCATTACCTTGGGCCATATTCCATATTTTAATTATTACGTTACAAGCTTTTATTTTTATGGTGTTGACGATCGTCTATTTAGCAATGGCATCGGCAACGGAAGATCACTAATTTCACTATTTTTTTGATAATAAACTGGAGTATATAATGGATAGTATGTTATTTGTAGCCGCAGGCATAATGATGGGATTAGCTGCAATTGGTGGTGCAGTTGGTATTGGATTACTAGGTGGTAAATTCCTTGAAGGTGCTGCTCGTCAACCTGAATTAATGCCTATGTTACGTACCCAATTCTTTATCGTTATGGGCTTAGTTGATGCGATCCCAATGATCTGTGTGGGTATTGCACTTTATGTTATTTTTGCTGTTGCCGGTTAATAAATTTTTAAGAGGAATCGTCTCATGAATATGAACGCAACTCTCCTCGGCCAAGCAATTACATTTGTATTGTTTGTTTGGTTCTGCATGAAGTTTATTTGGCCACCTGTTATTAATGCGATTGAAAAACGCCAAAAAGAAATAGCAGAAGGTCTTGCTTCAGCAGAAACAGCAAAAAAAGATTTGGAATTAGCCAAAGCAAATACATCTGACATAATGCAACAGGCTAAGGTAGAGGCTAATGCAATTATTGAGCAAGCAAATAAACGTAAAGCTATCATTCTTGAAGAAGCTCAACAAGAAGCGATTCGCGAGAAAGAACGTATTGTTGCTCAAGGACTTGCCGAAGTAGAAGCTGAACGCAAACGCGCTAGAGAAGAGCTTAAACAACAAGTCGCTACACTCGCTATTGCCGGTGCAGAAAAAATTATTGAACGTTCTGTTAATGAAGCCGCAAATAGCGACATCATTGATAAACTCGTAGCTGAACTGTAAGGAGAACAGAGCAATGACTGACTTAATTACAATTGCTCGCCCTTATGCTAAAGCCGCTTTTGATTTTGCGGTAGAAAAAAACAGCATCGAATCATGGCATAAAATGTTGGTATTAACTTCTCAAGTAAGCAAAAATGCACAAATAAGAAGTATTCTAACATCTGATATGAAAACTGATTTGGTGGCTAATTTACTCATCAACATCTGTAAAGATGTATTGGATGAGTTTAGCACTAATTTTATTAAAGTGATGGCTGAAAACAAACGATTATCGCTTCTTCCTGAAGTGTTAACTTTATTTGAACAATATTGTTTAGATAAAGAAGCTCAAGCAGATGTGGATGTCATTTCAGCTAGTGAATTAACTAGTGAACAACTTAATAAAATTTCTATCGCTGTCGAAAAACGTTTATCACGAAAAGTAAAACTAAAATGTCATATTGATAAATCGCTCATTTCTGGTTTTATTATTCGTACGGGCGATATGGTTATTGATAGTAGTATCAGAGGGCGTTTAAATCGTTTAAATGACGCTCTACAGTCTTAAGGGGACTGATAATGCAGCTAAATTCAACTGAAATAAGTGAACTAATTAAAGAGCGGATAGCTCAGTTCAATATTGTGAGTGATGCTCACAATGAAGGAACGATCATCTCAGTTAGTGATGGTATTCTTCGAATTCACGGATTAACCGATGTAATGCAAGGCGAAATGATTGCATTACCTGGTAATCGATATGCAATGGCATTAAACCTAGAACGAGATTCAGTCGGTGCGGTGGTTATGGGACCATACGAAGACTTATCGGAAGGGATGAAAGTGCAATGTACTGGTCGCATTTTACAGGTACCAGTGGGTGATGGCTTATTAGGTCGTGTTATCAATACACTTGGTGAACCAATTGATGGAAAAGGTTCTATTCAACATGACGGTTTCTCACCTGTAGAAGTTGTTGCTCCAGGCGTTATCGATCGTCAATCTGTTGACCAAGCGTTACAAACTGGTTATAAAGCGGTTGACTCAATGATTCCAATTGGTCGTGGTCAGCGTGAACTTATTATCGGTGACCGTCAAACAGGTAAAACAGCATTAGCAATCGATGCAATTATTAACCAGCGTGATTCAGGTGTAAAATGTATCTATGTCGCAATAGGTCAAAAACAGTCAACTATTGCAAACGTAGTACGTAAACTTGAAGAACATGGTGCACTTAAAAATACAATCGTTGTTGTCGCTTCAGCGTCTGAATCAGCCGCATTACAATATTTAGCGCCTTACGCTGGTTGTGCTATGGGAGAATACTTCCGTGACCGTGGACAAGACGCATTAATTGTTTATGATGATTTATCTAAACAAGCCGTTGCTTATCGTCAAATTTCATTACTACTTCGTCGCCCACCTGGACGTGAAGCGTATCCTGGTGATGTGTTCTATCTTCATTCACGTTTACTTGAACGTGCAGCTCGTGTTAACGAGGCTTATGTTGAAGAGTTCACTAAAGGCGAAGTAAAAGGTAAAACCGGTTCATTAACTGCGTTACCAATTATCGAAACTCAAGCGGGTGACGTTTCTGCATTCGTACCAACTAACGTAATTTCGATTACAGATGGTCAGATATTCCTTGAAACCAGCCTATTTAACTCAGGTATTCGTCCTGCAGTTAACCCAGGTATTTCGGTTTCTCGTGTTGGTGGTGCTGCACAAACTAAGATAATGAAAAAATTATCAGGCGGTATTCGTACAGCACTTGCACAATATCGTGAACTGGCTGCGTTCTCACAGTTTGCTTCTGACTTAGATGAAGCAACAAGAAACCAATTAAGTCATGGTGAAAAAGTAACTGAACTATTGAAACAAAAGCAATATTCGCCTATGACTGTTGCAGAGCAATCAATTGTACTTTACGCTGCTGAGCGTGGTTACCTTGAAGATGTAGAACTTGCTAAAGTATTACCTTTTGAAGCAGCACTGCTTGCTTATGCCCACAGTCAATATGCGGATTTTGTCACACAAATCGACGAAACGGGTAATTACAATGATGAGATTGAAAGTAAATTAAAAGCAATACTTGAAAGCTTTAAATCAACTCAAACTTGGTAAGGGTGAGGTAAAAAATGGCTAATGCAAAAGAAATTAGAACAAAAATTGCCAGTATCCAAAGTACGCAAAAGATTACTAAAGCAATGGAAATGGTTGCCAATTCTAAAATGCGTAAAACACAAGATAGAATGGCCGCAAGTCGTCCATATGCTGAGATGATTCGAGAAGTAATTGGACATTTAGCGTTAGCTCAGATAGGCGCCAAACATCCTTATTTAGAAGAAAGAGATGTAAAGCGAGTTGGCTATCTTATCATTTCAACTGATCGTGGTTTATGCGGTGGTTTAAATATCAATCTTTTCAAAACTGTCATTGCTGATATGTCAGCATGGCAGGAAAAAAATGTTGAAGCTGATGTTGCTTTGATTGGTTCTCGAGGTGTTTCATTTTTTTCATCAGTAAAAACAAACATCTTAACGCAAGTCACGAATTTGGGTGACGAACCAACTTTATCCGATTTAATTGGACCGGTAAAAACAATGCTTGAGGCATATGACAATGGCAAAATTGATAAATTATATATTGTTACGAATAAATTTATTAATACCATGTCACAAAAACCAACAATACAGCAATTATTACCATTACCGCAATCAGAAGATAAAGCGCTCAAAGCTTCATCATGGGATTATATTTATGAGCCTGATGCTAAATCACTATTAGATGTGATTTTACGTCGTTATATTGAATCACAAGTCTATCAAGCTGTGGTTGACAATCTAGCGAGTGAACAAGCGGCAAGAATGGTGGCCATGAAAGCAGCAACAGATAACGGTGCAAACTTAATTAATGAATTACAAATTGTGTACAATAAAGCACGTCAAGGTGCGATCACAAATGAATTGATTGATATTGTATCCGGTGCAGCCGCTGTTTCAGGTTAGTGCTAAATATTGGCTTATAGTTAAGAAAAAGACGTAGAGGATTAAAAATGGCTACTGGAAAGATTGTCCAGATCATCGGTGCGGTGGTTGATGTCGAATTCCCAGAAGATGCAGTACCAAAGGTATATGATGCATTAGAAGTAGAAACCGGCGCTGAAAAATTAGTTCTGGAAGTTCAACAACAATTAGGTGGTGGTGTTGTTTGTTGTATCGCAATGGGATCATCTGATGGTTTAAGACGTGGACTTAAAGTAGTAAATACAGGTCACGGCATCGAAGTACCCGTCGGTACTAAAACACTTGGTCGTATAATGAACGTACTAGGTGATCCTGTTGATAAAGCAGGTCCAATTGGTGAAGAAGAGCGTTGGGCAATTCACCGAGCAGCACCAACTTATGAAGAACTAGCTAACTCGACTGAATTACTGGAAACGGGTATCAAAGTTATCGACTTAATTTGTCCATTTGCTAAAGGTGGTAAAGTTGGTCTGTTCGGTGGTGCAGGTGTTGGTAAAACTGTTAACATGATGGAATTAATCCGTAACATCGCTATCGAACATTCAGGCTACTCAGTATTTACCGGGGTAGGTGAACGTACTCGTGAAGGTAATGACTTCTATCACGAAATGAAAGAATCAAACGTACTTGATAAAGTATCGTTAGTATATGGTCAAATGAATGAGCCACCTGGAAACCGTTTACGTGTAGCGTTAACGGGCTTAACCATGGCTGAGAAATTCCGTGATGAAGGGAAAGATGTTCTTCTATTCATCGATAATATTTACCGTTATACCTTAGCTGGTACTGAAGTATCTGCGCTATTAGGTCGTATGCCTTCAGCGGTAGGTTACCAACCAACATTAGCAGAAGAGATGGGCTTGCTACAAGAGCGCATTACTTCAACTAAAACCGGTTCAATCACTTCAATTCAAGCGGTATACGTGCCAGCCGATGACCTGACTGACCCATCACCAGCAACAACTTTTGCTCACTTGGATGCAACGATCGTATTGAGTCGTCAAATTGCCTCATTAGGTATCTACCCTGCGGTGGATCCATTAGATTCAACCAGTCGTCAGTTAGATCCATTAGTTGTTGGTCAAGAACACTATGATTGTGCTCGTGGCGTTCAGTCAATTTTACAACGCTACCAAGAATTAAAAGATATCATTGCAATTCTTGGTATGGACGAATTATCAGAAGACGATAAATTAACCGTTGCTCGTGCACGTAAAATTCAACGCTTCTTATCTCAACCATTTTTCGTGGCGGAAGTATTTACAGGCTCACCAGGTAAATATGTACCATTGAAAGATACCATCAGTGCCTTTAAAGGAATTATGAATGGCGATTATGATCACATTCCGGAACAAGCATTCTATATGGTTGGTTCAATCGACGAAGTAATTGAGAAAGCGAAATCTCTCTAAGAGATTCATTGAACGGAGATAGTATTATGGCACTAACTTCCTATCAATTAGAAGTTGTTAGTGCTGAATCTCACCTATTTTCAGGTGATGTTCAGCGAATCAGAGTCACAGGTCAAGAAGGTGAACTTGGGATCTACCCTGGTCACACTCCCCTACTTACCATGATTAAACCGGGTATGGTAGGTATTGTCAAAGCAAATGGTGAAGAAGAGTTTATCTACCTTTCTGGTGGCGTATTAGAAGTTCAACCGAATATTGTGACAATCTTAGCTGATACCGCAATCCGCGGTGAAGACTTAGATGAAGCAAGAGCACAAGAAGCAGTAAGACAAGCGCAAGAACATATTAATCATCCAAGTGATGATATGTCATTTGCTCAAGCATCAGCAGAGTTATCAAAAGCTTTGGCAAAAATTCGCGTTATCGAATTAACACGCCGCATAGGGCAATAATTAGCTTTTTACTGTGTTAGCATAAAATAGAAGGTTACATCTTATTGATGTAACCTTCTATTTTATTACACTTTTTAAAGCAATAAAATTAACCCAGTCAAAATAACAATCACTGAAAATCAGTTTATTATCATTCGCTACTTGTATTACCAATTTTTATCTCTTTAACAAATCATGACTACCCATATATAACCATATAAATTTATTGATTAAATATCAAATATACCGCAAACCTCAGGATGATTCTACGCTATTATGCGATTGATAAACGATCCAAAAGAGACCCATTATATTAAAACTTTTATTCGCTTATCCCCCCCTGTCTAATACACTACAGCAAATGTCTATGCCAGATTCTGCAAATATTTTTCAAGGATACATTTATATTTATTTGAATAATCGTTATTTCGCTAAATACAATCAAAACGAATCGGCAATAGTCTTGATTTGTCTATATGTTAATAGAAGAGTTGAAGCTTTTAGTGCGATTTGGCACCCAAAAATATCATGTTAAGCTATGATAACCAGCTTAAACACTTAGTAAAAGCATAAATTGGCATGAGCCATAGTGTATTTGCTTAAGAGGCTTAAGAGAATATTGCCATTTTTGTTAAAGCCCTTATATAATTTAATATAAAATGAAATGTTATACACAAACGTTTGATTAACATAACTCATTATATATTATTAATATCTTTCTTTATTTTCTTGCTAAAACGTGGGTGTTATCTAAAACGTTTTGACAAAAATCTATCATACTATGTGATATTTATAATCTAATTGTTTAAAATTACTGTGCTAGATTTATTAGTCGCTATCGGCGATAATTTGAGTCAATTTATATAACATTAATGTGATCATGTTTACCATTTACCATTCCAATCAAGTTGATTTACTCAAGACACTGTTAAGTGAATTGATGCGCAGACAGCCATTAGAAGATATCTTTACACCCGATGTTGTGATGGTGCAAAGTCAAGGTATGGGACAATGGTTGCAAATTGCTTTAGCAGATGAACTGGGTATAGTAGCAAATGTTGATTTTCTTTTTCCGACCCAGTTTATTTGGCAACTTTATCAAAGTTTATTGCCTGATGCGCCAGTTGAAAACAGTTATAGTATTGAGACAATGACTTGGCGTTTGTATTATTTACTTCCACAAATTATTGAGCAAGGCGAATTTAACACACTTAAACATTATCTTAATATTGATAAGCAAGATCGAAAGCTTTATCAGTTAGCAACCCGCATTGCCCGCTTATTTGACCAATATTTGGTTTATCGTCCTGATTGGCTAGCAAAATGGGAAGCGAATCAAACTGTTGACGAACTCAATCATCATGCCGATGAAATTTGGCAAGCAGAATTATGGCGACAACTGATTGCAATTAGCCAGCCCTATCACCGTGCGAATATTTATCAACAAATGCTAGAAATTTTGTTAGATGATAATTTCGATAGCACTCGACTAAATCAGCTTCCCGAACGTATTTTTATTTTTGGTATCACCTCGCTACCACCTATTTATCTTTCCTTGCTATCAGCACTAGGGCTACATATTGATGTACATTTAATGTTTAATAATCCTTGTAAATGGTACTGGGGCGATATTGTCGAAAAACAGCTATCCGACATTTTAAATACACCGGATAAGATCCCAAATCCATTATTAACCTCGTGGGGAAAATTAGGTCGCGACAATTTATTTTTATTACAAGAATTTAATAGTAAACAAGATATTGAAGCCTTCGTCGATCAAGAACGCTCTTGCTTGTTACACGCTATTCAGCAAGATATTTTAGAACTTTATCATAATAATTCGAATAATAAACACCTCGCTATGTCCGATAAATCCATTTCGTTCCATATTTGTCATAGCGAACAACGTGAAGTCGAAATATTATACGATTATCTGTTATCGGTTTTTGATGCAAATCCTGACATTGAACTTCGCGATTGTATTGTGATGGTTTCAGATATTGATCGCTATGTACCTTATATTCGTGCCGTATTCGGTAATGCCAGTGGTGATCGTTATTTACCATTTACGATTTCTGACCAAAAGGCTCGTAATATCGATCCAATCGTTCAGGGATTTTTTGCTATTTTAAACTTTCCCAATAGTCGATTCACTGCAGAAGAGCTATTTAATTTACTGGAAATTCCCGCCATTGCTGAAAATTTTGCTATTAATGAATCACAATTAATTTTATTGCGAACATGGATTATCGAATCTGGTATCCGTTTTGGTCTGGAAAGTGCACACAGTTGGCTATTCGGACTTGAGCGATTATTGCTTGGTTATACCATGAATAGTGAACAAGGGGGTTGGCAACAAATTTTACCTTATGATGGTGCCACAGGATTAGATGCTGAGCTTATCGGTCAATTGGCTCAGTTCATTAAAGTTGTTCGTAAATGGTTTATGATACTAAATGAAGCCAAACCATTATCTGAATGGCAAGGTTATTGCCTTGAACTAATTAATGACTTTTTTAAGCATAATGAGCAACGCGATGCTCTTTTATTAATGATAGAAGATGAATGGGAACAATTAATTAATAGTGGCCTAACAGCTCAATTTACCGAACTTATTTCGATCACTGTTTTGCATGATGCAATGCAGGCTCGTTTAGAACAAAATCACTTAGCACATCGTTTTTTAGTCGGTAAAATCAATTTTTGTACTATGATGCCTATGCGATCTATTCCATTTAAAGTAGTTTGTTTGCTCGGTATGAATGATGGCGACTACCCAAGAACATCACTACCGCTGGATTTTGATTTAATTGCCAAATATCCAAGACGAGGCGATCGCAGTCGTCGAACTGATGATCGTTATCTATTTTTAGAAGCCATTTTATCCACTCAATATCAACTCTATATCAGTTATGTCGGACGTGATATGAAAGATAATAGCGAACGTTACCCATCCGTACTGGTTGATGAACTTTGGGAATATATTGTTCAATATTATGGTGAATCAACAAAAAACACAGAAAACAATATTGATTTTTTAAAAGTTTTTCACACTAGAACGCCATTTAATCCTTTAAACTTTTTACAAGAACCGAAAAGTTATGCCGATGAGTGGTTACCGGCTGCCTTGAAAAAAGGAGAAAGCCAAACATTCATTAGTCAAATACCAGCTATCAGTATTGATTGTATTAATCTTGATGAATTAAAACGTTTTTTTCAACACTCTATTCGGTTTTTTTTGCAAAAACGGTTTAATTTTTATGTCAGTTATCTTGATGATACTTTACCTGATGCCGAAAACTTTAATCTGGATAACTTAAAACGTTATCAACTCAATGTGCAAATTTTAAATCAATTAATTACTCAAACATCTAAAGATTCAAAAGTTCTTTATCAGCAATTAAGATTAACTGGTGAGCTGCCTGATGGCGCTTTTGGTGAGATCATTTATGATGAGCAAAGCGAAGCTATGCAATCTTTAGCAGATAAAATCTGTCAAGAACGGTTAGAGATGACCAGTGAGGAAGTCAATATAACAATTGAGGTAAATAATCAACATTACCCACTTCAAGGTTGGCTAACACATTTGCAATCCGATGGTATTTTAACTTGGCGACCATCAAAACTTTCAATTCGTGATGGTATTTCATTATGGATAGATCACTTGGTTTATTGCATTTTATACCGTGAGAAAGTTGATAGCCAAAGCCGCATTTATGGTCGTGATGATCAAGAATGGCGATTTTCGCATTTAGATGCCAACGAGGCATTAACTTACTTAACCCCACTAGTTGAAAGTTTTTTGCAAGGCATCAATCAACCGTTATTAATGCCAATTCAAAGTGCGTGGAATTGGTTAACCTTTGCTTATAATAAAAAAACAGGCGAAATTGTTGATAGTGATAGGGCTAAAAATCAGCTTATGAATACTTGGCAAGGGATTCTTTTTCAATCATCAGAATGCGACAGCTACTATGAACGTTTGTATCCTGAATTAACTGAAGAACAAGTTGAACAAATCATCGATTTTGCTAAGCAATTTTTATTGCCAATTTTATTACATCAAGTAACAGTAGAATAGGAGGCATTATGTTCATAGATACACACTGTCATTTCAATTTTCCTGCTTTTTTGACAGCGTTAGACAACTCAATGAATTGTATTCGACAAGCTAAAATTGCCAGTTTAATTATGCCTGCCATATCAGCAGATCATTTCAGTCAAATTCTGCAACTCACTGAGCAATATGATGAACTTTATGCCGCACTGGGCTTGCATCCTATCTATCAACATTCTCATACTGATCTTGAAAAATTATCCGATATCATTAGTACTTCTCCTAAAAAATTAGTTGCCATTGGCGAAATCGGCTTAGACCGTTATGACATTTCCGTAGATTGGCAACAACAACTTACTTTTTTTCGAGCTCAACTGGCGTTAGCTAACCGCTATGAATTACCCGTTTTAATTCATTCACGTAAAACTCATGATGTAATTTATCATGAGTTACATCAAGCTAATTTACCGTGTCGTGGCGTGATCCATGGTTTTTCCGGTAGCTATCAACAAGCAATGCAATTTATCAAATTAGGCTATTATATTGGTGTAGGTGGCGTAATAAGTTATGCTAGAGCAAATAAAACACGCCATGCCATTGCAAAGTTACCTCTCGAAAGCCTAGTATTAGAAACTGATGCCCCTGATATGCCTTTAAGCGGTCGACAAGGGCAAATAAACCGTCCTGAAAACATTGTCAATATATTTAATATTCTTTGTCAATTACGTATTGAAGATTCAGAACAAATATGTAGAACGATTCTAACAAATACCTTGACGCTATTTAGCAGAATTAATAATATGAAAATTCAAAACCAAGCACATCAATAACTTTTTAATTATTAATAGGTTAATTAGACACAAGGTGATGCTTTATGTTTCAACGCCGTAGTCGTATTTTTGTGCAAACCATTATTTCGCTTACTCGATTATTTCCGTTATGGGCAATTCTTTGCGCAATAGTTGCCTATTTATTACCTAATGCATTCCTTCCAGTTCGACCACAAACATCACACTTATTGATGTTTGTAATGTTTTCTATGGGAGTAACGTTAAGTATTAATGATTTTAAAAGAGTGGTGGCGAAACCTAAGGCAGTCATCATTTGTATCTTACTGCATTATATTGTTATGCCATTCACTGCTTTAATCTTATCTAAATTACTTACTATGCGACCTGAGTTATTAGTCGGGCTGGTTCTAGTTGGTAGCGTAGCTAGCGGTACAGCCTCCAATGTGATGATCTATCTAGCTAAAGGTGATGTGGCGTTGTCAGTTACTGTCTCATCAGTTTCAACTCTTATCGGTGTAGTGGTTACTCCAATTCTCACTCTTTTACTCGTTGGTACAACGGTTGAAGTTCCCGTTTGGGATATGTTAGTGCATCTTATCCAAATTGTTCTCATTCCTATTATTTAGGGAAACCCGTTAAAAATAAGAAAAAATCTAACAATTAATTGTGAATATTGTAAAATAACATTTACTCACTCTCTTACTTAATAATAATCGATATGAGAGTATAACCTTAGGATTTACTATGATCCTTCTCTTCCAGCATAACAATCAATTTTAGGCTGAAAAAATGAATAGCGAATTCCAGTTACCACCCTTTGTTTATCGAATATTACCTTGGATTGCTGCATTTGCATTTTTTATGCAATCACTTGATACCTCAATTTTAAATACGGCTTTGCCAACTATGGCTAAAGATCTCAAAGAATCACCGCTAAACATGCAATCAGCAGTAATATGTTATGCAATAACATTAGCGTTATTTATTCCAGTAAGCGGCTTTTTATCGGACCAATTCGGGACACGAAATATTTTTGTAATGGCTGTATCGCTTTTTACCTTAGGATCACTACTTTGTGCCTTGTCCAATTCATTATTTTTTTTAGATATATCACGGGTTATTCAAGGTGTCGGCGGATCAATGATGGTACCTGTTTCACGTTTAGTTTTGATTAAAGCATTTAAACGCAATGAGTTCTTAGCCGCGTTAAACACAGCAACGATTCCAGGTTTAATCGGTCCAGTACTAGGACCGGTTTTAGGAGGCTACCTTGTAGATATGGTAAGTTGGCACTGGATCTTTTTTATTAATTTACCAATTGGTATTGTCGGGATAATGATTAGCTTAAAATATATGCCTAATATAAAAGGCAAACGAATGCCTTTTGATTCATTTGGATTTATCTTTATCATTATCACTTTTATTAGTGCAACCCTTAGTGTTGAATGTTTAAATCAAGGTCAACAATATTATTTACCGCTGGGTCTTGCTGTCACTAGTCTAGTTTTTTTATTTATTTATCGCAGCTATGCAAAAAAGAAACAAGCCCCTCTATTTCCTCTCTCTTTATTTGATATACGAACGTTTAAAATAGGCATTATCGGTAATTTAGTCTGTCGATTAGGTATTTCTGGAGTGCCTTTTCTTATTCCTTTATTTCTACAAGTTGGTTTTGGTTATTCGGCAATTTTTGCTGGAATGATGCTCATGCCAATGGCAATTGCATCGATTTGTACAAGGTTTTTTATTACTCGGATTCTTGCTCGTTTAGGCTATCGTTTTGTACTAATGGCAAATACCATCTTAGCAGGAATTTTGATCCTTTTAATGTCATTATTAAATTTAACTACTCCTCTTTTGATATTAGGTGTTTTGCTATTTTGTATTGGAGGCATCAATTCAATGCAATTTACTTCAATGAACAGTATAACGTTAGCCAATTTACAAGGAGAAAGCACAAGTAGTGGTAATAGTTTAATGGCTGTCAATCAACAGTTAGCTATCAGTTTTGGTACTGGTTTTGGTGCTTTATTGGTAAGATTATTTGGTAAAACAACAACGACTATTCACGCTTTTCAATTAACCTTTGTTATACTAGGTATTGTAACTATGCTATCAAGCGTGATTTTTGCTCAATTAAAAAAACAAGATGGTCAGAATTTAACGGCTCGCCATTAAGCGACAAGGAGATAACGATTATGTTTCAGTATCAAATCATTCCAGTTACGGATTTTCAAGAAAATTGCAGTATTATCTGGTGTAACGAATCAAATGAGGCTGCTTTTATCGATCCCGGTGGAGAGCCAGAATTACTCAAGAAAGCGGTTGAAAAGCTCGGGGTTAATATCAAACAGATTTTATTAACACACGGTCATTTAGATCATGTGGGCGCCGCCACTGAATTAGCGAAACATTATGATGTTAAAATCTTTGGTCCTAGTCAAGAAGATGAGTTCTTATTTACAGCCTTACCACAACAATCTATGCAATTAGGTTTTCCTTATACCGAAAGTTTTTTACCCGATCGTTGGTTAAAAGAAGGGGATCAAATCCAAGTAGGAAATATCACCCTTGATGTGCTATTTTGTCCGGGACACACACCAGGTCATATCGTATTGATCAATAAGCAAGATAAACTGGCATTTGTCGGTGATGTACTTTTTAAAAATAGTATTGGACGCACAGATTTTCCACGTGGTAACCATTCTGATTTAATTTCGTCAATTAAAAACAAGTTATTGCCACTTGGTGAAGATTTTATTTTTGTGCCGGGACATGGCCCTATGTCCACATTTGGTAATGAGCAATACAATAACCCATATTTAGTTTAAACAATCCATTATTTCTTTTGTTATCACATTTTTTATATGAAAATGTGATAATGGATCTCGCCTTAACCATTATATAAGTAAACTTTTAAAATAAAAAATAGTTTACAACTTAAAACATTGCGCTATTATAACGCTATGATTTAGGTATTAAAGGTAGAAAACAATGAATAAACAAATGACGTCTTATTATCCAACATTTATCACAACAATGATTGATTTATCCTCATGGCAACGTAAGCTCTTGGCTACAACAAGTTCCGCATTACTGTTAGGTGTAGCAGCTAATGTAAGTATTCCAACCTACCCTGTGCCATTTACTTTACAATCATTAGCCGTATTGCTAATTGGCGCTTTTTTAGGTCGTAAACTCGGTGCATTAGCCATACTTCAATACCTGTTTTTAGGCGCAATGGGATTGCCACTGTTTGCCAATGGCAGCAGTGGATTTATGGCACTAGTATCGCCTTCTGCTGGTTATCTATATGGGTATGCATTTAGTGCTTATATTGCTGGATTTGCTGCCGAGAAAGGTTACGATCGTCGCTTTCTTTTAGGATTGATCGCCTTTGCTTGTGCCCATCAATTAATCTTTGTATTTGGCGTAACTTATTTAATGGGTTATTTACATATTTCACTTACTGAAGCATTACAAGTAGGTTATTTTCCTTTCGTAGGTGTTGATGCGCTCAAGTTTATCATTGCTACTTGTGTTATGTTTTCATTATGGCGTTATCATGCAAGAAAACACCGATAAAGATGCAAGTTGGTGATATCATTTTTCAATCTCAGAATGAGCAAAGCGAGTTTAATAAAGCAATTACTCATTCTGGTTCCTTGATGAATTCAAACGACATAATGAATCAAATAAACCATGTCGGCTTATATATTGGCAACGATCTGGTCATTGAAGCGACCCCAAAACATGGAGTTATTAAGCAACCTATTAAATCTTTTTTAGCAACAGCTCAATATAATTGGGTTGCAACTATTAACAATAACGTTGTCATTAAAAATGCATTAATTCGTGTTCAAGACTGTTTAGGATTACCCTATAACCATAGTTTTCGTTCAGATGCGAAAGGATTTTACTGTAGTCAACTTATTACTTATGCTTTTAAATATGAATCAGGTAAAGACTATTTCAACCTTTATCCTATGAACTTTAAGAATTTAACCACTGGTCAGATTCTCCCATATTGGATCAATTATTATCGAGAACTAAAACAAATGATCCCTCAAGGGGAGCTTGGATCACATCCACAACAACTATTAAGACAAAAGAAACTATTTAAGACTATCCTAACAATTAAATAATGATAATAAGTTAAAAATTAATCAAACAAAGAATTTCCGATAATTAACTATTGACATAACCCCAGTAAATCTATAATATGCACGCCACATTGGATTCCTCCATAGTTCAGTCGGTAGAACGGCGGACTGTTAATCCGTATGTCACAGGTTCAAGTCCTGTTGGAGGAGCCAACTTTTCACATTATTTCCATTTGTAGCGAAGATTTTTACCTTTCACTTCTTGCTTATTCTTATTAATCCCCATACTAAAAATTTTAATTAAACAAGTAAACAAAACTTACTGACTTGATACGATGATTTAATTTATCCGCTATAAAAATAATTAAAAAAAGTACCATAATCATCGTTGGTATAATTTTCTTCTAATATATTTGGTTTTCTTTTTATCATGCGATAGTCAAATAATCATTATTAGCATAATTAATATTGCTTTGTTAGCAAACTAAATCACATCAAACTATGAACATGAAAATATCAATTTTTCGTAACCTTTATTTATTCATGTCATTTAATTTAATTTAATTTAATTTTAAGATTATAAATTAACCACTTAGTTAAAATAATGATGAAGACGAGTTTATAGAAAAATAATGTTATTTTTCTTATTTTAAAAAATGGTTTAAACGATGTAATTAAAGATGAATATAACGGTACTCATCGAATTTATCATTACATATGCAATTATTGAAATACAAATATTTTGTTTTTATCCCTGTTATCGCTTAATATAGTGTTGAGTGTTTTTTTAAGATAATTAATATTAAATTTCTTATTTACTAATTTAATAATTTCAATATATTAGAGATCTATGCATATCCATTTTATTATTCATGAAGAATTTGAAACACCAGGCGCCTACGAACAATGGGCAAAAATACACCAACATACTATTAGTTATTCTCGCGTTTATCTTGGCGAAGCACTACCTGATAATATCAATCACATTGATTTTTTAATTATTATGGGTGGACCACAATCCCCGGCAACGACAAAGCAAGAATGTACGTATTTTGATTCATTAGCTGAACAAGCAGTAATTTTATCAGCAATTCAATCAGATAAAGTTGTTATTGGTGTTTGCTTAGGATCACAATTGATTGGTGAAGCATTAGGTGCCACTCATGAACACAGTCCAGAAAAAGAAATTGGCAAATTTCCAATTACATTAACTGATGTGGGCAAGCATCATTCTCTATTTACGCATTTCGGTGATAAATTAGCGGTAGGTCATTGGCACAATGATATGCCAGGATTAACTAAAGATGCTCAAATAATTGCTTATAGTGAAGGCTGTCCGCGGCAAATTATTGCTTACAGTAAATTCGTTTATGGTTTTCAATGTCATTTGGAGTTAACACACAAAGTAGTTGAAAAACTTATCTCTCATTCACTAAATGATCTCAATCAAGCTGCGAATTATCGCTTTGTTGATACACCAGATATGTTACGTAATCATGATTACAGCCAAATGAATTTAAAACTTTTTGTTTTTCTTGATAAGTTGAGTTTAGATTATCTATCAAGCCCAAAATAGATAGAAAGTTAACCATTAGGAAAATGAAATGACGCATGGCAATATTGTTCGAAAATCTCAATAATACAATTAGTTAAGATTAAAGCAAAATGAAAAGTATTTTATACTAAATATCTAATCCAATTGTGTTGTTGATAAAAAATACTTGTTGCTATCCCCATAAACAATAGGGTGTTATTTTTGTCACAAGTACTTAACCATGTTGATAGGTATCGATAATGTAATAAAATCACTAATTTTAGTTTAATAATTGAAAAACTTGATGGCCTTATCACTAAACTGAATCGACGCTTTTCAATCTAGCCATTCAAGCTCTATCGAGTTGATGAACAACGTTAAGAAAAAACCACTTATAAAATCCGGTAATGATAATGCTTTTATCTATTATCATTAATAAAAATCAGTTTGATTTAAAATTAATGTAGATGATTTAAATCTTTTTTGCTTTAATTCAAACGTTGTACTGTGTTTAAAAATATAGCTATTGCTTAGATAGTCATGAACTATCTAAATAATAGTTTGTGGGCACCAGTAATAGCTCGTATACTTTTAGCATAAAAAGTTAAAAAAACTCAATAAATGAAAGGAGCAATTTCATGGCTTATACATTACCCCCTCTACCCTATGCTTATGATGCTTTAGAGCCTTATATTGATACTGAAACCATGCATCTTCATCATGATAAACATCATCAAACTTATGTAAACAATGCTAACGCTTTATTAGAATCGTTACCTACTGAAGTTAAAGATTTTTGTCCTGAAACTTTACTAAAAAATCTAGATAAAGTCCCATCTGACAAAGTTACCGGTCTTAAAAACAACGTTGGTGGTCATGTTAATCACACTTTGTTCTGGGAGTTGTTAAAAGTCGGAACTGAACTCAAAGGTGAGTTGAAAACGGCCATTGAAAAAGATTTTGGTTCAATTGATGCTTTTAAAGAGAAATTTTCTGCTGCTGCAGCAACCCGCTTTGGTTCAGGTTGGGCTTGGTTAGTACTCAAGAATGGTAAGCTTGAGGTTGTTTCTACGGCTAACCAAGATTCACCAATTATGGGTGAAAAATTTGCTGGTGTATCTGGCACACCAATTTTGGCTCTTGACGTTTGGGAACATGCTTACTATTTAAAATATCAAAACCGTCGTGCCGATTACATTGGTGCATTTTGGAATGTCATTAATTGGGATAAAGTTGCTGAGTTATACGCAGAAGCTAAAAAATAATTTTTATCGATCATTTTATCCAAATTACTTCATAATGACGCCTCTCGCGTCATTATGAGTTTTTAGTAATGATTCTTTACTATTGTGCCGATATCACGATTAACTCATTGTTAGAACTTGAACTGTTTTTTATTCATGTTCACTTCTTTTTGATAATGTTATTTTATCTTCCACTTTGTTGGATAAAATTATTGAATCACCATACACCAAGCCTAAATTGGTAATTGCTAAATTATACTTAAATCCGCTACAATGAAAGCTTATCTAAAAATCATAAACTGAGTATCCAATTTAAAACATGTTTGAAATTAATCCGGTTAAATCAAAAATAGCAGAACTTACCGAACGCAGTGCTGTGATTCGGGGGTATCTTTGACTATGATCTAAAAAAAGAACGACTAGAAGAAGTCAACGCCGAATTAGAGCAATCTGAAGTCTGGGCAAATCCTGAAAAAGCACAAGCTTTAGGTAAAGAACGAGTAACACTTGAAGATATCATTAATACCATTAATTCATTAGAGCAAGGGCTTGACGATGTCGAAGGCTTGCTTGAGCTTGCTGTTGAAGCTGAAGATCAAGACACTTTTGATGAAGCCAATTTAGAACTTGAACAATTAGAAAAAAAACTAGCCGGGCTTGAATTCCGCCGTATGTTTTCAGGTGATTATGATAGTGCTGACTGTTATTTGGATATCCAATCGGGTTCAGGTGGTACTGAAGCACAAGATTGGGCAGAAATGCTACTCAGAATGTATTTGCGCTGGGCCGAATCAAAAGGTTTCACAACCGAAGTAATGGAAGTATCCGATGGTGATGTTGCTGGTATAAAATCAGCGACAATTAAGGTATCTGGCGATTATGCTTATGGTTGGTTGCGCACCGAAACAGGAGTTCACCGCTTAGTACGTAAAAGTCCATTTGATTCAGGTAACCGCCGTCATACATCATTTGCATCAGTCTTTGTCTACCCTGAAATTGATGATAATATTGATATTGATATCAACCCTACCGATCTCCGTATTGATGTTTATCGTGCATCCGGTGCGGGTGGTCAGCATGTTAATAGAACTGAATCAGCGGTACGCATTACACATATTCCAACTGGCATAGTAACACAATGTCAAAATAATCGTTCTCAGCACAGTAATAAAGATCAAGCCATAAAGCAGTTAAAAGCTAAATTGTATGAGCTTGAAATGCAGAAAAAAAATGCAGAAAAACAGCAGATGGAAGACAATAAATCCGATATCGGTTGGGGCAGTCAAATTCGTTCATATGTCCTTGATGACTCAAGGATTAAAGATTTACGTACTGGTGTAGAAACACGCAATACTCAAGCCGTTTTAGACGGTGATTTAGATCAATTTATTGAAGAAAGCTTAAAAGCAGGTTTATAACCCTGCTTGGTGATAAAGAAAAGGTAAAATTATGTCAACACAGCAAGAGCAACAAAACCCTATTGAAGAGTTAAATAACGAGCTTACAATACGTCGTGAAAAGCTTGCACATATTCGTGAGCAAGGTATTGCTTTCCCTAATGACTTTCGCCGTGACGCAATTTCAAGCGATCTTCATAAATTGTATGATGATAAAACTAACGAAGAATTAATTGAAAATAAAATTATTGTAACCGTTGCGGGTCGAATGATGATGCGCCGTATTATGGGTAAAGCCTCATTTGTATCATTACAAGATGTTGCAGGGCAAATCCAACTTTATGTTACTCGTGATGATCTACCTGAAAACTTTTATAATGAACAATTCAAAAAATGGGATCTTGGTGACATCGTTGGTGCTAAAGGCTACTTATTCAAAACCAAAACAGGTGAACTATCAATCCACTGTGAAGAAATCCGCCTACTAACAAAAGCATTACGCCCATTACCCGATAAATTCCACGGCTTAGCAGATCAAGAAATGCGCTATCGTCAACGTTACCTTGATTTAATTACTAATCAACAATCACGTGACACCTTTATTGCGCGCTCAAAAGTGGTAACTGAAATTCGTAACTTCATGTTAGAAAACCACTTTATGGAAGTTGAAACCCCGATGATGCAAGTCATCCCAGGTGGTGCATCAGCCAAACCATTTATTACGCACCATAATGCGCTTGATCTAGACATGTATTTACGAATTGCGCCAGAACTTTACTTAAAACGTCTAGTGGTAGGTGGATTTGAGCGTGTATTTGAAATCAACCGCAATTTCCGAAACGAAGGGGTATCGCCAAGACATAATCCTGAATTTACCATGATGGAAATGTACATGGCTTATGCCGATTATAAAGATTTGATTGTATTAACTGAAGCGTTATTCCGTCGTTTAGCCATTGCCGTGACGGGGAATGCAGTAGTGCAATATGGCGAACACACTTTTGATTTCGGCAAACCATTTATCAAAATGACCATGCGTGAAGCAATCTGCCATTATCGTCCAGAAACTAACAATGCTGATTTAGATGATTTTGACAAAGCCTGTGCGATTGCAAAAGCCGTAGGAATCAAAGTGGAAAAAGGCTGGGGACTTGGTCGAGTGGTAACTGAAATATTTGAAGAAGTGGCTGAAGCTAACCTTATTCAACCAACATTTATCACCGAATACCCGGCAGAAGTCTCACCACTTGCTCGTCGAAACGATGAAAACCCATTTGTAACAGACCGCTTTGAATTCTTTATTGGTGGACGTGAAATTGGTAACGGCTTTTCAGAACTTAATGATGCTGAAGATCAAGCACAACGTTTTGCTGATCAAGTATCACAAAAAGATGCAGGAGATGATGAAGCGATGTTTTATGATGATGATTATATCACAGCACTTGAACATGGTTTACCGCCAACGGCAGGACTCGGTATTGGTATCGATCGTACTGTGATGTTATTTACTAACAGCCATACCATTCGTGACGTAATTCTATTCCCGACCATGCGCCCAATAAAATAAAATTTTTTACTTTAATAAACCTCACTTATTTTATAATAAGTGAGGTTTTATACTCAAACGTATAGTTAACCTCAAACTTTTTTACAAGATTTATTCTTTATTCTAATAAAAATTAATGGATATTACCTTTATTCAACTGTTTCCCATTTAATTAAAATCATATAATTACGTTAAATGTTTTTGTTCACAGTAATCAATTAAATTAAATTAAAGTAAAATACAATTAATCATACTAACTCAAAACTTCACAAATCATGCTTACAGCCTTTTAACCATTATCTTTAAAATCAATGAGTCAATAATTAATCATAATAATTAAATTTGCTAATTCATCTATTAAAAACCATGGTTAACGTTCCTAATCAATATTGATTAAGTTATTTTTTAATAATAAAAGAAAAAGTTTAACTAAAGATCTTTATCGAAGACTTAAACTTTTTAAAAGAAAGTCATCACTGACATAAAGTCACGGCGATATTAATAAAATAGTCTGTTATAAGAAAAAAGAATAACCGTTCATGATGTTCTTCATAAACGGTCTATTAATTTAGATTAACCAACATTGGTTGGTTTAGTGTGATGAGGTAAAATTAAATTTAATACGATAGCTAAAATGCCACACAAGCTAATTCCTTGAAGGGCATACGAGCCAAAATCAAAAATCATTCCACCAATACCAAAGACTAAAACTAACGAAACAATACACATATTACGGGAAACGGATAAATCCACTTTATGTTTGACTAAAATATTAATGCCTACCGATGCAATTGATCCAAACAAGAGTACCATAATGCCCCCCATAACTACTGTTGGAATAGAGCTTAAAAAAGCGCCAATCTTTCCAACAAAAGACATTAAAATCGCCCAAATTGCAGCCCACGTCATCACTCTTGTTTTAAAATTACGAGTTAATGTTACTGCACCAATAACTTCAGCGTAAGTAATACAAGGTGGACCTCCAAAAAATCCAGCAGTAGAAGTTGCCAATCCATCACCTAACAAAGTACGTTGTAAGCCGGGTTCACGGGTATAATCTTTACCAGTAACAGAACTAATTGCCATAATATCACCTACATGTTCGATAGTTGGTGCGATAACAATTGGAATCATATATAAAATAGACTGCCATTGAAATGTTGGAAACGTGAAATCAGGAACTTTAAACCAAGGAGCATCAATAACAGGTTGAAAATTGACAATACCAAATAAGCAGGAAAATACATACCCTACGATGATACCGGCAATAATAGGCACTAATTTAAAAAAACCTTTTGCCCAAATCGCCATAGCTAAGGTAGTGATTAGTGATGCCATTGAAATAATAATTAACTGATAATTTTCAGCCATTAAGCCACTATCTTTACCCATTGCCATGCCGACAGCAACAGGGGCCAGCGATAATCCAATAACCATAATAATAGGACCCGTCACCACTGGTGGTAAAATTCGATTAATGACATTATTTCCGTTAATTTTTACTAAAAAAGCAAAAAACATAAACACAAAACCGGCAGCAACTAAACCTCCTAGCGTTGCCGGTATTCCCCACTGTGCTACACCAAAAGAAATCGGCGCAATAAAAGCAAAGGAAGAAGCTAAAAATACTGGTACTTTTCCTTTAGTAGTAAGTTGAAACAATAACGTTCCAACACCAGCTGTAAAAAGTGCGACATTGGGGTTTAATCCAGTTAATAAAGGAACTAAAACTAATGCACCAAATGCGACAAATAACATTTGAGCACCAGTGAAAATATCCTGCCATGAAAATTTAGACAGAGGGGCATCATGCTTTACTTCATCTATTGTGATTTTTACCACGTTGACAATCTCCTTTTCAACTTAATCTGTAGCTCATAAAGAATTTGATAATTAATTAACAGGCATAAAAAAACCGGATAAACCGGTCTAAAATTTGAAATTTTATTTGGTGCCAAATATCTTGTCTCCGGCATCACCAAGCCCAGGTAAGATGTAGCCTTTATCATTCAATCTTTCATCAATTGAAGCGGTATAAAGTTCCACATCTGGATGCGCCTGCTCAAGCGTTTTAATTCCTTCTGGAGCAGCAACTAAAACCAATACTTTGATATTTTTACAACCCGCTTTCTTAAGCAGATCAATAGTTGCAACCATTGAACCACCGGTTGCAAGCATTGGATCAACAACCAAAGCCATTCGTTCTTCAATATCAGAAGTTAATTTTTGGAAATAAGGCACAGGTTCAAGAGTTTCCTCATTACGATAAAAACCAACGACGCTAATTCTTGCACTAGGTACATGTTCCAATACACCATCCATCATGCCTAAACCTGCACGCAAAATTGGCACTACAGTAATTTTTTTGCCTTTAATGCGTTCTACCTGAACTGGACCACACCAACCTTCTATGGTTACAGTTTCGGTCGGTAGATTTGCCGTTGCTTCATAAGTTAATAAGCTGCCTACTTCACTGGCAAGGTCACGGAAATCTTTTGTGCTAATATCACTTTCACGCATTAAGCCGATTTTATGACGTACAAGAGGGTGTTTTACTTCAACAATTTTCATGGGGGCCTCAGTGTTATTCTTTGAAGATAAATTAGTAGGTATAAATAACCACTGAGCGATAATTCTAACATAAATCTGACTTTATGAAAACCTGAAATCAACAACAGTTCTGATAACATAACTATTAGTAATATAATAAAAAAAAGAAATTTTAATGATAAAAATCAGTTTTATTTTCAATTTTTTTTTATTAAAATATCAAATCAATAGGATTTTTTTTTAATTAAATTAACAAGGATGATAAAAAATGGGCTGGTTTATTGATTGTATTACAAAAAATTACATAAATTTTAAAGGAAGAGCACGTCGAAAAGAGTATTGGATGTATATGTTATTTATTCTTATTGCCTCCTTTTTTACAATAATACTTGATAAGTCGTTGGGACTAGACTTAAATATAACAACCATATTTTTGTTAGCAACAACACTCCCTACTTTGGCTGTGTCAGTACGACGTTTACATGATACAGACAAATCAGGTTGGTGGTTACTGCTACAGCTTGTTCCATTTGGCAATATTATATTATTCATCTTTTTCTTAATGGATTCAACACCCGGACTTAACCGATTTGGTCAATATCCTAAAGAGTTATAAATAACTCATGGACACTAACCTGATTATTTTAAAATAATGAGGTTAGTTTATGCATCAGCTATATTATCAAATGCTTTCGCCGTTTAAATACTCAACTGGCAAATCAATTACATTCTGATCAATCTGCTCACCATTAATACATTGTAATAACATTTCTGCTGATTTCTGACCAATTTTCATCCTCGGTGTCAAAATAGAAGCTAATTTTGGCGTGACAACTTGTCCAACATCGTGCCCATGAAAACCCGCAATAGCCAATTGTTTAGGTACTTTTATGTCCAATCGTTGACATTCAAACAATACCCCGAGCGCTAAATCATCATTAGTACTAAAAACACCATCAATTTGTGGATACTCTTTCAATGCTTGATGAAGTAATTGCTTACCTAATGAGTAAGATGAAGATTTTTTTGTTGCAAAAGTTTTGGCAAAAAGCCCAGCTTCTTGCATAGCTTGTTCATAACCTTGCTGGCGAATAATACTTCTATCATCCTGACGAGCACTAAAATAAGCAATATGTTTATACCCTTTTTTAATCATACAATTGACCATATTTTTAGTTACCCCATAATTATCAAAACCCACAGCCATATCAATGCAAGGCGAAACACTGTCCATAATTTCAACAACGGGCACGCCCGATATTTCAATCATTTTTCGTGTTGCAGCGGTATGAGTACGTTCAGTTAATATTAATCCATCAATATTATAAGCTAGTAACGACCGTAACCGCATTTCTTCTTTTTCCGGATTATATCCTGTATGCGCAATCATGGTTTGATAACCATATTTGTCTGTTACAAGTTCGATACCTTTTAATACATCAGCAAACACCTGATTGGTTAATGATGGTAGTAATACACCAATTGCATTACTTTTTGCATTAGACAGCATATCCGGCGCTTTATTAGGGATATAACCAAGTTCATCTATTGCCGCGGATATTTGCAACTGAAGTGGTTTTGATACAAGATTAGGATCACGTAAAAAACGGCTTACCGTCATTTTACTAATACCTATAAAATCCGCTATTTCTTGCAAACCTGTACGGCGTTTTTTCATACTACACATTAATGTTTTCCGGAAGCTTCGGTTGCCAATCTATTGGTGTTTTACCTTGTTGCCGAATAAGATCATTCGCTTTTGAAAAATGCTTACATCCTAAAAAACCACGATGAGCAGACAAAGGGGATGGATGAACTGAAGTTAATACATGATGTTTTTGACGATCAATAAACTGTCCTTTCTTTTGCGCAGGTGATCCCCACAACAAAAAAACCACCCCTTCAAGATATTGATCGATTGCAGCAATTACGTGATCGGTAAATGTTTCCCAACCTATTTTAGCGTGTGAATGAGCTTGCCCTGCTTCTACAGTCAATACATTGTTCAACAATAATACGCCTTGACTTGCCCAAGAGGCAAGGTATCCATGAGAAGGAATGTTAAATCCTTCAATATCAGTAGACAGTTCTTTATAAATATTTAATAAAGAAGGCGGTGGTTTTATACCTGGTAACACTGAAAATGAAAGCCCATGTGCTTGATTAGGACCATGATAAGGATCTTGCCCTAAAATCACAACTTTGATTTCATTAAATGGAGTAAAACGAAAAGCATTAAAAACATCGTGCTTAGGAGGGTAAATAATCTTTCCTTCAGCACGTTGCGATGCTACAAATTGCATTATCTGTTGAAAATAAGGTTTTTCTTTTTCAGAACCGATGACATCATGCCAGGTTAATTGATTCGTCATACAATACCTATATTCTTTTGTGGCTTAACAACATTATTTAATGGTTGTATTAATTATACCTAAAAATCATAATAAACCTATTGATAATCAATTTTAGGCATGGATGTTAGTAGAATATTTTTATAATACTCCAGATCGTTACCCATTGCCGTTCCAAATGAGACATTTAAGAGTTTACCTTCATCATTAATGTTAGCCATCACACCTTTAATCGCTTTTTTAGCAATAATTTTATAATCATACGATATATAGCGTATTCTAATTGATTTTAATATTCCATAAGCAAAACCTGCTGTTGCTGATGTTTCCAAATATGAGGTAGTATCATCAATAATAGTATGCCATGAACCACTTTCATCTTGATATTAGGCTAATGCTTCAACTTGAGCATTTAAAATTTCAATAAGCATTTTACGAATCGGATCTTTTCTGAAGATCAAGTAGTTCGATAAATTCCGGGATCACTATGATCAACCACTGTTTCCCCTTGCCCATTTTGCTTTAACAAAATGATGATTACCGTCAAAGGTCCAACCATGAAACTAAAGACCTGTCTGACGATCCATTAAATATTGAATATGAATCAATATTTGATAAATTGCTTCTTGAATATATTCAGATTTATTGAGTGTATTACCAATTTTAACAATTGGTAATACACTCATCATCAAAGTATCATCCCAAAGTTGTTGATGATTTTCATTATTATAAACAATATGTTGTAAATCTCTAAATTTAGTTCAAGGCATATCATACATCACCCAATCAGTCCAACTCTCTAAATAAGGCAAAAAAACAGAATTTTTAGTTTCTTCGTAGCGATAAGCCAATGTCAGAAATGGGCATACAGTATTTACATTTTTAGTTGATGTTCCTTCAGACAAACGCTGTTCAAACCAATTATCAATAATTTCTAACGTAACCTTATCGCCAGTCTGTTGATAAAATTGATGCATACCATAAAGACCGATGCCATGGGTCCATACCCATCCATCCCAATCTTTAGTATCAATAACCTGTCCATCATCCAGTCGCAATAAAAATTCACCTGTTTCATCTTTTATATTAATTAAATTATTAATAATGTTTTGAATCAATTTTTGTAATTCAGATTTAGAAACTAAATACTCGGGTTTACAGAGCAATTTACTATGTTTTACAGGAAATATTTGCATCTTTCTCATCCTTTTATAAATTTATATAAAACAGCTAATACTCATTTATTTTGCCCCAAAGTTCGGTAACAGGCATTGCAGTCAACATTTCGATAATGGGTTTTCCTTTATCACTTATTCTTTTTTCTGAATTTGTTCCAATTTTTTTATATTATTAATTTCATCAATTAATATTTTGTGAGTTTTCAAATCCAGTTTAAATTTTAATGAAATTAAAAAACCTAAAGTTAAAACAAAAATAGTGCTAACGATTAATAAGATTAAAATAGTTTGTGATACCCCTAGTGGTTGCTCATTATGTCCTTTAACAAATCCTGAGTTTTGCAAACAAATGACAATTAGCATTACTGCCCCTGCTTGAGAAGCTTTCCGTGTGAAGATCATTACTTCTGCAAAAATTCCTTCTCGACGTTTACCGGTAATAATTTCATCGACATCAGAAATGTAAGTATGGATATTACAAGGAATATAGTTGATCCCCCCTTCGGCCTAATCCCGCTATCGCCGATACAATAATCAACAGTATATGAATATCACTTAAAGGGTCATAAAAATGACACCATAAGCTAAGCAGCTCATACCAAAATGGTGAGTTTTTATATGACGAATCCAAGAGTGGCTATTTCATTAATAGGAGGTCTTGAGAAAGCTGAAGCATTAATTATTTTTAACTCGTTTTGTCGTCTCAAGATTGAAGTTTATTTGTTAGCATGCCAAACCAGATTATCGTGACCAGCCATCATTTTTTCTGGTGGAACCGACGGAAAGTTGAATTTAGGTAAAAACCAGATGTGATTATATTTATTCAATTATACCAAGCTGCCAGTAAATGAATCTGTTTAATCTGCACTGCTGAGGTATAAGTCTTAAAATTTATTCAAAGGCAGAAGGTACGACTGCTCAGGTGATTGATATAAAATGCCCATAATGGTGTTTTAGTTCATCAAGATATCATTGTCTAAGTAATAATGAGTTTTTGGTAAGGTATTTAAATTTGCTTTTACACTTAGTGTCATTACTTATTATGTATGAATCAAGAAGAGATTAAATTTTAAGCTGATCATATTTATATCTCTTATTGATCAAATTAATTTTTGGTGTTTTACTTATCAAAGTGTTTTTTAAATTTTCTTAAAAAAAGATCCATATAAATTAACCAATAAATTTTAAAAAATTTAAAGAGTTGCTTACAAGCATTGCAATTAAAGCAAAAAAAAATAACCAAAGGTATTACTTATTGAATTGATAGCTTATTTTGACTTTAATCAAATTATGAAAGTGCTATATTAACTCACAATAGATAAGGGCAATAAGGCCCGTTAGGAGGATTTAAAAATGATTACAGGTATCCAAATTACTAAAGCTGACAATGCTGCACTACTTAACTCTTTTTGGTTATTAGATGATTCAACTAAAGAAGCACGTTGTGTAGCTGCTAAATCTGTTTATAAAGAAGATCAAATTATTCCAACTGCTGAACTTGGTCAATTTGAATATCGTGAAGTACCTTTAGATGTAGCACCAACAATCAAAGTTGAAGGTGGTCAACATTTGAATGTTAATGTTCTTCGTCGTGAAACTTTGGAAGATGCAGTAAAACACCCTGAAAAATATCCACAATTAACTATCCGTGTTTCTGGTTATGCTGTACGTTTTAATTCTTTAACAGCAGAACAACAACGTGATGTTATTGCCCGTACTTTTACTACAAAAATGTAATTAGTATCAATATGTTTTAAACCTAATAATAATTAGCATAAAAAGGATAATTAAAAATTATCCTTTTTTTTATGAAAAAATAATTTACTTATATCAATATTAAACATTTTAATATTTTTAATTGTAAGTCCATAATCAAACATCCCTATTATTTGATCAAAACGAATTGATAAGATTGATCACCACAAATAAGCGTTTCAAAAATAATCATCATAATCAATTGATTTAACCTAATAAATAAATTAATGTGAAAATACCCAATCCTTCCATATAATTAATATTTATATAAGCAAGTTAAATTTTTTATCCTGACCAATTCAGTAATTATAGGTATTGGTCATGTATGTCTGTCTCACCATAATATTAGATAAATAAGCCTACCAAATGCTTGTAGAGTTCTCTAACATTTACTGGAAATAAAAGGAAACCAACTAACGCAAAAAATAATAACGACAAGTTGAGTTTAGTGAAAATTTTGAATATTTGATGTATAGAAGAAAAAAGAAATTAAAATTTACAATCAACATGAGAATAATAACAAAATCAAGCCTTAGTGGCTCGATTTTATTATTATTAATTAATATTAACCAAAAAACTTTTTCACTTTATCAAAAAAGTTTTTTTCTTTCGGACTATGTTTGGAGCTTTTATCTGCTTTAAAACTTTCACCTAACTCTTTCAATAGTTCTTTTTGTTTACTGGTTAAGTTAACTGGTGTTTCAACTACTACATGACAGTAAAGATCACCAACCGAACTACTACGTAAGGATTTAATACCTTTACCACGTAATCGGAACATTTTGCCTGTTTGTGTCTCGGCTGGAATAGTTAAACTTACTTTACCGTTAAGGGTTGGAACCTCAACTTCACCACCAAGTGACGCTAAAACAATATTAATTGGTATTTCACAATGTAAATTAGTGCCATCACGTTCAAAAATCGCATGCTGTTTGATTTGTACTTGAACATATAAATCACCAGCTGGAGCACCATTTAAACCAGCTTCACCTTCGCCAGCAAGTCGAATTCGATTACCAGTATCAACACCAGCTGGAATAGTAACTGATAGTGTTTTATTTTTTTGTACACGACCTTCACCATGACACTTCTTACATGGATTTTTAACAACTTTACCACGACCATGGCAGGTTGGGCATTCTTGTTGTACAGCAAAAAATCCTTGACGCATTTGGACAACGCCAGCACCATGACAGGTATCACAAGTAACTACATCAGATGACTTTTCAGTACCTTGCCCATGACAAGTATCACATGTGACCCAAGTTGGTACTTTAATTTCTTTGCTAACACCGTTAGCCGCTTCTTCAAGTGTTAATGTAATATTATATTGAAGATCTGCACCTCGAGATGCGGTTTGACCGCGTCCACGCCCACCACCGAAGAAGTCACTAAATAGGTCATCAAATGCACCACCACCAAAACCACTGAAACCGCCAAATCCACCAGCTCCAGCACCGCCACCTTGTTCAAACGCTGCATGTCCATATTGATCATAAGCAGCTTTCTTTTGGGCATCGGTCAAAATTTCATATGCTTCTTTGACTTCTTTAAATTTTGATTCAGCTTCGGCTTTATTATCCTGATTCTTGTCAGGATGATATTTCATGGCTAGGCGTTTATAGGCTTTTTTTATTTCACTTTCAGTGGCTGTTTTGCTTACGCCTAATATTTCATAATAATCTTTCTTCGCCATAATTAACCTTTATTTTTATCATAACATAAACAACTAAACGGGCTTGAGTTACCTCGCGCCCGTTTAATGTGTTACATGTTTAAAACTCGTTGAAATAACTCATTAAAAAACATCTTTATTAATGCTTATTATTTTTTCTCGTCATCAACTTCTTTGAAATCAGCATCAACAACATCATCTTGCGCCGCAGAACCGCTGTTTGTTTGGTTTGCAGATTGGTCACTTTGAGCTTGTTGTTGTTCTAATTCAAGCAATTTTTTAGATGCTTCCATCAACGCATTAATTTTTGCTTCAATTTCGGCTTTATCTTCGCCGCGAGCGGCAACTTCTAAAGCGCTTACTGCATCTTCGATTGCTTTTTTATCATCTGCTGATAATTGATCACCAGCTTCTGTCACTTTTTTACGAGTTGAGTGAACAAGATGATCGGCTTGATTACGCACTTGAGCTAATTCTTCAAACTTACGGTCAGCATCGGCATTTGCTTCAGCATCATTTACCATTTTTTGGATCTCTTCTTCACTTAAACCAGAAGATGCCTTAATAGTAATATTTTGTTCACGACCGGTATTTTTATCTTTCGCTGATACATGTAAGATACCATCAGCATCAATATCAAAAGTTACTTCAATTTGTGGCATACCACGAGGTGCAGCTTGAATACCATCAAGGTTAAATTGACCTAATGATTTATTATCACTAGCGCGTTTACGTTCACCTTGTAATACATGAATAGTTACTGCTGATTGATTATCTTCCGCTGTTGAGAACACTTGACTATGTTTAGTTGGGATAGTTGTGTTTTTCTCAATTAAGGTAGTCATTACACCACCCATCGTTTCAATACCAAGCGACAATGGAGTTACGTCAAGTAATAATACGTCTTTAACATCACCACCAAGCACGCCACCTTGTACTGCCGCACCCACCGCAACTGCTTCGTCAGGGTTTACATCTTTACGTGGTTCTTTACCAAAGAAGTCAGCAACTGCTTTTTGCACCATTGGCATACGTGTTTGACCGCCAACTAAAATTACATCTTTAATATCAGAGACAGATAGACCAGCATCTTGTAACGCAGTTTTAACTGGTTCCATTGAACGTTTAACTAAATCTTCTACTAAAGATTCAAGTTTTGCACGAGTTACTTTAATATTTAAATGTTTTGGTCCAGTCGCATCAGCAGTGATATATGGTAAGTTGATATCAGTTTGTTGTGCTGATGATAATTCAATTTTCGCTTTTTCAGCCGCTTCTTTTAAACGTTGCATTGCAAGTGGATCATTTTTAAGATCGAAACCTTGTTCACGTTTAAATTCATCAACTAAATAGTTAATTAAGCGAGAGTCAAAATCTTCACCACCTAAGTGAGTATCACCATTTGTTGCTAATACTTCAAATGTTTTTTCACCATCAACATCATCAATTTCGATAATTGAAATATCAAATGTACCACCACCAAGGTCGTATACTGCGATTGTGCGGTTCCCCACATCTTTATCTAAACCATAAGCAAGCGCTGCTGCTGTTGGCTCGTTAATAATACGTTTAACATCTAAACCGGCAATTCGACCAGCATCTTTTGTTGCTTGACGTTGAGCATCATTGAAATAAGCTGGAACAGTGATCACCGCTTCAGTCACTGGCTCACCAAGATAATCTTCTGCTGTCTTTTTCATTTTCTTTAATACTTCAGCAGAGATTTGTGGTGGAGCAATTTTCTGACCTTTAACATCAACCCATGCATCGCCGTTATCAGCTTTTACAATTTTGTATGGCATAATACCCACATCACGTTGTACTTCAGCATCTTCAAAACGACGACCAATTAAACGTTTAATGGCAAATAATGTATTTTGTGGATTAGTTACTGCTTGGCGTTTTGCTGGTTGACCAACTAAAATTTCACCATCTTGTGTATAAGCAATAATGGAAGGAGTTGTGCGATCGCCTTCTGCATTTTCTAATACTTTCGCTTGACCATTGTCCATCACTGCAACACATGAATTTGTTGTACCTAAATCAATACCTATAATTTTACCCATAATCTTTTTCTCCTCAAAACCTGTATTTTATTTCTTGTATATAAGTCTTAAATTTTGATTTTCAAGCTTTAAATTTATACAAAGAAATATTTTTTGTTTCCACATAAATGGGAACAATATTGTTAATATCAAGGGGCAATATAAAAATTTTTTAATATATCTTGATTGCTAAGTTTTATCCACTTATCATTGCCGTTCTTTTTATAAAACTTAATTTATAGGATCTTTATGGAACAAACAAAACTTGCAAATCCTGGCCCTTTAGGTTTAATGGGATTTGGTATGACAACAATTTTATTAAATATTCATAATGCAGGATTTTTTCCTGCCATGACTGTAATTGTCTCAATGGGTATTTTTTATGGTGGTCTTGCTCAAGTTATTGCTGGTATTTTAGAATTCCGCAAAGGCAATACGTTTGGAACAACAGCATTTACCTCTTATGGTTTCTTTTGGATCGTATTAGTTGGCATTTGGTATTTACCAACTTCACCAGCAACAGCACCATCTGATGCAACATTTGTAGGTATTTTCCTTGCTTTATGGGGAATTTTTACTGGTTTTATGTTTATTGGTACCTTAAAAGGCAATCGTGTATTACAATTTGTTTTTGCTAGCCTAACGCTGTTATTTGCTCTATTAGCAATTGGAAATATTTCAGGTAATCATGATATTATTCATATTGCTGGATTTGAAGGCATTATTTGTGGTGCAAGTGCAATTTATTTAGCAATGGCAGAAGTAATTAACGAACAATTTGGTCGTACTATTTTGCCTATCGGTGCACCTAAAGGCGCAGCGCATTAGTAAAATTAAGCAGCTCTACAATCATTAATAAGCAAGTAATAAAAACGGGGAAATATCCCCGTTTTTTTATGCCTAATAAGAGCGATTAAAGCTTATTATTCTTTATAAGCATCATTATGCACACCAACTGCTGCTCGACCAGATGGATCGTTTAAGTTTTTAAATGATTCATCCCATTCAATTGCTTTCGCAGTTGAACAAGCAACGGTTGGACCACCCGGTACACAATGGGCAGCACTTTCTACTGGGAATAATTCATCAAAAATTTCACGATACATGTACGCTTCTTTCGAAGTTGGCGTATTGTAAGGGAAGCGGAAATTTGCATTTTCTAGCTGTTGATCCGTAATCTTGCTCTCTGCAATCTCTTTTAATGTGTCAATCCAGCTATAACCAACACCATCAGAGAATTGTTCTTTTTGACGCCAGATGACTGATGCAGGTAAATAGGACTCAAACGCTTCACGGACAATGTGTTTTTCCATTTTACCATTGCTACCACACATTTTATCTTTCGGATTAATGCGCATCGCTACATCTAAGAATTTTTTATCTAAGAATGGTACCCGAGCCTCAACACCCCAAGCTGCCATAGCTTTATTTGCACGCGCACAATCGTACATATGTAATGCCGCTAATTTACGTACAGTTTCTTCGTGGAATTCTTTTGCACTTGGTGCTTTATGAAAATACAAATAACCACCAAATACTTCATCTGCACCTTCACCTGATAGAACCATTTTTATTCCCATTGCTTTGATCTTACGCGCCATTAAATACATTGGCGTTGAAGCACGAATGGTGGTTACATCATAAGTTTCGATGTAATAAATGACATCACGAATTGCATCAATACCTTCTTGAATAGTAAAATTAATTTCATGATGAACAGTGCCTAAATGGTCTGCAACAGCTTGCGCGGCTTTCAAATCTGGCGCACCTTTTAAACCTACTGCAAATGAATGCAACTGTGGCCACCATGCTTCAGATTTTTCATGATCTTCAATACGGCGCGCTGAGAATTTTTTGGTAATTGCTGAGATAACTGAAGAGTCAAGACCGCCAGATAATAAAACACCATAAGGTACATCAGACATAAGATGGCTTTTAACAGACTCTTCTAGTGCAACACGAAGTTCATTGATATCTGTCTTATTATCTTTGACGTTATCATATTCCATCCAATCACGTTTGTAATAGGTTTTAATTTCACCTTCTGTACTTGATAAGTAACTTCCAGGAGGAAAAGCCTCAATCGTTTTACAAACCGGAACCAATGCTTTCATTTCAGATGCAACGTAAAACGTGCCGTTTTCATCATGTCCCATATACATCGGAATGATACCGATATGATCACGACCAATAAAATAGGTGCCTTTATTAATATCATAAAGAATAAACGCAAACATACCTTGTAAGTCATCAAGACAGTGTATACCTTTTTCTTGATAAAGGGCTAAGATTACTTCACAGTCTGAGCCTGTTTGAAATTCATAACGATCTTTGTACTGATTTCGGAGTTCTTGATGATTATAAATTTCGCCATTGACTGCTAAAACTAAAGTTTTATCTTTATTATAAAGTGGCTGAGATCCTGTATTAACATCTACAATTGATAAACGTTCATGAGCTAAAATAGCTTTATCAGAAGCAAAAATACCAGACCAATCAGGACCACGATGACGTTGTAGACTTGATAGTTCTAATGCTTTTGTTCGTAGTTGTTCTGGATCTGATTTAATATCAAGAATACCTAAAATCGAACACATTGATTTTCTCCATTTAAAATCGCCTGAGCGATACAATTTACAAGTAAAAACTAACTATCTGTATGAAAATATTCATATCATTTTGTTGTTATGGTAATTATGCCCTTTTCAAAAATTAATGTGAGCAAAATTCTAAATAAACAGCATACACATTATTGATACACAATTAAAGTACAATATCGTTATGCTCTTCCTATCATTGCAAAAAGATCACAATTATTTTTTTTGCCATTGACCTTGTTGCTTTATATATTGACCTGCTGGTGTTTTATCTTGCGCTTTACTACCAGCTCGATTTTCTACTTCATTTAATGGAACGTTACTTTCAGCAGAAACTTTTTGGTACTGTGCTTTACGAGCTTGATTAATTAAATTTGCAATCTCACTGGCATTATCTTCATTTTTTACTACACCTAAATAACCATCTGCCTGTTCTCCTACTAATCCTCGCGCTTTAGCTTGGCTTAGTGAATCGATGGCTTGTTCCAAAGTCAGTGCAGATACAGAAAAAGATAAAACAGCAGTAAATAAAGCTATTGTCACTTTTTTATAGATACTCATAGCACACTCCTTAATCATACTTTTTATTATTAAATTTAAAAGTAGCAAAAGATTGTTGAGCTTCACAATTAGTATGTGTTGACCATCTTTGCTATTTTCTTATCATAAATCACTCATTAACAAAAATTTATTTTTTAATATAATCCAGATTTATTAATAATATTATCTAATGCTTTATCCATTTTAATATTAATCTCATGATCAATTTTTACATTTAAATTAATATTAATAGGTTCACTTGGCGTTTGTACTTTAACCGTCGGCGAACATCCCATTAACACACTACCTAATACCAATATTGCAATAATTCGTCGTATCATAAAATGACCTCTTATTTTGCAGATTCCTTTTTTAAATGCGCTTCAATACGTTTACGAATTGGTTCACTAATTTGATCCGATAATTGTAAACTCGTTAGCAGTTTGGCGATATTTTCTTCTAATGTTACATTTAAATTGACAGCTTTGCCATCTTCAACATCCAAATTACTTCCTTGGATATGAAGCCCTAATTTAGCGACATCATCAGCATAATCAACCGTTCCATCCAGTTTAGTATAATGAAAATTTTTTATAATATCTGTGAGTATTTTCATATTAGGATTATTTTTGGCATAATTTTTTAAAGCTGAATTTTCAAACTGTAAAAAGCCTTGGTGGGTTGTGGTTAGCTGTCCTTTTTTAATTATAGGCTTAAAAGTTACACCATCTTTGTTATTTACAGATAATAAAGTAATGGGTAATAAACCATCAATAGCACCGTCACCAGCGAGTCCTTCAGCAGGATATGTGGCAAGAATATCTTTTAATTGTATCTGTTTTAACCTTAAATTTAATTGTTGGGGTAATTTAGCTAAATTCAATTTATTGGCTTGAAGAAATATAGAACCTGAAAAAATCGTTGCTTGTGCCTTTTTACAAATAATTATACCTTTGTTTGGTGTATTAAATGGCGCTGTATAACTACCAGATAATTTCACTTGTTGTAAAGCAATCCCCATATTGATTTCTTGTATATTAAGTGATGGTACTGAAATGGTAAATTGCTGATTTTTGATATCAACATAGATATTACCCGCAGCAGATTTTATTTCACTATTTTTATAAATACCATTGAATTTATTAAGGGCTAATTTAGCTGTGGTTGATATCTGGTTAGGTTTAATCGGAATGAGTGATTGTACTTTAAATGTTAACGTTCCATTTAATTGGTTAAATTGAAAGTCGTCCGACAAATTTGCTTTTTCTATAGTTACTGAGGCATTGCCAGAATTATTGAATTCAAATCGATTATCGGTAATCCAACCCGTAAACGGCAGTAATATTTTCCCATTTTGTACACCAAATTGATTTATAGTTGTGGTTAAAACACCATTTTGGATATCAATACGCAAATCATTTTGATTGAATAGTAAAGTGGCAGAAAGATTAGCAACATATTGGTTATTCGACGATACGTCCAAATGAATAGCTTCTTGCTGTTTAGTTGCTGTCATCTCCACATCAAAAAGCTCACGATTTTGTTCATAAATTCGTAAAGAGTCAATATGGATCGTTGAGGGTAACCAGTAAATAATGGTTAACAACGACGAATAACTAAACTCCGATTGATTTTGCTTTTCAGTCGTCACATTAACGACATTTTTGGTTTTATCAGTGACCATCTTATTGTCACTTAATTGCCAATCAATATTAAGATTTTGGACTGATAGTTTTGACCAGGAAATCAGTACATCTTTAGCCGTAACAGTAAATTGCGACTCTTTATAAACCGTCAATTGTTCAAATGAAAGACCGGATAGGTTAATATGCGCTCCATACCAGTTTATTGAGAATCCGTACTCTTGTCTAAATTCTTGCCAAGAACGCCAGCCAAACAGACTAAGTACGATGATAAACATTAAAATACTTAGTGAAATCCAATAGCGTTTTTTTAAACGAGCCATATTCATTCTCGACTTAGCTAAAATTATTGCCGGAATCAACCGGCAATAATAGGATGATTATGCTGATGTTTGCTCTCTCTGGTTAATATACGCAAGCGCTTTATCAATTCTTGCTAGCGTGCGTTTTTTACCCACAGCAAATACCGTTGCATCAACAGAAGGGGATTGACCAATACCGGTTACTGCAACACGAAGTGGCATACCAACTTTACCCATACCTATTTCAAGCTCCGCAGCTGTTTTTTCAATAACCTGATGGATTTTTTTAATTTCCCAATCAAAATCAGCAATCGCTTCAATTTTTTCTCGGATGTTTTCTAATGGTTCTTTGGCAACGGGGCGTAGATGTTTTTTTGCAGCATCAGCATCAAAATCAGTAAAATCTTGATAACAATAAGCACATGATTGAGCCATCTCTTTTAGCGTTTTGCAACGTTCGCCAAATAACTTAATAATCGTAATCAGATCTGGGCCTTGTGATAAATCATAGCCAAGTTGATTCATATGCCAAACTAAATGTTGAGCAACATAATCAGCATCTAAATGATTAATATAATGATGATTTAACCAAAGTAATTTTTCAGTATTAAATGCACTTGCAGATTTACTCACTGCATCTAATGAGAAGAAATCAATCATTTCTGGCACTGAAAATATCTCTTGATCACCATGAGACCAACCAAGACGAACTAAATAGTTAAGCAACGCTTCTGGCAAATAACCATCATCACGGTATTGCATCACGCTCACTGCGCCATGACGTTTAGAGAGCTTTTGTCCATCGTCACCTAAAATCATTGATACATGACCATATTCAGGCAATGGTGCACCTAATGCTTTTAAAATATTAATTTGGCGAGGCGTATTATTAATATGATCCTCACCACGAATAACATGAGTAATTTCCATATCCCAATCATCCACAACGACGCAAAAATTATAAGTCGGAGAACCATCAGTACGACGAATGATTAAATCATCAAGCTCTTTATTGGCAATTTCAATTGGACCACGAATCAGATCATTAAAAATAACTACGCCATCTACTGGATTAGCAAAACGAACAACATGCGGCTCAGTATGTGAATGCTGTTTTTGAACATCATCACACCGACAATGACCGTCATAACGCGCTTTTTCACCTTTTGCCATTTGCTCTTCACGTAATTTTTCAAGACGTTCTTTTGAACAGTAACAACGATAAGCCGAACCTTTAGCTAACATTTCATCAATAACTTGATTGTAACGATCAAAACGTTTCGTTTGAAAATAAGGGCCTTCATCCCATGACAATTTTAACCAATTCATACCTTCCATGATGGCTTCAATCGCTTCTGGTGTTGAACGCTCAAGATCAGTATCTTCAATACGCAATACAAACGCACCTTTTGCATGACGAGTATAGAGCCAAGAGTAAAGCGCTGTACGTGCACCACCTACATGTAAATAGCCTGTTGGGCTAGGTGCAAAACGAGTTTTAATTTTCATGAAATAATCCTAATAATAACAGAAATGAGCGCCGATACTATAAGGTCATCATTTGCGCCCTTTTATTTTGTCAATATCAAATTAATAGAATAACTTTTTGATATAAATTCATTTTAGTTGCTTATTCTAACATGCTAAAAGGTTTCGGCAATAGTCATGTTAATGTTAAAGAATTAATGATCAACGTTGTAAAAAAGTTTGAGGTTAAGCATACGTTTGAGTATAAAACATTGATACTTAACCTTTGTATTTTGAATAATTAATGTGCCTCATCCCAGTTATTGCCGATTCCTATATCAACTTTTAAAGGTACGGATAACTGATAACAATTTTCCATAATCTTTTTAATTTCTGTACAGTACTGTTCAACAAATGCATCTTTTACCTCAAACACTAATTCATCGTGTACCTGCATCACCATTTTGATATTACCTGCGGATTGATTTTTTATCCACTCACTCATTTTTATCATGGCTGTTTTGATAATATCCGCCGCGGTACCTTGCATTGGTGCGTTAATTGCTGCGCGTTCAGCTCCTCGCTTTTCAATACCGTTAGTTGATCTAATCTTAGGTAGATACAAACGGCGACCAGACAAGGTTTCAACATAACCTTGCTCGGCAGCAAGTTGGCGTGTTTGTTCCATATATTGTTGAACGCCTGGATAGCGTTCAAAATAACGATCGATATAAAACTGCGCTTCTTTACGAGGAATATTGATCTGTTTAGATAAACCAAAAGCGCTCATACCATAAATTAAACCAAAATTAACTGCTTTAGCACGTCTTCGCTCTTCATTGGTGACTTCTGATTCGGTTTTACCTAAAATCTCACCAGCGGTTACTCGATGAATATCTTTATCATGGGCAAAAGCATTAAGTAAACTTTTATCGTGCGATAAATGCGCCATAATACGTAACTCAATTTGTGAATAATCAGCAGAAATGATCTTATAACCTTTCGGTGCAATAAATGCTTGGCGAATACGGCGTCCTTCTTCATTGCGTACTGGGATATTTTGTAAATTCGGATCGTTGGATGACAATCGACCTGTGATAGTACCAATTTGATTATAGTTAGTATGAATACGCTGATCGATTGGGCTTATCATCAATGGTAGTTTATCGGTATAAGTATTTTTCAATTTAGCTAACCCACGATAAAACAAAATCATTCGTGGTAATTCGTATTCGTTGGCCAGCTCACTTAATACTTCTTCACTGGTTGAAGGATCACCTTTTGGGGTCTTTTTTAAAACAGGTAAATTGTGTTTCTCAAATAAAATAGCTTGAATCTGTTTTGGTGAAGCTGGATTAAATTTTTCGCCTGCTAATGATTGCAGTTGTGCTTCAATTTCAATTAACTGTTTAGCTAACTCATTAGAGTACTCATTTAATTGCTTTGCATCAACCAAAACACCTGTTCTTTCCATTTCAGCCAGTACAATAGCTAATGGCATCTCAATATCAGTAAATAGCTTCGTTAATTTTTGGTCTTTTTCAAGTTCTGGCCACAATTTTTCATGCAGTTGCAAAGTAATATCCGCATCTTCAGCCGCATACTGAGTCGTTTTTTCTATCTCAATAGCATCAATGGTAACTTTCTTTTTATCTACTTTGGTTAGCTCATCATAAGTAATGGTTTTATGATTGAGATAACGATGTGCCATACTATCCATATCATGACGCTCAGTACTATTTAATACATAAGATTCAAGCATGGTATCATAGGCAATACCACTCACCTTAATACCATAATTAGCTAATACGCTATAATCAAATTTAGCATTTTGCGCAATTTTTTTGATCTTTGAATTTTCAAGTACGGGGCTTAATTTGGCTAACACATCGGTTAAGGGTAATTGCTCTGGAACACCTAAATACTGATGTGCCAGTGGTAAATAAGCGGCTTGATAGGGTTTAACACTCAGCGATATACCCACTAATTTAGCATGCACATGATCAACATTATCCGTTTCAGTATCAAAAGCAAATTGCTTACTATTGGATAACTTGATAACCCAATCATCCAGTTGCTCATGCGTTAATATACATTGATAATCGGTCTCTTTTTTTTGTGCTAGAGTTGGATGTTGTTGCTCTACAAATAAAGATGAACTTTTATCTACATCTACGATAGCATTGTTTTGCTGTTTTAGGAACGTACCAGCAATTAACTCTTTTTGCCAACGATGAAAACCATAATAAGAAAACAATTCGACCAATTTATTGACATCAATGTCGGAAATAAGCAATTGCTCATTAGTAAAATCTAATTTTACATCAGTTTTAATGGTAGCAAGCAAATAGGAAAGTTCAGCTTCAGTTTGATTATCAATCAATTTTTGTTTTAAAGATTTTGCACCACGGATCGATAATTTTTCAATATCATCTAAGCGCGCATAAATATCTTTAATACTGGTAAATTCAGTCAATAAGCTTTGTGCCGTTTTTTCACCTACACCTGGCACTCCAGGAATATTATCAGATGAATCGCCTCTTAAAGCTAAATAATCAATAATTTTTTCAGGTGGAACACCAAATTTATCCATCACCCCTTTTGGATCAAGCACAGCATTATTCATTGTATTAATTAGTGTGATTTTATCGCTCACCAACTGCGCCATATCTTTATCGCCAGTACTAATTAATACCTCCAAATTTTCGCGTTCAGCTTGTCTGGCTAAAGTACCAATAACATCATCAGCCTCAACACCTTCAATGCATAGTAATGGTAATCCCATTGCTTTCAAAATAGTATGAATGGGATTAATTTGCGGGCGAAGATTTTCGGGCATGGCCTCACGTGTTGCTTTATATTCGCTATAGATCTCATTACGAAATGATCCCCCTTTAGCATCAAAGACCACCGCAATATGGGTAGGATTATATTGATTAATCAAACTGCGAATCATATTAATCACACCAAAAATAGCACCAGTTGGCTCACCTTGGGCGTTAGTTAATGGAGGGCATGCAAAAAAAGCTCGGTAAAGATAAGAAGATCCATCAATTAAGATGATCGGCGTATTGTTTGGCATTTCTATTACCCAAATGTTATTCAAGTCAATGGCTGATAGTATAACCTAATTAACCATAATATTCTTATTCACGACCATAATATAATGTAAAGAAGTTTCAGATTAACTATACGTTTCAGTATAAAAAAACCAGTAAACAACTGTATATTGTTCAATAAATGTTATATAATAGTGCATTTATTTTCGCCTGAGTATGTAATAGATGACAGAATTAAGTCTTGCTGCGCAAAAAGTCAAAGAAGCACTCGCCGCTAAAAATCTGGAAACCCCATCGAGTCGTTTAGATATGAACAATAGCGAACGGAAAGCTAAAATCGAAACACATTTTCGAGAAATTATGAAACTCATGGAACTTGATTTGAGTGATGATAGCCTAGCTGAAACTCCGCACCGTGTTGCAAAGATGTATGTTGATGAAATCTTTTCTGGACTTAATTATCATAACTTCCCCAAAATCACCTTAATTGAAAATAAAATGCAGGTTGATGAAATGATTACTGTTCGGGATATTACTTTAACGAGTGTTTGTGAACACCATTTTGTTACCATAGATGGTAAAGCGACGGTTTCTTATATTCCAAAAGATAAAGTGATTGGTTTATCGAAAATTAATCGGATTGTTGAGTTTTTTTCACAACGCCCCCAAGTGCAAGAAAGATTAACCCAACAAATTCTGGTTGCACTACAAACACTGTTAGGAACGGTTAATGTTGCAGTTTCAATTGATGCCACACACTATTGCGTAAAAGCCCGCGGTATTAAAGATTCAAACAGTCTAACAACAACAACCGCATTAGGTGGAGGATTTAAAACGAATCCAAGCACCCGGCAAGAATTTTTAAGGGCGTTAAAACACTATTAATAGCAATTAAACGATAAAAAGAAAGTCGTGTCTTATTTTATGAGCACAACAATAGAATTTACAATCATAAGATAGCAAATTGTTTTATTATGTGATTTTTCTTTAATGATCAATGTCCATTTACGTAAAGTGATAAAAATGCTTTAAAGCTTGATATTACCATCACGCGTTATTCATTCAATAAGCGTAATATTGCATATATAACATAAAAAGCACAGTTGTTATTGCGTGCATCTTCAAGAAAGATTGGTATAATTGACTACTATTTTAGTTAAAACATAACAATTAATTAACTCGCTTTAATGAAGATAATCCGCGGTATTGGTAATTTAAACAATGAATTTACTCAATGTGTACTAACATTGGGCAACTTTGATGGTGTACATTTAGGGCACCAACAATTAATTAATCATTTAATAGAACAAGGTAAAAAATTAAATTTACCAACAGTGGTTATGTTATTTGAACCTCAGCCATTAGAGTTTTTCTGTAAAGAGCAAGCGCCTGCAAGATTAACATCATTTAAACAAAAAGTGATGTTAATTGAAAAGCTCGGTATCGACTATATTATTGCAATTCCATTCACCCAAACCTTTGCCAATATGTCAGCCAATACTTTTGTTCAAGATTGGTTAATTAACAAATTAAATGCCAAATATATTGCTATTGGTGATGATTTTCGGTTTGGACATGAACGTAAAGGCGATATTCATTTTTTACAACATTTTTCTTATAACCGCCACTTTGTTATTCAGAGTATGCCAACACTGGTTTGGAATAATTTAAGAATCAGTAGCACTGCGGTGCGAGAAGCGTTGTTCAATAGTAATTTTAAATTAGCACATTGCCTTTTAGGGCGTGAATATACCATTGAGGGGCGCGTAATACATGGCAATGCTTTAGCAAGACAATTAGGATTTCCCACAGCCAATATTCATCTGCACCGCAAAAAACCAGCGCTACAAGGTGTTTATCTGGTTAAAATCAAAAATTGCTGTAGCAATCAAGATTATGAAGGTATAGCCAACATAGGTATAAGACCCACAATTCAAGGCAAAAAAGCAATATTAGAGGTGAATCTGTTTGACTTTTCAGGTGATATTTATGGACAATATTTAGACGTTACATTTGTTCGTAAATTACGTGATGAGAAAAAATTTGATTCATTGTCAGACTTAAAAGAACAAATAACACAAGATATTTGCACTGCGAAAGAGATCAGGGCAAAATTAACCAATTAAAAAGTAGTATCAACAAAATTAACTGGAATAAATCAGCATGACAGATTATAAAAACACATTGAATTTACCGGAAACTGGGTTTCCAATGCGAGGAGATCTTGCTAAACGTGAACCTGCGATGTTGCAAAATTGGTACGATAAAGAGCTTTATCGTAAAATCCGCCAAGTAAAAAAAGGGAAAAAAGCCTTTATTTTGCATGATGGTCCTCCTTATGCAAACGGTAAACTTCATATTGGTCATGCTGTCAATAAAATTATTAAAGACATTATCATCAAATCAAAAGGATTAAGTGGTTATGACTCCCCGTATATTCCAGGATGGGATTGTCATGGTTTGCCTATCGAGCAAAAAGTAGAAGAACAAGTCGGTAAGCCAGGTGTAAAAGTAACACCCGCTGAATTTCGTCAAATTTGCCGCGATTATGCTGCTTCACAAGTTGAACTACAAAAAGCTGATTTTATTCGCATGGGTGTACTTGGCGATTGGCAAAATCCATACCGTACGATGAACTATGATACTGAAGCAAATATTATTCGTGCATTAGGTAAAGTGATTCAAAATGGACATTTAGTTAAAGGCGCTAAACCAGTTTATTGGTGTACGGATTGTATGTCTGCGTTAGCGGAAGCTGAAGTCGAATATTATGATAAATCATCGCCAGCGATTGATGTTAAATTCAAAGCAACCGACAATCAAGCGGTAGCAAATAAATTTGGAATCAATACAGATTTAACGATTTATGCAGTTATCTGGACAACCACACCTTGGACACTTCCTGCTAGCCGAGGAATTGCACTTAATGCAATAGTGGAATATCAACTCGTACAAATCAATGATAAAGAATGCTTAATTTTAGCATCACAATTAGTTGAATCGTTCATGAAACGTGCTGATATAGCTAATTGGAAAATCTTAGGATCTTGCCATGGTGAGGATCTTGAATTATTGCGTTTTAAACACCCTTTTCTCGATTTTGATGAACCCGTTGTCCTTGGTGAACATGTTACGGTTGATGCTGGTACTGGCGCAGTACATACAGCCCCAGGTCATGGAGCAGAAGATTTTGTTGTTGGTCAAAAATATGGTCTGGAAGTGGCTAATCCTGTTGGAGGAAATGGTTGTTACTTACCTGGAACAGGTGCTGGTTTAGATGGTTTATTTGTTTTTAAAGCCAATAAAGTGGTGGTGGAACTATTAAAAGAACGTAATGCGTTACTACACTTTGAAAATATTGAACATAGCTATCCATGCTGCTGGCGACATAAAACGCCAGTTATCTACCGTGCAACGCCACAATGGTTTATAAGTATGGATAAACAAGGTCTACGTGCTCAATCATTAAAAGAGATCAAACAAGTTCGTTGGATCCCAGACTGGGGGCAAGCACGTATTGAAACTATGGTAGCGAACCGTCCAGACTGGTGCATTTCTCGCCAACGCACATGGGGCGTACCCATGACGCTATTTGTGCATAAAGAGACAGAAGAACTGCATCCAGATACTTTAAAACTTATTGAAAAAATAGCGAAATTAGTTGAACAAAATGGCATTCAAGCATGGTGGGATGCAGATATTAAAGATCTACTTGGTCCTGATGCCGATGATTACCGTAAAGTACCTGACACATTAGATGTATGGTTTGATTCAGGATCAACTTTTTATTCAGTGGTTCGTGTTCGTCCTGAATTTGCAGGACACGAAGCCGATATGTATTTAGAAGGTTCCGATCAACATCGTGGTTGGTTTATGTCATCATTAATGTTATCAACAGCTATTGATAATAAAGCCCCTTACAAACAAGTCTTAACTCACGGTTTCGTAGTTGATGGGCAAGGTCGTAAGATGTCTAAATCACTCGGTAATATTGTGACACCACAAGAAGTTATGAATAAATTAGGTGCCGATATATTACGTTTATGGATTGCTTCTACCGATTATTCGGGCGAAATGAGCTACTCAGATGAAATTATTAAACGCGCTGCGGATAGCTATCGCCGTATCCGTAATACCGCACGTTTTTTACTGGCAAACTTAAATGGTTTCGAACCAGCCAAAAATATGATTAAACCAGAAGATATGGTGGTACTTGATCGCTGGGCAGTGAGTATGGCAAAAGAAGCCCAAGATCAAATCATTCAGGCTTATGAGCACTATGATTTCCATAAAGTTGTACAACGTATTATGCAATTTTGCTCAATCGAAATGGGTTCTTTCTATTTAGATATCATTAAAGATCGTCAATATACGGCCAAAAGCGATAGTATTGCTCGTCATAGTTGCCAAACTGCGCTGTATCATATTGCACAAGCGATGGTACGTTGGATTGCGCCAATTTTATCCTTCACTGCAGATGAAATTTGGCAATATCTACCAGCAACAGAAAAACAAGAATTTGTTTTTGAAGATGAATGGTACACAAAACTGTTTACATTATCAGACAATGAAACATTAAACAGTGAATATTGGGCACAAATTCTAGCGATTCGTAGTGAAGTTAATAAAGTGCTTGAGCAAGGTCGTAATGATAAAGTGATAGGAGGGGCTCTTGAAGCGGCGGTTACCCTTTATGCTGATGAAGATATCACCACAACTTTAGCTAAATTAGAAAACGAATTACGCTTTGTATTATTAACATCACAAGCAGATGTTAAGCCATTACAAGCAGCGCCAGAAAATGCCGTGCAAAGTGATATTAATGGATTAAAAATTGAACTTACCAAAGCGCAAGGCGATAAATGCCCGCGTTGCTGGCACTATACTATCGATAATGATCCAATCACGCATCTATGTAAACGCTGTGAAGAAAATATTAATGGTAAAGGTGAAGTTAGACATTTCGCCTAGCATCAATAATTTGATATTTAAAACCGCTATAGAAGAAAATCTATAGCAATTCAATATTTTAACCGCCGACAGCTGTCGGCGGAAATATAATAATGAGCATACTATATGAAAAAAGATAATGGACTTTACTGGTTACTCGTTACAATTGTGGTTTTTGTAATTGATATTGCAAGCAAATTTTTTATTATTGATAAATTTTCTCTGTTTGAATCAGTAAATCTTTTACCGTTCTTTTCGATTACTTATGTGCGTAATATCGGTGCAGCATTTAGTTTTTTTGAAGGACAACGTGAGATGCTTGTTGCTATTGCCTTAATTATCAGCGTTGTAATTATGCATATGCTCTATCGTAATTCACGCCACAAAAAATTAGAAAATTTTTCCTTATCACTAATTTTAGGTGGTGCATTGGGTAACTTATTCGATCGCTTGTACCATGGTTTTGTGATTGATTTTTTAGATGTTAATTTTGGCAATTGGCACTATCCAACTTTTAATATTGCAGACTGCGCTATCTGTATAGGCATTGGATTATTTATTTTTTGTAACTGTAAAAAACCGAAACAGACTGCTGAGTAATATGCAAATAATTTTAGCTAATCCTCGTGGATTTTGTGCTGGTGTTGATCGCGCCATTACAATTGTTGAGCGAGCTATTGAACTTTTTGGTGCTCCTGTTTATGTCCGCCATGAGGTGGTACATAATCGTTATGTGGTGAATCGCCTTAAGCAATTAGGCGCCATATTCATCGAAGATATTAGGGATGTACCCGACAATACCATTCTTATTTTCTCAGCACATGGCGTATCTAAAGCAGTTCGAGAAGAAGCCAAACAGCGCAAATTGCGCGTCTTTGATGCAACTTGCCCATTAGTAACCAAAGTGCATATGGAAGTAGCTCGATCAAGTTATCGCGGTGAAGAAGTCATTTTAATCGGTCATGCAGGCCATATTGAGGTCGATGGTACTATGGGGCAATATAACAATCCTAAAGGTGGTATCTATTTAATTGAATCGACTGAAGATGTAAATAAGTTAAAAATTAAAAATGAAAATCATCTTTGCTTTACCACTCAGACAACCTTATCTGTTGATGATACAGCGGAAATTATTGCCGCGCTAAAACAACGCTTTCCAAATATTCGTAGTCCTCGTAAAAATGATATTTGCTACGCCACAACCAATCGTCAGCAAGCGGTTAAACAGTTATCATCACGTGCTGATATTGTTTTAGTTGTCGGATCTAAAAATTCATCAAACTCAAATCGTTTAGCAGAACTCGCGCGACGAAACAGTAAAAATGCTTATTTAATCGATTATGCATCGGATATTCAACAAGAATGGTTAATTAATGCACGTACAATTGGGGTAACCGCTGGTGCATCAGCACCAGATATTTTAGTGCAACAAGTTATCGAGCACTTAAAAGGTTTAGGTTGCACATCTCTTATTGAAACCGAGGGTATTTTAGAAAATATCACTTTTGAAATTCCTAAAGAATTGCGAATAGAAGCTAAGACAGTCTAACTTAAGATCAGTGCTTAAGTCGTTCAAATTTTGCTAATAGTTCTTCCTGTGTTTCAACATGCTCTGGATCTGCAATAATAGCATTTTGTATTGGGCAAACACGCTGACATGTCGAATGATCATAATAGCCAACACATTCTGTACATTTGTTAGGATCAATTTCATAAGTATCAAAGCCCATTGAGATTGCCTCATTAGGGCACTCAGGCTCACACATATCACAATTAATACATTTGTTGGTTATTTTTAATGCCATTCTCTTTGCTATCTTTAATTAACTGAAAAAAATTGGCGTCATTATAGCGCAATCACCAATAATTCCGAATAAAGATCACATTATCACTGTTTAAGAAGATCAATTCTTGTCAAAAAGTTTCAGATTAACTATATGTTTGAGTATAAAAACTCGACCAAATTAGTGTTAACAATTACATTTATGAAATATAAATATCCAGTAAATTAAAAAATTTAAGCGCTATTGATCCAATTAATACTGACCAGAAGCGCTTTTATTATTTTTTATCGAAATCAAAATGTTTTTAATATTTTCAAGTATTATTGCTGAAGTTTATGGACCTGGTACATTAATCATTTCCAATCTTCACGGTTTTTTTAAACACTAGCATAACATCAATACTAACTTGACCTTTTTCACCACTATTATTTGTATCAGAACACATGACGAACAATTGCAGCATCCTTCATTAATAATATTACTCGTTGGTTAAATTGTGGCGGCAATTAAGTTATAACATGACTTAGCTGCAATGAGTATTCACTATCTTGGTGCGATCATTCCTTGTGAAACACACGATTAATTTAATGTTATGTCGAAATACACGTCAATTGCTTTGAAGTTGAGCTTATCGTCTCTTTTAACAAAAAGCGTATTTTTCAATTTGATTGTGCATTCAATGGCTGAGATCAGCAATTCTTAAAGCTACTATAACCTCGTTACTATAATTGACTATACCTGATGCAATACAAACAAAACCTTCTTCATCATGCATGGAATAACCATCAATCTACACTTTTGCAATACTATTATGAATGGGCGCTCGGTCGACAAGGTTTTACTGATAAATTGTACTAATGGACGACTTAAAACTTTATTAATTTCAACTAACAGTTGATAAGCTAACAATGAATCTACCCAGCCCAGTACAATATAAAGGCATTTGGCTACTACCAGTATGTGAGTTGGTTTTAACAGCAAGCTCACCTTCAGCTTTATACAAAAGCATAGCACTGCCATCACGATAGACGGCTAAGAAGCAGGTGTCATTTAGTTTTGCTGAAATTTGTTTTAAAAAAATCGATATCCAACTGAAAAATATTTTTCAGTAAAAGCATGATAGCAGAGATATTGTCTTTTTTAATATGTCTAAAATTCTCAATACGGTTATTTTTGCTATTTGACTTAATTTAATGATTTCTGCTAAAGAATTTCCTGAAGAATAATGGCTACTAATTTCAAGTACAGTTAAGGCATTAACTCACCTAGTTTATTGTTTAGAAAAAACATTTACTGAGCCCTACACAGAAATACTTTTTAAATAAGTCATCTCTTATTTATCATTAAAAAACATTATGTTATAAAATAAAACAGGCATTTTGAAAAAGACTTCGGTATACTAATTTATCTAATTACATGTATAAATTAGGGTTAGGGGTTACCTATTACGAGAATATTCTGTTTTTTCTATGAATTCAATAACATATTTTTATTATTTATTTTCTAAGAAAAAAATAAACTAGATTATTTTATATTTCATAGTGTTTTATTTATTTTCATATTCATTACAGTTTATTAAGAGTAATTATTAATATCATTTAACTTATTAAGATAAAATACACAATATCACAAAAATAACAAATTTAAAGGATGAAAGAGATTGTTAAAGTTAATTAAAATCAAATACATATTAATAGCAATTATTATTTTCGTAATTTTCTATATTGCGAAATTAATTATATTTCCAACAGAAACAACGGTTAATTATATTACTTCACCCGTTACTAAAGGTAACATTGAAAAATCAGTATTAGCAGACGGTACAATTAGCGCTTTTAAACAAGTAAGTGTTGGGGCTCAGGTTTCAGGACAAATCAAAAAGCTTTATGTTGAATTAGGTGACGAAGTTAAACAAGGTGATATGATTGCCGAGATTGATGATCTAAAACAAAATAATGATTTAAAGCAATCCGAAGCATCCCTTAATAGCTTTGAAGCGCAACGCAAATCTAAAAAAGCGAAATTGGTAAACTATCAGTTGACCTACAACAGACAATTAAAATTGGTTAATAAAGGGGTCGGCATTCAATCAGATTTAGATGCGGCAAAGGCCGATCTTGATGCAATTAAAGCCGATATTGCAGCTCTTGATGCAGATATCGTAAATGCCCAAGTCGCTGTAGATACCGCCAAAGTTAATTTAGGCTATACCAAAATTCGCTCGCCGATTGATGGTGTGATTGTTGCCATTCCCGTTGATCAAGGTCAGACCGTTAATTCAGTACAAAGTGCGCCTACTATCGTAAAAGTGGCTCAGCTCGATAAAATGACGATTGAAGCTCAAATCTCCGAAGCCGATGTCATTAATGTTAAAAAAGGTATGCCAATCTATTTTACAATTTTAGGTCTACCTAATAAGCGTTTTGATGGTTTAACATTACGCGCAATTGAACCGGCACCAGATTCAATTAATACTGAAACTACTACAAGTTCAAGCTCATCAACAACGAAAAGTGCTATTTACTATAATGGGTTATTTGATGTTGATAATCCTGATCATATTTTACGCATATCCATGACGGCACAAGTTTTTATTGTATTATCTTCTGCAAAAGATGTATTGACGATTCCATCTCAAGCTCTCCAAAAAAGTTTAGGAGAAAATAAAGCCATTGTTTATCTAATAAATAAAAATAAAGAGATTGAAGAACGGGAAGTCACAGTAGGTATTAATAATAATATAAATGTCGAGATAAAATCAGGTATCAAAGAAGGGGATACCGTTATCGTTAGTAGCACTAATGGTGCATCTCTAGGTAATGCAAAAGCACCAAGGATGCGATTCTAAATATGACAAACAAAAACACACCTCTAATTAAGCTTGAAAATATTATCCGTGAATTCCCTGCAGGGGATTCAACCGTGCAAGTTCTTAAAAGTATAAATTTAACAATTAATGCTGGTGAAATGGTGTCAATTATTGGAGCATCTGGTTCTGGTAAATCGACCTTAATGAATATTTTAGGATGCTTAGACAAACCTACTAGTGGTAATTATACGATAAGTGGTCGAATAACCAGTAAATTAACGCCTGATGAATTAGCTGAACTACGTCGTGAACATTTTGGTTTTATCTTTCAACGATACCATTTATTAAATGCATTGACTGCTCAAGGAAATGTTGAAATTCCTGCTATCTATGCTGGCGTTGGTGGAGAGAAAAGACAAAAACGTGCAACCGAAATTTTAACTCGTTTAGGATTAGGGGATAAAATTCACAATAAACCGAATCAGTTGTCGGGTGGGCAACAACAACGTGTAAGTATCGGTCGTGCTCTAATTAATGGTGGACAAATCATTTTAGCCGATGAACCAACTGGTGCTCTTGATCGTAAAAGTGGTTTAGAAGTTATGACAATATTGCGCGAACTGCACAGCCAAGGTCATACCGTTATTATTGTCACACATGATGCAAATATTGCCCAAAGCGCACAGCGAATCATTGAAATTAGTGATGGCAATATTATTTCAGATTCAATCAATCCTAATTATCAATCAGAAACTAACGACAATCGCCAAGTTAAACAAATTGAACAAGCTAAAACACAAGATAATTTACTAGCAAAATATTATCGTTTTCGTGATGCCTTTAAAATGGCAATTTTATCAATGTATTCACAGCGATTACGAACCTTTTTAACAATGTTAGGTATTATCATTGGTATTGCATCTGTGGTTTCAATGGTGGCATTAGGACAAGGGACAAAACAAAAAATATTATCAAATATTAATGCTATGGGAACAAGTACATTAGAAATTTATGCTGGTAATGGTTTTGGAGATCGTAATGCAGATAAGATTACAACTTTACGATCATCGGATGCTGATTTTTTAGCTCAACAAAGTTTTGTTCATAGTACTACTCCAAATCTATCAACTAGCGTTTATTTCCGAATTAATAACCTGGCTGTAACCGGAACAGTTAATGGTGTCGGTGAACAATTTTTTGCTGTTCGTGGTTATGATATTACACAAGGCACCTCTTTTGATCAAACCAGCATTGACAATTCGGCACAAGATGCTGTAATCGATGAAAATACCGTTAAGCGATTATTTACAAATGAAGATCCAATTGGCAAAATTTTAATGGTTGGTCAGCTACCAGTTAAAATTATCGGCATTGCTTCAAAGCAGCAACAAGGATTTGGTAGTAATGAAAGTTTAAATGTTTGGTTACCTTATACTACTGTTATCAATCGTATGGTTGGACAAACTTCATTAAAAAGCATTACAGTGCGTATTAATGATAATATTGATTTGTCGATTGCCGAGCAAGCCGTTACTCGAATCATGTTACAACGGCATGGCACAAAAGACTTTTTCATTTTTAATTCAGATAGTATCCGTGAAACAATAAACTCTTCAGCTTGGGTCTTAACATTATTAGTGTCAACCATTGCATTAATTTCACTTATTGTTGGCGGTATTGGAGTAATGAATATCATGCTAGTATCGGTCACTGAAAGAACACGAGAGATCGGCGTTCGTATGGCGGTTGGAGCTCGCTCAAGTGACATTTTGCAACAATTCTTAATTGAAGCAGTATTAGTATGTTTAACTGGCGGAATAATAGGTATTTTGTTGTCATTTGTTGTAGGATTTATTTTTAATGCATTAGTTACATCTTTTGCTATGAGTTTTTCCTCCATAGCCATTGTAGCTGCCTTTAGTTGCTCAAGTATCATTGGCATTATTTTTGGTTATTTTCCTGCCAAACGTGCTGCAAAGCTCGATCCGATTTATGCTTTAGAAAGAGAATAACCATAATCGTTACAAAAAAAGCCTTTAATGAATTGCTTCATATAAAGGCTTTTTAACTAATGACTAAAACTTGAGTCTTTTAATTATTTTTTCTTTTTTGAATCAACGTTAACATTAGAATCTAAATTGGATAAAAAAGTAGCAACTCTAACATAATCCGCTATATATGCAGCATCGTTTGATGCATCAAGACCAGAAGAATTAATATAGAATTTACGATTGACAATAATAGAAGGAATAGATGAAGGTTTCATTTCTTTAATAGCATCAGCTTGTTGAACCATAAATGCTTTCACTAAAAAACTATTTTTAGTTTTTTCATAAGTTTCCGCATCAACACCCAATTTAGCAAATACTGCTTTAATATCATCAGCGGTTTTTATTGTTCTATCTTTTTGTACTGCATCATAAAGTGCCTGTGATGCTTTATCTTCTATACCAAGAACGTTAGCTATCGCCCATGCTTCGGATAATTCCATAGCAAGCGATCCAAAGTCTAATAAGTGATAGCGTTTAACTTTCATATTTTCTGGTAAAGCTTTAGCTATGAGGTTTGTACCATGAAATTTTGATTCGAAACGGAAACAACTAGGACAATTAAACGAGAAAAATTCAATCACTTCTTTTTCAGGTGATGGGTAAGTTGGTAACACAATATATTGTTTACCCTCTTCAATTGGTGCCTGTGTTGTTGCAGGTGTTTCGCTTTGGGATGTCTTTGGTATTGCACTTGTTAAAGAGTTATCCGCAAAACAATTTACCGAAAATAATAATATACCCATAGCAATAAGCGTTTTTTTCATTTAATTTATTCTCCTTATTCTTTAATAATTCCGCGGGCTTTTAACAATGCGGTTTTAAAATCATCTTCATAATCTTTTTTCAACCCAGGTATTGCTTCATTTTTATCTGAGTTACGCATTTTTAAATGATAAATTAACACTTCATCACTCAAATCTTGTAGGTCACCGTCAAAACCAGCTTCTTTACCCAATTTATCTAAAAGTTGCAATAAATTCAGATCTGAATCCGCTTCCCATGCTGGTTGTAATAACTCTATTAACTCATCTATACGGTGACATTTCATAATAACTACCTTATTAAATATTCAACTAAGTTGAAGGTGATGATATAAAACTTTATGTTAATCTTTATAGTACTATCTATATATTAAAAAGCCTCTATTATATACTCGACTTTAAATTTAAACAGTGCATTTAGAAAGATTCATAAACTGCTGACATATGTTATTTTGCGACTAAAAAATAACTTTGATATATAGTAATGCTATTTTGTTTTTTGGCAATGTAAAAGAGAAATAATTTATGCAAAAACTATCAATTACTGCAATTATTTTAGCTGGAGGTCAAAGCAACCGCATGAATGGTAAGGATAAAGGTCTAATGTTATTAGCAGGAAAACCGCTTTATCAACATGTTATTGATCGTATTAAACCTCACGTCAATTTTATAATGATTAATTGTAATCGACACATTGATCAATATAGCTCGTTAGGCTATTTAGTTTTTTGTGATGATTTAAAAGGATTTTTAGGACCTTTATCAGGAATTTACAGTGGTTTGTTAAAAAGCACGACAGATTGGAATTTATTTGTCAGCTGTGATACCCCCTTTTTACCAGATGATCTTATTGATCGATTAGTAAAATTTACAACAACTCACCAAGCAATTTATCCTTTTGATGGAAAAAATGATCATCCCACTATTTTATTGATCCACAAATCGATCGCTCCGCAATTAAATAAATATTTAGTCAATGGTGATCGTAAGCTTATGCTGTTTCTTAAGCAAATTAATGCAATCGCTGTTGATTTTAGTGAAAATCCGTCTGGTTTTACTAATATTAATACTCTGGAAATGCTGGAGAAAGCTAACGTTTCAATCAAGTCATGAACATTAAATGGTATTTTGTCGATTTATACAAGGAAGAATTTAAACATAACATACTATAAATAAAGGATAAATATATGATTGTTATAGTTTTTTTAAAAAGTGAAAGGTAATTTCGAACATTACCCCCTTTCTTAGATAGTCTAGCGATATTTTCAATTTAAATTATATTGCGGTGAAAATAAATTTATGCAAACAAAAAAATACATTATTGCTTTCCAAATAGTGTCTTTAACTGTTTAGAAAAATTTTCAATTTCAAGTTTTTGTGTTGCCCATGAAGTACAAAAACGTAAGCAAATATGTTTTGGATCAATTTGCCCTAGATTATCTACGGTATACAGTGACACGATTTTTTTGGCAAGTTGATTAGGAAAATTAACAAACAGTTGGTTGGATTGTGGTTTAGCTGCAAATGTTAATCCTTCAGTTTCAAACAAGTTTTTTAATTTTTCAGCCATAATATTGCTATGCTTACCAAGCGAAACATAAAGATTATTTTCCATTAATGCTTCAAACTGTACAGCAACAATCCAACTTTTTGCTAGTATTGCGCCTTTCTGTTTCATATTAAAACGGAAATTATGATTGATTGTAAGATTATTAAATACCAATGCCTCACCAGCAAAAGCGCCAACTTTGGTTCCACCAATATAAAAAGCGTCGGTGTATTTAGCTAAATCTGGGAAAGTAATATCGTTATCTTTAGCTGCCAATGCCATTGCTAAACGTGCTCCATCTAAATAAAGGTAAAGATGATTTTTTTGACAAAATTGGTACAGTTTTTTCAACTCTTGTTTTGTATATAAGGTACCTACTTCGGTAGTATTTGAAATATAAACCAGTTTCGGTTGCACCATATGTTCATCACAATGAAAATCCAAAATGGGGGTAATTATTTCAGGAGTTAATTTTCCATCTTCAGTTTTGACTGTTACAACTTTGTGTCCAGTTGCTTCAATCGCTCCGGTTTCATGAACATTAATATGACCAGTTTCAGCAGCAATAACCGCCTGATAAGGTTTTAATATATGAGAAATTACCGTTAAATTAGTAATGGTTCCTCCAGCCATAAAATGTATATCGGCATTCGGTGATTTTAATATTTTCCTAATGCTATTTATTGCCTCATTACAACATTCATCTAATCCATAACCACTCAACTTTTTATTATTAATATCAATAAATTTTTTTAATAAATTAGGGTGAACTGTTTGATTATAATCATTTAAAAAATCGTACATACCATTACCTTTAATCTTGTATAAAATGATGTAATATTTACTTTTAAATATAACACGTTAGAGTTAAGAGTCTATGAATAGAAAAAAAATTATTGGAATTACAGGGTATAGCGGCAGTGGTAAAACAACATTATTAACAAAGGTGATTTCATTGCTGGTTGAGCAAGGATTTAAAGTGGCTACATTGAAACACGCCCATCACGATATTGAACTCGATATTCCCGGAAAAGATAGTTATAAATTGCGTAAAGCTGGATCTTTGCAAACTATCGTTGCATGTAATAATCGTTATGCTTTTATTTGTGAAACACCCAATAAATCAGCTGACTTGTCGACATTAATCAACCAGTTTTCAGATGTAGATATTATATTAATTGAAGGATTTAAAGATGAAATCATCCCTAAAATTATTTGTCATCGAAGCACAACTGAAAAACCACTTTTTATCGATGAATTTACTATTGCTGTTGCCAGTGATATGCCGTTAGACACTGCATTACCAGGGTTTGACATCAATGAACCGATTCAAATTGTCGAATTTATTAAAAGTTATTTTTCAATTTCATAATATAATTATTTGGATATAAAAAAACCTGAAAAGCATGTTGTTATTATTTGTTGGCATTAAAATGCGATCATTATTTTTCATTCTGAGGAACAATTTTATTAAGTTGATTTTCTGATAGATTAGATAAACTATATTCATTCATTAAATCGATTAAATAACCATTTCGTCCACAAGATGTATTGGATAAGATAAAAATAAGGAGGTAATGAAAAATTTCGATAGCACCAGCTTAATGATTAAGATTGATACCATTACTTTTTAAATTCATTTAATATTAAGACTGCTCTACAATTAAAAGAATTAATATCTGTTTTGAGATGACATGATATCTAGCATATGTAAGAAGAGTAAAATTAATAGTATAAAACCAATAAAAACAAAAATATCATCTTTTTTATCATAAAACATTTTAGTAACTGTGGACACACAAAATATGCCGATTAAGGTAAAAATTAAATCAAAATCGTCCAAGTTCGTTCCTTTTTTAATTATATTTTTATACTATTTTTAACGATGCTAATTGATGTTAAAATATCATAAATTTATTGCAAATAACATTAAATATCTTTATCAAATTTTAGAAATTATTGTTAATTTAAATTCTTATATACCACAATTATCTCAGTACGATTCATCATGTTCAGTTTTATCCAATTACCAAATTTATAAAAATTCATTTATTTAAATGTTAATATATCGTATCTTACTTACCTATTTTTAACGAAAATCTGTCTTAATCAGCATGAAATCATTATTCAAAAAAATTTTTAACATTACTAAAAAATTGATAATATTGTTTATGCTGTTATCCGTTTCACTCGTTTTATTAATGCGCTGGATTGATCCTTTTAGTTCAATGCTAATGGTAGAAAGAAAATTTTCCGATAAGAAGATTATTCAACAACGAACATGGAAAGATTGGGATCATATTTCGGATAATATTAAAATTGCGGTCATAGCCGCTGAAGATCAAAACTTTGCCAATCATTGGGGATTTGATTTTAAAGCCATTGAGCGAGCCTTAAAGCATAATCAAAACAACAAAAAAATTCGTGGCGCAAGTACTATTACTCAACAAGTAGCAAAAAATATTTTTTTATGGTCTTCGCGCAGTTGGATTCGTAAAAGTATTGAGTCTTGGTTTACTCTTGAAATTGAATTACTCTGGTCTAAAAAACGAACTCTTGAAATTTATCTAAATAGTGTTGAGTGGGGAAATGGAATTTTTGGTATAGAAGCAGCTTCACAATACTATTTTCATGTAAGTGCTAAACAGTTGACACCCTATCAAGCAAGTTTGCTCGCCGCTATATTACCTAATCCAAGAAAATGGAACCCTGCTAAACCAAATCATTATATCCAAAAAAAAGCGCAATGGATTCATAATCAAATGAATAATCTTGGTGGTAACAATTATTTAAAACAATTAAACTAATTAAATGTTTTATATGAAATTTTTTATAAACTCCGGCACAGTTTTACTTGCTGGACCATAAATTTTTATTTCAAATAAATTTTCACCTAAACTTGGCTCTAAGTTGAGTTCAATTGTTTTTGCACTTGCTTGATTGGCTATTTGAACAAACCCCGCTGCTGGATAAACATTACCTGATGTACCAATCGAAATAAAATAATTCGTTTGCAAAAGTGCGTTATAAATTTCTTCCATTTGTAATGGAATCTCACCAAACCAAACAATATGCGGACGAATTAGTTTATTTTCATTATAATTCACATCATAATAATTATCGATTATTTGTCCTGTTTTTTCATTGCGCACTTTTAATAATTCACCATGCATATGGATAATATTTTTAGATCCGGCTTGTTCATGCAAGTTATCCACATTTTGTGTGACGATTAATACATTATCCGAACCTAACGTTTTTTCTAGTTGAGCTAGTGCAAAATGAGCGGCATTAGGTTTTACTTCAGGATTTTGTAATTTTCGACGTAACATATTATAAAAATCATGAACAGCAACCGGATTACGCATATATCCTTCGTAAGTTGCTACATCATTAACATCATGACCTTCCCATAAGCCATTTTGTGCGCGAAATGTCGATAACCCTGATTCAGCAGAAATACCTGCACCGGTTAAGATGACTATTTTTGGTGTTTTCAACATATCTATTTGCCTTTTAATTAATAAGTTAACTAATTTACTAAAAAAAACAGATTATTGGCTATAAAAGATTGATATTTTAAACCTTATTTCATCTTTCGATTCACCATCTAACCAATTGTTAATTATTATATGCACACGATAAGCTTCAAATACCATTCAATGCAAGGTTAAAATTAATGGTGTAATACCTAAACGAAATAATGGTAGAGTGAAATATTTCTGGCTTTTACAGGTAAGTACCGCTGCATAACGTAATTTTGTTTTTCTTACTCTGTTTTTAAGAAGGTATTGTAACACCAACTTTCAAATAGATAATCACGCCATGATGATTCCATTAAAAAAATCATCATCTATATAGATAACAAGATCGGGACTTCCTCCTGCCATTATGGTTTTATCATGAAGTCTAATTTGCTGAGTTTTTTATCTGCTGCATAATCTAAATTGTCATCAACAACATCAGTAATATATTTACCATCATATGTTTGAGTAATGAGATACATATCCTTATTTTGATGTTTATAAATTATCTCTTCTAATATTTTCCAACTTACTGCTCTTTTTGCTTAACAAAATAGGTTTTAAAACCATAAGCAACACTCCAATAAAAATTATTTTTGGGATCTCGACCACTATTGATGCAGTATCTTCTGATATTTTTTATCACATAAAGCTACTTATACAGGAATGACTTTAGATTCTGCAACGGTATGAAAATAAACGATCAAAAAATTATTAGTGTTATATAGCGATAATTAATGATTTCTTCATCATTAGCTTGGCATTCCTGATCCATATAATAAACATTTTGCGCCAAATATTCTTAATAAGAATCGATTAACTATATTAAAAAATTTAAATTAAACAAAATCATTATAATGTATATTAATGATATTAATGAAAAGTAATTATAAAAAAATAAGGTATTAGTAATATGAAAACAATCGGATTAATTGGTGGAATGAGTTGGGAAAGTACAGTGACTTATTATCAAGTCATCAATCAATTTATTGGCAAATCACTTGGTGGGTTACATTCAGCAAAAGCACTTTTATACAGTGTTGATTTCCAGGAAATAGAAAGTTGCCAAGCAAATAATGAATGGAATAAAAGTGCGACTATCCTAACCGATGCCGCAAAAAGATTAGAATTGGCTGGAGCTGATTTTATTATTATTTGTACAAATACTATGCATAAAGTTGCAGACCAAATTCAAAAAGCCATTACTATTCCAATCATTCATATCGCCGATGTGACAGCTAAACATTTAATCAAAGATAAAATAAAATCCATTGCATTACTTGGTACCAAATACACTATGGAGCAAGACTTTTACAAATCAAAATTAATTGAAAAAGGTTTATGTGTCTTAATCCCTGATGAAAAAGATAGAACAATCATCAACAATATTATTTATGATGAACTTTGCCTCGGGAAAATTAAACCAAAGTCTAAGCAAGTTTACCTCAATATTATTGATAAACTTGTTAAGCAAGGTGCAAAAGGGGTCATTTTGGGCTGTACCGAAATTGGTTTGTTAATTTCACAGAAAGATTATGCCATTCCTTTTTTTGATACAGCCCTATTACATGCTCAAGAAGCAGCATGGTTAGCAATTAATTCGTAAAACCTTCTTCTTTAATATGTTCTAATATATCACCTGGTTGGCAATCTAAATAGTTACAGATTGCCTCTAGTGTTGCTAATCTAATCCCTTTTACTTTACCTTGTTTAAGTAAGGATAGATTTTGCTCAGTAATATCAATAGCAGCCGCTAAATCTTTGGATTTAACTTTACGTTTAGCCAGCATTACATCTAAATTTATAATAATTGGCATGTTTAACTCCTTATACAAACTGCCGATTTTCTTCCGCTAATTGACATGCTTTTTTCAATATTTGTCCAATTAACATAATGCTAATAGCAGGAAACAATACCATAATATCACCGCTAGATAATGAAAAAGAAAAATAACGTTCAGTTTGTTTGAAACTTAAAATTAAAGTTAATAAAGGCTCAGATAAAATATTAAAAATAGACCAAGTGACCAACATTTTACCAAAAATATAGCAATGATTGGTTGACCTTTCCGAAAAGAAATCAGATTGACTATATTTTACAAAAAGCAATTTCAATTGATAAAAAGCATAAACTAAAATTAGGATTTTTGCCGTATCAATTATCACAGCTAACAAAGCTTGCCAAAAATCCAATTCTGTTGGATCAACATCAACACTATTGGATATAAAAAAAGAATATCCAGCTGATCCTAAACCAATATTTTCAATATTGAAAAAATAAAAAAGTAATGGAGCGAATGCACCAATCAGCATGGTTATAATGACTAGAGTTGTTAAGAGTGCCATAAATCTACAATATCGATTTAAGCATAAGTTTGATCGAGCTAATGTTGTGTTCATATTTATTTCCCTTTAGATAAAAACTGACCATAGTTTATCTTAGGAAAACAACAAAAACAATAAAATATTACTGTTATACAATAATATTTTATTGTTAAATATTAAATTAATATAATTCAGCAAAATCAACAGTGAGTAAAATTTAGTTATAAAAAAACCTTACTCTGTTACAAGTAAGGCTCAGGAAGTTAACATTAACGAAAAAAATTATGCTTCTATAGCAACTCGCAATTTTTTCATCGCATTTTTTTCAAGTTGGCGAATACGTTCCGCTGAAACGCTGTATTTATCAGCCAATACTTGTAATGTTGATTTACTGTCATCTGCATCTAACCAACGTGCTTTGATAATATCTTGGCTGCGTTCATCTAATTGAGATAATGCATCATGTAACTTATCTGTTGCATCATTCTCCCAATTGTCATTTTCAATTGATTTAGAGAAATCAGAATTACCATCTTCCAAATAAAGAGCGGGTGCAACAATTGAATTGTCGTCATCATCAGTATCAATATCAAACGACATGTCTTGGGCTGACATGCGCGATTCCATCTCTAAAACATCTTTACGGCTTACACCAAGTTCATCAGCAACCATATCCACTTCGGCACTGTTAAACCAGCCTAAACGTTGTTTATTCTTTCTTAAATTGAAAAATAACTTTCTTTGAGCTTTTGTCGTTGCAACTTTAACAATACGCCAGTTTTTCAGTACATATTCATGTATTTCAGCTTTTATCCAGTGTACCGCAAATGAAACTAAACGAACACCCATTTCTGGATTGAAGCGACGTACTGCTTTCATTAAACCAATATTACCTTCTTGAATCAAATCTGCTTGAGGTAAACCATAACCGGAATAACCACGGGCAATATGTGCAACAAAACGTAAATGTGACAAAATTAATTGTTTTGCAGCATCAACATCATCATGATAATAAAGCTTTTCGCCTAATGATTTTTCTTCCTCTGCAGTTAACATTGGATAAGTATTAATCATACGAAGATATGATTCAATATTTCCTTGTGGGATTAAAGCACCTACTTGCATTTTTAAATCAGTACTCATTAAATTCCCTCCTTAATTTAAACTAGTTTTGTCGCCATATTCATAATAGCAACAATATAACTGTAATATTAGACTACTAAAATATCATTTAGTTCACATTTATTATTAATTTAGTAACAAAAAACTATGCTTAAATAATTAAGCAATACGCATTGTTTTTAAATATTTCTTAGTCGATATCAGTGCAGAAAGCCAACCAAGAATTATAGAGAACAATACAATTAGTATACTTTCGTCCCATGAAAGTCCTTTAAGGGTAAATTTTGTACCAAAAATAGTAGAGACATGTAATATAATTGAATCGATTTGAAAAATAAAGACTTCTGATAAAATCAATGCTAAAATAGTGCTGATAAATCCAATTAATATACCATTATACAAAAATGGGCGTAATATAAAACCTTCAGTGGCGCCAATTAATTGCATCACCATAATGACTTGTCTACGAGCAAAAATGTTTAATCGAATACTGTTACCTATGACAAGCGAAACAGCGCCAATCATGAATATCGAAATTATCCACACTATAGATTTTACCATATCTGTTAACGCTGTTAATCGAGTAAACCAACTATCGTCAAGTTGAACATCATCAATCTCATTAATTTTAAGTAATTTAGATTGAAAAGCATGCAATATATCTGTATTTTTTGCTTCTTCTTTTGGAATAAGAATTGCTACAGCTGGTAATGGATTTTCATCCAGAAGATCAAGTGCATTGCCAAATCCTGACCATGTTTTAAATTCTTCTTTTGTTTGATCTCGGGAAAGATATTCAATATTTTCAACCTCAGGATAAGATTTAAGCTTAGAAATCAATTCAGTGGTCTGTTTTGAAGTTAACTCTTTATTTATGTACACAGTTAAATTTGGTGTTGGGTTCCACTGATTTGAAGCTTGATTAGCATTTTTCCAAAGTAAATAGCTAATTGTCGGTAATGTTATTGAAATAGCAATAACAAAAACTGTTAATAATGAGGCAAAAATATGTTGAGTAAAATTATTAAAGGTATTACGCCAAGCATAACCAATTTGTCTTCTCCAACGACAAAAAAAAATATTCTTATCTTTTCCCTTGGATTTGTTCGGTTTAAGATTACTGCTCATCATTTATTTAACCTCTAATCGCCCTTGATTTAAATGCAATATACGATACTTTTTGTGGCGAATAAGCGTCATATTGTGAGTTGCCATCAAAACAGTTACCCCTGTTTGATTAAACTCTTCAAATAGTTTTAAAATGTCTTTTGAGAGTTTATCATCCAAATTACCTGTGGGTTCATCTGCAAGTAAAACAGTAGGATGATTTACAATTGCTCGAGCAATACCAACACGTTGTTGCTCCCCCCCTGATAACTGTATTGGATAAAATTTCATTTTATTTAACAATCCAACTTTATCCAATGAGGCTGAAACTCGTCGACGAATTTCTTCGGGTGATTTTCCTAAAATAATTAATGGAATAGCAACGTTATCATAAACAGTATGATCCATTAATAATTGATGATCTTGAAAAATCATACCAATAGTACGACGTAAAAATGGCATTTCTTGTCGTTTCAATCTCGACACATCAATGCCATTTAGCAATACATTGCCATCATTGGCTTTTTCTAATCCACAAATTAGACGCATTAAGGTGCTTTTACCTGCTCCAGAATGACCTGTTAAAAATGCCATTTCTCCGGGTAATAAAGTAAAGTTTATATTTTGCAATGCCGGTTTTCCACCAGAATAAACTTTACTCACGCGTTGAAATTGGATCATTATTTCTTTTACTCTTCTGTTTGATCAAACAGAGCATTAATAAAATCCACGGCAACAAATGGTCTTAAATCTTCAATTTTTTCACCTACCCCAATATAACGAATAGGTATATTAAACTGATCAGCAATGCTAAAAATTATACCACCTTTTGCTGTCCCATCCAGTTTCGTTAATGCCATTCCTGTAACACCTACTGCCTCATTAAATAATTTGGTTTGACTAATAGCATTTTGTCCTGTACTTGCATCAATCGTTAACATAATCTCATGTGGTGCTGTCTCATCTTGCTTTTTAATGACTCTTACTATTTTTTTTAATTCATCCATTAAATGAGATTTGTTTTGTAATCGGCCCGCTGTATCTGCAATTAACACATCTATTTTTTTTGCTTTTGCTGCTTGTATAGCATCAAAAATGACTGATGCTGAATCGGCATTAGTGTGTTGAGCAATAACGGGGATACTATTACGTTCGCCCCATACTTGTAATTGTTCAACCGCTGCTGCACGAAAAGTATCACCAGCAGCTAGCATAACTGATTTGCCTTGTTGTTGAAACTGACGAGCTAACTTACCAATAGTTGTTGTTTTACCTACACCATTAACACCAACCATTAAAATAATAAATGGTTTATGATTATCAATATTAAGTGGTTTATCGACTCCATCTAATATAGATTTCATTTCTTGTTTTAAAAGCTCATGTAATGCATCTGCATCTTTTAGTTCTTTTCTAGAAGCGTGTTGAGTTAGTGTATTAATAATCTTTTGTGTTGTATCAAAACCAACATCAGCGATGAGCAATTGTTCTTCTAATTCTTCAAATAATGCATCATCAATCTTTTTTCCTCTAAATAAGTTAAGGAATCCTGATCCAATATTCTGTTTTGTTTTAAAAAGTCCTTTTTTCAAACGAGAAAAAAATCCTTCTTTTTTTTGTTCAACCATAAATTGTTTATCCCATGACAATTGCTAGTAATCATTTTATATTATTTTAAAATAAAGCCCAATGTATTCAAACAAAAGGAGTAACATTATTGATCTATTAGATCATTTTATTAAATTATAAAAAGAATAATAAGTTCTATATAAAGAATAATTAAAATTAATTACTAATAAAGATCTGAAGTTTTAATATGACACCATTTACCTAGTGGTAGTTGGTGCGTAAATAAATTATATTTGCCAATTTGAATTCTAATTAGTCGTAAGCAAGGAAAACCCACCGCTGCACACATTCGCCTAACTTGGCGATTCTTTCCTTCAGTAATAATAATGCTTATCCATGAAGTGGGTATTGTTTTACGTTCACGAATAGGAGGAACTCTCTCCCATAGCAGCGATGGTTCATCTAAAAAATCTACTATAGCTGGCGCTGTATAAAATTCCTTTAACTGAATACCTTTTCTTAGTTGATCTATAGCTTGTTGACTAACTAAACCTTCTACTTGTACCCAGTAAGTTTTTGGCAATTTAAATTTTGGTGAGCTGATTTTAGCTTGTAATTTACCATCATTTGTTAACAATAACAATCCTTCGCTATCGGTATCTAAACGTCCTGCCGGATAAAATTTTGGTAATTTTATAAAATCTTTTAATGTCTGATACTTTTCATGAGGTGAAAATTGAGTTGTGACATTAAAGGGTTTATTAAAGGCTATTAATGAGTTCATCTCATCCTGCTTTAACTTAGTTTAAATATCATCTTTAGGTTATTATACACTAAATGAATTATTGTTTAGTGGCATACTCAAACATACAAACTTCTTTAGAAGTTTGTAATTTCTGTATGCAAAAAAGCCCAGCATTCCTGCTGGGCTCTCAATATATTTAAAAGTCTGGCGGCTCCCTACTCTCACATGGGTAATACCCACACTACCATCGGCACTTCGGCGTTTCACTTCTGAGTTCGGCATGGGGTCAGGTGGGACCACCGCGCTATTACCGCCAGACATATTCTGTCTTCTCTTTTTCTATTGATGATGATTATCACATATCTTCATCAATCGCTCAATCCGGAACAAACTGTTTCATCAATCTTTCATCATCTTTCGATGATTTCTTAATCTCTCAACTTCGCGTATCCAAAACAACTCCGAGTTGTAAGGTTAAGACTCTCGGTTCATTAGTATCAGTTAGCTCAATGTATCACTACACTTACACACCTGACCTATCTACGTCTTAGTCTCAAACGGACCTTACTGAATCTCTTCAGGGAAAACTCATCTCGAGGCTAGTTTCGTACTTAGATGCTTTCAGCACTTATCTATTCCGCACGTAGCTACCGGGCAATGCAATTGGCATCACAACCCGAACACCAGCGGTGCGTTCACTTCGGTCCTCTCGTACTAGAAGCAAACCCTCTCAATTTTCCTACGCCCATGGCAGATAGGGACCGAACTGTCTCACGACGTTCTAAACCCAGCTCGCGTACCACTTTAAACGGCGAACAGCCGTACCCTTGGGACCTACTTCAGCCCCAGGATGTGATGAGCCGACATCGAGGTGCCAAACACCGCCGTCGATATGAACTCTTGGGCGGTATCAGCCTGTTATCCCCGGAGTACCTTTTATCCGTTGAGCGATGGCCCTTCCATTCAGAACCACCGGATCACTATGACCTACTTTCGTACCTGCTCGAGCCGTCACTCTCGCAGTCAAGCTAGCTTTTGCCATTGCACTAACCTCCTGATGTCCGACCAGGATTAGCTAACCTTCGTGCTCCTCCGTTACTCTTTGGGAGGAGACCGCCCCAGTCAAACTACCCACCAGACAGTGTCCCTTACCTCGATTCAGAAGTATAGGTTAGAACATCAAACATTAAAGGGTGGTATTTCAAGGTCGACTCCACACACACTGGCGTGCATGCTTCTTAGTCTCCCACCTATCCTACACATTAAGGCTCAATGTTCACTGTCAAGCTATAGTAAAGGTTCACGGGGTCTTTCCGTCTTGCCACGGGTACACCGCATCTTCACGGCAATTTCAATTTCACTGAGTCTCGGGTGGAGACAGCCTGGCCATCATTACGCCATTCGTGCAGGTCGGAACTTACCCGACAAGGAATTTCGCTACCTTAGGACCGTTATAGTTACGGCCGCCGTTTACTGGGGCTTCGATCAAGAGCTTCTGCTTACGCATAACCCCATCAATTAACCTTCCAGCACCGGGCAGGCGTCACACCGTATACGTCCACTTTCGTGTTTGCACAGTGCTGTGTTTTTATTAAACAGTTGCAGCCAGCTGGTATCTTCGACTGACTTCACCTCCATCCGCGTGGGACTTCAATTACCATCAGCGTGCCTTCTCCCGAAGTTACGGCACCATTTTGCCTAGTTCCTTCACCCGAGTTCTCTCAAGCGCCTGAGTATTCTCTACCTGACCACCTGTGTCGGTTTCGGGTACGATTAACTATAACCTGAAGCTTAGAGGATTTTCCTGGAAGCAGGGCATCAATTACTTCACTACCTTAGTAGCTCGTCATCACGCCTCAGGGTTTCAGTGACCGGATTTGCCTAATCACACCCCTACACGCTTAACCCACCATCCAATAGGTGGTAAACCTAGCCTTCTTCGTCCCCCCATCGCAGTTATAGCCAGTACGGGAATATTAACCCGTTTCCCATCAGATACGCCCTTCGGCCTCTCCTTAGGGGTCGACTCACCCTGCCCCGATTAACGTTGGACAGGAACCCTTGGTCTTCCGGCGAGCGGGCTTTTCACCCGCTTTATCGTTACTTATGTCAGCATTCGCACTTCTGATACCTCCAGCATGCCTCACAACACACCTTCTACGGCTTACAGAACGCTCCCCTACCCAATACACTTACGTGCACTGCCGCAGCTTCGGTGCATAGTTTTAGCCCCGTTACATCTTCCGCGCAGGCCGACTCGACTAGTGAGCTATTACGCTTTCTTTAAATGATGGCTGCTTCTAAGCCAACATCCTAGCTGTCTAAGCCTTCCCACTTCGTTTCCCACTTAACTATGACTTGGGGACCTTAGCTGGCGGTCTGGGTTGTTTCCCTCTTCACGACGAACGTTAGCACCCGCCGTGTGTCTCCCATGATTAAACTTGTCAGTATTCGGAGTTTGCATCGGGTTGGTAAGCCGGGATGGCCCCCTAGCCGAAACAGTGCTCTACCCCCAACAGTTATACATGAGGCGCTACCTAAATAGCTTTCGGGGAGAACCAGCTATCTCCCGGTTTGATTGGCCTTTCACCCCCAGCCACAGGTCATCCGCTAATTTTTCAACATTAGTCGGTTCGGTCCTCCAGTTAGTGTTAACCAACCTTCAACCTGCCCATGGCTAGATCACCGGGTTTCGGGTCTATACCCTGCAACTTAACGCACAGTTAATACTCGGTTTCCCTTCGGCTCCCCTATTCGGTTAACCTTGCTACAGAATATAAGTCGCTGACCCATTATACAAAAGGTACGCAGTCACTATTACCCAACGGTAACAGCTCCCACTGATTGTACGTACACGGTTTCAGGGTCTATTTCACTCCCCTCCCGGGGTTCTTTTCGCCTTTCCCTCACGGTACTGGTTCACTATCGGTCAATCAGGAGTATTTAGCCTTGGAGGATGGTCCCCCCATCTTCAGACAGGATATCACGTGTCCCGCCCTACTCTATAAGCTTCCACATAATGCATTTTCATGTACGGGACTTTCACCCTCTGTCGTGCGACTTTCCAGACGCTTCCACTAATACATTATGCTACCCGCTTGGGCTGCTCCCATTTCGCTCGCCGCTACTTTGGGAATCTCGGTTGATTTCTTTTCCTCGGGGTACTTAGATGTTTCAGTTCTCCCGGTTCGCCTCATCTGACTATGGATTCATCAGATGATAGTGCAGTCACCTGCACTGGGTTTCCCCATTCGGACATCAACGGCTATCGCGCCTTTTATCGGCTCACCGTCGCTTTTCGCAGATTAACACGTCCTTCATCGCCTCTGATTGCCTAGGCATCCACCGTGTACGCTTAATTTCTTAACCTTACAACTCACAGTTGTCTTGGTTTTAATTACGCTTTTTTTCTCTTTTTTACTTCAGCGCATTCATATTTTCATACAAATGCTTTCCGTAAAAACGAGAACTCGTTTCTTTCAGCTTGTTCCTAATTGTTAAAGAGCTTTATCTTTCTATTTACTCTTATAAGTAAATACAAACATAATTTCATTAAGAAGTAACTTCATCACATATTATGGCGTCCCCTAGGGGATTCGAACCCCTGTTACCGCCGTGAAAGGGCGATGTCCTAGGCCTCTAGACGAAGGGGACTTAATTACTTCTTCTTTATAAACAAACAATCTGTGTGAACACTTACGAGCACTTCGTAAGGAGGTGATCCAACCGCAGGTTCCCCTACGGTTACCTTGTTACGACTTCACCCCAGTCATGGACCACACCGTGGTAAACGCCCTCCCGAAGGTTAAGCTATCTACTTCTGGTGCAACCCACTCCCATGGTGTGACGGGCGGTGTGTACAAGGCCCGGGAACGTATTCACCGTGACATTCTGATTCACGATTACTAGCGATTCCGACTTCATGGAGTCGAGTTGCAGACTCCAATCCGGACTTAGACGTACTTTATGAGGTCCGCTTGCTCTCGCGAGGTCGCCTCCCTTTGTATACGCCATTGTAGCACGTGTGTAGCCCTGGTCGTAAGGGCCATGATGACTTGACGTCGTCCCCACCTTCCTCCGCTTTATCAACGGCAGTCTCCTTTGAGTTCCCGACCGAATCGCTGGCAACAAAGGATAAGGGTTGCGCTCGTTGCGGGACTTAACCCAACATTTCACAACACGAGCTGACGACAGCCATGCAGCACCTGTCTCACAGTTCCCGAAGGCACTCTCGCATCTCTGCAAGATTCTGTGGATGTCAAGACCAGGTAAGGTTCTTCGCGTTGCATCGAATTAAACCACATGCTCCACCGCTTGTGCGGGCCCCCGTCAATTCATTTGAGTTTTAACCTTGCGGCCGTACTCCCCAGGCGGTCGATTTATCGCGTTAGCTTCGGAGCCCATCACTCTAGGCAACAAACTCCAAATCGACATCGTTTACAGCGTGGACTACCAGGGTATCTAATCCTGTTTGCTCCCCACGCTTTCGCATCTCAGCGTCAGTATCTGTCCAGAAGGCCGCCTTCGCCACCGGTATTCCTCCACATCTCTACGCATTTCACCGCTACACGTGGAATTCTACCTTCCTCTACAATACTCTAGTTAACCAGTTTTAAGTGCAATTCCTAGGTTGAGCCCAGGGCTTTCACACCTAACTTAATTATCCGCCTACATGCCCTTTACGCCCAGTCATTCCGATTAACGCTCGCACCCTCCGTATTACCGCGGCTGCTGGCACGGAGTTAGCCGGTGCTTCTTCTGTAATTAACGTCAATTGATGAACCTATTCGATTCATCACCTTCCTCATTACCGAAAGTACTTTACAACCCGAAGGCCTTCTTCATACACGCGGCATGGCTGCATCAGGGTTCCCCCCATTGTGCAATATTCCCCACTGCTGCCTCCCGTAGGAGTCTGGACCGTGTCTCAGTTCCAGTGTGGCTGGTCATCCTCTCAGACCAGCTAGAGATCGTCGCCTTGGTAAGCCTTTACCCTACCAACTAGCTAATCCCATATGGGCTCATCAAATGGCGCATGGCCCGAAGGTCCCATGCTTTGGTCTCTCAACATTATGCGGTATTAGCAGTCGTTTCCAACTGTTGTCCCCCTCCATTCGGCAGATACCCATACTTTACTCACCCGTCCGCCACTCGTCATCAAGTGCAAGCACTCATGTTACCGTTCGACTTGCATGTGTTAAGCCTGCCGCCAGCGTTCAATCTGAGCCATGATCAAACTCTTCAATTTAAAGTTTGATGCTCAATAACTGTCTCTGACATATTCAAATGAATCTTCAGTGTCACTTATCAAGACTTAATTTTTCAGTCCGTAGACTTTTAATCTTTCGTCTCGCAAGTGCCCACACAGATTGTCTGTTTCTTCTTTTTAAAGAGCTGACAGCTATTTATCTTTCACTAAACATTTTGTTATTCAGTTTGCTGTCTCAAGGGTTGCGTATGTTACTCACTTCACTTGCTCTCGTCAACCCCTATTTAAGAAATTTTATTATTTTTAGATTGATTGACTGCTTTTTACTCAAAATGATGTGTTATAACGTTATTTGGAGTCGTTTAACCGCATTTACGGCTTTATTTACCGCTTCGGAGACCGTTTCGGCTTTTGCCAATGCGACTCCCATTCGCCTTACACCATCTACTTCAGGTTTACCAAATAAACGTATATCTGTATGTGACTCTTGTAATGCTTTTTCTAAATTAGCAAATGTAATTTGCTTTGAACAACCATTTACTAAAATAACCGCAGAAGCAGCAGCACTGTATTGTTCAATCATAGGAATTGGTAATCCCAGTATAGCTCTAGCATGTAATGCAAATTCGGTGAAATTTTGAGATATTAATGTTACCAACCCAGTATCATGCGGACGAGGAGAAACCTCACTAAACCAAACATGATCACCTTTTACAAATAATTCAACACCAAATATACCTCGTCCTCCTAGAGCATCAGTTATTTTAGTTGAAATTTCTTTTGCTAGATTTAAAGCTTGATTAGACATTTGTTGCGGTTGCCAAGATTCTCGATAATCCCCTTTTTCTTGACGATGACCAATAGGTTCACAGAATGAAATACCATTAATATGTTTGACAGTAAGTAAGGTAATTTCGTAATCAAAATTCACTAAGCCTTCTATTATTACTTTTCCTTCACCTGTACGTCCACCTTCTTGAGCATAGATCCATGAGGAATCTATATCAACTTCACTACGTAATAATGACTGACCTTTGCCGGAAGAACTCATAATCGGTTTGACAAAACAGGGAAAACCAATTTCTGTTATTGCTTGTTTAAATTCTGTTTTATTTGAAGCGAAACGGTAAGGTGAAGTAGGTAACTTTAATTTTTCAGCAGCTAGGCGACGAATACCTTCTCTATTCATTGTTAACGCTACTGCATTTGCAGTGGGAATGACCGTAAATCCTTCACTCTCTAATTCAACTAAAGTTTTTATTGCAATGGCTTCTATTTCAGGAACAATATAATCGGGTTTTTCAGTTTCAATGACGTTTCTTAGTTCATTACCATCTAACATATTGATAACATGAGAACGATGTGCAACTTGCATCGCTGGAGCATTAGCATAACGATCAACAGCAATCACTTCACAACCAAATCGCTGTAATTCAATCACAACTTCTTTTGCTAGTTCCCCTGCACCACAAAGTAAAACTTTTGTTGCGCTGGATGATAGTGGTGTCCCTATTTTTGTCATGATATTCTTCTTATATGTTTAATCATTTTATTTTGTTTATAAGCTTAAAATAAAAAATCGGGATAATTATCCCGATTTTTCTTAATTTAAAATTATACTGAATATGGATCACGTAAAATCATAGTTTCACTACGATCCGGACCCGTTGAAATAATATCAACTGGTGTTTCCGTTAATTCTTCAATCCGTTTGATATAAGCTTTTGCTGCTTTTGGTAATGCATCATAACTCTTGATACCAAACGTCGATTCACTCCAACCTGGCATTGTTTCGTAAACTGGTTTTACTAAACTCCAATCTTCAGCAGCAGCCGGTGCATTTTTGATGACATGACCATTTGGTAATTGATAACCAACACAAATTTTAACTTCGTTAAGACCATCGAGAACATCCAGTTTTGTAAGACAAAATCCAGAAACAGAATTTAGTTGTACGGCTTTTCGAACGGCAACTGCATCTAACCATCCTGTACGACGACGACGACCTGTTGTTGCACCGAATTCATTACCCTGTTTACAAAGGTACTCGCCAGTTTCATCAAATAATTCTGTAGGAAAAGGACCAGCTCCAACTCGTGTAGAGTAGGCTTTAACAATTCCTAATACATAACCGACATAACGGGGACCAAAACCAGAACCAGTTGCTACTCCACCAGCAGTCGTATTAGAAGATGTCACATAAGGATACGTACCATGGTCAATATCAAGCAATGTACCTTGTGCACCTTCGAACATAATCCTTTCACCTTTTTTTCGTGCATCTTCTAAAAGTGCAGGTATATCGGCAATCATAGATACTAAAATATCTGCAATTGCTAATGTGTCATTAAGGACTTTCTGATAATCAACAGCTTCAGCTTTATAGTAATTTACTAATTGAAAATTGTGGTATTCCATCACTTCTTTTAATTTTTCAGCAAATGCCAGTCTATCAAGTAAATCCCCAACACGAAGTCCACGACGTGCAACTTTATCTTCATAAGCAGGCCCAATACCTCGACCAGTAGTACCAATAGCTTTATTTCCACGAGCTTTTTCTCGAGCTTGGTCTAATGCAATATGGTAAGGCAAGATTAATGGGCACGATTCAGAGATAAGTAGTCTTTCTTGAACAGGTATACCTTTATTTTCAAGTTCTTTCATCTCTTTCATTAAAGCATCTGGACATAGCACTACACCGTTAGCAATAATACTCATAACATTATTATGTAGAATTCCTGATGGAATTAAGTGTAATACGGTTTTTTCGCCATCAATAACCAACGTGTGACCTGCATTATGCCCGCCTTGATAACGTACCACATATTTTGCTTTTTCAGTAAGTAAATCGACAACTTTACCTTTGCCTTCATCACCCCATTGTGTACCTAGTACAACAACATTATTACTCATAGACTGTTTACTCATTCTGTTATTTATTTGATTTTAATTTCATATACTGGAAAAACTCACTATCAGGACTAATGACCATCACATCATTACCAGTGAAACTTTGTTCATACGCTTTTAAACTACGAATAAAACTAAAAAACACCATATCTTTACCAAAGGCATCAGCGTATAGTTTAGCGGCATTAGCATCGCCTTCACCTCGGATTATACGAGATTGACGCTCTGCTTCTGATAATATTTTGGTTGCTTCTAGCGTAGCTGTCGCTCTTGTTTCTTCGGCTTTTCTAACACCTTCAAAACGTTTATCACGAGCGATCACTTCACGTTCTGCTCGCATTCTTGCATAGATAGAACCAGAAACTTCAGATGGGAAGTTAATCTGTTTAATTCGAACATCAATGACTTCAACACCAAATGCTCTTAAGCTGGTTTTATTGATTTCAGAATCTTTTTGGGTATCAGTAACCAATTTGTCAATTGGTGCAGTATCAATGGAGTCTTGATGATTTCCATTCAAAGCATCTTTAACTCGAATCATTAAAGAATTTCGTGATTTAGTATCAGCGTTAGAATCATTAATAATATCTTTATTGCTTAATTTACCAATTTCAGCTCTTAAACGACCATTTAGACGTGCTAAAAGTAAGTCTTCAACGTTATTTCCGCCAGCTACTGTTTCATAATAACGATTAAAATCAACAATTTTCCACTGTACAAAATAATCAACAATTAATTCTTTCTTTTGTACGTTAAAAAAACGTTGTTCTTTGCTATTATTAGAACTATTAGTTGTTTGAATTTTAGCATCAATAACTTTGATGCTATCCATACCAGGAACTTTAAAATGTAATCCTGGATCAGATAACCCAATAATTTTATTAAATCTTAAAACAACACCACGTGTTCCTTCTTCTATCACATAAGCGCTTGAAAAGAACATACCAATTAAAATTAAAACGATAGGAATCAATAATTTACGCATACTCATCTTTCTCCTTATTATTGTCCCATAGTTCTCATAGTTCTCGCTGTATTGCTAGTAGAAGAACTATTGTTACTTGTTGTGGCACTTTTTTGTGATTCACTTGCTGTTTGAGGTGTACTTTTCATTGCTTCAGAAGAATTTGGCATATTAAAATTATAATCACTACTTTGATTTACTGTTGATGTAGATACTTTTTCGCCTTTATTTTTTAATAATTGTTCTAATGGTAGAACCATTAGATTACCACTTTTATCATTAACGATGACTTTATGAGTCTTCTCTAATATTTTTTCCATCATTTCAATATATAAACGCTCTTTAGTTATTTCAGGAGCAGCTTTATATTGAGGTAAAATTTGCTCAAAACGTGCAACGTCACCTGCAGCTTCAAGCTCTACTCGGACTTTATAGGCATTAGCATCAGCTAAAATTCTTGCCGATTTACCTTCAGCTTGCTGAACTAATTGAACTTTATCTGCTTCTGCTTGCTTGATTTCACGTTCACTATCACCCTGAGCACGAATTGCATCATCGTAAGCATCTTGTACCTCATCCGGTGGACGAGCCACTTGGAAATTTAAATCAACAATATTAATTCCCATATCATAATGGGTGATTACATTAACAAGTTCATCCTTAGTGCTACTTTCAAGAATTGAACGACCATCGGAAATGATAGCATCAATATTAGAGCTACCCACAGCGGTTCTAAGAGCACTATCTGCGGTTTGGCGAAGGCTATCTTCAACATTAGTAACATTGAATAAATATTTTAAAGGATTGCTAATACGATACTGTACATTCATCTCAACAAAGACAAGGTTCTCACCTGTAGTAACAATAAAGCCTTGGACATTGAAATTTCGAGTTCCTTGAGTATCAACAATATAGACCTTATCAATTAAGGTAGGTTTCCAATTTAATCCAGGTTGAACAATTTCTGGTTGAACTTGACCAAAGCGAGTAATCACCCCTCTTTGGCTTTGATTAATGGTATAAAACCCACTTAAACCCCAGATAAATATTAAAGCAATAAATGCTATTACAATAATTTTGTAGGTATTCATCGGTAATTTAGTGTTTGATGAACCGCCATTGTTATTGCCTAACTTACCTTTTTTAAGTAAATTTTTAATTTTATCCAATATATCATTTGTTGAATTGGAAGGTTTTTTGTTATTACTTCCCCATGGATCGTTATCTTGTCCGTTATTTCCGGGCTGATTCCACGCCATATTTTATATGCTCCATTTAACGATTAGTTGTTATTTTGCGTATTAATTAAGTATAACAGATCTGGCTCCTGTTTACAGAGACGATTCCATTCAATGGAAGGCATTCTCACATCTAGTCGAAAACTACCGTCATCATTAATAAACTCACGTTCTACTGCATTTAACTGATAAAAACGACTTCTTAATTTTGCCAAATGAGCAGGTAAATTCAACTGACAAACTTGAATCTGTTTAGCAAGCCTTTCTTTTAATGCTATAAATAAGAGATCTAATCCTAAACCATTTTGAGCAGAAATCCAAACACGAATTGGAATTCCCTCTTCATTACGATCAATGCTCGGTTCTCTACCTTCGATTAAATCAATTTTATTCATTACTAATAGTGTTGGGATATCATGTGCATCAATTTCAAATAATACTTCTTCTACTGCATGTATATTCTCCAACATATTAGGATCAGCAGCATCAATAACATGTAATAATAAAGCTGCTTCTTGTGTTTCTAATAAAGTTGCTTTAAAAGCCGCAATCAGATCATGAGGTAAGTGACGAATAAAACCTACCGTATCAGCTAAAACAACTTCTCCAACATCATCAACTGTAATCCGCCTTAGTGTAGGATCGAGCGTAGCAAATAACTGATCAGCTGCATAAACATCGGCATGAGTTAGAACATTAAATAGTGTTGATTTACCTGCATTGGTATATCCAACTAAAGATGCAGTGGAGAGATCTGCTTTATTTCTTGATTGCCGATTTTGGTTACGCTGTTTTTCTACTTTAGCTAATCTTGATAAAATTAATTGAATTCTATGACGAATCAAACGTCTATCAGTTTCTAACTGTGTTTCCCCCGGTCCTCTTAAACCAATACCACCTTTTTGTCGTTCTAAATGTGTCCATCCACGAACCAAACGAGTAGATAAATATTGCAATTGTGCTAATTCAACTTGTAATTTACCTTCATGAGTTCTCGCTCGTTGTGCAAAAATATCTAAAATTAAACCAGTTCGATCAACAACGCGACATTCACATAGTTTTTCAAGGTTACGTTCTTGAGTAGGCGTCAATGTATGATTAACTAAAATAACGGAAGCTTGTAGTTCTTTAACTTTTTCAGCAATTTCTAGGGCTTTACCTTCACCAATAAAATATTTGGCTTGAGGTGTTTTTCTTGATGTTGTCACAATATCGAGAATCTCTATTTGAGCAGAAGCAACTAATACTTCAAACTCTTTTAGATCCTCGATATCGCTTTCTTGAGGAAGGAAAACATGGACTAATAAGGCAGATTCTCCGCCTTTATATCGATCAAACAATCAGATTCTCCGCTGATTTAATCAGTTTTCATTTTCCTCTTCTGGCTGAGATACTAATCCAGAAATTGATCTTGATGGTACAACTGTTGAGATAGCATGTTTATAAACCATTTGGCTTACAGTATTTTTTAGTAATATAACAAATTGATCAAATGATTCGATTTGACCTTGTAATTTAATACCATTAACCAAATAAATTGATACAGGAATATGCTCGCGACGAAGCAAATTCAAATAAGGATCTTGTAATGACTGCCCTTTTGACATGAGATTATCCTTTAAAATGAAATAATATGAAGATTGAAATTATATTTTCAAAAATAAATATCTATTGTAATTACAATTATAGAATATTTACGTAAGTAAATATCAAAATAACATAAAAAACACGGTACTTGAACCGATCAATTGCAATTTATGCACAAATAACTAAATTTTTAATAACTTTACATTAACTAGACAAAATAATATACGAAACCGCCTCATTAATCTAAAATATTTTAACAAAACTAAATAAACTATCAATAAATAAAAAGACCAAGTAATAAGCAATGAAAATATCTATTTGAAATTAAAAGAGATGATTTAAAATATTTTCCATATTATTTCTATTTAACCATGTGACAGGTTGCTTCCAACCACGAAGCCAGGTAATTTGCCGTTTTGCTAATTGACGAGTAGCACAAATACCTTTGAATACCATTTCATCATAACTGGTATCGCCACTTAAATATTCCCACATTTGGCGATAACCAACGCAGCGAATAGAAGGTAGATTTAAATGAAGATCGGAGCGCTGCATAAGTTTTTTCACTTCATCTTCAAAACCTTGATCTAACATCTGTAAAAAACGTTGCTCAATATGCTTATGAAGTTCAGCTCTATCATCTGGCATTATAGCAAATTGCATAATATCATATGGTAAAGCTTTACCACTTTCTTGAGTTAGCTCGGTTAAACTTTTACCTGTGATAAGATAAACTTCTAAAGCACGATTTAGACGCTGTGGATCATTAGGATGAATACGCTCAGCCGATATAGGATCAATTTTTTGCAATTCTTCATGAATCGCTTGCCACCCCATTTTATTAGCTTTTTCTTCTATTTGTTTACGTATTTCCATGTTGGCAACAGGAAGCGGAGATAGCCCTTCAATTAGCGCTTTAAAATATAACATGGTGCCACCTACTAACAATGGAATGCGTCCTTTGTTTAGGGTTTTTTCAATTTCGACAATCGCATCATGCCGAAAATTAGCTGCTGAATAACTTTGTGCTGGATCACAAATATCAATCAATTTATGCGGATATTTATGTTGTTCTTTTTTAGTTGGTTTTGCCGTCCCAATATCCATTCCGCGATAAATTAGTGCGGAATCAACACTAATAATATCAATAGGATAACGATCATAAAGAGCCATTGCAAATGCCGTTTTACCCGATGCTGTGGGTCCCATTAATGAAATAATTTTTGGTTTGTTCATGATAAAATCGATTGAGTAAATAATTGTATATCAATTGGATATAAAAAAGTTTGTTGCTGTAACAAATTAATATCTATCTGTTCTAACTGAGCCAATAACTGAATCACTTTAGCTACGCTCCAACATACTGTATGACTGTCATCATACTGATTTGCTAACCAATTAGCTATCTGTGTTGGATTTAAAACTTCCTGTTCTGATTCTGATATAAAACTAATTAATGCTGGCAAAGTTTGTTGCCAATTCATAGCCCGCAACATTTTAGGCACATTTTCTAAGTACAATTTAGCTTTATCTATATAAAAATCAAAACCTAAAAATTGTAATTGTTTTTGATAATTAGTAATCACTTGCTGTTCTTTATGATCTATTAATATCGTTAAAGGTATCAATAATTTTTCCGATTCTTGAGATAATAATTTAATTGTGGTCACTTTTTTTTGGGCCACAGGTAATTTCATTAACATTAATTTTTGCTGATTATCTTCAAACTTTTCAAGCAACGCCATATCAGATTGAATGATAGTTAATACTCGACCAAATTGCACTAATGATGAACTATCAAGTTGCTGTTGTAATGATTGTAATGGCATATTTCGTTTAGGAAATAATGCTTCAATAACTGCTTGTTGAGGTGCAGTTATTAAACCATCATCTTCTGTTGGCTGAAATGATTGAGGCTGAGTTTTTTCTATTTCTGTTTTTGGATTAATTTCAACTAATTGACCATAAATTGCATTTTCTTTAATGTGATTGATCGGTTTTTTAGTTAATGAGCTCATTGTTGGATAATTTTTATGCTCAGTTTCTATTTGTTGATTAAAGATATTTTCACCGGCAGCTTGTCGATTCGGAGCCATTATCACTTTTTCTTTATATGTGTACGGTTGATTTGATTCAAGAGCCATGACAATTGCTTGATAAACAAAATCATGTACTAATCTCGCTTCATGAAAACGAACTTCGTGTTTCGCGGGATGCACATTAACATCAACTTGTTTAGGATCAATTTGTAAAAATACAACATAACTTTGTTGCTCATTAGTACGGCTATTGTATGCTTGTCGCAATGCATGATTGAGCAATTTGTCCTTGATGACACGGCCATTAACATAAAAGTATTGCAGTTCACTGCTTTCACTGCTGGTGACCCAACCTTGAATCACTAAATCATCGTGTTGCCAATCAAGTTTCACTGCTTTTTGCATAAATGCTCGACCGCAAACTAATTCCACTCTTTTTTTTAATTCAGATGCTCGATACTGTTTAACCAATTTACCATTATGTTGCAAATTAAATGAGACATCAGGACGAGCCAGCGCAATGCGTCGCACAAATTCCTCAATATGCATAAATTCGGTTTTTTCCGTTTTTAAAAAACGGCGCCTTGCAGGAGTATTATAGAATAGATCAAGAACTTCAACTGTTGAACCAATAGGATGCGCAGCGGGTTTAATAGTTGGCGTCATATCTCGACCTTCTGCATAAACTTGCCATGCTTCAGTCTGTTCTACTGTTCTCGAAGTTAAAGTTAATCTTGAAACAGAACTAATACTTGCTAGTGCTTCACCACGAAATCCGAGACTAATAATTGCATCGAGATCATCTAACGTACTGATTTTACTGGTTGCATGACGTGCTAAAGCAAGTGCTAATTCATCTTTAGTAATACCACAACCATTATCACGAATACGAATTAATTTACAGCCGCCTTGCTCAATATCTATATCAATTTGAGTACTACCCGCATCAAGGCTATTTTCAACTAATTCTTTAATAACTGATGCAGGGCGCTCTACTACCTCACCTGCCGCAATTTGATTCGCTAATTGGGGAGATAGAATATGGATTGCCATTAATGTTGTGCTCCAAATTTAGGATTCTGTTTTACATAGTTTTTTATACCTTGATAAATGGCTTTAGCAATCTTATCTTGATGGGCATTACTGCTTAACAGACGTTCTTCGTCTAAATTAGAAATAAAACCAACTTCAATCAAAATCGACGGAATATCAGGTGAACGTAAAACACCTAAACTTGCATATTCTGGCTGATTTTTATGAAGCTTAGTTACACTTTTTATTGACGTTAAAACTTGCATTGCTAATTCATAACCTACTCGCTGAGAATAAGAAAATTGTAAATCTAAGACCGCTTGACTTAAATGACGATTATTATCTTCAGCAAGAGCATCGCCAGCTCCGCCTAATAATTGAGATTGTTTTTCATCTTGTTCAAGCCAACGACCAAGCTCAGTATCAGCCCGTTTGGTCGATAAGACCCAAATTGACGCACCTGTTGCGTTACGATTTGGGGCTGCATCAGCATGAATAGAAACTAATAAATTAGCTTTATTTTTTCGAGCGATTTCTGAACGCTGTGGAACCGAGATAAAAGTATCACTACTACGGGTTAATACCCCTTTAAAACTAGGATCTTTATTTAACAAATTAGTTAATTTTTTGGCAATTGAAAATGTAACTGTCTTTTCATATAAATTGCTTTGACCTATTGCGCCAGAATCTTTACCACCATGTCCTGCATCAACGGCAATCACTACTTTAGCTGCATAAGCTGAGTTACAAAGCAATAAAAACATTAAAAAAGTAAGTAATTTTTTCATCATCTTTTACCGTTAATGTGTATTGTTAAAAATTAATAATCGTTCGACCCTTTTGACTTTTTGCTTGCACGCAAGCCGTACGTTCACAGGATAAATAAGCCAAATGAATTTCAATGTCAGCACTTGGTAGTATACCTTTCGCTTGTTCAGGCCATTCAATTAAACAGATCGAACGCGAAGAAAAATATTCACGGATACCCATAAACTCAAGTTCTTCAGAATCAATTAATCTATATAAATCAAAATGATAAACAGAAAAGCCATCGAATTGATACGGTTCAACTAAAGTATATGTTGGACTTTTGACATTACCTGTATGACCTAATTGTTGTAAAAATCCACGACTAAAAGTAGTTTTACCAGCACCAAGATCACCAATTAAATAAAGAATTATCGTATCATCTTGATTCAATAAATAGTTTAAACATTGCTTAGCAAGTTTGCTACCCAATGAAATGGTTGCGTGCTCATCGGCTAAAATAATTGGTTTCATGAGGAATTCTTTGCTCAATAAATAGTCCTTATTATATACTAATAACCATTAAAGATGTACCAAACAAGATTAACTTGCTTTTCTGTCAAAAAGTTTCAGGTTAACTATACGTTTAAGTATAAAAAAAGTGAGAATTATGTTACATACTATTTCAACAGCCAACCAATCAACTGTAAATACACAATTCATATCACAACACGATGCCGTTTTATTCTGGCAAAATGGTGTGATTATTGCGCTAAAAAATAATCCATTATTAGATGATATTATCGAAAAAACTGCACATTGCTACATCATCGATAATGATATTCAAGCTCGTGGATTACTCCCATTTATTGATCCAAGAGTTAAAATTATCAATATGCAGCAAACCGTTGAATTAACGGCAATCAACTACCCACAAATGAATTGGCAATAATATGATTTTTCGTTGACATACCCAGCCTGTCAGTTTTAATTACCTTAATCATTGTGTTTTATTATAGATAATTATGATGTTTTAAAATAATCTCAGCTAATTTGCAAATCTAACTCTCTGGGTTTAATATAATTTTCAATCGTTTTAATGAATATTTAAATCTTAATGACAAATTTATTAACAGTATCAGAATGTATTGGTCGTTTAAAAAATGGTGATGTAATTGCTTACCCTACCGAAGCCGTTTTTGGATTGGGTTGTGATCCCAACAATGAAATTGCTGTATTAAACCTGCTACAGTTAAAGCAGCGATCAATTGATAAAGGGCTAATTTTAATTGCGAGTGATTATCAGCAACTGCTTCCTTATATTGATGATTCAACTCTCAATAAAGAGCAAAAGAGGTTAGCATTTACCAGCTGGCCTGGACCTGTCACTTGGATTTTTCCTAAAAATAAAACAACTCCCTATTTTTTAACAGGCAAATTTGATTCTATTGCAGTGCGAGTCACTAATCATCCTTTAGTTTGTCAGCTTTGTGATTTATTTGGTAAACCACTCATCTCATCAAGCGCTAATCTTTCAGGTCATAATCCCTGCCGAACAATTTTTGATGTAAAACAACAGTTTGGAGAATGTTTTCCTGTTTTAAGAGGTGAAACAGGTCATCGTTTACAACCTTCTGAAATTAGAGATATAAGAACAGGTAATATCATTCGAGAAGGATAACTTTATGCAAAATTTGTATATTGGTGTAATGTCAGGTACCAGTATGGATGGTATTGATATTGCTTTAGTAAATATAACAGATAGAAAAATTACCTCAATCGCTAGTAATTGCTACCCAATGCCAGCCAATTTAAAACAACTTCTACTTACTCTATGCGAAACCAAACAGACCACATTACAAAATTTAGGTGAAATTGATCACAGACTTGGCCAACTTTTTGCAGATAGTATAAATCAATTTTTAAAAGATAATCAGATTGAAAAACATCAAATTACAGCGATTGGATGTCACGGACAAACCATCTATCACGCACCAAATGGTGCTAATCCGTTCACCATGCAAATTGGAGATGCGAATATTATTGCGGCAAAAACAGGAATAACCACTATAGCAGATTTTCGACGTAAAGATATGGCTTATGGGGGACAAGGCGCACCACTCGTGCCAGCTTTTCATAACGCGGTATTGCAAGATCCGAATATCAATCGCGTGATACTTAATATTGGCGGAATAAGTAATATTACTGTATTAATTCCTCAATACCCTATTATAGGTTATGACACTGGTCCAGGTAATGTATTATTAGATGGATGGATTAAAGAGCAGTTAGGAAAAAACTATGATCAAGATGGACTATGGGCGAAAACAGGTAGCATTAATCCAGATTTATTAAATTATCTTTATAAGGAAAATTATTTTCAAATACCTGCTCCTAAAAGTACTGGACGAGAACTATTTAATTTATCTTGGTTACATAATAAATTAGTAGGAATGCATTTATCTGCGCAAGATATCCAAGCAACATTAGTCGAGTTTACTGTTTTATCTATTTCTGAAGAAATAAAAAAATTACCGATAAATAATAGATTATCTTGTGAGCTGTTAGTTTGTGGAGGTGGTGCAAAAAATCCTCTCATAATGGAACGATTATCAAGATTACTACCAAAATGGCAAGTTTTGATTACTGATGTGAAAGGCATAAACAGTGCTGATATGGAAGCGATTGCTTTTGCTTGGCTTGCTTATTGTAGGATGAATAATATTCCATCTAATATTCCAGAAGTAACTGGAGCAAACCAAGCAGTAAGCTTAGGGGTTATTTATCAATAATAACCTTTATTCTGACAATTTTGATTGCTTATTATAACCAATTAATTCAGATATTTTGGCGGCAGATTGGCTAATTTCACCGACAAGTTTAGCTTCATCTTCTGCTGTATTACATCTAAAGATAGAGGTTGATAAACTTAAGGCTGCAATAATATTACCTAAACGATTATAAATTGGCACTGCAAAACAACGTAAACCAAGCTCTGACTCTTCATCATCTTTGCCATAACCTAAACGTTTAACTTCATCGAGTTCAGCAAAAAATGCCTCTTTATTGGTGATTGTTTTAGGTGTGTATTGAACAAAATTAATACTATTAACTAAGCTTTTTTTACTTTCATCATCTAACCAAGCTAATAATACTTTACCTAATCCACTGGCATGCACAGTCGCTTGATTGCCTATTTTAGAAGTTAAACAAAGACTGTATTGTTCTGATGCCACTTTATTAATGTAGATAATTTGGTCACCTTCACGAACAGCTAAATGAATCGTTTCTTTAGTTTTATCCCTTAACTTTCTCATTTCCAAATCAGCAATAGCTAAAAAGTTTTGGTGATAAAGCACTCGGTTGCCTAAATCAAGTAATTTCAAATTAAGAGAATATTTATCTGAATCTTCTTCTTGATTAACATAACCTAATGATTTCATGGTTTGTAAAAAACGATAGGCTGTGCTTTTGGGCATCATTACTTTTTGCGATAATTCTGATATAGCAATGTCTTTAGATTCGGATAAAGCTTCTAAAATTCCGAAAACTTTTAAAACCGAAGCAACCGATTCTGGTGAGCTATCATTCATTATTAGCACATCTCCTTACTAAAAATTAGTCATTATTCTATTATTAAATGATCAACTAGAACAAATCAAAACTATCGAAAGTATATCATAATTAATAATGAGTCGTTACTAGCTATTTTATAAAAAATCTAATCTTTGAGGAGTAAACATATCAAGCAAAACGCCAGCTTGTTTGCAAACACAACCATGTTCAATATTGGGTTTTTTATATAATGTATCACCAGCACGAACAATCTTAGTCTCATCACCGATAGTAAATTCAAATTCACCAGACAAAACATAGGTTAGTTGTTCATGTGGATGATGATGCATCGCACCAATTGCGCCAGTTTCAAAATGAACTTCAACCGCCATCATATTACCATCATGAGCTAAAATTTTACGTTTAACCCCATTTCCTAAATCAATTAATTCAATATCTGAATTAAAACAAAACATGACATTACTCCTAAATTTATAAAAAAAACAGAGATAATAAATAACATCCTTTTATTTTATTATCTCTTAAATTATCTAATTTTTAACCTTATTTTATTAAGGTTGCTTACCAATATAAGCTAAAATACCACCATCAACATAAAGAATATGCCCGTTAACAAAATTTGAAGCTTCCGATGCTAAAAATACGGCTGCTCCAGCCAAATCATCAGGAGTCCCCCATCGCCCTGCCGGTGTTTTAGCGATAATGAACTGATCAAATGGGTGACGAGAACCATCTGCTTGTTTTTCACGTAATGGCGCAGTTTGAGGAGTGGCAATATAACCTGGACCAATACCGTTACATTGAATATTGGCATGCCCAAATTCAGAACAGATATTTTTGGTTAACATTTTTAAGCCACCTTTAGCCGATGCATAACCAACAACTGTTTCACGACCAAGCTCGCTCATCATTGAACAGATGTTGATGATTTTGCCACTTCCTTTTTTGATCATTGAAGGAAGGACAGCTTTTGCCATAATAAATTGACCAGTCAGGTCGATATCAATAATTTTTCGATAATCTGCCGCACTTGTTTCAAGCATCGATTTGCGCTGTATAATACCTGCATTATTAACTAAAATATCAATCACACCATGTTCTTTTTCAATTTGAGCAATCGATTTTTCAACAGCATCTTCATCTGTAATATCAAATAGATAGCCATGGGCATCAATACCAGCAGCGTTATAAGCTTCAAGTCCTTTTTGCAAGTTTTCTGGTACCACATCATTAAATACGATTTTCGCTCCCGCACCAGCCAATGATTTTGCTATTTCAAAACCGATGCCGTAAGAAGCACCCGTTACCAGCGCTATTTTATTATTGAGTGAAAATTTATTTAAAATCGACATAATTTTATTCTCCGTTATAGTTATGATAGACAAAATGGGTCTATCACATTTCTTCTAATATGTTAGCGGGCACTTTAGTTAAATAAAGTGCGGGTTCATCTTGCGCATCACACGAATATAAAACGTATTTATTATCAGGTGAAAACGATGGATGGGGATGAGTAACTTGACGATCACCATCTAAAACACGCCATGTACTGTTATGCTTAACCAATTTATGTGCTGTTTTTGTTCTAGGTGCCAAAATATAAAGCCATGGATCATTTTCAATTTTATAGCCATTTGTATCAATTACGTCAACAGGACTGCCTGTTCCATCACCAATATAAAGTGTACCATCAAAATTACTCATTAAGTGTGAGCAAGCTGGCATTGCCATAATCTCTTTATCTTCATTTGTCATCGGATTATAAAGACGGATATATCGTTCTTGCTGTCCTTTCATATAAGACACATAGGCAAGTCCTGATCCATCTGGTACCCAAAATTCATGAGTGCAACTCTCACCAGGTAAATTATCATGCGCTTTTCGTTCATTTTGACCATCACGATCAACCAACCAAATTCTTGCATCAACTAAATCATGAGGCCCTTCATGGCAAAATGCGATAGTTTTATCATCAAAAGGTCTAAAAATTGGGTGACCTAACCATACATTCTGATCAATAACTGTTTTGGCTACACCTGTTTTAATATCAATCTTGATTAAACGGCAGTGCGGGTTTTTATCATAAAATGCTTTAAATATTGTCCAGTCGGTAAGTGGCGTCCAATCTTTTTTATCAATTTCAATGCCTACAATTTCATTACAATCACTATTAGCAACCCATGTACCGTAACCAACCCATTCATCAGGTACTGTATAAATATTTTTTTCTTCTAACGTTTCAAGATTAACTTGTTGCAAGTTGCGTTCATTTTTCACATAGTACAAAAATTTATCGTCTGGCGATAAAAAACCACCAAAGGTATTATCACCAGGTCCTTCGGTAAGTTGTTTTGCTGTTTGGTTTTCAATATCAAGTAAATAATAGTTACGATGAGTATCAAATTCACCCGCAAAAAGTAGCTTTTGACCATCATTGGTAAAGCACTTTTGATAAAAATAATTACGATGGCATAAAATACCTTCTGGCGTTAACCGGATAATTTCATTTTTCGAATCTTCATCTGTAAATGATGAATATGACAGCCTTACGATATTCCCCTTAGCCATATAAACTCCCTGAATATGAATATACAAATGTTTAAAAGATGCTCATTTATAAAATATAGTAATATAAAAAGTGTGATGATTTTGTGACTTTCATCACATTGCAATAATTTTATTAAAACATCGTTTTATTTTACTTAAATAAATTGATATATTTTTTTGCGAGTTTATAATGAAAGTAAAAAGTACTTAGAACAAATTACGAAACTTTGTTATGTAACTGATTATTATTTCAATCAAAAATAGAGGGAAATCATGAAAATAGCATTAATGAACGAATTTAGCCAAGCAGCTAAAAATCCGATTATTTTAAATGAATTAAAAAACGCAACAGAGAAACATGGACATACAGTTTTTAATGTTGGTATGGATAGCGACAATGATAAAAAATTAACTTATGTTCATTTAGGTATTATTAGCGCTATTTTATTAAACAGCAAAGCCGTTGATTTTGTTATCACAGGATGTGGTACAGGACAAGGCGCATTAATGGCATTAAATGCATTTCCTGGTGTTAATTGTGGTTATTGTATTGAACCTACGGATGCTTATTTGTTTGCACAAGTAAATAATGGTAATGCATTATCACTCGCTTTTGCTAAAGGTTTTGGTTGGGGTGCTGAACTCAATGCTCGTTATATTTTTGAAAAAGCCTTTGATGGCGAAAAAGGATTAGGTTATCCGCCTGAACGTCGTGAATCTCAAAATGCTAATGCTGTAATTTTAAATGATATGAAAAATGCAGCAGGAAAAAGTTTAATTGAAGCATTGAAAGCAATTGATCAATCATTACTTAAAGATGCGATCAAAGGTGAACGATTCCAAAAATGTTTATTTGAAAACAGCAAAGATCCAGACATTACCGATTATATCAGAAGTTTACTAGATTAATTTAGAATTTATTATTTACTACATCCTACAATTTTGTGCCATTTCAACTTAATTGATGAAATGGCACATTTCATTATTTTTAATCGTTTATATTTAGTGAATATCTATAACGATATAATTTAAATATAAATTTTAATTTCCAATATATTTTCTTCAAAAAATAGTTAAACGCATTTAACAACATATTAGATAATAAAAATTAAAGAATGAGATGGATAATTGCAAAGATTAAAAGCGCTAAATCTTACTAGATCTAGCACTTTATTATTTTAATTATTTAGCTTTATTTTTTTCGATTAGCGTTTTTAGCTCTTTTGGTAACACTATATTACCGTTTTTATCTCGAGTGATTTTAAAGTCACTATTTCCTTTCCATAATTGATTGCTGGTTACAGATTTAAAATCTTTACTTTTAATCTGTGGTCCAAATGAATCTTTTATCGCTGATTGCCAGCTATCACGAATAGAATAATTGTGTTCAAAAATGACCACTGGTTTTAAAAATTCATAGGGATTAGCGCGTAAAATATAATTATACCTCGCACTATTGATCGAAAGATTATTCTTCATGATATAAGAACCAGTATTAAAATTATCAGTAAAGCCATCCATATTATTATTTAAGGAAATTGAATTGATAATTTTATGATTTACCGGTTGACCTTCTGCTCCTAATTTAAAGCCATTACCTATACTCCCTGTAGCAATATTGGGTTTTGAAAAAGGAAAACCGTTTGAATAAGTAACTGAACTGTCAATTAATACAGGTTCATTTGGGCCATCTTCAATCTTGTTATAAAGATCGAAACCATCATCAGTATTATTATGAGCAATACACCCTCTAAATACATTCCCTTTACCAACACCCAATTTAGCGGCAAAACCATCAGCATTTTTACCTGATTTATCCATATTATTATAAGAATCGGAGTTAAGAATTAGGTTATAAGATGGCCAATAAATTCGATTTTGATTTTTCTTTTTAGCTGAGATTGCCAAACCGGTATCACTATTATTACGTGTAATAACTTGATCAATCACATTATGACTACCCGAAATTCTTAAATAAGCTGGTTTATTGTCTTTATCATCAATATTTCCATCAAAGATAACCTGCTTAATAGCCCAATAGTTGCTATCTAAATTAAACGTAGTGTTAATAAAAATCGCTTTATGCTTATTAATGGCTTGTATGGTTTTTAATTTACCGGGTAATCCACTTAATTGAGCCGGAAGAGTCATGCCGTCATAATAACCATCCATCAAATGAATAACACCGCCCGGTTCAACGCTATTAACAGCCGTTTCGAAATCAACCGGTGATTGTTTGGTACCTTTATTATCCTTTTTACCTTCTGGCGACACAATAATATTAGATAAATTTTCAATCGATGATTTATTTAGATTAATTGTAAAAATTTGCGTATTATTTTTAGCATTATCAGTAAACTCAACAGTAAAGGTATTAGTTCCATCTTTTAGCTGAGCTGGAAACTGTAATAACTTACCAACTTCCGCATTCAACGTTTTATTAATTTCTTTAACAAATACGGTACCTGAAGTATTTGGAAAAAACTGTAGTGTATAATTTTTACTATATACATTTTGTGGTGATGATAAGATTAACGTTGGTTTAATATCAACAATTACCTCAGGTTTAGTGGGTAATTTATCATAGTCAACCATTTCATCATTAAGGGTTAATTTAGAATTTTTAAACTCAACTTTTGCGTTTCTAGAAGCAAAAAAGCCGACATAAATATTTTTGTTATCTTGTTGATTTAAGAATCCTGAATAATCATTGGTTGCCCACTGTTTCTCTTCACCAGTCGCATTATTTTTCATCGATAAGATAAATTGATCTGCCGTTCTGGTCATTGTTAAATGCATACTTTTAACGTCAACATAATTAACATGTTCAACATAACCAACTTTCTCAATTGATATGCCTTCATTACCCCATGCTTTTTTTACACCATCACGTACTAAGCCGGTTACTTTTACTAAATTATCATTTTTTTGATTTTGAGTAATTAATGCATTCATAATTACATTTGAAGCATTTGGAAACTCCTCATAACCAGCCGGCTGAGGATCACTTCTAGCAACCCCAATAGTATCACGAGCAAATAAACCAACCGCTTCTTGAGCGGCAGGCGTTTTTCCATCCACTTCAGGTCCTATTTGCTCTAAGGTAACATCACTTTCTAAAGTAAAAGTTTGATTAACGGGTAATTGAGTATAAAAAACCACCATTCCATCATGCGAGTTAGCAATTTTACCGCCTCGACTCTCTAAATAGAAATCTGACGGCAATTGATAAGGTTGATTTGGAACTAAATGATCTTTTTGACCAGCAATCCAGGCATTATTGGTTCCCACTTTTTCAGGCTTGATAAGTGAGGCAAAATTTAAGTCAGTCGATTGGCCAAATGCTATCGCTTTCCACTCTTGTGCAGAAGCTGAGCTAACATAAAGCGTAGACAGACAAAGTATTGAAGTTAATATTTTTTTCATTATGGGTCCTAACATTTTTGTTTATTTCAATAATTCTAAAGCTTTCCACTACCGACTAATCGATCAGAGTTTTTACTAAATTGCTTAATATCATCCACACTATATTGATAAGGCACAGACCAATACAAATTATCAACAAAACCGCATGACGCTAATTTCAACTTAGATTGATTAAATAAAGAATTTTTATCCCGAAGGTTATCGCCTTTAAACTGTTTAGCTACTTTGCAGTTATCTTTTAAACCATCAATCATAAAGTGATTATTTTCCGAAAGCACACTGCCTTTATAGCCTAAGCCAATAGAGTATTGATATGGGTATACAGTTTTAGATTTATTAACCGATCCTTTAAACAGGTTGTTATACATGTGGATTTTGCCGAACCTTACTCTTGGTGCGCGTTGAGTAATGTCTAAAAAAACATTATGATGAAGCGTGATATTTAACTTATTCTCATCCTGATCAGCATTTTTATCACTATGGCCAATTAACATAGTTTTATCATGATTTTCAAATAGACAATAAGAGATAGTAATAAAATTACTACCACGCTTAATATCCAATAAACCATCATGTTGTACATATTTCCAGCCATCTTTTTTCTGGTACATATTATCGGTAAATTTACCATCAGTTAGAGTAACATGATCAATCCAAACATAAGTTGAGGAAATAATGTTTATTCCATCCCATTCGGCATTCCATCCATCTCCCTCTTCAAATTTTGGTGCAACATCAATTGGTGCTTCAATTTTTAAATTTCGAATAATGACATTATTTACATTAGATAAAATAATAGAACCATTAATAAAACCCGCTTCTTTACCCACACCAATTAACGTAGTATTACTAGGAATTTTGATCAGCGAACGTGACTTTTGATCATCAAAGTCTTTGTAAGGTTTGTCTTCACTAATGTCTACAATCCCAGAGATTTGTATAATACGAGGTTCATCTTTATTTATTTTAATAGCTTCTAAAAGATCTTTCTTATTGTTAACTAAAAAGATCATTTCTTGTTTAGCTTTAGAACCTCCTGTTGTTCCAACATTTGTTACTGAATTGTATCCGCCAAAACCATTTTCAGGTGCAACATCAAGAGCCTGTTTAACTTTTATTGGCGCAGGTGATAAAGCATAACTGGTAAAACTATATGAGTTAATTGCTAATGGAATTAACACAGCTATTAGTCGTTTTTTCATTTTAATTGATACCCTAATTTTTTTGATTAATTTTATTAAGATCCACAACAGCATCTTGTTTTAATAGAGGATCGTTGTTAATAGCTGTTGCAATAATCTTAGCTATTGCTTGTGCACCTTTTTCTTGAAAATGCGTAGCATCCGGATTGTTAATCACGCCAGAAGTTTGATTTTTATAATAAGGATATTTAGGATCATTAGGATCTACAGCTAACCAGTAAGACTGCCAGTCATCCTTGTGTTGGTTGGCAAAATCAATACTGAATGACTCCAAATCAATTAAAGCTACTTGATTAACTTTAGCCGTATGTTTAATCGTATTCGAATAATCTCCCCAATATGCAAAACCAGGTTTATTGGCGGTATAATGCATATGACTAACAGGATTGGTACTTTGATTTTGATGAGCAATGTTATTATTTTTATCTTTATAACGGGTGACTGGTGTCATCAAAATTGGCGTCATATCCAACGCGTTTGCCACAGCGAGATAACCTTCTAAAGAGGATTGGAATGACATATTTTCTTGCGTTGATGGATACTGTTTTTGATTATTATCATCATTAGGATAAGTGCATAAATTAGCAACATCCACTTTACCTCGTTTCGGATTGTTGCCGTTACATTTTTCATCATTATGTCCAAAAGCGATGATCATATAATCGCCTTTTTTCATTAAAGGGATCAGTAAATCGAACCATCCTTCAGTTTTGAAACTACGGCTTGAACGGCCTGACTGTGCGCCATTGATGACAACCGTATCAGCCTTATCATCAATAAACTGATCAAAAACTTGGCCCCATCCCATTCTTGGATAAACTTTTTTATCATAGTTGGACGCAGTCGAATCACCCAAAATAAAAATACGTTGCTTAGCATTTATATTTCTTTCTTTTTGCTTAACTGCCTGATCATAATCAAAAGGTGAATCTTGGCTAATAGGTCTTAAACGCATATCAAACAATACAGTACCACTTACTTTACCAGTAGAAGAATCGTATCCACGATTAAAGTACATTACATTAAGTAGCTTGTTAATATCTGAATTTGCAGTAGTAAGTGGATCAAATAAATTAGCCATAATGCCTACTTGGCGTAATGCTTTATCAAACAGCAAATGATATTTTTTATAAGCATGGCTTAATGAAGCATCATCTATTGAAAAAGATAATTGATTATCAGTAAATTGTTCTGGGCCTAGAAGATTGATTTGTTTAGCTAGTTCACTAGTTAAAAAATCAGTTAATGGATTAATATTAACAGTATTTTTTTCATCTTTTTGTAAGGTATGAACGTATGAAACCAAACAATTACCGTTACACATTTGCCCTTCATCCGCTTTTCGGGCAAGTGAGTTTTCATTACTAAAAACAATTAGTGGTGGAGTCAGTTCAGAAACATCTTGTTGATAAAACCCATCGCTATTAGTCGCCGTTTTTAAAATTTTATTATTCACATCACGGACTATCACCGATGAAACAACTGGTTTATTAACATAAACATAACCTTGTATTACCGTACTTGCCAATACTTGATTGATTGAAGTGACAACCAATAAAAATCCGAAAAAAATTTTCTTTATCATTTTTTCACCACTAACTGTTTTTAACACTTTTATCGATTAAAATAAATAAGATAATCCTAGTGCTAACTTAGCTTCCCTTGCGTCAGAATGAACACTTTTTGCCACATCTTCTGCAGCAAAGTTAACTTGCCAAACTTTGGTTGCTTGCCAATTTATATCCAGTTCTTGTTGATAATCATGCTTTTTATCATTGTGTAATACATAGTTCCCTTTTAAGTATGAGAAGCGATAGCCAATGTTCCAATCAGGAGTTAGATTAATATCAGCACCTATATCAAAACGATTGCGCGCTCGATTATCGACATAACCTTGAACACTATCTTCGCGTTTACTTCTTGAAACTTTGCGATATTCAAATCGATATTGGCCATAAAAAGATAGATCATCACTTTGTAACCAAGTCAATTTTAAAGCGGGAGAATAACGAACACCTGGGCGTTGTGAATCACTTACATCTCCTAACTGATAATCGGGTAAGTTTTCTTTACTTTTAGCCTTATAACCACCACCTGAATAGAATCTAACTTCCATATTTGGTGTTAGTACCCAATTATCAGCCAAATAAAAATTGTAACCTCCATAAATTTGATAATGGCTAGAAACAATATCGTCAAAGAATAATCTATTTTTTAATTGGTTATAAGTATTTACACTTAGACCAACATAGCCTGTCTTATCAAAATCAGTATAAAGACCAAAACTATCGCCATGATAATGTGAAGTTAAACCATAATGATGCGTATATTTAAAATAGGATTTATAAACAAAATCGGAATTTTTGCTATTTGATTGACCAAATGCGTAATTGAAACCAATTTTAAATTTAGCTTGTCGAGTATCGGTCGTTTTATTTTTTGATACATCAGAAATGGAAAAATAAGGACGGAACAATTTTGAATAATTATAGGTAATTTTAAATTCTTGCTCATAATCAGTTTTTTTATTGTTATAAGCTTTATATTCATTTTTAGAAAAACCGTTCTTTAAGGCTTTATAAGAATTGTTAGTATAATCACCAATATAATAGTTAAAGGTATAGGCAAAGTTAAATGCTTTTATACCCGAATACATTAATGCCCAATCTAAACGATTCCTTCCTGTATTACTACTAGCAACATATTTAACTTGTTTGCCAGCTATTTTTGCTCTTTTATAACGTTCAGCATGAGATATTTTCTTCCATTCATAACGATAGCGCAAACTTGTTGACCAATCACTATTAATTTTATAACTATATTTCAATCCTGGTTGATAAAGAGTTGAATCTTTGTTGAAACCTAATTCAAATGATGGAATAATCGATCCCCAGCCATCATCAAGCGTAAGTATTTTTTGAATAACAACACTACCCGATCCACCTTGCATATCATCATATAAAACATCACGTTTGTTTCCACCACCTTCAGTAACACCAAATTTAAATTCATATTGCCAACTATCGTCGGTTTTATGAATTAATTTAATAGTATCCCCATGAATCCTATCCATAGATTTCCAATTATGTTCATATTGAAAGATTGTTTGACCAGAACCAGCGAAGCTACAGATAGGAAAGGTTGATAGAAAAATTAAAAGCGGTATTTTCTTCAATTTAAAATTATTCATTATTGTTTTCCTATTTTTTAAAATGCTGTTTTATATTTTTTAGTATTTTATTAATGTTTTCTGTTAATAAGATCACAATTTAAAAAAACAGTTCAAAAAAATAATAAAAATATGAGATTTATCCTTTTTATTTTTAATACTATTCATATTTGAACTTTTCAAATTAAATAAAGTGTTACCAATATCACATTTCTAAAAAAAATTTTGAAATAAACTTGTACAAATTAAATATTATTCTAATAATATTTTTAAAACAGTATTTCATAATTATTAAGGAAAATAGATTTATGGCTGATAATCAGAAAAAAATAACCTTACTAACCCGATTTTCTTATGGTAGTGGTAATTTAATAGGAAGTGGTGCGTTAGCAATCAGTGCGGCTTGGTTATTATACTTTTATACAACATTTTGTGGACTTTCAGCATTTCAAGCAACGTTAATTTTTTCAATAGCTACCTATTTAGATGTAATTTTAAATCCACTAATGGGGTTTATTACTGATAACTTTAACCATACAAAACTTGGGCGTCGATTCGGACGTCGTCGATTCTTTATCCTATTTGCTATTCCATGTATGATTATTTACCCATTACTTTGGGTAGATGGGATGAATTTCTGGTACTACTTAACAACCTATATTTTATTTGAATTCATCTATACCATGATTATGATTCCATACAATACTTTACCGGTAGAGATGACTAAAAACTTCGATCAAAGAACTTACCTAGCAGGCTCCAAAGCAATGTTTGGTAAAGTTGCCAACTTCTTAGCCGCTGCTATCCCTGGTGTATTTTTCTATCTATTTGATGGTAAAGACTCTCCACTACCATTCTTATTAACAGGTATTACTTATGCATCTATTATGGCGATAGCACTAATTTTACTTTATTTTAATAGCTGGGAAAAATCAGTTGATGAAATTGAAGATGAAACAACTTCTGGCCTTTGGGAAAGTATTGTTAAATTATTTTCAGATGTTTTTTCAACTTTCCGTTTAAAAACCTTTAGAAACCATTTAGGTATGTATCTATTTGGCTTTGGTGCTGAATGGTTATTTGCGGCAACATTTACTTATTTTGTGGTATTTAACTTAGGTCAACCAAAAACCTTCGTTTCACAAATGAACAGTTTAAGCAGTATTTGTCAACTCATTTCTACCGCCTTCTTCATGGCTTGGTGTGTAAAACGTGGATTCAAAAGACCATTTGTCATTGCAATACTAATTGTAATATCTTCAGTAATCGGTTATATCGGTGTTTACTACTTTAACATGCCTTATGTTACATGGATTGTTATTGGTATTACTATTTGGTTTGGTTTAGGAACAGGGGGGGTTTATTACATTCCATGGAGCGTATACACCTTCTTAGCTGACATTGATGAAGTATTAACAGGCAGACGCCGTGAAGGTATTTATGCAGGTGCCATGACCATGGCGGGTAAACTAATGCGCGCAACAATTGTCTTTATTTTAGGTATAGTATTGAAATATTCCGGTTTTGTATCAGGCGTAGATGCTGTTCAACCAGAGAGTGCGGTTACAGCAATCAACTTAGTATTAGTCTTCGGTGTGTGTGGAATGGCACTATTAGGTATCTTCTTCACATATCGTATGAAATTAGATAAATCGACTCATGCACTTATTATTCAAGAGCTTGATAGATTAAAAAACGGTGGTAAAAAACAAGATGCAACACCAGAAATAAGAAGTTTAGTTAAAGAGTTAACTGGATTTGATTATGACAACTGTTTTGGTAATAATAATGTTGGCTTTAAACAACATCATTAAAAATAAGTAAAAATAATAATATCATCAATTGAAAATCATCTGATCTAATCCATTAGATGATTTTTTAATATTTTAAATTAAGCCAAAATTATCTAGTGCTTTAGCAATACCGTCATTATCATTAGTATCTGTAACGTATTGAGCTTTGTCTTTTAGCGTCTTAACTGCATTCCCCATAGCTATTGGATGATCAACGGTTAGGAACATTTCCAAATCATTCATACCATCACCAAAGGCATATGTAGGTACGTCATTAAAACCTTTCATTTTTAATAGTTCACTGATACCTCTTCCTTTTGAACCACCATGATTAAAGACATCAACACAATAAGGAGTATTACGAATAAAAGTGAGTTCAGGAAATAGCTCACGATAAGATGATTCACCTTGCTCACAAAGCAATAACAACATTTGAATCGGTTCTTTTAAATAAATTTGATCATCAACAGAAGGAACATCTTGTTTTAAATAATGGTAAAATTTTTGTGCAGGTTGACTATTTTCACTAATTCGCATCGTCTGATAATTATAAAAAGACAACGGAATATTCGTTTTCTCCCTAGAAAATTCATATAAACGAGTAATGACATTTTTATCAATATTATTGGTAAATACGACCTCTTTTTCATAAACAACGACTTGTCCATTCATCCCTATAATCGAATTTATTCCCGTTTCTTTCATCAAATTAACTACTTCAAGTGGTGTTCTTCCTGTTGCTATTATAGGTATAATATTATTTTTTTTAAGTTTTTTTATTGCATTATAAGAACTCGGCAATAGATCTATATTACTATTAAATAAAGTACCATCTAAGTCAAAAAAAACGATAGCTTCGGGTTTTTTAATCATATTACAAATCCAAAATATTTTTAATAAAAGGAATAGTTAACTTACGTTGTTGAGCTAATGTAGCTACTTCAAATTTTTCTAATAATGAAAATAAGGTACGCATATCACGATTAACACGTTTTAATAAAAATAATCCAACTTCTGTTGATAATTCAAATCCACTTAATTGGGCTCTTAACTGTAAAGCTTTGAGTTTATCATCATCACTTAATTCTTTTAATTGATAAACTTGTCCCCAAGACAATCTAGAAACCAAATCTGGTAAGATAAAAGAAATTTGTTTAGGTGGCGCACTTGCAGTAATTAATAATTTAGAAATGTTCTTTTCCGTTAATCGATTAAATAAATCAAAAATAGCCTCTTCCCAATCTCTATGACCCGCTATCGCATCAATATCATCTAAACACACTAAATCATAATTATCTAATCCTTGTAGAATTTCAGGAACCAAATGATAGTATTGCTTTAAAGGAATATAACTGGCTAACTTATTTTGACTTGATGCATGTAATAAATGAGTACGACCAGAAACTGTTGCTGACCATATATAAAAGACATTAAAACTCTCTTTACCCAATAAGGTTTGTAAAGAATCAAACAATAATTGATTATCACCTACATAAAAACTATCAAAAGTTTCATTATTAGGTAATGAAAAAGGTAAAGGTAGCTGTGAAAGAGTAATAAAAAAACCTCACAATAAAAAAACGAATCGCATTAAGTATAAATTTGCTTTTACAAAAATCAATCACTTTTATAGAAAAGTAAATAAGATCCCATAAAGGCTTATTAAATATTTAATTTTAAAACAACAAAATACTTTGTAAACTTTTAAAGTTATAATATTAAATAATGATATATACAATTTGTATTGGTATAAAACTAACCATACTATTATTATTTATTAATAATAGAATAAATGATATCTATATAAATAAAAATATTTTGCATTATTCAAATATCATTAAACAATTTTAATCACATCAATTTTATCTTCTTATTATAAATAATTTAAGCACAAATCCTCTTTTATAGTATTATAAACGAACTTTAATATAGCATAAAATCATTGAATTAACTTAAGCGATATTTTTTGATCTAAAAGTATTTTTATTAAAAGTAAAAACGAAATATCTTTTCAAAGATCTTACCTGTTAATGTGATCCTCCACTCTTTTTCAAAAAATAGATCATATAATCAAGTATAAAATTAAATCAATAAAAGCTAAAAAATAAGCAAACAAATTTATTTTCTGTGGATAACTCTGTGCTAAAACTGGATAACAAGCTGTGATAAGCATATTAACAACCCAAAAAAATAAATTCTTTGTGGATAAGTAATCTATTTATCAACAATTTTAAACAAGAAAAGATCCGATCAATTAACAGAGTTAACTATTGTATAAGATCCTATAAAATAATTATAAATACCAGTTATCAACAGAAAAGATCCAACATAATAATAATAAAAATAAAAGATCATATAAAAGATCTTATTTAATTTAGATCGCGATCAAAATAGATCATTTGACGTAATGAAAAAGATGAGTAAAATTCCCTACGCTAAATAAATCCAAATCACATGATCAAAAAATATTTGATCGCCTATATATAAAATAACGTACGAGGCTTTTTTATGTTTTATCCAGATCTTTTTGATGTCATCATTGTAGGTGGTGGACATGCAGGAACCGAAGCCGCTATGGCATCAGCAAGAATGGGGCGAAAAACACTACTTTTAACCCATAATATCAATACATTAGGTCAAATGTCCTGTAATCCAGCTATCGGTGGTATAGGTAAAGGTCATTTGGTTAAAGAAATTGATGCTATGGGAGGATTAATGGCTCATGCTATTGATCTGGCAGGGATCCAATTTCGAATATTAAATAGTAGTAAAGGACCCGCGGTAAGAGCAACGCGCGCTCAAGCAGATCGATCTTTATATTGCAAAGTAATAAGAACAACCCTTGAAAACCAAGAAAACTTAATGTTATTTCAACAATCAGTTGAAGACGTGATCATCGAAAATGATCAGATCACAGGTGTTGTGACTCAAATGGGTGTTTCTTTCAAAGCAAAAGCAGTTGTATTAACCACAGGTACATTTTTAGATGGTAAGATCCACATAGGACTTGATAATTATAGTGGTGGACGGACAGGTGATCCTGCTGCAATTGGTTTATCTAAAGCATTACATCAATATCCATTTAGAATGGGGCGTTTAAAAACAGGTACTCCACCAAGGATTGATGCTAGAACAATTGATTTTTCACAATTAAATACCCAATATGGTGACGATCCTACACCAGTATTCTCATTTTTAGGTAAAGCCAGTGAACATCCTAGACAGATCCCATGCTATATTACCAGTACCAATGAAATAACACATGAGATCATTCGAAATAGTTTGGATCGTAGTCCTATGTATACTGGTATTATTGAAGGTGTTGGACCAAGATATTGTCCATCAATAGAAGATAAAATTATGCGTTTTGCGGATCGTAATTCGCATCAGATCTATTTAGAACCAGAAGGATTAAACTGTAATGAAATCTATCCGAATGGGATCTCAACGAGTTTACCATTTGATGTTCAACTAGCCTTTGTACGGAGTATGAAAGGATTAGAGAATGCTAATATTGTCAGACCTGGCTATGCGATCGAATATGATTATTTTGATCCTCGAGATCTCAAACCAACACTTGAAAGTAAAGTGATCAAAGGTTTATTTTTAGCTGGACAGATCAATGGTACTACAGGTTATGAAGAAGCCGCTGCTCAAGGTATGCTGGCAGGATTAAATGCAGCTCGTTTTGTTTATGATCAAGATCAATGGTATCCAACTCGTGATCAAGCTTATTTAGGAGTGTTAGTTGATGATCTTTGTACACTTGGTACCAATGAACCTTATCGCATGTTCACCTCGCGTGCTGAATATCGTTTAATGCTACGTGAAGATAATGCAGATATTCGCTTAACGGAAATTGGCCGTAAATTAGGTATGGTGGATGATTATCGTTGGCAACGTTTTAATGAAAAATTTGAAGCTATTGAGCAAGAAAGAGCGCGTTTACGTGATATTTGGGTTCATCCTCACATTGAAAAAATTGATGAAGTTAATGCGGTATTAAGCGCTAACCTTACCAAAGAAGCCAATGGCGAAGAGTTGCTTAAACGTCCTGAAATGAGTTATAAAACACTACAATCTTTGTCTCTATTTGCACCAGGGCTAAGTGATGATCAAGCAGCAGAACAAGTTGAAATACAAGTTAAATATGATGGTTATATAAAATTACAAATTGAAGAAATTGAACGCCAAAAACGTAATGAAGAAACTCTTATTCCAGAGCATATTGATTATGCGGAAATTTCAGGTTTATCAAATGAAGTTGTGGCTAAATTAAAGCAACATAAACCTGTGTCAATTGGACAAGCTTCACGTATATCGGGTATTACTCCGGCAGCGATTTCAATGCTATTAGTTTATTTAAAAAAGAAGAATTATGTTAAAAAAGAAACTCATTAATCTTATTGATCAAACGGATCTATCGATCACTGATCTACAAATTGATCAGCTGGTTGATTATGTTGAAATGCTTAATAAATGGAATAAGGCTTATAATTTAACTGCGGTGCGTGATCCAAAAGAAATGCTCATTAAACATATCATGGATAGCTTAGTTGTATCCCCTTATTTAATTGGTAAGTCCTTTATAGATGTGGGTACAGGTCCTGGGCTACCAGGTATACCACTAGCTATTATTAATCCTGATAAGCAATTTGATTTAGTTGATAGTTTAGGTAAACGTATTCGTTTTTTAAAACAGGTACAATTTGAATTAAAATTAAAAAATATCAATCCTGTACAAAATCGTATTGAAGAGTATATCGATAAAAAATTTGATGGAGTAATCAGTCGAGCCTTCGCTTCTTTGCAAGATATGCTTAGTTGGTGTAAACATCTTCCTAATCAACAAGGTGCTTTCTATGCCTTAAAAGGTAGCGATATTGATGTCATTCCTGAAGGTTTTATTCTTAAACAAAATATAAAACTGACTGTCCCAGAATTAGATGCAGAAAGAAGTTTAGTTATTATTCAATAGATTATATCTTAAACATATAGTTTACCTGAAACTTCTTAGAAAATTTATTTTTTACGTTTTTTCAGGTAATCTTTAATACCATTAACGATTGCGTTAGATATTTGGATCTGGAATGCAGCTGTATTTAATTTTTGTTCTTCATTAACATTGCTAATGAAGGCTGTTTCAACTAAAACAGAAGGTATATCAGGAGCTTTTAATACCGCAAAACCTGCTTTCTCAATTGATGGTTTACGTAATTTGTTGACGCTTTTCATGCGGTTTAAAATAGAACTGCCCAATATTACACCATTACTCAGCGTAGTTTTTTGTACTAAATCTAATATGGTATTATCTAAATATTTATCACCACTGCGACTTATACCACCAATTTGATCAGCTTCATTTTGAGTTTGTGCTAAATAGCTAGCAGCTGAACTACTTGCCCCTTTAGTTGAAAGGGCAAAAACAGATGATCCTTTTACAGATCGATCTATAAAAGCATCAGCATGAATGGAAATAAAAAGATCAGCTTGCAAAGAACGTGCTTTTGCCACTCGTACATTTAAAGGAATAAACACATCTTCATTACGAGTCATATAGACTTTTATATTAGGCTCTTTTTTAAGTAGACTGTAAGTACGACGAGCTATTTGTAAAACAATGTCTTTTTCTCGTGTTTTTTTAAAACCAATAGCGCCAGGATCTTCACCACCATGACCAGGATCAAGTACAACTACTACTGGTGGAGTTTGTGTGCTTTTCTTCTGTGAATTTTTCTTTTTATTGTTATCAATTTTGATTTCAGACTGTTTTTTACTAAGATCGCCTTCTTTATACTCTTCTAATAGAGCAAGTAAAGGATCATTATCTTCAGTTAAAGCTACTTTAGATGGATAAAGATCGATAACTAAACGATTTTTATATTTTCCAATTGGTGGAAGTGTAAAAGTATTTGGGTTAATATCCTGTTTTAATTCGATCATTATTCTTACTGTTTTGCTATTGAGCTGAATAACTTTCAACGATTTAATATAAGGATCACGACTTAATACTTTTGATGAAATTTTTTTTAAGGCTGTATCTAAATTAATATCATTGATATCAACAGCAAGCCTTTTTGGATTGTTTAGTAAAGAATGATTATATTTTAAACGTGTGTTTGTTTCTATTGTTATTCTTGTATAGGTTGATGAAGGCCAAATACGTACTGCAACCACTTTTGCTAATGTTGCGGCAAAACCAACACGCGTGACAGATAATAAACATGTCGCAATGATACCTTTAATTAATAGGCGCTTTGTTGGACTGAGTGTTTTGGGCATATCTAAACTATTTATTTACTAAGAGAATTAAGCGCGAATAATAACATAAAATATTTCTTTTTTAAAAAGAATGATTATCATCTTCGCTTGCTCTTTTTAATTGAGAATTTATCCATATTTGCTATTTTAAATAAATCTTTTTTGTAAATAGCCATTTTTTATTTATCTTATTAAATTATTCTATTTTTTATATAACTTACTCTACTTGTTAATTATCATCATGCAAGAGACGGGTTTAAATCCAATTTTGAATTAATGTTAATCTCATTTATTCTGATTATTTTCAATAACACATTATTTTAGTTATCAATATTTAATATATTGCAATAATTAAAAAGAGATTTATGTAAAATTTTATTATCAAATATAAAATAGATAATTAATCAGATATTAAGATTTATTTCGTGATTATAGAAATTTTAAATATGGTTAATTGATGATCTTCTATATGCCAGTAAAGTTTATTAGAAAATATACAATATTACATTGCATTAACGTTTTTTATTTTATTATAGACCCTACAATCACAAAGGATTACAATATGGGGCGCTAAAATCGCGGATTTAAACCCGTTTTCATTTTAACAATTAATTATAGCTGAGTTATTGATGAGCAAAAAATTACATATAAAAACATGGGGATGCCAAATGAATGAGTATGACTCAACCAAAATGGCTGATCTTCTTGAATCTACCCATGGTTTAACATTAACTGAAAATCCAGAAGAAGCAGATATTCTATTACTGAATACTTGCTCTATTCGAGAAAAAGCTCAAGAAAAAGTATTTCACCAATTAGGGCGTTGGAAAAATCTTAAACAACATAATCCTAATATTATTATAGGTGTAGGTGGTTGTGTAGCTTCTCAAGAAGGTGCGCATATTCGCAAACGTGCCCCTTTTGTTGATATCATTTTTGGACCGCAAACGTTTCACCGTCTACCTGAAATGATAGAGCAAATACGTAGTGGTAAGGGTAAACATGTGGTTGATGTCAGTTTTCCTGAAATTGAAAAATTTGACCGTTTACCAGAACCTCGTAGTGAAGGTCCAACAGCATTTGTCTCAATTATGGAAGGATGTAATAAATATTGTACTTATTGTGTGGTACCTTATACTCGTGGTGAAGAAGTAAGTCGACCTTGTGATGATGTTATTTATGAAATAGCACAACTTGCAGAACAAGGTGTACGTGAAGTGAATTTACTGGGTCAAAATGTTAATGCTTATCGCGGACCAACCTTTGATGGTGATATTTGTTCATTTGCTGAGTTATTACGTTTAGTTGCTGCTATTGATGGTATTGATCGTATTCGTTTTACTACTAGTCATCCAATCGAATTCACTGATGATATTATTGATGTATATCGTGATACCCCAGAACTGGTTAATTTCTTACATTTACCTGTACAAAGTGGGTCTGATCGAGTATTAAATTTAATGAAACGAACTCATACTGCAATTGAATATAAATCCATTATTCGCAAATTACGTAAAGTGCGTCCTGATATTCAAATTAGTTCGGATTTTATTGTAGGTTTTCCTGGAGAAACACAAGAAGATTTCGAACAAACCATGAAACTTATTGCTGATGTGAATTTTGATTTAAGTTACAGTTTTGTTTATTCCGCTCGCCCAGGTACGCCTGCTGCAGAAATGGAAGATAATGTATCAGAAGAAGAGAAAAAGCAGCGTCTGTATATTCTTCAAGAACGTATTAATCAACAAGCAATGCAATTTAGCCGTCGAATGTTAAATACGGTACAACGTATTTTAGTTGAAGGTCCGTCTAAAAAAGATTTGATGGAATTAACAGGTAGAACTGAAAACAATCGTATAGTTAATTTTGAGGGTTACCCTAATATGATTGGAAAATTTGTTGATGTTGAAATTACGGATGTTTATCCAAATTCATTACGTGGTAAAGTAATTCGAACCGAAGATGAAATGGATTTACGAGTAAGTCAATCACCAATGTCAGTGATATCTCGAACTCGTAAAGAAAATGATTTAGGGGTGGGAATTTATCATCCATAATAAAAAAGTAGATATTTAGCTGACTTATAATATTAAAATTATTATATACAATGAGATGAAAGGAAAATAATATGTTTGTCATATTGGAGACTTGTGGCGGTAAGCCAATAAACACAGTGGATAATGTCGCTATTCTCCCCTGAGGCAAAAAATTATTATTTATTAAAAAAAATAATAAGATAATTAAATAAAAGTCGCTAAAATTTTTACTTTTTTATCCCTATTTTTAGTAATAAAACGTTAGGGAAATATATAAAATATCATTACTGCGATTCTGATTATAATGAAAAAGTACTAGAATATATACTGCTAACATTTGAACAACAAACATTATGTTAAAAATAATAAAAAGCGCAATGATTTCATAAACAGTAATCTAAAAAAAGCATTTAATAATATAGTGTTATAAAATATTGTTAGCTGTAACCGTTGAAAAATGGATTTTAAAAGAGGTTGAAAAGTGCTCTTTATGTGAACAGCGTCTTAGTGATTAAATTATTATTAAGAGGGACTTAACTTTGGATATTATTACACACGAAACTGTACTTGAACCAGCAGATAATAAGAGGCTTAATAGTCTTTGTGGTCCTTATGATGACAATATTAAACAACTTGAAAGTCGATTAGGCATTGAAATTAATCATCGGGGAAATCTATTTGCTATAACAGGTAATGCTGTCTGTGTTAAAGCTGCAAAGGATATTTTACAGTCTCTTTATAAACATACCAAAAATAATAATAAAATTGTAGAAATAGAATCTGAGCATGTCCACTTGACAATAAAAGAGTCAGGTGCGCTTGAAAAAATAAGTGAACACTTACCAACATATGTTCATCATCCAGCGGGAAAGTTGGTGATGATAAAAACTAAACGTGGCGTTATAAAACCTCGAACCCCTAATCAATCACAATATATTGCGCATGTCTTGGATTATGATATCACTTTTGGTATTGGCCCTGCTGGAACCGGTAAAACTTATTTAGCCGTAGCTGCGGCTGTTGATGCATTGGAAAAACAACAAGTACGTCGAATTGTATTGACTCGTCCGGCTGTGGAAGCTGGTGAAAAACTTGGCTTTTTACCTGGCGATCTCAGTCAAAAAGTTGATCCTTACTTACGACCTCTTTATGATGCCTTGTTTGAAATGCTAGGTTTTGAAAAAGTGGAAAAACTCATTGAAAAAAGCATTATAGAAATTGCGCCACTTGCTTATATGCGTGGACGTACACTTAATGATGCTTTTATTATCCTTGATGAAAGTCAAAATACTACTATTGAGCAAATGAAGATGTTTTTAACTCGTATTGGTTTTAATTCTAAAGCGGTAATAACAGGTGATGTTACCCAAATAGATCTTCCTCGCAATCAAAAATCTGGCTTGCGTCATGCTATAGAAGTATTAAGTAAAGTTGACGAAATTAGTTTCAATTTTTTTAATAGTGATGATGTGGTTCGTCATCCTGTCGTTGCCAGAATTGTTAATGCTTATCAAAAATGGGAAGAACAGCAGCATCATGCTGTTAAAAGTATTTAGAGGAGTATTACTATCCCTATCTTAAGTAACAAAAAGAAAAGCAATATTCGTGATCACTCTGCAGAAACCAATTTATTTTTGCGACGAGCACTATTTGCTTTTATTGTCATTATTTTATTATTATTAGTTTTACTTGTTAATTTAGCTGATCTTCAGATTGCTAATTATGGTTATTACAGCACTAAATCTAATAATAATCGTATTGAAATCATTCCCATACCGCCGAGTCGTGGTATGATCTATGATCGTAATGGTACACCATTGGCCATTAACAATATCACTTATCAACTTAATATCATTCCTGATAAAATTAAAAACCTTAATGAACAATTTAATCAGTTAAAAACTATTGTTGATTTAACTGATGAAGATATCGAGAATTTTCAAAAGGAACGCCGAAATTATAAAGCTCATCGCCCTGTTCCATTAAAAGATAATTTAACCCAACAACAGATAGCCCGTTTTGTTGTTGACCAACATCGCTTTCCTTATGTTTCTATTGTTGGGATACAGCATCGTTATTACCCATATGAAGCATCATTGACTCATATTATTGGCTATATTTCAAAAATTAACGGTCAAGATAAACAACGCTTAGAAGATGAAAATAAAAGTAGCAATTATGTTGCGACGTTTAATATTGGAAAAATGGGGATTGAAAAATATTATGAAGATGTATTACATGGCATCCCTGGTTATGAAAAAGTAGAAGTTAACAGTAGAGGAAGAATCGTACGTCAACTTAATCAACATCCACCTCAAGCTGGTGAGGATATCTACTTATCTATCAATCTTAAGTTACAACGTTATATAGAACAATTGTTAGCTGGTCGTAAAGCAGCTGTAGTTGCTATTGACCCTAATAATGGTGAAATTTTAGCTTTGGTTTCAAGTCCTACCTATGATTCTAATCCATTTGTAGGGGGGATATCGAATGATAAATATAAAGCATTGCTTAATGATCCGAATAAACCTCTTTATAATCGAGCATTACTTGGTTCTTATCCACCTGCTTCAACGGTCAAACCTTATATTGCTATTGCTGCTTTAAGTGAAGGGGTTGTTACATCAAAAAGCGTCGTTAACGATCCAGGATGGTGGCAATTACCAGGAACCGAGCGACGCTATCGGGATTGGTTAAAATGGGGACATGGGCGAGTTGATGTATTAAGAGCAATAGAAGAATCTGTCGATACCTATTTTTATCAGGTTGCTTATGATATGGGCATTGATCGCTTAAAAGCATGGATGACTAAATTCGGCTTTGGTGAGAGAACAGGTATTGATATATCTTCCAATGAAGAGAGCCGTGCTGTTATGCCCAGCCGTGAATGGAAAATACAACGCCATAAAAAATCTTGGCTACAAGGAGATACGATTCCTGTTGGTATTGGACAAGGTTATTGGACGGCAACCCCAATACAAATGGCAAAAGCATTAACTATATTAATCAACAATGGTAAAACCTATACCCCACATTTTTTATTATATAAAAAGAGCGATATTTTAAATTCTAATGAGCAACAGCCAATAATTAATCCAGATAAATATTTGGAAAATAATAGTTTATCTGATGTTAATCCAAGTTATTGGGCGCTTGCTAAAGAAGGTATGTATCGTGTTATGTTTGGTTCGCGAGGAACGGCACGTAAAATTTATGCTGATGCCAAATATCAAGCAGCAGGTAAATCGGGGACGGCCCAAGTTTATGGATTAAAAGTAGATGAAGTCTACAATGCTCATAAGGTTCCTGAGCATTTACGTGATCATGCTTTGTTTGTTGCTTATGCACCTTATGATAAACCCAAAATTGCTTTAGCTATTGTTTTAGAAAATGGTGGAGGTGGAAGCTCAAACGGTGGTGCTGTAGCGCGAAAAATATTAGATTTTTACCTTCTTGGTAATAATTCAATGGAATTAAATGAATCATCACCAAATACGGGAATTGAAGATTAATTATGAATAATATAAAAAAATCTTTCTGGCAAAAGATACATATTGATCCACTATTTTTTCTATTTATTACTTTATTACTTGGTTATAGTCTTTATATTCTTTGGAGTGCAACTGGCCAAGATATCGATATGATTGAAAAACGCGTCATTCAAATTATGTTAGGTTTTATTGTGATGATTGTCTTTGCACAGTTTTCACCTAGAACATATGAAACATGGGCACCTACATTGTATATAATCTGCATTATAATATTACTATTAGTGGATATTTTTGGTTATACCAGTAAAGGTGCACAGCGTTGGCTAGATTTGGGTATTTTACGTTTTCAACCTTCTGAAATTGCCAAAATTGCAGTACCATTGATGGTAGCAAAATTTATCCATCGTGATGGCTGTCCTCCGACACTAAAAACAACGTTACAAACTTTGGCTATAATTGGTGTACCGACCTTACTTGTAGCAATGCAACCTGACTTAGGTACGGCTATTTTAATCGTTATGTCTGGCATTTTTATTATTTTTTTAGCCGGAATTGATTGGCGGTTTATTTTGATTGCTGTTGTTTTAATTGCTGCTTTTTTACCAATTATGTGGTTTTTCTTAATGCATGATTATCAGCGGCTTCGTGTTTTGATGTTATTCAATCCTGAACTCGATCCTAGTGGAGCTGGTTATCATATCATCCAATCAAAAATAGCGATTGGATCAGGTGGAATCTGGGGTAAAGGCTGGCTTAGTGGGACTCAATCACAATTAGAATTTTTACCAGAAAGGCACACCGATTTTATTTTTTCGGTTATTGCGGAAGAATTTGGTTTTGTAGGTACAATCGTTCTACTTATTCTATTTTTATGTTTAATTGTACGTGGATTAATTATTGCTTCACAAGCTCAAACAACTTTTGGCAGAATTTTATCTGGCGGGCTAATTTTAGTCTTTTTTGTGTATGTGTTTATTAATATTGGTATGGTCAGTGGAATCTTACCAGTAGTTGGTGTACCATTACCACTAATAAGTTATGGTGGCTCTTCTTTAGTCGTTTTAATGGCAAGTTTTGGCATTATGATGTCTATTCATACACATCGATACATGTTATCTAAAAACATTTAACGGAATTCAAATAAATGAAAAAGAAATTTAAATTATCTTTCGCGTTTTTAGCACTCGCGATTTGTTCAACTGCGTCAGCTGAAATGGCTTTTCCTATTCCTGCTATTCCACAATTAAATGCAGAGTCATATATTTTAATTGATGCCAAATCGGGGGAAATTTTAGCTCAATATAATGCGGAACAACAACGTGATCCGGCTAGTTTAACTAAAATGATGACTAGTTATGTTATAGGTCAAGCATTACAATCAGGCCGTATAAAAAATGATGATATGGTTGTCGTAAGTAAAGATGCTTGGGCAACTGGCAATCCTGCATTAAAAGGATCATCGCTAATGTTTTTAGAAGTGGGTAAAACAGTTTCAGTTGCTAATCTAAATAAAGGTATTATCATTCAATCTGGTAATGATGCATGTATTGCTATGGCTGAACATGTTGCTGGTAGTCAAGGTGCTTTTGTTAATTTAATGAATGAATATGCTAAAAAAATAGGTTTAGAGCATACGCATTTTGAAACTGTACACGGACTTGATGCACCAGGACAATATACAACCGCCAAAGATATGGCATTTTTAGGGCAAGCATTAATTCGTGATTTACCAAATGAATACGCAATCTATAAAGAAAAAGAATTTACTTATACCCTCTCTAAACCCCAATTAAATCGTAACGGTCTACTTTGGGATACAACATTAAATGTTGATGGGATCAAAACAGGACATACTAATGCGGCAGGTTATAATTTAGTTGCTTCTGCTGTAGATGGAAATACGCGTTTGATTTCAGTGGTGTTAGGAGGTCGAACTTTTAAAGGTCGTGAAGAAGAAAGTAAAAAATTATTAGTATGGGGATTTCGCTTTTTCGAAACGGCAAATCCTGTTAAAGCAGAGAGTTCATTAGTGAATGAAACAATTTGGTATGGAGATCAAAATAAAGTTCCATTAGGATCGATTAATGGTGCTTTCGTTTCTGTACCAAAAGGACGTTCTGCTGATGTACAAGTACAATATATTATTGATGATTATATTTATGCGCCAATTACTAAAGGTACCAGTGTTGGTAAAATACAGTTTTTATTAGATGGAAAAGTGATTAATGAACAACCATTAGTAGCACTGCAAAATGTTGAAGAAACAGGATTATTTGGATCGATATGGGATTGGATTTGTTTGAAGTTCAATCAAATGTTCAACTAAATTTTATGAAACCATTTGATAAGTAAAACTTATTGAATGGTTTTTTTATAGCATAAAAAACTAAACTCATTTACTGCGCTAAAGTAACATTCTTACAACACTTTTTTACTTTGTTTGTCACACTACGATATTTATTCTAACTTGATCTATAATTATAGCTTGTTTATTACTTATGACTTTTAAAAGAATAGATGATTAATATTTTACAATTATTTTTGCAAAAAAATTTTGGAATGTAAAAATATAACGATGTGGAACTGTATAAAAATTTACCTTATGTAAGACATTAGAATTTTCAAGTTGCGTAGAGACATTTAATTGTTCATACTTGTCACTTATTTTATATTAGGTGATAAAATCATTGAATCAGAAGACTCTCCAATATATATCTTATCTAAATTGATTTGTTCGGCAATCACCTCATTAGTTCCTGTTCTTTTAACTTTCTTTTGACATACATTTAATTTTGTTAGTGATAGTATCTCTTTATCAGTTGATATTTTAATACTATTTAGAGCAGAAGCATAATTAGAAGGTTAATTAACGATTAAAAATGTAGCATTAACAGGATCAACGTTTTTATTTCTTGATAGATAAAATACTTAGTAACTTCATAAGATTTGTTCGATTGTTATTTTTAATGTAATTTGCTTTTTTAAAGCACTACATTATTCTTTCTATTCTTTCTATTATTTTTATAAAAAATAACGCTGGCAAATTTTATCTAAATATGGTATAAAACGCGCGCTGCTTTTAACATTCATTTTTCAAAAAATCGTTGTAAGAGTAAGCACAAATTTTAATATTTAATTAACGTTATAACACACACATATCATTACTCTTTTCCGGGGTGCCTTTTGTTTTTTTCAATAAGGTCGGTTAAAGCGGATATGTGGAGGCATAACCCCAACGTCAAAATGAGGAAATCATGACTACAGTATCAATGCGCGATATGTTACAAGCGGGTGTACACTTTGGACACCAAACTCGTTATTGGAACCCAAAAATGAAACCATTTATTTTTGGTGCTCGTAACAAAGTTCACATCATCAATCTTGAAAAAACAGTTCCTTTATTTAACGAAGCATTAGCTGAATTAAACAAGATTGCCGCTCGTAAAGGTAAAATTTTATTTGTTGGTACAAAGCGTGCAGCTAGCGAAGCGATTAAACAAGCGGCTGAAAGCTGTGGGCAATACTACGTAAATCACCGTTGGTTAGGTGGTATGTTGACTAACTGGAAAACAGTACGTCAATCAATCAAACGTTTAAAAGATTTAGAAACACAAGCTAGTGATGGTACATTTGACAAATTAACCAAAAAAGAAGCATTAATGCGTGCTCGAGAAATGGCTAAATTAGAAAATAGCTTGGGTGGAATTAAAAATATGGGTGGCTTACCCGATGTGATTTTTGTTATTGGTGCAGACCACGAACATATCGCTATCAAAGAAGCTAACAATTTAGGTATTCCAGTCATTGCTGTTGTTGATACTAATTCAGATCCGGATGGTATTGATTACGTTGTTCCTGGTAATGATGATGCGATTCGTGCTATTCAACTATATGCAAATGCAGTAGCTGAAGCAGTACGTTCTGGTCGTGAGCAAAACCAATCTCCAGTATCTGAAGAAAGCTTCGTTGAAGAAGCTCCAGCAGCTGAGTAATAAACTCAAATATTTTCAAGGTCGATAATCAGTATCGACCTATTCTAATGACAATCATCACAATGGTTAACTAGAGGATTTAAAAATGGCTGAAATTACCGCTTCTATGGTAAAAGAACTGCGTGAAAGAACTGGCGCAGGTATGATGGAATGTAAAAAAGCATTAGTTGAAGCGAATGGCGATATCGATCTTGCTATCGACAACATGCGTAAATCTGGTCAAGCAAAAGCTGCTAAAAAAGCAGGTCGTGTTGCTGCTGAAGGTGTAATTATCTCTAAAATTGCTGCTGATAAAAAATCAGGTGTAATCTTAGAAATCAACTGTGAAACCGACTTTGTTGCTAAAGACGCTGGTTTCTTAGAATTTAGTGAAAAAGTTGCCACAGCCGCATTAAATGATGGTTTAACAGATCTTGCTGCTTTACAAGCAAAATTTGAAGAAGAACGTACAGCTTTAGTTGCTAAAATCGGTGAAAACATCGGTATTCGTCGTGTTCAAGAAATTACTGGTGAAGTTGTTGGTAGTTATCAACATGGTGCACGTATTGGCGTTTTAGTTGCTGCAAACAATGGCTGTGACGAAGAATTAGTGAAACATATTGCTATGCACATTGCAGCAAGTAAACCAGAATATGTCAGCCCAAGTGATGTACCTGCTGATGTGGTTGAACATGAACGTAATATCCAAATTGATATCGCTATGCAATCAGGTAAACCACGTGAAATCGCTGAAAAAATGGTTGAAGGTCGTATGCGTAAATTCACTGGTGAAGTTTCTCTTACTGGTCAACCATTTGTTATGGATCCAAGTAAAACAGTAGGTGATTTATTAGCAGAGAAAAAAGCGACAGTTGCTAAATTTATCCGCTTTGAAGTGGGTGAAGGCATCGAGAAAGTCGAAGTTGATTTTGCAGCAGAAGTTGCTGCGATGTCGAAACAATCTTAATTGTTTCATAAAAACCGCCGTCAAGGCGGTTTTGTTTATCTACAAAATATTTTTAAATTACTGTTAACAAGTATAGCTTGTCAGGTAATTAAGTAACGAAATAACGAATAGTGAGACTTCATATGGCAACCCCTTTCTATAAACGAATTTTACTTAAACTTAGTGGTGAAGCACTGCAAGGCGACGAAGGTTTTGGTATTGATCCAACCATTCTTGATCGTATGGCACAAGAAATTAAAGAACTGATTGAAATGAATGTTCAAGTTGCTGTCGTTATTGGAGGGGGAAATCTATTCCGGGGTGCTGGTCTTGCTAAAGCAGGAATGAACCGTGTTGTTGGCGATCATATGGGTATGTTGGCAACGGTAATGAATGGTCTTGCTATGCGTGATGCGTTGCATCGAATTGAAGTTAATGCTCGTTTAATGTCAGCCATTCCTTTAAATGGTGTATGTGATGATTATCGTTGGACTGAAGCGATTAGCTTGCTTCGTCATGGTAAAGTCGTTATTCTTTCTGCTGGTACAGGTAATCCATTTTTCACAACTGATTCTGCTGCATGTTTACGTGGTATTGAGATTGAAGCTGACGTAGTTTTAAAAGCAACTAAAGTTGACGGTGTTTACTCAGCTGATCCTGTTAAAGATCCAACGGCAACATTGTATAAAACATTAAATTATGGAAAAGTATTGGATGACGAATTAAAAGTGATGGACTTAGCAGCCTTCACCTTAGCGCGTGATCATAATTTACCTATTTGTGTATTTAATATGAACAAGCCAGGTGCGTTACGTCGGGTCATTTTAGGTGAACAAGAAGGAACATTAATTAATAATCAGGCAACAGTTAGCTGTTAGTCTTTTTTATTTCAATATAAGGTTTTTATTATGTTAAATGAGATTTTAAAAGAAGCGCAAACGCGCATGGAAAAAAGTATTGATGCGTTTCAAACTCATATTTCTAAAGTTAGAACAGGCCGTGCATCGCCAAGTTTATTAGATGGGATTATGGTTGAATATTATGGTAGCCCAACACCACTACGTCAGCTAGCTAACGTTGTCGCTGAAGATGCAAGAACTTTAGCCATTACGGTATTTGATAAATCATTAACACCAATGATTGAAAAGGCGATTTTAACCTCTGATTTAGGACTCAATCCTGCTTCAGCAGGGACAGTTATTCGAGTACCTCTGCCACCGTTAACTGAAGAACGTCGTCGTGATTTAACTAAAATAGTCCGTAATGAAGCAGAACAAGGTCGTGTGTCAATTCGTAATATTCGTCGTGATGCTAACGATCAAATCAAAGCTTTGTTAAAAGATAAAGAAATCTCAGAAGATGATGAACGTAAATCACAAGATTTAATTCAAAAAGCAACAGATGCAGCTATCAAAAAATTAGATGCAGTGCTTGCAGATAAAGAAAAAGAGTTAATGGAATTTTAATCTCTTGTCTAAAAAGCCTAGTTGATAAAACTAGGTTTTTTTGATTTTTACCAATCAATTATCAATCAGTTAATTACCGCTGAAAAATACAAAATATTAGTTTTATCCGTTAGCGAATAGATCAAAAATAAAAAATCACTCGATAAACAATTATCTTTCTATCTTAAGCGATAAAGTCTAACTGAGTTTATCTATAGTTACTCAATACAAATAATGCGCTTGTGCACAATTAAAGGGTAAACATTCTGTTTGTATTAGCGCATTATTTGCCACTAAAGATAATCAAGTTTCTTAAAATCATGGTTTCCAATTTGATTTAGTGAATCACGCATCATATCTTCAATTAATAGGTAATGTTAAATTGCACATTGCTTAGCTTTTTCATACCAATCACTTCAATTTGATTCAATTGTCTAAGTTTAGTAAATAGTTTAGTTTTTAATTATCAAAATTTAAGTATATAATGTTACGGAAATAACATTGTATGGCTATATATGTTATTTTTATAACATCATTTACTTAATACTAAAATCATTTACTAGACATTACTAACAAAAATTAAAGGACATCATTATGGATTATGCAAAGTATATTGATCATACTTTACTGGCGATGAATGCCACAGAAGATCAAATACGTAAACTTTGTGAAGAAGCAAAGCAGTATCATTTCTATTCTGTATGTGTTAATTCAGGCTATGTGCCTTTAGTCGCTAGCTTGCTTAAAGGTAGCGATGTAAAGGTTTGTTCAGTTGTTGGCTTTCCTTTAGGGGCTATGCTGACTTCTGCTAAAGCATTTGAGACTGAAATGGCAGTCAAAGCTGGCGCAGAAGAGATCGATATGGTTATCAATGTCGGCTGGCTAAAAAGCAATGATTTAACGGCGGTTAAAGAAGATATTCAAGCGGTATTTAATGCTTGTGGTTCAGTGCCGTTAAAAGTTATTTTAGAAACTTGCTTATTAACTAAAGAAGAAATCGTTACAGTTTGTACAATTTGTAAAGAAATTGGCGTTGCTTTTGTTAAAACTTCAACTGGTTTTAGCTTATCAGGGGCAACTGTTGAAGATGTTAAATTGATGCGCGAAACAGTCGGTGATAAAATGGGTGTCAAAGCATCAGGTGGCATTAGAGATCGTCAAACTGCTGAAAAAATGGTTCAAGCTGGTGCAACACGGTTAGGCGCTAGTGCTGGTATTGCAATTGTATCAGGCGATAACGCATCATCTAGCGGCTATTAATTCATCCTTTTATAAGCTACTGTATAGTAGCTTATTGCTATTTATGGAATGGCAATGGAAACGCAACCGCAAAAAAGAATTAATGCACTTATTGAGCAATTAAAAATTACCGATAAAATTCATTTAAAGCAAGCAGCGCAAATGCTTGCTGTTTCTGAAATGACAATTCGTCGAGATCTTAGTAATCAATCTTCATGTTTAGCTGTTTTAGGCGGTTATGTAGTTAACCAAGCACGCCATACCATATCGCAATATTTTGTTTCAGATCAAAAAGATAAACATGTAGATGAAAAGCGTTATATCGGCAAACTAGTTAGCCAATTTGTTGATGAGAACGATACTATTTTTTTTGATTGCGGTACAACCATGCAATTTATCATTGATGAAATTAGTGATGATATTGCTTTTACTGCAATCTGCTATTCACTCAATGCTTTTCTAGCGTTACAAAACAAACCAAAATGTAAAATCATTTTATGTGGTGGGCAATATCAGCTTAATAATGCAATTTTTACCGGCATTAGTTCCCATAATCCGCTCGATTTTATCTGTCCAAATAAAGCTTTTATTTCGGCAGCGGGTATTGATCTCACTCAAGGTGCAACTTGTTACCATTTTGATGAACTAAATATGAAGCATCAGGCGATGAAAAAATCGAATCAAAATATTTTAATTGCCGATCATACTAAGTTTAATCAAGTTAAACCGGCTTTTATTTGTAACCTTGATCAGTTTAATTTGGTGATGACCGATAGAGCACCGGATTTAAACTACGTCGCTTACTTTGAAGAAAATAACATTGGTTTAATTTATTAATTATGAAAAATATCGCAATTTTAGGTTCAACAGGATCGATCGGCTGTAGCACGTTAGCCGTCATTCGGCAAAATCCAACTTTATACAAAGCTTATGTGCTAGTAGGTGGCACTAATGTTGCAAAAATGACAGAGCAGTGTCAGGAGTTTAAACCAAAATATGTTGCTATGGCGAGCAAACAAGCAGCGCAGCAGCTTAAAGCAAATTTAGCTAACCTAAAATTGAATATAGAAGTACTGAGTGGTGAGCAAGCTATGTGTGATTTAGCACAGCTCCCCGAAGTTAACCAAGTTATGGCTGCAATTGTTGGTGCAGCAGGATTAAGGCCGACTCTTGCTGCAATTAAAAAAGGTAAACGCATTTTACTCGCTAATAAAGAGTCATTAGTCACTTGTGGGCATTTATTTATGCAAGCGGTGAAGCAATATGGCGCCGAGCTACTGCCGGTCGATAGTGAACATAATGCGATCTTTCAAAGTTTACCTACCGCAGTACAACATGATCTTGGATTTGCTAATCTGACTGATCATGGTATCGCCAAAATTGTGTTAACCGGATCTGGCGGACCTTTTCGGGAACTACCGTTAAATCAATTAACTTCAGTCACGCCTGCGCAAGCGACTTTACATCCTAACTGGTCAATGGGTAAAAAGATTTCAGTTGATTCGGCAACGATGATGAATAAAGGCTTAGAATACATTGAAGCACGCTGGTTGTTTAATGCTAGTTCTGAACAGATGGAGATTATAGTACATCCTCAATCGATTATTCACTCAATGGTACGTTATCTAGATGGCAGTATTATTGCAGAATTAGGCGTGCCAGATATGTGTACGCCAATTGCTTATTCAATGTCTTATCCATTACGTATTTCATCCGGTGTTTCTGCTTTAGATTTTACTCAAATCTCATCATTAACCTTCAATCAACCTGATTTTATTCGCTATCCATGCTTAAAATTAGCCATTGAGGCTTGCGGTGACGGGCAAACGGCAACAACAGCGCTTAACGCTGCCAACGAAGTGGCAGTTGAAGCATTTTTACAGCATAAAATTGGTTTTATGGATATTGCCAAACAAGTTGCAACCACGTTAGATCAACTTAATTTTCCGGAACCTGCCACTATTGATGATGTGTTCACTATTGATGCATGGGCTAGAGCACAATGTAGCAAACAGATAGTTTAAATGGCATTAAAGTGTTTTATACACTCGGCATGGTGTTCCCATGGCAACGACATTTGAAGGAATATCTCGATCTACAATACTGCCAGCTGCAATAACCGTATTATCCCCGATAGTCACATTGGGTAGTACAATTACGTTACCCCCGATCCAAACGTTATTACCGATCGTAATCGGTTTGGCAAACTCAAGCCCACTGTTGCGTATTTGGCTATCAAGTGGGTGACCTGAGGTATAAAAACCGCAATTGGGTGCAACAAGGACATTATTTCCGAATGTAATTTTGGCCGCATCAAGCATGATGCAGTTAAAATTAGCAAAAAAATTCTCTCCAATTTCAATATTGTAGCCATAATCACATTGAAAACCGGGCATAATTGTAAATTGTTGTCCTGTTTTTCCTAATAATTTTTCAAAGAGATGTTGCCGTTGATTTACGGCTAATGGTGATAATTGATTTAATTGAAAACAAAGATCTTGCGCATAAAGTCGTTCATTAGTAAGTGAGTTGATACAAGGATCATACAACAAACCTGCTAACATTTTATCTTTTTCTGTCATTTTATTACGCCATTTGTTTAGCGCATAAAGCAGGGTTATCACTAATAAATGATTGCAAAAATGCGCTATCGGGAAGTGCTGTTAATGCCCCTTTTTTGGTAGTTGCTAAGGCGCCACAGGCACTGGCAATGGTCATCATACTTTCTAACATTAATTTATCTTCAGGCATTCCTGACGAAGCGATACTACTAAGTAAGCCGGCAATAAATGCATCACCAGCTCCAGTTGTATCAATGCTATTGACATGAAATGAGTCAAAAGTAAAAGTTTTACCTTGCCATAACACAATACTACCATCTCTACCTTTGGTAACTAACTTAAGTGGTGCATTATAATGTTGTTGCAATTTATCGAGTGCTACATGCCAATCTTGGCCCTCAGTTAACCAAAACAACTCTTCATCAGAGAGTTTAAGAATGTCAGCATCATGACAGAATTGAGTGATAATTGTGCGCATTTCATTTTTATCTTGCCACATTTGTTCACGTAAATTGATATCAAAACTAATTAAACCATTTTTATCATTAAGTTTCTCAATAGCTTGTTTGAGCGTTTGTCGACAAGTTGTTCCAACTAATGCTAGAGAACAAAAATGAAGAATATCTTGATTAAAATCAGGAAGTGCTTGTTCAGACAAAAATTGATCGGCCGAAGGTGAAACCAGAAAGGTAAAACTTCGTTCACCATTTTCACCTAAATCAACAACAACAGTGCTTGTTCTATGCTCCTCATCCTTTTCAAGACTTTGGCAATCAACATGATGCTCACAAAAAGTCTTTTCCATGAAGTGACCAAATGGATCATTACCAACTCTACCAATAAAACCAGAGGGCAGTCCTAACTTAGCAATACCAATAGCAACATTAGCCGGAGCACCTCCAGCGCAAGCTTGATAATTCATATCACCAAATGGCAACAAATCAATAACAGCATCCCCAAGAGACCAAATTTTTGTACTATTCATTTTTTTACTCGATCATAGTTAGTTACTACGGTAATTTAAGCTTAGTATAGATATTGGTTATTGCCAAATTTCGTAAAATAAGCCATTTTTATATTTTGTTAGCAAAACAGTGGATGTATAGTTTATTATTATAATTAATAAAAGTCTTTTTTTAAAATTAGTCATAGACTAAATCATTTGCCAAAAAATTCATTGTTAACGTTAAAAATGTGTGACTTCCATCACATATTTTATCTATTTTTTTATCAATAGTTAACGTTAACAGTTAATTTGGAGTAGTATGTAAATTATATATGTCATACTGGATAAAAAAGGGGTTATTATGTCTACTGCTATTGATGAAGCGAATCTAGCTGTGAAAAAGCTAGAGAAAGTGATGAACAAACAATATTATCCGCATTTTCATTTAGCGCCACAGTCTGGCTGGATGAATGATCCTAATGGTTTGATCTATTTTAAAGGTCAATATCATGCTTTTTACCAGCATCATCCTTATAATGAAAATTGGGGACCAATGCATTGGGGGCATGCTGTTAGCGATGATCTGGTAACATGGAGAAGGTTACCTATTGCTATTGCACCTGGCGATGATTACGATAAAAGTGGCTGTTTTTCTGGTTCAGCAGTCAATAATAATGGCGAGCTATGCTTAATCTATACAGGCCATATTTGGTTAGCCGGTCAAGGTAATGATGAAAAAATTTCTCAATCACAATGCTTAGCAACCAGTAAAGATGGTGTCCATTTTAAAAAACACGGTACCATACTTGCGCCAGAAGATGGTATTATGCACTTTCGTGATCCTAAGGTTTGGCTTCAAGATGATACATGGTGGATGGTTGTTGGGCAACGTGATACTGATGATGTTGGGCAAATTTTACTTTATCATTCAAAAGATCTTAAACGTTGGACATTTGACCATGTTATTGTTAGTAATATCGATCCTAATGTGTATATGCTAGAATGTCCGGACTTTTTCAAACTTGGTGATAAATGGATTTTAATGTTCTCGCCACAAGGTATGAAGGCTAAAGGCTATCAGTATCGAAATCGTTTTCAATCTGGTTATATTGTTGGTGATTGGCAGCCAGGTAAAAAGTTTTCAATAATCAAATCATTTCAAGAAATGGATTTTGGCCATGATTTTTATGCGCCACAATCGTTTCTTGCTGCTGATGGACGACGAATTGTGTTTGCTTGGATGGATATGTGGGAATCGACCATGCCAAGTAAACAAGATAAATGGATGGGTTCTTTTACACTTCCTCGTGAATTGATATTGGATCACAATAATAATGTTCGCAATCGTCCAATTAAAGAGTTGGCTGCGCTCCGTGAACAGTCACAATCATTAAGTGAAATAATTCTTAATAGTGAACTGAAAAATACTCATATTAAATCCATTAGCTGTGAACTGAATGTTGAGTTTGATTTATCACAAAGTACTGCAGAGCGATTTGGTTTGCAGCTATCGGCAACCAAAAATGGTGAACAAGCAACATTGTTATATGTGGATTTACAATCAAAACGTATTGTTCTTGATCGTAGTCTTTCTGGAATTGAATTAAAAGGTTATCGTAGTGTACCGCTACCAAAAACGAAAAAACTGTCGTTACATATTTATATTGATGCATCATCGGTTGAAGTATTTGTTAATGATGATTTGTATAGTCTTTCAAGTCGTATCTATCCTAAATTACCAGCAGAACGGCAGATAAATTTATTTGCTGAAAATGGTAGTGCCAAAATTATTCAGCTCGACAGTTGGCAATTAAAATCTATTTATGCTTAAGTTATGCTTGAATTGACCGCTATCAAGCGGTCAATTCATTTACAAAGAGTTTCTTTCTAAATAGGGCGAAGCCACATAGCTTATGTTTGTTTCTGTTTGACCATTGATGATATGTAACGCTGCTTGCTTGCCTATTTCATAATGCGGTAATTGAACTGTAGTAAGCGGTGGGTAAAATAATTCGCCAGTGCCCACCATATTGTCGTAACCTAATATGGCCACATCGTTGGGTATATGAAGTCCTTGACTGAGTAAAAATTGATAGGCAACAAAAGCAATGCGATCATTACCACAAATTAATACATCAAAATCAGGAGTGTTATTACAATGTTGTTTCAATATATCAATTGTCATCATGTATTCTTGAGTAATATTGTTTTCCAATATGGACATATGATAACTAATTATTTTTCTTAAATTTTTTCCTGCATCAAGCCATGCTTGTTCGGCACCCTTACGACGTGTTTTACCTGCCAATGTTTTTTCTGATAAATAAATGCATAGCGGTTTTTTATAGCCTTTTTGTATCACTTGTTGCATCGCTTGGTATTGACCTGTGTAGTCATCGGGAATATAGCAAGCTAGCTTTTCATTGTCAGTAACACAATTTGCCAAAACAATATTTTTGCCAAGCAGCTTTTCTGGAATATCAACTTTCCTTAGTCCCATAGTAGTGTAAATAATACCGTTAGGACGATAGGATAAAAGAGTATTAATTGCATGATCAGGATCTTTATCATCAAATAAATTAACAATAAAGGTATTCCAACCATGAGTTTGGGCAGTTTTTTCTATAGCTTGTAATAATTCTACTGAAAATGGTGTTATTGCCGTTTCTAAAGCTAAAACACCAATAGCACAAGGACCTGAGTTATCGCCACGAATTTTTCTGGCTGAGAGATCTGGCACATAATTGAGTTGCTCAATGGCTTGTTTTACACGTTCATATGTCTGTTTATTTAATTTTTCAGGATTATTAATTGCACGAGAAACTGTCATCAAAGACACCGATGCCAATTTTGCAACATCCTTAAGTGAAGCCATAGTTAGATCCTTTTACTCAATATAATAAAAATTGTTATCAATCATTGCTTATATGTGATGATACCACAAAAAGTAATGATAAAAAGTGTGAGCTAAGTAGCAATTATGATAATCGGATGTATCTATTTCATACTAAATATGACAATAATGTTAACATTAACATGTTAACGTTAAACTTCAACAATATAAGAGTAATAAATATGAATATGATGCAAAATAGAAATTATTGGTTCTCGTCAGGTTATCTTATTACCTTTTATGCTGCTTGGTCTCTTTGGTGGTCTTTTTATGCCATTTGGTTAAAAAGTAAAATCGGCTTATCCGGTGAGCAACTTGGTATTGTTTATGCCGCTAACTCTGCTGCTGCTATGTTTTTTATGATTTTTTATGGCATCATTCAAGATAAATTACAGATAGGCAAAGCGGTCATTACCTTTCAAAGTATCGTTATGATACTCATTGGACCGTTTTTAATTTATGTGTATGAACCGTTATTACGAAATGATTTTCTATTAGGTGTGTGTATTGGTGCGCCAGTTTTAAGTGCTGGCTTTATTTCTGGATGCGCATTGATTGATTCTTTTATTGAGCGAATTAGTCGATTGTTTGGTTTTGAATTTGGTCCTGCACGATTCTGGGGATCGTTTGGTTATGCGGCTGCAACTTTTATAGCCGGTATTTTATTTAGTATCGATCCACATATTAATTTTTGGATGGCATCTGTTGTTTCTGCTATCTATTTTATTATTAATTTAATTTTTAATCCTAAACAAGAATTTTTTGCCAACAGTGAAACACAAGCCGTAATACAAAAACCAACCATTCCAACCATGAGTGAAATTCTTTCATTATTTGCTATGAAAAAATTTTGGTTATTTGTCTTTTTTATAATTGGAACTAACAGCTTTTATACTATTTATGATCAACAACTTTTTCCAAATTTTTATACCAGCTTTTTTGATAAACCAGAGGATGGCTATCAAGTCTATGGTTATTTAAATTCATTCCAGGTATTTTTAGAAGCAACTTGTATGATTTTAGCACCTTTCTTTATTAATAAAATAGGAGCAAAAAAATCATTGTTAGTAGCGGCATTAGTAATGATTTGCCGGATTTCATTATCAGCAACCTTAGATAATATTTATCTGATTTCGCTAGTTAAACTATTCCATGCAATTGAAACACCACTATTCATATTAGCTGTGTTTAAATATGTGGTAAGTAATTTTGATGAAAGATTATCATCTACCTTATATTTAGTAGGCTTTAATATTTCATCTAATGTTGGTGTTATTGTTTTATCATGGTTAGTAGGTAAATTATTCGATAAAACAGGCTATTCGACAACATTTTATGTATTGGCAAGTATTGTGCTATTTATTTTGATTATTGCGATATTTACTTTAAGTGATGATAAAAAAAAGAAACAGCAATAATATTAAACCATACGATTTGCTGTTTTATGTAGTATCGAACTAGTTACCGTTGCTTTCCATGTTGATTTTTAAATAGGATAAATGAATACAAAACTTGCATCCTGCATAAGATTGAGAAACAATGTGAACAATACTATTTAAATATAAGGATTTATTGTGGAAGATGCAAAAACAATTATTAAGCCCGATTTGTTATGGCAAACCATAAGGCAAGAAGCATCAGAATTGGTAGAAAGTGAACCAATGCTTGCTAGTTATTTCCATGCTACTTTACTAAATCATGAAAACTTAGGTAGTGCTTTAAGCTATATTTTAGCAAATAAACTTGCAACGCAAGTTATGCCGGCTATTGAAATTCGCGAAATTGCTCGGCAAGCCTATCATGCGGATGAAAATATTATTCAGTCAACAATAGGTGATATTATTGCTGTTTATATTCGTGATCCCGCTACCAACCATTATTCTACCCCATTATTGTATTATAAAGGTTTTTTATCATTACAAGCCTATCGAATCGCACATTGGCTTTGGCGGCAAAATCGCAAGTCATTGGCAATTTTTTTACAAAGTCAGATTGCGATAGTGTTTGGTGTTGATATTCACCCAGCGGCTAAAATTGGCTGTGGGGTAATGTTTGATCATGCAACTGGTATTGTCATAGGTGAAACCGTTATTATTGAAAATGATGTTTCTATTTTACAATCAGTGACTTTAGGGGGTACAGGTAAGGAAAATGGTGATCGCCATCCTAAAATTCGTGAAGGGGTGATGATTGGTGCTCATTCGACTATTTTAGGTAATATTGAAATTGGAAAAGGGGCTAAAATTGGCGCAGGCTCAGTCGTTTTGGAATCTGTACCAAAACATACGACTGTAGCGGGTGTTCCTGCTAAAATTGTTGGTTGCCCTGATTGCGATAAACCAGCATTAAATATGGATCAAGATATCTAGTTTTTACAAAGTGATTTGCATTCCGTTGCTGATTAACAATGGAATGCAATAATTGAAAATTATGGTTGAGAAGTAAGATTTACATCCATAGTAGGATATGGAATATTAATACCATTTTCATTTAATCCATTTTTAATATTTTCAAGTAATTCAGCCTTAACCGGTCCATAATTGGCATTTGATGTCCAAACTAAAACATTGAAATTCATTGATGAAGCATCTAACTGATCCAAACGAATAGTCGGCTCTTTATTTGTTATAATATTGCTTGTTTTATCAACAGCTTGTTTTAATACTTGATAAACTTGTTGAATATCAGAATTATATCCAACATTAACAACTAAATCTAAACGTCTTTCTGGTAATCTTGTATAGTTAATAATATTAGCACCTACTACTTGACTATTGGGTATTACCACTAATTCGTTGGTTGGCGTAACAATTGATGTTGAAAAAATTTGAATAGAATCAATAATCCCTTTTTGATTATTAATAATAACGGTTTCTCCAACTTTAAACGGGCGAAAAATAATTAAAATAACGCCAGCAGCAAAATTAGACAGTGAACCTTGTAATGCCAAGCCAACAGCTAAACCTGCTGCACCAATAATGGCAACAATTGATGCTGTTTGAACGCCAAGTTGTCCTAAAACGGCCACCAGTGTCATTACAATTATAGCGTAATAGGATAAAGAACTTACAAATTTCACTACTGTTGGATCAACATGACGATTCGTTAATATTTTTCTGAATTGACGAGCTACAAATTTAGCAATGGTTCGTCCAATGATAAAAATGAGAATGGCAAAGCAAAAATGAGCAATATAACTAAATACTATGCCATCATATTTTTCTATAATAAAAATAGAATTATTTATTAAATCTCTAAAATTCATTTAATTATCCTTATTAATCGATAATCGGCATTATATGAAAATATCTCGCTATAAGACAGATCAAACGAGCTGCCTAGCTAATAATGTCCAGCGAGTATCAAAATTAGTTGTAGGTAGATATTTAAAACCTGAACGAGAATAACGAACCATCATACCCTCACAAAAAGCAAGTAATTGGCTAGCTAAAATGCGTTCATCCGTAGTAAAAGCAATACCTTCACGAATCTTCTTTTCTCGTATAACTTGCTTTATCTGTATTTCGATTCGCTCAAAGAGTTGACTAATACGTTCTTGCAATTGTTCTTGCTCAAACATCAAAGCATGTCCTGTCATAATTCTGGTTAATCCTGGGTTTTTTTCAGAAAAACCTAAAATTAATGCTAGGATAAGTTTTAAACGAGTAAAGGTATTTTGCTCATCTTGTATAATTATATTAATGCGTGATAATAAGATATCTTCAATATAAACAATTAAACTTTCAAACATTTTTGTTTTGCTTGGAAAATGTCTATACAGCGCCGCTTCAGAAACACCAACCGTCGCAGCTAATTTGGCGGTAGTTATTCGCTGTGTACCTTCATTGGATTCAAGCATGGTTGCTAATGCTTGTAAGATATCTTCTTTGCGATTTTTGTTTTTGTTGTTCACAATCATTTTTTACCTGAATGCCCAAATCCACCTTCGCCACGAGCTGACTGAGTAAATTCATTAACAATATTAAATTCTGCTTGTACAACAGGTACAATAATTAATTGGGCAATACGATCGCCAGCTTCAATAACAAAAGGTGTTTGACTGCGGTTCCAAACAGGAACAAACAATTGGCCTTGATAATCCGAATCAATTAAACCAACTAGATTACCAAGTACAATACCATTTTTTGATCCCAAGCCTGAACGAGGTAGCACCAATGCTGCTAAGTTTGGATCGGCAATATGCATTGATAAACCCGTTGGAGTTAAAATGGTTTCACCTGGTTTAATTTCAGTAGTTTCATCAAACATGGCTCGTAAATCAATACCTGCAGATCCTTCAGTTGCATATGTTGGCAGTGGAAATTGATTACCTAAACGTTTGTCTAATACTTTAATATCAATTTTTCTTTTCATCATGACTCGCTTTATATCGTGTTATCACTACTTCAAGTAGCTGTGATGCTAATTGTTGTTTATAGCTTAATGGTAACGTTTGCTCACCATTTTGCCAATAAAGAGTTAATGCATTTTGCTCAGAATTAAACCCGATCGTTTGATCTGAAACATCATTAGCACAGATCAAATCTAGGTTTTTGGTCGTTAATTTTTTTAGTGCATAATCTTTAATATTATTGGTTTCAGCAGCAAATCCGACTACAAAAGGTCTGTGATTCTTTAATGCAGCGACACTTGCAACAATATCAGGATTTTTAACCAATTTTATGACTAATTCATTATTATCATCAGTTTTTTTGATTTTTTGGGTAGCAATTGTTTTAACATGATAGTCTGCAACAGCGGCACAAGCGATAAAAATTGTTGATTTTTGGGCATGACTTAATGCTGCTTCGTACATCTGTTTAGCACTTTTCACATCGATACGATTGACATTATTGGGTGTATCTAGATGAACAGGGCCACTAATTAAGGTCACTTTTGCTCCCATTTGAGCTGCAGCCTTGGCAATAGCAAAGCCCATTTTACCCGAGCTATAGTTGCTAATATAACGTACAGGATCAATTTCTTCAATTGTTGGACCTGCGGTAATCGTTATTGAGAAATCGGTGAGTGTTGATGTTGTGGAAAAATAATTCTTAATTTTTTCTACAATAGCTTGGGGTTCAAGCATACGTCCTGGACCTACATCACCACAAGCCTGAAAGCCGCTATCAGGTCCTAAAATTAAGATATTTCTTGATGTAAGAACTGATAAATTATGCTGTGTTGCTGATGCTTTATACATTTGCTGATTCATAGCTGGAGCAATAGCTATCGGGGAAGATGTTGCTAAACATACCGTTGATAATAAATCATCAGCAATACCGTTAGCCATTTTAGCGATAATATTTGCTGTAGCTGGAGCAATTAATACTAAATCAGCCCATTTTGCCAATTCAATATGACCCATAGAAAGTTCTGCTGATGGATCAAAAAGATCATTGGATACCCGATTTCCTGAAACCGCTTGGAGTGTCATTGGCGTGACAAAATGGCTTGCAGAATCAGTCAGTACCACATGTACTTGTGCCCCTGCTTTTTTTAAATGACGGACAAGATCAGGACATTTATAGGCAGCAATGCCACCAGTTATCCCTAATAAAATATGTTTACCAGATAGACTCATGATCTCGCTATTCTCCCATCTAAATTTAAAGGCATTATATTACCATAATTAAATTAGATAATAAGTAACTCTTTCGCATTGGCAAGGGTTGCATCGGTAATTTTATTTCCACCTAATAATCGAGCAAGCTCATTTAAACGACCATTTTTATCTAATCTTTGCATATCAGTTGTGGTTTGTTTCCCACTCGTCTGTTTACTAACAAAGTAATGCTGATTTGCTTGCCCAGCGACTTGTGGTAAATGTGTTACGGTAATAACTTGTGTTGATTCTCCAAGTTGCCTTAATAACTGCCCAACTTTAGCTGCAGTTGGTCCACTAATACCTACATCAATTTCATCAAAAATTAATGCTGGGGTATCCATTTTTTGCGCTGTTAGTACTTGAATTGCTAAGGCAATACGTGACAGTTCACCACCGGATGCAACTTTAGATAGCGGTTGTAAAACTTGACCTGCATTGGTGCTAACTAAAAAAGTAACTTGATCCGCCCCATTTTCACTTAGTCGATTTTCGTCAAAAGTGATATCTATACTTAATTGCCCATTTGGCATAGAAAGTTCATGCATAATTATCGTTACCTTCTTAGCTAATGTTTTGCTTACTGTTACTCGTTTTTGGTGTAATTTAGTGGCAAGCTCTAGCGCAATTTTATGGTATTTGTTAATGTCTGCTTTTAACAGTTCTCCTTGTTCATCTTGTTGATTAATTTTTTTAAATTCATTAAGTAAATTTTGATGTAATTCTGGTAATGTCTCTGGTGCGATATGATGTTTGCGTGCTAAAGCAATTTGTTTCGATAACCGTTGTTCAAGTTTCATGACGTGCGCTGGGTCGATCTCTAAACTCTCGCTGTAGTGACGAAGTTCATAACTGGCTTCTTTTATTTGAATTGCTGCCTCTTCAAGCATATTAAGAATATTATTTAATGTTGGATCAAGATGGGATAACAGTTGCACACTGTTTTTAACGCTGCCAAGTAAATTAGTAACATTATATTCATCAGCTTCATCTAATATCATGATTGATTGTTGGCTGAGGTTAATCAATTGTTCACTATTAGATAACCGTTTATATTCTTCATCGATTTGTTGGTATTCACCTTCAATCGGCGAAAATTCGTTTAATTCTTTTAATTGATATTGTAAAAGTTGCAGATGAGCCTCACGATCTTGTCGTGTGGTTTCATATTGCTGATAAGCTTGGCAGGCGGTTTTCCAATGCTTATGGGCTTGGTGCATTTGCGCAAGTAGAGTTGGCTCATTCATATAATCATTCAACAATAGTTGCTGGTGGTCACTGCGTAATAGCCGTTGATGTTCATGTTGTCCATGAATTTGGATTAGCATTTGTCCTATATCTTTAAGTTGAGAGATGGGTACGGCTCGACCATTGATAAATGCTTTAGAACGACCATCTTGATTAATTACACGGCGTAAGATGCATTCATTACCTTCATCAAGTTGATTTTCTATCAACCATGCATATGCACCTGGCGTATCATCAAGTATAAAACTTGCTGAAATATCTACACGATCTGCCCCATTGCGAATAGATGAGGCATCAGAACGATTTCCTAAACATAGTCCTAGAGCATCAATCGCAATGGATTTCCCTGCTCCTGTTTCCCCCGTAATTGCAGTCATTCCTGTTGCAAAATCAACTAACAATTGATCGACAATAGCAAAATTATTAATAGTAAGTTGAGTTATCATAACAATTAAATAAATACATGTAGCTGATTAAAATTAAGACGAGTATATCAATAAAAACACTGTAAATAAATACAGTTTTTCAAATAAAATATTGATTTTTTTACTGTACCAGATGGAATTGTTGTGTTATCTAGATTTTATCTATTTTCAATGCTTATTTATATTGTTGAATAAATAAGCATATAGATAATAGTGAATGATTAATTAAAGACAAAGAAATTAAACAAGCCATGTATCAGAAAAATATTAATGGCTTTGATCGATAGTTAATAAAATAATGAACTAATTATTTCATAAATTAATTGTAGATTTAAAAATACAAGAGAAATGGTTGCTATCCAACCTAACATAATGGTTATTTTACTATTGACAAATTCCTTCATGATTTTTTTATTTGAGGTGACTAAAATTAAAGGGATCATTGATATTGGTAAGGCAATACTTAAAAAGACTTGGGTATAGATTAATAAATTCTCAACAATATTTTCTTTATCTCCCCAGATATAAATACATAAAATTACAGGAGTAACCGCTAATCCCCGACTAACTATTCGTCTGGCCCAGAGAGGAATAGATAAATGAATAAATCCTTCCATGACTATTTGTCCTGTTAATGTGCCTGTGATTGTTGCATTTTGACCTGATGCAAGTAAAGCTAATGCAAATAAAGTTGCCATCATTGAGCTTGCCACAGGACCAACCATATGAGGATCTTTCAAAGCATCATAAAGTTGGGTAAATCGACCAAGATCGTCGGGATTATTGCCATAAAAAAGGGATGCTCCAAGAATTAATAACAGACAATTTATGATAAATGAAAATGACAATTGTATATTTGAATCAATCGTTGCATATTTAATCGCCTCTTTTAGGCTCACTCTGTTTTGTCTATTGTATTTTCTTGTTTGAACGATAGATGAATGCAGATACAAATTATGTGGCATAACAGTTGCACCAACAATACCAAGTGCAATAACTAAGGCTGAATCATGTCCTTTGATTGAGGCAGTAAAAATATCCCTCCTAGGGATAAATCCATTTATAATATCACTAAGTTCGGGAGAAGCTCTTAAAACTTCATAAACGAAAATGATAAAGATTGTCGCAATTAAGCAAAAGACGATGGCTTCAATTTTCCTGAAACCAAATCTCATTAAAATTAAAAGGATAGCTACATCAAAAACCGTTAATAACACTCCGATTAATAATGGAATATCAAATAAAAGATTTAAGGCTACTGCGCTGCCAATGACTTCGGCAATTTCTGTGGCAATGATAGCTAATTCAGTCGAAAACCATAAACACAAAGATACTTTTTTTCCAACCATTGATTTCGTTGCTTGAGCAAGATCCATGCCTGTCACCACGCCTATTTTCACACACATTGCCTGAAGAAGCATTGCAATTAAGCTAGAAATGAGTATTACAGATAGTAATAAATAGCTATAAAGCGCACCACCTTGAATTGACGTGATCCAGTTTCCTGGATCCATATAACCAACCGCAACTAAAGCACCCGGACCAGAAAAAGCCCACAGTTTTCGGAGAAAACCCGCATTAGGATTGGGGATATGAATGGTATTATTGATCTCTTCTAAACTTACTGTGGATATTTTTAACATAATTCAACCTCTAAACTAACATAGTGGCATTATATATGGTAATGAGAATCATTATCAATTGAAAATAATTATTTCTGTAATGTGTATTATTTAGACTTAAAATTATATATTATTTATTTTATTTGAGTTTATATTTTGGTATGGCTATACCTATTATGATTGATTAAAATAGATACTATTTCATTTTTCAAAATTATATCAAAACAGGGTCATTTGTTTTCAACAAACAAAAAATTGTACAATGTATCCTATAGGTTTTAAGTAGAACTTATTTTATCTAATTTATTATGTATTCTCATTTAAAATTCTATTAAATAACTATTAAATATAGTAAGGAATCGCTCAAATGTTTGGAAATAAAATAAATCGTCAAATTATTGTTTGGACTACTCTGATTGGTGGATTCATTAGCGCACTGGTTAAATGGGGTTCTGAAGTTAATATGCCTCCTCGTGTTCCTGGGGAAATTTCACCACCTGCGGCACACATTGATGCATGGCTCGGTTGGTTAGGCATTAATTCTCATTCACTTGATTATGTTTACCAAACGGCAATCGTTTCGGGCGCAGTAACACTTTATCACTGGTTGTTTAGTTTTGCCTTTGCCTTCGTTTATGTATTTATTGCCTACTTCTGGAATAATATTCGATTATGGTATGGTGCATTTTATGGCATTATCATTACCGTTATGATGCACGGTTTTTTAATTCCGCTATTAGGTTTTCGTCATCCCGCTTATGATCCGCAAGGCACCGTTGGTTGGTTATGGAACCTAAATGGTTATGAACTTTGGAGTGAAATTTTAGGGCATATCTATTGGGGTGTATCGATCGAAATCTGTATGATCGCTGTGCTTGCTCATTTTTCAAGACCAATCCGTGGCGAATGGCGCCAGTAGTTAGTTTATTAATTTTCATCTGTTTCAATCCTTCTGTTGAAAAACAGAGGGATTTTTTTATACCTTTTGATATAGCTAAAAACTATATCTTTTGATAAAAAACTAGAATTATTCAATAACATTTTTTTTTGCTATCTTTTTAACCACTAAAGAAAAGTGCTAAATGCTAAATAAGGAAAAGAAAATGAATACTGCAGTTATTGGATATCCTCGTGTTGGTAAACTTCGTGAGCTTAAATTTGCAACCGAAGCTTATTTTAAAGGTAACAAAACCCAAGCTGAATTATTAAATGAAGCAAAAGCCCTACGTGCTGAACATCTACAACAACAAGCATCACATAAAATTGCTTTAATCTCATCTAATGACTTTTCATTTTATGATGCAGTATTAGATACGGCCTGTTTACTGAATGTTATCCCTAAACGTTATCAAGATTTAGGCTTACCTGAACTCGATCGTTATTTTGCCATGGCGCGTGGTTATCAAGGTGAAAAAGGTGATGTGCGAGCGCTGGCAATGAAAAAATGGTTTAACACTAATTACCACTACTTAGTGCCAGAAATTGAAGATTCACTACAAATAAAACTAGCCAGTACCAAACCTTTTGACGAATATCAAGAAGCCAAAGCATTAGGTATTCAAACCAAACCGGTTGTGATTGGCGCATTAACCTTTTTCAAATTAGCACAGTATTTAGGTAATAAACAGCTAGTTGATTTTAAAGCCGATATTATTAAAGCCTATCAAGAAATTATTCAGAAATTTACTGCACTTGGTGCGCAGTGGATACAAATTGATGAGCCAATTTTAGTGACGGATTTAACTCATGAAGATATCGCTTTATTCAATGAGCTTTATCAGTCAATTTTATCCGTTAAAGGTACAACCAAAGTGGTTTTACAAACTTACTTTGGCGATGTGCGTGATTGTTACCAACAATTAGTGGCGTTACCATTTGACGGTATCGGACTTGATTTTGTTGAAGGTAAACAATCCTTAGCATTACTTGAAAGTCATGGTTTCCCGGCTGATAAAGTGTTATTTGCTGGTGTGGTAAATGGTAAAAATATTTGGAAAAATAATTATAAAAAAACATTGGAATTAGTCGCAAAAATTAAGCAAAAAGCGGCAAACATTGTGATTAATACTTCCTGTTCGTTACTGCATGTACCTTATACATTACAAAACGAAACTAAATTAACGATTCAACAACGAGCTTATTTTGCTTTTGCCCAAGAAAAACTACAAGAGTTAGCTGAACTTGGTGAATTAGTCAAAGACTCGAATTTTGAAAATAGTCCGGCTTACAAAGCAAATCAAACCCTATTTACGCGTGAGCGTGAAGGAGCAAATCAAACGGTACGTCAAAAAGTTTCGGCTTTAAAAGCGTCTGATTTTACCCGTCTACCAGAATTTTCAGTACGTGAAGCAGCACAGAAAAAAGCCTTTAATTTGCCATTATTACCTACAACAACGATTGGTTCATTTCCGCAAACACCTGATGTACGTTTAAACCGTGCAAAATTCAAGAAAGGTGAAATTTGTTTAAATGAATATACCGAGTTTAACAAACAAAAAATTGCAGAATGCATCAAGCTTCAAGAACAGATTGGTATTGATGTGTTAGTTCACGGCGAATTTGAACGTAATGACATGGTTGAGTATTTTGGTGAAAGCTTAAATGGTTTTGTCTTTACTGAAAAAGCATGGGTGCAATCATATGGTACTCGTTGTGTTAAGCCACCAATTGTATGGGGTGATATTTCACGCTCTAAACCAATTACCGTTGAATATTCACAATATGCACAAAGCCTAACTGACAAACCCGTTAAAGGCATGTTAACTGGCCCTGTGACGATCCTTAACTGGTCGTTCCCTCGTGAAGATATTTCACAAAAAGAGTCAGTATTCCAAATTGGTTTAGCAATCAGTGATGAAGTGTTAGATCTTGAAGCGGCCGGCATTAAAGTCATCCAAATTGATGAAGCAGCGTTAAAAGAGAAATTACCATTACGTAAAGCTGATTGGAATAGTGAATATCTGGATTGGGCTATTCCGGCATTTAGACTAGTGCACAGCAAAGTACAAGCTGATACACAAATTCATACACATATGTGTTATAGCGAATTTGCTGACATTATTAAAGATATCGATGCCATGGATGCTGATGTGATTTCATTTGAAGCATCACGTTCTAATCTACAATTGATTGATGTGCTTAAAGCCAATAATTTTAAAACGGAAGTTGGACCGGGTGTTTATGATATCCATTCACCACGTGTACCACCGGTTGCTGAAATCAAAGCAACAATTGAGAAGTTACTGGCAAAAATTGACAAGCAAAAACTTTGGATTAATCCGGATTGTGGTTTAAAAACTCGTGGTGAGAAAGAAGTTGTTGCAAGTTTAGAACATTTAGTTCAAGCAACATTAGAAGTTCGAAAAACACTTAATTAACAGCGTTAATTAATTTGCTTTACCTTAATTTCCGCCGCCGATTTTGGCGGCGGAAATGTCAGTAAGGATAATAGTAATCACACCAATGGATGATACAGATGAAAACAAATTTACTCTTTAATAAAAAAACCGTGTTCTCTTTTGAAGTTTTTCCCCCTAAAAAAACGTCACCTTTAGAGACAATCTATAGCACATTGCGTGAACTTGGTTACTTCAAACCTGATTTTATCAGTGTTACTTATGGCGCAGGTGGTAGTTTGAATGGTCAAACGACAATTGATATCGCCCACGCTGTCAAACATACTTATGGCATTGAAAGTGTTGCTCATTTGCCGGGAATTAATTTTGATAAAGCAGAAATGCAGAAAATTCTTCATGATCTTAAATGTGCCGGTATCGATAATGTGCTTGCTTTGCGTGGTGATATTAGCCCGACAGTTACACCTAAAGATGATTTTCGCTATGCCAGCGAGCTGGTTTCATTTATTAAAGAAAATGGTGATTTTAATGTGATTGGGGCCTGTTATCCTGAAGGACATCTTGAAGCATCAACGCTAAAACAAGATTTAATACATTTAAAAGAAAAGGTGAGTGCAGGAACAGATCAACTCATATCACAGCTATTTTTTGATAATGACTATTTTTATACTTTCTTAGACAAAGCCCGTGATATGGGAATTAATGTACCAATTGAAGCAGGGATTATGCCGGTAACGAACAAAAACCAAATTGAACGTATGGTATCGATGTGTGGCGTAAATCTACCGAAGAAATTCAAACAGATGATGGAGAAATACGAGCATCACCCTGATGCGTTCCGTGACGCCGGTATTGCTTATGCTATCGATCAGATTGTTGATTTAGTTTCACAAAATGTTGACGGTATCCATTTGTACACCATGAATAATAGCTATATCGCTAGAAGAATTAGTGAAGCGGTATCAACGCTACTTGCAGTACCAAAGTCAGAATAGTTTTATTAAGAATAATTTAAAATAGATTTTAGAAGAATTGGTTGCGGGGGCTGGATTTGAACCAACGACCTTCGGGTTATGAGCCCGACGAGCTACCAAGCTGCTCCACCCCGCGTCAAAGAGGTGGCTATATTATAGTAATAAAATAATAAAGCAATACCCTTCTAGCCTAAACGGCCTATTTTTACACATTCCTTAACAAATAAGGATGATTTTTGTACGAAACGGTATACACTCCTCAATATTTTTTACATTAATTATCGTTGATTATGCTCAAACTCTCCTAATTAGATAAAATAGTTCAAAAGAAAAAGAAATATTTTTTCAGGTGAATAAGAGATCTTATTTGTACGACACCGTAAACCAGATTAGTGAAAAGAGACGAGCTTTACTCGTCTCTATTGATAAAGTGCCTGTAATGGTTTCACGCTATGAGCTGGATCATAATCAAGCGCCGACGTTGTGGCATAAGCCGCATTCATCGTGGTATCGTAATGAACTTTATATTGAATAGCACTACGGCGTAGGATTTTCGATGCCTCAATAGCAGCCCGTCCAGATGTGGTATTGAGAATATAGCTATATTCGCCATTTTTAATATGGTCATGAATATTGGGGCGCCCTTCGTTCTCTTTTTTTACCATTTGGCAGGGTATGCCTGCTTGTTGTAATGCCTTAGCGGTGCCAAAAGTAGCATCAATACTAAAGCCATGCGCAATTAATCGTTTAGCGATCGCTAACAAGCGAGTTTTGTCTTGATCACGAACAGATAGCAAAGCTTTTCCCGATTTTTTCATACTTGATAAGCTACCAAGTTGTGCTTTGGCAAAGGCTTCGGCAAAGGTATTACCAATTCCCATCACTTCACCGGTTGAACGCATTTCAGGCCCCAAAATTGGGTCAACGCCACTAAATTTATTAAACGGTAATACCACCTCTTTTACTGAGTAATAAGGCGGTATGACTTCTTTGGTGATATTTTGTTTAGCCAGTGATTGCCCGGTCATAACTCGTGCAGCGATTTTCGCTAATGGCAAACCGGTAGCTTTCGACACAAATGGCACGGTGCGAGCGGCTCGAGGGTTGATTTCAATCAAATAAATTTGGTTATCTTTGACGGCAAATTGCCCATTCATAAGCCCTTTTACATTAAGTTCTAACGCTAACTGTTTAGCTTGCTTGCGCAGTTGATCTAAAATTTCCGGGCTTAAAGTATATGTTGGTAATGAACAAGCTGAGTCACCCGAGTGAATACCCGCTTGTTCAATATGCTCCATAATGCCGCCAATTACGATTTGCTCGCCGTCGGCAATCACATCAATATCAACTTCAATAGCATCATCTAAAAAGTGATCAAGTAGTACGGGAGCATTATTCGATTCACTGACTGCGGTTTTAAAATAACGTCTTAAATCTTGCTCGTTATACACAATTTCCATTGCTCGACCACCAAGCACATAAGACGGTCTGACCACTAATGGATAGCCAATTTGTTCTGCTTTAATCACCGCATCTTCAATATCGGTAACCGTTGCATTAACTGGCTGTTTTAACTTTAACTTATCGACAATCGACTGAAAACGTTTGCGATCTTCAGCTTGATCTATCGCATCTGGCGAGGTACCAATAATCGGTAGCCCAGCGACTTCAAGCGCTCTGGCTAATTTTAATGGTGTTTGCCCGCCGTATTGTACGATTACGCCATTTGGTTTTTCCACATGAGCAATTTCAAGCACATCTTCCAGTGTGACTGGCTCAAAGTAGAGTCGATCTGAGGTATCATAATCGGTAGATACCGTTTCCGGATTACAGTTAACCATAATTGTTTCATAACCGTCTTCACGGAGCGCCAGCGCTGCATGTACACAACAGTAATCAAACTCAATACCTTGCCCAATCCGATTCGGTCCACCGCCTAATATCATAATCTTCGGGCGAATGAATTGTGGTTTAGCTTCGCACTCTTGTTCATAGGTTGAGTAAAGATAAGCTGTATCGGTCGAGAACTCTGCTGCGCAGGTATCAACTCGTTTATATACAGGATGGATATCGTATTGGTTTCGTCGATCACGAACGTCTTGTTCTTTAACATTAAGCAGTTTAGCAATACGTAAATCTGAAAAACCTTTACGCTTAAGTTGCCATAATGATTCTGAATTTAGGCTAGCGAATGATTGCGATTTTAGTTGGTTTTCAAGGCTGATAAGTTCTTCAATCTGCACTAAAAACCAGCGATCGATATTCGTTAATGTAAAAATTTCATCTAAACTAAAGCCGGCTCGAAAAGCGTCAGCAATATACCAAATTCGTTCAGCGCCCGCTTCTTGCAGTTCATAACGTATTTTGCTGAGATTTTTTTCATCATCATAATTGTCAATTTTCGGATCAAAACCACAAGCACCGACTTCAAGCCCTCGTAGCGCTTTTTGTAATGATTCTTGAAAAGTCCGCCCAATAGCCATCACTTCACCCACTGATTTCATTTGAGTTGTTAGACGATCATTACACCCGGCAAACTTTTCGAAATTAAAGCGGGGTATTTTTGTCACTACATAGTCGATCGAAGGCTCAAATGACGCTGGCGTTTTACCTCCGGTAATATCATTAGATAGCTCATCAAGGGTATAGCCAACCGCAAGTTTGGCCGCAATTTTTGCGATTGGAAAACCGGTTGCTTTAGATGCTAATGCTGATGAGCGTGATACCCTTGGATTCATTTCAATCACAATTAAGCGTCCGGTTTTAGGATCAACCGAAAATTGTACATTCGAACCACCTGTTTCAACGCCAATTTCACGAAGTACCGCTATCGATGCGTTACGCATGATTTGATACTCTTTATCCGTTAGTGTTTGAGCTGGCGCAACGGTAATTGAATCCCCGGTATGAATGCCCATAGGGTCAACATTTTCAATCGAACAGACGATGATGCAGTTATCATTTTTATCTCGTACCACTTCCATTTCATACTCTTTCCAACCAATTAATGACTCATCAATGAGGAGTTCATTGGTGGGTGACAGATCAAGTCCTCGGGTACAAATTTCATCAAATTCTTGAGTGTTATAAGCAATCCCGCCACCGGTTCCTCCCATAGTAAAAGAAGGGCGGATAATGCAAGGAAAGCCAACTTGTTCAAGTACGGCATAAGCCTCTTTTAATGAGTGAGCAATGCCGGAACGGGCAGTATCAAGACCAATTTTTTTCATGGCTTGATCAAAACGTTTGCGATCTTCAGCTTTATCAATTGCATCAGCTGTGGCGCCGATCATCTCGACATTAAATTGTTTTAAAATGCCTCTTTTATCCAGTTCTAACGCACAATTGAGCGCTGTTTGTCCGCCCATGGTGGGCAAAATGGCATCGGGTCTTTCTTGTTCAATAATTTTACTCACCGTTGTCCAATCAATCGGCTCAATATAGGTGGCATCCGCCATTTCTGGATCGGTCATAATGGTGGCAGGGTTAGAATTGACTAAAATAACCCGATAACCTTCTTCACGCAGAGCCTTACAAGCTTGAGCGCCGGAATAATCAAATTCACAGGCTTGACCAATAACAATTGGGCCGGCGCCAATAATGAGAATGCTATGAATATCTGTTCGCTTAGGCATGTTATTGCTCCTGCTTATAAATTTTAATTAATTCGATAAAGTGATCAAATAGTGGGGCGGCATCGTGAGGCCCGGGACTCGCTTCGGGGTGGCCTTGAAAGCTAAAAGCCGGTTTTTGATTATGATGAATGCCTTGTAGCGAACCGTCGAACAGTGATTTATGCGTCACACGTAAGTGAGTCGGTAAACTCATTTCATCAACGGCAAAACCATGATTTTGGGCGGTAATCATAACTCGATTATTTTCAAGATCTTTAACCGGATGATTGCCGCCATGATGTCCAAACTTCATTTTTATGGTTTTTGCACCACAAGCCAACGCTAACAGTTGATGCCCTAAACAGATGCCAAATACTGGAATATCTGTCGTTAAAAACTGTTTTATAGCATCAATGGCATAAGTACAAGGTGCCGGATCACCTGGACCATTTGATAGGAATATACCGTCAGGATTTAATGCTAATACCTCCTGCGCAGGGGTTTTGGCCGGAACAATGGTCAATTTACAACCCCGTTCAACTAACATCCGTAAGATATTACGTTTTATGCCAAAATCATAAGCCACAACATGATAAGGCAAGGCGTTTTTTGCTGCTGGCTGTTCTTGCTCTCTTGTCCATACACCTTGTGTCCACAAATAGCTTTTTGTGCAGGTGACTTTTTGGGCTAAGTCCAGTCCGGATAATCCTTTAAAATCGATCGCTATTTGTTTAGCGGTATCGGCTTTTTCAAGTAAAGTTTCTCTATCGTTTGCGGTGATAATCACGCCATGCTGAGCCCCTTTTTCACGCAAGATTCGAGTTAAACGACGAGTATCAATATCAGCAATGGCAATAACATTATGCTGTTTTAAATAGCTCGATAGATCGAGCTCATTGCGATAATTGCTGGCTAATAGTGGTAAATCACGAATAATCAGCCCTTTTGCATAAACTTGATTAGATTCAGCATCGGCATTGTTAGTGCCGACATTACCTATATGGGGGTAAGTTAACGTGACCAATTGCTCGCAATAGGAAGGGTCGGTGAGTATTTCTTGATAACCGGTCATTGAGGTATTAAAAACAACCTCACCAACAGTTTCTCCATCAGCACCGATTGATTTACCGATAAATTGTGAACCGTCTTGTAATATAAGGAGGGCATAAGTTTGCATGATTAAAAAGACCTTTTGAATAAGTCGTCATTATTTATGAATAAAAATTCAATTTTACTTGTTTGTGAAGATACAGTAATTGGCATTTTATTACACTTTTTTATACAAAAAAAGCAATATTATAAAAATAATTTTAATGATTAAGTCTAATTTTTGAGATTTTCATAAAGAGAAGATAAAATGTGAGGGTTATTTTAATACTTAACTTGTATTTGCATAATTATTCAAATAGAATCGTGTAAATATTTACGATACTAGGAGCCATATTATGTACGGTTTTTATCAACGTCACTTTTTACGCTTACTTGATTTTACTCCTGATGAAATCAATCAATTAATAAATTTGGCTATTGAACTAAAACAAGCAAAGCAGCAAGGAAATGAAGAAAAATATTTAACGGGTAAAAATATTGTGCTTATTTTTGAAAAAGACTCCACCCGTACTCGCTGTGCATTCGAAGTTGGTGCTTTTGATCAAGGCGCACAAGTCACCTATTTAGGGCCAAGTGGTAGCCAAATTGGACATAAAGAGTCGATTGCCGACACAGCAAGAGTACTGGGTCGCATGTATGACGGGATTGAGTATCGAGGTTATGGGCAAAATATTGTTGAAACTTTAGCAAAATATGCCGGTGTGCCGGTTTGGAATGGTTTAACGACTGAAGCGCATCCAACGCAAATTTTAGCAGATTTTATGACCATGAAAGAGCATATCGGTGAGCGCCCACTTAATAGCGTTAAATTTGCTTATTTAGGCGATGCCCGTAATAACATGGGCAATTCGTTAATGGAAGGCGCAGCCTTGATGGGTATGGAGATCCGACTCGTGGCGCCCAAAGCGTGCCAACCTGAATCAGAGCTTGTTCAAAAGTGCCAAGAGATAGCTAAAACAACAGGCGCTAAAATCGTTTTAACTGAAGATGTCACTGAAGGTGTGAAAGGTGTTGATTTTCTTTATACCGATGTATGGGTTTCCATGGGCGAACCGAAAGAAGTGTGGGATGAGCGAGTGAAATTATTAACCCCATACCAAGTCAATCAAAATGTAGTCAAATTAACAGAGAATCCAAATGTTAAATTTATGCATTGCTTACCGGCTTTCCATGATATGAATACCACAGTAGGTCAACAAATGGCTGCCCAGTACGGTTTGAAAAATGGCTTAGAAGTGACAAATGAAGTCTTTGAATCTAAACATAGCATCGTTTTTGATGAAGCCGAAAACCGCCTGCACACGATCAAAGCAGTAATGGTTGCAACCTTAGCTAAAGACTAATAATATAGCTAAATATTATTAGTGCTAGCTAGAGTTAGCTAAGCAAACTTTTTGCCGACCTCAAGTCGACATAATTTTATCAACCGATTATCATCAGAATGACGAAACAAGCACGCAATAAAGATTTTAAAAAATACCTAAAACTCACAAATCCAATTCATTTTTTAGCGGTCGGATTGGGCAGTGGGCTATCACCCATTATGCCTGGTACTATGGGATCATTAATGGCGATACCACTGTGGCTTTTATTTTGGGGTTTACAACCGGTTTTATATTGGGTTTTTATTTTAGTGACGTTTGTGTTTGGTTGTTATCTTTGCCAAAAAACGTCGGATGATACCCATACTCATGATTCGGGTCATATTGTTTGGGATGAATTTGTCGGTATGTGGATAACGCTGTATTTCATTCCTCAATTTTCAATACTATGGGTGACGATTGCTTTTGTCGCATTTAGATTGTTTGATATGGCAAAACCTTGGCCTATTCGTTGGTTTGATAAGTGTGTGCCGGGCGGTTTTGGTATTATGGTCGATGATGTAATAGCAGCTATCTTTTCATCCATGACAGTTCACGTGATGGCATTGTTAATAAAAATATGATTTGTGGTGCCAATTTTAAAAACTTCTCTAAATAGGATCGCTTTTATATCCTACTTGAGTAGTGAGTGAAAACATTAATTAAAACATTTTTTGTGACCAGCCCAATTTAGTCGAAAGATTATTAAAATAGTCGTAATCTTTAGAGTGAATTAAATTAAATTCATATAAAGAACGGCGGATAATGACATCTTGCGAAGGCTTTACTGGTAAAATAATTTGGCTATCACAAGCAACATTTAAATCCAGAGCAGTAGTTGGAAATTTTAAATGAATAGGATTGTCTCCTTTTATCACTAATGGTCGGACCGCTAATGAATGTGGAAACATCGGCGTAATTATTAAGGCGTCTAGATGTGGTGCTAAAATAGGTCCTCCTGCTGATAGAGAATAAGCAGTAGAGCCCGTAGGTGTTGCTATAATTAACCCATCAGCGCGCTGTGAAAAAGCATTGCGCTCATTAATATATACATCATAATCAATCATATGGGCGACAGTATTAGGGGTGATGACAATCTCATTTACAGCAAAACCCGAGTTAATCATTTTGCCATTATCATAGATAGAGACTTCCAGTAAAAAACGAGGATCATCGTCATACTCACCGGCAATAACAGGGCTTAATTGTTCTATTACTTGTTCGTGAGAAATATCGGTTAAAAAGCCTAAATTGCCACGATTAACGCCAATTACTTTGATTTTATAGTGGGATAAATATCGTGCTGATCGTAACATATTGCCATCACCACCAACCACAATAGCCAAATCAGCTTGTTCACCAATTGTTTCTAATGAGGCATAATGACTCACTGGAAATTGGATATATTCGGCTAATCTATCTTCGACTAATACATGAATACCGAGTTTAATCAGCCAATCATAAAGCACTTGATGAGTTTCAATTGCTTCTAATTTACGTGGAAGTCCAATTAGGCCAATACATTTAAATGGTGTGTCCATAAAATATCCTTGCTTTATTTTTCATAAACACCTGTATTTTTTTCGGTAAAAAATAAAAAAATACATATCAATCTACTCATAAGCTTGTAATAATAAAAATTGTCCCCATAATAACCGTTATTCATTAAGTTTTCGACTACATTTGGAGTACCTTATGACAGAACAAGATAAAAATATGTCAGAAAATGATGCTAACATTGACACACAAACAGAAGAAATAACAGAACAACAAGCGTCAGATCAACCAGATTTTGAAGCGCAATTGAAAGCAAAAGATGTCCGAATTGCCGAGCTTGAACAAGCGTTACAATTAGCTAAAAAAAATGAAAGTGAAGCCATGATTCGTGCACGAGCTGAAATTGATAATGTCCGAAAACGTGTTGAGCAAGATGTCGATAAAGCTCGTAAGTTTGCTTTGGAAAAGTTTTCAAATGAACTATTGCCAGTTATCGATAATTTAGAACGTGCATTATTATCTACAGATAAAAATAATCCGGAACATCAAGCAACAGTTGAAGGATTAGAACTGACATTAAAATCATTCTTAGATACGGTCAAAAAATTCGGTATTGAAGTAGTCAGCACTGAAGATTCGCAATTAAATCCTGATGTTCACCAAGCCATTAGTATGGTTGAATCACCGGAACATCAATCAGGACAAATCGTTAATACTATCCAAAAAGGTTATACTTTAAATGGTCGGTTGATTCGCCCTGCGATGGTTATTGTTGCTAAATAATATCGTTGCTATACATTTGGTAGATGGTTTAACCGCCATTTATGGCGGTTAATTTTATTTATTACGTTGTTCTTCGCGCGTCAGTTTTTTCATCTTTTGTTCAATTCGTTGACGTTTTAATGGTGAAAGGTAATCCACAAATAATTTACCTTTTAAATGATCCATTTCGTGTTGGATACAGATTGCAAGTAGTTCATCGGCATCAATCTCATAAGGATTGCCATTACGATCAAGTGCTTTGATTTTAATTTTCTCCGCTCTTGGTACAAACCCACGACAATCCGGTATTGATAGGCAACCCTCCTCAATTCCTGTTTCTCCTTCTTTACTGATTACTTCAGGATTAATAATCACATAAAGTTGGCTTTTATCTTCAGATACATCAATCACAATAATTTGCTCATGAATATCTACTTGAGTTGATGCAAGGCCAATGCCTTTTTCGGCATACATAGTTTCAATCATATTATCTATGATTGTTTGTAACTCTGGTGAAAATTCGGTGACAGGTTTAGCAACTTTGCGGAGTCGCTCATCAGGGAAACGTAATACCGGTAAAATAGCCATAAATTCTTCGATTTACTCCTCAAAAATTAGGTTTGTTCAGTTTGTTAATCATTGTAAACATTTATCATGTCGTTGAATAGCCCTTGTTGGCTATTAGTAGTATTTATCTTATCGATTCAAAATATTAAATTTATCTAACAAGAGTGCAAAAAGTTATAATGAGTAAATATGAATTCTTATTGCGAATTTCAATGCTTGGACAAGGAAAGCTTGCTATATTAAAAAAAATTAGCCAGCTTTTTGAGTCAGGCTTACCTAATAAAATTAACAATCTTCCATTTTTACTTGAAAAATTAGCATTATCTGAAGCTCAACAAGCCAATTTTTTAGCGACTTCTTATTTACATTTTGAACCAATACTTGAGTGGTTAGATACATCTTATCCTAAAAAGGATTTGATTGCTTATTGTGATTTAGATTATCCAGTACTACTTAAGCAGATCAGTTCACCACCGCTATTTTTATTTGTTATGGGAAACCAGAAGCTATTACATTCCCCACAAATTGCTATGGTAGGTAGCCGTGAGTTTAGTGAATATGGCGCACAATGGGGTCGATATTTTGCTGGTGAATTAGCTATTAACGGCTTAACAGTCACTAGCGGACTAGCTCTGGGTTTGGATGCGATTTGTCATCGCGGTGCACTGGAGGTGTCAGGGCATACTATTGCAGTTTTGGGAAGTGGGCTTGCTCAGATTGCGCCGCGCTCAAATTTAAATTTAGCAAATGATATATTGGCTCAAGATGGTGCAATTGTGTCTGAATTTTTACCGTTTGAAAAAGCAAGAGCAGAATATTTTCCTCGACGTAACCGAATTATTAGTGGACTAAGTTTGGGTACTTTTGTCGTTGAAGCTTCAGAAAAAAGTGGCTCACTAATTACTGCCCGTTATGCACTTGAGCAAAATCGTGATGTATTTGCTTTGCCTGGTGATATTGATAATCAAAACTGTAGTGGAACGCATTATTTAATAAAGCAAGGAGCTTATTTAGTAACTGAGCCAATTGATATTTTAGAGCATTATAGTCGTTATTTATCAACAATTCATCGACAAGAACATAATCATGATGAGCACGATAACAGTATTTTATATCCTGAAATTTTTTCTGTAATTCATCATCAACCTATTGCTGTTGATACGATTGCAGCTTTGGTTGATTTAACGATTCCTGAACTTACTAGTAAATTATTAGATATGGAAATAGCAGGATTGATTATGACTGTAACTGGGGGATATATTCGCAAGCGAACGATCAAATAATGTATAAATTATTGTCAAAAAGTTTGAGGTAATGGGTGCGTTTGAGTATAAAGCCGCCGATATTTATCGGCGGTAAGAATAAATAATTATTCTTCAATTTCTAGTGCAATTTCAGACAAAATAATGCCAGTATTATCGGCATAAATAAAATCACCCGAAAAGAAGGTTACGCCACCAAAGTTAACCCGAATATCCACTTCGCCAATCCCTTGATTTTCAGCACCTACAGGAATTGCGGTAAGCGCTTGAATACCAATTTCAGCTTCTGCCAGATAATCAACTTGACGGACGGCACCATAGACAATAATTCCTTCCCATTGATTTTGTATAGCAATGTCAATTAATTCCGCATCAATTAACGCACGACGTACTGAACCACCGCCATCTATTACCAGAATTTTACCCGTACCGTCAGATTGTAGCGTTTCAAAGAGTAAACCGTTATCCTCAAAACATTTGACTGTCACAATTTGACCAGAAAAAGATGTCACGCCACCAAAATTACTAAATATAGGTTCCACTACGTTAACATCTTCTGGGTAGTAATCGCAAAGAATTGAAGTATCAAACTCCATTGTCAAGTCTCCTTTTGCTGTCGTATTTTAATACTATTAGTATAACGCTAACATCGAGTAAAACGATATTAAATTTAAATAAACGTGAACTAACTCATAATTATTCCCAAACAATAAAGTAAATTAATCAATAAAGCAAGTTTGACCATCTGTAATAGTAAAGGGAAGGCATCTTTTGCTGTTTTAAATTGAAAAACAGCATAAATATGTCTAATCAACCAAGGTAGACTGAACATAAATAGCCACCCCCAATAAGTTTGCAAGTAACTATAAGTGAACAAGCTAAATGAGCATATTGCGATCATCAATAGTAGCAGATGATAAAAGCGTCCAATCTCTTTACCAATTAATACTACTAGTGTTCGTTTATGATTCATTCTGTCGCTATCGATATCACGAAGATTATTGATATTTAATACAGCAACGGATAATAATCCACAGCCTAAAGCTGGTAAAATCATCGGCATTGATAATGCGTTAGTTTGTAAGTAATAGCTTCCTATTACACTAATTAGACCAAAAAAGATAAGTACAGATAGGTCTCCAAGACCTATATAACCATAAGGTTTTTTACCTACTGTATAAGTTATTGCTGCAATAATAGATAATAATCCTAATAATATAAAACAGAATAATTCATAAATATTATTACAAGCAAAAATAATTAAAATTAGTCCAAATAAAATACATAAAAAAATATTAATCCATAATGCTTTTTTTAATTGATTAAGCGTAATTAAACCTAGCTGTAAACCTCGTTTATGTCCAGCTAAATTCTGTTTATCACTGCCTTTAATGACATCGCCATAATCATTGGCTAGATTCGATAAAATTTGCAGTAACGATGCGGTAATCATCGATAATAACATAACCAATGGATCAAAAGATCCTTGCCAATATGCAAGTGCATTGCCCATCAAAATAGCGCAAAGTGATAAAACTAATGTTTTTGGGCGTAAACTAATAATCCATGGATAATATTTATTGGGCATACGACATATTACTTATTTTAAAAATTAAGCATTTATCATATCAGTAATCGATAATATATTCACGTTTTAGCATTAACTAATTGACAGTTTATTATTAACTTTTTAGTTTTTGTGGCGTAAAAAATTCTTCAGCTTTTTTAAATATCCTCTGACTTTTCCTTCTCGTAGTGCCGCAATAAAAAAGCCAAGTGAACCATACATTACACCGAGAAAGAGAATCATAAATATATTAGATACATTATCTAGCAGACCTAAACCCATCTGATTTACACCTGCAATCATATTCGTTGCCCATGTTGATGGTAGCATTCTCGATACTGTTTGAACCCATAAAGGCATAGCATCAAGTGGCCATATGGTACCAGATAAGTAAAATACTGGTGTTGTTAAAAATGCTAAAGTTAAATAGATCATCTCAGTTCGACGCAAACATTCAGTGAGCAATTTGCTTAAACCCAAAATTCCTAATAATAGAGGAAATGTCATGATAATGATTTCAGGTATGCTTGCTAATTGTCGATAGCCAAGTAGCCATGGCCATAATCCAAATAAGACGATAGACAAAAATAACCATATTGGAATAATCCCACATAAACTTCCGAATATAACAATCCTTGGTGGCTTGCCTTGTGGCAAGGAGTGTAAAGTGATATTGGTTCTCGTTGAGGCAATTAAAAAGGAGTGTTGCAGCAACATGACTAATAGTCCAGGAAAGGTTATCGCCGCAAAACTGATACCTGCATTATAAAGCGGCATCGTTTGCCCTTTTATTGGCGATAAAATGATATTAATCTGCGGATCAGAAAAACCACCATTACGCATTACCCGAGTATTATATTCGGTTAATATTTGTTGATATATTCCCTTAATATCGACTTGTATCAGACCATTAGCTAAACGGCTAGAGGCATCACCATAAGCAGGAATTGTTACCTCTTCACCGTTTAAAAGACGTTTTTCAAAATTTCTTGGAATGGTAAATACCGCAAATAATTTACGACTGTTAATATCATCATAAGCTTCTAATGAATTTTCATAAGTAACTACATCGATTTTAGAACTGGTATTCAAAGAACGAATTAAACTTCGACTCGTAGCAGTATGATCTTGATCGACTATGGCAACGGGTAAATTAGTGATAGTACCATTAAGATAAACTAAACTCATTAACGAGACAGACAATAACATCAATAACCACATTGGTCGCATTAGCATATAGAAAAACATTTTTACAGCTGAAGAAAAAAATAGCTTAAGCATCCAAATATTGCCTCTTACTGTGAATGTAAACGCTTGACTAAACGTTTCCTAACTAACACTGTAATTATTATTGGATAGATCATCAAAATACTACAGGTTTTTAATACGGATAGATAACTTGAATGCCGTAAAAAGAGATCAAACAATTTATTGAGTGCATAGGTTAAAGGCTCAAGTGACGAAATAAATCTTGCTATCCAAGGCATCGACAATTCAGGCACCACGACACCTGAATAAGTTAATGCAAGTCCCACCAATACCCCAATATAGGTATAGGCATCTAATACTGTTTTGGTAAATGTATAAAGTAAAATACCAATACTTTGTGCTGCAATCACATAAAAGAAAACCACCATCATCATAGCGAATGGCGAACCAGATACGCGCGCATCAGAAAATAAAACCAGCATTGCTATTTCAAACATCAATAACATGGTATACCAGATGGTATAAGGAGCGAGTTTACCTAATACAAATGGATAATTAGGTCGAGTTCGTTTAGGTAATTGCGATAGAATATGAATTGTTGTAGTAACCACAAATAATTGTAATAGATGCACTACCGCAGAGAACTGCTGGAAGTACATAGAGTTACCACTGGCATTAAATAACCCATCATAATTGAAATTAACTTGTGCAAGTTTGGGCACAGGCAAACCAATACTGGTTGCCATGGTGGTTCGATATTGGGTATTTAATGATGCAATTAATCCCGAATAATCCATTATTGAATATAAACCTGCACTATAATATAGTGCATTATAATAAAGCATTGGTGTTGGTTGGCGACCAGCTAACACATCGGCTTCAAAATTAGGTGGTATATAAAGAACGGCATAAATCTTGGCTTTCTCTAAATCATGCTCAGCCATTTTTAGCTGATTATCATAATTAATCAGATTTGCATGTGCACCAGCGTTCAGATCCCGTACTATTTCACGAGATAAAGTACTTTTATCTTGATCAACATAGCCTACAGGTAGATCAAATAGTACACCTTTATGAAAGATACTACTAATTAAAACAAAAATAATTAGCGGTAAAATCCACATTAACCAATGGAAAGTAAATCGCTTAAATATAACTGGTATTTCATCGTTAAAAGCATTTTTAAAGCGATGCCAGAAGTCTAAAATTAGTTGTCTATTTTCCATAATGTACTCATACCTGCGCGTAAGCCTTCTACAGGTTTAGTTGGATAAAGTCTAATTTCAAACGTTTTTAAATCAAAATCACCTGTCGCACGAGTTGCACGTTTTGTTGCATAATCACCCATTGGTGAAATAAAACGAACTTCCGCTTCCACTTCTTTATTACCAAGAGCTGGAACTTCCAACTTAATATGATCACCCTTGTGAATATTAGGCATAATATTTTCACGAATATTAAACACAAAATAAGCTTGTGGTAATCGAATAACGGTTAATAGTGGGCTATTAGCATTGAATAATTCTCCCACTTCAGCTGGAATCGAACCTATCTCTCCATCTACTGGAGCTTTAACTTGTAAGTCATCAAATTGGATCTGTAATTGCTTAAGTTGTTCTTCAGCTTCTTTCAATTTGGCATCATAGATTTGTCGTTGTTCAACACGGTCACCATTTCGAGCTTGATCTAAATTGGCTTGGGCTGACAAAACTTGTTGATAAGCTGCATCACGAGTTTTCAGCGCACTATCTAATATTGATTGTGATACAAAACCTTTTGCCGAAATGGCTTTATTACGATTGTACTCTTTTGAAGCATTGTCATAAGCTACTTTAGCTTGTTCCAATAACGCTTCATAATATCGGATACTTTCTTCACGTGTACCATGCTCAGATAGTGCTACTTGTGCTTGTGCTTGATCTCGTGCTGCTTCTGCCGCTCGAACTTGTGCTAAAAGCTCCGGACTATCAAGCGTAATTAAGACATCATTTTGTTTGACATCATCGCCACGATTGACATGAATAACTTGCACTCGCCCCTTTGCTTTTGAGGAAATGCTGACATTAGGCGCATCAACTTCGCCTTGCAAAAGAAGCTCTCTATTATGAGCACGGATTAAGATCGTCATCGAAATTAATATAACAATCAATGCTATAACAATAAAAATTTTTTTATTCATAAATTTGTTTTGAGTGACAATTGTAAGATAAGGCCTAAAGAACTAGGATAATTGTATGCAATAAAGAATTAACATACGTCATCAATGATATACTATATCATACGATATAGTATTTTATTCAAACAATCAAAGCTAAATTTTTATTCCAAAATAAAGATTACATGGAATAATTTACAACTATATTGGTCTACATTCTATTTCACCCTTAAATAAATTTCAATAATTCTAAACCACCATTTTAATAGATTTTATTTATGAATGTTATCAGTCAAAAGAAATAGATAAAAACCTACTTATTTAGTATGATATTATGTAATTGAAATAATAAGGCTTGATATATGCAAAAAATAATTATTATTGGTGGTGGTGCCGGCGGTTTAGAACTCGCTACTGACCTAGGTGATAAGTTAGGCAAAACGGACAAAGCTCAAATTACCTTAATTGATAAAAACAGTTATCATTTATGGAAACCATTATTACATGAAGTAGCAACGGGTGTACTTGATGAGCAAGTTGATAATATTTATTATGCATCTCAAGGACAACAGCATAATTTTGAATTTATCCAAGGTACCTTTACTGACCTTAATCGGGACCAAAAACAAATCACGATTATCAATCATCTAGATGAATCATTAGCTATTGATTATGACATTTTAGTGATTGCCATTGGTAGTACTTCTAACGATTTTGGTACACCTGGTGTTAAAGAACACTGTATCTTCTTAGACGATCAAAATGCAGCGATTCGCTTGCGAGAAACCTTAATTAATAAATTTACCAGTTTTTGTTCAATCATCGATAATGATCAAAGCACGGATGAAGACAAAATTCGGATTGCTATCGTTGGTGGTGGTGCAACTGGCGTTGAGTTAGCTTCTGAACTACCACATATGGTGCAAGCCTTTGGTGCCTGCGGTCGTAATAAGATGTGTTCCGATCTTCTAGATGTATCGGTTATTGAAGCAACAGATCGTATTTTACCAGCCCTCCCAGAAAAGACCGCGGCAAGTATTACTAAAACACTTGAAAAACAAGGTATCCATGTATTAACCAAGACCATGATTACTAAGGCTGAAAGTGATGGATTTTATCCAAAAGAAGGTGATACTATCAAAGCCGATATTATGATCTGGACTGCGGGTGTAAAAGCACCTGATTATTTGAAAGAAATTGCTGGGTTAGAGTCAAGTCGTTCAAATCAATTGGTGGTAAAACCAACATTGCAAACCTCTCGTGATGACAATATTTTTGTTATCGGCGATTGTGCTTACGCTATGCAAGACAATGGTCATGCTTCACCACCTACTGCTCAAGCCGCACATCAAATGGCAAAAATTTGTTACGAGAACATTATCAACATGCTCGATAATACACCATTAAAATCATTTAAATATACCGATAATGGCACAATCATTTCTTTACATGATACCGCGCAAGGTGTAGTTAAAATAGCCGGAAAAAGTGAAATGAGTGTTAAAGGATGGTTTGCGCTAATTATTCATCGAATGTTATATCGAATGCATCAAGCAAGTTTGTTAGGTATTTTCAAAACGATTCGTTTTGCTCGAGCCAGTAAATTTATGTACAAAACAAAATCGACATCCATTTTCTGCAATCGGGATTAGTTATTCAAAATACGATTTACAGCCTCTAAAACTTTTTAAGTGGCTGTTTTAGATTATATTAATATCGTAATCGATTAAATTTTATAGGTAGCAATTGAAGCGTTTTATTTTTGGTTTATCATTCGCTACCTACACTTCTTTAACAAATGATCAATCACCAAATTGGTTATATTATTTTTCAATTATCTCAATCAAACCAAACCAAAGCCTGAGCAAGCAACCAACTCACCTTATAACTATATGGAGATCATTTTTATTAAAAATGGTAAACTTCATGTTTTAAAGCAGCAAGTAAAGTTATTTAGATACAAGTTAGATAATTGGATAAATCTTTTAAAAAATCATACTTCATCACAGTAAGAGATCATTAATTTAAAAACGACTCACCCAAAAATTTGAAAACAAACCATACAATATTTGATTTGATGGGACTATAGTTATATTTACTTTTCAGAATTAGTTTAGAAAATTTATAATAAAGTATTTAAATTTAAAATTGTTTAAGTATAAACAATTAAAAATTTTTAACTTTTTATCACTATTTTAAAAAAATTAAAAGAGTACTATGGTAATAAAGAACCTATCAAGAATCGTAATTTCACTCTTAATTCACCATTATTAATCACTGTTGATAAGCGATAAGCACTAATAATTGATTTTAGCATTGCAGTAATTTTTTTATTGGTGCAAAGCTTTTACGATATAAATGGTTAACGCCATATTGTTCAATTGCGCTTAAATGGTCTTTTGTTGGATAACCCTTATGCTTGGCTAAACCATACTGCGGGTATAATCTATCAAGTTCGACCATTTCACGATCCCGAGTAACTTTAGCTAAAATTGATGCAGCACTGATTTCAGCAACTAATAGATCACCTTTAACGACTGATTGAGTTTGAATACCAAATTTAGGGCAACGATTACCATCGACTAAAACATAATTGGGTTTGATTTTTAAGCCAGACACCGCTCGCTGCATAGCCAGCATAGTGGCATGTAAAATATTTAATTGATCGATTTCAGCCACAGATGCTCTGGCAACACACCAAGCTAATGCATTGTCTTTTATTACTTCAAATAACTGTTCACGTTTTTTTTCAGTAAGTTTTTTTGAGTCTGTTAAACCAACGATAGGTTTAGTTGGATCTAAAATAACTGCTGCAGTAACAACATCGCCACATAACGGTCCTCTTCCAACTTCATCGACACCAGCTATTAACGTGGTATCAGGGTAAGTAAATTCCAATAACAATATAAATCCTCTAGCAGAGTTATTTTCAAACATTAATTCTTTAAAACATCTAATACTGCTTGTGCAGCTTGTTCATCAGCATTACAACGAATTTGTTTATGCAATGTGAGAAATGCATTTTTAACTTCTGTATTATCCCCTTCTAAAAAAGGGATAATATGATTGGCGATATTTTCTGGTGTGCAGTTATGCTGTAATAATTCAGGTACAAGCTCTTTACCCGCTAAAATATTAGGTAAAGAAACATAAGGCGTTTTGATTATTTTGTTAGCTAACCAAAAAGTGAAAGCTTTCATTTTATAACCTACCACCATTGGGCATTTGGCTAACATACATTCTAATGCTGCTGTTCCTGATGCCAATATAGCGGCATTACTTGAAATCATTGCTTCACGCGCTTGACCGTCTAATAGTTGTACTTTAAGATTGGGGGCGATTTTGGCTTTGATTTCTTCAAACTCTTTACGCCTTTTGGCATTTACTAAAGGTACCACAATGTGCAAATTAGGATAACGCTGGCGTAATAATTGTGCCGCTTTTAGAAATGGTTCTGAAAGCAAAGAGACCTCAGCATGACGACTTCCTGGCAATAAAGCTAAACAAAGACAATCGAGAGGAATGCCTAATTGCTGACGCATTATTTTTTGATCTGGATTTAGTGGGATATCATCAGCCATTTTATGACCAATAAAACGGCACGGAACATCAAACTTATCATAAAACGCTTTTTCAAACGGCAAGAAAGCTAAGATAAGGTTAGTATTACGTTTTATTTTAAAAACTCGTTTTTGCTTCCACGCCCAAACCGAAGGACTTACATAATGAATGGTTTTAATGCCAGCTTGTTTAAGTTTTCCTTCTAATGAAAGATTAAAATCAGGGGCATCAATACCGATAAAAATATCAGGTTTTAGCTCAATAAGTCGTTTAGTGATATCGCGACGAATAGCTAAAATACGACGTAGTCGACCTAATACTTCAATGACCCCCATAACCGAGAGTTCATCCATTTCGTACCAAGCTTTACATCCTTCAGCCTGCATTTGTGGTCCAGCAATTCCAATAAATTCAATATTGGGATAGTATTTTTTGAGTGCACGAATTAAACCAGCACCCAGAATGTCGCCAGAGGTTTCCCCAGCGACTAATGCAATTGTTAATGGTTTATTTATCATTAACGGATAATGCCACGAGTTGAACGTGAAAAGAAATCAATAAATAATTGAGCTTCAGGATTTTGTTTCGCTATGGTTTCAATTTCTACTTTGGCATCGTCTAATGTTAAGCCATTTCGATAAAGAACTTTATAACTATTACGAATCGCTTGCAAAGCCTCTTTACTAAATCCTCGGCGTTTTAAACCTTCATAATTTACGCCGTGTGGGCTTGCATGATTACCTTGGGCAATAATATAAGGTGGCACATCTTGAGCAACACCAGAGCATCCACCAACCATAACATGTGAACCAATAACACAAAATTGATGTACAGCAGTCATACCACCTATAATTACATAATCATCTAATTGGACATGCCCACCAAGCGTTGCATTATTGGCTAAAATACAATTATTACCAATAACACAATCATGAGCAACATGTGCATTAATCATAAATAAATTATCATTGCCAATACGCGTTAATTCACCACCTTGTAAAGTGCCACGGTGAATGGTTACACTTTCGCGAATCATGTTGCGATCACCAATTTCAGTGCGCGTTGGTTCACCACGATATTTTAAATCTTGGTTAACTTCGCCTATTGAAGTAAATTGATAAATTTGATTTTCTTTACCAATTTTAGTGTGACCATTGATGACTACATGTGATTTTAAAAAAGTCCCATCACCAATTTCAACATTCTCACCAACAAAGCAAAAAGGCCCAATTTTAACATTATTGCCAATATTAGCCCCTTTTTCTATTACTGAACTTGGATGTATTTCCGTTGCCATAGCCTTTCCTTAATACTGTTTCTGGGATATTTAAAATCAATATTATTTACGAGCACACATCATTTCGGCTTCGCAAACTAAATTACCATCAACAGTGGCAACACCATGGAATAAAGCAATGCCTCGACGTTCTTTGATATATTCAACGTCTAATACGAGTTGATCGCCTGGCACAACAGGGCGTTTAAAACGCGCTTTATCAATTGAAGCAAAGTAATAAAGCTGTCCGGGAGACAGTTCTTCAATACTTTTGAAGGCCAAAATACCAGTTGCTTGCGCCATCGCTTCTAAAATTAATACACCGGGTAAAATAGGTTTAGTGGGAAAATGACCCTGAAAAAATGGTTCATTTACAGTAACATTTTTTATCGCTTTTAATGTTTTACCTTTTTCATAATTGATTACACGGTCAACCATTAAAAATGGATAACGATGAGGTAATAAACTGATAATTTCTTCAATATCAAGGGTATTAAGTTCGGTAGTCAAAATAGCTATCCTTTTACATTATTTGCTATAAATTGTACTCATTATAACTGAGGATGCGGCTTTCACTCAAGAATGATTTGAATAGTGCTTTTCTTTTATACGAATCTGCTTATGCTATGTTATTATAATTTATTTACATAAATGATTTGTAAATACTATATTATCTTACATTAAATCATTTATAATAATTTGAATAATAAATTGAGATATAAAAGTTTCTAACTCGGAGAAGTAGTATGAAATCATTGATTAAAATGACATTAGTAAGTAGTGCAATCGTATTAGCATTGGTTGGGTGTGATGATAAAAAAAATACAACTGATAACAATGCTAGCACCAATAAAGTGACCATTTCAACTGATGCACAAAAAGAGGCTTATGCATTAGGTTCTTCATTTGCTTCATACATGGCGACAAATTTAGAGCAAAATGAAATTAATCCAGATAAAGAATATTTAATTAGTGGTTTTAATGAAACTTTCCGCGGTGCTTCTCAACTTTCAAAAGATGAAGTTAAAGATGTTTTAGAAGCATTTGGTAAACGTATTCAAGAAGAAAGCAAAGCTCGTTTTGAAAAAGAAAAAACGGAAAACACCGCTGCTGGTGATAAATTCCGTGAAGAATTTGCTAAACAAAAAGATGTTAAACAAACTAAATCAGGATTACTTTATCAAGTTATTAAAGAAGGTTCGAATCGCCATCCAAAAGCTGATGATACTGTTATTGTTCATTATACCGGTACTTTGACAGATGGTCGTAAATTCGATAGTTCTTATGACCGAGGTGAAACTGCAACTTTCCCTCTTAATGCCGTAATTAAAGGTTGGACTGAAGGAATTCAATTAATTGGTGTTGGTGGTAAAATCAAACTTGTTGTACCACCAGATTTAGCTTATGGAGATCAAAGCTTTCCGGGTCAAGATGATAAAGTTGGGATTCAACCAGCATCAACATTAGTGTTTGAAGTTGAATTACTTGGTATTGACGGCGATAACAATGATAAAGCTGAACAATCAAAACCCGATCAAAATAAAGTCAATGATAACGCAAAATAAAATTTAACTGATTGATTTTGAAAGATTCATTAAGTTATACACTTGTTATTATGGGTCCTGCATATGGGACCCAATCTGCTTATTGTGCCTATCAATTTGCACAAACTTTGCTATCTAGAACTTCCCATACGATTAAAAATATCTTTTTTTATGCAGATGGTATTTATAATGGTAATCGGTTTACCGATCCTGCTAGTGATGAATTTGATTTAGTTACGGCATGGCAAACGCTAGCCAAAGAATATTCTTTAACGTTAACTATTTGTGTTGCCGCCGCTCAAAGACGAGGAATTATTGAAAAAAATCTTGCGGATAATTTCCAGTTAACAGGTCTTGGTGAATTAAGTGTATCTATTGCCGAAACAGATCGAACTATTCAATTTTAGTACTAAGGCTATCAAATGAAAAAAGTTGCAATTATTATTAGTTCTCCACCTCATGGTAATGCTAAAGGTCGAGAAGCGTTGGATATTGCGTTGGCTGCATCGGCAATTAATCATATTTCTGTCTTTTTTGTTGATGATGGTGTATTTCATCTGTTACCTAACCAATCTCCAGAACAAATTTTAATGCGTGATTATATTGCGACATTAAATATGCTTGAACTTTATGATATTGAAGATGTGTATGTCTGCAAATCTTCACTTAATGCGAGAAACCTTGCTAAGGTAACACATAATATTGCTTGTAAAGTTATTAATAACCAATCATTAAACCAATTATTAACTATTCAAGAAGTAATTTTAACATTCTAATTTTTATACTTAAACATATACATAACCTGAAATTTTTTTACATATAAGATTTATAAATAGTGATATTCAATGGATTAGGGTTAATGTTATTTTTATGAGATTGAAAAGGAATGAAATAAAAAATCCACGTATTTTTGACTATATAAAAACGTGGATTTTTTTATCAATATAATTTTATTAATTTTTTACTATACTAATTTTTTCATATGATCGGCGATGTTTTCAGCTTGCTGACCAACTACAATTTGTACACCTGTTTTCCCTAATTTAATTACTGCCATAGCACCAAGGGCTTTTGCTGATTCTTCATCAACGAGATCTGTGTCTTTCACACTTAAACGTAATCGTGTAATACAAGAATCAATATTCGTTAGGTTTTCTTTACCACCAACAATGACTAAATATTGTTCTGCAAGTGCCGATACATCACCAACCGCTTCTTTAGGTGAGGTGTTTTCAGTTGATGGATTAGTTTCCACATCGTCTTCACGACCCGGTGTTTTTAAATTGAATTTGACAATCACAAAACGGAAAACTACATAGTAAACAACAAAGAACACTAGACCTTGAAGAATTAGCATATACCAATGTACAGCTAATGGATTACGTGATTGCAGTAACATATCAAGTAAACCTGCGCTAAATGCAAAACCTGAAATCCATTGTAAACTAGCAGCAATAAACAAAGAAATACCCGTTAAAATAGCATGTATTACATAAAGTACTGGAGCTACAAACATAAAGGCAAATTCTAACGGTTCAGTAATACCTGTAAAAAAAGCTGCGAAAGAAGCAGCTAACATAATCGAAGCCGTTTTTTCTTTATTTCCTTTTTTTGCTGTATGGTACATAGCTAATGCTGCTCCTGGTAAACCAAACATCATAATTGGGAAGAAGCCAGCTTGATAACGACCAGTAATGCCTGCAATTGCTTTACCGCTATCAATGGCATTTTGTCCAGCTAAGAAGTTAGGGATATCATTAATATCAGCAACGTTAAACCAGAATACTGAATTAAGTGCATGATGCAAACCAATAGGAATAAGTAGACGATTAAAAAAGCCATAGATACCTGCACCAATTGCTCCTAATCCTTTAATTTCATTACCAAATGCAACTAAGGCTTGATAAATATTTGGCCAAATGTAAAGCATTACAAAAGCAACAAATAGCATTACAAATGAAACAAGGATAGGTACCAGACGTTTACCACTAAAAAATGCAAGCGCTCTATGTAACTCAATATTACTAAAACGGTTATATATTTCAGAAGAAATTACACCGACTAAAATACCAATAAATTGGTTTTGATTAATTTTATTAAAAGCTTTAGAAACGTTATCAATTGGTGTGTTAGTTAATAATGATACTGAATCTGGAGATAGTAATGTTGTGATGACTAAAAAACCAACTAAGCCACTTAGTGCAGCAGCGCCATCTTTATCTTTAGACATGCCATATGCGATACCAATGGCAAATAGTATCGCCATATTATCGATAATTGCACCACCAGATTTAATTAAAAAAGCAGCAACAATACTATTTTGTCCCCATCCTTGAGGATCAATCCAGTATCCAATGCCGAGTAGTATTGCAGCCGCAGGTAAAACTGCTACAGGCACCATAAGCGAGCGCCCGATACGTTGCAAATAAGCTAAAATTCCCATAAGTTTACCTCATATAATTTTGGGGGAAATCTTAAAGATGATATTATCATCTTTAAGTGAATATAAATGATTCAGTACTATTTCACTCTATATTATTTTACTTCGCAAATTAATTATGTGTTTAATGTGACTTATGTCACGATTTTTTTTGATTAATTTAGTTAATATAGTAAAATACTATTAACATATTTTACTTATAAAAAAAAGAAGTTATTTTATTATATCAAAAGAGGTATTATCTCATGAGGCTTATTCCTTTACAAAATGCACAAGAAGTTGGTGCTTGGGTGGCACAGCGCATTGTGAACAAAATTAATGATTTCAAACCGACAGCGGATCGTCCGTTTGTTTTAGGATTACCAACAGGAAGCTCACCGTTGGTCATGTATCAACAACTTATTAAACAATATAAAGCAGGTAAGGTAAGTTTTAAACATGTGGTTACGTTTAATATGGATGAATACGTAGGACTTCCTGAAGATCATCCAGAAAGTTATCACACATTTATGTATGAAAATTTCTTTAACCATATTGATATTGATAAAAACAACATCCATATATTAAATGGTAATGCAGTAGATATTGACGAAGAATGCCGTCAGTATGAAGAGAAAATTAAAACTTATGGTAAAATCAATGTGTTCGTTGGTGGCGTTGGTCAAGATGGACATATTGCTTTTAACGAACCAGGTTCTTCACTTTGCTCTCGTACTCGAATTAAAACATTAACCGAAGATACACGAATTGCTAACTCTCGTTTTTTTGATAATGATGTTAATCAAGTGCCAAAACATGCACTGACTATTGGCGTTGCAACGTTAATGGATGCACAAGAAGTGATTTTATTAGTTTGTGGTCATAACAAGAGTTTAGCACTGCAGGCTGGAGTTGAAGGATCAGTTAATCACCTTTGGACTGTCACTGCGTTACAAATGCATCCAGCATCCCTTATTGTTTGTGATGAGCCAAGTACTGATGATCTTAAAGTAAAAACCTTAAAATATTTTAAACAAATGGAAGCTGATAATCTAAAAGTGACCGTTTTATAAAGGATAAATCAATGTACGCATTAACAAATTGTCGTATCTATACAGGTTATGAAATTCTTGAAAATCACGCCGTTATTATCGACGGCGATAAGATTACCAAAATCTGTAAACAAGACGAACTATCTGCAAGTATCACTATTGAAGATTTACAAAATGCTATTGTTGCGCCTGGGTTTATTGATATTCAAGTCAATGGTTGTGGTGGCGTGCAATTTAATGAAACACTCGATGCATTAAGTATTGAAACATTAGAAAAAATGCAAGCGACTAATCTTGCTTATGGATGTACGAGCTATTTACCGACTTTAATTACATCGACGGATGAATTCATGATAAAAGCGGTAAATGTGATGCGTGAATATTTAATTAAACACCCTAATCAAGCACTTGGTTTACATCTTGAAGGACCCTATATTAATCCTGAAAAGAAAGGTATCCATGATGAAAATATCATCCGTCAACCATCGCAAGAAATGATCGACTTTCTTTGTGATAATGCTGATGTTATTAAAATTATTACTCTAGCACCAGAAAAAGTTGAAAATAATTTTATTAAACAACTGGTTAACGCAGGAATTCATGTATCGGTAGGTCATTCCAATGGTCATTATGATGATTGTCGACGAGGTTTTAATGCTGGTATTCGTCTAGGCACGCATTTATTCAATGCTATGCCTTATATCACTGGGCGAGAACCCGGTGTAGTGGGTGCAATTTATGATGAATCTGATGTTTATGTTGGCATTATTGCCGATGGGCAACATGTTAGCTGGGCAAATATTCGAAATAGTCATAAAATCAAACAAGATCACTTGATTTTAATTACTGATGCTATGTTATTAGCTGGTTCGAATTTATCCTCAGGAGTATTTGCAGGCAAAACCATTTATTATAAAGACGGTCGTTGTGTTGATGAAAAAGGTACATTAGGGGGATCAGCTTTAACGATGATTGATGCAGTGAAAAATGCAGTCGAACATGTTGGTATTGCATTGGATGAGGCATTAAGAATGGCAACGCTTTATCCTGCTAAAGCAATCGGTGTTGATAAAACTCTTGGTAGCGTTAGCGAAGGTAAAATAGCCAACTTAGTTGTTTTTGACCGTAACTTTACTATTATTAAAACGGTTGTTAATGGAGAGATCAACAGCTAAAATATAAGATAATTAATGAAATATTGAGATATCATATGACCTTTAATTATCTAAACTTAGTTGGAAATGCTGATCTTATCAAACAGCTAAATTATGCCATGATTTATCGTTTGATTGTTCAGCATGCTCCTATTTCTCGTATTCAATTGGCTGAAATTAGCCATTTAGCGCCAGCCAGCATTACTAAAATTACTCGCCAATTGATTAAGAAAAAACTGATTAGAGAGGTTGATGCACAACAATCAACGGGAGGTCGTCCTGCCGTTTCAATTGAAGCTAAATTCAACTATTATCAGACTATTGCTGTTCAGCTCAGCCGTTCACATGTAACAATTGAGCTTTATGATATTGGTGGTAATTGTTTAGCATCGAGTGTATGTCCATTAACGCACTTCACTCAGGAATTTACGCAAAAATATTTGATTGGATTAATTGAGCAATTTATCCAAGATAACAGTAAAAGAATTAAAAATCTTATAGCAATATCCGTAGTTCTTCCTGGATTGATTGATTCTGTACATGGTATTGTTCGTTATACTCCTCATATTCAAGTTAAAGAATGGTCATTAGCTGAAGAACTACAAAAACAATTCAATGTTTCAATCTTTTTAGGGAATGATATTCAAAGTTTAGCTTTAGCTGAAAGTTATTTTGGTACGACACAAAATGTGGATGATTCTATTCTCATTCGTGTCCATCGGGGGGTCGGATCAGGTGTTATTGTTAATCAACAATTACTGACAAATCATAATCAAAGTGGTTGTGAAGTTGGTCATATTCAAGTTGATGCGTTAGGTGATCGATGCCACTGTGGTAATTTTGGTTGCTTAGAAAATCGTGTAGTCAATGATGCTATTGAACATCGTGCAAAACAGATGATTGAACAAGGCTACCCAACCAGATTATCTCGGGACGAATGTAATATAGCTAATATTTGTCATTATGCAAATCAAGGTGATGAACTGGCAATAAAGTTAGTCAAAGATGCTGGTGAGAATCTTGGTCGTGCGGTTGCAATGATGGTAAATATTTTTAATCCGCAACGAATTGTGTTAGCGGGTGAATTAACTAAATCACCAGAAGTATTGTTAAATGCGGTAAACAGCGCATTAAATGCACAAAGTTTAGAGGAATTAAGAAAAAATCTTACTATCAATTGTTCATCACTTGATGACCGATCCGCAATTGGTGCATTTGCATTAGTACAACAAGCATTATTCAACGGTTCGCTCCTGATGTTGTTGTTAGAAAACACTGTGACAATCTAGTACATGTTTAATATAAAAAAGCCCATTAATTGGGCTTTTTTGTTAATTAAGCTAAAATACGAAGCATTCTTCTTAATGGTTCAGCCGCACCCCATAATAATTGATCACCAACAGTAAAGGCTGATAAATAATCTTTACCCATATTAAGTTTACGTAAACGCCCAACAGGTGTAGTTAATGTACCTGTAACAGCAGCAGGAGTCAGCTCACGCATTGAAAGATCTCGATCGTTTGGAATAACTTTAACCCAATCATTATGCGCAGCAAGTAATTTTTCAACTTCTGGAACACTGATGTCTTTTTTAAGCTTAATCGTAAACGATTGACTATGACAACGTAATGCACCAATACGAACACAAAGACCGTCAACTGGAATAATCTGGCTAGTATTTAAAATTTTATTGGTTTCAGCTTGGCCTTTCCATTCTTCTTTACTTTGACCATTGTCTAAAGCTTTATCAATCCAAGGAATTAAACTACCGGCTAATGGGACCCCAAAATTATCGGTTGGTAGGCTGCCATCTCGCATTTTTTGGGTAACTTTGCGTTCAATATCTAAAATAGATGAGCGAGGATCTTGAAGCTCTTTAGCTACTTCAGCATTAAGCATTCCCATTTGTGTTAATAACTCCCGCATATGGCGAGCTCCACCGCCAGAAGCGGCTTGGTAAGTCGAAACGGATATCCAATCAACTAAATTTTCAGCAAACAGCCCACCTAATGACATTAACATCAAACTTACCGTACAGTTCCCACCAACAAAGGTTTTGATACCTCTATCTAACGCTTTATGAATATTAGCTTTATTGACTGGATCAAGAACAATAATAGCCTCATCTTCCATTCGTAGAGTTGAAGCTGCATCAATCCAATAACCTTGCCAGCCCGTTGCACGCAATTTTTTATAAATTTCAGAAGTATAATCACCACCTTGGCAAGTCACAATCATATCTAATGATTTTAATGCATCAATATTATCTGCGCTTTGTAATGTTCCTGTTTTACCGTTAAAAGTAGGTGCAGCTTGACCAGCTTGTGATGTAGAAAAGAAAACAGGATTGATATAATCAAAATCATGTTCTTCAACCATACGTTGCATAAGAACAGAACCAACCATTCCACGCCAACCAACAAAACCAACATTTTTCATAGTTTATTTCCAATAAGTAGATGTTATATAGGTAAAGATTATCTACTATTAAAACAAAATATTGCCATAAAACAAGTAAGATAAGAATTATTTTTATAGGCACTGATAGGATAACGTGGTGTTATATACGTTAAGTTTAATTTAAATTGATTTATTCATGAATAAAGGCAAATCATATTTTTATTGCTTATAAAAAATTGATCTGCCTTTTCACAACAAGTTTTATGCTTTACTGTCAAATAGAATGTTTAAAAGTCCTCATCTTGGATATTATTGTTCATTATTGAAGCAATATTATACCGCTCAATGCCTTGTACCGATGCTTCAATGATTTCTGATAATAAGTCATTTAGACTAATTTCATCAGTTCTTAGCATAAAAGTTGTTAACAACATTGGTATATTAACACCAGTTATTACCTCTAAATTTTGGTGATCAGCCATTTGCTTAACCAATGTATTAAATGGTGTGCCACCTTTTAAATCAACTAAGCATAAAATTTGTGGACATTGCTGCGATAACAGCTTAATTTGATGCTCAATTTGCTGTTGAAAGTCATCTAATGATTGTCCCATTGAGAACGATACAGCTTCACATAGAGTTTGTTTACCACAGATCATTTCTGCTGATTCAACTAGGCTTTTAGCTGATGAACCATGGGTACTTACTAATACAGCAATCATTGTTAAGGTACTCCTTTAGTAATCAAGGCAACGATAATAACGACGAATCGTCATAGGATGACGATTTAAATATTCAACATAAGCATCAATACGATTATTAATGGTACGGAAGACAAACGGTGAAAGATTTCCACGATATTTTTCTGATATACCAGGTAATTCATAGTCTTTAGTATCGATTATGGTGTAATTACCACAGATTTGAGGTAGGAATTTAGCTACTCTTTCACTTAATGAGCGCTGTGTATCTTCACCAACATAAACAGTGACTGCTGTATCACGATCAATGACTTCTAACGTACCATGGAAAAATTCTGCTGATTCAATGGATTTTGAGCGTAACCAATGTTGTTCCTCCCAATAACACATAGCATGAGAATACGTTGCTCCCCATTGATTACCCGCACCAACAAAATAGTGCATAGTGTCGTTATGGTGTTTTTCAGCAACTTCTCGCCCAAATTTATCGGCTTTTTTGGCAACAGCAACAATATTTTTAGCAAAATGTTGATCCATTTCTTGATAAAACTCATCATAGTCAGGGAACTCACCGGCTAAATACATTAAACGATCAGCTGTCATAAAGAATTTTAATTGTTCATTCATTGGGTAAGTAATAACATGATGTGCCATTTTCCCTAATGGGGTATCGGCTTTATCCATAAAAGCTAATACGGTTGACCCAACTTCTTTTTGAATTTTTTCAATAGCTGCAACGACTTCCTGTGTGGTACCCGTGACAGATGAAATAATGATCAATGTGTCTTTAGTGATACGTTTGTTTCCTGTTACTAGATATTCAGCCGCATGTTGAACAAACGTTTCAATGGCTGTTTTTTCTTTCATATGAACAACTGCTTGCATTGATGATGCATACGTACCACCAATACCTAACCAGCAAACATTACTATAACCACGATCGTGGATTTTATCAATAAATTCATTAATTTGTGGTCTTAATGCTAAAGCACCATTCATGCTGTCTAATTCTTTCTTTTCGTCATATTTTCTCATTTTTAAATCCTCTTAATTTTAGAACTAGTTATTTCATCAAATTCTGGATAGGCCGATTTTTCAAGATTATGACCTTTTAATCTTGAAACTTGGTAACTTAATAGATGAATAGGAACAGTCATAAATAATGATGCGTATAGTTCATCTATATCAACATTAAGGCACAAGTCCTCTTCTTTAAGATTGTTACTACTATTGGCGTAAATGGTTGAAATATTTTTAACATGTTTATTTAAAAAGACTTTTAATAATTTCGCTCTCTGATCTAACTGACCATGGGGTTCAAGAAACACAATATGATCATCTTCATGTAATCCTAAATATGGACCATGCATGTATTCTTCGAGTTCTTTACCAAAAGCTGTATTGCGTACTGTTTCCGTAAATTTTGTTTCCGCTTCTCTAGCAACTCCATAAGTTGCACCATAACCAATAAATATCACTCTTTTAGCATGATAAAATTGATGTTGGCATTGATTAACCCATACTTGGGATTGTTCAATGACTTTAGGAAGTAAATGAGTAACTTTCTGAAATTGCTCTATATAGTGGTTAAATTGAACATCACTAACACTGTCATTTTTTTGAGCAATTACTAGAGAGATCAATATTAAATCTAGAATGGTTACGCTATAACCAGCACTGACATAAGGCATCTCCTCAACTGGAATTCCCATAGATAAGACATGATGACTAATTTTATACAGTGGGCTATTGGAATTGCTGGTAAGCGTATAGATGGTTTGGTTGTTTTTTATAAATTGTTCTACTAAATGAATGATTGAATAACTTTCTCCACCTTGCGAAACAGCAATATACAAAGTATTAGGATCACGGTAATGTAAATAATTAGCAGCGATAGAAGGATCTTCAATATAAACAGGTATCTTTAAGATTTTACTCATTAAAGGTCTTGCACCATAAGCTGCGTTGGAACTTGAACCTGTTGCAAATATAACAATTGAGCTAAGTTGTTTAATTTTACTCAGGTCAATATTTTGGGTGAATAGTGCTTGATAATTATCTAAAATGTTCTGATAATATTCAGGCTCTAAGGCAACATAATCAGCGATACTTTTCATTTTTTCTCCTTATTATCCTAATAATCCACTCCAAGCTCCAAAAATACCGATACTCGCTATAAGTAATAAAATCCAATGCGCTTTAAGCCCTTTTTTGTCTAATAAAAAGATGAATAAGGTAAATAACAGAGGTAATATTTGTGGCACAATACCATTAAAAATATCCTGTAATGATGTTGCATCGTCGCCTGATCCTATTGTTAGTGGCATATTTAATGTCACCATCGTTGCTACCATGGCACCAACAACAGATAGCCCCAAGATAGAAGCACCATACGATAATTTATCCATTAAACCAGTCTTTTGAACCTTTTCAATAAAAGAGGCACCAATGTTATAACCAATGAATAGACCAAAATAGCGAGCTAAAACAGCAGGAATATTGAAAATTAATAGAAACAAAAGTGGACCTAAAATATTACCTTGTATTGCTAATGAAGTACCAATACCAGTGGCTATAACCCGTAAGGTTCCCCAGAAAAATGAATCGCCCAAACCACTTAGTGGTCCCATTAATGCAACTTTAACATCATTAATTGAACTTTCATCAAAATCGTTATTCAAGGCATTTTGCTCTTCCATTGCAATAGAAATACCTAACGGAAAGGTAACTAACCAAGGTGTAACGTTATAAAACTCTAGATGTCTTTGATAAGCTTTGGTTAATTGTTCTGGTTTTTGACTATAGATTTTTTCTAAAGCAGGGCGGATTGCAAAAGAATAACCTAAATTCATTTGTCGCTCATAATTCCATGACCATTCGGCGGTAAAAGAACGCCAAAAGGTTCGCATTAAATCGTTTCTAGTTAATCGTTTAGAATTCTTCATTTTCATAGTTGATCTCCTGTCCTACTAAAGCACTGCCTGAAAGATTATTAACTTCTTGATTGTCTGAGGTTATTGATTTTTTGCCGGTAAAGGAAGAATAACCAGTAAGAATCAATGCCATACACGCACCAAAAATGGCAACACCAGTAACAGGTACTTTCATATATACTGCTACAGCAAAACCAAGAATAAAGAATGTTGCATTGGTTTTTTTTATCATAATTTTCATTAGCATAGCAAAACCAAATGCAGGTAATAAGCCAGTTGCGATGCCTAAACCATTAATAACAAACTCAGGAATAACTTCAAGCAAGTTTTTAATTGCTTCACTACCAAATAGATAAGAAAGCCCGACCACTAATCCAATTGGTAGGTTAATGGAAAAGAAACCACCCAAGATATTCATCCGATCAACGCCTTTACCATTTCCTTCACTAGCATACTTATCTGCTTTATGAACAAAGTAAGGTAAAATAAACAAGAAACATAAATTCTTAACTACTAGTACCAGAGAAGCAATTGGAATTCCCAAAGTTAGGGCAACAGCCGTACTTTTACCTGCACCAATAGCGAAAGCTGTTCCTAGAACACTACCTGATATAATTTCTGGCGGGATAGATGCCCCAATGGAAAATGAACCAACAAAGGCTAATTCTAACGTTGCTCCTATAATAATACCTTGGGTGATATCTCCCATTACTAGTCCCGCTAAAGTACAGGTAACTAAAGGTCTCGATAACATTGATGAACCTAAAAAGTATTCACCATTAGCTAACATAGCAATCAAGGCCAAAATAATTGCTGTAATAACAATACTCATTTTGTATTCCTTTTTGTCTATTTTTCGAATTTCTGCTTAGATTCATTTGGTATTTGTTGTATATATACTTCAACACCATCTCGTTGTAATTTAGCTAATAGATCTGCTTCTAAATTGGTTAAATTTATTGTTTTAGAGTAATTCTTCGTTCCGTCACGGGGTTTAGTTCCTCCTAAATTAAGACTAGTTATTTTTCCTTGAATGCCTCGGATTAATTTTTCAGCATCAGCCACGGACTCAACTACAATTAACATTTGATATTTATCCGTTACGCCAGAGTTAATCGCCTCAATACTGTCATCAACAGACTTCATTACTAATTTTGCGTTGTCAGGCTTAGCTAAACGAATTGCTGATTTACGCAGTTCATCACCCGCAACAGCATCATTGGCAACTAAAATTGTATTAGCGCCAACATTTTCAAACCATGAAACAACGACCTGACCGTGAACTAAACGGTGATCAACACGTAATAATTTAATCATTGGGTTACCTCCTAAGTGAAATCGACCACATATTTAGTATTACTAGCAAACTTATATTCAATAGCTATCGGTTCTCTATTAATATCAAAATAGTGATTAGAAATTTTAAATAATGGATCGTTAATGTTGCATCGTAACTGTTTTGCCAATTCAGCATTTGCCGCAATAAGCTGCAAATCCTGCTCTAATTTATCGACCTTTTTTTTGCCAGAATTAGTGATTTCGAGGGCTGATAAAACTTTGATGATAGATATTTGGAAATCGGGAAAATTATTAAGAGGTAAGAGAAAAATTTCTTTAACTGCACTGTTTTTTGCAATTTCTAAAAAACTAACGTAATAGATGAGCTCGGAGGGTTTTATTTTTAATAACAGACTATAGTAACTTCCTGCTTGTCTTAAATAGGTATCTTTAATAATTTTTTTATGATTTTGGTAAACAAAGGGTTTAATAATTCCAGTCATTTCTAAAATATTTTGGGTAGATAAGGTTGGTGCAACAAATAAACCAACTCCTTTTTTCCTAACCACCATATTTTTATCAACCAGCAGATCAATTGCTTTTCGAACAGTTGTTCTACTGACATTATAATCCTTTTGCAATTGCCCTTCAGGGGGTAATTTAGATCCAACTCTATAATGTCCAGTATTTATCTTATCCATAAAATGAGTGGCTATTTTTTCAAATAACTTCATTGATGCGTTACCTCATAATTGAAGATATTTTTAGCCGATAAATGATACCGAAATCGATTGCCAACTAAATACTGATCGGTGTGTTCAAATGGTTCGAAATGATTATCAAAACTATAGCTTGATACTTTATAAATTGGTGTACCTTCAGCAACTTGTAAATGTTTTGCTTTATCATCAGTTGCTGCTTCATAAGTAATCTCTTCTCTACCGTGGTTTGGGGTAAAATGGTAATGTTCTTTTAAAAATTGATAAAGAGAAATACCATTTAAATCTATCTGATTTAAATCTTTAAATTTTAGCGATGATAAATATGTAATTTCATAAGAAAGGGGATCTTGGTTTAAAAAGCGTTGTCGAATAATTCTAATTAACGGATCATTTGAACCAAAGAATGCTCTTAATTCAGCAGGCATTTTAATTATTTGGTTGGAAAGTACTTTTATTTTGATTTGTATATCATCATGTTTTTGGACCTCTTCACTAAATGAAGACATCTTCAGCATATTAATTTCAAAAATTTTATGGCATGGTAAGTTTTTATCATTTTGAAAAACATATCCTTCTATCGCTAAATCATTCAATGCGTTGCGTACAGTAGTTCGACTGACACCAAAGTATTTGGCAAGTCCTCTTTCTGTCGATTGATCGCTAATTATGTTGAGATTGGCTCGAATTTTTTCTTCAACATCTGTTTTTGCCGCAATATCACGATATTCCAAAGGTCACACTCCATTTGTGGGCTTTTTTATCCATCAGATATATCTTAATCCATATAAGATTGTTTAAAAAATATTAAAAAAAATACATGTTGTCAATTTTGAGTACCAAAATTGATATAGAGATCACATTTTTTATCGTAATCTAATAAAATTATTCAGATAAAGTGAATTGCGCTAATTAATCTATTTAATTCAGAGGATTAATTTTAATTAATGAAAAGCGATTATGTATAAATGAGGGAATAAAACGATAAACAGATAATAAAAAAGCCTACTCAATTGAGCAGGCTTTTTTTTAAATTGGTCGGCGAGAGAGGATTCGAACCTCCGACCCACTGGTCCCAAACCAGTTGCGCTACCAAGCTGCGCTACTCGCCGTTAGATTTTTTCTATAAAATGGGGTGGCTAATGGGATTCGAACCCACGACAACTGGAATCACAATCCAGGGCTCTACCAACTGAGCTATAGCCACCATAGAAGTAGGACGAGATATTACGCATAAAAAATAACATTGTCCAGTATAATTTTTCAAAAATGTTCTGACTGCTTATATTAAAAGCGTTAAAAGCTTAATATTTTATCATTACTGATGTAATTAAGCTTTATGTGACATAATATTAATGATTTGTGTGTCGGTTGCTTTCATACTATTGCTAACAATGGCTCCAAGATTATCAATTGAAGCCTCGACGCTATCACAAACTATCCCTTCTTTACCTGTCACTCGAATACGATTTAATGCCATTAAAACAGCTTTAAAACTCGAAGATACCGAAGTTGACACTTTCATTGCACAACTATTGGAGGCTCCATCACAAATAATACCAGATAAATCACCAATCATACTACAAATAGCCATATCTACTGGTTCATATTGTCCTTTACCAAGTAACCATGCCATACCAGCGGCAGAGCCCATTGCTGCGGTTGATGCAGCACAAAGTGCCGATAAAGGCGGGAATTTACTATGAATATAAATTGCAATGGTATGAGATAAAATGAGTGCTCTAGCCAATTGTTCTGTTGTTGCTTTTAAATAATCGGCAACCACCACCACGGGCATAGTTGCGGTAATACCTTGATTTCCAGAACCAGAATTGCTCATCGCAGGTAAAGTTGCACCACCCATTCGAGCATCGGATGCTGCAGTTGTGCGAATAATCACTTTAGATAACAGGTCATCAGCCAACAAGCCAGTTTTTGTTTGTTCATTTAGTGTAGCGGCAATACTTAAGCCATAATCTCGCCTTAATCCTTCTTGAGATAATGCATCGTTTAATTCAGCAGAATGTAAAATAAATTCGATATCATCAAAATTACAGCGTGTTGCAAATTCATATATCTGTTTGACTGACATCTGAGTTATGATTGAATCTTTTTTAGACTCGTCTTGTGTTTTATTCTCTGCTTTGAAAATGATTTCACCATTTTTTTCTATTAACACTATGTTTGTGTGTGATTTTTCGATACATACTCTAACATGATCGGTCTTAGTGTAAATATTGGCTTCAGAATAAATAGCTGCATTATTATTAGCAATGTGTACAGTGACTTTTTGCTCTTTAAGTAGCGTTTTAGCTTGGTTAATTTGTTTCGGTGTAATTTTTTTTAGTACTTCAAGACCTGCTTTGGCATCACCACCTATTGCGCCAATAGCTGCTGCAATAGGTAACCCAACCATCCCTGTACCAGGCACTGTCACTGCCATACCATTTTTCATTAAATTTGGTGAAACATAAGCATCAATGTGACGGATACTGTTTTTATCAATATATTTAGTAGCAACCGCTGATGCCAAAGCAAGAGATATGGGCTCTGTACAACCTAATGCAGGTAAAACTTCATGTTTCACTAATTGAATTAATTTTTTCCACACTACTTGTTGTTCCATTTTTTATCTCCATATCATTGCACTATGATAAATAGTGCTAGATGGTAAAACATTTTATAAAAGATAAATATAATAGTTAGTTTAAATTTTAATGTTAAGATTGCAAAGTAAATAATTAAATATGTTGCACTGGAATAAATAAAGTTTATTATTTAAATTATTTTTAGCAAAAAATTATGTTAATCTTTTTAAAAAAATATGTTGCAATTTTAGCATGAATCTAAACTTTTATTTGGTTAAACAGTGAATTAAATAATCAAGAATTGTTCAAAATATGTAATATTTTAGTAAAATTACCTGACTTTTTTTTTATTATTGTAATAATGTAACTACATAAAATTAAATAATAATGGCGATATATGATAAATATTTTGTTAATTGATGATGATGTCGAATTATCACAGATGCTTAGTGAATATCTAACCAATGAAGGTTTTAATATCAAAAGTGTTTATTTGGGTAAAGATGCTATTGATGAAGCATTATCGGGGAAATATCGTGCTGCAATTCTAGATGTTATGTTGCCTGATATTAATGGTATTGACGTTCTTAAAAGTATACGTCAACAGTGTAATATGCCCGTTATCATGTTAACAGCTAAAGGCGACAATATTGATCGTGTGTTAGGTTTAGAATTAGGCGCAGACGATTATATCCCTAAGCCGTGTTATCCTCGTGAACTACTAGCCAGATTACGCGCAGTATTGCGTCGTTTTGATGAACGAACAGTTGAGTTAGTGGATGATAAAAAATACCATTTTAATGGCTTGACATTAGATTTACCTCAACGATTATGTACATGGAATGGACAAGTTATTGACTTAACATCGACTGAATTTAATTTATTAGTTTTACTCGTAAAAAATAGTGAACGAGTTGTGACTAAAGAAGAATTATCTGAAGTTGGACTTGGTCGCGCTAGAGAGCTTTATGATCGTAGTGTTGATGTCCATATCAGTAATATTCGTCAAAAATTATATCAAGTTGCCCAAAATGACGTGACAATTGAAACCATCAGAGCTGTAGGTTATCGTATTCGTTAATGACAGTAGGTTTGCTATGAATCGTCGATTATTTTGGAAAATACTTGTTATATTTTGTGTGATGTTTTTTCTTACCTTTCAGTTAACATGGATTGCTTTTTCGCTCTATGTAGAAGACAAAAATAGACAAGTTCTCAATCATATGCCGACTAAAGTCGATATGATTGCGCAATTATTGCATGTGGCTGGTGAAGAAGATACACTTAATTTTATTGCACATTTACCCGAACGAGAGCGAGTATTGCTGTCAATAAAATTGGTTTCTCCTCAAAATGATCAAGTTAATATCCTAAATGATGAATTAGAATCTCCGAATTATATGTACCAACGTTCGGCCGTTGCTCCTGATGGAACACTGTATTCTGTTTCGTTTAAAAAAGAAGAAATAAATACTCAGTTCCAAAAAATACTGTTTAATATGCCAATGCCTATTACACTAACGGGAGTTTTAGTTGGACTCACGTTAAGTCTTACTTTAGCCTGGAATTTAACTAAACCAATGCGGTTATTAAGACAGGGTTTTTTTCGAGTATCACAAGGTGATCTTTCGGTTCGATTATTTGATAAATTAGAATATCGGCATGATGAGATAAGCGAAGTAGGTAAAGATTTTGATATGATGGTTGAACAACTCAATATCTTAATCTCAGATCGTCAAGCATTGTTGCATGATGTATCGCACGAACTTAGAACGCCGCTGGCGCGTTTGCAGTTAGCTATTGGGCTTGCTCAGCAGAATAAACAAAATATCGATACTTGTTTAGCAAGAATTGAGCTGGAATCCGAACGATTAGATCAGTTAATTGGCGAAATATTAAAATATTCCCGTTCCGAAATGAACAATCGTAATGATGAATATTTTGACTTGAAAGATTTATTAAGTGTAGTGATCAATGACGCTAACTATGAAGCAAATCATCAATCAATTGATGTGCATTTTATCCCTTCAACCATTAATCATTCGATAGTCAAAGGCAATTCAGAACAGATACGTCGCGCGATTGAAAATATTATTCGTAATGCGATTCGCTTTTCACAATCTGGGCAAGCTATTGAGGTCTCGTTAAAAGAAACGAACAAATATTTACAAATAGAAGTTAAAGATCGCGGACCAGGTGTTGAATGGAATAAATTATCCAGTATTTTTGAACCATTTGTTCGTATTCAGTCACCACAACTTGGTAAGGGTTATGGATTGGGATTAGCTATTGCTCGAAAAACCGTCGTTATGCACAACGGTACTATTAAAGCAGCTAATCGAGAAGGAGGTGGACTTGTTGTGACTATATATTTACCGTATTGGCGTAAATTACAAACAATTGCACCTAGTAACACTCGCTATTAACGGACAATACGTATTCTTTAATTAAGTCCCGTAATTTAATTTTATCATGCCCTGTAAAGGTCAGGGTTTGGATAATTTTATTCGGTTCACTGTCTAATATCTGTTTATACTGAGCAATATATTGACTGGCAATAGGTTGGTATGACCAATGCCACTCTTCAGGAAGATAGCCACCTTTACGACCTTCGTTAAAGGCTTGGCAAAAACCGTACTTAGGCATATTTTCTTGCAACCATTTATAGAGAATAATGCCTTTTTTATCCTGCCTAAAAAAATCGGATGACACACTAGTGATATCAATGTCTGTACCCCAATGGTGTCTCGAAGTACCAGGCATTGATGAAAATTTTAAAATTTCCGTTGCAATGTTTTGTGGATCATTGATTTTTTTTAACAATGCATCCCATTTACGTTGCCAAATGCCATTTTGATACGTGTAATTACGAGTTGCACTTACCACAATAAAAGGAATATCTGGATGTCTCTTCTTAAAATCATTATAAGCTTTGATTAGTTGCTCTGTAGGCTCTTTTTGTAGATACATTCCGTTTTTGTTAACAGGTAAAACGGTTGAATCTAATGATATAAAATCTCTGTCTTTTTTTTCGTCAAATTGCCCTGTAAGTTTATTTAATGGAATTGAATGTGCCATAGTGATTGTCAAATCTAAAAATAGAGTTAATATCAATATAATATTGAGAATTAATTTTAATTTTATTGTTTTTATTATCATTTTGAGTTTCTATAATATTCTATTAGCCAGATAAGGTGAAAACCAGTATAATCCTTTCCCTAAAAATTGAAATAGCCATAATGTGTAAAAACGAGGCCTTATGTTAAAATCTGCTACATCTAACACGTCTGTAATTAATTCAGATGCTGCTAATACAATTAATGTTCATTCAACACAAGAAAAAATAAATCTACTCAATTTTACGCGTCAGCAATTGCGTGATTTTTTTATATCGCTTGGGGAAAAGCCCTTTAGAGCTGATCAAGTGATGAAATGGATCTATCATTTTGGGATAGATGATTTTGATCTGATGACCGACATCAACAAAAAGCTCCGTGAACAACTAAAAAAATTAGCTGAAATTAAAGCGCCTAAAATTGCTCTTGAACAGCGATCATCGGATGGTACCATTAAATGGGCATTAGATGTGGGTAATAATCAGATGATTGAATCGGTTTATATCCCTGAACGTGATCGAGCAACTTTGTGCGTATCATCACAAGTGGGCTGTGCGCTGGAATGCAAATTTTGTTCAACTGCTCAGCAAGGTTTTAATCGCAATTTAACCGTTTCTGAAATTATTGGTCAGGTTTGGCGAGCATCAAATGCGATTGGTGTCACAGGCAAATTAGCCGATCGGCCGATCACGAATGTTGTTATGATGGGTATGGGTGAACCTTTACTTAATTTATCTAATGTTGCACCAGCCATGGAAATCATGTTAGATGATTTTGGTTATGGTTTATCAAAAAGACGCGTCACACTTTCAACCTCTGGTGTAGTACCGGCATTAGATAAATTGGCAGGAATGATTGATGTTGCCTTAGCGATTTCACTTCATGCACCAAATGATGAAATCCGCAGTGAAATTATGCCAATCAACCAAAAATATAATATGGCCATGCTGCGTGATTCAATTTTACGTTATCTATCAACATCAAATGCTAATCACGGTAAGGTGACAATCGAATACGTTTTACTCAATCAAATCAATGATAGTGTTGAACATGCGCATGAGCTGGCAAAGTTCTTAAAAAATGTGCCAAGTAAAATCAATTTAATTCCATGGAATCCATTCCCTGGCGCACCTTATTCTCGTTGTTCAAATACCCGAATTGATCGCTTTATGAAAACATTAATGGGGTATGGATTTACGGTTATTGTTCGCAAAACCCGCGGTGATGATATTGATGCCGCTTGCGGGCAGCTTGCTGGTGAAGTGGTTGATCGAACTAAACGAACCTTGTATAAAAAGCAAAACCTTGTTCAGAAAACAGCATAAATCTTCTAATATAAAAAAGGAAGTGTAAATGAAAAGATCGTTAATAGTGTTCAGCTGTTTTTCTATGCTAATGCTTGCAGGTTGTCAAACTAATAATAGAGAAGAGTTTGACCCAGAAACTGCTGCATTAGCAAGAATGCGATTAGGGTTAGGTTATTTAGCTAAAGCCAATGAATCCGAAGATAATATTAAGGCTGCACATTATAATCTAAAATTAGCTTCCCAGTATTCGCCCAATAATCCACAAGTGATGCTAGCAATGGCAATGTTTGATCAGCATGTTGGCGAGTATAACGAAGCAGAAATGATCTACAAACGTATTACATTAATGCAACCTGGTAATGGTTTATATCATGTTCATTATGGTTCTTTTTTATGTGGTAGAGATCGTTATCAAGAAGCCCAAAAACAATTTAAACAAAGCCTAGATCTCGACAAACATCATTGGAAAGCTGATGCCTACGAGCAGTATGGTTATTGTGCGATTCAAAATGGCGATACAAAAACAGCAGATCTTATGTTCAAGCAACTTTTTGAATATGATTCAAGTCGCCGAAGTAGTGTAATAAAAACAGCGGAAATTTATAAAAACAAAGGCGATGAAAGTGTCTCTAACTATCTGTTATTAATATCCAAAAAAATAAATTACAAGAATTAGAATAAATATCATTAGAAGCAAGAGTAACAATCATGAGTTTTTGGGCTATTTTATTACTAGCATTAGCCATGTCGACGGATGCATTTGCGGTAGCGATTTGTCGTGGCGTATCGCTCAAATCAACACCGTTTTTAGGGGCATTAAAAGTGGGGATCTTATTTGGCATTGTTGAAGCCATTACCCCAATACTAGGCTGGTTAATTGGCTATATTGCCTTGCAATATATCGAAAAATGGGATCATTGGGTAGTGTTTATTATCATGTTATTTTTAGGTATAAACATGATTTATAACAGCCTAACATCATTAGATGAAAACGATCAGGAAGAAGAACTAGTATCAGCAAATAATAAAAAATCTTTTTTTATGTTAATCTTTACCGCTATATCAACTAGCATTGATGCATTTGCCGTTGGGGTCGGTTTAGCAATGGCGAATGTTAATATCTATTTTACGGCATCAATGATTGGGTTAGCAACGTGTGTGATGGTGACAACAGGTCTATTACTAGGAAAAAAATTAGGCTGTGTTGTAGGCAAAAACGCGGAGCTTTTAGGCGGATTAGTGCTGATTACAATTGGTATAATTACACTTTATCAACATTTAACAACCTAATTTTAATATGTTATAAAAAATTTCTTTAGGTATAAAAAAACCACTCACATATCGGAGTGGTTTTTATTAGGAGAAACAGCAGAATTACATCATTCCGCCCATTCCACCCATGCCGCCCATACCTGCAGCAGCACCTAAATCAGCTTTATCATCTTTAGGTAAATCAGTAACCATACATTCAGTTGTGATCATAAGACCCGCAACAGATGCCGCATATTGTAATGCGCTACGCGTTACTTTAGTTGGATCTAAGATACCCATTGCGATCATATCGCCGTACTCTTCAGTTGAAGCATTGTAACCATAGTTACCTTTGCCACCTTTAACTGCGTTAACCACAACCGATGCTTCTTCACCACAGTTAGTCACGATTTGACGTAATGGCGCTTCCATTGCACGAAGGGCAACTTTAATACCAACGTTTTGATCTTCGTTTGCACCTTTAAGGTCTAAAATTGCAGATGCAGCACGAACTAACGCAACACCACCACCGGCAACCACACCTTCTTCAACCGCTGCGCGAGTAGCATGTAATGCATCTTCAACACGTGCTTTTTTCTCTTTCATTTCAACTTCAGTTGCTGCACCAACTTTAATTACTGCAACACCACCAGCTAATTTAGCTACACGTTCTTGAAGTTTTTCTTTATCGTAATCAGAAGTTGATTCTTCGATTTGTTTACGAATTTGTTCAACACGTGCACTGATTAAAGACTCTTCACCCACACCATCGATGATAGTGGTATTGTCTTTATTGATAACAACACGTTTAGCTTGACCTAGGTCTTCTAAAGTAGCTTTTTCAAGCTCTAAACCGATTTCTTCTGAAATTACCGTACCAGCTGTTAAAATCGCGATGTCTTGTAACATAGCTTTACGACGATCACCAAAGCCAGGTGCTTTAACTGCGGCAACTTTAACAATACCACGCATAGTATTCACAACTAAAGTGGCTAATGCTTCGCCTTCAACATCTTCAGCAATGATTAGTAGTGATTTACCTGCTTTAGCCACTGCTTCTAATACTGGTAATAATTCACGGATGTTAGAGATTTTTTTATCCGCTAATAAAATGTATGGGCTATCTAATTCAACAGTAGCTGTTTCTGGTTTATTGATGAAATATGGTGATAAATAACCACGATCAAATTGCATACCTTCAACAACATCAAGCTCGTCTTGTAAACCAGTACCATCTTCAACAGTGATAACACCTTCTTTACCCACTTTTTCCATTGCTTGAGCAATTAAAGTACCCACAGTTTCATCTGAGTTAGCAGAGATTGTACCTACTTGAGCAATCGCTTTAGAGTCTGCACAAGGTGAAGATAATTTTTTAAGCTCTTCAACTGCTGCAACAACTGCTTTATCGATACCACGTTTTAAATCCATTGGATTCATGCCAGCCGCAACCGCTTTTAAACCTTCGTTAACAATTGCTTGCGCAAGGACTGTTGCGGTAGTTGTACCGTCACCAGCGGCATCGTTTGCTTTTGAAGCCACTTCTTTAACCATTTGTGCACCCATGTTTTCGAATTTGTCTTCTAATTCGATTTCACGAGCAACTGACACACCATCTTTAGTAATAGTTGGTGCACCAAATGATTTATCTAATACTACATTACGTCCTTTTGGACCTAAAGTGACTTTAACTGCATCAGCTAATACATTCACACCCTTAAGCATTTTAGTACGGGCATCATTACCAAATTTTACATCTTTAGCTGCCATTTTGTATTTCTCCTAAATTCTGTCTATAAATTAAATTATTTGCCAATTACGCTTGAACAATGGCTAAAATATCGCTTTCAGATAAGATAAGTACTTCTTCATTATCAATTTTTTCTGTTTTAACGCCATATCCTTCATTGAAAATTACGATATCACCAACTTTAACATCGAGTGGTTGAACTTGACCATTTTCCAAAATGCGACCATTACCAACCGCTAAAACTTCACCACGTGTTGATTTACCCGCAGCTGAGCCTGTTAAAACAATACCGCCAGCTGATTTTGATTCTACTTCTTTGCGTTTAATGATCACACGATCATGCAATGGACGAATTTTCATTAGTTATCTCCTAGCACTAATTTAAATTAAATAATTATTAACAATAAATCATAAAATTATGATCTATATAATATAGTGAACATTACATGGGGTTTATTTTAAATTCTTCAAGATAATAAAATTAAAAAATTTTCTAATTGATTAATTATTAATCATCTTTACGCTCAAATTCCCCCTCAATTACATCATTAAGTTGCACATTGCTGCTAGAAGAAAATGAGCGAACTTTGAAAGGAAATTTTTTAACAATAAAGCGAACAATATAATCTTGAATGCGTGGAATTAACAAAATCGCGCCAAGCATATCGGTTAAAAAACCCGGAATTAGCAATAAAAAACCCGCAAAGAGTAAGGACACGCTCTTAATAATTTCATCTTTAGGGCTTTGATGATTAGCAATTTTTTGTTGCATAATACTTAGGTTATTTAAACCCTGCTTTTTAATTAAAGAAAACCCAATAATCGAAGTGGCAATAATGCCAATTAAAGCAAGAAAAACACCTATTGAATCTGCAACGTTTATAAAGAAACTGAGTTCAAAATAAGCATAGATAAAAAAAATAATAAATCCAAAGACTCGCATATAAAATTCCTCTAAATATAGAGTGATATTATGTCATAATAAGTTATTAATATAGTGATAACTAGTTAAATTTCAACCAAACAGTAGAGTTTTTTTAAAATATCTTATAAAAAGGATTGACGGATAATCGGGAATCGTGTTTAATACACCTCCATTGTTGCCCGGATAGCTCAGTCGGTAGAGCAGGGGATTGAAAATCCCCGTGTCCGTGGTTCGATTCCGCGTCCGGGCACCAATTACGAAAAAGGAACACCAGCGAAAGCTGGTTTTTTTGTGTCTGATGTTTATCAATTCTGATTCTATTAATAATTACTTGCCGATATTCTTTTACACTTCTATTTTTAAATACAATTTAATTATCATTTTTTTTAAATCTGTTTATTGAACGGTTTAATACTTTGTGAGCTATCTCACAAAATTAATGTAATATTTGTCATAATATCCAATCTTTTGCATTCAGTTTATGGAATGATGGATATCAAACATTTACAACAAAAAATCAGCGATCTCTCTATTTGGAAAAAAGGCGATCAAAGAGCTCCGCATAAACCTTTGTTACTATTTTACGTTTTATCTCAATATAAGTAGGGGCATGAGCGTTTGTTTAATGATAGTACTGAAATTGAAAAGCCATTGTTAGATTTATTGATGAGATTTGGTCAAGCAAGATCGCATTATTATCCGAATATGCCTTTTTGGCGTTTACAAAGCGATGGGGTTTGGCAATTAACTAATATTGAAGGCAGTTTAAAAATGAAAATATCAAGTGGCGTTAATGGTCATTAAAGGGTTGAAAAATTGTTCTGGGATTTTGAAGTTAAAAATATCTTACTACCAGGTATAAAAGAAGATTATTTGCATGATCGGTTTGTTGAATGGCATTTATGGGAAGTGTTTAGGAAGTAGTCACTATAAGTAACAAATTAGCCTATTATTTTTAATAATGGATAAAAAATTTATAAATCTGATAAAATTAACAACAATGTTAATCATTAATTGATGAGATTCTGCTACATGGAACAAAATTCTAGCACACTTTATAACGCGCTTTGGGCGTCAGCCGATATTTTACGCTCCAAGATGGATGCCAATGAATACAAAAACTATTTGTTGGGTATTATTTTTTATAAATACCTATCGGATAATATGTTGGATTATGCGGTTGATCAGTTAGAAGAGAAAGCTGATGATTTAAAACAAGCACAAGCAATCTATACTAAGGCTTATGCTAATCCAGAATTACAGCAAGATCTTAAAGAGGTGCTCAATACTCAGTTTTCTTATGTAATAGAGCCACAATATACTTTTACTCAATTGTTGAATGATATTAATAACAGCACTTTCCAATTAGAAACCTTAGCACAAGGTTTTCGTAATATTGAACAAGCGCATGAGATTTTTGCCAACCTATTTCAGGATATTGACCTTTATTCGCGTAAGCTTGGGGCCTCACCACAAAAGCAAAATGAAACTATTTCGGCTGTAATGAAAAAATTGGCAGAGGTTGATTTAGATGGTTATGTCGGCGATATCTTGGGCGATGCTTATGAATATATGATCAGTGAATTTGCCTCTGAATCAGGAAAAAAAGCGGGGGAATTTTATACACCACATGGTGTGGCAAAATTAATGACTAAAATTGTGATGCATGGCAAGCACAAACAAAAAGGTTTTAGTATTTATGATCCAACTATGGGTTCGGGTTCATTGATGCTTAATATTAAAAAAGAGAGTCAAGAACCAGGAACCGTGCTCTATTTTGGTCAGGAAATTAATACTTCAACCTATAATCTAGCCCGTATGAACTTAATGTTGCACCAAGTGCCGATTGCAAATCAATATTTAAGCAATGCCGATACACTAAGTGATGACTGGCCAACAGATGAACCAACCAATTTTGATGGTGTATTAATGAATCCACCGTATTCCGCGCACTGGAGTGCAGTAAAAGGCTTTTTAGATGATGCTCGTTTTGCACCTTATGGGGTGTTGGCGCCCAAATCGCGTGCTGATTTTGCCTTTTTACTGCATGGCTTCTACCATTTAAAATCAAAGGGCACTATGGCGATTGTGCTGCCACATGGGGTATTGTTTAGAGGCAGCAGCGAGGAGAAAATACGCCGCACATTACTTGAAAACGGTCATATTTATGCTGTGATAGGTTTACCTGCGAATATTTTTTATAATACTGGTATTCCAACCACAATTATTGTCTTACGTAAAGATTACAATCAACGTGATGTGCTGTTTATTGATGCCCAAGAATTATTTGAAAAAGCGCGAACCAAAAACGTCTTAACTGATGAACATGTTGAAACCATTTTTAAAGCTTATGTAGAACGCAAAACTATCGACAAATTCAGCTATTTGGCGAGTTTTAACGAAATTGAAGCGAATGATTTTAACCTTAATATTCCCCGCTATGTTGATACCTTTGAAGCTGAACCAGAGATTCCTCTAGCTGATTTATCCACCGCGATGATGCAGACACAACAAGAACTAAAAACCGCAGAAAATGAACTGATTGCGATGTTAGATGAACTAACGGGCACGACACCAGAAGCGGAAAAAGAGTTAGCAGACTTTAAAGCGGCATTACAAGGAGTCGGTAATGGCAAGTGTTAAGAGTAAAGTCCCTAAACTGAGGTTTAAGGGATTTAGTGAGGAGTGGCAATCATTATCATTTGCGAGAGCACTGCATGAAGTTAAGCGTCCGATCAAGATGCAGAATGATACAGACTACCAATTAATTACAGTAAAAAGGCGTAATGAAGGTATTGTTAGTCGAGGTATTTTTAAAGGTAAAGACGTATTAGTTAAATCCCAGTTTGAAGTTAAAAAAGGCGATTACATTATTTCTAAACGACAAGTTGTGCATGGTGCTAATGGGATTTTACCTGAAACACTTGATGGTTCTATTGTTTCCAATGAGTATTTAGTTGCCAAAGGAACAGATAAGATGGATATTCAATTTTTTTCCATTTTATCCAGTTTACCTATTATGTATAAGCAGTTTTTTCTTAGTTCATACGGTATTGATATTGAAAAATTATTTTTTGATGTTAATGACTGGAAGAAAAGAACGGTTAATGTACCAATATTAAAAGAACAAACTCAAATAGGTCATTTTTTCCAAAAACTAGATCAAGTGATTGAAATACAACAAAACGCCTTAACTCAAGCTCAAAACTATAAAAAAGCCATGCTGCAAAAAATGTTTCCACAAAATGGTGAAAAAAGACCAAAGAGACGTTTTAAGGGGTTTAGTGGGGATTGGGTTAAAGTAAAGTTTAGAGATATATTTATTTATGAAAGACCTGATAATTATTTAGTATCGAATACAGAATATTTAGATCAAGGAATTCCTGTATTAACAGCAAATAAATCTTTCATTCTTGGTTTTACTGATGAAAAAAATATTTATGATAAAGGTGCTTGTATAATTTTTGATGACTTTACTTTAGATTCTAAGTATGTAGACTTTGCCTATATGGTTAAATCTTCAGCAATAAAAATACTCACGCCAACAAAAGGGTTCGATCTCAAGTTTGCATTTGAACGGTTGAATACTGAAAAAATTATTAATGATGGTCATGCTCGACATTACATTTCTATTGTACAGCCAACAATCACATTAGTTCCATCTTTAAAAGAACAAACCCAAATCGGTAACTTTTTCCAACAATTGGATAAACAAATTACTGAACAACAAAATAAGTTAACCCATTATCAAACACTTAAAAAAGCGATGTTACAGCGATTATTTATTTAGTGGATCATTATAAAAAGGACAGCCTGTGGCGATTCAATTTACTAAAGAACGAGAGTTAGAAATCAACCTGATTAATCAACTGATTCAAGGTGAATCTCAATGGCACTATCGGGATGATTTAACCAATGAAGCAGCTTTATGGCAAAACTTACGCAACATTCTTGAAGCGAATAATCGTGCAATATTACGCGGCGTCGCTTTAACGGAGCAAGAGTTTATGCAGGTTAAAACACAGCTGACTTTTATTAGTTTTTATGAAGCGGCTAAATGGCTTGCTGGTGAAAATGGTATCGCTAAAGTACAAGTACAGCGTGAAGATGCCAGCCTTGGTACAATTCGTTTGAATGTGATTAATCGCGCCGATGTAGCTGGTGGCAGCACGAGTTATGAAGTAATTAATCAGTTTACCAGCGGTAAGCAGCAAGCAAATGATCGTAACCGTATTTTTGATGTGACATTGCTGATCAACGGTTTGCCAATGATTCATATTGAACTAAAAAATCGCCAGCACCCTTATATGGATGGCTTCCGTCAGATCAAAAAATACCTAAAAGAAGGGAAGTTTAAAGGTATTTTTTCTTCAGTTCAGATGTTTGTTGTGAGTAATGGCACCGATACCCGTTATATTGCTTCAGCACTATATTCTCAATTAAATGAACGCTTTTTATGTAAATGGGTGGATACCAGTAATAAACCTATCACCGACTATTTGGCTTTTGCTAAAGCTGTGCTATCTATTCCACAGGCACATAAAATTGTCACTCAATATTCAATTACCGACAAAGATAATGAAGCGTTAATTTTATTACGACCCTATCAGATCCATGCTATTGAAGCGGTTAAGCAGGCTTCGGCACGACAGCAATCTGGTTATGTATGGCACACTACCGGTTCGGGAAAAACCTTAACCTCTTATAAAGTGGCGTGTAATCTGTTACAGATACCAGCGATTGATAAAACCCTATTTATTGTTGATCGCGTCGATCTTGATCAGCAAACGACCAGTTCTTTTACTTCTTATGCTGAATTTGATCCTGTATCAATTGATGAAACTGATAATGTCAATGATTTAGTACAGCGACTGGCAAGTGAAGATCGTGGTGTGGTTATTACCACTATTCAAAAACTTAATCATTTAATGAAGCGCATGGCAGAAACGAATATTAGCGAACGCAAACAAAAACGCTACGATAAAATAAAATCCCTTAAAGTGGCGTTTATTGTTGATGAGTGTCACCGCGCTGTCACACCACGAAAAAAACAGGAGCTTGATCGCTGTTTTCAGTATGCGCTATGGTATGGTTTTACTGGTACGCCAATCTTTGCCGAAAATCCACGCGCTGAGTTAGGTGATTTAGCAAGAACGACTGAACAGCAGTATGGTAAGCGTTTACATGAATACACGGTAAAAGAGGCAATTAACGATCAAGCAGTACTTGGCTTTCAAGTGGAATATAAGAGTACTCTTGAAGAAGATGAAATTGATAAAATTATTTGCCATTATCATGCTAACAAAGAGCTGAACCAGTTAAGTACGAAAGAGAAAGAAAAGCTCATTCCTAGTGAGGTATATGACGATAATAGGCATCGCTTAAAAGTCATTGACTCGATTATCAATAAATCAAAAAGCAAACTTGGTTTTACGACGGAAAATGGTGAAGGCAAAGCTTATGGTACAATTTTAACGGTACCAAGTATCGCCATTGCACAGGAATATTATGATTTGTTTAAACGTGTGATAGCCGGACTTGAAACCGTCAAAATTAGTGAGCACACACGAAGTATATTGCCAGATTTTCCTAAAGTCGCGATGACATATTCACTCTCTGAAAATGAAGAATCATCAATTCGCAATCAAGAAAAAATGAAAGAAGTGTTAGTTGATTATAATCAGTGCTATGATACGAACTTTACTCTTGAAACAATTCGTGCCTATAATCAAAATATCAATGCCAGACTGGCTAGAAAACAAAGCCGGTATCATAGACGAGCTGAACAGATTGATATTATTATTGTGGTCGATAGACTATTAACCGGCTTTGATGCTCCTTGCATTTCGACTTTATTCATCGACCGGCCTCCAATGCGGCCACATGATATTATTCAGGCGTTTTCACGTACTAATCGATTATTTGATCAGGGCAAAACCTTTGGTCAAATTGTCACTTTTCAAACACCCCTTCTCTATCAAGACGCTGTTGAACAAGCTTTATTTCTTTACTCTAATGGTGGTGAAAATCATGTTCTTGCCCCAACCTGGCAAGAAGCGAAAGCCCGTTTACAACGAGCGATAAAAGCGTTACGCAATCTAGTGCCTACACCTGAAGCGACTCATCATCTCACACTAGGTGAAAAACGGCAATTTGCAAAGCTATACCAGCGTTTTGATAAAGCATTTAACGCGGCATCAGTCTATTTTGATTTTGATATTACTAAGCTCGAAGAAGATTTCTCTATTACAGAAAGTGAGATAGAAGGCTATCATGGTTTTTATGTTAATGTGCTTGAAGAGCTGCGCGATAATCGTGATGATGATGAAGTAGAGCCGTTAGATATTGAATATGTTCTGCTTACACACCGGATGGAAGAAATTAACTATCGTTATATTCTATCTCTTATTCAGCGTGTTGTACCTAATGCAGAAACAGCATCAGGCTTACATTTAGAGGATGACACGCAATATCAAGAAGTCGATAACTATATTCAAACGCTGAGTGAAGAAAATTCAAAACTTGCGAGCCTAATGGATACGCTTTGGCAAAATATTAAGCGTGATCCGGAATCTTACCGTGGTAAAAATATTACTGAGTTGCTGGAACAGATGATCAGTGAAACCATTCAACATTTAGTCACAAAATTTGCTGAGATTTGGGCGGTTGAGGTGGATAAACTGCGTTTTGTGGTGGATAACTATAATCCAAATCGTAGCAAACAAAATGGTGAGGATGAATTACGAAATACTAGCCATTATGATGTGTATAAGACAAGCACTGAAAACCCTGTACCTAAGTTACGTTATTGGCGCAGCATTAAAGAAGCCTATATGGAAATGATGCAAAACAACATTTTACCACTACGTTTAAGGCATTAAACCGAGTTCATTGATTCAATTAAATGGATTATAGGATATTTTGTAACAAAAAAAGACAAAGTTGTAGCCGAGTTGTCAAAATAAAAATTAGGATAAGCTATGTTTATCATCGATCGTCAAACTAACCGAATTAGTCCGGTAAATGTAAAGTGTTTTAGTGAATTAGGATTTACTGAGCGTAAACATTTACAAGAGTGGCTCACCTATCAGTCCGATGCATTAGGTGAAGAGTTACTGATTATTCAAAAGGAGTTTGATGGTTTTGATGATACCCGTGAATGTTTGGATCTATTAGCACTTGATAAAGATGGTAATTTAGTGATTATTGAAAACAAGCTAGATGACAGTGGTCGTGATGTTGTCAAGCAAGTGATCAAATATGCATCTTATTGTGCCAGTTTAACAAAAAGGAAAATTGTTGATATTTATCAGCAATTAAAAGGATTTTAACATGAGCTCCGCACAGCTTTTTATTAAGCTTGGTTAGAGGTTATTAGTAGTAATAATAAAGAGCTCAATAAGCAAGAACATTTAGATTGCATGACTGATGCTGTGTTAGAAGATTATGCATTATAAAAATGCTTTATATTTTTATAATGCTTCATGTTATTAAAGGAATTTATTCTGCTAGTAACTTTTTAAATTGTGTAGTCTTAGCATCAAGCACAACACAACTATTTCCTTTAACTTTCAAATTATTAATAAGTACGTCATGTTTTGGTTCATCAAAATCGTAAATCGAACTATTTATAAGATCCTGATATGTTCCAGGGGGGCAAAATAGGACATTTGAAGATATATTAAATAATTTTTCTCCCTTTAAATGATAGATATTTGGGTCATCAGATGATTTTTGAGGCTCCCATTCGTTATTACTAAATATATCTTTAGGATAAATATTTTTGTTTATGATTGCATTATATTGGTTACTATTAATAATTAATGCTTTTTCTAACCCTTTAATAAATAAATTACTAGGGAAGGCAAAGGAAACGCCTATTGTGAAACTAAACATAATACATATTAATGCCAGAGAACTTTTTAAGGATTTATTAATGTTATAGTAGATCAATGCTGGAATATAAGAGACAAAAATCAGGCAACTACATAAACAAAAAATTAGAAACCAAGATGTAAAATAATTTCCTCCTTTTATACTAGAGAGAATTAATAAAACTGGTGACAATGATGTAAATGACAAAATAAAGATAAAAATTAGAAAATAAAGTTTTCGCTTTAAAAAGAAAAAAAAGATTCTTCCATCTTTACTTAAATAAGTCTTAGTTTTATGTGATTTTTGTATTTTGTTAATGACCTTTTGATAGTCTATTAGTTTTATTGTTTCTTTAAATTTTACGAATGATATAAATAAAAAAATAAAATAAAGAAAAAATATCAAATTAAATGAAAAATCAAATTTTATTTTAAAAGCATAAAATGAGAATGAAAAGATCAAAAATAAAAAAAACAGTGATCCCAAAAGACTTCGTTTTATCAATTGTTTTTTCGGGACGGATATGGCATTCTCATCCATTTCAAATGCCCATGAAAATAGGATGAAGATAAAACTAGGAATAAATAAAGCAGATCCAATAGCTAGCACAAAAAGAATAAATACAAGAAAAATAAAAATTAATCCTTGTGTACTAAATACTATTTCTTGAAGAATGTCAGTTCTATTAATAAGTAATAAGAATCGCCATACTAAAATAAAACCACTTATAATTGGTAAAAAATACAAAATTTTAGATAGTTGTTTATTACTAACTTCATTAATAAGTTGTTTGTTTTGATCTTGTATTAAATCTAATTTTTTATTCATTTTTAAACCTATTGAGCTTGTCATATATTTCATATTAATCAATGAAATATTTGCTTTTCCTTTTGTGGCAAGCAGAGGTAATTACAGCTATTTATTAAGTTTATCTTTGATGGATTTTTAGTGATTCACCTGTATGATTATACATAAAATAGGTTAATGTTACAGTGTATGATGTTAAATTGAAATAATGAGTTAACAAAACAGTTCACTAAAATGATATTAACGTATTGATGAATAAACAAAAAGGAATAATATGAGCTATCAGGCTGAATTCACAGGGTGGAGATCTTTAACCATAGAAGATCTCCTCATCGCATATAGAAAGGCCAAAGCTGACTGCTTCTTTGAGAATACCTTCCCAACTGCTATCAAGTTCACTGAATATGAGCAAAACTTATTAGCTAACCTGAATGGGTTGTTAGGGCAATTAAAAACCGATAAAGGTTTTAAAAATAATAATAAACTAATGGGAAGTTTTAGATTACTACCGAAGAAACTTTCTACAACCAAAAAATCAGATACTACTGAAAACGATCACGTTCATTTTTCTAAACCAGAAAAGGCTGTAGAAAATCTATTCAATAATTACGATATCGTTCCTGAATTTAGAATTGTGGGAGATTTTCCAGTAGAAACTCACATTATTTCTGCGCTGTGGATTAATATGATTGGGCATAGGTTTGACGGCAAACTTGACGATAGCTGCTACGGCGCGAGGTTAAAACGTATCCATAATGATGAGCTATTTGCAGATAATGATGAAAAACCATTCCATATCAGTTCAATTGGCTCGTTTGTCCCTTATTTTCAGCCTTATCAAAAGTGGCGTAATGATGATCTTACATCTATAAGAGATGAACTAAAGAAAGATCGTGATGTTATTGCGGTTTCGCTAGATCTGAAAAGTTATTATCACTTTATTGATCCACTAGCAATTTCTAAAGTCGCTTTGCATAAAGCTCTTAATCTTGAACTGACCAATAAAGAAAAATCCTTCAATAAACAACTCGCACAGTTTCTCAATAATTGGGCTGAAAGCGCAACAGAATTCGGTCAAACCATTGGAGGAAAAGACTCAATACAATCGTTGTATCGTAATACAATGGCACATCGAAGATCTGCTCAAAGAATATCTGCTTGAACTGTTTTTTTATATCCAAAACCTCGACACTCTCATCTCTCTTCACACCTATATATCTATTTTTGTTATAACTAAATGCAAAATAATCGTTTTCGCATCTCACCATAATTTGGTCTAATTATTTCATATTTTTATCATTACTAATCCAATACATTAGTAGCGTAGCGTGAGGTGTCGAGTGAAAAATTTACCTCTTTTTCAAAAATTATATAGGCATGGAATCAGCTTAATCTTATTGGCAATTTGCACTTTTATGCATCAAGCGCAAGCAATTGAATTACTCAATGTCTCTTATGATCCCACGCGAGAACTTTATAAAGCATATAATCAGGCTTTTATCGAGTATTGGCAGCAGCAAACCGGTGAACGGTTGACGATAAATAATTCGCATGGTGGGTCTGGTAAACAGGCGCGTTCGGTCATTGATGGTTTGCAGGCCGATGTGGTTACGCTTGCTTTAGCGAGTGATATTGATGCGTTAAATCGTTATCAAACTAACATATCACCTGATTGGCAAGCTAGGTTGCCAAATAATAGTGCGCCTTACCATTCAACTATTGTTTTTTTAGTGCGTAAAGGTAACCCAAAACAGATTTATGATTGGGGTGATCTCATAAAAGATGATGTTGAGGTAATAACACCCAATCCCAAAACCTCGGGTGGGGCTCGTTGGAATTTTTTGGCGGCTTGGGCTTATGCTAAAAGTACCTATGGTAACGATGAACAAGCTCAAGACTTTGTCACCAAATTATATCAACATGTTCCAGTTTTAGACACTGGTGCCAGAGGCGCAACCATTAGCTTTGTACAGCGAGGCTTAGGTGATGTTTTAATTTCTTGGGAAAATGAGGCTTATTTGGCGTTAAGAGAGCAAGGTGGCGATCAATTAGAAATTATTATGCCCTCATTATCCATTTTAGCTGAGCCGACTGTGGCTTTAGTCGATAAAGTTGTTGATAGCAAAGGTACACGTAAGCAAGCGCAAGCTTATTTGGAATACTTATATAGCGATCCGGCACAACACATTATAGCCAAGCATTTTTACCGTCCTGTTAATCCTGATGTCCTTAAACAATATGCTGATCAGTTTCCTACTATTAAGTTAGTTACGGTTGATAACGATTTTGGTGGATGGCAAACAGTGCAAAAAAAATTTTTTAGTGATGGGGCCATCTTTGATGCAATTTATGCTGAGATAAACTAATTACTGCTTATTCTGGCGATGTTAAGTGTGTGCTCACTTAGCTTTGCGGTATAAAGGTGAATGTTATGAAAGTTGCAAGCATTAAACAACAACGGATCATCCCAGGTTTTAACTTAACGTTAGGTTATACTTTAACCTTTCTTAGTTTGATTGTGCTTATTCCGTTATTAGGTTTGTTTCTTTATTCAACAAAGCTGTCTTTTGAGGAGTGGCATCGGTTATTAGTCAGCAAACAGTTTTTATTGGCATTAACTCTTTCATTAAGTACCGCATTTATCAGCGCCGGTTTAAACAGCTTTATTGGTTTATTATTGGCTTGGGTACTGGTACGTTATCGATTTCCAGGACGTAAGATAATGGATATCTGTATTGATATCCCGTTTGCCTTACCAACAGCCGTTGCTGGCATTGCGTTAACCGCAATTTATGCCAAAAACGGGCCAATTGGGCAATGGTTTAGTTTTAAAATTGCTTATACCCCCATTGGCATTACCTTAGCGCTGTTATTTGTTACATTGCCGTTTGTTGTGCGCACTTTACAACCGGTTATGGCTGATTTACCACGTGAACAAGAAGAAGCGGCGAGTTTGCTTGGTGCATCGCCTAGGCAAATTTTTATGCATATTATTTTACCTGCCATTTTACCTGCTTGGCTAACGGGGTTTACTCTCGCTTTTGCTCGTGCAATTGGCGAATATGGTTCAGTGGTCTTTATTGCCGGTAATATTCCATTTAAGACCGAAATATTACCGTTATTAATTGTCTCAAAACTTGACCAATATGCTTATGATGCCGCTGCCGCGATTGGTGTAACGATGTTACTGATTGCTTTTGTATTGTTATTAATTATGAACAGTTTACAGCGAAAACTTAACCGTAAGATTAATAAAAACCATTAATATAAGATTATGCAGATATTACAATCAATAACAGAAAAAAAGAGAGTAACCCGTTTACAGCTATTGCTAATCTTATTGGCGGTATTGCTGTTTTTCGGACTTTTGGTGTTGCCGCTGGTTGTGGTGCTCGCGCAGGGGCTCGCTAATGGTGTAAATGCATTTTGGCAAGTGATTATTGAGCCAGATACCTTATCCGCTTTTAAATTAACACTGATTGCCGTTGGTGTAGCGGTACCATTAAATGTGATATTTGGTGTATGTGCAGCTTGGGTCATAACTAAATATCAGTTCAAAGGCAAACAAATATTAGTCACATTAATTGATTTACCGTTCTCGATTTCCCCGATTGTGGCAGGTTTAATCTATGTATTGCTATTTGGCGCACAAAGTGCGTTGTATCCGTTTTTGCAGGCGTGGAATATTCAAATTGTCTATGCGATTCCAGGAATTATTTTAGCAACGATTTTTGTATCCGTTCCTTTTGTGGCAAGAGAACTCATTCCGATAATGGCGTTACAAGGTACTCATGAAGAAGAGGCCGCCAGCGTCCTTGGTGCGAATGGCTGGCAAATTTTTTTCCACATTACTTTACCCAATATTAAATGGGCCTTAATGCATGGTGTTGTTCTTTGCACCGCTCGCTCACTCGGTGAGTTTGGCGCGGTATCGGTTGTTTCTGGGCATATTCGTGGTTACACCAATACCTTACCGCTTCATGTTGAGATTTTATACAATGAATACAATATTGTTGCTGCATTCTGTGTCGCTATTTTGCTATTAATGATGTCGCTTGCGTTACTCTTGATTCGTCAATGGATTGAAAGGCGCTTAGCCAATGAATGTCATTACGGGAACTAAGAGGTAGATATGAGTATTACACTACACAATATCAATAAAAGTTTTGAACACGTTAATGTCTTAGAAAATATCAATTTCAGCATAAAACAAGGTGAATTAGTTGCACTATTAGGCCCATCTGGTTGTGGAAAAACAACTTTACTGCGCATTATAGCCGGTTTAGAAACAGCCAGTTCAGGACAAATCTATTTTGCTGATAGGGAAGTAACAAAGCTGAGCGCCAAGCAACGAGATATTGGTTTTGTCTTTCAAAATTACGCGTTATTTCGGCATATGAATGTAGCTGAAAATGTGGCATTTGGACTAAAAATGAAACCAAGATCAGTACGATTAAATAAAACAGCAATTGATGAACGCGTTAATCAATTACTCGAATTAGTGCAACTTGACCATTTTGCCAAACGTTATCCAGACCAACTGTCAGGTGGTCAGCGTCAGCGAGTTGCGTTAGCGCGTGCGTTGGCTTCGAAACCTAATGTGTTGTTGCTTGATGAACCCTTTAGTGCTTTAGATGCTAAAGTCCGTAAAGATTTAAGACGTTGGTTACGTGATTTTCATCATGAACTCAATGTTACCAGCATCTTTGTTACCCATGATCAAGAAGAAGCACTGGAAGTTGCTGATAGAATAATTTTAATGAATCAAGGTCACATCGAGCAAATAGGTACCCCTGCCGAAGTCTATAAGCAACCCAAAACCGCCTTTGTTGCGCATTTTCTAGGGGATGTTAACCTTTTATATGGTTACATTGAAAATAATACATTAATCATTGGTGATTTTCACAAAGATATGAGGGAACAAGGTACCTGGTCTGATCAGTCTGCTCTTGCTTATGTTCGACCTCACGAAATCAGTATTGCTAAAATGGCCCGAAAAAATGATATCCAAGGAGAAGTTGTACGTATACATACGGCTGGTCCAACCGTCTTTCTGGAAATTGCTGTAGCCGGACAACCAAAGCATATTGATGTATCTATTAGCTATCGACAATATGAACAACAGCAAGTTGAAATTGGTGATACTGTCTACTGGCAACCCTCACTCGTTAATATTTTTATGCAAGATGAGCTATTAGAGTTTATGATTTAACGAGAATGATTCCTATAAATTAAATCTGATAATCAAGTATTTTAGAGTGTGATTGCTCAAATAATGCATGGCTTTTGATGTCTTCCAGTGATAGTTCTTGATTGCATAATTGGATAAAGCGCCAAATATAATTGCGTTGTAATTTATGTCGCTTTAATCCGAGCCATGTAATATGTGACTCAAACAGATGTTTCGCATCCAATTCAACTAAATTGATATCATGATCAGGGTTATACATTTTATTGCCTAAAATACCAATCCCTAATCCTAACTCAACATAGGTTTTAATAACATCAGGCTCTTGAACATTGAGCGAGATATTGGGCGTTAATCCAGTAGCTGAAAAGGCTTTATCGATACTGTTACGAGGAAAGATTCCTTGACGATAAGTGATGATAGGTAACGGTTGCAACATATCTAATGTCACTTTATCGGCTTTAGTCAAAGGGTGATCTTTGGGGGTAACTATCGAGTAATGCCAGCGATAAAAAGGGTAGGTAGCAAGTGAACTGTTATCCACTCTTTCATTATCAATACCGATATCCGCTTCGCCAGAAAGAAGCTGAGAGATAATTTCACTGGATGAACCCTGATTGATAATGATATGGACTTTAGGAAAAAGCATTCTAAAAGATTTTATAATGTTCGGAAGAATATAACGAGCCTGCGAATGAGTGGTCGCTATCACTAATGAACCTTCATCAGTATTAGAAAAAATGGTTGATAACCGCTGAATATTATTAATTTCATTTAAAATGCGCTCGGCAATAACCACCAATTCCAAACCAGGTTCAGTCATATTAATCAGCCGTTTACCTTGACGAATAAAAAGATCAATATTCAGCTCCTCTTCGAGCTCTTTGATATGACGGCTTACTCCTGACTGAGATGTATATAAAGAATTTGCGACTTCGGTTAAATTATAATTACAACGCGCAGCTTCCCGAATAATCCTTAATTGTTGTAAGTTCATAGCGATCTTTCCAGTAAAAATTACTTTATTTTCATTGATATAGTTTTATTATTTATGTGTAATTTGCTGTATATAATTAATAACGCGTATTAAAAAGTAAATTATTTAAAAATTTCAGACCGCCAGCGAACATAAGCAATATCCTAAAATAGGTTATAGGTATTTTATCTCATTTATAAATTATGTTTATTCCTAATTTTATTAATAAAATTACGTGTTTCGATAAGTAATTTCAGTATAAAAGAACGTATAAAAAAGACAAATATGATAAAGTAATAACCATATGAATTATGGCTATATATGCCTACTTACTAGTCAATAATCCCAGTTTAAGATTACCTGCTAATAACTTTTACATTCGCTTCAATTCGCCTCCTGATAAAAATCAATTGCTGAATTGAGTACCGGTTTCACAATCTCATGACGAATAACAAAATCACCAAATCCTTCTTCTTTATTACGATGAATGGACCATGCGGCAATAAGTGGTTCGAGTGCTAATAAAATCTCTTCTACATTCACGTTTTCTTTGTATAACCGCGGAATTCGTGTGCCTTCTCGATTACCGCCGAGATATAAATTGTAGCGCCCCGGTGCTTTACCCACCATGCCCACTTCCGCCAACATGGCTCTGGCGCAACCGTTAGGGCAACCGGTTACACGCAAAATAATATAATCATCGGATAAGTGATGCTGAGTTAACATCTGTTCTATTTTAGTTACAAACGTCGGTAAAAACCGTTCTGCTTCAGCCATAGCAAGTGGGCAAGTTGGGTAAGACACACAGGCCATGGAATTTTTACGCTGTAATGTGACCGTATCGTCAAGCAGTCCATATTGTCGAGCAATCTGTTCAATGGCTGCTTTTTGTTCTGCTGGCACGTTAGCAATAATTAAGTTTTGATTGGCGGTTATACGCAGATCACCTTGATGAATTTTGGCAATTTCTGCAACGCCGGTTTTTAATGGTTTATTGGGATAATCAAGTAACCGACCATTTTCAATAAATAACGTTAAATGCCAGTTATCATCAATACCTTTATACCAACCAAATTGATCACCACGTTGACTGAATTTATAAGGTTTACTACTTAGAAATTGACTGCCGGCACGTAGTTCGACCTCTTTTTTGAAGTTTTCCACGCCAACGCGTTCAAGCGTATATTTGGTTTTGGCATTTTTGCGATTATGGCGGTTGCCCCAGTCACGTTGGGTGGTCACAACGGCCTCAGCAAACGTCAGTACTTTTTCGACAGGAATAAAACCAAAATCGTCGGCTTTGCGTGGGTAAGTTGTTTTATCACCATGCGTCATTGCCAAACCACCACCAACTAATACATTAAAGCCGATCAGTTCGCCTTTTTCTGCGATCGCCACAAAGCTAAGATCATTAGCATGAACATCCACATCATTAATCGGGGGGATGACAACGGCAGTTTTAAATTTACGCGGTAAATAAGTCGAACTTAAAATTGGCTCACTATCGGGGGTAGAAAGCTTTTCACCATCCAGCCATATTTCAACGTAAGCACGGGTTTTCGGTAAAAGATGTTCTGAGATTTTACTTGCCCAATGATAAGCTTGTTGATGAACTTTTGATTCCACAGGATTTGAAGTACATAAAACGTTACGATTCACATCACCGGCCGTGGCGATCGAATCCAGTCCTATCTTATGCAACAGCTGATGAGCAGATTTAAGGCTGCGTTTAAACAGTCCGTGAAATTGGAAAGTTTGTCGAGTCGTGAGTCGAATACTGCCATATTTTGTTGCTTCAGTAGCAAATTTATCGATAGTCAGCCACTGTTTCGGGGTGATGATACCACCGGGCAGGCGGCAACGTAACATCATGGAGATCAGTGGCTCGAGTTTTTGTTCTGTGCGTTCTTTACGAATATCGCGATCATCTTGCTGATACATGCCATGTAAGCGAATTAGCTGAGAATTATCGCTGTTAAAGCCACCCGTTAAACCGTTATTAAGATCATCAACGATAGTGCCTCGCAAATAATTACTTTCTCGCTTAAATCGTTCAGAATCCGATAAAGGCAGATCAGAGACATCATTTTGTGGCGGTGTTAAATTGACGGTTTGAGTCAGGGTAACGGTTTTAGATTTATTGTTGCTCATATTACATCACTCGATAAATTAAAATTAGTTGTGGTATCTGTTTATCATTAGTAAACATCTCGTTGATAGCGTTTTTGACTTCTTAATTCATCCAAATAACTGATAGCTTGTTCTTGACGATATTGTGCTTGAGTCATTAAAATTTGTTGAAGCGCTAAATCAACCGCTTTTGCCATACGTTTAGCATCCCCACAAACATAGATAAAGGCACCTTCTTGTAGCCATTGCCAAATATTACTGGCTTGAGCCATTAATTTATCTTGTACATAGATTTTCTCGGCTTGATCTCGTGACCAAGCAAGATCGATGTGAGTTAACAGACCTTCTTTAACATAGCTCTGCCATTCCACTTGATAGAGAAAATCGGATATAAAATGTGGATTACCAAAGAATAACCAATTCTTACCGGTAGCACCTTGACTCGCACGCTGTTGTAAGAACGCCCGAAACGGGGCAATGCCCGTACCGGCAGCAATCATAATGATTGGTGCATGAGTATCATCAGGTAATCGAAAATTATCATTATGCTCAATAAAAATTTTGACTTGATCTTGATCAGCAATTTGATTTGCTAAGAATCCAGATGCGCCGCCCATACGGATCTTATCGTCGACCTGATAACGTACTACATTTACGGTAAGATGAACTTCTGAGCCAACTTCATCTTGCGCAGAAGCAATGGAATAGAAACGCGGAGTAAGAGGCCGAAGCAATCCAACGAAGACCTGTGCCGCTATCTTGCCGCGATAGCGGTTAAGCATATCAACCAGTGGTAATGTTTGACTCATTTCCAATAAGGCTTCTCGATCGCCAATTAAGGTAAGAAGTTCGGGATGTTGAACGGCTTGAGCGTATTTTTCAATAATGATCGGCGTATTTTGAGTCAATTCAACATATTCAGTCAGAACCGTTTTTAAAGCGATCTGTTGTCCATGATGTTCAACTGGCGTTTCACCTGCAAGCTGGGTGATACTTAGTATCTCCTCCACAAGTTCATTACTATTTTGATACCAAACACCTACCGCATCACCAGGTTGATAATGAAGATCCGAATCGGACAGGTCAAGCTCAATATGACGAATATCGCGATCTGAATCACATGAGGTGATTTTTTGATTAACGTTAACGGTTGCAATAAATGGATTATCGCGGTGATAAAGGCTACTGTTAACGGCTATACTGGTTGAATTTTCTGTTGGCGATTGTGTGTTTGATGGTTGTAATTGACTAAGTTTATCAATCACTGCCTGTCGCCAAGAGGTACTTACGGTTTGAAAATCTGTATCAGCATCTACACGTACTAGCAGGCGCTGAGCATCTAATTCAGCAAATCGTTGATCAAAGTCTTTAGCGGCTTGACAAAATTTTGGATAAGAAGCGTCGCCTAAGCCAAAAACCGCAAACTGTAAATGAGTTAATTTAGGCGCTTTAGCGGCAAACAGATATTTATAGAGCGACAACGCTTCTTCCGGTGGCTCGCCCTCACCTTGGGTTGAGGTCACCAATATTAATATCTCTTCCTGACTGAGTTTTTTAGCTTTATATTCTCCTGCCGGCAGATGAGTCACCGCAATACCCAAACGTTCAATATCCTGATTTAACTCGTTAGCGACTCGGCGGGCATTACCGGTTTGTGATGCCGATAGGATTGTGACTTTTTTCGGTTGCTCCGCTTGTGTCATATTGGAGGGGAGGGTGGTACTCGGTAAAGCTTGTTCGATGGAACTTTTTTCTGCCACTCCCCATAAATAACCCGATAACCAAGCTAGCTGCTTATCGTTGCAATTTTCAATAATTTTTTTTAACTCATCACAATTAAAAGGAAAATGTTGTGTACTCATACGATGACCTTATCTGATAGCGTTTAGGCTATCGTTAAATTGCTATTGGCTCGCAACCTTAACGAGTTAGGGTAAATCTAACCAATATTGTTTTACTCATCTTCTGTTGGTAAAGTCCAATGTGGATCGATCCTAAAAATCAAAAAGTTATTTTATGTAAACCGCACTCTCTACCTTGTGGTCCTTTGGTTGGATCGACGTAGTCCATTTCGTTAGGCAAATTAAGCTTTTGGATATAATTCTGCATATCTTGACTTGTCCAATCGAGTAGTGGGGCGATCTTAAATAAATTGTCCCCTGCTTTTGTTACAATATTGAGTTCTTGCCTTAGCGCAGATTGTTCACGGCGTAGTGCAGTAAACCACAATGTGGGTTTGAGTGTGGACAAAGCACGGTTAAACGGTTCAATTTTAACAATTTGTGTAAACTCGGTGTGTTCCGGCGTATCAAGTTCAGGTAGCCCACCATATCGCACATTTAAATAAGCGGTCGTCCTTTGTGGGACAAAAATATGCAGATTAAGATTAAGTTGCTTAGTAATTTCATTGGCTACGCGATAAGTTGCATTGGTGGCATAGCCGTTATCGACCCAAACAACCTTAATATTTGGATCGATTTGGGTAACAAGGTGCAAAAGTACTGCCTCATAAGGGCCAAAATGGGTACTGATAATACTTTTAACGGGAATATCTTGTTGTTTTTTCAGTGCCCATTCAATAATGGTTAACGGTGACTGATTTTGCAATTTTTGGTTAACTTTAGTTAAATCTAGCATGGCTTTTCCCTTTATTGATTGATGAATGATTAACTATTTAACAGATTACTGATTTACCCATTGATATAACTCAGCAACGACTTCTGGCCGACTAAATGTTTCTGGTATCGGCTCTTTGGCTTGTAAACGTCGTCTGACCTCTGTGCCTGAAATAAGAACGCGATCAGCACTACCGTGTGGACAAGTTTTCGTTGATGCCATACCGTCACATTTGTGGCAATAAAATGTCCAGTCAATCTTAATTGGCTTAATGAGTAAATCGTCATCCTGCAAATGGCTAAAGATCTCTTGTGCAGCAAACGGTGAGTAAAAATCCCCGACCCCAGCATGATCGCGGCCGACGATAAGATGACTACAACCATAATTTTGTCTAAAAAGGGCATGTAGTAACGCTTCTTTCGGCCCAGCATAGCGCATATCTAAAGGGTAACCGGAATGAATAACGGAATCTGGCACAAAGTAATTGTGAATTAAACTATTAATTGCTTTAAGACGAATGTTGGCCGGTACATCGCCGGGTTTTAAGTTACCAAATAATGAATGGATAAGCACACCATCAAAAAGTTCTAACACGGTTTTAACTAAATATTCGTGTGAACGATGCATTGGATTACGAGTTTGAAAGGCCGCTATTTTTTTCCAACCTAATTGATTAAAGCGTTCCCGTGTCTGTTGTGGCGTTAAAGCATATTGACCAAATTGTGCTTTAAAGCCATTATCGTGCAGAACCCGGACTTTACCACCTAAATTAACCGGTGGTTGAGCCATCAGCATTGCAACACCAGGATGACTTGGATCTGTCGTTGTAAACACCTGATTAGCTTCATATTGTTTATCTGGACGATAAATACTATCCACATTCAAAATACCGATTATCTGCCCATCTGGTGTTTTTAAAGCGATTTCATCACCTAATTTTAGGGTATCAGCTTGAGCATCGGTCACCGATACGGTTATGGGAATTGGCCAAAAAACCCCGTTCGCTAAATGCATATTATCGCACACGCTACGCCAGTCCTCTTCTCGCATAAAGCCATACAGAGGTGTAAAACCCCCGACGCCTAACATCACTAAATCCCCTGTTTCACGACTGGATAAGGTGATGGCTGGTAAATTTTTTGCATATTGTTGCAGGGCTAGCCGTTCATCGTCATTAACCTGTAAAGGTTGTAAACTGTCACTAGCATGAGGCGCGATCAATCCCATAATGATTCCTTACCTATCTCGTTATTTTTATTATGTCTAATTAAAAGCGATTATCGACAAATAAGGAAATATCAATTTTATATACCATTATGCGATTTGTGCATATTCATTGGTTAACGTTGATTGAAGATGCTATCACTACAATAAGATGAAAGTTATCGGGAGCCCAAAGCTAAAGTGTTATAATCAATTTGTCTGCATCAAGTTGACTGTACTCAACAAAATAAAAGTATTGTTAAATTTCAATATATATTTTTTATTCTCTTTTCCGATAACAAATTGTGATGTTGAGAGTTTTGTGCTAGTTTCATTATTCATTACTGGCTATGCCATCGTTATTGCTCAATCCAAGGTTTACTTATGTCAAATTCATCTGCAAAAAAAGTGGCGTTTGCTGCTTTTATTGGTACTACTATTGAATGGTATGATTTTTATATCTATGCGTTAGCATCGGTATTGATTTTTGGTCAGCTATTTTTTCCGTCTGATAACGAGTTTGTACAAATTTTAGGGGCGTTTGCTACCTTTGCAGTAGGTTTTTTATCCCGTCCTTTCGGTGCGATGTTATTTGGGCATATTGGTGATCGCTTAGGGCGCAAAAAGTCGTTAATTATTACGTTAGTGTTAATGGGCGTAGCCACAACCTGTGTCGGGTTATTGCCCTCTTACCAACAAGCTGGAGTGATATCGCCAATTTTATTGGTTGCATTGCGAATTTTACAAGGTGTTGCCGTTGGTGGTGAGTGGGGGGGTGCCGTGTTGATGACGAATGAACATGCGCCGAAAGGATTGAAAAACTTCTTTTCATCCTTTGCTCAGTGGGGAAGCCCAGCAGGCAATATTTTAGCATTACTGGTTTTTTCTTATATTATTCGTTTACCTGTTAATGAACTGATTGATAGTGGTTATTGGCGTATTCCTTTTTTAGCCAGTGCGATTTTGTTAATTATTGGCATTATTGCTAGAGTGACGTTAACCGAATCCCCGGTTTTTGTTGAAGCATCTAAAAAACAGGCAGACTTAAAGCAAGAGTCAGCACCGATTATTGAAGTATTTAAAAAAGCATTGCCATTATTAATATTAGCGATTGGTGCTAATGTGCTGTCATTTAGCGGTATCTTTTCCAATACCTTAATGATTGGTTATACTACTTTGGTACTTGGTGTCGAAAAATCAGTGATAGTTGATGCACTGTTTTGGATCGCTATTGTCCATTTTGTTGCTCAACCGTTTATCTCTTATTGGTCTGAAAAATTCTCGGCAACTCGCTTTTTGATTTGTACAGCAATGTTGGCAATGGCATCGGTATTCTTGTTATTCCCGATTATAAATTCAGGCACAAAAACCAGTTTTATTATTGGGATTTCGTTAAATGTGATTTGTTATAGCGGCTTTTATGGTGTGATAGCTGGGTATTTAAGTCGTATTTTCCCTGCCAGAATGCGCTATACCGGGTTATCAATGAGTTATCAAGGATGTGCGGCTATTTTTGGTAGCTTAATTCCGATGATAGGTGGTTATGTTATTTATACCTTCAAAAGTTTTTGGTTACCCTTAGCCTTGTTTTATTGCGGTTTAGCACTGATATCCATTATCTGCATCTACTTGTTAAGCAAATATCGTTATTATGATGAATAAGGTCAATATATGAAAACCGTTTTATCAATTCAGTCCAATGTTGTTTATGGTTATGCCGGTAATAAAGTGGCGACGCTAGCGATGCAATTGCAAGGTGTCGAAGTGATGCCAATACACACCGTTCAGTTATCGAGTAATACGGTTTATCCACATTATGACGGCATTGTGCTGGGCGCTCAGCAAATCACTCGAATCGTCAATAGTTTGGAAAAAATTGGCGTATTGTCATCCATTGACGCCATTATTTCGGGCTATATTGGACTTGCCGAACAAGGTGAAGAGATCCTTGAAGCCGTAAAAAAGATTAAATTTTATAATCCTAATGCGATTTATGTTTGCGATCCGGTTATGGGGGGCGACATCAATAAAGGCAGCTCTCTGCCACAAAATATTATTGATTTCTTCACTAAGCAAGCAATCAAATACGCTGACTTTATTACACCTAATTTATTGGAGTTACAGATATTATCGAATCTGGAAATCAAAACCTTTAACGATGTGCTTAACGCAATAAAAACACTGCAAAATAAGCCGATTCAAGCCATATTGGTTAAAAATCTGCTACATGCCGGTAAAACGACGGAATTATTTGAAATGATTTTAGCCACACCATCGCAAAGCTATCATCTGGCTCGACCATTATATGATTTTTCACACCGTCCATTGGGCGTGGGCGATTTAATTTGTAGTCTGTTTACTGCCCATTTAGTGAATGGACAATCCCAATTAACCGCCTTTGAACTCGCCGCCAATGCCGCCAATCACGTGCTTGATATCACCAAACAACAAAATGCCCGAGAGCTGGCGATTATTGATGCTCAGCAGTGGATTAAACAGCCGGATTTGAAGTATCGTGCGACACCGCTAGCATTATAAGGCAATTCAGATCGGTATTATCGTTATTGGTGATAATCATTTTAGCTGCAAAATTTAAATAGTTTATTCTTGGCACAGAAAATGCATTCCTCAAAATGTTACGGTTAACAATTGAGGAACATCTAAAATGTGGAAAAGATACCCAATATTAATAAGTTTATTGCTTATTAGTCATTTATCTGGCGCTGTTGATATACCGCTATCAGAGACAGGAAAGTACTGTGATACCCCTTCGCGTTGTCTTAACCCGATAACGACCAATGTTATGGTAACGTCCCCCAATTATTTAGCGACTCAAGCTGGAATTGATGTATTACGCAAAGGAGGCAATGCGGTTGATGCAGCGATTGCCGTAGCCTCAACGCTTGCTGTTGTTTATCCTCAAATGAATACCATTGGTGGCGATAACTTTTGGTTAATTTACAACGCTAAAATCAAAGAACTAAAAGGGCTAAATGCCAGCGGTCGTTCTGGTAGTTTGGCCACGATAGACTATTATAAAAATCAAGGTTTCCATAAAATTCCGTCGCGAGGCTATCTGGCAGCCAATACCGTTCCAGGGGTGGTTTCCGGTTGGGATGAGGCGTACCAATATGCCTCTAAAAATATGAAAAATGCACTACCGTGGCACACGTTATTCGCATCAGCAATTGATTATGCCGAACATGGATTTTCGGTTTCACCTAGCTTAAATTATTGGACAACAATCAATATTGATCCAAAAGACAAAGAGTTTCGGGAGTTACAGCGTTTTTCGGAGTTTAAAAAAGTATTCTTAAAAGACGATGGGCAAGCTTACCAAATTGGCGAAATCCTTAAACAACCCGATTTAGCTAACACATTAAAAACCATAGCAAATGAAGGAGCTAAGGAATTTTATCAGGGTGATATTGCTAAAAATATTGTCAACGATCTGCAAAGCCATGGTGGTGTATTGACTTTAGATGATTTTGCTAAGCATCGTGCTACATGGGTAGCCCCGATCCATGTTAATTATCGACAATATACCGCCTATAATCTACCACCCAATACACAAGGTATGGCATCGTTAGAGATTCTAAATATACTCAATAATTTTGATATAAAATCCTTGGGTGAAGGTAGCGTTGATTATTACCATTTAATAATTGAAGCAACAAAACAAGCATTTGCTGATCGAGATAAATATCTTACTGATCCCGATTTTAATCAGATTCCGCTTGATCTCTTATTATCTACCCAACATGGTCAGCAACAAGCAAAACAGATTGATATGCAAAAGGCACGTGTAGAGACAAAGCCATTAGATCCTAAAGGTGATACCGTTTGGTTTGGTGTTGTTGATGCAGAAGGAAATGCGGTATCTATTATTCAAAGTATTTATCATGATTTTGGTTCTGGCATTGTTGCTAAAGATACAGGAATTTTATTGCAAAATCGTGGTAGTTTTTTCTCCTTAGATCCTAACCATATTAATCGTTTAGAGCCAAATAAACGCACCTTTCATACGTTAAATCCAGCCATGCTTTTAAAAGATAATAAACCTTATCTGGTTTATGGCACCATGGGCGGAGAAGGACAACCACAAACGCAAGCGGCAATTGTGACACGAATTGTTGATTATGGCATGACACCACAAGATGCCATTAATGCACCAAGATGGTTACATGGCCGCACATGGGGTGCATCATCCAATAATCTTAAAGTGGAAGGGCGCATACCTAACGATGTAATTCATTCCCTCAAATTACGTGGGCATGATGTGCAAATTGTTGATGATTACACCGATACCATGGGTCATGCCGGTGCCATTCTTATCGATACAAAAAATCATCTACTAATGGGCGCCACCGACCCGAGAGGGGATGGTTTAGCGGCTGGGTATTGATACTATTTGGCGAGTGAGTTTATCTTTATAATATAATAGGACTGCCGAATACCACAAACAAGGTTGTACTTAAGATGTGATGATAAAAACAATGGCTATATGATTTAACACAGCAAATTGATTAATGAAATAGGGTTTTTGTGTTATTGAATAATAAAGAGCTACATTACTATCATTTAAAGTTGAACGATTAATTTAAATAAAATTTCAATCTGTTAAGAAGGAAGTTATTCCTCAGTTGGATCTGACTTTATTAAGAGGAACTTTCCTTTCTATAATCGTTGTAAATTACTACTAAAGATAAAACTAGAGTTAATAAAACAAACTTCTAGTTTTATCTTTAGTAATTATAGTTTTGTTAAAAATTTTAAATTTAAGGCATTTTATTTATTTTTGGTGATTTTAGTATGCTAACTAAATCAATTATCCACCAAATAAAAAGTCCAATTAATATAAGAATACCGATTATTATAGGGATAGTAATAAAGCCAATTATTGTTAATACAAGCATTAAAATACCTGTTCCGACTTTACCTAAATACATCCTATAAACACCAAATGTACCGAAGAAAAACCACAATAAAAGAGTTACAACGACAGAACGGTTACTCCCTACAAACTCAGATTTAGTTTCCATGAAAATTCCTTTTTTTAATTAGATGATTAAAAAAATACAAATAAAAGAATAAAAATTTATTGATTGTGTAGCGCAAAAAATAATTACGCAACAATTTTATTTTTAATGCTGTAAACAGTTAATACTATGAAAAAATATTCGATTTTATTGTAATTTTAAACTCTACTTCATTATTTTCCTGTAGTAGTATTATACAGGAAAGTGGATGAATTCTATACGCTGATTATTTATTTGTAAAGGATAAATTGATGAAGTTTATTTAAATCTTAAAAGGTGTTATTGATGGTCAACCTTGGCAGATTGATATGCAAAAAACAGCAGATCATTTTGGGTGATGATTTGTATTTTTCAATCCAAATATTGGGAAGGTTTTCCTATGCTTTCGAAATTTGGCTTTGGGCTTAGGCAAGTGTTAACACACTATTTGCTTGCTAAAGATTAGCACGTGACTTTTAATGACGGATCGAAGCTAATTGCAGTAAAAGAAAAACATCACATCACTGCTGAATCTGATCATTTATCGCAATGAGTTAAACTCAATGGCTAGAGGGTTCACTCGTGCTAATTCAAAGTAAAATAGACAAATACGGTGATTAAATGGACAAAAAAGCAAAAAAGATTCTGTTTCAAACCTATTGGAAAAATGGCTGGAAAGACAGAAAGGAGATAAAAACAGAGCCGAACGACTTCGCGTATGCGAAAGAAAAAGGATTAATGTTTGATCCCATTACCATATCACACGATGATTGTGTCAATAAAATCATAAACATCGTCGCCACAATCACACTTGAACACGTTGCCAAAGTATTTTTGAGCAGCTTATCAACGCGGCGACTTGATTGGCGCTCAGGTATTGCGTCATACTTTATCGCCAAATTAATGACAGCGCATCAATATACGCCAGTCGTGTCTGGTCAATCTTATCAAGATGGTCAAATGAGTCATTCATCCTATACGTGTCAGGTCTGCCGAGATCTCAAATATGGCATGATAGGTAATGAAAACTACGTCGAAGCAGATTTAAATATCTTAAACTTTGAACGAATAAAGTGGGGAGGAGTGCGTCATGGTGATTTACTTTATACCTACTTTGATCTCATGCAATTCACTAAACAGGCAATCTCTGAACCGACCAAAGATGATATAGCTATTTTAAAAGGGATATTAGCCATTATTGCATCCTGTCAGCAAGATGATTACCCGGGTTCACTGAGTGATAAACTGACGGATGTACCTAACTTTAAATCCAATCAGGATGAACGTAACACCGTTATTGAAATTTTGGCTTGTGTGGGGATTTTACAACCCGCTTCTTATGAACGCCCAACAAGGGGAAAACACGATTGGGTATATGCCACTTATTGGCGTAGTCAGGATAAATACAATCAACAAATGGTGAAGCAATTATTTGGTCTTTAATGCGTAATCTCTAATTTGCTCTAGGGGCTGTTGAATCTCATCCCAACTCAGCCCACCAAATATTTTTTCAGCCTGTCGGCATCATTACTCTTCTGTTTTTTCGTTCTCGAAACTGCAAAAAGCTCTATTTTACAATAACTGGTCAAAGCAGATAGTTTCTGCTCCTGTTCACATTGTGTTGTGAATGATAAACCCAACAGCGACGAGAAACAGATTTACCATTAAAGATCAAATCAAAGCAACGGCACATGTCGAATGTCGAAAAGATGCTAATGTGATTAATGAAATCCCAATGGCATACAAAGATATTGATGCTGTTATGGCTGCGCAAAATGCATTGGTCGAGATAATGCATCAATTAAGGCAAGTGGTGGGTGTGAAGGGGTAAAAATGATCGAGGAGCGATCCTCAATATTTATTTAATATTTACTTCTATTAATTTCAAGTCACTAAATTCAAAAAGCACCATAATTACAAATATATTTTCTTTAAGAATATATTTGCAGATTCTCCTATAGGTTAGTGCAATATTGTTATTCAAATGTTTAGGCGATGATAGGTTAGCTATCATCTCAAACTCCTTTGTTCCTCTATGTGTAGGATGTAAGGGTAAATATTTGATAGATATACGGGATGTTAATTTATATATTAATGGAATTTCGAAGAATGACAGTTAAGAAAATACTTATTTAGAAAAAATGACTTTAATTAAAACCATTTCAAATTTGAAATTAATCAAGTATTTTTTCTATTCTAAATAATTTTTCTTGTTGGGAAAGTTTTACAACAAAATACTCCTCTTTATTAAGCGCATCCGGTAGCTTATCTTTAAGGATAGAAGCTACAAACTGTACATTGTCTTTTTTTCTTTGAACTAATTCTGCTATCTTTTCTAGCTGATTATTATGCATCAATTCTTTTTTATCGTTCAGAAGAAAATGATAGCATGGTATTTCTTCTTCATCCGCAAATAGAGTATAAGCAATATCAAAACAGGTAATTTCACCTTGTTTTTTACCATCACTAAAATTTCGGTTAAAGGCACTGAATTTATATAATCTTTGACCTTGCTTATTTTCTGCTTTATCAAATTTTAATGCATACTGTTCTGCATAGAGTTCTTGAGAAATGGCAGTAAAATGAATATTAAATTTGTTTATCTGCCCTTGCAATTTTTCTTCAAAATCTTTAGAGAACAGTTCATTATCAATATGTAACAAATCTTTATTCAAACATTTTATTTTTTCATCAACAATATCAATTTGAGAGATGATTGCTTCATATTCACCTTTGAGCTTATATTTATTATTTAAGTCAATATTAATTTTTTCGATTTCTTCAAATGTTGAGCTTTTTGATAATTTTTCTTTTAACAGTTTTTTATGCTCGAGTAGCTCTAAAACTAAACGTTGGTATTCAGATAATTCTTTATTTAGAACGGGTAAATCTTTTGCAATATATCTAGATTTTTCTTCAATCATTTTGTTGTGAAAATTAACAAGATCTTCAAATGTTTTTTGGATGTCAGAAAAATGATTTGTGACTTCTGAATATAAACTATTCAATTCAGCAAAATCAATATTTGCTGAACTTGAGTTAATATTTTCAATCGCTTCTGTAACAAGTTCTTTACGAAGCATTAATTGACTAATTTTAGAATTATAATTTTTTATTTTATATTTGACTTCATTTAATTGTTGTAAATCATTTTCAAAATTAGGATTAATCCATAATAGTGATTTTTTGTTTTGTAAGTTTACAATATCTATTTCTATTAACGATAATTCTGATTTATATGTTGAATAAGTTTGTTTTGCTTCCAAGCGTTTTTTAAATGTTTTTTCTAGTTTGATAGATGATATCAAATTTTGTTTTTCATCACCTTTATCAAAATCACAGCCGAGTAAAAATAAATAGAGTGTTTCGTATTCTTCATCTTTTGTAAAAGGACTTAATATTTTTAAGGTATTTTTAAGACTTAAATCTTTAAATCTCATGTTGTGAGAAATAATCTGTGGAAATGTTGGTTTTTTACCATAATGATCAGGAAAAAGTTGATTGGTAAGTTCACATTCAAACTCTTCACTTGTTTTTTGCTCACCATTGATTTTCCTTATAGCTTTATTTCTTGGTAAAAAATTACGCTCAATGATTAATTCTTCAGGATTTTCTTCATTAAAAGAAGATATTAAATTTAAACAAACACATACATGAGTGTTAATTAAGAATTCTTTTACTAAAAGATATTCATTTTTTTTGTTTTCTGGATCTGTATAAATATCTTTAGCATCACCACCTAAACAAAAATTAATTAACTTTAATACCGTTGTTTTGCCAACATTATTTCCAGTGGTGATTTCAGAATCGTTAGTAGAACAATCTTCCGTTTTTGTTAAAAAATTAATAGGGGTTTCATCCACAATAAGATTTAATCCTGGATGAAAAACAATATTTCTAATTAAACCTTCTTGATTAGATATTTTTAGCGATTTTAAAAACATAATGTAATATTTCCAACAGAATTAAAAGAAACTAATCCGACAAGATATAACCAGTCTAATGTTAATACAAAAACTGGCATCGATATTTGATGAAAACCTTTAACTCTAAAGTAGAGTTCAATCATACTTAAATCGTTTTCTTTTTTTAATGCCTTTAAAATATAAGCACCATTAAAATATAAAGAATTTTGAGGGTGAATATTTTCTGGTAATAACATACTAAAAATTCTCTAATTTATTTTATATTTGGGTTTTGAAAAATCTGACATCGAATAAATGCATCAACGACAATAATATTAACACAAAACTCAAGCTCATCTAACGGAATCGAATTATGATTTGAGCTATTTTGAATACTTTTTACAAGTTCGTTTATAATTCTAAAAAATAAATCATCGTTGGCGTAGTTTTGAGAAAGTCTAATATAATGATTACGAATAAATCTTAATACTGATAAGCTTTTGTTTTTTCCTGCCTGATCAAAAGTATTATAAATACCATCAATTAATGAACTATATGCTTTATAGTCTTCCACTAATAAGGCTGAGCGCTTTAAATCATTAAACGATATTTTATCATCAATATTGAAAGGAACTGTTGGGTTAGATGAATTCGTAATAGATAAATTTTCTGATGCCAATCTATTTATAATTTCGGCAATGTTAGTATAAGTTTTTGCCGGGTCATTATATTTTGCTGCTAACTCGGCTTGGAGAAATTGGGCAATTTTCTCCTGACTATGAACATCAAGATGAAGAATTTTATTTAATAGCCTAGTAACATCATAAATATCTTTTTCAGGATCAAATTTCAATAAATGAGGATTATTATATGACCCTTTTCTCAAATGTTTAGCTTCTTTCGATATGCAAACAAAAATAAAATTGTATCCTTTATAGGATGACAAATCCTTGCTTAACGACGAATTAACTTTATCTCTTGTTGCCGTTGCCGTTACTTGAAGTATTATTTTGTTACTTTCATCAACTAAATCTAGGCCTTCTTCATTTTGTGAAAACTCATTAATATTTATTAAGGAATAACCATAAAGTAGATTTAAAAAGTAAACATAAAAATCTTCAGCATGAATGTTAAATTCCAAACAATTTAATTTATTTCTCGTTTCTATCCTCCGACATAACTGAATTAGCAAATCTTCTGCTATGGTAAAATATATCGATCTATTCATATTAATAAAACTCACACAATATAAAAGTAAATTGAAGTTATATAAAAAATTAAATTATTGTGTATTCAAATTAATTAGTACTTTTAACAACCCTTTCCACCGCCTTCACCGAAATCCCCAAAATCTTAGCAATATCTTCGATTGATACACCTTTATCACGTAAAGCAGTCGCTGTTGCGTGTTCTAATTTTTCTCGTCGTTCCTTTTCCGCTTTCGCTTTCTGTTGAGCTGTTTTTGTCTTATCCTTTTCAACCGCCAACTTCTCTTTAGCAATCAATTTTTCTTCCTTACGGATGCGTTCAACCACTTGATAAGTTGGGATGTATTTTAGGCTTTGTTCTAACTCGTCCATAAGTTTAGTACTGCGGAAGCTGATATAGGTTTTTGGGGTGATGATTAGGTGGTCGATTAGGTCGATATTTAAAATACGGCCAACTTGAATGAGGCGATCGGTGATATCTTTATCGGCATCCGACGGCGTCAGCGATCCTGACGGATGGTTGTGAACTAATATCACGCGTGAGGCGTTTTTCATTACCGCAACACGAAATACATTCATCGGTTCAACGTCGACCGATTTATAACTGCCAAGCGCAATCAGTTCGATGTACAGAATATAACCAGCTTGATTCATACCAATCATCCAAAGATGTTCTTTTTCTTGGTCGATTTGGTTATCACGCAATAACACACGTTGCATAATGCTGTAGACATCGTCTGTGCCTTCAATATAGCGTTTGTCATGCTTAGTCAGTTTAATATCCATCGTATCACCTTGTAAAATCAGTTAAAAAATAATATAGCATATTCTGTTTAGGCTGGGCAGTCGTTAATTAAACAATTCCAAGAGTTTACTTTTTAGGTTATAGTGTTTGTAAAAATTATTGAGGAGTCTATACCGTTATAAGGAGCGTAATAATGTATCATGCAATTTTACCGAGTAAGCAACAGCCTGCTGCTGAGCGATTTTTGCAACAGTTGCCCAATTTCGTTGCAGCAAATCCTTTATACCAGCGCCTTAAACCGACATCATTGCTGATTGATATTGCTCCGTACACCTTAACGGCTCAGCCCCACAGTTTTATTGCAGCTCAGTTCAACCTGTCACCACGAGCAGCTCGTAGACGGGATAATGTTATTCGGCAATTGCTGGAACAGCATGAGCCTGACCTTTATCAAGCGGTATTAGACCTTGAGAAAACCACCCCTAACCAGGTCAGTCAGCAAGCGCAAGCATTTAAATCATGGCTTAAAGATTTGCTCAGTACATCCGTCATGCCTTGCGATTATTGCCAATCACCTCTGACGGTTCGTATTGGTCACCGCCTTAATTTTCGTTGCCGAAGCTGTCGACGTACGTTTAATCCGCTCAAAAAATATCAATTAAATCATTTATCCCATTGCGAACTGTGGTTGCCTTTTGTTGACTTATTGCTACAAGGTGAAACCCTTAAAACCGCCAATCAACAATTAGGGATTAGCCCCAATACCGCTGCTAAATGGCAGTCCTGTTTTCTGTGGATAATGGAAAAGCAAGGGTTTTCCATATTGGCGAATTATTGCCGAGTAAAGCGACGCCAACGTTATCGGGTGGGCAATCACAATTTTGTGTGATCGCTCATGTCTATCGACAAAGGTAATGAACGCTTTTTTAGTTAAGTTGATAATCACATTGAACAGAGTAGCTTGTCACATAATATCCCTTATAAATCACTTCTTATTGGTAATAAATCAGCATCGCGCAATCTTAAATCAATCCGATTGATTGTTTTCACATCTTCGGTGTTTTCAATACTTGGTAAATGATCAAGCGATACAATCACAGTTCCCACCTGTTTATCGTCTTTATCAATCGGGATCACTTGATGGGCTTCGGGATAGTCGCTAGCTTTTAAGGGACTTGGAATATAAGCAATTAATGAGACACCAATCCGTTTTACAAATAGCGCATTCACTTTCGAAAAGGTCTGCATCAAATCGATTTCAATATAGCTATCGGTAAAGACGTTTGCCAGCTCGGTAACAAAAAACGTGATTTGTTTTAAAATTTGAGGCTCGTTGGGTTCAGTGAAAAAAAAGTCAATATTAGATTGAACAAACGAGTTATCTAAGGATTTAGATGCATCATAAGTAATAACTTTTCCGAAGGTATTGTGTTCACCATCAATAAATGAAATGAGCGTATCACCCTCTTTATCGATTTTTTTGTGAGCGAAAGAGAGTTTTTTTAAACCAAACTCAGTAAAACCATCGGGACTATGGACTAGCGCCTCGGGTTTTACTTTCACCGTATTTTTGAGCAAATACCAAGTCATTTTGGGGTCAAAACAGTGTTGATAAACCTTTAAGGCCTTTTCCAAACGGTGACAAAAATCAGCGTAGGTAATGAAGGTGACTTTCGGTAAATAAATGATTATATCAAACTGAACATCTATTATTTCTTGCATAAAATATCCTCTATAACTAGGGTAAGGGAACCCAAGTACGCCCATGGTGTCATAAAAATCCAACAACATTTTGCAGGAGGATTAAAATCGCATACCTTATTTTGTCTTTTAGCTTGACTAACTAAAGAATTGTAATAACCTCGAGCCCAATTATTTAACACCGGCTTTCTTAACCCTTTTTGAAATAAAAAATCATAACGCGCTTTAACCTCTAAAAATAGACAAAACCGCGGAAGCCATCCATCAAAATCCACTGGCGGATCACCCGGCCCCTTAAAATAAACCCACTCAGGAATTAAATTTGATTTTTCTTCCCTCTAATTCAGAATAAATAGTTTACATGTCTGTATACAATGGCAATAGATCTAACTCACGTAGCCGAATATCAACTCGATTTACCGCTTTAATATCATCTGCATTTTCTTCATCAAAAAAATGAGGCATCGTTACCACCAGCGTTCCGGTTACCAGTCCATCCTCATTTTTGACACTTACCACATCCGACGACTCGGGCACCATTTCGTGCGTTAATTGAGCCTTGGGTAGGTATATCATCCAGCCTGCAGATAGTCTGTCGGGAAAAACAGCTTTTTGGGGTAAATAATTTCCATTAACCATAATATAGGCACTATTAAATTTCTGAACTAAGGCTAAAATAAACGCAGTGACTGTTTGAGATTTAGTAATCGTTATATCTATTGTAAAACTTAAATAAATTTTAAGGAAAAATCTTTTCTCAAAAGTTTTCTCATATAAAAAATAACTTAGAGCTGCCTCTTCAGTATCTTTATCCCAAACAGCCAAATCAAAACTATTATGTTCTTTTTTATACCCAAGAGTCAGCTTTTTCAAACCAACTTCGGTTATACCATTTTCATCAAATATCTGATAAATGGATGATTTTTTCTTAGAGGCGCCACATAAGTACCAATTTTCACTTTTATGAAGATAGTTATGCTGGATTTTTAATATCTGTTCAATTTGCGCAATACACACAGAGAGTGGTAAATAGGCTTCAGGTTTAAAATACATCTCAACAGCTAATTCTTTTTTCATAATGGCTTCCTAATAGAAAGATAATGGAACAAAAATAGACAAAACCGCGGAAGCCATCCATCAAAATCCACTGGCGGATCACCCGGTCCCTGAAAATAGACCCACTCAGGAATTAAATTTGATTTTTCTTCCCTCTAACTCAGAATAAATAGTTTACATGTCTGTATACAATGGCAATAGATCTAACTCACGTAGCCGAATATCAACTCGATTTACCGCTTTAATATCATCTGCATTTTCTTCATCAAAAAAATGAGGCATCGTTACCACCAGCGTTCCGGTTACCAGTCCATCCTCATTTTTGACACTTACCACATCCGACGACTCGGGCACCATTTCGTGCGTTAATTGAGCCTTGGGTAGGTATATCATCCAGCCTGCAGATAGTCTGTCGGGAAAAACAGCTTTTTTTGGTAAATAATTTCCATTAACCATAATATAGGCACTATTAAATTTCTGAACTAAGGCTAAAATAAATGCAGTGACTGTTTGAGATTTAGTAATCACAATATCTATTGTAAAATCTAATTCAATTTTAAGGAAAAATCTTTTCTCAAAAGTTTTCTCATATAAAAAATAAATTAGAGCTGCCTCTTCAGTATCTTTATCCCAAATAGATCCACTAAAAGAATTCTTATTTTTCTTATATTTTTGAGTTAATTTTTCCAATCCAACTTTAGTTACGCCATTTTTATTAAATAGCTGATAAATGGATGACTTTTTCTTAGAGGCACCACATAAGTACCAATTTTCACTTTTATGAAGATAGTTATGCTGGATTTTTAATATCTGTTCAATTTGCGCAATACACACAGAGAGTGGTAAATAGGCTTCAGGTTTAAAATACATCTCAACAGCTAATTCTTTTTTCATAATGGTTTCCTAATAAAAAGATAATGGAACAAAAATAGACAACAAATGTGGAAAATTACGCTTTATGTTTTCAAAGTGAAGATACGCTTTTGGTGTCATCCACACCCAACAACATTTTGCAGGAGGATTAAAATCGCATACCCTATTTTGCCGTGCTGCTTGATCTATTAATCTTTCGTAATAATTTGAAGCCCATTTATTTAACACAGGCTTTCCTAACCCTTTTTGAAATAAAAAATCATAACGCGCTTTAACCTCTAAAAATAGACAAAACCGCGGAAGCCATCCATCAAAATCCACTGGCGGATCACCCGGTCCCTGAAAATAGACCCACTCAGGAATTAAATTTGATTTTTTATTACCTTCCTCAATGTACCACTCAACATCACAAATCGCTGATTGATAATCGAGTGACAGTAAGCTCATACCTCGACGTATTGGTTTTAACTTAACCCGCTTATAGGTATCGGGTGGGCAATCACAATTTTGCGAGGTTACTAATGTCGTTATAAGTGCTAAGGTTTCTGCTCGTAGCCGTGCTTTTTCATCATAGCTAATTCGACTGTACTCTTGTTCAAGGCCAATTGATTGCGAATGCAGCTCTCGTTCAATAATTTCGTCTATTGAAGCGTCAGCACTGTAGTTAAATAAATCGCTTTGTGTAGTTTCACCGCTTTTTGAAGAATCCGTTTCAGAACTATTAGGCCAAGTTGGCTTTGAATCAGTCCTAGTACCGGATTCTTTATTCATTGTTTGATCTGCATAAATAATCGCTGCACCAGTAGCTATAATATATAAAGCCAACTCTTCTAACGCAATACCAATCACAATAGGTACTACCATATTTTCTCCTTATTGCCATGATTGAATTTTACTGGCTATTCTTAATAAATCTTCAAATTGATTTTCAGGAATTCCGTTAGGCTTTTCTATCCAAGCTTTGAATTTTGGATTATCTCTAAAACCAGGCGTTGTTGTTTCGGCACATAAAAATGTTTCTATGAGCACCTTTTTATCAAACCCCAACTCCATAAGATAGTTATATGTTTCTTTTAATCGTTTAAACAGATCGTCAATTTGTTCATCAGGTAATTTCAAACGTTTATCATTTTTAAATTTATGTATCAGATCCCAAAGATATTCATCTTTTTCTTGCTCTAAAATTTTGTTAATTTGTTCTGTACTAAATTTCATGATAATCGTCCTGTCATCAATGAATAATAATGATTGTTAAGGTAAAAGATCCACTCATTAATTTGTAACGTAAAGAGTTTAAATTGTTCCGGTGTGAATACGCTAGGGAGTCTATTTAATACTCGTGGATCGTAATAACGAAGTAACGCATAACGATTCTCTTCCAAGGTTAAATGCAATCTTCTTTCTAAATGATTCAATAAATGGTTAAAAGATAACGATGAGATTATCCATGACACCGAGGGATACGTTTGTTCAAGTTTAATGACTTGGCTTTTTAAATCATCACTCAATTGCGAAACATTGAAAATCCAAGGCCCTGCAAAAGCAACATCTTGATTATTAGGTTGAATGAATAACGGAGCCACTCCTTCACTTTCAACGATTTCATCTCGAAATAAACGCTCATATCCAAGGCCATCGATTAAAGCATAAAGGTGTAATTTATATCGTGACTGTTTTTGGCGTTCTAATTTTATTTGATTGACAATATGGATGTTTAACATGACGAATTAATTCCCACTAACTACAAACATTTCACCATTCTCAGCAGCTTGAATTAAACAGCGTAAACAAATACGGTTTGTCGTGGCAGATAATGGGCTAGGCAGAGAAGGGGGCGATACATTGATGGTCGCCGGTCCCATTTTTTGCAGAGCATTGCTTTTTATATACACATTATCCGCTGTGCCCAGCTCAATGCCCTCACGGCTGATTTTGATAAAAGAGCCACCACACATTAACGTCAGCTCTTCGCTTGCTGTGAGGGTGAGTTCACCGTCCACACTGTCGATGCGGATATCTTGTTGAGCCGCCATATTCAAGTTGGCATTTTGCGCTTGCAGGTTGATTTCCCCCTGGTTGGCCAACAGTTTCATGCCCGATTTATGGGCAAATAAGCCTATGGCTTCGCCGGATGTGACTGTGATGTTTTTCAGGGCATGGATGTCGGTTTGGTGTTCACTGGTTAAGGAAATACTGTTACTCGAGGACAGTTGGATATTTTCCGGACTGGTTAACGCAATGCCTGCCTGTGCATAAGCTAAGATGCCACTTTCAGTGAGCGTCGTTAACGCTGCTTTAAGCTGGTCCTGACTGGCGGTGTCAGCACCGTGTGCGTCGCATTGATTGGCAGCCTGTTGCAGCGCTTTGGCTATCGATAAGGCATTTTCCAGCTGGGTAATGGCGCCTTGCATATCCAGTTGCTGACCTTGCGCTTTGGGCTCGGTTTGTGTCGTCAGGTATAAGCCTTTTTCAGCCGCTATCGCCCCCCATTCATCGGTGCGCAGTTCAAACCCTTCGCCCCGTAACGCTTTTTTTTGGTTGACTAAGTGTCCCAGATTGAGTTGCGTTTTGCCGTATTCGGTCGCCAGCTTGATGTGCTCCTGCCCCCGTTTGTCTTCCATGCGCAGTTTGTTATTGGTGGGGGTGCGAATCACATTGCGGTGTTTGTTTATCGTGGTCACCAGGTCAGGGTGCGCACTGTCGTGCAGGGCATGGGCGATATACGGTCGGTCCGGATTGCCGTTGGTGAAGGCGACCGCCACTTGCGTGCCGTCAATGAGCGGAAAGTGAATGCCATAGGTGCTGCCGGCATACGGTCTGGCCAGTCTTAACCATAGGCTCTCTTCCCCGTTTTTCCACGCTTTTAAGTCAAAGTTAAATTTAACCCGATAACGACCCTGTGTATCAATGTAACCGTAAGTGTCATTATCCGGACTGCTTACCCGTGCCGGCAGGGTGCCGTGCACCGTCGGCGCCGGCAGCGGTGCCGGTCGGTAAGGTTTTAAGGCGTGATACGGTATGGCGGTAAAACGCAGTTCGTAAGCTTCGGTGCGGTTGCCTTGCCCTTCCACACTTAATATTATGACGCCCTCATCAATGTCCATCCATGGACTACCGTTAATCTGTATGCGTTGACCCGGTGTCAGATTGGCATGATTGCTTTTCCCGTGGATGACGGTTTGTTGACTGATGGCGTGTTCATGACGCATTCGCGCATACCAGTTACCACTTTCCACCGCATTGTCGTAAGGATTGTCGCTGTTATGATGGCTCTTGTCATTGTCATTGTCATTGCTATTGCTATTGCTATTGCTATTGTGATAATTGTTGTTATTGTCGTTATTGTTGTTGTTATCTTCCTCTTCCCCGTCTTTCTCTGCCTGACCGTGTGTGGTCAGACCTTTGTAATGCTCATCATAACGGTAATCGGTGCCATAAGTGGTGGTGTCTTTCGGCTGGCTGTTGATTTCACCAACGAAACTGGCGTTGGCATCGCGGTAGTTATAATCCTGCACCTTAACCGAGGATTCGACGACCTGACTGCGCAAGGTGATGTCCCAGACACTTTCCCGTCCACCATCCAGGGTGCCACTGGGCGGTTGGTAACGGATATCCGACGCCTGCCCATACCCCTGCTCGTTATCACTGATGACCATCACATCACAATGATGCTCGCCATGCGTTTCAAACCGGAAATACACCCCCACATCCGCCAGCAGTCGTTGAATGAATGCCAGGTCACTTTCCTGCCATTGCGTGATGAATTCTCGCTCCGGATAGTGATGGTTTAATTCCAGACGATAATCCACCCCCGTATAGCCATGACTGCGCAGCACTTCTTCAACCACACTTATCACGCTTTGTTTCTGAAAAATGGCATAATTGTGACTTAACCCCAGTCTTGCCAATGGTGAGGATAAGACCACCTGATAGCGGACCTCGTCGTGACTGACCGATAACTGTCCAAATGTGGTTATCACACCATAGAGCGTACGTGATGCACCTTGTGAGAATAGGGCGTTCAATGAATTGAGTGGCGTGTTTTGCTTTAACCCGTTTAAGGGCGCTGTCGCGCTTTGAGGATTGACCGACGACTCGGAGGGTTTTAATTCGTGCAATGCATCAAATGGGGTGCTGGCGTTCAGTAAGTCTGAGGCACCCAATGCCAAAGAGGTCAAATCGGCATGAACAGGATTGAAACGAAACCAGGCTTTTTGATTGAGAAACGATTCCGCATCCAGATGTGGATGTGGGCTGGTAAAGGTGATGGTGTAATGCCAGGGCTGGTTGAGTTGTTCATTGCCGGCAACCTGTAAAACCGAAATCGGCGCGCTTTGACCATCGACAGTTAAGGTATAGCGATTATGGGCGGTGCCTTTCTTCAGACTGCGCTTTAATCCATGTTTTAAACCATGACTTAAACCATTTTCCAATGGATTGATCAGATGGGTTAATCCTTTATCCATGTTATCCTCTTTTAGTATTTCATGCTTACGAAATATAGATTATTGTTATTATTGTTGTTGCTATTGTTATGAGTAATGATTTAGCTTTGCTGCAATTTGATTATTTTTTAGATATCAACATCATTGAACATCCGGAATTGATTAACGTCAAAAAATCATTGAAGAGTGAATATAAAATACACGGTTTCATGTATTTTGCAACTTTTTTTTGAAAAATCTTAAATTAAAATAGATAGATAATTTACGAGAATGAGTAATACGTTGAAGAAAGAGTACTATAGTTTTAGGACCATATTTTAGTAAAAATGCTTTTTATTTAGTCGATTTTGGTCGTTAGTTTCAAACAACGCTATTAAAGCGTAATCTTGGCTAGATTACGCTTTTTAATCGTTAATGATATTGAAAGATGAACGGCTAATTTAATCCATCCACTTTCAGCAATAAATACATTGCCTGATAAGGTTTTAAGGTTATTTCAGACTCCAACGCATTGCTGTTTGTATAATTACCGAATAATTGTTGCCAATGAATCTGTTGCAGATCTTTTGGCAATGTCCAGTGAGTTGTTTTATTCGTCAAATTGATTATTACCAGAAGTTTTTGATTATTCCAATTGCGAACATAGCACCAATAATCGGCAATATCTGGCGTTAAATCTTGATAATCACCCAAAATAAATATTGGGTACTCCTTCCGCAATCTGATTAAGGTTTGATAGCAATAAAAGATGGAATTGGGATCGTCAAGTGCGGCTTTTACGTTAATCTGTGGATAATTGTTGGCAACAGCTATCCACGGTTCGCCTTTGCTAAAGCCAGCATGAGCGGAGTTATCCCACTGCATCGGTGTTCGGCTATTGTCGCGTGATTTGCTGGCTAAAATAGCTAGCATTTCCGCTTTCGACATGCCTTCGGCGATTTTTTCATGGTAAATATTTAAGCTTTCTACATCCCGATATTGTGATATATCAGTAAAATGAGGATTGGTCATACCAATTTCTTCACCTTGATACAGGTACGGCGTACCTTGTAGACCATAGAGCAACATAGCCAGCATTTTAGCTGATTCGGTATGATATTGGGTCTCATTGCCAAAGCGTGATACGATGCGGGGTTGATCGTGATTACACCAGAAAATGGCATTCCAAGCCTTACCGTGCATGCCAGTTTGCCAATACCCCATGATTTTTTTTAATTCTAATAAGTTGGGCTGTGCCAATGACCATTTGTAACCATCAGGATAATCAACTTTTAGATGATGAAAGTTAAATGTCATGGTCAGTTCTTTACCGTCTAAAGCAGCATAGTGTTGGCAATTTTCAAGGCTAGTTGAGGACATTTCACCCACGGTAATAAGTTGATTAGGTTGGAATACCTCTCGGCTCATCTCTTGTAGAAATTGATGTATTTTGGGACCATCAGTGTAATATTTTCGACCATCGCCGTTGTTATCATCCGCAAAATCTTGTTGTTTTGAAACTAAATTAATGACATCCAATCTTAAGGCATCCACCCCTTTATCCGCCCAAAATTGGCAAACTTTTTTGATTTCTTGTCGGACGTTGGGATTTTCCCAATTCAGATCAGCCTGTTCTTTAGCAAATAAGTGTAAGTAATACTGGTGAGATGGTTCATGCCATTGCCAAGCCTTACCGCCAAATTTTGAACGCCAGTTATTAGGCTCAGCACCATCGGATTTGGCATCTTTCCAAATATAAAAAGATCGATAAGGGCTGGATTTATCTAAAGCAGATTTAAACCATGGGTGCTCAGTTGAAGTATGATTAAATACCATATCCATCATAATACGGATACCGCGAAGATGGGCTTGCTGTACCAGCAATTCAAAATCCTCCATGCTGCCATAGGCGGGATCAATATCATAATAATCAGAGACATCATAACCATTATCAATTTGTGGTGACGGGTAAATAGGCGTTAACCAAATGGCACTAATCCCGAGTCTTTTTAGATAATCTAATCGACTGATAATACCTAATACATCCCCAGTTGGACTTGCGCCGCTGGCTTGAAAGCTTTTGGGATAGATTTGATAAATAGTACCGTTTTGCCACCAAGGAATATCAATTTTATTCATTGCTTGCTCTTCATAGTAATTTTTAAAAAACGTTAATTTAAACAATTGATTAACTGTTCTTATGCCAGAACGGTTAACTTTTATAGACTATTTAGCGAATATCTAACGTACCTTGTTTAAGCTTTATTTTATAAACGGTAGCCGTTAAAACGATCGGTACAACAATCGCCACAATCATTGCTAAGGCATAAATCGACCAATATACCGATTTAATCGATAATATGCCCGGCAAACCACCGACACCGATACCATTAGATAAAACGCCAAATAAACCACAAATTAATCCAGCTAAAGCTGCACCGATCATGGCACATAGCATTGGGAATTTATAGCGTAAATTGATGCCGTACATTGCCGGTTCAGTTACACCTAAATAAGCCGAGATGGCAGCTGGAACCGAGACTTCCCGCTCATTATGTTTTTTACTTACTAATATAATACCCACTACCGCGGATGCTTGGGCAATATTAGATAAAGCAATAATTGGCCAAAGCGGAGTGCCGCCCATACTTTCGGTCATCTGCATGTCGATAGCGAGTGTAGTATGGTGAATACCGGTAATGACCAGCGGTGAATAGAAAAATCCAAAAATAGCTGAACCAATAAAAGCATAATCGCCGGTCATTAAATATTTAACAACCGTAGCAATACCGTTACCTAACATTCGTCCAAATGGTCCCAATAAAAAGTGAGCTAAAAATACTGATGCTAGCAGCGCAACAATCGGCACAATTACTAGCGTTAAGTAGTCAGGCACAATTTTGCGTAATCGTGTTTCGATCCACCCTAGTGCTAAACCTGCAAAAATGGATGGGATCACTTGTGCTTGATAGCCAACTTTTTCGATACTAGACCAACCAAAATCCCAGACTTCCGGTATTTTGCTTCCAAGGTCATAAGCGTTCATTAGTTGTGGTGAAACTAAAGTAATACCCAGTACAAGACCTAATACTGGCGAACCACCCATTTTTTTCACCGTAGACCAGCAAATAGCAACCGGTAAAAAGTGGAAAATCGCTTCACAAGGTAGCCAAAGAATATTATAGATAGGTTCTAACCAATGGTAAGTTTGAATCAGTGGTTTATCATCAATAGTTGGCATTTCACCGATGATATTACGTAAACCAAGTAATAGACCTCCGGCAATTAAAGCCGGTAATAATGGCACAAAAATTTCGGCCAAATTGGCAATAAGTTGTTCAAAGAAAGACATATTTTTCTTAGCAGCGGCTTTGGTCTGTTCTTTGCTTGCTTCGTCCAAATTTAATTGTTGGGTTAAAGTTTTGTAATAGCTATCAACATTCGTCCCAATGATAACTTGAAATTGCCCGGCGTTGTTAAAACAACCTTTGACAAAAGGAAGGGCTTGTATGGCATCAACATTGGCGATGTTGGGATCGATCAACGCAAATCTTAATCTGGTTAAGCAGTGGGTAACACTGGCAATATTTTCTTTCCCACCAATCAAATCGACCAGTTGCGTTATTGATTCGGTTGATATTTTTGAATCTTTAGCCATAAAAGTCTCCTTGTAATTAAAACTTTAGCTGATTTGTTTCATCAATAGTTTGGCTATTATTTAATATGAATCAAGCTTAAATTGATTTTAATAAATAATAAATGGGAACGTTCCCTATTTGTGACTGAACTCACAATTTTTTACTTGGATTGTGAGGCGATTGATTAATCGAGGCTGATTTTAAATCATTAATTTACAAGGTACGGTAGTGGTTTTAAATGAAACGGTATTTTGTAACATGCTGAGTAATGCTTGGGCGGCATAGGTACCGGCTTTATCAAACCCAAGCTCAACTGAAAGCGTATCAGGGAACAAAAAATTAAGTAACTCACTGTTGCCAATGCTCGCGACCACAATATGTTCTAATTGATTCTGCTGTAAATATTTGTTTAATCCTAAAGCGATGGCGTCAGTCGCACAAACGATTGCTGTTGGCGAGTGTGATAAAATTGATTCAGCAAGTTCATAACCTGAACGATAACTCAAATTGCCTAAGTAAGCATTTGTACTGATTTGATGTTTGTGGCAATAATCCATATAGGCTTGATAGCGTAATGCACCTGTTGTTTGGTCTTGTTGATCAATACCAATAAAGCCAATATTTTGATGTTTTCTTGATTGATGTAAATATTTCAGTAAGGTTGTGACTGCACCAATGTCATCGTAGCAAATGCAAGTATATTCCTGAAATGATCTGGCGATTATCACACTTTTATTTTGCCAAAATGATAATAATGAGTGTTCTAACCCAGTGAAAGCAAACACAATCACACCATCTGCTTGCTTTTCTTTCAATATGGTTAAATGTTCGTGGACTTTATTAACACTAAACTGGCTTTCAAGGATGATAGGATCGTAACCATGCTGGTATAAAATTGGCAGTATAGCGCGCACTGCTTGATTTTCAGACATCGAATCAAGACGAGTGACAATAATACCTATCACTTTATTTCCATAACCACGCATTGCTCTTGCTGACTTAGAAGGGATAAATTGATACTGTTCAATGATTGTCATCACTTTATTACGGGTGGTTTCTTTCACCATTGGATCATGATTAATTACCCGTGAAACGGTCGATTTGCTCACACCGCTTAATTTAGCAATGTCTTTAATGGTTAGATGGTTAGACAACGCACTCATAATCACTTCATTATACGAAAATCAATGAAATCATAGTAATATAGATTGACCAAAATTGCGATATTCCGATTGAATAAGATGTTTATGAATAGAGATATCATGTTCAATTGATCTGTTCAATCATTCTTCAATGATTCATGCATTATTGTTCAAATAAATCCTAAAAAACTTTGTTTTTCCGTTGGAAAAAGTAGTGTACTTTCAATAGGTTGTTGAATAAAATGAATAGTGTGCAAAAATGATCCACTTTTTTATTTATTACGGTATTCGATTTTTACACGATTGACTGTTAATGCCATTACCCAATGTATTTATCTCGTTACTATAAGAAATGGTTTTTATGATTTTATTCATTCACTGTTTGATATTAATTTTTGATAAGTTTTTCCCCACGCTAACATCGCATCATGCACTTGTTTTAAACTTTGTCCAACTTCGGTTAAGGTATATTCAACTTTTGGTGGTACTTGTGCATAAACTTTGCGGGTGATTAAGCCATTTTTTTCCATAATGCGTAAATGAGAAGTGAGGACTTTTTGTGAGATGCCATTTAGGGATTTTTTTAATTCGCCAAAACGTTTGGTTCCAGTCAGTAAATCACGCACTATTAATACTTTCCATTTATCACCCATTAACATTAATGTGATTTCAACAGGACAAGGAGGCAAATTTTCATTTAATAACATTGTTAATAATTCCTTTAAATTCAATGATAGTTTCCTAAAAGATACTATATTACATAACGGTACCTACTTTACAATAGATACTTTGAATATTAATCTAAAACTTGCCATTGAGTAAAAGATTTTTTATATAACAGACATTTATTCGAATCAAATTGAATTTTAATTTAAATAATAGGAAAGGAGTAAATAATGAAAATAGCTGTAATTGGTGCAAATGGTAAATCAGGCTCATTAATTGTTAAAGAAGCACTTAACCGTGGTCATGCCGTCACGGCAATTGTCCGTAGAGCTGATGCTAAAGTTGATCCTAAAGCTGACGTATTGGTTAAAGATCTTTTTGAGTTAACTTATGATGATTTAAGACCTTTTGATGTTATTGTTGATGCATTTGCCACCTGGACACTCGAGTCACTGCCTTTACATCAAACAAGTTTAAAACATCTTACGGATATTTTGATGGATAAACCTAATCGATTATTAGTTGTTGGTGGTGCAGGTAGTTTATATGTCAATCCAGAACATTCTATTCGTTTAGTTGATACTCCCCAATTCCCTGAAGAGTTTAAACCATTAGCAAATAATATGGCAAAAGCGTTAGATGCACTCAAAAAATGTAACAATGTGAACTGGACATACTTAAGCCCTGCTATTGAGTTTATTGCTGATGGTCCAAGAACAGGTCATTATACCACTGGTGGTGAGCAGTTTATGATTAATAGTCAAGGCAAAAGCCAAATTAGCTATGCTGATTATGCTATTGCTATGGTTGATGAAGCTGAAAATGCTAAACATATTCAGCAACGTTTCACAGTTGTTGCTCAATAGTTTATTAAGCCTTACATTAAGATGGTCTATAATCAAATTACTAGGTTGTATGTAAGGCAAATGATTTAATCCGCAAGCATCAGAAATTTTTGATAACGTGTATCTATTTTCATTCTAATATCACAAAAATGTGGCAAAATGTTATATAGCTACACATTGTTGGATCCTTTTAGTGCATCACGAATCGAAATTTTCAAATCACAATATCGATCCTTACCAATTGATTCATTGGCATATTTATTGCATTACTGTTCTTATCACTTTTTCATAATTCTTTTAGTTGTACTGTCTTTGATTCGTTGTTACTTTACTTGGAAAAAATGTTATGCAATACGATCTGATCATAAAAAATGGTCTTGTTATTCTCGAATCGGGTGAAGTCTATACCGATATTGCAATAAAAAATGGCAGAATTGCGGCTATTGGCTTGGATTTGGAGCAAGCTATTAAGACTATTGATGCTCAAGGCTTAGTTGTCAGCCCAGGTATGGTTGATGTTCATGTGCATATTAGTGAGCCTGGCGGTGTTCGTCATGAGTGGGAAGGCTATGTGACTGGAACAAAAGCATGTGCAAAAGGGGGCGTAACAACCTTTGTTGAAATGCCTCTTAATCAACTTCCTGCCACTACCAGTGCTGAAACTCTTCATCAAAAATACGCTGCTGGTCAAGGAAAACTTTATGTCGATGTTGCTTCCTATGGGGGATTAGTTCCTTATAACTTAACCAATAATGGTATTGCAGAACAAGTCGAAGAAGGTGTTGCGGCATTTAAATGTTTTATGGCAACTTGTGGGGATCCAAATCTTGAAGGTGATTTTGCTAATGTGAATGATTATGCATTGTGGGAAGGAATGCGCCAAATTGCTAAAACCGGTAAAGTGCTAGCTATCCATGCAGAAAATGCCGCAATTACTGATATTTTAGGGCAACAAGCTAAAGCACGAGGCGAAAGTAAATTATCACAATATGTAGCAACCCGTCCGGCATTTACTGAAGTTGAAGCAATTCGTCGAGCAATCTTTTTCGCTAAACAAACTGGGTGCCCGATTCATATATGCCATGTCGCTTGTCCAGAAGGAGTTGAAGAGGTTATCAAAGCACGCCAAGAAGGCATTAATGTGACGTGCGAAACCTGTATCCATTACCTCTATTTTACTACAGACCAATTGGATGCTATTGGACCAATTGCAAAATGTTCACCACCAATCCGCGATCAGCAAGCTCAAGAAGGATTATGGAAATACCTCTTTGCAGGACACATTATTACCGCCGTATCCGATCATTCACCTTGTACCTATGATTTAAAAAATAAAGACAATGCTTTTGATGCTTGGGGCGGCATTTCTGGTGTTCAAAATAATGTGGATATATTTTTTGATGAAGCGGTACAAAAACGGGGTATGTCATTAAAGCAATTTGCCGATATTATCGCAAAAAATCCTGCCGAAAGATACAACTTACCAACCAAAGGCGCCATTCAAGTTGGTAAAGATGCTGACATTATTTTTATAAAACCTCGTTCATGCTATGTATTAAAAGCTCAAAATCTTGAATATCGCAATCAATTTAGTCCTTATGTGGGTAGGCAAATTGGTGCACAAGTCGTACAAACATTGTTACGAGGAGAAACCATTTATCAGATTGATTCTGGTATTGATTCAACACCAAGAGGAACCTTTATTCGCTGTTAATCATAAAGACATAAGTAAAAACTCAGGTAATTAAGGGATAGGATTATGAAAAATCATACAAAGCAATCATCATCTGAATCACTAACCATTAACAGATCATTACTACCTAAGACCAATAAAGATCGAACCATGAATTGTTTTACCTATGGATTTATGTGGATAGGTGATGGTATGAATTTAGGTAATATGACTTTAGGCGCAAGCTTGGTAGTAGCAGGAGTTGCGACTATGAATACTCTTCAAACTTTCATTGCAATGTTCATCTCAATCTTAATTATTACCACAATTTTTGTTTTAAATGATCGGTTAGGATATCGCACTGGAATTCCTTATGTGATGCAACTGCGCATGTCATTTGGAATAAAAGGAGCTGTTGTTTCATCGTTGCTACGTGGTATTCCTGCTATTGTTTGGTATGGCTTTCAAAGCTGGATTGGCGCAACAGCCCTTAATGAAATCATTAAAATATTATCGAATGGCGGATTTAATCAGGTATTTGTCTGTTTTCTTATTTTGCAATGTTTCCAAATCGCCTTGTCGCTATATGGGTTCCATGCAATAAAATGGGTTGAAACCTTAATTTCGGTTGTTATTCTTTGTGCATTAGTTTATGTTTTTATTATACTACTCAATGATCATCAAGATATTGTTATAGACAAATGGGTGAAGCCTAAAGGAACCTGGGGACTGCCTTTTTATGGCTTTATTATGATGTTTTTGGGCAATTATTCTGCAATTTTTCTGAGTGCAGCTGATTATTCTCGAGAGCTCAAATTAGGCTTTAGCCATCGTCAAAGAGCGTTACTTTATTTTCTACCGATTTTTATTGCTTATGGTTTTATTATAACTATTGGCGTGATGTTGGCTTCTGTCACTGGTAACGCTAATCCAGTGAAAGCCTTTGCAATCGTGGTAGATAATTCCTATATCACTATTATCGTATCAACCTTTATTGTGTTAGGTACCATTGCGGTAAATATTGTCGCTAACATTATTCCGCCAGCTTACGTGATTACCTTGTTAACGAAAGCCAATTATCAATTATCCGTAACAATTACCGGTTTATTAGCTATCGCTTCTTTCCCTTGGATTTTAGTGCAAGATACATCAGCACAAGGATTAGGCTTATTTATTCTCATTTACTCCGCATTTTTAGGACCAATTGTTGCAATACTATTGGTGGAATATTATTTATTACGTCGCCAGCAAATTAATATACATGCTTTATACAATAATAAAGGTCAGTTTGCAGGTTATAATCCTGCGGCTATTTTAGCGATGCTTATTGGTTCTGCTTCGGCATTTTATGAAGTAAGTTTATCATGGATTGTCGGTTTTTTTGTTGGTGGAATAAGTTATATCTTATTAACCAAATACAGGTTTATGCAATCTCCTTTCAAAAAAGGGACAATCTTTGAAAAGAGATAGAGAATTTTATGTGGCTATCGAAACTGACCATTTAAACTTCCTGTTTTTATTAGGTTTCACTGCCAATTTGACATGTGACTTTGATCTCTCGATTATTCGGAATTTCTAAATTTGACAATACCGCTAATTGAGGAAAATTAGGTCTTAAAAATTGAGCAAGCATGGCTCGTAACGAGTGATTAACCAATAAAACCGGTGGAGCACCGATTGCTTCTTGCTGATGAAGAGCTTGTTGTAGTTGTTGAATGATATGTTCAGCTAAACCCGGCTCAAAGTTACTGGTATTTTGCAGTGTTTGCAGTAACAAACGCTCTAAATTGACATTTAAGCAGATCACATTGATTTGCTCACTATCAGAAAACCATTGTTGAGTGATTACGCGCCCTAATGCAATTCTAACCATACTAAGTAATTGATAAGCATCATTCTGAGTTGGTGCATGTTCACAAATGGTTTCTATAATGGTGCGCATATCACGAATTGAAACTTTTTCAGCAATCAAATTTTGCAATATTTTATGAAACGTTGTTAATGTTATGACTCCTGGAATAAAGTCTTCAACAAGTTTTGGTACTTCTTGCTTAATTCGATCGAGCAGTTCTTGAGTTTCTAACCGACCAAGTAAATCACTGGCAAATTGTTGTAACAGGTGATTAAAGTGCGTTGCAATCATGGTGCTAGTATCAACAACGGTATAACCTAATATCTGCGCATTTTCTTTATCGTTTTTATCTATCCAAATAGCCGGCAATCCAAAAGCAGGTTCAGTAGTAGGTGTGCCTTTAATGGTTTCAGTTACATTACCTGGATTAATGGCTAACCATTTATTATTAACAATTTCACCTTTTCCAATTTCACCACCTTTAATAAAGATTTTATATTGATAAGGCGCTAATGAAAGATTATCGCGAATATGCACTTGAGGAGGTAAAAAGCCTAACGTTTGAGCAAATTTTTTACGTAAACTACGAATTTTACCCAATAATTCGCCGTTTTGTGTTTGATCCACCATAGGGATAAGTCCGTATCCGACTTCCATGGCTAAAATATCTTCAATATTTACATCCGACCAAGTGGCTTCTAAACTTGCTGGCGTCGTTGCCGGTGCTTCTGTGGTTTTTGTGGTATTTTGTGGCTCAGCATTTTTATGTTTGTTTAGCCACCATGCCAGCACGGTTAAAAAACCGGTGAACATTAAAAATACAATATTGGGCATGCCTGGAATCAGTCCAAGTAAGCCAATTACAACCGCTGTCAAAATCAATACTTTAGGGCTATTGAATAACTGGTTAAGCATTTGTTCACTGATACTATCTTGCGAGTTCACTCGAGTAACAATAACACCTGCTGCAGTTGAAATAATTAATGATGGTATTTGCGCAACTAAACCATCACCAATTGTCAGTAATACATAAGTGTGGCTTGCATCAGCAAACGTCATACCATGTTGCATAACACCAACTAATAAGCCACCGATAATGGTAATTGCCATAATGAGCAACCCAGCAATAGCATCACCGCGAACAAATTTACTGGCACCGTCCATTGAACCGTAAAAATCGGCTTCTTGGGTCACTTCTGCTCTTCGTGCTTTAGCTTCATCTTCACCAATTAACCCCGCATTAAGATCAGCATCAATTGCCATTTGTTTACCTGGCATGCCATCTAATGCAAAACGAGCCCCCACTTCAGCAATTCGTCCAGCTCCTTTGGTAATCACCATGAAGTTAATGATGACCAGAATAACAAATACAACGATACCAATAGCAAAATTTCCACCAACTAAAAAGTGCCCGAACGCTTCAATAACCCGCCCTGCCGCATCACTGCCGGTATGACCTTTTAATAATACTACCCTTGTAGAGGCAACATTGAGCGATAAGCGCAATAAAGTTGCAAATAATAAAACCGTTGGAAATGCTGCAAAATCAAGCACTCTTTTAGTGAATAAAGCGACAATTAATATAATAATGGATAAGGCAATATTAAAAGTAAAAAATAGATCTAAGATAAAAGCTGGCAAAGGTAATACCATCATCGACAGAATCAATAATATGAGTATTGGTCCCGCTAAAATTTGATATTGACCATTTTTTAAGGTATTCAATGACAATAATGTCTGTAGCTTTGATTTAATCATAAAATTAGTAATTACGGTTATTTATATTCGGATAGCGATTCAGGTACGGGTAAATTATTCGGTGCTATTGGCTTATCACCGCCATATTTATACCAATGTTTTAATTGATATACCCAAGCTAAAATTTGTGCCACAGCGGTATAAAGCTCGGTTGGAATCGTTTCACCAATTTCACCATGGTGATATAAAGCACGAGCTAAAGGTGGTGCCTCTAATAAGGGTATATTATGTTCGCTTGCTATTTCTTTAATACGCAGCGCAATGTTATCCGTACCTTTGGCTAATAATTTTGGAGCAGCCATGGTTTTATCATCATATTGTAAAGCAACAGCGTAATGGGTTGGGTTAGTTACAATAACATTGGCTTTAGTCACATCTTTCATCATTCGACGTCGGGCCATTGCTTGTTGCATTTGGCGAATACGACCTTTTATTTGTGGATCACCTTCTTGTTCTTTAAACTCATCTTTAATTTCTTGTTTGGACATTTTCAATTTTTTCAAATTACTCCAAATTTGATAAAAAATATCAAAACCAACCATTGGTATTAAAGATAACACACTTAAAATTCCACAAATAATGACTAATTCTATTGCATTTGTTAATGCGTTATTTAAATACATATTGGGTAAGGAAAGTATATTGGGAAAATAGTGTAATAAAAATAGAGCTACCGTGGTTGAAATCAGGGTAACTTTAAGTATGCTTTTAAGCAGTTCCGAAAAAATTCTAATGCTAAATAGTCGACCAAACCCAGCTATAGGGTTGAGTTTTGAAAATTTTGGTTTGATTGATTGCAGGCTAAAGAGTAATCCCCCAACACCAAGTGGAGCAAACATGGCAGTAATTACCAATCCTATAACAATTGGCACAATAGACCAAATACCTGCTGTGATCAAATTAACTAAATGTAAAGTAATTAATGTATCATCTTTTGGTGAGTGTGATACTTTGATCGCCATTTTTATAATAGTGATCAGTTGATTAACTGTATAAGGTCCTATTATTAAAAGTAGTGAAATACCTATTAATAGAATAAACAAGGATGTTAATTCTCGAGATCGTGGTATCTGCCCCTTTTCCTTAGCTTTTTTTATTTTGCTATCCGTGGGTTGTTCGCTTTTATCTAGATCACTCTCATTAGCCATGGTGGGAATAAAATTATACTGTTAAATGCATTTTTTAATGATAACAGTATGAACTTATTATTTGAGAATTATTGCTTTGAAAAGGCGATGATTTATGGGGTATTTATCTCGTTTAACGGATTTTAATATCAATAGTTTGTTTGTTTTTATTTTACACTTTCGCCCGTTTGGATGAAATAACTTCAGTTTGCTGATAGCCATTATTTGTATAAACTGCTGGATTATTTAAATTTTTAAGATAATTGATTGACTGTTCTGTCATGTTCATGCGATTTTGAATAATCAAACCATTATCGTGATTAATCTTTGCCAATAATTTGGTAGTATCGGTAATTGATTGCCAGTGAGCCGCCACGGCTGGATTTTCATTATAAGGGGGTTGTATTGCTAGTTGTTGACTCAACTTAACTCGTTTTTCATCCAATAATTTTAATTGAATAAGTAACTGACTTTTTTTATCAATAATATCAGCTAATTGATTGATTAACTTATTATCAATCAGTATTTGTTGCTCTGTTTGCAGAATTTCTGAGAGAGTTTGTAACATTTCTGTGATGTTGTTTAAAATATCCTCTAATTCTAACATGTTTATATTCCTTAAATGTTCATTAGCTTTCAATGTTTTGTAACATTTGCTGAATCAGTTCTTTAGCAATTTTTCGTGAATCAATCACTAATGAACCATCGGCAATGGCTTGTTTTATTTTATCAACTTTTTTTACGTTAATATCATTGTCGATTGTGCGTAATAGTGTTACTGAATTTTGTGATAGGTTTACATTAGCACTTACCTTGGTATCATTTTGGGCTGGTATTACCGCTGTCTGATTTTTCTGTTGCTCAGAAATTACATCACGACTCATAAGTCCTGAAATGGCGGTAATAGATTTTGTTGCATCAATACTCATAAGGTACCTTTGATCATATTTACGATTTGTATAATTTGTTTAGTTCCATTATCGGCAAAAATAGAAAAATCATTAATTTTATTTGTTGAAAATGATTACACCTTGATTTGTTAATACTCCATCAATAACATTACCTGAATTAAGTTTAACACTAATTTTCTCATCTAATGTGGCATTATTGAGTGATTTACCATTTGTGGTTATTTGATAACTTTCGCCATCAATAATGACTTTAACGATTTGACCAGCTTTAACCTGCCAATTTTTTTGTAGCATTGCTTTTTTTATGGTTTCACTCTGATTGATATTACGTGTAGCAATATGATTAAGGGCATCGGATTTATTTAAAATAACTGAGGAGGGGAGCTTATCTAACCATCCAAATTTTAAATCTATCAAATCTTCTGTGATAACTGAGCCAGCCATGATTGGTTGTTTGGCGATAAGGTAATGTCCGCTAACTGCAACATAAATGTGCATAAACCTTTTTTTATTATCACACTGTACACTGATGGTCATATTGCCCCACGGTTTTTTGGTATTAAGTAAAGATAAGGTGGGGTTGTCGCAATTCAATTTAGGCATATCATTGGTATAACTAATCGTTACAGCTTCAGGATTATGGCTAAATTGCTGAGTAATGAGATCGTTAATCTGTTTGCTAAGAGAGTTAGCTAAGACGATATGGCAGCTAAATAAGATAAACATACCAATTATTAATTTCACTATTCTAATCATGCTTATTTTTTCTATATTATTTATGATGTAAATTTTACTTTATGCTCAGAAAGTCTGAATGTTGAAATAAGGACAATTTTAACCGTTATTTGTACGATGATTTTTTTTAGCTTCACTTAAAATCCTTTCTATCAAAAAAAATTAGGGTGATTTTATGTTTGATAAATTGGATAACTGGGTTAATTTTCACAGTCAGGCACTCAATGTGCGTGAAATGCGGCAAAATATTCTAGCCGCCAATATTGCTAATAGTGATACACCTAATTATCAAGCTCGAGATATTGATTTTAAAGCAGAGTTAACTAAAGCCATAAAAAATGAAGGTAATGCAAATAATATTGCACTTCATATTACTTCTAATGGTCATATTCCAATGTCAATGCCAATGATGACAAATCAAAATCTATTGTATCGAATACCTTATCAAGCTTCAGCAGATGGTAACACTGTAGAGATGGATCAAGAGCGTACAGCGTTTATGGATAACACTATTCACTATCAAAGTAATCTTACTTTTTTAGGTGAACAATTTAAAAATGTGATGTCAGTATTACAGCAAGGATAATTGTCATGAGTTTTTCTATTTTTGCCATTTCCGGTTCAGCACTAATGGCACAGACCCAACGTATGAATATCAGTGCCAGTAATTTAGCCAATGCTGAAAGTATTACCAGCACAACAGGTCAAGCTTATCGAGCTAAACAAGTTATTTTCCAATTTGATGATAATGGTTACCAAAATAGCGTAGCAGGCGTAAAGGTGTCACAAGTGATTGAAGATCCAGCGCCAATGAATTTAATCTATGACCCGAATCATCCTTTAGCAGACGAAAAAGGTTACATTCAAAAACCAAATGTTGATGTAGTGGCAGAGATGGTCAATACCATATCAGCATCTCGTAGTTATCAAGCAAATGTAGAAGTCATCAATACAGCAAAAAGTTTAATGCTTAAAACCCTTACCTTAGGGCAATAGAAGGATGTAATTCATGGGTATTTCGAATGTAGCAGTGTCAGAAACATCAAATATGACGAGTCCAGTCAGAAAAGGGACATCTGATGGTAATTCTAGTCAGGAATTACAAGATAATTTTTTAACATTACTTATCGCCCAAATGAAGAATCAAGATCCCACCAATCCCATGGACAACAGTCAGTTGACTTCACAACTTGCTCAGATTAATACGTTAGCAGGTATTGAACGACTTAATACGACATTAGGTATGGTTTCTGGTCAGATTGACGACAGTATGTCAGTGAATGCAAGTAATATGATTGGTAAAGGTGTCATGGTTCCAGGTAATAAAATTTTGGTTGCCACATCGGAAGTCGAAGGCTCAGAAACAGAAAAAGAGACCATTACCACACCATTTGGCTTTGAACTTATGCGTGATGCTGATTCAGTGGTTGTTACCATAAAAGATGAAAACGGCAATGTTGTGCGTGAGGTTGATCTCGGTTCGATTCCTGCTGGGGTCAGTTCTTTTACTTGGGATGGTGAACTTAATGATGGAACACTTGCGCCTGATGGTAGCTATACGTTTTCAGTTAATGCCAGCTACGATGGACAAAAAGTATCTGCAACACCATTATCTTATTCCGTGGTGTACGGAGTAATTAATAGCAAAGTTAACAATAAAGTATTACTAGATTTAGGGATACTGGGTTCAATTAGTATTGACGAAGTGCGTCAAATTCTTTAAAGGGGAATAAGTTCATATGGGGTTTTCTCAAGCAATTAGTGGTATGAATGCCGCTTCAAAACAATTAGATGTTATTGGTAATAATATTGCCAATTCTGCAACAGTTGGCTTCAAAAGTGCTAGTATCTCATTTGCTGATATCTATGCCGGTTCAAAAGTTGGAATGGGGGTTAAAGTTGCATCTGTTATGCAAAATTTTAATGATGGCACGACAACCTCTACCAATAATAGTTTGGATGTTGCTATTTCTGGTAATGGATTTTTTCGGTTAGTGGATAGCAGTGGGCAAATCTATTATACCCGTAATGGTCAGTTCCAATTAGATGCTGAGCGTAATATTATCTCTGCCGATGGATTACAATTAACGGGCTATTTAGCGACAGGTACGCCACCACAAATCCAACAGGGATCTGCGCCTGGCCCATTAAAAATTTCGCAAGAGATGTTAAATGCTTCAGCAACCAGTAAGGCCTCTTTGCAAACAAATTTAAATTCAAACAGTAAAGTTCCTGAAAAACAACCGATCAGTGCAACAGATGCTGACACATTTAATTATTCAACCACCATCACCACTTATGATTCCTTAGGTAATCAACGTAATGTTCAGCTTTTTTATGTTAAAACAGCAGATAACCAATGGGATGTTCATTATCTTGATAGCAGCGATCCTAACGCAACGCTTCAGACCTTAGGGAAAATGGAATTTGATTCATCCGGTAAATTAATTAGTGATCCAGAAATGACGATCAATATTAATGGTCTAAATGGTTCGGCAGATAACAGCTTTACATTATCACTTGCAAGCAGTACCCAACAAAATATGGGTAAAGAAGTCGGTAGCATTAAAACCCCTATTATTGATGGTTATGCCGCTGGTGATCTAGTTGGCTATAGTATTAATGATGACGGTACAATTTTCGGTGTTTATTCTAATCAACAAACCATGTTATTAGGTCAAATTGCCATGGCAGATTTTGCCAATGTTAATGGATTAGAATCAGCGGGCAATAATAATTGGCGATCAACGCTTAATTCTGGATCAGAAGTGTTGGGTACCGCCAACAGTGGGACGTTTGGTTCACTAGCCAGTGGTGCGGTAGAGGCTTCTAATGTTGATATGAGTCAAGAGTTGGTCAATATGATTGTCGCTCAGCGTAATTATCAATCGAATTCACAAACCATTAAAACTCAAGACCAAATACTCAATACATTGGTTAATTTGCGTTAGTTTAAGGATTATTTATGGATCGGGTTATTTATACTGCAATGTCGGGCGCAAGCCAAACGCTTAATCAGCAGGCGGTTACTTCACATAATCTGGCAAATGTATCAACGGTGGGATTTCGAGCTCAATTAACAGCAATGAAAGCTGTGCCAATAGTAGGCAATGATATGCCAACACGAACGATGGTTGTTGCAACAACACCTACTTACGATTCAACAATGGGAGCATTTAATTATACTGGTCGAAATTTAGATGTCGCACTATCTCAAGACGATTGGCTAGCAGTACAGTTAGCAGATGGAAGTGAGGCTTATACCCGTAATGGTGCAATTGAGATTGATGAAAACGGTGGACTTTATATCCAAGGCCATCCATTAATGGGGGATAATGGTGTTTTAACTGTACCACAACAATCTCAAGTAAGTATTAGTCGAGATGGTACCCTTTCTGCTTTAGGCGCAGGAGATAAACCGACCACTATAGCCCAAGTCGGTAAAATAAAAAAAGTCCATCTTTTGCCACAAGAAATGGTACGTGGCGATGATGGTTTTTTTCATTTAACACAGACAACATTAAATGAACGTGGTGCGGTAATGCCTGATAATCCAAAAGCTCAGTTAATGTCAGGGGTATTAGAAGGCAGTAATGTGAATCCTGTTACCGCTATGGTGGATTTAATCTCTCATGCTCGTCAATTTGAAATGCAAATGAAAGAAATCACTACTGCTGATGAAAATGCTCAAAAAGCGAATCAAATTTTATCACTTACTTAGGAGGGAATAGCATGATTAAATCATTATGGATTGCTAAGACAGGATTAACTGCTCAACAAATGAATATGGATATTATCTCTAATAATTTAGCCAATGTTAGTACCAGTGGTTTTAAAAGACAGAGAGCGGTATTTGAAGATCTGCTTTATCAAACGGTTCGCCAACCAGGGGCACAATCATCTGAGCAAACAACATTACCATCCGGGTTGCAAATTGGTACAGGTGTTCGTCCAGTTGCGACCGAACGTATTCATAGCCAGGGAAATTTGGAAGCAACGGATAATAGCAGTGATGTGGCAATTAATGGACAAGGTTTTTTCCAAGTTTTATTACCCGATGGTACACAAGCGTATACGCGTAATGGTGCGTTTCAAGTCAATCAAAATGGACAATTGGTTACAGCTGCTGGTTATGAAATTCAGCCAACCATTAATATTCCATCTAATGCCATCAAAATGACCGTTGCACGTGATGGTGTGGTCAATGTGACCTTAGCCAATCAATCAACACAAGTCCAAGTTGGGCAATTAACCTTACATACGTTTATTAACGATACAGGACTAGAAAGTATGGGTGAAAACTTGTATTTAGAAACCGAAAGCTCAGGTGCACCAACTGAAAATACTCCTGGACTAAATGGAGCAGGATTGCTCTATCAAGGTTATACTGAAACGTCTAACGTTAATGTTGCCGAAGAGTTGGTTAATATGATTCAAGTACAACGTGCTTACGAAATTAACAGTAAAGCCATTTCTGCATCGGATCAAATGCTACAACGTTTAAACCAATTATAAATCTAATAGCATGATAAATATAGTGAAATATCTTTATATTCTCATAGCACTTTTTCTTTTTAGTTGTGCTCAGTTGCCTAAAAAAGCCTTGGTTGAAGGGCAAACAAGTATCGTGCCGAGAATGCCTGATATTGTCAATACCAGTGGTTCAATCTATCAGGCAGCCCAACCGAGCAGTTTTGGCTATCAACCCATGTTTGAAGATCGTAGGCCGCGCAACATTGGTGATGTTTTAACAATTGTCTTACAAGAAAACGTTAGTGCAAGCAAAAGCTCATCAATTAATGCCGGTCGTAATGGGGCTTTAAATGTAGGGGTAAAAACCGTTCCTCACTTTTTAGATGGACTGGTTGGCCGAGGTAAAGCCGATACGGATATCTCAGGTAGTAATGATTTTAAGGGATCAGGCGGTGCGAATGCTAAAAATACCTTTAGTGGCACCATCACCGTCACTGTGCAAAATGTCATGATTAATGGCAATTTGAAAGTTATTGGTGAAAAACAGATTGCCATTAATCAAGGTACAGAATTCATAAGATTTTCGGGTGTAGTAAATCCAAGAACCATTAGTGGTAATAATACTGTTATTTCAACGCAAGTTGCTGATGCCCGTATTGAGTATGTCGGTAACGGCTACATTGATGAAGCACAAACTATGGGCTGGTTACAGCGCCTATTTTTAAATTTTTCACCATTTTAATGAGTATCATTATGCTAAATAATTTACGCATTTTTATCAATTTACTTGTTATGACATTGTTGGTTGTTCCTGTTTGTTATGCAAAACCCATTCGTGATCTTGTTACCATTCAAGGGGTAAGAGAAAATGCTTTAGTGGGTTATGGTATTGTGGTTGGACTTGATGGCACAGGCGATCAAACTTCACAAACACCTTTTACTATCCAAAGTATCACAAATATGTTATCGCAATTAGGGATAACGGTGCCATCAGGCAGTAACATGCAATTGAAAAATGTAGCAGCCGTAATGGTAACCGCCAAATTACCTTCTTATGCACGAGTTGGACAACAAATTGATGTGGTGGTTTCCTCTCTTGGGAATGCGAAAAGTTTGCGTGGCGGAACATTAATTATGACTCCACTAAAAGGCACGGATAATCAAGTATATGCTATTGCACAAGGTAATTTGTTTGTTGGTGGAATGGGGGCAAGCAGCAAGGGTTCAAGTGTCAGTGTTAATCAAACTGCTGGAGCGACCATTCCTAATGGTGCAACAATCGAACGAGAGCTTGCTACTCGTTTAGATGAAGAAGATACGATTCATCTACATCTTAACCAATTTGATTTTACCCGTGCCTTAAAAATATCTGAGGCAATTAATAAGTTACAAAAAAATATAGCTGTTGCGATGGATGGTACAACCATTACTGTAACAATGCCTAAGGATAATCAGGCGCGAGTAAAGTTATTGTCACGCATACAAAATCTTGAAATTGGTCATACACCTATTTCAGCTAAAGTGGTAATAAATACACGTACTGGTGTTGTGGTGATGAATCAAAAAGTTAAATTAGACAATTGTGCCGTTGCTCATGGTAACTTGTCGGTTGTAGTCAATAACAAATTAAAAGTTAATCAACCTAATACACCATTAGCGGGAGGCAACACCGTAGTTGTTCCTGATAATGATGTTAGCATCGAGCAAGATGGTGGCGCATTACATAATTTGACTTCAGGAACTGACTTAAACCGAGTTATTCATTCACTTAATTTATTAGGGGCAAATCCCACAGAGTTAATGTCGATACTTGAAGCATTAAAAACCGCAGGTTGTTTACATGCCTCATTGGAAACGATTTAAAGCAGAATTATTAATATGAAGAATCAAATTAATCAGTCTATTAACCGTTTTGCTTATGATTTTTCAAACATTAGCCAATTAAGACGCAATGCCGTTAGTGGATCAAGGGAAAGCATCAAACAAGTTGCCGATCAGTTTGAAACATTGTTTGTGAATATGATGATGCAATCAATGCGAAAAGCCGTTCCTAATGGTGGGTTATTTAATCAATCTGCCATGCAGTTATTTACCTCAATGTTTGATCAGCAAATTGCACAACAAACAGCAGGAAAAGGGCTTGGACTTGCCGATATTATTGCTAAACAATTAATTAATCAGTCTCGTTCTACGGTTAGCATTAATGCACAATCTCAAGCTAATCATCAACAAGCTAATATGCAATTGGCACAATCTTTATTCAGTAATAATTCTTCTAATTTATCTCCAGCCGCATTAGGTCAAATGCTCTACCAGCAACATAAAACTCATGAAATAACCCAAAAAAATGTTAATAAATTGTCACTATCAACATCACTTAATCGTCTTGATGAAGATCCTATTACACAATTTGTGGTTGAATGGTTTGAACCCGCTAAACAGGCTGCCAAAGTTTCAGGTATTCCTTATGAGGTTATTATTGCTCAAGCCGCATTAGAAACAGGTTGGGGTAAAAAACAGATAAAAACAACTGATAATCAGCCAAGTTATAACTATTTTGGTATAAAAGCATCTTCATCATGGAGAGACAATTCTACTCGGTTAACGACGCAAGAATTTCTCAATAATAATAAAGTTAAAATTCAAGATGATTTTAGAGTGTATAACAGTAAACAACATGCGATCACCGATTACCTTAATTTACTCACTAAAAATCCACGTTATCGTGCTGTAGTCAATGCACCCGATGCAAGAACAGCGGCCAAAGCATTACAAGATGCTAATTATGCAACCGATCCTAATTATAGTGAAAAATTGATTCAAATTATCAATCGTATTGAGACAATAGCTAAAAATACATCACAAAAATCCATGTCTGGTTTCAGTCAAATTGCCTTTAAATAGTATTTAATAAACTGTTTTAAGTTTAAAGAAAGTGATGATTAGGAGGCTTTTGCCTCCTATTTTTTAGGATGTATATTTAAAATATAAGGTATGAAGGTTTTGTATAAGTAAAGTTTAGTGGTGATCAGTTATTTCATTTGAAATAACGACATGCTTTGCATATTCATAAATGTATATTGTGCTGCTTGTAAATTTGCTTGTAACATCACATAATCTGAAATTGCCTCATACCAATCAACGTCTTCAATTTGACTAATTTGCGTTTCAAAATCGATGTCCAATGTCTTACCAAGAGCAGTTAATCTTTCGACTTCTGCGAGTACATTACCGCCCGATGATCTCACTGTGGATATGTTTTCAAACGAGTTATCAACCCCTTGGCTGGCTTTGGATAACCCTTTTCTAAATTGCGCAATCGAATCAGGATCATTGTCGTCTAAACCAATTTGTAATGCATCAATTGCATAATCAAGACTGGCAAACACATCACTTTCAGCAGCGCTATTGGCACCGGTCATAAAAATTTGTTCGCCCGTAAAACTCAATGATACTTCACGCGTTTCATCAATAAATATATTGATGGTTGTTGAGCCACCAACATAATTAACAATTCCATTTTTATCGACAATAAAAGGAGGTGTGTCATTTTTATTACCCGCAAAGAGATAGTTTCCATTTGTATCTTTGGCATTGGCTAACGAAATGAGTTGATCTTTTAATCCCTGTAGTTTGTTGGCTAAATCAAGTCTGTTTTCGTCATTTAGCGTTTCATTACCTGCATAAACTAAAGTTTCTTGAATTGATTGGATAACGGTATTGGCTTCTTTTAGTACGGTATCTTGGCGACTTAACGAGTTATTAGCACTTTCACGCGCAGCTTGAAACTGGTTATTTCTCGATTGGGCCTGTTTTAATATTAACGCTTGTGATGAGCCCATTGGATCATCCGACGGCGATAAGATTTTTTTACCGGTTGCTAAATGTAATCCTGATTTTTGCCATTTATTATTGGTATTTAAAATACTATTTAAATTTTTTTGATACATTGCATTCGTACTAACACGCATATTTTAATCCTTTTATCATTTAGCCAAACCTAAAATGGTATCAAATATTGTAGTTGCCGCATCAATAATCTTTGCATTAGCTTGATAATACTGCATATAAACTTGCATAGAAATGTATTCTTCTTCAATATTCACGCCCGAGATTGATTGATTTTGCTCATAAATTTCTTGGGTAATATTCTTACTGGATTGTGCTGAAATTTTAGCAGTTTGTGTTTCACTTCCCACATAACTTATCAACGCGTTATAAGCACTTTTTAAAGTTTTTGTACCATTAATTAATTTTTCATTTTGAATCTCAAGCATTTTAGCAACATTACGGTTGTCACCATTACCATTTTCATCATCGTTTATACCTGTTGCGAATTTATTCACATCTTTCACTAATAATTGTAATGATGATGCAACATCTGCAACAGGTTTGAGTAAAAAGCTATCACCTGCTACTGGATTGCCATTTATTTCAATAGATAATCCATCAAACAATAATTTACCATCTTCAAATTGTGGGGTAATTTGCTTATTATCAGATAATCTGGTTACTACCCAATCACGACCATTGAACTCAATTTTATAATCAGACGCTTTTATATCTGTCACTGAGTTGTAATTAATTTTAGCCGTAGCATTGCCTTGATTTTTGGTGCTAGCAATACTACTAGGAGACTGATAGTCAAACAATTTTTCACCAGCATCGCCATTAATATCTACACCCGACATATGCACTTCATTAAAGCGCTCAGCTAGGTTTAATGCAATTAAACCTAGCTGATTACGTGCTTCAACGAGTTGTCCATCACGAAAAGCTAATAATCCATTTAATCGACCTGATGCAATATTTTGGCCTGTCAGTTCTTGAGTTGCACCAGAATTATGTGTGTAGATAATGGTATTTAATGCAGGATCATCCTTAGATGGTTGCACAGATAATTGCGTTGCCGATGACCCTTGCACTAAACTTAGCCCATTAGGGAGCGAAATATTATATTCTCCATTTTGTTCTGTAACCGTTATTCCGATCATTTCACTTAACTCATTCACCAATTGATCTCGCTCATCGAGTAGTGCATTGGGTTCATGACCACCGCTCACTGCCTGTAATCTTGCGATTTTTTGATTAAGATCGGCAATTTGTTTAGTGTATGAGTTAATCGTATCAACATTATTAACGATTTCAGTATTGATATTGGCAATCTGATTTTTTAAATTTAATTCTGTTTTATTGAATTGACTAACTAACGAGCTAAGATCATTAATGACTGTCTGTTTGGATGCAGCATTGCCCGCATCAGAGGAGAGCTTATTTAAACTAGTAAATAAATTATTTAATTGTGAAGAAATACTGTTTTCGTTCTCAGCCAATAAATTATCGATTTTTGATAATTCATTGTAGTAAGCTTTTATCGAACCATTTTGTGATTGCGCTTGACGTAACTGTCCTACTACAAAACTATTGTATGCTCGATTAACGGATGAAACCGATACGCCATTACCAACAAATCCATAATTATATTTAGTACCATTTGCCTGACGCAAAATTTGCTGTTGGCGATTATAACCAACGGTATGTGCATTACTAATGTTATTACTTATCACATTAAGCATATTTTGTGCTGCATTTAATCCACTAATACCTGTGTTCATCAATGAATTTGACATAATAGCTCCTAAATATAATTTCCGTTAATAACCAAACTACCACCCCTAGGGTTATCTTTTATATCGGACTAAAATCGTAAAACTTTAGTTTTTTTTAGATAAAATTGGATTTTTTCTAATTTTCATTTTTTAGCGTACTCAATCAAATTATTTTTATTGGCATTACTCTGATTTAATTGGTTGTGCTTGTTTTAAAAAATCGATTCCCGTCATCGTATTTTCATCTTCAATATATTGTTGTGCTGACTTATTCAAAATCAAAATACTAATTCGACGATTGGCATCTTTGCTGTAATTTTGATTATTGAGACTTACCGTATCAGCAAGAGCAATAATGCGAATAATCTTGCCAGAATCTAATCCGCCAGCAATAAGTTCTCTTCTTGATGAATTTGCTCTATCAGCAGATAACTCCCAGTTACTGTACCCTCGATCACCGGTTATATACTGACGCTCATCAGTGTGACCTGATAAAGTCATTTTGTTTGGCAAAGAATTTAAAATTGGCGCAAGCGCATGCAAAATATCTTGCATATCAGAACGAATTACGGCGCTTCCTACTTCAAACATGGGATTATCATCCGTTGCCAGAATTTGTATCCGTAATCCCATTTCGGTCAATTCAATGATCAAATTGGCGGCTAATTTTTTTAATCTAGGATCAATTTGGAAGACTTCATAGATTTTTTGAGCTACTTTTATCAGCTGTAATTTTTCAACTTGTTTGGATTCTGATTCTGTCAGGTTTTGGCTTAAAAATGTATTTTTTTCTTCGCCTAATTTTTTACTAACATCATCACCACCACCTGGAATGGGGCTTTCACTGTCACTTAGGTTTTTACCGCCATTTTGCCCCAAAATAATCGGTGTTCTAAAGTATTCTGCGATACCTTGTAATTCTTGTGGACTCGATTTGGAAATTAACCACATAACCAAAAAAAGTGCCATCATCGCTGTCATGAAGTCAGCATAAGCGATTTTCCACGAACCACCATGGTGACTGCCACCATGCCCTGATTTTTTTTTAGTGATTATTCTTACAGATTTGTCTTTCATTATTCGTTATTTTCATTTGAGTTGGCATTTTTATCTTTTACATCTTGTATGTATTTTTCTAATTCAAAAAAGGATGGTCTTTCATGAGAAAATAACGTTTTTCTCCCAAATTCAATACAAATTTGTGGGGCATAATCGTGCATACTAGCAATGAGTATTACTTTGGTACACTCTAGTGTTTTGATCACACCGGTGTTTCTTTGCTTTAATAATGCGGCTAATGGGGAAACAAATCCGTAAGCCAATAAAATACCTAAAAAAGTTCCTACCATGGCATGCGCAATAAGTTCACCCAACTCACTCGCTGGTCTGTCCGCTTGTGCTAAAGTATTAATGACACCCATAACGGCTGCCACAATACCAAAAGCTGGTAATCCATCCCCAACACTGGAAATTGCATCAGCCGGTTTTTCTAATTCGTGAGTATAAGTCTCGATCTCTTCATTCATCAGCGCTTCAATTTCAAATGCATCCATATTGCCACTGATCATTAATCGCAAATAATCAGTGATAAAATCACAGATTTGAGGATTGGCTAAAATAATTGGATACTTTTTGAATAACTCGCTCTCTTTTGGATTATCAATATCAGATTCAATGGATAATGTACCATTTTGTCGAATTTTAGTAAGAATGGTGTACATTAAATTAATCAGTGTTAGATAAAGTGTTTTATTATATTTGGATGATTTAAATAATTGGCCTAATGCTTTAAGTGTCGCTTTTATTACTTTCTTTTCATTACTGACAATAAAAGCCCCTATTGCTGTTCCACCAATAATCAGAAATTCTAATGGTTGAAAAAGTACTGCTAAATACCCTCCACTTAGCACATAACCAACTAAAGCAGAAGCGATAACAACAATATATCCTATAATTATTAACATTGGTTTTCCTTTTTCTCCATAATTAATGTTTCTAATACTGATTTTAAACTGTCATTTTTTTAGCAATTGCTGAATGAAAATTGTTTGGTACTGATAGTACCTGTAAACACTTTGCATGGTTTTCTTTCGGTGTTTTATTATTTTTTTCTGCCCTTGATGGTGGCTGACATAAACTGCAAATAAAACTGTTGTATGGCTGATAAGCATGCGTAATAAATCGTCCATGACATTCTTTACAACATGATTGTTGCATGATATTACTTTCAACAAATTTTACTAAGATCCAAGCACGGGTTATTCCTAAAATGGGCTCGTGTTCATGTGAGAATGAACATTGCTCTAAATAAAGTTGATAGGCTTTTAAAATCGTTTGTATACCAGGCTTTGTGCCATGTTTCACCAAAAAATGGTAAGCATTGTAAAATATACTAGAATGAATATTGGGTTCCCACGTCATAAACCACGTGGTGGAGAATGGTAATAAGCCTTTGGGTGGAGGGCAACCTTGAATCTCTTTATACAGTTTTATTAGTTTACCTCGACTTAAATTCGTTTCACTTTCTAGCATTTGAATTCTTGCGCCAAGTGAAATTAATCGGGTAGCTAATTGAACTTCCTTATATTTTTGAATGATACTTGAACACTTCATCCTGATTCCTTTTCGCTACTTATTTAATGAATCCAAAAGTAAACTTGATAAAAGTATACCCGTATGCATTTGTTTTATATCACTTATGCGGGAATCTTCTGTGAGTTTTTTCATCATTTCTGCGTTTTCAAATCGCAATTGAAATGTTAATTGATTCGTTTCTGATAAAACCAACATTTGTGAAGTATTTAAACTGCTAAGTATGTCGGCTGTTTCTTCATCAATGCCTAGTCGATACATTGCCATCACTTTATCTTTTTCAAGCATCTTTTGACTTAACAAGAGTGTTGAAAGATTCAAATGATGTATACATTTCAAAATATCGTCATCGAGTATATTTCCCAATTTAATCACCCATTCATATCCATTTATGTTCGTATAAAAAAACGAATAATTAATAAAATAAAACAAAAATAATTTTTTTGTACTTAAAATTACATTTTTAAATGGAAAAGGTCAATAAAAAAATCATTTCAATTTATTTTCAATTTATTTTTTTGTGTTTTACTGTTTTAATTCTGTTTTGTTATAAGGTAATTTTACTTTGTATTCGTTTAATTGCTTGACTATGTAACTGGCTAACTCGAGATTCGCTAATATTCATCACGTTACCAATCTCTTTTAAATTCAATTCTTCTTGGTAATAAAGTGCTAAAACCATTTTTTCTTTTTCTGGTAATTTATCAATTTGTTGAATAATAATATGGCGAATTTCATCACTAATAATTGATGAAAAGGGATTATTGTCCGTACCTGATTCAATTAATGCATCAAAATTATCGCCTGATTTTTTTTGTATTTCATCATAGGACAATATCTGACTGTAATTTGTATCTAATAATACTTTGCGATATTCAGTCAGGGATAATTGCAAATATGCCGCTATTTGGTGATCATTGGGAGTGACGCCTAGTTTTTTTTCTAACTCATTTATTGCATTTGTCACTTCTTTAATTTTTTTCCGCGTTTGTCTCGGCAACCAATCTCGACTACGCAGTTCATCTAGCATAGCACCTTTTATTCGAGGAACAGCAAATGTGGTAAAAGAATAACCTTGGGAAGCATCATACCGTTTTATGGTTTCTAACAAACCGATATAACCGACTTGTAATAAGTCATCAAGTTCGATAGTTGTTGGCAAACGAACCGCTAATTTAAGTGCTTCATTACGAACTAAATAGATATATTGTTGCCAATCAATTTGATTCACTATACCTTGAGAGTTATACAGGCTATCACTCATTTTTTGAACCAATGTAAAAAAATGCTAATAAGTATTATGACGATAATTGATTAAGTTAATGGCTAGAATAAGATAAAAAAAATTGGTAATTAACCTTATTAGCAATAATGGTATTAAAAAATACCATTATTGCTATAGTACAAATTAGAGTGACCATGAATTCTAATTGTATACCTTATTGTAATAAAGAAAGTACTGATTGAGGTACTTGATTTGCTTGTGCTAAAACTGAAGTACCTGCTTGTTGTAAGATTTGACCACGAGTCATATTAGATACTTCTTCTGCATAATCTGCATCTTCAATACGGCTACGCGCTGAACTTAGATTATTTACAGTATTGTTGATATTAGTTACCGTTGACTCAAAACGATTTTGTACCGCACCAAGCTCACCACGTAATTCATCAATTTTTGATAATGCCGCATCAATGGTTTTTAATGGAGTTGCTGTTGGAGTATCTGATACATTGAAAGCATCTAAACCTAATTTTTTGCTATCAATTTGTTTTAAGTTGATAGTAATGACTTCACCATCATTTGCACCTACTTGAATGTTAAGAACTTTATCTTCTGATAATACTTTTGTTCCATTAAAATCAGTTTGTGCTGATACACGGTCGATCTCTTGTAAACGTTGATCGATTTCGTTTTGAATTGATACAAGATCGCTTTCAGAGTTAGTGCCGTTAGCCGCTTGAACAGTTAACTCACGAATACGTTGTACGTTATTGTTGATTTCGTTCAATGCACCTTCAGTAGTTTGTGCAATTGAAATACCATCATTTGCATTACGTGCTGCTTGAGTTAAACCTCGAATACTTGAAGAAAAACGATTGGCAATTGCTTGACCTGCTGCATCATCTTTAGCACTGTTGATACGCATACCTGATGATAAACGTTCAATTGCTGTTCCAAGAACGCTTTGAGAATGATTAAGATTGTTTCTTGCCATTAAAGACATAGTATTAGTATTAATTACTTGTGCCATTTTTATCTCCTTTAATATGATAAGTTTCATCAACACGAAATTGAAAAATAATTCAAAACGTTTGCTGATGATTTAGTTATCGGTTTTAAAAAAAGAAACTTTAGTATTTTTTCCACGAATATTGGTTTTAAAAAAAATTATTTAAAAAATATACAACATTATGTTTATATTTCAATTGGTTATATCAATATTATTTCCACAAAATATATCCTACTGTATTAAATAACCTCAGATTTTCACTTTTAATCTATGAATTGATTATCAATACTAAACTTTTTGTTACATCGGCCGATAAAACAAGATATGAAAGAATTTATATTAGGATAATCAATCATGGCAATGAGTATTTTAGGTATTGGTTCTGGTATTGATTTAAATGAAGTATTAGATCAATTAGAAGCCGTTGAAAAAAATCGTCTTACCCCAATAAAAGCTCAGCAAAAAGCAATAAATAATAAAATAAGTGGTTTTGGTAAGTTAAAAAGTGCCTTATCCACATTTAATAGTGCGACAGCAAAACTGCAAAAAAAAGAACTCTTTCATGCTCGTACAGTATTAGGTCATGATAATTATTTTACGACTAATGTAAGAAGTAATGCTCAACTGGGTAATTATGCCGTTAGTGTGGAACAGCTTGCTAATGCACACAGCCTTGCAACCAACGCGGTAAACGATAAAAAAGCAGTGTTAGGCAACGATAATGAAACTCGAACCGTCACTATTGAACAAGCCAATGGGCAAAAGTTAAATGTTACTTTATCCAAAGATGAGACGTCTTTAGAGTCGATTGCCAATGCGATTAATCAAGCGAAGGTGGTTAATGAAGATGGTTCAACCAGTGAGTCAACCGTCAATGCAACAATTGTGCGTTCAGGAACCGATAATTATCAGCTGGTTATTACATCAAAAGAAACCGGTGAGCAACAAACCATTACTTCAATTTCATCTGATGATGAAAAGCTTAATTCATTTATTGGTTTTGATATTCATCAAGCAGAATCATCGGCAATGAGTGAAGTGGCTAAAGCGCAAGATGCTAAATTTAGTTTCAATGGTATTACAATCAATAGTGAATCAAACACGGTTAAAGATGTTATTCCTGGTGTTGATATTACTTTAAAAGCTGTAACAACCACATCACAAAATTTAACTATCGGTGCCGATAATGAAAAAAGTCAAGAAGCACTTAAAGAGTGGGTGGACGCATTTAATCAATTGCAATCAATGATATCAACTTTAACTCAATTCACCGCTAGTGATGCCAACTCAGATGAATTAAATAGTAATAATGGACCACTGATTGGAGATTCAACACTGCGTAATATTGATCAGAGCATTCGCTCTATCTTTTCGAAAGGTCAAGAAGGCGAATTATCGGTATTGTCACAAATTGGTATCAATATGGACAGCAATGGCAAACTGGTAATTAAAGAAAATGAATTAGAAAAAGCCCTCAAAGAAAACAGTGAAGCAGTCGCCATGCTATTTACTGGTGATGGTGAAACGACAGGCATTGCTAACGAAGTGTTTACCAAAGTCAATAGCTTTATTGATAGTGATGGCATGATTGATACTGCAACTAACGGTTTAAATTCAACGTTAAAATCATTAGATAAACGCTATGACCAAGTCAGTAATTCCATTGACCAAACCATTGAGCGATATCGAACGCAATTTACCAAATTGGATATCTTGATCAATGAATTAAATGGTATGAGCAACTATTTAACCACCCAATTTGAAATGATGGCTAATTTAAAAAAATAAGGGATAACAATGTATAAAATGGGATCTCAAGCGTATAGGCAAGTTAATTTAGAAACCAGTGTCAGTCAGGCATCACCACATCAGCTTATTGTTTTGTTATTTGATGGAGCTCTTAATGCCATTCGACTCGCTGATTTATACATACAAAAAGGTGATATTGCCGGTAAAGGAAAAGCAATCTCAAAAGCGATTAATATCATTGATAATGGACTGAAAAGTTGCCTTGATTTAGAGCAAGGTGGTGAAATTGCAGAAAACTTAGACCAGCTGTATCACTACATTAGCCAGCAATTGGTTTTAGCTAACTTACATAATGATAAGGAAAAACTGCAAACCTGTTTTGATTTGCTTGATAATATTGCACAAGCTTGGCGAGAGATAGCTTAGAGGACGAATGCTGTGAATACTGATTTTTTATTAGAACAATATGAACAACTTAATTATGTTGTTGAACAAATGCTAATTGATACTCAAAAAGAAGATTGGGAATCTTTAATTCGTTGGCAACCAAAATATCACCAATTAACGCAGGAACTTAAACTCTCTGAGGGGTTTACTGTTATTAAAAAAATGCCTTTACAATATCAAGATATTATTAAAATGTATTTCAACAATATAATTAGCTATCATCAGCAATTAACCCAATTAATTCAAGCACGGCGGAGTGAGCTAAGCCAGCTTATTGGTAAACAAGTTGATTATCAAACAAAGATAAACAGCTATCAAAACGTTGCTAATTTGGTATAAGTTGGTAATTTAATGCTTTTAAATTAGATTTGCTGATAAGCAAGTTATAACACAATCAGTTAAATAACGAGTGTTGAAACAGGTTATTTAACTGTTTTAACAAGCTAATAAATTGTTTATTCACTTTTTTATTAGAAAAAGTTGCTGGGAAACTGGGCATAGTTACCTTAGTCTAACAATTTATTATAAAGGATAGACTGTCATTGAGGACAAATTTAGAATTGCATCGTTATCAATTAGTTAAACATTCATATTCATGATTTCTTGATATGCTGAAACGAATTTATTCCGAACTTGAATGCCAAATTGCAATGAAACCGCCGATTTTTGCATATTAACCATTACTTCATTTAGAGAAACATTCGGTTCTCCCATTTCAAAAGCTTTTGCAGAATTACTGGCTTTTATTTGCAATTGGCTAATATTATCTAATGCGGTTTTGAGCTCATCAATAAAATTATTCTCAGTTGTTAATTGAGGCTTTGTTGCATATGATGCATTTAAATGCATAAGTTCGTTTGTATTTAATGTATTGATGGTTGTCATAAAGGTTTGGTTATTGGTTTTATTTTATTACTTTAAGGTGCAATTTATCATACAAAGTAAAAACTAAATGGCGTAAGTAAGGGACAAATGCTGTGTTTTTTTAGCTATTGATTTTTATTAATACAAAGATAATAGACCATAGAATTTATCTAATCAGTTTAGCATTAGGATATTTATGGCTAGCCAAACAGTCGATGGTAAAGGCGAATCAATATTAAATAAGTTACCTTTTATAAATCAAATAAAACAAAATGCCAAAATGGCATGGTCAATTGCAGCTGTTATTGCTATTGCTATTATCAGTATTATCTATTTATGGGCTAAAGATGACTCTTATAGTGTTTTATTTAGTAATTTAAATGATAAAGATGGTGGCGAGATTATCAGCCAACTCGATAAGATGAATATCCCTTATAAATTTTCATCGTCCGGCTCTACTATCTTAATTCCTGAAGATAAAGTTTATGATACGCGTTTGCGTATTGCACAACAAGGACTGCCTAAAGGTGGCGCTGTAGGTTTTGAATTGCTTGATAAAGAAAGTTTTGGTATGAGTCAATTCAACGAGCAAATCAATTACCAACGTGCTTTGGAGGGCGAACTATCCAGAACAATCTCGATTATCAGTAGTATTGATGATGCTAGAGTGCATCTGGCGATGCCTAAACCATCCTTATTTGTCAGAGAAAGAAAATTTCCTTCCGCATCGGTGGCATTAACGTTATTACCTGGCCGCAGTTTGTCACAAGGTCAAATTGATGCCATTATCCATTTAATTTCGAGTAGCGTACCAGAATTACAGTCGGATAAAGTAACGATTATTGATCAACACGGTCACCTATTAACGGGTGAAAATTATCGTGACCGAAACGCCAATGTGGCGCAATTAGAATTTAGTGAGCGCATCGAAAACAGCGTTCGTGAACGAGTTGAAAAAATTATTATTCCTATTTTGGGTAAACATAATGTTCGGGTACAAGTTAATGCTGAGGTTGATTTTAGTCGACAAGAATCAACTTCAGAAATTTATGATCCTAATAGTGATATTGCTAAACAAACTATTCGCAGTAAGCAGTTAACGGAAAATCGGCAATTGATTAAAAGTTATGGAATAGGTGGTGTGCCAGGAGCTTTATCCAATCAACCTGTACCTACATCGAGTGCACCTATTGATGAAAAGAATGAAGACACAAACATTGCTGATAAACAGCAGCCGAGCAACTGGCAATCTAATAATACTTTAAATTATGAAGTTAATCGGCAAGTTGTACACAGCAAGATACCGGAGGGGCGTATTAAACGCTTATCTGTCGCGGTGCTAGTTAACTATAAGTTTGTGACCAATGCATTAGAAAATAATGAAGCAGATGAAAGTGATGGTGAAAATAAGTCGTTACTTCCAACGGAACAATGGGTAAAACTGGATAGTAATGAATTAACTAATATCGAATTATTAGCTCGTCAAGCTATGGGGTTTTCTCAATTACGCGGCGACAGTTTGACTGTTGCCAATTTGAAATTTACCGATCAAGAATTTGATGACAATAGTGGTATCGCGTTTTGGAAAACGCCTGAATTTTACGATTCTATTAAAACAGGCGGTAAATATTTAATCTATATTTTCATCATTTGGATTATTTGGCGAAAAGCATTGCGTTCAGTATGGCTAAAACTACAACGACAGTACTTGAGTGTTAATAATAAAACGGCTGATTCTCAAATCACGCTGGATGAGAAATTAGATTATAAAGCACACAGTAAGCAGCAGCAGAAAATATTTGAAGATAATATGCAGCAACAACAATATATTCGCAAAATTGTCGAGAAAGACCCTCGGGTAATGGCCTTAATTATTCGTGGTTGGATTAATAAGGAGGACACAGAATAATGAATTTAAGTGAATCTCAAAAAGCCGCCACAGTATTGATGATATTGGGTGAAAATCTTGCTGCAAAGGTGATGCAATATCTTAGTTCTAAAGAGGTGCAGCACATCAGTAGTGCGATGATGTCATTACCACAGCTTTCGCAAGAGCAATTAAAAAATGTCCTTAATGAATGTCAATTTACACTTGAAAATTGTGCTGTTTTAACTTCCGATACAGATAGTTATTTACGTTCAGTTCTCGAAAAATCTATTGGTAGCGAAAAAACTGAACGTTTACTTGATGAGTTATTAGAAACGGATCGCGAAGAAGCCACCGATGGTCTTGAAATGCTTAACTTTGTTGATGCTGCAAGGGCAGTTGATCTGGTTAAAAAAGAACACCCACAAATTATTGCTACTATTTTAATTCATTTGAATCGGGATTTGGCTGCTGACATTTTAAATCTTTTTGATGATGAATTACGTAATGATGTTATGTTACGTATTGCAACATTTGGAGGCGTTGAACCATCAGCATTACAAGTTTTATCGACATCATTATCAACATTATTACATGGACAAAATCTTAAACTTAATAATATGGGTGGCATTCGTACTGCTGCTGAAATCATTAACTTAATGAAATCTCAGCAAGAAGAGCTTGTTATTAGTGCGTTGCGTGATTATGACAACGAACTTGCTCAAAAAATTATTGATGAAATGTTCTTATTTGAAAATCTGGTTGAAGTCGATGACAGAAGTATCCAACGTCTACTTAAAGATGTTGATAATGAAACATTAATTATCGCCTTGAAAGGTGCCTCAAGCACATTACGTGATAAGTTGTTAAGTAATATGTCACAACGTGCCGCCTCTATTTTACGTGAAGATCTGGAAAATAGACCGCCAGTGCGCTTATCACAAGTTGAAACTGAACAGAAGAAAATTTTGGTTATTGCGCGTCGCTTAGCCGAAAGTGGTGAGGTGATCTTAAGTAGTGGTGATGATGAGTATGTATAATCAACTCAGTAGATTAAACTGGAAACCACTTAGTTTTCAGGATTTAACTTCGGCAAGATTACCACAATTAAGTACCAACAGCAGTACACAAGAAAGTGATATTTGCCAGCCTGAACAAGAGGTAGAGTTAATTGAATCAAATGAAGAACCGGATATTGATCAAGAAATACTTGATCAGTTAAAGCAAGAGGTTAAAGCACAAGCTTATCAAGAAGGGTTTTCTTTAGGTCAAACTGAAGGTTTTGATGTCGGTAAACAGTCGGGCTATGAGCAGGGATTTGCTTTAGGACAGCAAGAAGGACGTCAAAAGATAGAGCAGCAACTGAGTGATGAGAAGTTAAAAGCTGTTGAGAGCATAGCTGATCTAATCCAAAATTTTCAGCAGTCAATTAGTGAAATAGATGAATTGATAGTACCTAAATTAGTTGATTTAGCATTGCTAGCTGCACAAAAAACCGTTGGCACACTTTCTAAGGTCAAACAAAAGCAGTTGGTTTTTACTGTGCAGAGGCTTATTGAGCAATGTTCAATGTTATCAGAACCGATTTCTGTGCATTTTAACCCTGATGATTTGCTGTGGTTAGAGCCAATAATCAATGAAGAGATTAAGCAATATCATTGGCAGCTTATTGCGGATCCCAATATTGAAAGTGGTGGCTGTAAAATTTTTACAGAAACCAATGAAATTGATACTAATGTTACGGACCAGTGGCAAATTATGTCTGATTTTTTACATGATAGGTGAGCATTAACATGACATACTCATCCCAATGGATCAATAAAATTAGCCAAGCTACACAGCAACTTCAATCCTTGTCCTTAATACGCCAATATGGACGGTTAGTTAAGGCATCGGGATTAGTACTTGAAGCTGTGGGATTGAAATTACCATTGGGTTCAAACTGTTTTGTTGAACGACAATCTCATGGTCAACTTGATGCAGTTGAGTGTGAAGTGGTTGGATTCAATGGTCAGACGTTGTTTTTGATGCCATTTGAGGCAACCGATGGCATTTTATTAGGCGCTCGTGTTTATACCTCACAGTATGATTTAGCTCATTTTAGCCATAAATTATTACCGGTAGGTATGGCGTTATTAGGTCGAGTGGTTGATGCCATGGGTAAACCTTTAGATGGTAAGCCATTACCAGAAAATATTGAAAATGCTGGTTTGGTTAATAAAACACTCAACCCACTCAATCGCACTCCCATTCATCAGGTTCTTGATGTTGGTGTAAGAGCCATCAATGCGTTATTAACGGTCGGACAAGGACAACGAATGGGGTTATTTGCTGGTTCGGGCGTTGGTAAAAGTGTTTTACTCGGTATGATGGCTCGTTATACACAAGCAGATATTATTGTGGTAGGCTTGATTGGTGAACGAGGTCGAGAAGTTAAAGATTTTATCGAAAATATTTTAGGCGAAGACGGTTTAGCACGTGCTGTTGTGGTCGCTGCCCCCGCTGATGTATCACCATTATTACGTTTGCAAGGTGCTGCCTATGCAACAAGAATTGCTGAAAGTTTTCGCGATCAAGGTTTTAATGTGTTATTAATCATGGACTCTTTAACTCGCTATGCTATGGCACAACGAGAAATTGCCTTAGCAATTGGAGAACCTCCAGCAACTAAAGGTTATCCTCCTTCGGTATTTGCAAAATTACCAGCACTTGTAGAAAGGGCGGGCAATGATGAACATGGTAAAGGATCTATTACTGCTTTTTATACGGTTTTAACCGAAGGTGATGATCAACAAGATCCGATAGCTGATTCGGCCAGAGCAATTTTAGATGGGCACATTGTTTTGTCACGTGCACTTGCTGAGTCAGGTCATTATCCTGCTATTGATATTGAAGCATCCATTAGTCGAGTAATGACCGATCTTACCGCACCGGAAGATGAAAAGAAATCACGTTTATTTAAACAGCTATTTTCCAGTTTTCAACGTAATCGCGATTTAATTAATGTTGGCGCCTATGTGTCAGGTACCGATCCTTTGTTAGATAAGGCAATAACTTTATATCCAGCTATGCAGAAATTTTTGCAACAAGGTATTTACGAACACTGTGGATATCAAGAGGCGTGTCAACAATTGGCTGCGATTGTGAGCCAACATTAAACGGTTAGGAAAGTACTAATGAAAAAAAATCCTTCACAATTAGCCTTTTTAACATTAAAAAAGCTAGCGCAAAAATCTGTTGACGATAACTTAGTTAGGTTAAAAAAAGCAAATGAAAATAAGGGTAAAGCACAGTCACAACTTAATGTCTTACATGATTACTATGTTGAGTATCAACAAAAATTGAATGATGCTTTATCTGGTGGCATAAAAGGATATGAATTAAATAATTTTAATGCTTTTATTGCCACTATTGAGCAAGGAATAGAACAGCAAAAAAAACTGTTATTAACCTTGGATATCCAACAAAAGCAGATTACTAACCAGCTTAATCAATCACAAAAAAGTTTGAATACCTATACAACATTATTAAATAAGCAATATAACAAATATTTACAACAGCAAAATCGTTTGCAACAAAAACTGACCGATGAATTTGCCCAACAGCAATTAGCAAGGAGAATATTGAGTGAGTATTAATTTGATTGGTAATGTAAACTTAATGCCAGTGCATCAATCAGAGTTTGTTTCTAATGATACTATCGATAATGATGGTGATTTATTTGGGCAATTGCTGTTACAAAGTGAACAGCATAGCCACATTGCTAATAAGTCAGATTCGACGAAATTGAGTGATAGGGGTAATGGAGAATTAGATGATGATAAATCTGTTGATGATGAGTTAACTGTCGGCTGTTATCCAGGTGCTATTGAATATTTTGAACAGGAAAAGTGGACTATTATCAGTGCGACAGAAATAAACGCTACAGAAAACAGAAATATACCAATTAACCATTATTCACTGCCAACGAATAACATAAATTCTGACATATTCGAAGCCAATTTTTTGCTCAATTTACCCGCAAATCCATTAGACAGTAAGCCAACTCACGAAGTCATTAATAACGAAGGGAAGGTCATTAATTCGATAATGCAACAAAATGATTTTATGTCGTTATTTGAAGAAAAACGTCAAGCAAACACAACACTGATTCATCGAAAAATCTCTGATATTAGTCATAACGTTAGCAATTATTTTTCTAATTCATCCACTCATTTATCCAGTATTGGTGATGTTATGTCAAAAGTGACCCCTTCTCAAACTGATTTTACGATGAATTTAGGAAGTCACCATGTGATGGTGCCTATCCATCAAATCTCATCTTTGCCATCAATAACCCATGACCCCAACTTGATAACGCCAGCTAATTCGACTGTTTCTTCTTACACAATGGATTTATCTACGCCTGTTGATGTTGTGCAATGGCAACAATCGTTAACTCAGCACATCATGATGTTTAATCGTCAAGGTATACAAACAGCCGAAATTAAATTACATCCTCAAGAATTAGGTTCGTTACATATTAAACTTGCTATGACCGATGATAATATCAATCTGCATATGATGGCTGCACACAATATGGTAAAAGGATTGTTAGAATCGGCATTACCATTTTTACGAACTTCGCTGCAAGAACAAGGTTTTAACTTACAACAAACCGATATCAGTGATTTTTCGATGATGAGTGATGGTGATCACTCAGCGATGCATCATCAAAATAATCACCGTCACCAATCGAATGCAGTTGTATCAAAAACAGTAGACAAAATTAATGAGCAGTCAAACAACCAAAAATATTTTGTTCAATCAGGATTGAGTGTATTTGCTTAAAATTTAATTTGTGATTTATTGTCAGCAAGTATCTTAAAAACAAATTGAAAACGTTAAATAGGTAATATTTTTGTTGCCTATTCTTCAAATCAATTCTGCGAGTTTGATTTATTATTCTTCTTATTATTACCATTTAATGGTTATAAATTTTTTATTGAGATAAGAATAAATATGCCAACTACCCCTAAAAAAGTGAATATTTTGAACTTAATACTTATTCTCATCACGCTGTTCGCATCAGGTACAGCTGTTTATTTATGGTTCCAAAATCAATCAAAAACCACGGCTAAAAAGCATGATGAAATAACTATCGTATCGCCAGTTTTTTTAACTTTAAAGCCGTTTACTGTGTCGTTACCTACATCAGAAGATAATGGTGATATTAATAAAATTCTTTATGTTGGTATGGTACTGCGTGTTGCCGATGAAGCCCAAAAAATTGCGTTATTAGAATACTTACCTGAAGTTAGAAGTGATATACTTCTTTTATTATCTAAACAATATGTTAATAAATTAAAACAAGAATCAGGTAAATTTGAATTACAAGAGCAGATAAAAAATACATTATCACGTCAATATGATATTAAACACTCAGTAAAAATTGACGAAGTACTCTTTACTGATTTTATTATACGGTGATTGTTATGTCTGATAAGCGTGAACCGATAACAGACATTAATGCCGACAATGATACTTTGCCAGTATCAGAAAGCTCCATTGCCACTGAGGGTAACGTTTTTGATACTAATGTTATCTCATTACCATCAGGGAAAAAAGCCGATGTTAAACCTTACGATTTATCGGTCAAACATAGCTTTATTCCTGAACGTTTAACGGCATTAGAAATCATAAATGAACGTTTTGCTCGTCAGTTCAGAATAGGATTATTTAATCTATTACGTCGTAATACAGATGTAATTGCTTCCCCAATTGGCACACAAACTTTCAAAGAATTTTCTAATATTTCATCTACATATCATTTGAATTTAGTGCATCTCAATCCTTTAAGAGGCTCTTGCTTATTTTCCTTTTCACCCGAATTAGTATTTATTGTGGTTGATACTTTATTTGGTGGGGATGGGCATACAAACAAAGTTGAAACAGAAGATCGTGAGTTTACTCATACAGAGCAACAAATCATAAAACGAGTACTAGAGTTAGCATTAAACATTTATCAAAGTGCTTGGGCAGATATATATTCAGTTGAAACTGAGTATATCCGCTCTGAAATACAAAGTAAGTTTACTAATATTACTACTTCGCCTGATGATGTAGTTTTAACCACCAAATTTAAGATTGAAATTGGTAGTTTTAAAGCGACGTTTTATATTTGTATTCCTTATGCCATGGTTGAGCCAATCAAAGAATTATTAATAAAACCACCTATCGAGCAGCAAACTTATCAAGATGATAATATCTGGATGAGTTCATTAACCTCTGGCATCAAACAATCAACTGTCGAATTAGTCGCTAACTTTACTCGTATTCATACGACTGTCTCTAAACTATTAGCATTAAAAACGAATGATATTTTAGTCATCGACAAACCGACAAATTTAGATGTTACTGTTGGTGGAGTGCCAGTATTAAAAGGTCATTACGGTAAAGTTAATAAACAATATGCAATTCAAGTTGAACAGGTTATTAATCCTGTAATTGAACAATTAAATGAGGGAATGCAAAATGACTGATATCAAACAAGATAGTGAAGATATCCCAAAAGTCGATGTAAAAAGTGATGAATTATCCACTAAGGACGTTATTTTTGAAACATTATCACCGCAACAAACTGAAGAACAAAAGCAAGATATTAATCTTATTTTAGATATTCCAATTGATTTGAGTGTCGAACTTGGTCGAACTAAGATGGCAATTAAAGATTTATTGAATCTAACTCAAGGATCGGTCATTGCATTGGATGGTCTTGCTGGTGAACCTTTAGATATATTAATTAATGGTTATTTAATTGCCCAAGGCGAAATCGTGGTTGTCGGTGATAATTATGGCGTACGCATTACCGATATTATCACTCCATCAGAGCGTGTACGTAGGTTGAGTCGTTAATGGATATAAAACACGAAAATAAGGCTCAGCCTTCGTCAACAACAGATACAATTTCGCTAACTTCTATATCACCGGAATTCAAAGTAAACACACAAATGGCTACATCAATTGGGATATCGCTTATTGGTGTGATTGTCCTGATCTTATTGTTAGGATGGATAGTAAAACGCTTCAATTGGAAGAGTCCTAATAAACAATTAATTGAAGTCAAAGCAACTTATAATATAAACCCTAAAGAAAGAATCGTTTTGGTTCATGTCGATCATCAATTATTAGTTGTTGGTGTGACTGGACAGCAGATGACCCTACTGCATACCATAAATGAACAACGAACCGATATGTTGCTAGCAGAACCATCAGCAGAAAAAGACCTTTCAAAAAATAAGTTATTTGAGCAAATGTTACAGTCCATTTTGAAATTGAGAAAGGAGTAATTGGTAGTGCGGTTAAAATCTGTTATTTTGCTAGGCTTATTGTCGATTAGCCAATATAGCTTTGCTGAAATTTCACCGTTATCTATCATTACCCGTACTACTTTGGATAATGAACAAAGCTGGTCGTTACCGGTTGAGACTTTGGTCTTTTTAACCTTACTTACGTTTATTCCTGCAATATTACTATTAATGACCAGCTTTACCCGCATTATTATTGTGTTGGGTTTATTGCGTAATGCTCTAGGAACACAATCTGCTCCCCCTAACCAAGTTATTTTAGGTATTGCCCTTTTTATGACATTTTTTATTATGTCACCGGTGACTGATAAAATTTATCAAGATGCTTATATACCTTATTCACAAAATCAAATCACCATGCAAGAAGCCTTATCCACAGCAACTAAACCATTACAGGCGTTCATGCTTACTCAAACCCGAGAAAATGATTTAGCGTTATTTGTGAATATGTCTCATCAAAATGAAATCCAAAGCCGTGAAGATATTCCCTTGAAAGTTTTGGTACCGGCTTTTGTGGTTAGCGAGTTAAAAACCGCTTTTCAAATAGGTTTTACGATTTTTATTCCTTTTTTAATTATTGATTTAGTGGTGGCTAGTACACTTATGGCATTAGGGATGATGATGGTTCCACCGGCAACCGTTTCATTACCATTTAAGTTAATGTTGTTTGTATTGGCCGATGGTTGGCACTTATTACTAGGTTCATTAGCACAAAGCTTTTTTAGTTAAGAAATTTTAGTTTAGGAACAGTATGTCACCTGAGTATATTAGTACTTTGGCAATGCAAGCCATAAAAGTTGCAGCATCCCTTGCAGGTCCTTTATTGTTAGCCGCTTTATTTACTGGTTTGGTCATTAGTTTATTGCAAGCGGCTACGCAAATTAATGAAATGACATTATCATTTATTCCTAAAATTTTAATGGTCATTGTGGTTTTAATTATTTTGGGTCCCTCTATGTTGTCAACGATGATTGACTACATTCAAATTGTGATTACCGATATTCCTAATTTAACTCATTAAATGTAATGGATATTAATATTAACAGTCTATTTAATATTGATTTCTTTGCTTGGGTTAAAGATATCTTTTTCCCGTTTGTGCGCATTTTAGCATTAATTATGGTCGCGCCAATTTTTGGTGAAAAAGAAGTGCCAAATCGCATAAAAATTGGTTTAGCGTTAGTAATTGTTATGCTTCTACCTCTTCCTAATCTTGATGAGAATATAGAACTTTATTCTCTAACGGGGATATGGGTTCTTGCTCAGCAAATAATGATTGGAGTGTTGATCGGTTTTACTATGCAATTGGCGTTTATAACAGTCAGAATTTCGGGTGAATTAATTGGTATGCAAATGGGGCTGGGTATGGCTACATTTTTTGATCCAATTGGAGGACCTTCTACATCAGTTTTGTCACGCTTAATTAATATTATAGCTTTACTGATTTTTCTGAGTTTAGATGGTCATCTATGGTTACTATATGGTATTTCTAATAGCTTTGATATTGTTCCAATTCGACTTATGCCACTGCCTGCAAATGGCTATTTATCTTTAATTGATGTCAGTAACCAACTCTTTATTAATGGTATTATGTTAGCTCTTCCTTTAATGACTTTATTGTTAATCATTAATATATCATTGGGCTTATTAAATAGGATTACACCACAATTATCCATTTTTGTTGTTGGTTATCCTTTAACACTATTGTTAGGATTAATCATGTTAAGCTATTTAATTTCGATGTTGCCAGCATTTACAGAGTTTATTTTTGAACAAATATTCAATCACATTTCAGCTATTTTATGGTTTTTGAGTGATGTTCAGTAGTGTAATTTTGATTATATGACTGGATAATTTATCAATTTTATTCTTATCTGAATTAGTCTGCTTACTAACCTTCCTTCAAATAGGTCTTTTTGTAAAAAAATTTGAGGTTAACGATACGTTTGAATATAAAAATTGGCTGAATTCCACTAAACGTAAATTAAAAAAATATTAGTGGAAACTCAATAAGAAAGGAATGCTGATATAATCAGCATTTTATTTATATCAATTAAGCTTTTTTTACAAAACAGGCTTTAAGCATGATTTTCATGCCATCAATTTTACAATCAATCTCATGATCACCTTCGACTAAACGAATCCCTTTTGCTTTAGCCCCTTTTTTCAAAACAGTAGAAGATCCTTTTAATTTAAGATCTTTAATTAAAATAATATCGTCGCCATCAGCAAGTAAATTACCATTACTGTCTTTCACTTGTAAACCTTCATTTGTTGAAGCAACATCATTCGGATCCCATTCGTGGGCACATTCAGGGCAAACATAAAACGAACCATCATGATAAGTATGTTCAGACTGGCAAACAGGGCAGTTAGGTATAGATTCCATGGGTATGATTAATCCAAATTAAATAAAATGGCGTTTACTATAGCAAAAAAACGGTGTTAAGTCATGGTATTCCTATTTTAGGTAGCGTTAAAGAGGCCGTCAAATTATTCCATAGAAGCACTAGCGATAAAAAATTGGTTAAAGACAAAATGATCCGCCATGAATCACACCTTTATTTTGCTATACCTTTATTTTAACAGAGGGAGGTTCATGTGTATCGCAGTACTCATTTAGGTGATGAAACGATGTTTGGTATTTTAAATCATTATCATTTAGTAGTAATTGCTGCTATCTTTTGCCTCATTATCGTTTTCCAATGTCGATTAAAGCCAAAATAGGTTATTGGGTACGATTGATTGAAAAACCGAGTTTACATCAATTTTATAAAACTCATCCCATTATTATGCGACGGTTTATTAATATGCTTCAGTACTAACTGTATAGGAACAAATAGATAATAATATTAGGTATTTAATATTAAGCGCCTTACAATAGCATTTGGTTATTTGTTTATTGATATTATGTTCGGATAACGCTCATCAATTTATATTGTCTAGCGCTCGTGATCTTTTAGCAACAAAGTTAGGTATTGGTTATGAATCGTTAAGTTGATTGATGTGGCACTATCGAAACCAAAAAATTATTTAAGTTGAAACTCATTGAGTTAATATACTAAAAGTATTTTATTTGAAAGAACGGATTTCTCCTTATCAACGTTTATTCAAAAAAGCTGTTGGTATTTAGGAAAATTGTTCTACAAAGAACAAGTAAAGTACATTCAAATTAAAATGGCAAATTGGTTTTTAAAAGGAATTCTGATAAACCTAAAAAAGGCGCGTATTATACGCGCCTTTTATACTGATCAAGAGCATTAAGGATAATGCTCTAAATAGTTAGTAAGATTATTTAATAACCTTAGCAACAACACCAGCACCAACAGTACGACCACCTTCACGGATAGCAAAGCGTAAGCCTTCTGCCATTGCGATTGGGTGAATTAATGATACAGTCATTTTGATGTTATCACCTGGCATTACCATCTCTACGCCTTCTGGTAACTCGATTGTTCCAGTTACGTCAGTTGTACGGAAGTAGAACTGTGGACGGTAGCCTTTGAAGAATGGAGTATGACGACCACCTTCATCTTTACTTAGAATATATACTTCTGATTCGAAATCAGTATGTGGTGTGATTGAGCCTGGTTTTGCTAATACTTGACCACGTTCGATTTCTTCACGTTTTGTACCACGTAGTAAGACACCAACGTTTTCACCCGCACGACCTTCGTCTAGCAATTTACGGAACATTTCAACGCCAGTACAAGTTGTTTTTGTTGTTGGTTTGATACCAACGATTTCAACTTCTTCACCAACTTTGATTACACCACGTTCTACACGACCTGTTACCACTGTACCACGTCCTGAAATTGAGAACACGTCTTCAATTGGAAGTAGGAATGGTTTATCGATATCACGCTCTGGTTCCGGGATATAGCTGTCTAAAGCTTCAGCTAATTCAACAATTTTTTCTTCCCATGCTGCATCGCCTTCTAACGCTTTTAACGCTGAACCACGAATGACTGGAGTGTCATCACCTGGGAAATCGTATTGAGATAGAAGTTCACGTACTTCCATTTCAACTAATTCTAATAATTCTTCATCATCAACCATATCGCATTTGTTTAAAAATACGATGATGTATGGAACACCTACTTGACGACCTAAAAGAATGTGCTCACGAGTTTGTGGCATAGGACCATCTGTTGCTGCTACTACTAAGATAGCACCGTCCATTTGTGCCGCACCAGTGATCATGTTTTTAACATAGTCAGCATGGCCCGGGCAGTCTACGTGTGCGTAGTGACGAGTCGGGGTATCGTATTCAACGTGTGAAGTGTTGATGGTGATACCACGTGCTTTTTCTTCTGGTGCATTATCGATTTGATCGAATGCACGTGCTTGACCGCCGTATTTTTTAGAAAGTACAGAAGTAATTGCTGCTGTTAAAGTTGTTTTACCATGGTCAACGTGGCCGATTGTACCAACGTTAACGTGGGGTTTTGTACGTTCAAATTTTTCTTTAGACATCTTAATGTTCCTTTATTAAATCACTTCCCTTCTCAATAAAAGGGAAGTGTTACTTTATTTATATAAAAATTATTTCGCTTTACGAGCTTCTATAATTGCTGTAGCAATATTTGTTGGTGCTTCATTGTACTTTAAGAATTCCATAGAGTAAGAAGCACGGCCTTGTGTTTGAGAACGAAGATCTGTTGCATAACCAAACATTTCTGAAAGTGGAACTTGTGCTTTAACTGTTTTACCAGTAGCTGTATCGTCCATTCCTTCGATCATACCACGACGACGGTTTAAATCACCAATTACGTCACCCATATAATCTTCTGGAGTTTCAACTTCTACTTTCATAATTGGTTCTAAAAGCACTGGTTTTGCTTTCATGAAGCCTTCTTTAAATGCCATTGAACCAGCAATTTTAAATGCCATTTCTGATGAGTCAACATCATGGTAAGAACCATCAAAGATAGTGACTTCAACATCAACAATTGGGTAACCAGCAAGAACACCATTTTTCATTTGTTCTTGACAGCCTTTATCAACTGCAGGAATGTATTCTTTAGGAACTACACCACCAACAATTTCATTATTGAATTTGTAGCCTTCGCCACCAGCTTCCAATGGTTTGATTTTTAACCATACATGACCATATTGACCACGACCACCAGATTGACGAACAAATTTACCTTCTTGTTCAACTTCATTACGAATGGTTTCACGGTAAGCAACTTGTGGTTTACCAACATTTGCTTCCACTTTGAATTCACGTTTCATACGGTCAACGATGATTTCTAAGTGAAGCTCACCCATACCAGAAATAATGGTTTGACCTGATTCTTCATCTGTATGAACACGGAATGAAGGGTCTTCTTGTGCTAGTCGACCTAAAGCAAGTCCCATTTTTTCTTGGTCAGCTTTGGTTTTTGGTTCTACTGCAACTGAGATTACCGGTTCAGGGAATTCCATTCTTTCAAGAATGATTGGTGCGCTTTCAGCACAAAGAGTATCACCAGTAGTCACATCTTTAAGACCGATTGCGGCAGCAATGTCACCCGCGCGAACTTCTTTAATTTCTTCACGTTTGTTAGCATGCATCTGAACGATACGACCAAAACGTTCTTTTTTGTCTTTAACAGAGTTAAGAACAGTATCACCTGAGTTTACAACACCTGAGTAAACACGGAAGAATGTTAAGTTACCAACAAATGGGTCAGTTGCAATTTTGAATGCTAATGATGAGAATGGTTCATCATCACTTGAATGACGTTCAGCTGCTTCACCATTTGCTAATTCACCTTTAATTGCAGGTACATCAGTTGGTGCAGGTAGATATTCAATAACTGCATCGAGCATGAATTGAACACCTTTATTTTTAAATGCACTACCACAAGTAACTAAGATGATTTCATTAGCAAGTACGCGTTCACGTAATGCAGCTTTAACTTCTTCTTCAGTTAACTCTTCACCGCCAAGGTATTTTTCCATTAACTCTTCACTTGCTTCTGCTGCAGCTTCAATTAAGTAAGCACGCCATTCTTCGACTTGCTCAACCATGTCAGCAGGCACATCTTCATAAGTGAATGTTACGCCTTGATCAGCATCATTCCAGTTAATTGCTTTACGTTTAAGTAAATCAACTACACCAGTAAAGCCTTCTTCAGCACCGATAGGTAAAACTAAAGGAACAGGTACCGCGGCTAAACGAGTTTTGATTTGATCAACAACACGTAAGAAGTTAGCACCCATACGGTCCATTTTGTTTACGAAAGCAATACGTGGAACTTTATATTTGTTTGCTTGACGCCATACTGTTTCTGATTGAGGTTGAACACCACCAACCGCACAGTAAACCATTACTGCACCATCAAGAACACGCATAGAACGTTCTACTTCGATGGTGAAATCAACGTGTCCAGGGGTGTCGATAATGTTGATACGGTGTGGTTCAAATTGTTGACCCATACCAGACCAGAATGCAGTTGTTGCAGCAGAAGTGATAGTAATACCACGTTCTTGTTCTTGTTCCATCCAGTCCATGGTAGCTGCGCCATCATGAACTTCACCAATTTTGTGACTTACACCAGTATAAAACAAAATACGTTCAGTTGTTGTTGTTTTACCTGCGTCAATATGTGCACTAATACCAATATTGCGGTAGCGTACTATAGGGGTTGTACGAGCCATATTAATCCTCTACTTAGAATCGTTTGCTTAATAAAATATCATTTAGGTTGACTGACAGTCGGTAGAGACTGTCAGCCTAATTCTCAACCATGTAATTGAATGGTGAAAATTACCAACGATAATGTGCAAACGCTTTATTAGCTTCAGCCATACGATGAACATCTTCGCGTTTTTTCACAGCGGTACCTTTGTTTTCAAAAGCATCCATAAGTTCATTCGCTAGGCGCAAAGCCATTGATTTATCGCCACGTTTACGTGCCGCATCTACAATCCAACGCATTGCAAGTGCATTACGACGAACAGGGCGCACTTCAACAGGAACTTGGTATGTAGAACCACCAACGCGACGAGACTTAACTTCTAGAGTTGGTCTTACGTTATCTAATGCAACTTCGAAAGCTGCTAAGTGGTCTTTTCCACTACGCTCAGCTAATTTATCAAGAGCTGAATATACGATTGATTCTGCGATAGATTTTTTACCATCTATCATTAAAATATTTACAAATTTCGCCAGCAAATCTGAACCGAATTTCGGATCAGGTAAAATTTTTCTTTGACCAGCAACATGACGACGTGGCATTGGAATACTCCGTTTATATGTTATAAATTTTTCAGGTTTACCCAAAACTCAACTGAGTTAAATGGAATTATTTAGTTTGGCCTTACTTAACGGAGTCCCATTAAGCTTTAGGTCGTTTCACACCGTATTTAGAACGGCTTTGTTTACGATCTTTAACACCTGCGCAGTCTAATGCACCGCGAACAGTATGATAACGAACACCAGGTAAATCTTTAACACGACCACCGCGGATTAAAATCACACTGTGTTCTTGTAAGTTGTGACCTTCACCACCGATATATGAAGTTACTTCAAAACCGTTGGTTAAACGTACACGGCATACTTTACGTAATGCTGAGTTTGGTTTTTTCGGTGTAGTAGTGTAAACACGTGTACAAACACCGCGTTTTTGCGGGCATGCTTCAAGAGCAGGAACGTTACTTTTTACTTCCTTAAGTGCTCTAGGTTTGCGTACCAGCTGATTAATTGTTGCCATTAATAAGCTCCTGATTAATTAAAATAAATTTAAAATTGCTTTTTAGATACGTAATTAATAACTGTAGACCAAAAACTATGTATATAAGTTTTGGGTCGCAAGATTCTAGACCTCAACAGCCATAATGTCAAGTATTACCACAAGTTCTTTGCCTGTTTCAATTAAATTTTATTAGTATTAAGTAGAAATAATAAAAAAGTTTTAATTTTATTTTGTTACCCTTTTTGTGGATGAAATGCATCTGTTACAATTTATACTTATTTTGATGTTACTATGTTTGTTTAATGGTTATAAAGGTAGTGAAAAGTTAATTCGAGCTAATCGTATTTTTTGCAAAAGTGATCTGTTTTATTCAATGTCGGTTAACATTATATGATTGTACTCAAATTACGTTAAAAAACAGTAATAGTATACTGGTTATGAACATATTATTTAATGCCTAATAATGATGAATAGTGAAGAATGAATTACATAAAGTTGTTTTATTATTTAATGTAAATAATATCTACGATCGATACATTTTTAGGAGTATTGCTAAAATTAATTAATATTTACTGGAATATTTATATCTCTGAAACTGAATCTTAGGTATTTAATTATGAATCGGTCCAATTGCGTTTTTGCATTTAATAATATTGTGGTCTCTGAATCAGCTATGTTGGATGCAAATTACCTGATGATTTTTGATCGAAAATAATTTTGTGTAATGATACATTGGCAAAATGTTAAATATTGATAATTCAGATTTTTTAACCTAATTTGAATTTTAAATTTAGAATAACTGGTTAAAATCCCACTAATAAGTTCAATGAACAGCAAGCTAGGTGAGGATAACCGATTGGATTATTTCTACCGTTACAAAACGGTAGAAATAAAATTGAATTAATGATGATCAATGAAGATAAATTTTAAAGCAAATAATAGGGCAAAAATAATAACACATAAGTTGAGTTCTTTAAATTTACCTGTACAGGTTTTTAATACGACATAAGAGATAAAACCAAGGGCAACTCCTTCTGTAATAGCAAAGGCAAATGGCATCATTAAGGCAGTAATAAATGCTGGTGTTGCATCGGTTAAATCTGACCAATTGACTTTAACTAAGCTTGAAACCATTAAGATTCCAACAAAAATAAGCGCACCTGAAGTAGCATAACTTGGCACAAGATGAGCTAATGGTGATAAAAAGGTCATCATTAAAAATAAGAGTCCAACAATCACAGCGGTTAAGCCTGTACGACCACCAACAGAGATACCTGAAGAGCTTTCAATATAGGTCAATACAGATGACGTACCAAATAAGCCACCTAATGATGAGCTAAAACTATCAATTAATAACGCTTGACGCATTTTTGGAAAGCGGCCTTTTTCATCACAAATACCAGCTTTATCGGTTAATGCCAAAATGGTTCCAGACGAATCAAATAAGCTGACAATCATAATCGAGAAGATAACACCCATAATACCGATGTTAAAAGAACCAGCAAGGTCAACATGACCGACAACAGATGTTACACTTGGTGGGATGGATGCTATACCTTGATAACTAATATTTGGATCTAACCAAAGTGCCAATATCGTGACAACAAAAATTGAAATAAGTACTGCAGCATGAAAGTTACGAGCAGCTAAAATTATAATAATAAAAAAACCCAATGAACCGAGTAATACTTTTAGCGATAAAATATTCCCCATGGTCAATAGTGTTGTTGGCGAAGAAACGACAATGCCCATATTTTGAAAGCCCATAAAAGCAATAAATAATCCGATACCTGCACTAATACCTATGCGTAAGCATGGTGGAATGTGTTCAATTAACCAATGGCGAACTTTAAATAATGATAATGCAAAAAATACAAGTGATCCCCAAAATATCGCTCCCATACCTATTTGCCATGAGTAACCCATTGCGCCACATATTCCATAAGCAAAAAAGACGTTAAGTCCCATGGCTGGAGCTAAAGCGATGGGTAAATTGGCAAATAAACCCATTAAAATAGTGGCACAGGCTGTAACGACGCAAGTTAATACAAACACAGCAGACGTATCCATACCGGATGCAGATAAAATGGAAGGATTGACGAAGATGATATAGACCATGGTAAGAAAAGTGGTGCAACCAGCGATAATTTCAGTACCGACAGTTGTTTTTTTTTCTTTCAATTGAAATATTTTTTCGAATATTGAATTCATAAGTTAAAGCCCAATTTTGGTTGTCAAGAATGAACGTATTTCACGTTGTACTATTTATTTTTTACCAAAAGGAAAAAATAAAAAAGATGAGGCGTTATTACTCCACATCTTTTAAAAAGAAATTTTACCGCATAATTATTGCTTGTTATTTATTTAGGTCAAGCGTTATTCTACTCCGCGCAATGCGCTAGGCAGTGTTCTACTCAGATACAGCATCAAGTTTATTCAAAGTAATTTTGACTTTAAGAATACGGTGACTTTCTATCTCGGCAATTTCGAATAGATAATCGCCAATTTGAATTGTCTCACCAACATTAAGTAAATGTTGAGCTTTTTCCATGAGCAGTCCTGCCAGAGTATGATATTCGCGTTTATCGTCAATAGGAATTGGCACAAAACGAACTAATTCTTCAACAGGGATGTAGCCATTAGCAATCCAGCTATGATCATCTACACATTGAATATCATGTTTAGCATCAATTTCCTCCTCCTCTGTTGGAAAATCACCTGCAATGGTTTCAATAATGTCTGTCACAGAGACAATACCTTGCATTGAACCAAATTCATCCACTACAAATGCAAAGTGAGTTTTAGCCTTTTTAAATTGATCTAGCGCAACTAATAAAGATACCGTCTCAGGGAAGATAAGTGGCTGTTTTATCAGTGAATGAATATCAATGGGTTTTTTGCTTTGGATCATATCTTTTAATAGATCGTTTACTTGAATAATACCTAATGGTTCATCAATTGAGGCATTATCAGTGACAACTAAACGTGAATGTGGATTATCAAAAATCTCTTTTAATATGATTTCACGGTCATCATTAATATTTACCATATCAACATCTAATCGTGATGTCATAACGCTACTGACCGAGCGTTGAGCTAGACCCAGTACCCGTTCGACCATGTTCAATTCTTGGTGATTAAATACGGAGGCTTTTTTGTTATTATCTGATATCACATCAATAGTGTGAGTTTCAGGATCTTCTTCTGCATCACCTTTAAGTAAATGCAAAACAGCTTCGGCGGTACGTTCACGTAATGGTTTTTTATTTAATATTTTACGACGATTAAAAATAGCTAATTGATTGAAAAACTCAATCATAATTGAGAAGCCAATCGCTGCATACAAATAACCTTTAGGAATAACAAATCCTAGCCCTTCTGCAACTAAACTAAAACCAATCATCAGTAAAAAGCTTAAGCAAAGAATGACAATAGTTGGATGTGAGTTGACAAAATGAGCTAAAGGTCTACTGGCAACCATCATAATGCCAATAGCAATACAAACCGCAATAATCATTACTGGAATATGTTCAACCATACCTACAGCGGTTATTACTGAGTCTAAAGAAAATACGGCATCAAGTACCACGATTTGGGCAACAACTGTCCAAAAATGTGAAGTTTTTTTTGGTTTTCCTTCTTCATGGACAGAGCCTTCAAGGCGTTCATTGAGTTCCATCGTTGCTTTGAAAAGCAAAAATATCCCTCCAATAAACATAATTAATTGACGAGCATTGAAAGTAATACCAAATTTTGAAAATAATGGCGTGTTAAGAGTAACTAACCAACCCGTTATCATTAATAATAAAATTCGGGTAATTAATGCAAATGCAAGACCAGTTATACGGGCCTTATCTCGTTGATGTGGCGGAAGTTTCTCGGCAAGAATGGCTATAAAAACAATATTATCAATACCAAGGACGATTTCAAGTACAACCAGAGTGGATAAACCAATCCAGATTGTAGGATCCATGATCCATTCCATATGTCAGGTGATTACCTCTAGTGATCACAGCACATGCTGCCGTGTAATTCTGGCTGTAATTGACTAAATAATCAATAAAATATTTATAAAAATTGTTTATTTTGTCAAAAAGTTTGAGGTTAACTATACGTTTCAGTATAAAATTAGCTTCGCCAGAAAGTAGGTGTAAATAAAACAAGTAAAGTAAATATTTCTAATCGACCAAATAACATATCAACTATCATGACCCATTTAACCATATCGCTAACACTAGCAAAATTATCACTTACACTGCCAAGACCAATACCTAAATTATTGAGTGAAGATGCTACAATATAGAAAGAATCAGATGCCGCAATACCTGTTGCCATAATGATAAATAAGCTGACTAGAAAGACTAAAGCATATGCCGAGAAAAATCCCCAAACAGCTTCAATAATTCGTTCTGGTACAACACGATTGTTGAGTTTCAATGTATAGATAGCATTGGGATGAATAAGGCGTTTTAGCTCTCGCGAACCTTGCATAAATAGTAATAATGTCCGAACTACTTTCAAACCTCCACCAGTAGAACCTGCACATCCACCAATAAATGATGCGCATAGTAAAAAAAGAGGAAGTAATGACGGCCAGGTATTGATATCATCAATAGTAAATCCTGCTGTGGCTGCGACAGAGACAACTTGTAATATAATTTTGTCTATACTTAATTTGTGTTTTATTTGATAAAAATAAACTCCACATGCACAAATCACAATTAAAATAAGTAAAATAAAGATAAAAGTTCTAAATTCTTGGTCTCGCCAGTATACTTTAATCGATAATCCATTTAATGCAGCAAAATGTAATGCGAAATTACAGCCCGATAAAATTAAAAAAATAGTAATAATATAGTTGATGGTAGCGCTGTTAAAATAAGCAAGATTATCATCGTGAGTAGAAAATCCACCCATTGATATGGTTGAGAAACTGTGTGAAACCGCATCAAAAATATTCATTCCAGCAGCCCATAAGCAAATTGCACAGAGCGTTGTGAGTAAAATATAAATTGACCAAAGTGTTTTTGCCGTTTCGGCAATACGTGGACGCATTTTACTGTCTTTTTGTGGACCAGGGATTTCGGCCCGATAAAGTTGCATGCCCCCAACACCCAATAATGGTAAGATTGCAACCGCTAAAACAATAATACCCATACCCCCCAACCATTGTAATAATTGTCGATAGAAAAGTAGGGCTTTAGGTAGATGATCAAGATGTACAATTGTTGTTGCACCTGTCGTCGTTAGGCTGGAAAACGATTCGAAAAATGCTGTGGTTAAATTTAAATTAATATGGGTATCAAAAATAAAGGGAAATGCTCCTATTGTACCGAGTACAACCCAAAATAAAACGACGATAAAGAAACCTTCTCGAGTATTGAGCTCATGACGTTGGTGACGATTGGGTAACCATAGTAAACAGCCTAATATTAATGCTGCGAAAAAGGAACGAACAAATATGGCACCTGCGCCATCACGATAGATTAAGGCAATCAACGCTGGTAGTAACATGAATATTGACAATAGTGCAATTAATAAACCTATGATTCTAAGAATTGAGCGCCAGTGCATCATATGGATCGTCTCTATTTAAAACCACGAGAGGCTTTGATTAAATCATAAGCTGCTTGAATTTCTTGTGCGCGTTTTTTAGCCGCTTCAAGCATCTCTTTTGGTAAACCTTTAGATACTAACTTGTCAGGATGATGTTCATTCATCAATTTACGATAAGCTCTTTTTATTGTAGCAATATCGGCAGATGGTTCAACGCCTAGAATTTTATAAGCATTCTGTAAATTTAGTTGTGAAGAGTTGTTTTGATAACCACTATAGCGATGATTACTATTTTCTCGATATTGATTATTCTGTTCGTGTTGGTAGTTATAATTCTGTTGATGAAAATGATAACTCCCCATCATCATTTGTATGTAAACTGCCATTTGATGATGAGGAATATTGAATTCCTCGGCTACGATAAAGAGTATTTGTGACTCTTTGTCATCTAAATGACCATCGATTAGTGCTGCCTGGATAAGCTGCTCACAGAAAATATTTAACACATTACGTCTATAACGATATTGATTATATAACTCTCTTAAACGTTCCCTAAGTGGATAATCACTTGCTTTACCACGATTAAAGGAGTCTTGAGCAAGTTGACGACTATTGCTATCTAGCTGCAATTGGGTCATAAATCTACGTGCCAAATTAATATCATCTTGCGTAACAACGCCTTTAGCTTTACTTAAATGACCAAGTACTTCAAAAACTACGGTTAAGTAAAGTCTTGGGTTTCCTTTTGGTCCTTGTTCGGTTAACTTATTACAAAACGCATGGTAAAGTTTTGGGCCAATAAATAACCCAAGTAAAAACCCCCAATTTGATTTTAATATAATGCTTAAAACAAAGCCTGTAATTATCGCCCAAATAAAAGACATATTATTAAATTACCTCAATTCGATCTATTTTTTGTAATCCACGTGGTAAAGCTGTTCCTTTACGTGCACGTTCCGATTTATATTTTTCTAAATCAGCTGGATTAAGCGTAAGTTTGCGTTTACCAACATATAAGGTTAAGGATGTATCTGGTGTGATTAATTGTATGTAAGCAAGGCGGTCATCTGCACCTGATAATGATATGATTTTGTTGCCTTTACCTTTTGCAAGCTCAGGTAAATCTTTTACAGGGAAGATGAGCATTCGTCCTGCTTGAGTAATGGATAATAATAAGCTATCTTCAGATAGAATTTCAATTGGCGCTAGCACTTTAGCTTCATTTGATAAATTGATGATCGCTTTACCATTACGATTTCGAGTAACTAAATCACTGAATTTACAAATAAAACCATAACCAGCGCTAGAGGCTAATAAGAATTTTTTATTTTCATTAGTGGACATTAATATATGTTCAATTATTGCTCCAGCAGGAAGTGCTAGTTTACCCGTTATTGGTTCACCTTGTCCGCGTGCTGATGGTAGTGTATTTGGTTCAATAGCATAACTTCGACCAGTCGAATCAATGAATACTACTGGTTGATTGCTTTTACCTTTGGCCGCAACTTTAAAACTATCGCCAGCTTTATAACTTAAACCAACAGGATCGATATCATGTCCTTTTGCTGATCTAACCCAGCCCATTTCAGATAACACAATGGTGATAGGTTCTGATGGTATGAGTTCTTGTTCTGTAATGGCTTTTGCTTCACTTCGCTCAACGATAGGTGAACGGCGCTCGTCACCATATTTTTCGGCATCTTGTTGAAGCTCTTTTTTAATTAAATGATTTAATTTTCGTGGTGAAGCTAATAATGCTTGTAATTGATCTCGTTCTTTAGCAAGTTCATTTTGTTCGCCTTTAATGCGCACTTCTTCCAATTTGGCTAAATGACGAAGTTTTAGTTCTAAAATAGCTTCAGCTTGAATCTCGGACAGGGCAAAGCGATGCATCAACTCAGCTTTTGGATCTTCCTCATTACGAATAATTTCAATCACTTCGTCAATATTCAAGAAAGCAATTAATAGACCATCTAAAATATAGAGTCGTTTTAATACTTTATCTAAACGATAATTTAATCGACGTATGACTGTTGTTCGGCGGTATTCCAGCCATTCAGTGAGAATTTCAAGCAAACCTTTTACTGATGGGCGATTATCTAGCCCAATCATGTTCATGTTGACTCGATAGCTTTTTTCAAGATCGGTAGTGGCAAAAAGGTGATTCATTACTTGTTCTAAATCAACACGATTAGAACGAGGAACGAGGACCAGTCGAGTTGGATTTTCGTGATCAGACTCATCGCGTAAATCTTCTATTAACGGCAATTTTTTAGCGCGCATTTGCGAAGCAATTTGCTCTAAAATTTTTGCCCCGGAAACTTGATGTGGTAGATCGGTAATAACAATATCACTGTCTTCTTTTTTCCATACTGCACGCATGCGAATTGAACCACGACCCGTTTTATATATTTTAGCAATATCGTCAGGCGAAGTTATAATTTCGGCTTCGGTCGGGAAGTCTGGTCCTTGAATGTGAGCCATTACTTCACTTAAAGTTGCATTTGGGTTATCGGCTAACATAATAGCGGCGTTTGCCACTTCACGAATATTATGTGGTGGAATGTCCGTTGCCATACCAACAGCGATCCCCGTGGTACCATTTAATAAAATATTGGGTAATCGAGCCGGTAACATTTTAGGTTCTTGCAAAGTACCATCAAAATTAGGCGTGTAATCGACAGTACCTTGTCCTAATTCACCTAATAATAATTCAGCATATTTTGATAAACGTGATTCGGTGTAACGCATAGCTGCAAAGGATTTGGGATCATCTGGTGCCCCCCAGTTCCCTTGTCCATCAACCAATGGATAACGGTAAGAAAATGGCTGCGCCATTAACACCATCGCTTCATAACATGCACTATCACCATGCGGGTGATATTTACCGAGCACATCACCCACAGTACGTGCTGATTTTTTAAATTTTGCTTGAGCATTTAACCCTAATTCTGACATGGCATAAACAATACGTCGCTGCACGGGTTTTAGACCGTCACCAATAAAAGGTAATGCGCGATCCATAATGACATACATTGAGTAGTTTAAATAAGCACTTTCTGTAAATGTACGTAGTGACTGGATTTCTACTCCGTCATGAGTCATTTCACTCATTATTGTTCCTCTAAATCATTCTTTATGTTAGACATCAAGTTCGACTTGATCACCTTTTTCTTGTAACCATTCACGGCGATCTTCTGAACGTTTTTTGGCAAGTAGCATATCCATTAATGCCATGGTCTCTTCTGTATTATCAAGTGACAACTGAACTAATCGGCGGGTATTCGGATCCATCGTTGTTTCACGGAGTTGCAGTGGATTCATTTCACCCAACCCTTTGAAACGTTGTACATTTGGTTTGCCTTTTTTGCGTTTTAGTTGATCTAAAATACCTTCTTTTTCTTCTTCATCTAAAGCGTAATGGACTTCTTTGCCAAGATCAATACGATAAAGCGGTGGCATTGCTACAAAGACATGACCACGTTCAACCATAACACGAAAATGACGAACGAATAGCGCACAAAGTAAAGTGGCAATATGTAATCCATCAGAGTCAGCATCGGCTAAAATACAAATTTTACCATAACGTAATTGGCTTAAATCATCACTATCTGGGTCGATACCAATAGCCACTGAAATGTCATGGATTTCCTGCGAACCTAAGACTTCGTCAGATGAAACTTCCCAAGTATTTAATATTTTACCTTTTAACGGCATGATAGCTTGATACTCACGATCTCGCGCCTGTTTAGCTGATCCTCCCGCAGAATCCCCTTCGACTAGAAATAGTTCCGTACGGCTTAAGTCTTGTGAGGAACAATCTGCTAATTTACCTGGAAGAGCAGGACCGCTAGTAAGCTTTTTACGAATAACTTTTTTTGATGCTCTTAAACGTTTTTGGGCACTGGTAATGACCAGTTCTGCCAATGATTCAGCGATCTGTACATTTTGATTTAACCATAAACTGAAGGCATCTTTAACAACAGCAGATACAAATGCTGCGCTTTGTCTTGATGATAGGCGCTCTTTAGTTTGCCCGGCAAACTGTGGTTCTTGCATTTTTACCGATAATACATATGCACAACGTTCCCAAATATCATCAGCAGTAAGTTTTAAACCCCGCGGTAATAGGTTTCGAAATTCGCAAAAATCTCGCATAGCATCAAGTAATCCTTGGCGTAAACCATTAACATGCGTACCGCCTTGTACGGTCGGAATTAAGTTAACGTAACTTTCTGTTAAAAGTTCGCCGCCTTCTGGCAACCAAAGTAAAGCCCATTCGACCGCTTCTGTTTCACCCGTATGATTACCAGTAAATGGCTCCTCTGGTAATAGTGTGTAACCACTAACAGACTCCATTAAATAATCTTTTAAGCCGTCTTGATAGCACCAGCGTTGTTCGGTATTGTTAATTTTATCTTTAAAGATAATTTCCAAACCTGGACAAAGTACAGCTTTAGCTTTTAGTAGATGAGACAATCGTGGTACTGAAAATCTTGGTGAGTCAAAATATTTTTCATCAGGCCAAAAACGAACCTTGGTTCCAGTATTACGGCGTCCACACATACCAGTAACATGCAGATCTTCTACTTTATCACCATTTTCGAAAGCGATTTGATACACTTGCCCATCTCGATTAACGGTAACTTCTACTCGTTTGGATAAAGCATTAACCACTGAAATACCTACACCATGCAAACCACCAGAGAACTGATAGTTTTTGTTTGAGAATTTTCCTCCAGCATGTAAACGGCAAAGTAGTAGCTCAATGGCTGGCACACCTTCTTCAGGGTGAATATCAACGGGCATTCCACGTCCATCATCAATGACCTCAAGTGAATTATCTTCATAAAGAGTGACTTTCACTTGACGAGCATGCCCCGCAATAGCTTCATCGACACTATTATCAATGACTTCTTGCCCTAAATGATTTGGGCGAGCAGTGTCAGTATACATTCCTGGGCGATGTCGGACAGGATCGAGGCCCTTTAAGACTTCAATATCGACGGCATTATAAGTAGATTGTGACATAGCGTTTCTAGTTCATTCAAATAAATGGAGAGTATTATACCAATCTTTCTTTAAGATGCATGATATTAAATTTATAATGAAATACAAATAGCGTTTTATTATGTTGAATGAGTTGATAATAATTCTTATTCAATTAATTTATTTGAAATTAATCATGATTTATACTGTTTATACCATTTTAATATTCCATCAATAGTATTATGATAAATAAATTCCACATAAAAATTAAGGGAATTCAATGAGCAAGTCAGAAAACAATAAAATGAGTCGACGTGATTTTTTACAAAAATCGATGGCAATTGGAAGCATTGCAGCTTTGGCAAGTAATATGCAAATGCCTTTTGTTTACGCCAAGTCGGATAAAAATACCAGTGACAATGAAATTCCTAACCCTACTAACCAAGAAAAAATTTTTTATAGTGCCTGTTTAGTTAATTGTGGAAGCCGTTGTCCACTAAAAGTCCATGTTAAAAACGATATTATCACTAAAATTTCTGCTGAGGATGGTGTTAATGATCCTATCTTTGGTCAGCATCAAATTCGCCCTTGTTTACGTGGGAGAGCCGTTCGTTGGCGTACTTATGATCCTGATCGTTTAAAATATCCAATGCTACGCGTTGGTAAACGTGGTGAGGGTAAATTTAAGCGAATTTCATGGGAAGAGGCCATCAGTTTATTAGCGGATAAATTAAAATATACGATTGATAAGTATGGTAATGAGGCTATTTATTATCAATATGGTACAGGTACAACAGGCGCAAATATCCCTGGACGTAATGCCTGTAAGCGGTTTTTAAATACTATTGGCGGTTTTTTGAATTACCATGGTGATTATTCAAGTGGACAAATAACAGCAATTAAACCTTATCTTTATGGTAATGCTAACGAATCTTTGTTAGACCAAATAAAACATTCTGATTTGGTTGTGATGTTTGGTCAAAATATTGCTGAAACTCGAATGTCCGGTGGTGGGCAGGTTACGGAGTTATTCAATGCTTTATCACAAAGTAAGGCAAGAGTTATTATTATCGATCCACGGCATAGTGAAAGCGTAGTTGGTTATGATGCTGAATGGATCCCAATTATCCCAGGTACCGATGCCGCATTAGTTGCTGCAATTGGTTATACTTTACTTGAAGAAGATCGTATTGATGATGAAATGCTCAATCGATACTGTGTTGGTTGGAACGCCGATTCATTACCTGATACGGCACCTCCTTTTAGCGATTTTAAATCTTATATTCTTGGGTTAGGCGATGATAGGACACCGAAGACACCTGAATGGGCTGCTCAAAAAACAGGAATTCCAGCAAATCAGATTCGAAAATTAGCAATCGATATTGTCAGTGCTAAGGCTGCATGGATTTCTCAAGGTTGGGGTCCTCAACGTTGGCAGAATGGTGAGCACACTACAAGAGCAATTATGATATTACCTATTATTACTGGTCAATTTGGTAAGCTAGGAACAAATATAGGAACTTGGGGTGGTAGTGTAACTTATCCAGTTCCAGGTTTAAGTCTTGTGAACCCAGTTAAAACCAGTATTCCATTTTTTTTATGGACTAAAGCCATTGATGATCCATTTAGTATGACGGCCACAAATGCTTATATAAAAGGTAAAGATAAATTAGATGTAGGCATTAAATTTATCTGGAGTTATGCAAGTAATGTTATTGGTAACCAGCATGCTGATCTCAATCGGACTCACCAAATTTTACAAGATGAATCAAAATGTGAGTTTATTTTAGTCTGGGACACACATATGACCGCATCGGCTAAGTATGCCGATTTACTATTACCAGATGTGTCTTCGGTCGAAAGTAATGATTTGATTAATAATTCTTATGCATCAGGTGCTTATCATTACGTTATTCGTATGCAACGAGCAATTAAGCCGCTTTGGGAAAATCGTTCATCATATGATGTGTTAACAGATTTATCGGAAAAGATGGGAGTAAAAGATAAATTCACGCAAGGTCGTAGTCAGGATGAGTGGATAGAGTATTGTTATGAGAAACTTCGAAAACAATATCCTAATTTACCTAGCTTTGATGAAACTGATGGTATAGGAGTGATTGATCGTAAGTTAGCTAATAGCGATACACAAGTTGCTTTACAAACATTCAGAGATGATCCTCTTAAAAATCCATTAAATACGCCATCAGGAAAAATTGAAATTTATTCTGAAGCATTGGCCAAAATTGCCAGTGAATGGGATTTTGATGAAGATGATAAACTTTATCCAATCCCAGCTTATTTACCCGCTATTGAAGGAAGTGAAGATAGACAGCAGAAACAAAAATATCCATTACAATTAATTGGTTTTCATATTAAAGGTCATTGTCATTCAAGTTATAGTAATTTACCGCAGTTACGAGAAGCTGTGGCGAGCAGTATTTGGATTAATCCATTTGATGCAGAGCAAAGACAGATTAAGCATGGACAATTAGTTGAGGTTTATAATGATCGTGGTCGATTGTATATTTCTGCTAAAGTCACACCACGTATATTGCCAGGTGTGATTGCGATTCCCCAAGGTTTGTGGGCAAAAACTAATGCAGAAGGTATAGATATTGGTGGTTGTGTTAATCGTTTAACTTCAATGCGTCCATCAGTTCTAGCTAAATCCAATCCACAACATACTAACTTGGTTGACATTAAACCATTGTCAGTTATGTCAACAGCATCGTAATTAAAGGGAGATGCATGAAATGCAATATGGATTCTATATTAACTCTTCTAAATGTACGGGCTGTAAAACCTGTCAATTGAGCTGTAAAGATGAGAAGGATAACTCTTTAGGCATCCATTTTCGTCGTGTGTATGAATATGGTGGTGGTGAATGGCAACAAGTTGATGGTCTTTGGCAAAATAATACTTTTACTTATTATTTGTCGATTTCTTGTAATCACTGTGATCAACCGACTTGTGTACATGGGTGTCCAACGGGTGCAATGCATAAACGTGAGGAAGATGGTTTAGTTGTGGTGAATCAAGATGTTTGTATTGGTTGTCGATACTGCGAAATGCGTTGTCCTTATGGTGCACCACAATTCGATCACCAAAAAAAAGTAATGTCTAAATGTGATGGGTGTTATGAGCGTGTATCTGAAGGATTAAAGCCTGTATGTGTTGAATCATGTCCACAACGAGCTTTAGACTTTGATGAAATTGGTAAGTTGCGTGAGCAATATGGTGATGAACGTAATATTGCACCATTACCAAATTCACAACTGACTAATCCTAATATTGTCATAAAACCACATGCACAATCTAAAGCATCTGGTGATACACAAGGTAAAGTACTCAATCCGGAGGAGGTCTAAAATGCATGAATTACCACTGGTATTTTTTACCATATTTGGGCAACTATCTGCTGGAATGGTGCTTTTAAGCGGTTTAAATTATTTATTGAATCGATCATCCCATAATGTGTTAATTATCGAAAAAATTAATTTAGTAGCCCTAATTTTTATGGCATTAGGTATGTTACTGGCGTCATTCCACTTAGGTAAGCCTTTACGTGCTTTGAATGTGATTTTCGGTATTGGTCGTTCACCAATGAGTAATGAGATTTTTACCTTTGGATTATTATTTGGTGTGACATTGGGTTGGGTAATACTTGCTTACTTTTCTCATCATAATAATTCAAATCGGTGGGAATTGATTAACGCTCTATGCCAGCGCATTAATCAAATTCCACATATTGGCAAAATTCTTGCTGTATTGTTAGTGATCTTAAGTTTAATTTTTGTGTGGACAATTGTGTTAACTTACATGTTGCCGACGGTTAAAACTTGGGGTTCTTACTATACGGTAATTCAAATGTATACCGCAATGTTAGTATTGGGTGGGAGTATGGTTGTCATGTTCGGATTCTATCGAACAGGGAGTATTGCCTTTTTTATTGGTGTTTTGTTAATACTGTTATTAAAGATTCCTTATATTAACTTAATGGTCGAAATCGCGCCTCAATTAGCTTATGATCAGTATCATTGGTTTGCACTACAGTGTGGATTATTGTTGGTAGCTCTAATTTTGGTGGGCTTAAATAGTTGGCGAAACAAAAAAATAACTATGATTTATCTAGTTGGTTTTTTATGCACTTTAGTTGCTGAACTTTGTGAACGCATGGCCTTTTATAATTTATGGACAATACCATTATAATTATCAAAAATATTATCAATTAGCGATAATATCTGAATATGAGAATAAGTAATTTGGATAATCTAACTTTAGTCACATTAGCAAAACTATTGGGTGCATTTTTCTATTATTCCCCCAATAGCGAGACAGTTAGGCCATTGATTGATGGGCTACTGCATATAGATAATTTGGCAAACTGGTCAGATTATAAATTAATTAATGAACAGTGCCAAATATTAGCTAATCAAATACAAACCCCTGATCTTGATTTTCAGTTTTCAGTGTTATTTGAAGGGCAGGGTAATATGCCTGTCCCTCCTTGGGGTTCAGTTTATCTTGATCAAGAAAAATTATTAATGGGAGAATCTCAAGAGCGTTACCGTCAATTTTTACAACAAAATGGTCTAACGCTTAATAGTGGTATGAATGAACCAGAAGATCAATTTGGGTTAATGTTAATGGCTTTCGCTATATTAGTTGAAAAAAAACAATTCGTGGTGGCAAAGCAATTAATGACTGATCATTTATTGCTATGGAGTTCAACTTATTTAAATCATTTAAAACAAAACGAAATTAGTTTATTTTATCAAGCCTTGGCTGTGATTACTGAACAGTATTTACAGATGTTATTAACGAGTATTTAATTAAATCTGTTCTAACCAACTGAAAATTCAATTTTGTGCAAACAGTAATTTTATACATTATACCTAGCGTTGCAGCTTTTAGGATTAACGTTATAATTCTCCAATAATTTATTCGGATAACTTTATTTATGCTAGCTTATTTACAACTGATGCGATTAGATCGTCCAATTGGTACATTGCTGTTATTATGGCCAACTTTTTGGGCTATTTGGCTTGCTACCAATTATCCTCCTATTTATATCATCGTTGTCTTTACTTTAGGTGTGCTGGTCATGCGTTCAGCTGGATGTGTGGTTAATGATTATGCTGATAGGCATTTTGATGGTCATGTTGATCGTACTAAGAATCGTCCATTGGCGCGTGGGGTATTAACTGAAAAAAACGCATTGTGGACGTTATTACTATTATTAGTTGTGGCATTAGGTCTTTTGTTAACTTTAAACAAACTTTCATGGTTGATTGCTTGTTTAGCATTGTTAACGGCGATGGTTTATCCTTTTATGAAACGTTATACCCATTTTCCTCAAGTTATCTTAGGTATTGCCTTTAGTTGGAGTATTCCGATGGTATATGCAGCAACAATTGAAGAATTTCCATTAACGTGTTGGTTACTTTGTATTGCAAATATTTGTTGGACAGTTGCTTATGATACTGAGTATGCCATGGTTGATCGTAATGATGATATAAAAATTGGTATTAAGTCGACGGCAATTTTATTCGGTCGTTATGACAAGTTCATCATTGGAATGCTACAGACAATAATGATTATTAATTTATTGGCTATTGGTAAAATCAACCGGTTATCTGCTTTTTATTATTTTGGTCTATTTCTGACAATATTACTGTTTATCAATCAACAATGGTTGATTAAAGATCGTGACAGAACAAATTGTTTTAAAGCTTTTATGAATAATAACTATGTTGGTTTGGTCGTGTTTATCGGGATATTTTGCGCGTAAAAATGTATTGGTCATAATGTTGTTATTAATTTTATAATAAAATGAGGAACAAAATAAATAATTTTAATATTATAATAAGTTAAAAGCATTGAGGGTTTCTATCCAACGATTTTTTATATTGTTTGTTCATTTTTTATATTAAATAAGCCATAACGAATTTCA